>NZ_PDJC01000001.1:1200000-2400000 GCF_002563675.1 Propionicimonas paludicola | reverse complement strand
AAGACTGTCCGTAGGGGGCCTGCGGGTAGCCGGTCGGCTGGGCGTACCCGGTCGGGTTCGGATACCCCGTCGAGGCGGACGCCGACGGGCCGGGCTGCAGCTGGGGCTGCGGATAGGTGGGCTGGGCGTAGGCAGCCTGCGCCTGGTAGTTCAGCCCCGGGTAGCTGGTCGTGGTCGGTTCCGCGGCCGGTGTGGGCAGATCCCACAGGTGGCTGGACGCGGAGGTGTCCGGCTGGGTCGAGTCGGGCAGGCTGAACGGGTCAACCCTGGTCGGCTCGTCGAACTTCGGGAACGTCAGATCGTCCGCCGGCGGCGTCGCCTCGGCGCCCGGAGTGGAGTCAGCGGTCGGATCAGTCATCTCTGCCCTCACAAAGTCATGGTGTGTCTGCCTCAAAGGTACCGGCCAGGTGTGCAGTACGGATCAGGTAACCCCGTGGTTCGGCGTGGTGTGCCCCTGGTCTTGGCCGGGTCGACCTAGCCTTGGCCTATGGGCTCGGTGCTGCATCCGGTGGGTGAGCGGCCCGCCGCGGTCTACTGGCTCCGTCGCGCCCTCGTGCTGCTGGTGCCGCTGGCCCTGATCGTCGGCCTGGTCTGGCTGTTCCTGCCCAAGGGCCCGGCGCCGCTGGCTGCGGCGCCACCGACCCGCCCGGCCAGCCCGAGTGCCCCGATCACCACTCCTGCCCAGACTGCTGCCCAGACTCCCACCGCCTCCGCCAGCACTCCGTCCACCCCGGTGGCGCCGACGGCCTGTGCCGCCGAGAGCCTTTCGGCCAGCCTGGCCGGCTACGGGACGGTGAAGGCTGGCGGCACCCAGCCATTCAAGCTCACCCTGACCAGCCAGGCCGACGCCGACTGCCTGTTCGACGCCGAGGTCGGCACCGTCGAACTCGCGGTGAGCAGCGGGGCGGACCGGATCTGGACCACCGATCACTGCGCCAAGCTGTTGCCCGGCAAGACCCTTACCCTGAGCAAGGGCAAGCCGGTCGAACTCGGCATCGACTGGCCGGTGAAGCGCTCGGCCAAGGGCTGCAAGACCACCAAGGACGTGCTCGGTGCGGGCACCTATGTGGCCACGGCCACCTATCGCAATGTGACCTTGGCCCGGAAGGTGATGTCGGTCACTGCCAAGTAGCGGTCGTCGGCGGACGGCAGCCCATGTCGGCAGCAGCGGGACGTCCTCGCAGACCGATCAGCCGGCCTGCTCGACCACACTGAGCTGCGGACGCTCCGGATCAGTCTTCTTGCGCAGCCCGAGGACGGCCAGCGCGTTGGCCACGGTGGTCACCTCGACGGCGCGGAGTGCACCCACCCGTCCGCCGCAACCGGGCGGGACCAGGGCCACCTGGAAGCCCAGCCGGGCCGCCTCGGCCAGCCGACGCTCGACGCCGGGGACCCGGCGCAGCTCGCCGGACAGGCCGATCTCGCCGATCGCCACCACCGGCCGGGCGAAGGACTGGTCACAGGCCGCCGAGGCCACCGCGATCGCCGCAGCCAGGTCGGAGGCTGGATCGATCAGCCGGGCACCGCCCACGGTGGAGACGTAAACCTCCTTGTTGTGCAGCTTCACCCCGGCCCGGCGCTGCAGGACGGCCAGCAGCATGGCCACCCGTCCGGACTCGACGCCGTGAGTGACCCGGCGCGGCATCGGGGCCGCGCTCGGCGCCACCAGCGCCTGGATCTCGGTGAGCAGCGGACGCCGCCCGGCCAGCGAGATGCTCAGGCAGGTGCCGGGGGCCGGCTCGGCATGCAGGGCGGTGAACAGTCCGCTGGGGTCGGCCACCTCCCGGATGCCGTCTTCGGTCAGCTCGAAGCAGCCCACCTCGTCCGCCGGGCCGAAGCGGTTCTTCGCGGCCCGGAGCAGCCGCAGGCTGCTGTGCGGCTCGCCTTCGAAGTTGAGCACCACGTCGACCAGGTGCTCCAGGGTGCGCGGGCCGGCCACAGTGCCCTCCTTGGTCACGTGGCCGATCAGCAGCACCGGCATGGCCCGCTGCTTGGCCACCCGGACCAGAGCAGCGGTCACCTCCTTCACCTGGGCGACCCCGCCCGGGGTGGTGTCCACTCCGGGCACCTGGACGGTCTGCACCGAGTCGAGCACCAGCAGTTGCGGGGAGAGCTCTTCGATGTGGCCGAGGATCGCACCCAGGTCGTTCTCTGCGGCCAGGTACAACTCGTCCACTACGGCATGGGTGCGTTCGGCGCGAAGCCGCACCTGGGCGGCGGACTCTTCGGCGCTGGCGTACAGGGTGCGGCGCCCGGCCCGGGCCCAGCGACTGGCCACCTCGAGCAGCAGAGTGGACTTGCCGACCCCGGGTTCACCGGCCAGCAGCACCACCGAACCGGGGGTGATCCCGCCGCCGAGCACCCGATCGAGTTCACCAACTCCGGAGCCGAGGGACGCGGCCGCGGCCAGCGAGACCTCGGTGATCGGCTGGGCCGGGTTCACCGGAGCAGTGGCCCCGTGGGTTGCGCTGACTCCGACCTCGGCGATGCTGCCCCAGGCTTGGCACTGTGGGCAGCGTCCCAGCCATTTGGGTGCGCGCCAGCCACACTCACTGCACTGATGGGACTGCGGGACGGTCTTGGCCATGTCCCGAAGCTACGTCCCGGCTCTGACAGAACCGGAGGCGGGGATCGCTAGATCTTGACCTTGCCGTTGGGGGTCTGGAAGGTGGCCGAGAGAATGCCGGGCTGGCCGTACTCGGAGCTGAACTTGATCCGGACGCCGTCGACGACCTCGCCGATCTCGGTGCCCAGCCAGTCCTCGACCCGAGAGCGGGTGCCGGCGATCTCGATCCGATCCAGCTTGATCTCGCCGTGCAGCGCACTGGGCAGGAGCTCCGGCTCGGAGGTCCAGCGGATGAAGTAGGGCAGCTGCGGGTCGGCGATCAGGCCCTTGATCCCGATCTGATCCCACTCCAGCAGGCGTCCGTCGGGGAAATGCCGGGAGCCACGGACGGCCTGGCGGTCGAGACGCTGCTCGAACGGGCTCAGGTCGTCCACCGAAATCACCCAGCCGAGCCAACCGCCGCCCATCTCCGAGCGCGCCCGGACGGCCTGGCCGAACGGCGCCTTCTCGGCTGCCGGGTGCTCCAGGACCTCGACCACTTCGAGATAGCGGTCGTCGGCCAGCGGAAGGATGTGGCTGCGGGTGCCGAAACGGGGGTGGAAGCCGCCGTCGCGGAAACGGGCACCGAGCAGGTCACCCAGGCGCTCGGCCTCGGCTTTCAGTCCGGCGGGGCCAGCCGCGAAGGTCAGATGATCGACACGCATAGGGCCATTCTGGCTGTCAAGGGGGCCGGACGCGAAATCGGCCCGATCTGCGAGCACCCAGCGACGTCGTCGAATTGTGCCTCGCCTACCATGGACGGGTGGCTGAACCCCTGGACGGCACGTCGCCGGTGGTGCTTTCCACGTCCTCGGTGTTCCCCGAGTCGACGGCATCGGCCTTCGCCCTGGCCCGGCAACTCGGCTATGACGGCATCGAGTTGATGGTGGGCACCGACAGCGTCTCGGCCGATGTCGACCAGGTGGCCGACCTTTCGGCCTATCACGAGGTGCCGGTCCTGGCCGTCCACGCGCCCACCCTGCTGCTCACCCAGCGCACCTGGGGGATCGATCCCTGGGAGAAGCTGGAGCGCTCGGCCATGGCCGCGAACCGGCTCGGGGCCGGCGTGGTGGTCGTGCATCCGCCGTTTCGCTGGCAGCGCGGCTACGCTCAGGACTTCACCACCGGGGTGCGCCGGCTGGCCCAGAGCACCGGGATCCGGTTCGCCGTGGAGAACATGTATCCGTGGCGCGGGCCGGGCGGCGGCGAGTTGCGGGCCTATGCGCCCAGCTGGGACTGCGCCCAGCTCGACTGCGACCACCTGACCTTGGACCTTTCCCATGCGGCCACCGCGCGGCTGTCGTCGCTGGAACTGGTCCGGGACTGGGGTGAGCGGCTCGCCCACGTCCATCTGACCGACGGGACGCATAGCTCGGCCGACGAGCACCTGCTGCCCGGCGACGGTGACCAGGACCCGTCCGCTGTGCTGGCCGAGTTGGTCAAGACCGGTTATCGGGGGCAGATTGTGCTGGAGGTCGGCACCCGCGGCATGAGTCGGACGGAACGTCGCGACGCCCTGGCCAGCTGTCTGGCCTTCGCCCGACAGGGACTGAACCGAGAGGGACAAGGATGAGCGAGGCTCCGCTGGCCGAGGTGGCCGTCGAGGAACGTCCGCGGTTTCGTCCGGGCTGGGAACTGCTGCTGGTGCTGGGCGTCTCGCTGGGCCAGTCGGCGGTCTACTCGGCCCTCTCGCTGGCCGACAAGCTGACTCGCGGCAAGCCGCTGAATCAGCAGACCACCACGATCACCTCGTCGGTGGCCGCCGAGCGTCCCTGGCTCGATTTGTCCTACCAGGTCGCCAATCTGGTGTTCCCGCTGATCCCGGCGTTGCTGGCGCTGTATCTGCTGCACCTGACCGCAGACCGGCGCCGGATCGGCTTCGACCTGCGTCGGCCGTGGTTCGACTTCGGCTGGGGCTGGGCACTGACCGCTGGCATCGGGATCCCGGGCCTGGCGCTGTACTTCACGGCGCGGGCCATCGGCATCAACACCAACGTGGCCCCGGCCAACCTGGCCCAGAACTGGTGGACGGTGCCGGTGCTGATCGGGGTGGCCCTGATGAACGGCGTCCTCGAGGAAGTCGTGATGATCGGCTTCTGGTACACCCGCACCAAGCAACTGAACTGGCCGCTGTGGACGATCGTGCTCGGCTCGGCGCTGGTGCGGGGCAGCTACCACCTGTACCAGGGCTTCGGCGGCTTTATTGGCAATGTGGTGATGGGTGCGGTCTTCGGTCTTGTCTATCTGAAGACGAAACGGATCGGCCCGCTGGTGGTGGCCCACGTGATCTTGGACCTGTTCTCGTTCGTCGGCTACGCGCTGATCGCCCCGTACGTCTCCTGGCTGTAGCGGCGTCCTCGCCTCGCCTCGGCGAGGCGAAGGCTCGGGCGTCATCCTGGCTGAGCCCGGATGGAGGTGCAGATGACGGCTGTCGCGCGAAGTCGGACCTTCGGGGTGCTTGCTGACTAGGCTGGCGGCATGGACTTCGACCCGATGGACCCTGGCTCCGGCTTCGACCAAGGATCTGGGCCTGTGCCGGGCATGGACCCGCACTTCGACTCGATGCTCTTGATGATGCAGATCTTCATCGGGCTCTTCTTCGCGGTGGTGATCGGGATGATCATCCTGGCCATCGTCAGAGGCGTGTTGCCCAAGATCAAGAATGCGCAGTCGCCGGAGGTGAGTGCCGCGGCCGAGGTCCGGGACAAGCGGATCGAGACCAGTGGTGGCGGGACGTCCATGATCGGCTCCGGCATGAACGGTGTCGGCACGGGCTTTCAGAGCTCGAACAACCCGATCCACCAGCAGCATTACGTCACCTTCGAGCAGGCGGACGGGACCCGCTTCGAACTCGAGGTTCCGGCCAGCGAGTACGGCCTGTTGTCGGTCGGGGATCGCGGTTCGGTGTCGATGAAGGGCACCCAGTACTTAGGTTTCTCCAGAGAAATCCTTCGCTGAGCGTGCATTAGGCGGACCTTCAGGGGGCTTTCAGTCCGCCCCGCTAGGGTTGCCACCATGCGTGTTGGTGTATTCGGAGCGACCGGTCAGGTCGGCGGCGTGATGCGGACCCTGCTGGCAGAACGTAACTTCCCGGTGGACGAGATCCGCTTCTTCTCTTCGGCCCGCTCGGCCGGAACCAAGCTGCCCTGGGCGGGCGGCGAGATCGTGGTGGAGGACACCGCGACCGCCGACTTCTCCGGGATCGACATCGCCCTGTTCTCGGCCGGAGCGTCCACGTCGCGCGAGTTCGCCCCCAAGGTGGCCGCAGCCGGTGCGATCGTGATCGACAACTCCTCTGCCTGGCGGATGGATCCGGACGTCCCGCTGGTGGTCAGCGAGGTGAACCCGGAGGACGCGCTGAACCCGGCCAAGGGGATCATCGCCAACCCGAACTGCACCACCATGGCCGCCATGCCCGTGCTCAAGCCGCTGCACGACGCCTGGCGGCTCACTCGGCTCACGGTGGCCACGTATCAGGCCGTCTCCGGCTCCGGGGTGAAGGGCGTCCGCGCCCTGGCCGACCAGACCGCTGCCGCGGTCGACCCGGCCCGGCTCGCCCTGGACGGCACCGCGGTGCCGGCCGGCGACCCGACACCGTATGTGAAGCCGATCGCCTTCAACGTCGTCCCGCTGGCCGGTTCGCTGGTCGATGACGGCAGTGGCGAGACCGACGAGGAGCAGAAGCTGCGCAACGAGTCGCGCAAGATCCTGCACATTCCCGACCTGCTGGTCGCGGGCACCTGCGTGCGCGTCCCGGTGTTCAGCGGCCACTCGCTGAGCATCCACGCCGAGTTCGCCGAGGAGACCACGGTCGCCCAGGCCACCGCACTGCTGTCCACCGCCCCCGGGGTGGCGCTGTCGGACGTGCCGACCCCGCGCGAAGCGGCCGGCGCCGACCCGAGCTTCGTGGGCCGGATCCGCACCGACCAGTCGGTGCCCGGCGGACACGGCCTGGTGCTGTTCATCAGCAACGACAACCTGCGCAAGGGGGCCGCCCTCAACGCCGTCCAGATCGCCGAAGTGGTGGCCTCGCGATGAACAGCCTGGCGGTGGTCGGCGCCGGCGTGATGGGGGAGACCCTGATCGCCGGGCTGATCCGGGCCGGCTGGGAGCCGAGCCAGATCACCGCCGCCGATCGGCACGCGGCTCGACTGACCGAGCTCAGCGCCCGGCACGGCATCTCGATCGCCGACACCGAACCGGCTGTGGCCGGGGCGGATGCCGTGGTGATCGTGGTCAAGCCGCAGGATGTGGCCGAGGTGCTGCCGCAGGTGGCGTCCGCGCTGCGTCCAGGTGCCTTGGTGGTGTCGCTGTGCGCCGGTGTCTCGACCAGCCGACTGGAGGCTGCGCTGCCTGATGGCACTCCGGTGGTCCGGGTGATGCCCAATACCCCGGCCCAGGTGGACGAGGGGATGGCCGCCATCTCCGGCGGCTCGTCGGCCACTGCCGCCAACCTGGAGTTCGTCACCGGCCTGCTCAGCGCGGTCGGCAAGGTGGTGACCGTCCCGGAGAAGTACCAGGACGCGGTCACCGCGATTTCCGGCTCCGGCCCGGCCTACCTGTTCTTCGTGGTGGAAGCCATGATCGACGCCGGTGTGATGCTCGGCCTGCCGCGAGACATCGCCACCACCTTGGTGGTGCAGACCATGTACGGCTCGGCCAAGCTGCTGGCCGATTCCGGGGAGCACCCGACCGTGCTGCGCGAGCGAGTCACCTCGCCCGGCGGCACCACTGCGGCCGCGTTGCGCGAGCTGGAGGCGAACAAGGTCAAGGCTGCTTTCATCACTGCCATGGAGGCCGCTCGCGACCGCAGCCGGGATCTCGCCGGCTCATGATCGTCCCGGCCGGCGAGGAGCTGCCATGTCCGAGGCCACGCCGTTCTGGCTGACCGCCTTCGCCGACTTCCCCGCGTCCGAGTTCGACGCGGGCGTGGATTTCTGGGTGGACGCCACCGGACACCGGCTCTCGGCTCGCCGCGGCCAGTTCGAGGAGTTCGCCAGCCTGCTGCCGCACACCGGGGACGAGTACCTGCGGGTGCAGCGGCTCGGTGACGGCCCCACCCGGGTACATCTGGACCTGCACGTCACCGACCCGTGGACGGCCGCCGAGACCGCGGAGTCGCTGGGCGCGGAGCTGATTGCCGACTTCGGCCACGGCTACCTGGTGATGCGCTCCCCGGCCGGCCAGGTGTTCTGCCTGGTCACCCAAACTCTCGGCGCGGTGCCCACGCCGGTGGACTGGCCCGAAGGTCATTTCAGCCGGGTCACCGAGGTCTGCCTGGACGTCCCTGCGGTGCACTATCCGGCCGAGGTGAGGTTCTGGAAGTCCTTGTTGGGTGGCGATTGGGCGGCTCGGGGCGGCGATGATCCGCTGGTTCGCCGGGCGGCCGGCGACTGGGCGCTCGGGCTGCTGCTGCAGCCGGCCGTGATCGCCACCGAGGTTTCCGGGCACCTGCACATGAGCACCGACGATCGTCCGGCCGAGGTCGAGCGGCTGACCGCGCTCGGTGCCCAGTCCCGGGCGGTCCGCAGCGGCTGGACGGTGATGGAGGCGCCCGGCGGGCTGAGCCTGTGCGTCCTGGATCTGGGCGACGGCCGCACCCCATGAGTGCGCCGACCGGCTGGTTCGTCGGCCTGGCCACCCTCGATGTCGTGCAACGGGTGGACGGCGTCCCGGCCCCCAATCAGAAGGTGGTGGCCACTGACACCTGGCTGGCCGCCGGCGGCCCGGCCGCCAATGCCGCGATCGCCTTCGCCGCGCTGGGTGGACGTCCGGTGCTGTGGACGGCGATCGGCCACGGAAGTGCGGCGGACGTGGTCCGCGCCGACCTGGCCGGTGCCGGGGTCGAGGTGATCGATGCCGCCCCGCCGGGCTTCGAGCTGACGGCGTCCTGCGTGCTGGTCGATAGCGCCACCGGCGATCGGATCGTGGTCTCCGGTTCGGCGCATCAGCCGGACTTCCCGACGCTGCCGGCGCCCGAGCTGGGGCGGGCCCAGGTGCTGCTGGTCGACGGCCACCATCCCGCGCTGGCGCTGCCGGCGGCCCGGTTCGCGAACGAGCGAGGCCTGCCGATCGTGGTGGACGCCGGCTCCCACAAGCCGAGCTTCGATGAGCTGTTCCCCCTGGCCAGTGACGTCCTCTGCTCGGCCGATTACGTCCACCCCGGCGGGCTGGACGCGTCCGCGCTCCTGGCCCTGGGCCCGCAGCTGATCTCTGTCAGCCATGGCGCCCAGCCGCTGCAGTGGTGGACGGCCACGGCGACCGGTCAGGTGGTCCCGGACTCGATCCGGGCTGCGGACACCCTCGGTGCCGGCGACGTCCTGCACGGCGCCTATGCCTACGCGCTGGCCGCCGGATTGCCGCGAACCCAGGCCCTGGCCCTCGCGGTGGCGGCAGCCTCCACCCGGGTGGCCAGTATCGGCCCCTTCGTCTGGCGCAGCGCGCTTCACAGCCTGCTCTCCTGAGCTTCAGCCGCACTGCGCAGGCTCGCTCCCGCGCTCTCAGCAGGATTGCTCGGCTCACCCTCTTGACGAAGCCGGGGGCAGCGCCGGACTATTGCATCGAAGCGCTTCGACTAAGCGCTTCGATGCTCTCGAGGAGGCGAGCGTGGCGACCATCGCTGACGTGGCACGTAAGGCCGGCGTATCGGTGTCGACGGTCTCTTATGCCTTGTCCGGCACTCGTCCGATCAGTGACGAGACCCGCCAGCGGATCCAGGTCGCCATGCGCGAACTCGGCTACCACCCCAATGCCATGGCCCGCTCCCTGGCCTCCCGGCGCAGCAACGTCATCGCGCTGATCTACCCAGAGGTGGCCACGGTCGGCAACACCGGCGGCGAGTTCGTCCAGGCCGCTGCCCAGCGAGCCCGCGAGTCGGGCTATCAGCTGGTGCTGTGGCCGTTCCGCGACTCCGAGGGCAAGGAGATGCGCAACCTGGCCCGCCAGGGAATGGCCGACGGCGTCCTGGTGATGGAGGTCTGCCTGGACGACGACCGGATCGACATTCTCGAGGCGGCCAAGATCCCCTACGCCATGATCGGACGTACTCGCGACGTCTCCGCTCGTCCCAGCGTCGACATCGACTTCGAGGCCACCGTAATCGGTGCCATCGACCACCTGGCCGGCCTGGGCCACCGGCACATCGCGTTCATCAATCACTCCCAGGAGCGGATCGACGCCGGCTACGGCCCGGCCGTCCGGGCCGCCGCGGCCTTCGATGAGCAGATGGCCAAGCGCGGCCTGACCGCGCTCAGCCGCGCCTGTGAGGACTCGCCGGTGGTCGGCCGCAAGGTGACCGCCGACCTCCTCACCTCTGATCCCCGGGTGACCGCCTTCGTCACCATGAACGAGTTGGCCACCTTCGGGGTCTATGCCGAACTCCAGGCTCGCCGCCTGGCCATTCCCGACGACGTCTCAGTGCTGGGCATCGTCACCTCGCCCGGGGTGGGCACGCTGAGCTACCCGGTCTTGAGCACCATGCACTCCCCGGGCGGGGAACTGGGACGGCTGGCAGTCGACTGTCTGCTCAGCCAGCTTGATCCGGCCCGCCAGCCGATCCCGAATCAACTCATCGCCTGCGTGCTGGAGCCAGGGATGAGCATTGGTCCAGCCCGGACCATAGCGAACGTCGACCTTGGTCGTTCGTGACCGCCGGAACCCCGGCAAGAACCCTTTCCGAAAGGACAACTCATGAAGCGCATTTCGGGTCTGGCGCTCGTGGCGACATCGGCGTCGCTAGCGCTTGTTCTGACCGCGTGTTCCGGCGGTGCTGCCGGGACGGCGGCCCCGTCTGGAAGCCCCGCGTCCTCCTCGGCAGCTGCACCCGCTGAGGCCCGCACCTTCACCATCTGGGACTACGAGTCCGACGATTCGGCCATGGGCCAGGCCTGGGCCAAGGCCATCGAGATCTTCAAGAGCAAGCATCCTGAGGTCACCGTGAAGACCGAGGAGCAGACCTTCGAGCAGATCCAGAAGAACGCCAAGATCGTCCTCACCGGCGACACCGTCCCCGACGTCATGGAGTACAACAAGGGCAACGCCACCGCCGGCCAGCTGGCCGCGCAGGGCCTGATCGCCCCGCTCACCGACGCCGCCAAGCAGTACGGCTGGGACACCAAGCTGGCCGGCTCGCTGTCGGCCACCGCGAAGTACGACGACAAGGGCCTGATGGGCTCCGGCGAGTGGTACGGCGTCCCCAACTACGGCGAGTTCGTGGGCGTCTACTACAACAAGGACATGTTCGATAAGTACAGCCTCAAGGTCCCGACCACCATGGACGAGTTCCTCAAGGTGATGGACACCTTCAAGGCCAAGGGCGTCACCCCGCTGGCAACGGCCGGTGCCGAGTACCCGCTGGGCCAGCTGTGGTACGAGCTGGTCCTGGCTAATGGCGATCGCTCTTTCGTGGACGGCTACCAGCTGTTCAAGTCGGACGTGAACTGGCAGGGCGCACCGCTCACCACGGGCACCCAGACCCTCTCGGACTGGATCAAGAAGGGCTACCTGGCCAAGAACTCCGCGGCTCTGAAGGCTGAGGACATGGGTGTGGCGTTCATCAAGGGCACCTACCCGATGATGGTCTCCGGCTCCTGGTGGTTCGGCCGACTGTCCACCGAGATGAAGGCCAACTGGGGCATGTTCACCTTCCCCGGCAACAAGCTGCACCCGGGCTCGTCCGGCAACCTGTGGGTGGTCCCGACCAAGGCCAAGAACGCTGATCTGGCCAAGGAGTTCATCGACATCACTCTGAGCAAGGACGTCCAGAACGTCCTGGCCGCCAAGGGTGGCCTGCCGGTGGCCGGCGACACGTCCGCGATCACCGACCCGAAGGTCAAGGAACTGACCGAGAACTTCAACTCGATCCTGTCCCAGGACGGCCTGGCGTTCTACCCCGACTGGCCGGTGGCCGGCTTCTACGACGTCATCGTGGCCCAGCTGCAGGCGCTGGCCAACGGCAACAAGGACGTCAACGCCACCCTCGAGGGGCTTGGCAAGGCCTACACCACCGGTAAGGCCGACATTCTGAACGGCTGACCCGCCAGAACCTTGGTGGGGCGGTACCTCTCCCGCCCCACCAAGGGCCCGGTCCCCCCACGTCCGAGGAGTTCCGACCATGGCGACCACCGCCACCGCCCCCCGCCGGCGCCGCAAGGCGAGCTGGGTGGGCTACCTGCCCTACCTGCTGCCGGCGATCATCGCCTTCGCCGTGATCATCGGCTACCCGCTGGCCATGAACCTGTACTTCAGCCTGTTCCGCTGGAAGGGCGGGCTCGCCCCGATGCGCTGGGTCGGCCTGGGCAACTACGCCGATCTGCTCGCTGACGAGGCCTTTTGGACGTCCTTCCGGAACTCGATCTCGATGATCGTGGCCATGGTGATCATCCCGACCATCATCGGACTGATCCTGGCCGCCGTCCTGTTCGACTATCTCGGACGGTGCTTCGGCCCCCGGGTGGCCGCGGTGCTGCGGGCGACCTACTACCTTCCGCAGATCCTGCCGGTGGCCGTGGCCGGCATCGTCTGGAACTGGATCCTGAACGCCCAGGACGGCGCCGTGAACGTGTTCCTGGGCCAACTCGGCGTCACCGACCCGCCGGACTGGCTGGGTAACCCGGCCCTGGCCATGCCCAGCGTGATGCTGGTCCTGATCTGGGTGCAGATCGGCTACCCGGTGGTGATCTTCATGTCGGCGCTGCAGCGGGTCGACCCCGAGCTGTACGAGGCCGCCGAACTGGACGGTGCCGGCTGGGGCGCTCGATTCCGGGCCATCACCTTGCCGCAGATCAAGCCGGAGACGTTCGTGGTCACCCTGACCTGCACCATCGCGGCCCTGAAGGTGTTCGCGCCGGTCTACGTGCTGACTCGCGGCGGACCCGAAGGCACCACGCTGGTGCCCAGCTACTACTCGTTCCTGAACTTCTTCGACAAGTCGAAGGTCGGCTACGGCGCCGCCGTGGCCACGGTGCTGACCCTGGTGATCATCGCGATCGCCAGCGCGATCCTGTTCTTCCAGGCCCGGGTTGAGCGTGAAGAACGGGGGGCCCGCTGATGAGCTCGCTGCGAGTCGGCGCCCGGCGCGCCGAGAAGCTGCACTCCCGCTACGCTCACGGGCCGGTCCGCTGGATCGTCCTGGCGGTGGCCATCCTGGTGGCGATCGCCATGCTGGCCCCGATCCTGATCATGCTGCTGAACGCCTTCAAGTCGGCCCAGGACTACTCGCAGAACGGGCCGCTCAGCCTGCCGTCCAGCTTCTACACCAACGGCCTGGCCACCTTCTGGAACCGGACGAACTTCCCGATCAAGCTGCTCAACTCGATCTTCATCTCTGGTCTGGTCGCCGTGTTCGGCACCTTCTTGTCGCTGATCACCGCCTACGCACTGGGGATCGGACGGGTGAGGGGACGGACCTGGATCATCGCGCTGTTCCTGATCGCGAACATGCTGCCGCAGGAGTCGATCATCTATCCGCTGTTCACCATGGCCAACGCCGTCGGCCTGTCGAACTCGCAATGGTCGGTGATCATCATCTTCACCGTGATTCAGGCCGCCTTCGGCATCTACCTGCTCTCCAGCGTGCTCAGCACCTTCCCGAACGAACTGCTCGAGGCCGCCGCCCTGGACGGCGCCGGACGGTTCCGCACCCTGTGGTCGGTGGTCTACCCGATCATGAAGCCGACTCTGGGCGTCCTGATGGTGTTCTTCTTCATCTGGACCTGGAACGAGTTCTTCATCCCGCTGGTGATGCTGACCTCCAACGACACCCAGACCGTGCCGATCGCGCTGAGTTCGCTGCAGGGGGATCGGATGATGGATGCGCCGACCATCAACGCCGGTGCGCTGGTGTCGTTGCTCCCAGCGCTGATCTTCTTCCTGATCTTCCAGCGCACCCTGACCCGCGGCGTCACTGCCGGCTCAGTCAAGTAACCCGCCAACCGCCCTACTACGAGAAGAATCGCTGCCATGAAGTTCACCGATGGGTACTGGAGCCTCAAGCCCGAGTTCACCGCCCTGCGCGCCGTCGAGATCGACGACGTCCGGATCGACCCCGAGGCCGGCACCCTGACCGCCTATGCCCCCACCGCCCCCATCCGCGGACGTGGCGACACCTTGAACCGACCGATGCTGACGATCCGCTACTGGTCGCCGGCCGAGGGTGTGATCGGGGTGGAGATCGTCCATCACGCCGGACGCCGCGCGCTCGGCCCGTCCTTCGAGCTGCATACCGAGGCCGGGTTCCGGCCCGAGGTCGAGCTCGGTGAGGACTGGGCCGTGCTGCGCTCGGGATCGCTGGAGGTGCGACTGCCGCGCCGTGGCCCCTGGCTGGCCGAGTTCCGCCAGGACGGACGGCTGCTTACCGCGTCCCAGGCCAAGTCGGTGGCCGCCTTGCGCGACCGGGACGGCCAGGAGTGGGTGCACGAGCAGCTCAGCCTCGAGCCGGCCGAGCAGGTCTACGGCCTGGGGGAGCGGTTCGGCGCGTTCACCAAGAACGGCCAGGTGGTCGACACCTGGAATGAGGACGGCGGCACGGCCAGCGAGCTGGCCTACAAGAACGTCCCGTTCTACCTGACCAGCCGTGGCTACGGGGTCTTCGTCGACCACCCCGAGAAGGTCTCCTACGAGATCGGCTCCGAGGTGAACACCCGGGTGCAGTTCTCGGTGGCCGGCTCGTCGCTGCGCTACTACCTGATCGCCGGACCCACCCCCAAGGACGTGCTGCGCCGCTACACCGGCCTCACTGGACGGGCGCCGCAGCTGCCGGCCTGGAGCTACGGCCTGTGGCTGACCACCTCGTTCACCACCGACTACGACGAAGCGACCGTGACCAGCTTCGTGAAGGGCATGGCCGAGAGGGGGATCCCGCTGTCAGCCTTCCACTTCGACTGCTACTGGATGCGCGAGTACCAGTGGTGCGACTTCGAGTGGGACTCCCGGGTGTTCCCCGACCCGGTCGGAATGCTGGCCAGGCTGCACGAGCTCGGGGTGCGGATCTGCGTGTGGATCAACCCCTACATCGCCCAGCGCTCGGCCCTGTTCGACGAGGCCGCCGCCCACGGCTACCTGCTGCGGACGACCTCGGGCGACATCTGGCAGTGGGACATGTGGCAGGCCGGGATGGGTCTGGTCGACTTCACCAACCCCGAAGCCAAGGCCTGGTTCCAGGGCAAGCTGCGCGGCCTGCTCGGCCAGGGCGTGGACGCCTTCAAGACCGACTTCGGCGAGCGGATCCCGGCCACCGATGTGGCCTGGCACGACGGCTCGGACCCTTCTCGGATGCACAACTACTACGCCCACCTCTACAACCAGGCCGTCCACGAGTTGCTGGTGGCCGAGCGCGGCGAGGGCGAGGCCGTCCTGTACGCCCGGGCCGCGACGGCCGGCGGCCAGCAGTTCCCGCTGCACTGGGGTGGCGACTGTGAGTCGACCTACGCCTCGATGGCCGAGACCCTGCGCGGCGGACTGTCGCTGGCCCTGTCCGGCTTCGCCTACTGGAGCCACGATATCGGCGGCTTCGAAGGCACTCCGGACGCCGGGGTGTTCAAGCGCTGGCTGCCGTTCGGTCTGCTGTCCTCGCACTCGCGGCTGCACGGATCGTCCTCCTACCGGGTGCCGTGGGCCTTCGATGAGGAGGCCGTGGCGGTGGCCGGTCGGTTCACCCGGCTGAAGCTGTCGCTGATGCCGTACCTGGCTGGGCTGTCCGAGCAGGCCAGCGCCACCGGCGTCCCGCTGATGCGTCCCATGGTGCTGGAGTTCCCCGAGGATCGCGGCGGCCACAGTGTCGACACCCAGTACATGCTCGGCGACGCGCTGTGCGTCTCGCCGGTCTTCCGGGCCGACGGAGTGGGCGAGACCTACCTGCCCGGTGCCGGCTGGCGGCATCTGCTGGACGGCAGCGTGGCCGGCCCCGGCTGGACCACGCGCAGCTACGGCTTCGACTCGCTGGGCCTGTACGTCCGGCCCGGCACGGTGCTGCCGGTGGGCGCGGTCGACTCCACGCCGGAGTACGCCTGGGCCGACGGCGTCACCCTGGAGGCTTTCGACCTCGCCGACGGTGCCCGGGTGTCGGTCCGAGTGCCGGGTGGCACCGGGGCGCCGGCCACCTTCACTGTCTGGCGGGAAGGCTCGGTGCTGGCCGCTACCAGCGCCGACGCTCCCGGGTCGTGGGCGCTGCGCGATACGGCCACCGGGAAGCGGGTCGAGGCGTCCGGCCCCGGCGAGATCCGCCTGGAGCTGGTGAATGGCTGAGGCTGTCTTCCCCCGCGGGTTCTGGTTCGGGGCGGCCACGGCCGCCTACCAGATCGAGGGGGCGGCCGCTGAGGGCGGCCGCGGCCCGTCCATCTGGGACACCTACTCGCACACGCCGGGAGCCACCGAGTTCGGCGACACCGGGGACGTGGCCTGCGACCACTACCACCGCTGGGCCGAGGACGTGCAGCACATCGTCGCGCTCGGCCTGGACGCCTACCGGTTCTCGATCTCCTGGTCGCGGGTGCAACCCGGCGGGCGGGGTCCGCTGAACCCGGACGGGGTCGCGTTCTACTCCCGGCTGCTGGGCGCTCTGAACCAGGCTGGGGTGGCACCGGTGGCGACCCTGTACCACTGGGACCTGCCGCAGGAACTCGAGGACGCCGGCGGCTGGGCCAACCGGGAGACCGCCTACGCCTTCGCCGACTACGCCCGCGCCATGGCCCGGACCTTCGGCGACCAGGTGCACACCTGGACCACGCTGAACGAACCGTGGTGCTCGGCTTTCCTCGGCTACGCCTCTGGCGTCCATGCGCCCGGACGCACCGAGCCGGCCGCGGCGCTGGCTGCCGTACACCACCTGAACCTGGCCCACGGACTGGCCGTGGCCGCCATTCGCGAGGAGCTGGGGTCGGCGGCTCGGGTCAGCATCACCGTGAACCCGCACGTCCTGCGAATGGCCGACCCGGACAGCCCGGCGGACGCCGACGCGCTGCGCCGGATCGATGCCGTGGCCAACCGAAGCTTCACCGGCCCGCTGCTGCGGGGTGCCTACCCCGACGACCTGCTGGCTGACACCGCCGCCATCACTGACTGGGCTTTCGTCCGTCCCGGCGATCTGGAGTTGATCCACCAGCCGATCGACTGGCTGGGGGTGAACTACTACGCGACCACCATGGTCAGCGGGGTGCCGCCGGAGCCACAGCTCAGCGGCAACGGCGGACATCGGGCATCGTCGGCTAGCCCGTGGGTGGGTGCCGAGCAGGTGAGTTTCGTCACCGAGCCCGGGCCGTACACCGAGATGGGCTGGAACATCGCTCCCGAGGGGCTGGCCACCATGTTGGTCGACCATGCCCGCAGATTCCCTACGGTGCCGTTGATGGTCACCGAGAATGGCGCGGCATTCGCCGATCAGGTCAGTCCCGATGGCCAGATTCACGACCCCCGCCGAGTCGCCTATCTGCACGACCATCTGGCGGCCGTCCTGGACGCCATCGAGGCCGGCGCGGACGTCCGCGGCTACTTCGCCTGGTCGCTGCTGGACAACTTCGAATGGGCCTGGGGCTACGCCAAACGCTTCGGCCTGATCGGGATCGACTTCGCCACGGGAGAGCGGACGTGGAAGGACTCGGCGCACTGGTATGCCCGCCTGCTCAGGGATCGGAAGCTGCCCGAGATCGGCTGAGCCGAGGCGGGAAATTCGGCGGCCGGACACCCGGAATCAGCGATTGTTTTCATCACGGTTACTTCTTGGTTCGAACCCCTCCACGGGGGACCGGCCAAGCACTATGGTTGGTCGATCGGCTCCGTCCGGGGGCCGCGGGAGGAAGCATCGCGATGAACGACCAGGTCACCCCGCTTGGGACCGTGAAGTTTCTCAAGGTGTCCGAGGTCGCAGCAACGTTGCGGGTGTCGCGAATGTCGGTCTACCGGCTCATTCATTCCGGTGATCTGGAGGCTGTGCGGTTCGGCCGCAACTTCCGGGTGCCCGAGCCGGCGATGAATGCCTACCTCCGAGGTGCCTACTACAACGCCAGCTGATTTCGCTGTCCAGGCACAACCCCGGTAGGATCACTGTGCTCTGGCTGGAGTGTCCAGCCGTCTGCCCGTGGGTTGCTCGTCAGCCCGCATCGATAACTTTCCGGTTCTTCCAGCCGGTTTGCTGAGAGGTCTGCCAGTGGGTTCGGTCATCAAGAAGCGTCGCAAGCGGATGGCGAAGAAGAAGCACCGCAAGCTGCTCAAGAAGACGCGCATTCAGCGCCGCCGCGCCGGCAAGTAAGCCGCCGTCCGCCCGAGCCGCTCTGATCAGCCGAGCCCGGGAAAGCTGTTGCCCATGACGGTTGTCGCCTCCACTGGAGGCCGCAACCGTCATGAGTGCTGCCCGCGCAGGGGCATCGTGCCCCTCCTCCAGGGGCAGGCATGACAAAGGAGCCATGTCGAGAGCCGGAAACTTCGCCAGGTGTGGCGGGGTTGTCGGTGCGAATGCTTCGCAACGACGACGAGCGTGGACTGCTCGTCCCCGTGCAAGTGGATCCCTGGACCAGCTATCGCAGCTACACCGCTGACCAGCTGGGGGCGCCGGACGAACTGCGTATTGTGGGGGCACGATCGAGCAAGGAGACGCGATGAACGTCGTCCATCTGGTGCGGCACGGCCAGGTACACAACCCCGAAGGCATCCTCTATGGACGCCTGCCCGGCTATGGCCTGTCCGACCTCGGCCAGCAGATGGCGCAGCGTCTGGGCGAGTACTTCGCCGATGCGCCGCTGGTGCACCTGGTCAGCTCGCCGCTGCAGCGGGCCCAGGAGACGATGGCTCCGATCGCGGCCGGTCACCCGGAGCTCACCGTGACCCTCGACGAGCGGGTGATCGAGGCGGCCAACATCTTCGAGGGTAGCTCGTTCGGCCGCTACAACCAGCGGCTGCTGCGTCCGTCGAGCCTGTGGCGGCTGCGCAACCCGCTGCGGCCGAGTTGGGGCGAGCCCTACCAGCAGATCCTGGCCCGGATGCGGACGGCGCTGGCCGACGCCGCCACCCATGCCGTGGACGGCGAGGCGCTGATCGTCTCCCACGAACTGCCGATCTGGATGGCCCGGAGTTGGGCCGAAGGTTGGCCGCTGGTGCATGACCCACGTAAGCGGCAGGCCCGGCTGGCCAGCGTGACCACCTTCACTTTCGACGGCACCGAGCTGGTCGGCGTCCGCTACGCGGAGCCTGCCGGCGACCTGGTGCCGCCCAAGAAGCGGCGGTTCCGGCCGGGTGCCTGAGCGTCGGCTTGTGGGCGGCGTCCCCAGGGCGGAGAGTGGCCTGGTGAACAAACCGATTGCGGTAGCTCTGGCCGGAGTGCTGGTCCTGGTTGGCTGCGCCGCCACTCCGCCCGAGCCCAGTCGGCAGGCGTCGTCCGTGGCGCCGTCCCGGACGCCTAGTCGGACGCCGAGCGCGTCCGTCCATCCCACGGCGAGCCCGTCGACCACCCCGCCGCAGCAGCGCTGCCTGAGCACCGCCGCGAACCTCAGCCGCAAGGCCCAAGTTGGCCAGCTGATCATGGTCGGGGTGAACGGCCCGCTGACCGCGGCCGAGCGGAAGCTGATCGCGGCCCAACAGCTCGGCTCGGTGGTGCTGCTGGGCGACCAGCCGGGAAGTGTGAAGAGTCTCGCCGCCACCACCGCTCAGCTCTCTGGACTGGTCGCGGAGGTGCCGGTGGTGACCGCGGCCGACCAGGAAGGTGGGCTGGTCCAGCGGCTGAACGGCCCGGGCTTCACGACGATCCCCAATGCCAATCGGCAGGCCCAGCTGAGCGACGTCGCGCTCCGGACGGCAGCCCAGAAGTGGGGCAGCCAGTTGGCGGCAGCCGGCGTCCGCTGGAACTTGGCGCCGGTCGCTGACGTGGTACCCAAGGCCAAGCTGAAGACCAACCAGCCGATCGGGGCGTTGCACCGCGGCTATGGGAGTGACCCGGCCGTGGTCACCGAGAAGACTCAGGCGGTGATCGATGGGCTGAAGGCGGCCGGGGTGGTCGCCTCGGTCAAGCACTTCCCTGGCCTGGGTGAGGTGGTCGGCAACACCGACTTCGCCAGCGGCATCGTCGATTCGGTGACTACCGCCGACAGCCCGTCGCTGGCCCCGTTCCAGGCCGCCGCCCAGGCCGGAGTGGCCTCGGTGATGATCTCTTCGGCCCGCTACTCGAAGATCGATCCGAACAACCAGGCCGTGTTCTCGGCCACGGTGATCGGACTGGTGCGCGGCTGGGGCTACCAGGGCGTGGTGATCAGCGACGACCTGGGTGCGGCCGCGTCGGTCCGCAAGATCCCGGCCGGGCAGCGGGCCGTCCGCTTCGTGGCGGCCGGCGGGGACGTGGTGATCGACGCAGACCCGTCCCTGGTACCGGCCATGACCGCGGCTCTGCTGGCGAAGGCCGCCAAGGACCCGGCCTTCGCGACTCGGGTCACCGAGTCGGCAGCACGCGTGCTGGCGCTGAAGCAGGACCTGGGCGTCTTCCGCTGCGGCTGAGCTACTTGTCGACCCGCAAGTCGGCCAACGCAGCCCGGACCTCGGGGAGCCGGTCCGCGCTGGTGTTGGGCACCGAGGCGTAGAACAGGCTGTACTTCGTGCCGTCCACCTGGACCACGGCCAGCAGCACAGTCTCGCTGGTGGCGTTCAGCCCGGGGATCGAGAAGCTCAGCTCCGACTCGATCAGCCAGCCGTCGTGGCCGTTCACCGGATGCGCCTTGCTGAGGGTGTCCGAGCGCTGCACATTGGTGTTGTCGTAGTAGATGCCGACCACGCACTTCAGGATCAGCTCGGCCGCACTCTTGGTGCTGGGGAAGCCCTCCCCGGACAGCAGCGGGGCGACCATGATGCTGGACACCCAGGAATGCCCGGACTGACCGTCGTAGTCCTGCTGATCCATGGCCGACTGCTCGGCCCCCAGATCGCCGTAGGGCACCCGGTTGTCCACGGTCGGTGGGGTCCACGGGTCGCCGAGCTCGGGGTAGGAGAGACCGCCGGCGCGGACTCGTCCGTCCGCCTGCTGAGGTGCGGCGCTGGAGATGTTGTTGCTGGCCGGCTGCGGGCAGATGTCGGCGCTGGACTCACCGTTGGGGGAGCGCGGGGACGGATCGGCGGACGGCACCATTCCGCCCATGCCGAAGAAGGCCCACACGAACAGTCCGACGACGACCACGGCCGCGATGCCGACCACCCAGCCCACGGTCGAGCCGGAGCGCCGGGTGGCGGACGGCCCGGCAGTCGGGGCGCCGGTCGGCAGTGGCGGAGCCGGAGTCGTCTGTGGATACGGGGTGATCGCCTCGGTCCAGGCGGTGCCTGTCCAATAGCGGTACATGCCGGGTTGCCCGCCCGGATCCGGATACCAACCAGCCTGACTCGCCATGGCGCAGATCCTAGTCGGCGAGCCTGTGCGTCCCCAGAGTCGGATCAGCCGAAGCGGCCGGAGATGTAGTCCTCGGTGGCCTGGACGTCCGGAGCCGAGAAGATCTTGTCGGTCGGGCCGACCTCGATCAGCTTGCCCGGAGCGCCGGTGCCAGCGATGTTGAAGAAGGCGGTGGTGTCCGAGACCCGGGCCGCCTGCTGCATGTTGTGGGTGACGATCACGATCGTGTACTTCTGCTTCAGCTCAGCGATCAGATCCTCGATGGCCAACGTGGAGATCGGATCCAGCGCCGAACACGGCTCGTCCATCAGCAGCACCTCCGGCGACATGGCGATCGCCCGGGCGATGCACAACCGCTGCTGCTGACCGCCGGACAGGCCCGAGCCGGGCAGCTCGAGCCGGTTCTTGACCTCTTCCCACAGGTTTGCACCGCGCAGGGAGCTCTCCACCAAGGCGTCCTGATCATCCTTGGGCATCCGCTTGTTGTTCAGCCGGATGCCGGCCAGGACGTTCTCCTTGATCGACATTGTCGGGAACGGGTTGGGCCGCTGGAAGACCATGCCCACCTGACGACGGACCCGCACCGGGTCGACGCCGGGGCCGTACAGGTTCTCCCCATCGAGCAGCACCTCGCCCTCGACGTGGGCGCCCGGAATCACCTCGTGCATCCGGTTCAAGGTGCGCAGGAAGGTCGACTTGCCGCAGCCGGACGGGCCGATGAAAGCGGTCACCGCGCGCGGCTCGATGGTGATGGTGACGTCCTCGACGGCGCGGAAGTTGCCGTAGTAGACGTTCAGGTCAGTGGTTTCAATTCGCTTCGACATGGTCGGCCTTTCAGCGAGTCTTCGGGGCGAACCGGCGGGCGATCAGCCGGCCGATCAGGTTCAGCAGCATGACGATCAGGATCAGGGTGAGCGCTCCGGCCCAGGCGCGATCCCAGTAGGCCTGCACGTCCGTGCCCGGGTGGGCGTAGGAGTCGTAGACGAACACCGGCAGGGTCATCATCGGGTTCGCGAACAGGTTGTTGTTCAGGCTGGCGGTGAAGCCGGCCGCGATCAGCAGCGGCGCGGTCTCGCCGATCACTCGGGCGATGGCCAGGATCACGCCGGACACCAGGCCGGAGATCGCCGTGGGCAGCACCACCTTGACAATGGTCAGCCACTTGGGAACGCCGAGGGCGTAGGCCGCCTCGCGCAGCTCATTGGGCACCAGCCGGAGCAGCTCCTCGCTGGCCCGCACCACCACCGGGATCATCAACACCGACAAGGCAATGCTCCCGGAGAAGCCGGAGCGGGTGCCCGGGCCGACGATCATCCCCATCAGTGCATAGGCGAACAGGCCGGCCACGATCGAGGGGACGCCGGTCATGACGTCCACGAAGAAGGTGATCGCCTTGGACAACCGGTTCCGGACGCCGTACTCGGCCAGGTAGATGGCCGTGAGCAGGCCGATCGGCACCGAGATCAGGGTGGCCATGCCGGTCACATAGAGGGTGCCGTAGATGGCGTGGACGGCCCCGCCGCCCTCGCCGACCACATTGCGCATCGACTTGGTGAAGAAGTCGATGTCGAAGCGGGCCATGCCCTTACTGACGACCTCCCAGATCACCGATACCAGCGGCAGAAGGGCCAGCAGGAAGGCGCCGACGATCAGGTGCCGGGCGCGCCGGTCGGCGGCCTGCCGGGCTCCTTCGATGACTCGGGCCGCGATCTCCATGGTGATCAGGAAGATCAGGTAGGCGATCAGCACCGCAGCGCCGAGGTTGCCGCCGGCCAGCAGCGCGGCCAGTGCGAAGCCGACGATGGCCGCGGCCACGGCGGTGACCGGGGTGGCGAACTTCGGCAGGCGACCCGAGGTCAGGCTGTCCTGGGTGATCGCGTGGCTGAGGGCTGTCATCAGTTGGCTCCGGAGTATTCGGCGCGGCGCGAGACGATCCAGCGGGCGATCGAGTTCACGGCGAGGGTGATCAGGAACAGCACCAGACCGGCTGCGATCAGTTGGCTGGTCTTCAGGCCGAAGGCTTCGGCGAAGTTCTGGGCGATGGTGGCCGCGATGGTGTTCGGGTTCTGGCTGGTGAGCAGCTCAAGGGTGATGTTGCGGCTGCCGGACAGCACCATGGTCACCGCCATCGTCTCGCCCAGAGCCCGGCCCAGGCCGAGCATGACCGCGGCGATGATGCCGGGACGGGCGAAGGGAAACACCGCCATCTTGATCATCTCCCAGCGGGTGGCGCCGAGGGCCAGCGCGGCCTCCTCGTGCAACCGGGGCGCCTGCAGGAAGACCTCACGGCACAGGCTGGTGATGATCGGCAGGATCATGGTGGCCAGCACCACGGCGACCGTCAGGATCGTCCGCCCGGTGCCGGAGACCTGGCCGGCGAACAGCGGGATGAAGCCGAGATGAGTGTTCAACGTCGTGAACAGGGGGAGCATGGCCGGGGCCAGCACCACCGAGCCCCACAGGCCGAAGACCACCGAGGGCACCGCAGCCAGCAGATCGATCAGGTAGCCCAGCGGCTGGGCCAGCCGGCGCGGAGCGTAGTGGGAGATGAACAGGGCGATACCGATCGCGACCGGCACCGCGATCAGCAGCGCCAGCAGCGCAGCCCAGACCGTGCCGAAGGCGAAGGGCAGGACCCAGGAGACGAACTCGCCGTAGCCCTGGGTGGCCAGCTTGGCCGGGTCGGCGAACAGTGCCGGGCCGCCCTGGATCAGCAGGAAGCTGGCGACCAGGACCAGGATCACCAGGATCAGGATGCCGGCGCCGGTGGCCAGGCCGCGGAACACGGCCTCCCCGGGACGCTTGGGATCCGGACCAGGCTGCGGCGGGGCCGCTGCGGCGCCGGTTGGCGTCGAGGTGAGCTTGGCGGTCATCGGTGGACCCTGCTTTCCGTGCCTAGTTGCGTGGCGGGGCGGCGCCGGGGTGCTCCCGGCGCCGCCCACTGTGATTCAGTTCGATTCGGTCACTTGACCGAATCGAGCGCGGTCTTCACCTTGGCCTGCAGGTCCGCCGAGAGCGGGGCCGAGCCGGCGGCCGTTGCGGCGGCCTTCTGACCGTCCGCGGAGGAGATGTAGCCGACGTAGTCCTTCACCAGCTTGCCGACAGCCGGATCCTTGTAGGTCTGGCAGACGATGGCGTAGGAGACCAGCACTGCCGGGTAGACCCCCTCGGAGGTGCGATCCAGGCTGTAGGCCAGATCGTTGGCGGCGCGACCGGGGATCGTTTTGGAGTGATCCAGGATCGATGCGGCAGCATCAGCGGTGGGCTGAAGCGGCTTGCCGTTAACGATGATGCTGGCCTTGCCGAGCTTGCCGGCCGCCGAAGCGTCCGCGTAGCCGATGGTGCCGGCGCCGCCGGTCACGGCCTGGACGACACCGGAGGTGCCGTTGGCAGCCTCACCACCGAAGGCGGCGGGGAAGGTGTCGGCAGCCTTCTCGGTCCAGACGGTCGGAGCGAGCTTGTTCAGGGTGTCGGTGAAGTTGTTCGTGGTGCCGGAGTCATCGCCACGGTGCACGGCGGTGATGGCCAGATCGGGCAGCTTCGCCTTCGGGTTGGTGGCGGCGATCGCGGGATCGTTCCACTTGGTGATCTTCCCGGCGAAGATGCCGGCGACGGTGGCCGGGTCCAGGGTCAGGTCGGTGACGCCGTCGAGGTTGTAGATGACCGCGATCGGGGAGATGTACACCGGCAGGTTCAGGGCGTTGGAGTCAGCGGCACAACCGGCGAACTTGCCGGCGCCCATCTCTTCGTCCTTGAACGGACGGTCGGAGCCAGCAAAGGCGGCTGCGCCGGCGATGAAGGCCGAGCGGCCCGCGCCGGAACCATCCGGGGAGTAGTTGACGGTGACGTTGGGGTTCTTGGTCTGGAAGTCGGCGACCCACTTCTCCTGGGCTGCCTTCTGCGAGCTGGCGCCAACGCCGGTGAGGGTCTGCGAACCGGAAGCGGATCCCGTTCCGGCGGGCGCAGCCTCGTTGGTGGCGCACCCGGTGAACGCCAGCGCTGCGGCGGTGACCAGGGCTGCTACTGCGAACGGCTTGATACTCACGCTTGTCCTTCGTGTGTGGGCTCAGAGCTGGTTTGCTCTGTTCCTCACGCTAGGACGCGCGATTGACGCGACCGGGACCCCTTGGTGAACGTTAGGTGAATTGCTGTTGAAGCGATCAACCCCCGAGGCGGCCCGGTGATCGGGCGGCTGGTGTCCTACGCTAACACCCATGAGCGATGTCGCTGCCGGGCTGGGAGTCAGGCCACCCACGGTTGCCGATGTGGCACGCCTTGCCGGAGTTTCGGCGATGACGGTGTCCCGGGTGATCAACGGCCAGGCCAAGGTTGCCGCTGCGACCAAGGAACGAGTGCTCGGCGCCATGCGCTCGCTGGACTATCGGCCGAACTCGATGGCCCGCGGCCTGGCCAGCGGCCGGTCCCGGTCGATCGGGGTGCTGACCGTCGATCCATTGCTGTGGGGGCCGAGCGCCGCACTGCACGGTATCGAACTGGCCGCCCGCGACCGCGGCTACACGGTGACCATCTCGCATCTGGGTGAGCCGGGCCAGGACGCCATCGCGCACGGCGCCGCGCTGCTGCGCTCACGCTCCTCGGACGGGATCATCTTGTTGCAGCCTCGATCGGACGAGGCCGCGGCCACCGACCTGAACGGCAGCTTGCCGATGGTGGCCATCCACTCCAGCGTGCATGGCCGCTACCCGTTGGTGAGCGTCGACCAGCGGCTGGGCGCCCGGATGGGCACCGAGTACCTGCTCAGCCTGGGGCATCGGACGGTCTGGCACCTGTCCGGCCCGGACGTCTGGTTCGAGAGCCTGGAGCGCATCGACGGCTGGCGGGACACCTTGTCCGAGGCCGGTGCCGAGGTGCCGCCCTTCGTCCGCGGCGACTGGTCGGCCCGCTCCGGCTACCTGGCCGCCCAGGAGATCTTGAACAACCCGGGCGTGACGGCGATCTTCGCGGCCAACGACACCATGGCGTTGGGTGCCCTGCACGCCCTGCATGAGCGGGGCCTGAGCTGCCCGGGCGATGTCAGCCTGGTCGGCTTCGACGACATCCCCGAGGCCGAGTTCTTCTCCCCGGGACTGACCACCCTGCGCCAGGACTTCGACGAGGTCGGACGGCGCAGCGTGGAGCTGCTGATCGACATGATCGAGAACGATGTGGTGGCCGCCGAGCCTCCACTGCTGGAGCCGACCCTGATCGTCCGCGGCAGCGCGGCACCGCCCTCGCACTGAGCTCGGCCGGTGCCCGGACTCAGAGCCGGGACTTGTGGAACTCGATGGCCTGCAGCTTGGCGTCCGGAGCCAGGTGCAACACCATGGCCGCGGCCGGCGGAATCGCCCGACTCGGCACTCCGATGGCGTCCAGCATCGTCGGCAGCACCGGACGATGCCCGCAGATGGCCAGCGGAGTGCCGGTGTCGGCGGTCTGCTGAGCCAGCCGGCGGATCAGAGTGCGTACGGCGCCCGGGTCCTTGGTGCCCTGCTCCTCGGTGAGGATGCTCCAGCCCTCGACCTCCAGCCGATGAGCCTTGGCGTGCGGCTGCAGGGTGCGCAGGCACCGGTTGGCGCTGGACGATGCCAGTCGCCGAATCCCGTAGGCGTCCAGCAGCGGCACCAGGGCCCGGGACTGACGGCGTCCGCGTTCGTCCAGGGGCCGGCCGACATCGCGTCCGCCCCAGTTGGCGCGCAGCATGGCCTTGGCATGCCGGACGATCACCAGCGGCGTCGAGTCGGGCAGTTCGACGGCCTGACGCAGGATGGCCCGCTCATCGGGGTAGCTCACCTGTCGTAGCGCCTGGGTGATGCTCAGCCAGGCGACCTCGTCCACCTCGGCGCTGGGGACGTGCGGCTGCTCGCCGTCCAGCTGCCCGCGCCAGTAGTGGACGGTCTTCATCCCGGTGCTGATCGGGTAGCGGATCTTGTCCACCGGCAACCCGAGCCGGACCCGGACCGAGGTCTCCTCGCGGGTCTCCCGGACCGCGCAGGAGGCCAGGTACTCGTCGGGATCGAGCTTGCCCTTGGGCAGGCTCCAGTCGTCGTAGCGGGGCCGGTGCACCAGCAGCACCTCGCGCTGCCCGTCCGCCCCGCGCCGGAAGACCACACTGCCGGCGGCCAGGATCTCCTTGGTCGTCTTGGCCATCGATCAGCGTTCCACGGCCCGACGCTGGCCCATTTGGACGATCAGATAGTCCTGGATGTCGAGCAGCGGCTCGCCCTCGGCATTGGTGGTCCGCTGGGTCCAGGTGTCGCCCTGCAGCCACCAGGACGCAGTGCCCTCGTCGAAGGCCAACTCGAAGAGCCGCTCGATCTGGGCGATGTGCCGCGGGTTGTTCAGCGCGACCACCACCTCCACCCGGCGATCCAGGTTGCGGTGCATCAGGTCGGCCGAGCCGATCCCCACCTTGGGCTGGCCGGCATTGGCGAACCAGAACAGCCGGCTGTGCTCGAGGAAGCGGCCCAGGATCGAGCGGACCCGGATGTTGTCGCTCAGCCCGGGCACGCCCGGACGCACTGAGCAGATCCCGCGCACCCACAGATCGACCGGAACCCCGGCCTGCGAGGCCCGGTAGAGGGCGTCGGTGACGGCCTCGTCCACGATCGAGTTGACCTTGATCTTCACCCCGGCCGGCAGCCCGGCCCTGTGGTTGGCGATCTCCAGCTCAACGCTCTCCAACAAGCCCTTTCGCACCGAATGCGGGGCGACCAGGAGCCGCTTGTAGCTGGTCTCCTGGGTCATCCCGGACAGGTGGTTGAACAGCCGGGAGACGTCATCGGTGATCACGGCATTCGAGGTGAGCAAGCCCATGTCCTCGTACATCCGGGCGGTCTTGGGGTTGTAGTTGCCGGTGCCGATGTGGCAGTAGCGACGCAGCCCGGACGGCTCCTCGCGGACCACCAGGGACAGCTTGCAGTGGGTCTTCAGGCCGAGCATGCCGTAGACCACGTGGCAGCCGGCCTTCTCCAGCTTGCGGGCCCAGGCGATGTTGGCCTGCTCGTCGAAGCGGGCCTTGATCTCGACCAGAGCCAGCACCTGCTTGCCGGCCTGCGCGGCCTCGATCAGGGCGTCGATGATCGGCGAGTCACCGGAGGTGCGGTACAGAGTCTGCTTGATGGCCAGCACGGCCGGGTCGGCCGCAGCCTGCTCGATGAACCGCTGCACGCTCGTGGCGAACGAGTCGTAGGGGTGGTGCAGCAGGACGTCCCTTGTCTTCAGGGCCGCGAACAGGTCGGCCTGCCGGGCGGTCTCGACCTTGGCCAACTCGGGGTGGGTCTTGGGCAGGAAGCTTGGGTAGAGCAGCGCCTCGCGATCCAGATCGGCGATCCCGAACAGGCCGCGCAGATCCAGCGGGCTGGGCACCTTGAAGACTTCCTTGTCGGCGATGTCGAGCTCGCTGACCAGCAGCGACAGCATCGAGTCGTCGATGTCCTCCTCGACCTCGAGCCGGACTGGCGGGCGTCCGATCTTGCGGCGCAGCAGTTCTTTCTCCAAGGCGAACAGCAAGTTCTCGGCGTCGTCCTCTTCGACCTCGACGTCCTCGTTGCGAGTCACCCGGAAGGTCGAATGGCCCAGGATCTGCATGCCGGTGAAGACCTGATCCAGGTGTCGGGCGATCACGTCCTCCAGCGGGACGAAGCGTCCACCACCCAGCGGGACGAACCGGCTCAGGATTGTCGGGACCTTGATCCGAGCGAACTGGCGGGCGCCGGTGGTCGGGTTGCGGAGCAACACGGCCAGGTTCACGCTCAGCCCGGAGATGTAGGGGAACGGGTGCGAGGGGTCGACGGCCAGCGGAGTGAGCACCGGGAAGATCCGGTTCTCGAACAGCTCGGTCATCTGCGCCCGCTCGGACTCGTGCAGCTCGTCCCAGCGCAGGATCTCGATGCCGTGCTCGGCCAAGGCCGGACGGATGTCGGTGGCGAACACCCTGGTCACCTCGGCGACCAGCTCGCGGGTCCGGGCCAGGATCGCATCGTGCAGTTCGCGGGGGAGCAGCCCTGAGTTGCTCGGGACGGCCACGCCGGCGGCCATCCGGCGCTTCAGCCCGGCCACCCGGACCATGAAGAACTCGTCCAGGTTGTTGCAGAAGATCGCCAGGAACTTCGCCCGCTCCAGCAGTGGCACCCGCTTGGCGTCCTTGGCCAGGTCGAGGACGCGTGCGTTGAAGGACAGCCAGCTGAGCTCGCGGTCGGAGAACCGGTCGGCGGGCAGCTCCGGCAGGTCAACGGGCTCGACAGGGCTCGGCGTCGCGGGGGCGGACGGTGCCTCGGGCACGTCGATACCGGACTCCTCCAGTCGGCTCTCGGTCATCGGTTCTCCTGGGCCGGTTTGGTGTAGAGCAGATCACGGTGATCGATCAGGAAGCCGGCGCCTTCGTACATTCTTACCGGTATCTGCTCGGCGCTGTCGACGTAGAGCAGCACTTCGGTGGCTCCGGCGGCGGCCAGGTGGGCCAGGCCGGCGTCCAACAGGACGCGTCCGTAGCCGCGTCCGCGGACTCTGGCCGCGGTGCCGATCACGTACACCTCGCCGGTGCCGGGCTCGGCCAGCTTCGTCCAATGGAAGCCGACCAGGCCGTCGGCGTCGAAGGCCAACAGCAGGCCGTCCGGATCGAACCAGTCTTCGGCCATCCGCTGGGCCAGGCCATCGGCGTCCAGGGCGCCCTGCTCGGGATGCTCGGCGAAGGCCTCGGCGTTCAGCGCCAGGAAGGCGTCCCGGTCGCCGGGCTGGAAGCCGCGCAGCTGCAGGCCTTCCGGGATCGGGGACGGCTGGAGGTCAGCCAGCGGACGGCGCATCACCAGTAGCGTCCGGCTCGGCCTGAAGCCGAGCGCGGCGGCGAACTCCCTTGCTGCAGGCAGATCGCCGAAGGACCACAGCCCCCACTCGCCGGACTCGGAGCCGGCCAGGCCGAGCGTGGGATCGGCCAACCCTTCGATGAGTTGCTCGACCAGGGCGCCGCCCAAGCCGCGGCGCCGGAAGTGCGGGTCGACCACCAGCTGCCCGGTGCCGAATGCCGGCTGCCACTGCAGGTAGCCGACGATCACACCGTCCTGTTCGGCGAGCAGATGTTCGGCCGGGGTGCCGGCGATGGCGAACCGGGCCTCTTCGTTGAGCGGCGCACATCCGTCCGCGGCATAGGCGCGGTCGGCAAGCGCGAGGATCTGTTCGGCTTGGCTGCTGGTCAGGTTCACATGGCCAGGCTAGCCGCGCTGCGTTACGGCAGAACGGCGGTCAGTGTCGCGGACTGCCGTCGGGGGAGAAGCGGTAGCCGACGTTGCGGACGGTGCCGATCAGCGCCTCATGCTCGGGGCCGAGCTTGGCCCGCAATCGCCGGACGTGGACGTCTACGGTGCGGGTGCCGCCGTAGTAGTCGTAGCCCCAGACATCGGCCAGCAGATGTTCGCGGCTGAAGACCCGTCCAGGGTGCTGCACCAGGTACTTCAGCAGCTCGAACTCGGTGTAGGTCAGGTCGAGCGTCTCACCTTCGAGCATCACCGAGTAGGCGGCGTCGTCGATCACGATGCCGCCCGCGGAGATCAGTCCGTCGTTGGCGGCGGCAGTGACCAGCAGCCGGATTCGCGCCTCGAACTCGGCCGGTCCGGCGGTGTCCAGGACCAGGTCGGAGATGTTCCAGTCGGAGGCGACCGCAGCCAGGCCGCTCTCGGTCAGCACCAGCAGCAGCGGGACGGTCGAGCCGGACGACTGGAACAGCCGGGCCATCATCCGCGCCCCGGCCAGGTCCTTGCGTCCGTCCAGAACCACCAGATCGGAGCGGGCCGACTCGGTCAGCGCCTGGGTGTCGGCGGCCACCTGGTGAATGGTGTGGGGGAGCAGCGCCAGCACAGGCAACGAGCGTTCGGCAGGCGCACCACTGGTCACCTCATTGCTCACTAGGAGCAGTTGCGCCATGCCACCTCCTCGCGTCAGGTGCGTTGCTTTCGGGTAAACCTTAGTGAACCTGGTGGTCACAGCGCTGCTGTAGCGCTGTGGCGGACTACTCGTCGATGTCGATGATCAGGGTCATCGGTCCCTGGTTGACCAGGGAGACCTCCATATCGGCACCGAATCGTCCGGTCTGGACAGTGGCGCCGAGCCTGCGCAGTTCTTCGATGAAGCACTCCACCAACGGCTCGCTGATCGGGCCGGGGGCCGCCTTCGACCACGACGGACGGCGTCCCTTGCGGGTGTCGGCGTAGAGGGTGAACTGGCTGACCACCAACAACGGGGCGTTCAGGTCGGCGCAGGACTGCTCGTCCGGCATGATCCGCAGCTGCCAGAGCTTCGCGGCCAGCTTGGCGGCCAGTTCCTCGGTGTCGGTGTGGGTGACCCCGACCAGCACCATGAGGCCCGGCTCGTCGATCCGTCCGATTACCTCGCCGGCGACGCTCACCTGGGCCGAACTAACTCGCTGTGCGACTGCTCTCACGCCGTCCATCCAAGCACCTCGCGGGACGCGGTTCGTCCCGCTCCGAAGCGGCGGTCACCGCGGTGAGGTGCCGCCTCGAACCCGAGTTTGGTCCCGATCTGGACCGTTGGTCCGAGGCGTCGACCCTCAAACCCGATTTTGGCCCCGAATTTGCTTGTCCGCAGACCCTGTTTGGGTACCGAAGTCCGGTTTGACCTCTGGAGCCCTCGCAGACCCGCGGAAACTGGGGCCAAACTCGGGTTCGAGCGGGCCGCCGGGGGTCGACCTTCGCTGGACCGGGGTCCTCAGCAATCCAAGGCGCGTCCCACACGCTCGACCACCACGGCCGGCGAGGTCAGGATCTCTCGCGCCAGCCACCGGACCACCAGGTAGCCCTGGTCGCGCAGCGCCTGCTCGCGCTGCTTCTCCCTGAGGTAGGCGTTCGGATCGGTGTACTTCACAGCTCCGTCGCACTCACCGATGACCCGCAGTTCAGGCCACAGGCAGTCGGGATAGAAGACCCCGATCGGAGTCCGGATCGCCGCCTGAAAGATCGGGGTGGGCAGCCCGGCGCAGTGGAAATGCCCGGCCGACAACGACTCGGCCGCCGACTCGCGGCATGGCTCAGATAGCCCGATGGCCGCTGCCAGCCCGCTGTGGCGACAGAGGTGGGCTGCGCCGAGAAGCTGCTCTTTGGTCTGGGCCATGAAGGCGGGGTTGGTGAAGTCGGATCGGCGCGGAGTCGTGACGAAGCCCTGGCACAGCCGCCGCGCGGCGCCGTCCAGGATCACCAAGGCTTCGGGCAGCGGGCGTACGGCAGCCAGGTCGACGGCGGTCCGAGCCAGGCTGGTGAGGAGGTAGCCGGACTCGTCCCGGCACACATGTCCGGCCGGGAGCCGGGCGACGTGGTGGACGCCGGTCGCGCCACGGCTGGAGCGGTAGCCGCCCGTGGCCGGCAGGGTGATCGAGACCGGGAGATCGGTCCAGCCGTCGACATCCGGCGAGGGCAGCTCCCAGGCCAGCGCGGCCGACTGATGGCTGATCACCGCCTCCGGGTTCGCCGCAACCTCGGCCTTGGCCAGGATGAGCTGCTGAGCTCGTCGGTCTTCAGGCCACGCGCCCGCGGCCAGATACACCCCCTGCCTCAGCTGCACGAGAGAGCCACGGCGAGCCTGAGTGGCGATGGACTTGCGACTGACGCCCAGGCGTCGCAGGGTGGCCGTGCTGGTCGGCTCTCGCGGAAGTGTCCAGGCAGCGGTGGATCCCATGTCCTGCACTGTCGGACGCCCCGGCGTCCGCCGTTCAGCCGGGCTGGCCCGCTGTGGACGGAGTGTCCCGATTCCGGCGCACGGTGTGGACGGCGGCCATGATCGCGATGGCGGCTCCGGACGCCCCGATGCCACCGACCAGCGCCTGGACGAGCCATGCATTGAGGCCGACGAGTCGGCCTCCGGCAAGAGCGAGGGAGACGCCAGCACCGATCAGCCCGGAGATGCCGGCCACCCAACCAAGCCAGCGGGCCAGCGGCACCGGCTGCGCGGCAACGGAGTCGGCCGGGGTTCGCCAGCCGACCCAGGCCAGGATGCCCAGACCGATCGCGCCAAGGAGGTACTGCGCCCAGCGGTAGCCCTCCCAGCTGCTGCCCAGCGGCGACGGATAGCTGGCGGCGAGCACGGCCAGGTGGGTGGCACCGAACCGTCCGACGTGGGTGAACTCGTCGAGCAGGACGTGGGTGGCCGCACCGATGGCCAGGGCCAGCAGCACGCCCCACCAGCGCGGACGCTCCGACGGAAGCCGCCAGCGTTGCTGGATCGCGACCGGCGCGAGCTCCTTCAGGGCCGGGGCCAGCCAGCGCCACAGCAGCCAGGCGACCAGGCCGAGGACGACATCGAGGCTGGGCACCGCCCAGGCGGTATGAGTGAGCGCGCTCAAGCCGCGCACGCCGGGTAGGTAGTAGGGAAGGTCGGGGCTCATGCTGCCGATGGCCAGCGCCGCGAACGGCAAAGCGCCGCTCATCCTGCCGCGTAACGGCAGGATCGCCGCGACGTGGCTCGGGGTGAACGGCATGATTTCAGGCTAGACGGCCGGCCAAGGCGTCGCCCGGGCCGGCGGACGGTAGTGGAACCGTCCCCACCGACTGCGCTGACCGGGGTGGACAGGAGTGGAGCCGTCCCCACTGCGCCGACCGGGTGGCTTCGGGGGGTGGCTGGGGTCGGCCGGTTATGCTGCTGGGGTGCTCAGCCTCGTTCCTCTCTCGGTGACCGGCTGGGTCGTGGGTGGCGGTTGCGCCGCGCTGATTCTGCTGGCCGGCTGGGGGCTGTTCGTGATGCTCCGCGGCCGAGGAGGTAAAGATGGCCTTTGAGATCCCGTCCGACCTGAACCCGGCGCTGGTCGGGCTCGCCTGGCTGCGCGGACGCTGGGAGGGCACCGGCTATCGCCAGTGGCCCGGCGAAGAGAAGGTCAGCTACGCCATCCAGGTCGACTTCGCCGACAACGGCGGCGACTTCCTGCACTACCTGGCCCAGGCCTTCCTGACCGACGCCGACGGCCAGCCCGAACGTCCGCTGTTCATGGAGACCGGCTTCTGGCGTCCGCTGGCCGACGGCACCGTCGACGTGATGATGACCTCCCCGGACGGCTATGCCGAGATCTGGTTCGGCAAGCTCGCTCCCGGGCGGCTGGACCTGATCACCGACGCCGTGGCCCGCACTCGGGACGCCAAGGTCACCTACACCGCCGGACGCCGCCTGTACGGCACCGTCGAGGGCAAGCTGATGTTCTCCTTCGACCGCGCCACCGAGACCGAGGAGCTGCAGCCCTATCTATGGGCGACTCTGGAGCGGCGGTGAGCGTCCAGGTCACCGAGGGCCTCGACGCCGGAGCCATCTGGCACTACGGCGACCCGTTCCGCGAGCAGAAGCTGCTGGCGGCCGGCCAAGCCGGGGTCGACCTCTCGTACCGTCCGGTCTTCACGATCAGCGGCCCGGATCGGCTCCGCTGGCTGAACGACATCACCAGCCAGGACTTCGCGAACCTGGCCCCTGGCCAGCCGACCGTGGCCTACATCCTCAGCCCGCAGGGCCATCTGGCCCACGTCTTCGGCGCCATCGACGACGGCACCACCTTGTGGTGCCACACCGAGCCCGGACGTCTTCCGGAACTCCTGGCCTGGCTAGGAAAGATGATCTTCGCGGCCCGAGTCGAGCTGGCTGAGCCGGACGGCTTTGTGCTGGCCATGGCCCCCGGCGCGGCTCCGGAGGTGATCCCGGCCGGACGGCTGGAGGACACCCTCGGTCCGGTCCGGGCCGGCACCTGGGCCATGGACGCGCTGCGGATCGCGGCCGGTCTCCCGCGCATCTTCGTCGACACCGATGAGCGGACCATCCCCAATGAGCTGGCCAACCCCGACGGCGACCTGCTCGGCCCGGCCGTCCATCTGCGCAAGGGCTGCTACCCGGGCCAGGAGACGGTGGCCCGGGTCTACAACCTGGGCCGGCCGCCGCGTCGGCTGACCCGGCTGCTGCTGGACGGCTCGGACGACACCCTGCCCCCGGTCGGCGCGGACGTGCTGGCCGGCGACCAGGTGGTCGGCCGGATGGGCAGCTCGCAGCGGCACTACGAACTTGGCCCGATCGGGCTGGCCCTGCTCAAGCGGCAGCTGAACCCCGAGACCGAACTGATGGTGGCCGGGATCCCCGCCGCCCAGGAGCCGCTGGTCTCCGCCGACGCCGGCCTGCATTGGCGTCCACAGCCCGGCCTGGGCCGCGCCTGATGGCTCGGCCCCGCACCGCCTCGGGGCGCGGTGCCCAGACGACTCGCGGTGCCCAAGCGCGTCCGGTGCGCCGGTGGCCGCGCCGGCTGCTGTTGGTGTTGGTGGCCGCGCTGTCCTTCGCGCTGGGTCTGGGCTGGCCGATCCTGGTCCGCCCGCCGCTGATCCCCGGTCAGGACGCGATCTCCAATGCCGCCAGCGCCAAGGCGAAGGTCAGCCTGAAGACTGACGACGGGCGTTATCTGCTGGTTGAACCGCCGGCCGGAGTGGCCGAGTCGGACGTCTTGGTGGTGATCTACCCCGGTGGTCTGGTCCGGCCGCAGGCCTACGAGTGGCTGGCCCGCCGCGAAGCCGCCGCCGGCCGCACCACGATCATCCCCGAGTTCTGGTTCGATCTGCCGGTGCTGCAGCCCGACCGGGCCAAGTCGATGCTGGCCAGCTATGGCCGCGGCAAGAAGGTCGTGCTGATCGGCCATTCACTCGGTGGTTCGATGGCTGCTCGGTTCGTGGCCGACCAGGACAAGTGGGGCTCGCATCCGGTCGCCGGGCTGGTCCTGCTGGCGTCCTATCCGCCCGATGACAACGACCTCAGCGACATCCCTGGGCTGAAGGCCATGGTGGTCGACGCTGAGAACGACAAGGTGGTCGACAAGGCCAAACTCGATGACGGCCTGAAGCGGTTGCCGGCCGGCACCAAGAAGGTGCGGCTGGACGGTGCCGTCCATGCCTTCTTCGGGCGCTACGGGCCGCAGGCCGACGACGGGGTCTCGACGGTGGCCCGGACCACGGCCGAGGAGCAGCTGGTCGGTCTGATCGATGCCTTTGTCGCAACCTTGTGACAGTCCTGCGATTTCGGCGCTGACCAGGCCCGACAGGGCCCATGATGCGGGCATGGAGTTCGTGTCGTTCGCAGAGCAGGCCCGTCGGATCGCCTCCGGTCAGGTGACGTCCGCAGAGCTGGTCGAGGAGTCTTTGGCCCAGATTCAGCGGCTGGATCACCAGCTGAACGCCTTCGTGGCCGTGCTGGACGAACGGGCCCGGGCCGAGGCTGCACAGCGCGACGCCACTCCGGCTGCACAGCGCGGACCGCTGCACGGGGTGCCGATCGCGATCAAGGACGAGAACGACGTGGCCGGCCTGCCCACGGCCTACGGCGGAGCAGCGTTCCGGACGCCGGCGGCGGCCGACAGCGAGGTGGTCCGCCGGCTGCGCGAGGCCGGCGCGGTGATCGTCGGCAAGACCCGGATGCCCGAGTTCGGGATCTGGCCGTGGACCGAGACCAGCGCCAACGGCTACACCCGCAACCCGTGGAACCCGATGCGGTCAACCGCCGGATCGTCCGGCGGCTCGGCGGCCGCGGTGGCGTCCGGGATGGTGGCAGCCGCGATCGGCGGCGATGGGGGCGGCTCGATCCGGCTGCCGTCATCGTGGTGCGGGCTCTATGGGCTGAAGTGTCAGCGCGGCCGGACCAGTGCCGCCCCGAACGCGCATCTGTGGCGCTCACTGGGCGTGATCGGCCCGCTGACCAGGACCGTCGAGGACAGCGCGCTGATCTATGACGCCATCACCGGCTCCACCCCGATCGACACCTGGCGGGCCGGACCGCTGCCGATCAGCCTCACCGAGGCCTACCGGCGCGAGCCCGGACGACTCCGGATCGGCTACTTGACGAAGTTCGCCGGAGCGTCCGCCGATGCCGAGACCACCAAGGCCCTGCTCGATACCGCGGACGCCCTGGCCGAGCTCGGGCACCTGGTCGAACCGGTGGACCCGAAGTTCCCGAACGTGAGTCTGACCTTCATGGCGCAGACCGCCGCCGGGGTGGCCGAGGAGGCGGCCCGGGCCGAGTATCCGGAGCTCCTGGAGCGGCGCACCCGGACCCTGATGCGACTCACCGCGCCGCTGCGCGGGCTGGCCGGCAAGGCCGAGCGGGACGGACAGGCGGCCGGGGCCGCCTTTGCTGCGGCCTACTTCGGTGACCACGATCTGCTGCTGATGCCGACCACGCCGTCCCCGGCGGTCCCGGTCGGCCAGTTGGACGGACGCGGGGCACTGGCCGCCACCAGCAAGGCGACCGCCACCTCGGGCTTCACCTCGATCTGGAACGTGCTGGGCAACCCGGCTGCGGCCATCCCGTCCGGTTTCAGCTCCGATGGGCTGCCACTGAGCGTCCAGCTGGTCGGAGCGCCCAATGGCGAACCGACCCTGATCCAGGTCTCGGCCCAGCTGGAGCGGGTCCGTCCGTGGGCGCAGGAGCGTCCGCCGCTGAGCTAGTCGGCGTCGCCTTCGCGGATCAATGCGGCCAGGCCGCGGACCTCGGCCTTCAGCCGGGCGGCGAGAGTTTCGATGTCAGAGGCACCTGGGCGGCGCATGATGGCCATCATGGCCACCATCACCACGGCGAAGGCGTTGGTGGCGGTTTCGTCGTCGGCGGCCCGATGCTTGGCCAGCTCGATCACCGGGCGGCGACGCAGGTTCATCTGCTGCCAGAAACTCAGCGCCAGCTCGGAGTAGTCCTTGAGCAGCACCTTCACCCGTGGGTAGTCCCGAGGGACGTCCACGCTGGCGGCGACCAGCTCGCACAGGTCGTCCACCAGACTGCCGGTCCCGGCCAGGAAGCACTCGCGGACCTCCTCGCTGATCTGTGACTCGGTCAGGTCGAAGGCTGCGGCCAGCTTGGTTGGGTAGTAGTTGAAGAAGGTCCGTGGCGAGACGCCGACCTCGGCGCAGATCTCCTCGACGGTGACCCCTTCCGGGCCGCGCTCGTCGACCAGCCGCAGCGCCACCTCGTGGATGGCGATCCGGGTGGCCAGCTTCTTGCGCTCGCGCAGCGAATCCAGCCGCTGCCCTCGGGGGCTGTTCGGGTCAATCATTGTCCGGCTCCGATCCGGCCGCGGCTTCGGCGGCAGCCGACTTCTCCTCCAGGGCCGACCGGTTGCGCAGCGGCGGCACCTTGAAGAGCCAGGTAAGCACGAAGGCGGTCAGCATCACGGCAAGACCCACCCAGTAGATGGTCACCACGGAGTCGTTGAAGCCGTTCAGGAAGGGCGTGGTCAGCCGCCGATCGGCCCCGTTCACGAAGGACGTATCGCTGGCGTCGGTGTCGGTCTTCACCGAGTCGTTGTTGCCGGAGTTGATCGCGTCGACCATCTTCGGAACCAGCTCGTCGACGATCGCCCGGCGCTGTACCGGATCGGCGAAGTCGATGGTGAGCTTGTGGTCGACCACGCTCAGGTGCCGTTCTGCGGCGACCTTCTGCAGGGCCTTGTCCTGGGCCTCGGGGAGCAGCTCGGCGACCTTGTCGTCGATCACCTTCTCGATCTTGGAGAGCTTGCGGACGCCGCCGCCGACCTTGCTGGCGCCGTCGGCCGCTCCGCTGGCTCCGGTGCTGAGCAGGCTGCCCTTGTCAGCAGCCATCCCGACGCCGTCGGCCAGCGCGCTGGTGCCGGCGGCCAGCTTGTTCATCCCGGCGGACAGACCGCCCAGGCCGGCGGCCAGCCCGGGATGATCGGCACTGCCGTTCAGGGCACCGTCCAAACCGTGCACGCGATCGCCCAGCGTGCTGAGCGCCGTTGCCAGGGCGTCCCGGTCGGCAGACAGCTTCGCGCAGGCCGCGTTGTCGCCGCCGTTGCAAGCGTCCACATCATCGGACAGCCGGTTCAGGTCCGCCTTGGCATCGGCGTAGCCGGCGCTGGTGTAGCTGGCCAGCCCGGCGATCTTCTGCTCGCCGTCACTGACCTGGCTGAGGCCGGCGGCCAGCTTGGTGCTGCCGGCGCTGAGCTTGTTCACCCCGGCCGAGATCTTGCCGACCCCGTCGACATAGGCCTGGGTTCCGTCGGCAAGCTTGCCGAGGCCGGAGCTGAGCGCGTCCACACCGTCGGCCAGCTTGCCGGCCCCTTGCGCCGACTTGCTGTGTGCAGCCTCGGACACCTTCTCGCGCAGCTTCTGCTCGACGGCGTCCTTCACCTGCGTGGTCGCGGTGTCCATGCTGTCGTCCAGCTGGGTGTGGATCTTGTCCAGGATCGGCGCCCACATCTTGTCGATCACCTTGGTGTTGGCCGGCGCCGTGGCAACGGCCGGGTCCAGGGCGGCGTCCAGGGCATTGGTCAGGGTGGCCCGATCGGTCAGCGAGTTGGTGATGTTGGTCGGCAGCACCGTGAACAGCACCGACAGCAGCACCGCGGTGCCCAGGGTGCCGCCGATCTGCCGGAAGAAGGCCGCCGAGCTGGTGGAGACACCGATGTCGCGGGCCGGGGCCGAGGCCTGGGCGGCCAAGGTGAGGGTCTGCATCAACTGGCCGAGGCCGGCGCCGATGACGAACATCGCGATCATCATGTACCAGGACGGACGATCCGGCGTGATCTGGGTCAGGATCACGAAGCCCAGAGCGGTGGTGGCGGTGCCGGTGATCGGGAAGATCCGGTACCGACCGGTGCGTCCGATCAGCTGGCCGGTGCCGATCGAGGCGATCATCACGCCGGCCATCATCGGCAAGGTGGCCAGGCCGGACTGGGTCGGAGTCAGGCCGTTCACGATCTGCAGATACAGCGGGATGGTCATCATGGCGCCGAACATCCCGAAGCCGACCAGCACGCTCAGCACGATGGTCATCGAGAACGCCTTGGAGTCGAACAGGTGCAACGGGATGATCGCGTCGGTGCCCATCGCCCGCTCAACCAGCAGGAAGCCCACCGCGCCGGCCGCGCCGAGGGCGTAGCAGGCGATGGCGGCCGGGGACGTCCAGCCCCACTCACGGCCCTGCTCGGCGATCAGCAGCAGCGGTACCAGGGTGCCGACCACCAAGGTGGCGCCCCACCAGTCCACGCGGGGACGGGCGTGCGGGATGTGCGGCAGGTGCAGGAAGGCGATCACGATGGCCAGGGCCAGGATGCCGACCGGGACGTTCACCAGGAAGACCCAGCGCCAGCCGGAGATCCAGGCGATCTGGTCGGTGCCGGCGAAGACGCCGCCGATCAGCGGGCCGACCACCGAGGCCACCCCGAAGGTGGCCATGAAGTAGCCCTGGTACTTGGCCCGCTCTCGCGGCGCCATGATGTCGCCCATGATGGCCAGCGGCAGCGCCATCAAGCCGCCGGCGCCCAGACCCTGGAAGCCGCGGAAGGCGGCCAGCATCAGCATCGAGGTGGCGAAGCTGGACAGCAGCGAGCCGAGCACGAAGATCGAGATCGAGATGATGAACAGCGGACGGCGTCCGAACAGGTCGGAGAGCTTGCCGTACAGCGGCGTGGTGACCGTGGCCGCGATCATGTAGGCGGTGGTCACCCAGGCCTGCTGGTCCAGTCCGTGCAGGTCGTCGCCGATGGTTCGGATCGCCGTACCGACGATTGTCTGGTCCAGCGAGGACAGGAACATGCCGGCCATCAGGCCGTACACGACGAACAGGATCTGCCGGTGATTCATCAGCGGCTGGGTCGCCTCGGCTTCGGGGCGGGTTGCGACAGCGGTCATTCAGAGCCTCAATCAACGAACAACGCCACTGCATCGTGCAGCGGCGCAGGATTACAGTACTGCAACTTTGCAGGACTGCAAAAAACCGAGGCTTAGGACGGATCGTCGATCGAGTACGGCAAGGTGTTGATCCCGCTGAGTTGAGCTGTCAGTCGTTGGTTGAGCCGGTCCTGGGCGAGCTGCTCACGCCGCCGGTGCTCGTACAGGACTGCGGCGATGAACGGCTCAGGGTAGGTGCCCCACGGCGGAGCCGGCGAGACGAAGAGTTCCAGCTGGGCGGCCAGCCGCAGCCCGAGCCGGTGCCGGATCGTCGGTGGGAACCGCGGTGCTCGGCTGAGGAACTGTCGGGCCCGCAGCGCCAGCCCGCTGGGCAGCGGACGCAGGTCGGTCAGTGCCGCCCATCCGGCCAGCTCCGCCGGCAGGTACAGCGGCGGCCTGGCATCTGCCGTGCTCCGCACCCGGATCGCGTAGGTGCCGGCCAGGTAGTCGCCGACCCGCTTGCCGCGGTCGTTCAGCATCGAGACCAGGAAGGCCAGTCCGCCGAACAGCATCCACAACTCGAAGAAGCCGACCAGGGCGCGCACCGAGGCGTGCCGCAGCCGCACCGGCCCGCCGTCGTCGCGGACGATCTGCAGACCCAGGGCCAGCTTGCCCAAGGAGCGTCCGCGGCTCAGCGTCTCGACCGTGATCGGCACCCCGATGAACAGCACCACGATGGCCACGTAGAGGATCGCCCGGAGCGCTGCGGAATCGAAGTCGGACAGCTCCCACAGCAGTGGCACGAAGATGAACGTGACCAGGATCACGCCCGCGGTGGCGACCGCGTCGATCAGCCAGGCAGCCGCCCTGGCCAGCACCGATGCCGGGCTGATCTGCAGGGCGACGCCCTCACCAGTGAGGATTTCGTCGGGCACGGGACGAGGCTAGCGGCGATCGGGTCCATTGCGCCGGTTTCTCGGGCCGATGGCGGCTAGGCTGCCGACGTGGACATCGACGTGTTCGCCAGCGCCCGAGCCGGCGGCTGGCAGCGCCTGGAGCAACTCGCGGGCACACGTCGGCTGACCGGGGCCCAGGCGGACGAACTCGTCCGGCTCTACCGGCAGGGCGCCACCCATCTCTCGCTGCTGCGCACCAACGCGCCCGATCCCGAACTGGTCTCGCGGCTCTCGGTAATCCTGGTCAAGGCCCGCTCCCGGATCGCCAGCCCGCACGATCTGACCTGGTCGCAGGTGCTCAGCTTCTTCACTCGGACGATCCCGGCCGCGCTGTACCGGGTGCGCTGGTGGTCGGTGATCACCGCAGTGCTGGGTGTGCTGGTCGCGGTCAGCGCAGGCTGGTGGACGGCCTCGCACCCGGCGCTGCTCGCCTCGGTGGTGCCACCGACCGAACAGCGGGAGATCGCCGAGAGCGCCTTCGCGTCCTACTACTCGGAGTACCCCAGCGCGAGCTTCTCCGCGATGGTGTGGACGAACAACGCCTTCGTGGCGGCACTGTGCGTGGCCACCGGGATCACCGGCATCTATCCGGCCAAGGTCATGTTCGACAATGCGCTCAACGTAGGGGTGATGGGTGCGGTGATGCACGTGCAGAATGCCGACTGGGTGTTCTGGTCGCTGATCCTGCCGCACGGCCTGTTGGAGCTCAGCTGTGTGTTCGTGGCCGGCGCGGCCGGGATGCGGCTGGCCTGGGCCTGGCTGGTCCCCGGACACCGGACCCGGCGACAGAGTCTGGCCGAGGAGGGCCGCACCACCATCGTGGTGGTGGTCGCCCTCACCATCGCCTTGTTCATCAGCGGTCTGATCGAAGGCTTCGTCACCGGCTCCCAGCTGGATCCATGGTTGAAGATCGGGATCGGCGGACTGGCCTTTGTAGGCTTCTGGGTTGTCGTCTTCGGCCTGGGCCGACGGGCCGTGCGGATCGGCACCGACCCGGGGCTGAACGCCGAGGAGCAGGCCAGCCTGATCCCTGTGGCCGGCTGATTCGCTACAGCCGTCCGGCAGCCTTCAAGGCCAGATAGCGATCGCAGACGGCCGGCGCCAGCGCGTCCGGGCCGGCCTGGACCACATCTACGCCCAGCCGTCCGACCCGCTGGGCCAGCGCCTGAGTGCCCAGCCAGAGCCGGCTGCCGGCGGCCGCATCGTAGGCCTGGGTGGCATTCTGCGGGGCGGCGGCCCCGACCGTGGTGCCCGGATCGGTGACGTGGGCGATCAACACCTGATGGGCCTGGCTGAGCCCGGCCAGCACAGTGCCGACGCCGTCGGCATACAGCGCCGGATCGAGGCCGGTGACCAGGATCACCAGGCTGCGCTGCCGACACAGCTGGGTCACCTGCCCGGCGATCAGCGTCCAATCCGGCTCGCCGAGGACCGGCTCGACCTGGCTGAGCCCGTCGGCGAAGGAGGCCAGCACCGAACCCCGCCCGGTGCCGGGCAGTCGCAGCCGCACCTCCTGATCGGCCACCAGCAGGCTCATCCGATCGCCGGAGGCGGCCCCGAGGGCGGCCATCAGCAGGCAGGTCTCGATGCCGGCCTCGAGCCGGGTCTGGTCGCTGCCGGTGCCGCCGGACAGCCGTCCGGCCGCCCACCGCGAGGTGTCCAGGACGATCAGGATGTGCCGGTCCCGCTCCGGACGCCAGGTGCGCACCATGGTCTTGGTGGCCCGGGCTGAGGCCCGCCAGTCGATCGAGCGGACGTCGTCGCCCAACGCGTACTCACGCAGTGAATCGAACTCGGTGCCCTGGCCACGCACATGCACCGACGCCTGCCCGTCCAGTTCGCGGAGCCGGGCCAGCCGGTAGGGCAGCTGGCTGCGCGAGCGGAACTCGGGGAGCACTCGCAGCACGCCGGGAAGCTCGATGGTCCGCTGCCGGGCGGCCAGGCCCAGCGGGCCGAAGGAGCGGACGGTCACGCCGCCGGCGGCCACGTCGCCGCGCCGGGTCGGCAGCAGCCGAGTGCTCTGGCGCAGTGATTCGCCGCCCTGCAACACCAGTCGCGGACGCTCGGCGGCCGGCTGGGTGCTGGGTGGCCAGGCGTCGCGCAGCTGGAACCGGGCCGTCCGCGACGCCGCGTTGGTCACGGTCAGTCGGGAGATGGCCGGCTGACTGAGCCGGACGCTGGCCGGCAGGTCGCGGCTCACAAGCAGTCGTTGCGGGGCGAGCGCCAGCGCCAGGTCGAGCCCGGTCAGCCCGGCGACCAGGAGCGCCCAGCCGAGCACCGCCAGCGGCACCGGCCAGACCACCACGGGGATGATTCCGACCAGGAGCAGCAGCGGGACCCGTCCCGAGATTGTCATCGGCCCTCGCTCAGCGCGGCACCGGCAGCGAGGCCAGCACGTTCTGCAGCACGCCGGCCGGCGTCGTGCCGTCCAGCTGGGCTTCGGTGCGGATCGCCAGCCGGTGGGCCAGGGTGGCCGGCGCCATGGCCTTCACATCGTCGGGAGTGACGAAGTCGCGTCCGCTCAGCCAGGCCCAGGCCCGGGCGGTCTTCAGCAGTGCGGTGGCCCCGCGCGGGGACGCGCCGAGCGAGACCGAGGGCGCCGAGCGGGTGGCCCGACACAGATCGACCACATAGGCCAGCACCTGCTCGTCCACTCGGACCGTGGCCACCTGAGCCCTGGCCGCCACCAGATCGGACGCTCCGGCGACCGCCCTCAGTCCGGCACCGGCCAGGTCGCGGGGGTCGAAGCCGGCCGCATGCCGGCGCAGCACCTGCAACTCGTCGTCCCGGGGCGGCAGCGGCAGGGTCAGCTTGAGCAGGAACCGATCCAGCTGGGCCTCGGGCAGCGGATAGGTGCCTTCGTACTCGACCGGGTTCTGGGTGGCGATCACCATGAATGGATCCGGCAGCGGCCGCGGGGTTCCGTCCACGCTGACCTGACGCTCTTCCATGGCCTCCAGCAGCGCGGCCTGGGTCTTCGGTGGCGTCCGGTTGATCTCGTCGGCGAGCAGCAGGTTGGTGAACACCGGCCCGGGACGGAAGTCGAAGCGGGCGGCCTGGCTGTCGTAGATCAGCGAGCCGGTGACGTCACCGGGCATCAGGTCGGGGGTGAACTGAACCCGCTTGGTGCTCAGCTCGAGGCTGGCCGCCAGCGAGCGGACCAGCAGCGTTTTGGCCACGCCCGGGACGCCTTCGAGCAGCACATGGCCGCCGACCAGCAGCCCCACCAGGAGCCCGGTGACCGCGCCGTTCTGGCCGACCACCGCCTTGCCCACCTCGTCGCGGACCCGAGTCAGCGCATCCTGGGCCGGGTTCAGGGCCGGTGGGGGTGCGAACGGCTGATCACTCATGGCTGGTCACCTTTGCTTCTAGGTCGGACAGTTGGGTGGCCAGGGCCACCAGTTCGGAGTCGGTGTGCGGGAAAGTGCCGTAGTAGAGCGTCCGGATCAGCTGCGGATCCTCGCCGCTGGCCCGGGACAGTCGCTCGATGACCAGCTCCGCGCTTGCCGCAGGTGGCAGGCCGAGCCGGGCCCCGAGCCGGTGCAGGCTGGCGGCCCGCAGGGCGGCGGTCGAGTGGCTGCGAGCGCCGGCCTGGCGGTAGAGCCGGCCCAGGCCGGAGGACACCTCGGAGGCCGGCATGGCCACCGGCAGCCGTTCAGCGACCAGCGGGCCGAAGCGGCGTCCGCGCCAGGCGGCGGCTGCGGCCAGCGCCAGCCCGAACAGCGCGCTCACCGGCCCGAACCAGGGCGGGAGCAGCGCGGACGGGTCGAGCTCGTCCCCGGCTGTGTCGGTGAGCAGCACCTCCGGGCCGGGCAGGTACCAGGTCAGCTGGGAGTGCCGACCCAGCGCCCGCAGGGCCAGTGCGGCATTGCCGACCTGGGTGATGGTGTCGTTGCGCAGCCAGCGGGTGCCGGCGATCACGGTGACCCGATGGCCAGGGACGTCCACCTGGGCGTAGAGGCCGTTCCCGACCTCGTCCAGGAAGCACAGGCTGACCTGCTGGCCGATCGCGTACAGGCCCTGGTCAGAGGTGGTGATCTGTTTCGCGGCCAGGGCGTCCGGATCGGTGCAGCCCGCTCGCGGCTCGTCCTCGGACCACCAGTAGGTGGTGCCGATCTTGCCGTCGCTCAGTTCGGCCACGGCCTCGATCGGGTCCTCGGCGGCGTAGATGATGACCAGATCGGCATCGACTGTGCGCAGCCGAGAGAGAGCCTGCTCGGACAACTCCTGGGTGAGGGTGATCGCCAGGGTCGATCCGGCCGCGGCCTGCGCGGCCTCGTCCAGGCTGGTCACTTGATGCACCTGGACGCCCTGGCTGCCCAGCACTTGGGCCAGCGCCATGTCGCCATTGGGTCCCGGGTTGGAGATCGAGTTCGGAAGCCGATCCGGGTTGGGCGGCAGCATCACCGAGATCGCGATCAGCCCTGCGAACAGCGCCAGTGCCACGCCGAACACGATCAACCAGCGGCGGCCGGTCATTGGCCGACCTCCACGCTCACCGCGGCCTGGCTCTCCCGCTGGGGCAGGACGGGCGTGGCGGCAGCCACCTCGGCATCGAGATCCACCAGCTGCTGGTACTGCTCAGCCGTGCCGGGCTGGTCGCCGTAGGCCACGGCGTCGAAATCGCGCGCGGCCTGAGCGAGCTGCTCGGCCAGCGACGGCAGCCGAACCGCGGCCAGCGTGCTGGCCTCGTCCGCGGTCATGCCGGCGAACTCCTCGATGATCACCCGCTCGCTCAGTGACCGGATCATGGCCCGGAAGTGCTCCACGATCGCCTGTCCCCACTCACCGTTCGCGGCCAGCGCGGACGCCTTCGCGCGCAGGTCCGCGGCGCTCAGCTCCTCCTCGTCGAACAGCTCCCGGGAGCGGCGGCGTTCGGCGCGCAGCGGGCCCATCAGCGCCCAGATCACCACGACCAGGACGGCCGCCGTCCCGAAGCCGATCCACAGCCCCTGTCCACCGCTCAGCGGTGAGGTGGACACGGTCGGATCCGATGACCCCTGCAGCCAGTCGAGCAGCTTGCGCAGCTGCTCCATCAGCCAGTTGCGGGCGTCCAGATAGATCGGCTTGCTCAGCTCATCGGCGAGCAGGCGCCGGGCTTCGTCCGCGCTCGGGGTCAGCGGTGGGCTCATCCGAACAGCTCCTCGCTGAGCTCTAGGTCGAAGGCCTCGGTGCGGAACCGGGCGTCCACGTAGAGCAGGGTGACCAGGGCGCTGGTCAGCGGGAGGCTGAACACCGCCACGGTGATCGTTGATGAGCTCAGCATCACGGTCGCGCCGATGCCGGCATTGGCTGCGGTGATCACGCTGCCGACGAACAGGAACACGGTGGAGAGCATGTTGGTGGCCAGCGAGATCAGGATGGTGGTGGCCAGGTAGATGCCGACGATCCGCCAGAACTGGCCGCGGGTCAGCGCCCAGCTTCGCCGGATGGCGGCGATCGGGCCGCGGTTCTCGATGGCGATCACGCAGGGTGCCAGCAGCAGCCGGACGGCCAGGCAGGCGGCCGCGAAGCCGCCGCCGATGCCCACCGGGATCCAGACCCAGGGCTGATCCTTGGCGGCCAGCGGCGCTATCAGCACGGCAACCGCGGCGATGACCGCGCCTCCGGCGAGCAGGGGCAGGGCATACAGGCCGACCGTCGGCCAGAACCGGGCGGCGATCTGGCGGGCCGCAGCGAGTGGAGCGGCCTTCTTGGCCCGGACCGCCTGGAAGGTGGCCCAGGTCAGCCCGATGCCGATCACCATCTCGGCGAAGGCGGTGGCCACCGTTCCGGCCACCCACGACCAGGACAGCATGGCCAGGTCGCCGTCGGCTTCGTCGCCGGGCAGCAGGCTGACTCCGTACTGCTGGCTGAGCAGGTAGCCCACGCCCATGCCGAGCAGCTGGGCGACCAGAGTGAGGATCAAGGTCAGGCCGAACATCGTCCCCGGGGCGTAGCGGACGGCGCGGAAGACGCCACCCAGGATGTCGCCGAAGCTCAGTGGATGCGGTTGGACGATTCCCGGTTCACCGGTGGGTGGCGACCAGTCCGTCCGGACCGGCTCGGGCGCCAGCTGGGCGGCGAAGTACTTCGGCCCGTCCCAGCCGGTGGGGAAGGTCATGAACGCTCCCGGGGGTGATGTTGGCCCGAGTCTAGGGGAGTCGGCAGCGCCACGAGCCGCTCACCACCCCCGACATCGCGGCTCCGGCCGATTGACCGGGTTCTGACCGCTGCCCAGCCTGGGGGACGGCTCCATCACCGTCCGGCGCTGATCAGCGTGAGTTGCAGGAACCGTCCCCGTGACGCGTGGGAAGACAGAAGGACGGCCCGGTCTCGTCGCGCTTCTGGTGAAGCGAGACGAAGCCGAACCGTCCTGCGTCGGTCTAGGTCAGGCCTTCTTGGCCCGGCTGCGCTGCTTGGCCCGCTCGTTGGCGTCCAGGACGACCTTGCGGATCCGGACGTTCTTGGGCGTGACCTCGAGGCACTCATCGCCACGGCAGAACTCCAGCGCCTGCTCGAGGCTGAGCACGCGCGGGGGGATCAGCCGCTCCAATTCGTCACCGGTCGAAGAGCGGACGTTGGTCAGCTTCTTCTCCTTGGTGGGGTTGACGTCCATGTCCTCGGGTCGGGGGTTCTCGCCGACGATCATGCCCTCGTACACCTCTTCGGTGGGCGAGACGAACAAGGTGCCGCGCTCCTGCAGGTTGAACAGCGCGAAGCTGGTGACCACGCCGGTGCGGTCGGCCACCAAGGAGCCCGACAGGCGGGTCTTGATCTCGCCGGCCCACGGCTCGTAGCCCTCGAAGACGTGGTGCATGATGCCGGTGCCGCGGGTCTCGGTGAGGAACTCGGTGCGGAAGCCGATCAGGCCACGCGCCGGGATCACGTACTCCACTCGCACCCAGCCGGTGCCGTGGTTGACCATCTGCTCCATCCGCGCCCGGCGGGTGCCCATCAGCTGGCTGATCGTGCCGACGTGCTCCTCGGGCACGTCCACAGTCAGCCGCTCGACGGGCTCCTCGGTCTTGCCGTTGACGGTGCGCAGCAGCACCTCGGGCTTGCCGACGGTCAGTTCGAAGCCCTCGCGGCGCATCATCTCGACCAGGACGGCCAACTGCAGCTCGCCACGTCCCTGCACCTCCCAGGTGTCAGGACGCTCGGTGTTGAGCACTCGGATCGACACGTTGCCGATCAGCTCGGTGTCGAGGCGGTTCTTCACCAGGCGAGCGGTGAGCAGCTTGCCCACCTTGCCGGCCAGCGGCGAGGTGTTGATGCCGATGGTCATCGAGATGCTGGGTTCGTCGACGTGGATCAGCGGCAGCGGACGCGGATCGGACGGATCGGCGATGGTCTCACCGATGGTGATCTCGGGGATGCCGGCGATGGCCACGATGTCGCCGGGGCCGGCCGAGTCGGCCGGAACCCGATCCAGGGCCTGGGTGATCAGCAGCTCGGACAGCCGGACGTTGCTGATGGTGCCGTCGTGCCGGCACCAGGCGACGGTCTGGCCGCGGGTGATGCTGCCCTCAACGATCCGGCACAGGGCCAGGCGGCCCAGGTAGGGCGAGGCGTCCAGGTTGGTGACATGTGCCTGGAGTGGCGCGCCCTCGGTGTACTCCGGCGCCGGGATCTTGTCGGTGATCAGGGTGAACAGCGGTTCCAGGTTCTCCGAGTCCGGCAGTCCGCCGTCGGCGGGCTGGTTCATCGAAGCCCGTCCGGCCTTCGCGGCGCAGTAGATGATCGGGAAGTCCAGGTGGTGTGCCTCGTCGTCCTCGAGCAGGTCAAGGAACAGCGCGTAGACCTCGTCCACGACCTCGGCGATCCGGGCGTCGGGGCGGTCGACCTTGTTGATCACCACGATGATCGGCAGGTTCTTGGCCAGCGCCTTGCGCAGCACGAACCGGGTCTGCGGCAGCGGGCCTTCGGAGGCATCGACGAGCAGCAGGACGCCGTCCACCATCTCCAGGCCGCGCTCGACCTCACCGCCGAAGTCGGCGTGGCCGGGGGTGTCGATGATGTTGATGGTGACGGTCTGGCCGTCGGCCATCACGTGGTCGACCGCGGTGTTCTTGGCCAGGATCGTGATGCCCTTTTCGCGCTCCAGATCCATCGAGTCCATCACTCGGGTGGACACGTCCTGGTTCTCGCGGAAGGCCCCGGACTGCCACAGCATGGCGTCCACCAAGGTGGTCTTGCCGTGGTCGACGTGGGCGATGATGGCGACATTGCGCAGGTCTGCGCGAGTGGGCATGCGGGACTCCGGTCTGAAGCGGGAACCTGCCCAGTCTACCGGTCCGGTCGCCGCAGCCTCTCCGCGGGTGCGTCCGGCGGCCCGTCCGCTCGTCCGGGCGGACCGAGAACAGAAAGACGTTTGGGCCGGACGACCCTCGAGGAGGAGAGGGTACGTCCGACCCAAGTTCAGGAGGCTGTCCGGGCTATCGGTCCCGGCCCAACCCGCTGGCTGGGGTCAGCGCAGGTCGTCCGGGCGGACGACGCCAGACTCCATGGCGGCGGCGATATCGGGGTGGATAGGAGCCCCGGTGGCCAGCCGCGAGTTGCGGTGTGAGTAGGCGAAATAGATGACGAAGCCGATCGCCAGCCAGACCACGAAGCGCAGCCAGGTCTCCACCGAGAGGTTGATCATCAGGTAGCCACAGATCAGCGCGGACGCGATCGGCAGCACCGGCACCCACGGCACCCGGAAGGCGCGCGGCAGATCGGGACGCTTGTGGCGCAGCAGGATCACTCCGATCGACACCAGTACGAATGCTGACAGCGTGCCGATGTTCACCATCTCCTCGAGCACGCCGACCGGGGTGAACCCGGCGACGACCGCCACCACCGCAGTGACGATGATGGTGATCAGCCAGGGGGTGCGGTACTTGGGGTGCACCTTGGCCAGTCCCATGGGCAGCAGCGCGTCCCGGGACATGGCGAAGATCAGTCGGGTGGCGCCGATCATCAGGGTCAGCACCACGGTGGTCAGGCCGGCCACGGCACCGGCGGCGATCAGAGTCGCCATCCAGGCCTGCCCGTGATAGGCGAAGGCATTGGCCAGCGCCGCGGACGGGTCGAGCTTGTCGTAGGGCACCATGCCGGTCACGACCAGCGCCACGGCGCCGTAGAGCACGGTGCAGATGATCAGAGACGCGATGATGCCGATCGGCAGGTCCCGCTGCGGGTTCTTGGTCTCCTCGGCGGTGGTGGCCACCACGTCGAAGCCGATGTAGGCGAAGAAGACCAGCGCGGCACCGGAAAGGATGCCGCCGATCCCGAAGTTGGACGGAGCCGCCCCGGTGATGAACTGCAGCAGCGGCTGCATCAGCCACTTGCTGGCGTCGGCCGCCGCACTCGGAACGGCCTCGGGGATGAACGGGGAGTAGTTGGCCGGGTTGATGAAGAAGATGCCGGCGATGATCACGAACAAGACGATGAACAGCTTCAGTCCGACCAGGACCAGGTTGACCCGCAGCGACTCCTTGATCCCGACGGTGACCAGCACGCCCAGGATCAGCACCAGCAGGATGGCCGGCAGATCCACCACACCGCCGTAGCTGATGGCGGCGGGCAGTGTGATGCCGAGCTTGCCGAGGAAGGCGCTGAAGTAGGCGCTCCAGCCCTGGGCCACCACGGACGCACCCAGGAACATCTCCAGGATCAGGTCCCAGCCGATGATCCAGGCGAAGATCTCGCCCAGCGAGGCGTAGGAGAAGGTGTAGGCCGAGCCGGACACCGGCACCGTCGATGCGAATTCCGCATAACACATGGCCGCCAGGGCGCAGGCCAGAGCGGCGATCACGAAGCTGATCACGATGGCCGGTCCGGCGACGCTGTGGGCAGCTCGTCCGGTGAGGGTGAAGATGCCGGCGCCGATCACGACACCGACCCCGAACACGGTCAAATCCAGGGCAGACAGTGACCGCTTGAGCTGGTACTCCGGCTCATCGGTGTCGGCGATCGACTGTTCGATCGACTTGGTGCGTAACAGGCTCATCGGCTCTCCGTGATGGTGACGCGGCGCTGCGTCCGTGGGCAAACCCGGCAAGCGTAGATCCGGCACTGCGCGATTCGTAGCGATGGTCACTATCTGAGGCGGCCGGGGGCGGGCCGGGGGACGCCCAGGGGGCCACCCCATCGTCCGGCAATGGTCGGTTGCCTAGGCTCGACGCCATGACGCAGTGGTTCACCGAGTCTTTTCGGGCCGAGTTCGAGAAGCAGGCCGCCGAACTGGGCCGGGTCAACATCGCCGTCTTCGGCAAGACCGGAGTCGGCAAGTCGACCTTGATCAACGCCATTTTCGGGGCCCCGGTGGCCGCCACCGGGATCGGTGCGCCGGTCACTGTGGGCTCGCATCTCTACCTGGACTCCCGGGGCAGCCTCGGCGTCCTGGACAGCCATGGCCTCGAGATCGGACGCGATGACGATGCCCTGATCAAGGAGCTCACCACTCTGGTCAAGGACAGCCGCCGCAAGCCGATCGACGAGCAGATCCACCTGGCCTGGTACTGCGTACGCGGCATGGACCGGCGCTTCGAGGAGGCCGAGGAGCGTTTCATCAAGACCCTGGACGACCTCGGCCTGCCGGTGATCTGCGTGCTCACCCAGGTGCCGATGCGCGATGGCCAGTTCCACCCCGATGCGGTCGAGCTGGCCCACCACATCGAGTCCCGCGAGCTGCCGATCTACGGCGGACGTCCGTTCCTGACCTACGCGATGAGGGACCAGTTCACCGGTCAGCCGGCCTACGGCTTGATGGAGCTCCTGCAGGGCACCTTTCAGCTCACTCCGGACGCGGTCCAGGGTGCCCTCATCGCCGCGCAAGAGATCGATCTGGGGCTCAAAGCCGGCCGATCGAAAGCGGCGATCGCCGCTGCCGTGACCGCGGCCGCTGCCGCAGCCGCGGTGCCGATCCCGTTCTCGTCGGCGGCCATCCTGGTGCCGATCCAGCTGTCCATGATGGCCAAGATCGCTCAGTTGCACGGGCTGGGTCTGGACAAGTCGGCGCTGCTGGCGGTGGCGTCCACCTCGGCCGCCACGGCAGCCGGACGAGCTGCGGCGGCCGGTCTACTGAAGTTCCTGCCGGGCGCCGGCAGCATCGCGGGCGGGGTGATCAATGCTTCGGTGGCTTCGTCGTTCACCTTGGCCATGGGCCAGGCCTGGCTGGCCGTGTGCCGGCAGGCGCAGACGAAGGCGCTGCCGATGCTGGACGGGCATTTCGACGCGGCCGCGGTCCGCGGCCTGTTCGAGGCCGAGATGGCCAAGCGGCTGCCGAAGATCCGGACCAGCGCCTAGCCGTCCGCCCGGGCTCAGGCGGCCGGCTTGCCGCCGGTCTCGAGTCGGCGATCCAGCCCGTTGCGCAGCCCCCACAGGGCCAAGGCGGTCCGATTGGCCGTCCCGGTCTTGCGCAGGCTCTGGGCGATCTGGGCCCGGACCGTGTTCACGCTGATGCTCAGCTGAGTGGCGATCTCCTCGTTGGTGGTGAAGCCGCCGCTCAGGTGCGAGACCACCGCCAGCTCGGCGGGGGAGAGCACCGTCTCGCCGGCCGGCCCGACCCCGTCCGGACGCAGCTGCCGACCGCGGCGGACGAACTCGCGCACCACCTTGGTCACCACCCGGCTGGAGACCACCGCGTGGCCCTTGGCCGCGCTGCGGATCGCCGGGCCGAGGTTGGGCAGATCGTGTCGGCGCACCAGGTAGCCGATCGCGCCACAGTCCAGGGCATTGGCCACCTGCTCACGTTCGGAGTGATCGCTGAGCACCAGGACCGGCACCGCCGCGTCCCCGGACGTGATCGCCCGGATCGCCGCGAAGCCTTCGGGTCGCTGCGGCTGCAGATCAAGGAGCACCAGATCGACGCGCTCGGCGCGGGCGATCCGCACCGCATCCGGGTAACTCGCCGACTCGGCGACGACCGCGACTCCGTCCACACCACTGAGTTGGTGCCGGATCAGCCGCCGGTCAGCGCGGTTGGCGTCGACGACCAAGAGCCGAACCATGCCACCTCCGTGGGTGCTGAACATCCGGACACGGTTGCGTCCGGGCGGGAGCATCCCTGCCCAGCGCAGAGCTTCTCGGGTCAAGCTGAACGCAAGGTGACGCGATGGTGAGCACTCGGTGGGTCCTGTGGAACGACTCTCAGGAGGGCCTCAGGCCACCCCATCCACCCGGACGAATTCGCGCACATCGGGTCCCAATCACGAGGGACCACGTGCTGAGGATCTGCTGAGCGCTTTCAGGGCAGCGGTGGGTGTGGGTCGCGCAGGTTAGTGGGCTGAATCGGCGCGGCGCAAGACCTGTATGGATGGCTTCGAATGCTGTTCATCTTCGTCCTACTTGGCGTCCACCTTCGCCCCGACAGCCCGCTCGGCCCCGCTCCCGGCTCTCATGTCAGGCTGCCATCGGCTCGGCCAATCACCGAGCTGCTGAATGGGGGACTCCAGAAGTGATCGGCGCGGAGATTGGCGGCTGGCGTGCCGCGATCCGGCAGGTGGCGACGATCGAAGCCGGTGGATCGGCAGCGGTCGCGACCTGGCTTCCGGCATCCAACTCGGAGCCGGCCGGGGTCGAGACCAAGCGTCGCTTGGACGGCCGGGAGGTGCTGGCCGATCAGATCTTCCGTCGCACCGCTTTCGCCTCCGGAATCATCACCGTCGGGATCATGCTTGCGGTCGGGGTGTTCCTGACCCTGCGGGCCAGCGATGCGCTGCGGTCCACCGGCTTCGCCTTCCTCTACACCCAGGCCTGGTCTCCGGAAACCGGAACCTTCGGCGTCGCCGCGGTCCTGTTCGGGACGGTCGCCATCGCCCTGATCGCTCTGACCGTGAGTCTCCCGCTGTCGCTGGGGACGGCCATGCTGCTGTCCGAGGTGGTCACCGGCCGGCTGCGGGCCACTCTGGTCTCGCTGGTCGACCTGATGGCGGCCGTGCCCAGCATCGTCTTCGGGCTGTGGGGGGTCTACTTCCTGCAGGCGGCGATCATCCCGGTCTCACAGTGGATCTCGGTGTGGCTGGGCTGGATCCCGATCTTCGCGGTCACCGATGCGTCCGGAGCGCAGGCCACCGACGCCAGCGCCTTCACCTCCTCGGCTTTCATCGCCGGGATCGTGGTCGGCCTGATGGTCGTCCCCACCCAGACCTCGATCATGCGCGAAGCCTTCACCCGGGCGCCGATCGGTGAACGCGAGGGCGCCTACGCGCTCGGTGCGACCCGGTGGGGGATGATCCGCTCGGTGGTGCTGCCGTTCGGCAAGGGCGGGGTCATCGGCGGCACCATGCTCGGCCTGGGCCGGGCACTGGGCGAGACGATCGCCGTCTACATGATCATTTCGCCGGTCTTCACCATCAACTGGCAGCTGCTGAAGACCGGGACGAACTCAGTCTCAGCACTGATCGCATTGCGCTATGGCGAGGCCAGCGAGTTCGGCCTGTCTGCGCTGATGGCGGCCGGCCTGGTGCTGTTCCTGCTCACCTTGATCATCAACTTCACCGCCTCCTCCGTGGTGGCGCGGTCGCGTTCAGGAGCGCAGAGCGATGGCTGACATCTTCCGCACCGAGGTGCTGCCCAGCGTCCGAACCAGCCTGCCCGGCACCAAGGCCGAGGCTGACGGCCCCCGCCGCAAGGTGCACGGCTTCACCGCGGCCCAGCGCTTCGACTTGGTCGGCGCCCTGGCCGCCGGGGTGGCCCTGGCCACTTTGCTGTTCGGGTGGTTCGCCCCGCTCAGCGGTGCGATCGGTTGGACGATCGTGGCCTTCTTGGCCTTCCTCGGGCTGTACATGCTGCTGATCTGGCTGCACTCCGACATCGAGGAGGTCAAGGACCGGCTGATCACCACCTTGTTCAGCGCGGCCGGGACGCTGCTGTTCACGGCGTTGGTGTTCATCGTGATCTACACCCTGTGGCGGGGCACGGACGCGCTCGGCCACCTGAACCTGTTCACCCAAACCATGGAGTTCGCCGGCCCGCTGGCCGGGCTGGAGGTCGGCGGCATCCTGCACGCCATCGTCGGCACCCTGATCCAGATCTCGATCGCGCTGGCGATCACCATTCCGCTGGGGATCGGCACGGCCGTCTTCCTCAACGAGGTTGGCGGGAGGTTCGCCCGCTTCGTCCGGACCATCTCGGACGCAATGACGGCCCTGCCCTCGATCGTGGCCGGTCTGTTCGTCTACGCCGCTGTGATCCAGGCGATCACCCATGAGCGCTCCGGGCTGGCCGCCGGTATCGCGATCACCGTGATGATGCTGCCGATCGTGATCCGCTCGGCCGACGTGGTGCTGCGGTTGGTCCCCCAGAACCTGCGGGAGGCGTCCTACGCGCTGGGCTCCTCGCGCTGGCAGACGGTCTGGCAGGTGGTGTTGCCGACGGCACGGTCCGGCCTGGTCACCTCGGTGATCCTGGGTACCGCGCGCGGCATCGGCGAGACCAGCCCCGTCCTGCTCACCTCCGGGATCACGGCCGCGATGAACGCCAATCCGCTGGCCGGTCCGATGATCTCGCTGCCCTTGCAGGTCTTCGACTTCGTCCGCTCGCCTGAGCCGAACATGGTGGCCCGCGGCTTCGGCACCGCGGCGGTTCTGCTGCTGCTGGTGCTGACCCTCTTCTTGCTGGCCCGGGCACTTGGCGGACGTGCCCCCGGCGAGCTGTCCGAGCGGCAGCAACTGGCCGCTCGGGCAGCCTCGCTGCGCGACCTGAAGCGTTTTGAGCTGCGCCGTCATCCGGTCGGACGACCGGCGGCGCCCAGTGGGCCGATGAGCCCGAGCAGTGAGGAGCAGGCATGAGGTCGGTCCGGAGCAGTCAGCGCATGACCAGGTCGGCGAGCTTGCGGCGACGGCTGGTCGCCGCCGCAGCGGCTTCGCTCGCCCTGGGCCTGGCTCTGCCCTGGTCGGCCACTGAGGCTGTGGCGGCCGCGTACTACCCGATCACCGGGTCGGGATCGACGTGGTCGCAGAACGCTCTGGACCAGTGGCGGGCCAATGTCTCCAAGAACTACGCGATGACGGTCAACTACTCCGGGATCGGCTCCAGCTCGGGACGCCGGGACTTCATCGACGGCACCGTGGACTTCGCGATCTCGGAGATCCCGTTCCAGGCCAAGCCGGAGGACGGTTCGGCACCGGAGAAGCCGACTCACGGCTATGCCTACATGCCGATCGTGGCCGGTGGCACCAGCTTCATGTACAACCTGAAGATCGGCGGCAAGCGGGTCACCAACCTGCGGCTGTCCGGCGACACGGTCGCCAAGATCTTCACCGGCGCGATCAGCAAGTGGAACGACGCCGCCATCCAGGCCGACAACCCCGGGCTGGCCATGCCGGCCAAGAACATCGTCCCGGTGATCCGCTCGGACGGCTCTGGAACCTCGGCCCAGTTCACCTTGTGGATGTCCAAGCAGTACCCCTCGATCTGGAAGACCGGGATGACCTCGCAGTTCCCGAGCTTCGGCAACTCCAAGGCCCAGAAGGGCTCTGATGGGGTGGCCGGCTACGTCTCGCAGAACTACGGCGAGGGTGCGATCACCTATGTCGAGTACTCCTACGCCAAGAAGGCGGGCTTCCCGGTGGTGAAGCTGCTTAACAAGTCCGGCTATTACGTCGAGCCGACGGCCTCCTCGGTGGCCGTGGCCCTGATGCAGGCCAGGATCAACACCGACAAGTCCTCGGACAACTACCTCACCCAGATTCTGGACGGGGTCTACAACGCCACCGACCGCCGGGCCTACCCGCTGTCGAGCTACTCGTATGCGATCGTGCCGACCCAAGTGGCCGGCATCTTCAACACCAACAAGGGCAACACGCTGGCCGCCTTCATGCGCTACGTGCTGTGCGAGGGTCAGCAGCAGGCCGGGACGCTGGGCTACTCGCCGCTGCCGATGAACCTGGTGATGGCCGGCTCGGAGCAGATCAAGCTGATCCCCGGCTCCGGCGGCAAGGGCGTCGACACCGGCAGCTGCAACAACCCGACCTTCAAGGCCGGCGACTCGCCCTCGAAGAACCAGCTGGCCCTGACCGCGCCCTACCCGGCCGACTGTGACAAGAAGGGGCCGACCCAGTGCACCATCGGCACCGGCGGTGCGAGCACGTCCACCCCGACCTCGAACCAGGGCAACAACCCCTCGAACAATCCGACCAGCGGGGCGAGCACGGGAGCCGGCACCGGTACCGGCGGCGGCTCGACCGGTGGGGAAGTACCGACGTACGACGAGAACGGCAACCTGGTTGGCGGCTCTGGTGGCGGCGATGGGGCGGTCTCTAAGCCGTTCACTCTTCCGGACCAGGGGATGGGCGCTTCACAAGGCCTGATGCTGGCGGCCGCGCTGTTCCTTGTAGCTGCCGTGGTGGTTCCGCCGCTGGTCGGCCAGTGGCTGAAGACCGGGGGCGAGGGTGTCTAGTCGCACGCTGCGCCGTCCGCTGGCGGTCGCCCTGCTGATCCTGGTCATGCTGAGCCTGTCCGGGACGCCGCTGGCCGCCACCCAGGCCCGTGCCGACGGTGTGGCCAGTTCGGCCAAGACCGTCCGCGCCGCCGACTACGACCCGGACGCCGCGAACTCACCGTTCCCTGATCTGTCGGTCACCGTCTCTCAGACCCAGGATCTGATCCAGCAGGGCATCACCGTGAGTTGGACCGGCGGCAAGCAGTCGACGGTGCCGAACCAGCAGACCGGCGGCGCGAACTTCCTCCAGGTCATGCAGTGCTGGGGGGATGAGCCCGGAAGCAATGGAACTCGCCCTGATCGGACCACCTGCCAGTACGGCGGACTCAATCTTCCCGGGGATATGCGTTGGTCGAACCGTCCCTCGCAGTCGGTGCCCGCAGCCGAGGATGCCCAGTACACCGCAGTTGGCGCCGAGTACTTCGACCCGACCATGACGGCGATCCCGTTCCGCTCAGCCACTGGAGTGACGGTGGCGAGCGTCGTCGACGGGAAGAAGGTTCCGAATGCGCCCGACCTGGACAACAACGAGTTTTTCACCCGCTACACCACAAATGAGGTGTCTTGGGCAGGCTCCGGTGCGGACGGTGCTGGCTCGATCAGCTTTGAGGTGCAGACGGCTCAGCAGTCCCCTGGCCTCGGCTGCGGGGCGAGAGTGGTGGCCCCGGATGGCACCTCCGGGGGTGCGTCGTGCTGGCTGGTCGTCCTTCCGCGCGGGACGGCCGATGCAGGGTTGACGGCTATAACCAAGTCGGGACTCTTCTGGGAGACCTGGAAGCATCACATAGCGATTCGGCTCGGCTTCAAGCCAGCTGGTGTCTCCTGCGCGATTGGGGCGGCCGAGCGTCAGCTCTCGGGCAGCGAGTTGGTGTCAGCCGCAATGGGGCAGTGGCAGCCCAAGTTGTGCAACGCCTCCGGTGGTGCCATCTACTCGCTGTTGACTGGGTCAGAGTCTGACGCGGCGCTCGCTGCGAATGGCACCGCGACAGCACCTCTTGCTCTCACATCGCGTGCTCTGTCGGCGGAAGGTGCAACCGACTCGCTCGCGTACGCGCCAGTTGCACTTACCGGCATCTCGGTGGCGTTCGCCATCGACCGGAAGAGCAGAGCCATTGGAGACCCCGTCCCAGATGAGGAGTTGGCAAAAGAGCGCCAAGCCTTCACCTCGCTGAAGCTCACCCCCCGACTCTTGGCCAAGTTGTTGACCGCCTCCTACTCCGAGGCTCTGCCACGTGGGGCAGATATATCCCACGTTTCCAATGTCCGCGATATCACTTTCGACCCGGACTTCCTGGCAATCAATGACCCCGAGTGGCGGTACATGAACATCACCGGGGTGGGCGTCGCCGACGCTCTCGTCCCGCTGGGGCGTTCTGATGCAGCTCGGGCGGTATGGAGCTACATCCTCGCCGACGCTGATGCGAGAGCCTTTCTCAACGGTGCGCCAGATCCGTGGGGGATGAAGGTGAACCCCTATTACTCGATCAATGCCAAGATCAACCCCACCGGCGTCGCGCTGGGCCTGCCGAGCCAGGAGTTTCCCAAGGCAGATCCGGCTGAGTTCAAGGGCACCGCGAGTAACAGGTACGCCGACACCATCAACCTCGTGAGCTGGCGTCCATACACGTCAAGCCTGGAGATCGGTGCGTACCGGGTGCTGACGGGAGATCCGCAGGAGCTTGGCTCCTGGGACCCCATGGCGCAACCGCCCAAGTACGGCCAAAGTGGACGCGCCCTCGTCGGACTTCAGGCCGTGATCGGCCTCACCGATACTGCCGCCGCGAGCCAGTTCCGCGTCGCCCAGGCGGCCCTCCTCAACCCCGCTGGCCGATTTGTGGCGCCAACGGATGCGTCCTTGGTGGCCGCAGCGACTGCCATGACTGTTCAGAAGTCCCAGAAGCAGGTGGTCGGCTTCGATCCGGCCTCAAGCGCGGCCAAGAAGGCCGCTGCTGCATACCCCCTCACTATGCCGGTGTACGCGGCGGTCAATCCCGCTATGAGCGACGCTGCAGTGCGTTCCGACTATGCGCGCTTCATCTCGACCGTGGCCACTGACGGTCAGGTTCGTGGGACCGGCGATGGTCAGCTGCCCGCCGGCTATGCGCCGATTCCCGCTGCGTGGAAGAAGCAGGCACTCGCTGCCGCCGCGGCCATCAAGGCTGGCGGCTTCCCAAAGCCGTCCCCAAGTGTGACAGCCTCGCCGAGCCCGACCTCGGCGACGTCGGGCAACCCGGTGCCCAGCGTGGCCAATACCACCGCCGCCAGTAACCCGACAGCGACCGGAAGCGAAGCCGGTCAGCTGACTGGACCGACCACACCGGCCGACCCGAACCTCGGTGCTGCGGCCACGGTGGTTCCGGCGACCGCGGCGGTGGGTTTGGCGGCCGTGCTCGGAGTCCCATTCATGTCCCGCTTCCGGCGGAGACGGCTATGACGGCCACTGCCGTCACCACAGACAACCGAGCGGGGGCCGCCTTGGAAAACGCCCCCGCCCGGAGGGTCGCCGCGTCCGCGGACGACCAGGTACTGCAAGGAAAGGATCTCACATGAAGATCAAGAGGCCCCTGGTCCTCGGCGTGGCCGCAGGCATCGTCCTGTCGACCGTCGCTGTGGTGACCCCGGCTTTCGCTGATCCGGTGGCGAACAGCTACGCCATTGTCGGTTCAGACACGCTGCAGGCGTCGGTCGATGCTCTGACCAACGGTACGGACGTGACGGGCGCACGTGTGCGCGTCGTTGCCCCCGCGGGGACCATCGGCAACTTCGACGCTTTTGCGCCGGGCTTCAATGTCGCTGGCGGCGTCATCCAGACCAAGCCTGCCGGCGTCAGCTTCCCTCGCCCGAGTGGTTCGGGTAACGGTGTGCTTGCCCTGCTCGCCTCCATCAACAACACCACTTTCACTCAGAATGGTGTGACGTCGGCCAAGTCCATTGGTGGCCAGGTCGACATCGCTCGTTCGTCGGCCAAGCCGAAGACCGAGGTCGCGGACGGGATCCTGGCATGGGTTCCTTACGCTCGAGACGCCGTGGCCTACGCGTACGTCGGCGGCAGCGCCGCTGACGAGAGCCACGTCGCAAACCTCAGCAAGTCCCAGCTCAACGCCATCTACACGGCGACCTCTGACCAGGCTCTCTCGGGCACTACCGTGAAGGCGTACCTGCCCCAGAGCGGCTCCGGCACCCGCAACTTCTTCCTGGCCGCTCTCGGGATCACGGGCAACCCCGGCACTGCCGTCTTCACCAACAACGAGACTCTCGCGGAGAACGACGCCACGGTGTTCCCGACCACGGTTCCCGCGGGGACCGCCTACATCGTTCCGTTCTCAGCGGCAAACTGGATCGCTCAGTCCAACGGTGCGGCTCCGAGCACCATTCCGGCGTCCGGTGCGGTCAAGTTGGGCAGCCCGCTGGCTGCTGCCGCCTTCACCACGGACTCCGGTACTGGGGCACTGCTTCCGAACGCGACCTACTACTCGGACTCGACCTGGGGGCGTGACACCTACCTTGTCGTCGAGCGCGCCCGCATCACCTCGGGCAACGCCAAGTACGACGCCAACTTGGCGAACCTGCTGAACCCCAGCCGTTCCAACAGCCTGGTCAACATGAGTGCCTCGGCGAGCTCGCCCGGCGGTGTGAAGCGCCTCTTCGGCTTCCTCACTGTGTCCGACACGACTCCTCTGTACTCGAACACCAAGTAGCCGTTCCTCCGACTCTGAAAGGCATTGAACATGCGCACAAGACTTCGCGGTCTGGGTGTCGGCGTTCTCGCCGCCCTGATTGCCTCAGCTGGGGCAGCGGTTCCCGCATATGCGGCGACCGTACCGTCCACCTTCCCCGCCGACTCGAATGGCCCGGTCTACCTGGTTGACGCCCTGGACAACAACCAGTACGCCGCCAACTCTCAACTGGACTGGGACACCCCAGCGGGTGTCAACCTGTCCAGCACGTCCGGCACTGTCACCCGGTTGCCTTATGTCACTGACGCGGCCACGTCGACCCCCTTCCTCTCGGCAGTGGGCGCAGAGCGCACACCGGCGAGCTGGAAGGCCTTTGGTGATGCCGTCAACCTCAACGGGAAGGGTGTGCTGCTGCCCAACGTCACGCCGTCCTCGCTTCTCAACGGGAGTCCCGCTGGCGTCGTGTCTGCGGGCGGCACCTACAGTCTCGGTGTGGCGTACCTGAGCGGTCCGTCGACCGTTGTGGCCGCCTACTACACCACGATCAACGTGGATGCCGGCACTGGCACTTGGGCCTTCGCCACTCCGGCGGCTCCGGTTGTCATCACGGATGTTGCCACCACCACCACGCTGGCTGCGGACAAGTCCTCGGTCGAGCTGGGTGGCTCGGTGACTCTCACCGCGACCGTCGCCGCCTCGGGCAAGACCCCGGCCGGCAACGTCGAGTTCTACAAGGGCACCAGCAAGCTGGCCACCCGGGCACTGTCCAGCGGCACCGTGTCCTACGCGGTGACCCCGGGCACCACCGGCACCCAGACCTACTCGGCCAAGTTCGTCGAGAACACTGTCGGCACCGACAAGTTCCTGGCGTCCACCTCGTCCGATCTGTCGGTCGATGTCACCACCCCGCCTCCGCCCGTTGTCCCGAACGCACCGAGTGAGGGTGCGCTCAACTCCGACTCGAGCAACGGCGCGACGGCGACCTACGACGCAACCACTCACAAGGTCACCCTGAACGTGGATGCCGCCAACAACTCGAAGTCGGTGAACGTCTTCGCCTACTCCACCCCGACCTTCCTCGGCACACAGACGGTGGCCGATAGCAAGGTTGTGGCGGACGTGTCCGGGCTCGCCTCGGGCTCCCACAAGGTGGCCATCGTCGATCCGGCGACCTACGAGGTCATCGCGTGGGCTTCCTTCGACAAGACCGACGCCGCGATCAGCCCGTCGATCAGCAAGACCATCAACGCCGAGGCCGCCGCGGTTGCCCCGAGCGATGGCGAGTTCTCGCTGACCAACCTGAGCGGCAACACCGTGAGCCTGTCCAACCCGGCGATCGTCGACGGCAAGTCCGTCGTGTCCGGCACCCTGGGCAGCTTCAAGGTGACCGACCTGCGTCAGGTCTCCAAGCCGGGCTGGAAGCTCCAGACCAGCGTGACCGACTTCGCCAAGGGCACTGACACGATCGCGGCCTCCGCGCTCGGTATCAAGCCCAAGTCGGTCGGTCAGGCCGGATCCGGCGCCACCGCTCCGACCCTGGGTGACGAGCAGATCTCGGGCAGCGCCAGCTACCCGTGGGACTTCGCCACCCTGGCCGCCGGCGCCTACTCCGGTGCCAGCACCTACGATGCCGACCTCACCTTCACCGCTCCCAGCGGCAAGCCGGCCGGCACCTACACCTCCACCCTCACCCTGACGCTGATCTCCAAGTGATCTTGGACGGGTGTGGCCGGGCCGTCTTTCGCCAGCGTTCCCGGTCACATCCGCAGAGTCAGCATCAATGAAGAGGCGCGTCCGCACGCGGGTTTGAGCCCCGGGTGCGGACGCGCCGCCTCTCCCTTTCGGGGGCTGTCTCGTTCGTTCGTCCGTCGTTAACCCGGCGGACCGATAACCGCCACGCAACAGATTTGTGAAGGACAAAGGGTAGAGCCATGACCTCTGTGCCGCTCCGCCGCCTCGGCGCCCTGATCGCAGCAGTTGCACTCGGCCTGGGTGGCCTGGTGCTTTCGACCGGAGTGGCACATGCCGAGGACACCGTCGGGATCGGGATCTCCCCGGCCAACGACAAGGGCAAGCCGGACGGACGCAGCCGGTTCACCTATCAGGCCAAGCCCGGCCAGACCATCACCGATCACGTGCGGGTCACCAACACCGGATCCACCCGGGTTGAGGTCACCCTCTACGCCGCGGACGCCTACAACGACGAGAAGGGCGACTTCGCGCTGGCCGACAGCACCGAAAAGAAGGCGGGTGCGGCCGCCTGGGTCACCTTCGACGGACGGCCGAAGCTCGGCCTGACCTTGAAGCGCGGCGAGTCCAAGACGGTGCCGTTCACGGTCGCCATCCCCGCCGACGCCGGTCCGGGCGATCACCCGGCGGGTGTCATCGCCTCTGCGGTCACCGGCGGACAGGTCACCGTGGAGCGGCGGATCGCGAACCGGATGTACGTGCGGGTCGGCGGCGACCTGCAGCCCGTCCTCACCATCACCAGCTTCTCCGGGGTCTACCACTCCGGCCTGAACCCGCTGGACGGCTCGATCAGCGTCACCGCCACCATCACCAACAGCGGCAACGTGGCACTCGAGGGCACCACCACGCTGTCGGCCACCACCTGGTTCGGTGCAGGCATCGGACGTCCCTCGCGCGCCGAACTGCCCGAGATTCTGCCCGGCAGCACCACCACCGTGAACTTCGAGATCACCGGAGTGCCGCAGGTCGGCTACGCCACGGCGCGGATGCTGTTGCAGGGCGGCATCTCCGGCGACGCTCCTGACCCCGGCCCGCTTCCGGTGATCCAACGCGACCTGCTGATCGCGGCCATCCCGTGGGTGGTGGTGGCCGTGCTGCTGGTCGGCGGGCTGCTCTGGCTGGTGCTGTGGCTGCGCCGCCGCCGCGAGGATCGCTACGCCCGGGAGTGGATGGCGCACACCGAGGCCGAGGCAGCGTCCCGGGCGGCCGAGGCCGACGCCCAGGAGCTGGCCATGGCGGTGGCGTCCGGCTCGTTGGCCGCCCAGCGGGCGATCCTTCCCGACGAGGTCGCCGGCAGCCCGTGGGCCCACACAGATGATCCGGACGGGCAGGGCCCCCAGTGAGACGCAGGCGTGTTCGCGGGCTGACCCCGTTCCTGCTGGGCCTGGTGCTCAGCGGCAGTCTGCTGCTGGCTGCCTCCGGGTTGGCCCCCAGGGCCACTGCCGACGACAACATCGGGTTGAGTGTGGACGTCCTGTCGACCAGCCCGTCGCCGAGTCCGACGAAGTCGTCCACGCCGAAGCCCTCGTCCACGTCTTCCACGTCGTCCTCGAACACCGGCACTCCTGAGCCGACCGTGGCCGGGACAGACGCCACCGGGACGCCCACTAGTGGGCCGAACCCCGGCGAGGTTGAGCTGGGTGGGCTGCTCTACGTCAGCGGGCTGAGCTGGACCTACACCCCGTCGCTGAACCCGGCCGCGGGCGCGCTGGACCTCCATTTCAGCGTCCGCAATGCCTTCGACAAGCCGGTCGATGCCAGCGCGCAGTTCTGGGTGACCGGAGTCTTCGGTCAGGTTGTTGGCCAGCCGGCCACAGTCGGGGTCTTCAGCCTGCAGCCGGGGGAGACCCGGACGGTCTCGACCACCATCAGCGGCATGGCGCAATGGACGGTGGTCACGGCTCGGATGATCTTCACGCCGCCACCGCGGCTCGGCACCCAGAGCCTCAGCCCGGTCCACCGCGAAGAAGTCGTCTGGTTCCTGCCCTGGTTCGTGGTCTTGCTGGCTGCCCTCGGCGGTGCCGGCTTCGTCGGCTGGCGCTGGTGGCGTGGACGTCCGGTGGTGCCGGACGAGGCCGCAGAACAGCCCGCACCCGAGGTCGAGGCCGAATGACCCAGCAGTTCGCTCCCGTGGCCGCCCCCGGTGCGGTCCTGGAGGCACCCCGTCCGGCGCCGGAGGATCAGGCGCGGCGGTCCACCGGGCAGCATGCCCCCGGCTCTCCCGACCGGTTCCGGCGGCCGCCCAAGCGACTGCCTCGGCAGCTGCCGCAGTACGCGCCGCTGAGTCGTACCCAGCTGCTGGTTCGGGCCAGCCTCGGCCTGGTGGCCGCACTGCTGGCCGCGTTCCTGATCGACCTGGTCGGGTTCAGCCACTTGCAGCACTTGATCTCCCAGCAGCAGTCCCGCGACCTGTTCGTCACCCAGCTGGCCGATGGCACGGCTCCGGTGAACGAAGGCGACGTGGACGGGGTCCTGCTCGCCGACGGCGCCCCGGTGGCGCGGCTGCAGATTCCGGCGCTCGGGATCAACGAGATCATCGGTGAGGGGACCACGTCTTCGGTGCTGGCCAAGGGGCCCGGGCATCGCCGGGACACCCCACTGCCCGGCCAGGGCGGCGTCAGCGTCATCATGGGACGAGCCAGCGCCTTCGGCGGGCCCTTCGGCAGACTCCAGGAGCTGCCTCCGGGCGAGGCCATCAGTGTGGTCACCGGCCAGGGTGAGCAGCTCTTCCGGGTGATCGGGGTGCGCTACGCCGGCGATCCGGCACCGGGCCCAGTGGCGTCCGGACGCTCCCGGATGGTGCTCGAGACCGCCCGCGGCGGACCCTACTTCCCGCAGGGCGTGGTCCGGGTGGACGCCGAACTGGTCTCGGCCACCCAGGCCAACGGCGGACGGATGACCACCCCCGCCTCGCTGCCGGCCAGTGCCCGCGAACTTGCCGGCGACTTCAGCACGAGCTGGGCGTTGGTCTTCGCTCTGCAGTTCCTGATCGTCGCCGAGGTAGCTGCCGTCTATGCCTACCGACGTTTCGGCTGGGCCCGGACCTGGGTGGTCTTCGTTCCGGTGCTGGCCCTCGGCTCCCTGCTGGTGGCCGACCAGGTCATTCGACTGCTGCCGAACCTGTTATGAGCACGAACCAGGCGGCTTGGTGCCGCCGCACTGTGATTGTGAGGACTACGAGCCGATGAGCGTCCCTGAACGGGTGTTTGAGCCGACCCAGCCGCTGCCGGCCGCCCCGGTGCCGCCCCAGCCGCAGAGTTGGGCGGCGGCGGTCACCCCGCCACCCGCCGAGCCGGTGTCCCCGGTGCCGCCGGTGCAGTTCCGTGCCGGCGAGCACCCCACGCCGGCACCGACGGCATCGGCGGCACCCCGGCTCTCCGGGCTGGAGGCTCGTTCGATCTCGGCCTGGTTCGGCGACCACAAGGTGCTCGACCGGGTCTCGCTGGACATGCCGCCCGGGGTGATCACGTCGCTGATCGGGCCGTCCGGATGTGGCAAGTCCACCTTCCTGCGGATCCTGAACCGGATGCACGAGCTGGTCCCGTCCGCCTCGCTGGCCGGTGAGGTGCTGCTCGACGGCGACGACATCTACGACCGGCGACACAAGCTGGTGGACGCCCGCAAGAAGATCGGGATGGTCTTCCAGAAGCCGAACCCGTTCCCGGCCATGTCGATCTACGACAACGTGGTGGCCGGGCTCAGCCTGACCGGGGTCAAGGTGGATCGCGATCACCGCGATGAACTGGTCGAGACCAGCCTGACCCGGGCCGGTCTGTGGAATGAGGTCAAGGACCGGCTGCGGCAGCCCGGCGGTGGCCTGTCCGGTGGTCAGCAGCAGCGTCTGTGCATCGCCCGATCCCTGGCCGTGAAGCCGGCCATCCTGCTGATGGATGAGCCGTGTTCGGCGCTGGACCCCACCTCGACCCGGGTGATCGAGGAGACCATGCTCGAGCTGCGCAACGAGGTGACCATCGTGATCGTCACCCACAACATGCAGCAAGCCCAGCGAGTCTCCCAGCAGTGCGCGTTCTTCCTGGCCGCGCAGGGGCAGCCAGGGGTGATCGTCGAACACGGGGACACCGACGCCATGTTCTCCATGCCGCAGGACTCTCGGACCAATGACTACGTCACCGGCCGCTTTGGCTGAGCCGGCCGCTCCGCGATCCGGCGGACGGCGTTGGCGCGCTCTGGCCACCAGGATGGCCTCGGTGGTGCTGATCTTCGCCGCGGCCGCCGGCGTGATCGTGGTGCTCACCGTCAACGCGTCCGCGCGTGCGGTGAACCCGGAGATCGCCGCGGCGCAGCCCGCGGCCCCGGTCGTGGTGGACGAGCCGGCTCCGACCGCCAGTCAGCAGCCGGCCGCTGCCGTGCACATGTCCGGGCCGCGCAACCCACCCGATCCGTCCTGGCTGGGCCGGGTGGCCGCGGCTACCGGGATTCCGTCCCGAGCCTTGGCCGGCTACGCCTCGGCCGCCATCGCCGTAGCCAAGGAGCAGCCCGGTTGTGGGCTGTCCTGGAACACGCTGGCCGCCATCGGTGCGGTCGAGTCCAGCCACGGCGAACACCAGGACGGACAACTGCTCGACTCCGGCCTGCCCAGCTCGCCGATTCGCGGGCCCGCCCTGAACGGAAGCGGGCTGGGCATGATCCGCGACTCCGACAAGGGCGCCTGGGACGGCGATGCCACCTGGGATCGGGCGATCGGCCCGATGCAGTTCATCCCGGCCACCTGGCGGCGCTGGGGCGCCGACGGCAATGGGGACGGCAAGGCCGACCCGAACCAGATCGACGATGCCGCGCTCGCTGCCGGGCGCTACCTGTGTGCGTCCGGGTCGCTGCGCAGCCCGTCCGGCTGGCGCGCGGCGATCTACTCGTACAACCACTCCGACGCCTACGTCGACAAGGTCGCAGGTGTCGCCAACAGCTACGCGGCGGTCAGTGGCGGCTGACCGCCGCGTGGGCCAACTCCTGATGGACGCGGCCACCCCAAGCCCGCCAGCCACGCTCGCGGTCTTTTCAGACGCAGGCTGTGAGTTATCCGGCGTCATTGCCGGAAAACTCACAGCCTGCGAGTTCGGTCAGCGCTTCGGACGAACCGGCTTGGTGTAGACGAAGTACGAGTGGTAGCCGTATTGAGTTCCGGTGACCTTGACCTCGATCTTGGCCCGCGCATCCTTGCCGGTGAGCCGATAGGTGCGCCCGGTCGCTCCCTTGATCGGGTGGCCGTTGCGTAGCCATCGGTAGTGCAGCGTGGTTCCGGGCGTCCAGGTTCCCGGCTTCAGGGTGAGGGTGTGGCCGACCACGGCCGTGCCGGTGATCTTCGGCGCCGTCCACACATTCAGGTCCCCGAGCCGGACCGGCTTGGTCTGGGCCGAGCAGATCCGGGAGTCGGTGTAGCCGTTGCGATGCGCCGTGACGCAGACCTTCACCCGCTTGCCGAGATCGGACGGCTTCACGTCGTAGTAAAAGCCCTGGAAATCGGCGCCGGCCCCGGGCTTTCCGTTGACGTACCACTGACGGTCGATCTCGGTCGGCGTGGGTGACCAGGTGCCCGTGAGGTCGGAGCGCAGCGACATCCCGACTTCTGTGTTTCGGTCGCTCAGCTTCGCGATCTTGGGGACCTTCGTGAAGGTGACGTCCGGTTTTGCGCGCTGGGTGAAGGTGAGGGAGAGACCGAACATCTGGTCCGGTTTTGTCAGTCGAACTGAACCGTGGTGGAGCCCGGGGCTGGCGTAGGTAACCCTGCCCGCACTGCAGGTGGCCGTTGTTGAGTCGATCTCTGGGCAAATGGGCGAACCGTCTGTCCACCTGATGCCAAGGTCGGTCGGGGTGTTGATGTCGACCGACGGCAGTTCGCCTAGGTCTTGGTTGTAGGCCAAGACCGAGACTGTGTCTGGCAGTTCACTGAAGTCACGGATCTTGTTGTCCCACAGGTACACAGTGGCGTCGGGGGCAACCTCGCTCAGGGCGGCGACGTTGGTGAGCTGGTTGTCGCTGATGTTGACAAGGGTCAACCTGGCGCCGGCCAGGGCGTCCACCGAGTGCAGCTGGTTACCGATCAGACCGACGCTGGTGAGCTGGCTGAGCGCGCCTCTGGGGCCGAGTGCGGTGAGTCCATTGTCTGAAGCGTCTAGTACGCGCAACTGATGGAGCCCGAAGACCGGCGACAGATCGTGGATCGCGTTGTTGCTCACGCCCAGAGTGACCAGCGACGTCAGCCCGCCAAGTGCAGAGATGTCGGAAACATGGTTGTAGCCCACGTGCAAGTACCTGAGCGCGCTGAGTCCGGACAGGGGGCCAAGGTCTCGGACATCGGTCTTCTCTGCCCTGAGTTCCGCAAGTCGACTCAGGCCAGCCAGGGGGCCAAGGTCCTGGATCGAGTTGAGTGAGAGGACCAGGTACTCCACGTCGGTCAGACTTGCCAGTGGCGTAATCGACGTGAATCGGTTGCCACTCAGGACGAGCTTCTTTAGGCCGGCAAGCCCCGAAAGCGGACTCAGGTTGTCGATTCGGTTTCCGTCCAGGACGAGTTTGGTGAGTCCGGTTCGTCCGGCTAGACCGGCGAGGTCGCTGATCTGGTTGCGTGACAGATCCAGTTCGGTCAGTGCGGGGAGCGAGGGCAGCGAGTCGAGGCTCGTCAGCTGGCGGCTCCCGGTCACCCACAGGCTGCGCAACCGCGATGCTCCCGTCAGCGGAGCCAAGTTGGCGACGTTGGCTGATGTCAGGGCGAGTCTGGTGAGTGCGGTGAGTTCGCCGATTCCGGTGAGGTCACTGACTCCTGTACAGCTCAGCGACTCCAGCTTCGCCAGGTTGTCGGCGGTGAGTTCAGTTCCGATCCCTTCGGACTCCAGCTCGGTCACCAGGCAGGCGGCGAGCGTGGCGTCCGGCACGTTCACCAGATCGGACGCGTGGCTGACGCCAACATTGCCCAATGCCAGCGCGAGGCCTAAGGATGCCGAGATGGCAAGGCGAATCAGTGTCTGCGCAGGGTGGGGACGAGTCACAGCAGAAGCCTAGGGACGGGTCAGTGCCCGCGGAAAACCGGGGACGGGGTTCGTCCGCGAACTGACAACTGCGCAGCGTGTTCCTGCCCCTTTTCTCACAGGTCAGACCATTCGTCTCACGCCTGTCCGCAATCGGGCTTCCACGACAAGCTGTAGTAGTGGGGATGGGAGGATGGACCCATGAGTCAGCGAACCATTGGTGTTACCGAGGTAGCCCTCCGCGACGCCCACCAGAGCCTGATGGCCACACGAATGGCCATGGAGGACATGGTCGATGCCTGTGCCGACATCGACGCAGCCGGCTACTGGAGCGTGGAATGTTGGGGTGGCGCTACCTACGATTCCTGCATCCGATTCCTCAATGAGGACCCCTGGGCACGTCTGAGGACGTTCCGGGAACTGATGCCCAACTCCCGCCTGCAGATGTTGCTGCGCGGCCAGAACCTGCTTGGCTACCGCCACTACGAGGACGGTGTCGTCGATCGTTTCGTGGAGAAGTCGGCCGAGAACGGCATGGACGTGTTCCGCGTCTTCGATGCCCTGAACGACCCCCGCAACATGGCCCGTGCGATGGCTGCGGTCAAGAAGACCGGCAAGCACGCCCAGGGAACCATCTGCTACACGATCTCCCCGCTGCACACCGTCGAGGGCTACGTGAAGCTGGCCGGCCAGCTGCTCGACATGGGTGCTCAGTCGCTGGCGCTGAAGGACATGGCCGCACTGCTGCAGCCGCAGCCCGCCTACGACATCATCCGCGGCATCAAGGAGACCTACGGCGAGGACGTCCAGATCAACGTCCACTGCCACTCCACCACCGGCGTCACCCTGGTCACCTTGATGAAGGCGATCGAGGCCGGCGCGGACGTGGTCGACACCGCGATCAGCTCGATGAGCCTCGGCCCGGGCCACAACCCGACTGAGTCCCTGGTGGCGATGCTGGAAGGCACCGAGTACACCACCAACCTCGACGCTGACCGGCTGATCAAGATCCGCGATCACTTCTCGAAGATCCGCCCGAAGTACAAGGCGTTCGAGTCGGCCACCCTGGTCGACACCGACATCTTCTCCAGCCAGATCCCCGGCGGCATGCTCTCCAACATGGAGTCGCAGCTGAAGGCGCAGGGCGCAGGCGACCGGATCAAGGAAGTCATGGAGGAGGTCCCGCTGGTCAAGGCCGACGCCGGACACCCGCCGCTGGTCACCCCGTCCAGCCAGATCGTCGGCACCCAGGCCGTGTTCAACGTCCTGATGGGCAAGTACAAGGTGATGACCGGCGAGTTCGCCGACCTGATGCTCGGCTACTACGGCGAGTGCATGGGCGAGCGCAACCCCGAGGTGGTCGCCATCGCTCAGGCCCAGGCCAAGAAGGAGCCGATCACTCAGCGTCCGGCCGATCTGCTGGAGCCGGAGTGGGAGAAGCTCTCCGCTGACGCCGCCAAGCTCGAGGGCTTCGACGGCACCGACGAGGACGTGCTCACCTACGCCATGTTCCCGGGTGTCGCCCCCGGCTTCTTCAGCACTCGTGACGAGGGCCCGAAGAACGTCGGCAAGACCGCCGAGCAGCTCAAGGCAGAGGCCGATGCGGCCAGTGGCGCCGCCAATGCAGTCCGCGGCCCGATCAAGTACAAGGTCTCCCTCGGCGGACGCGACCACAGCGTCACCGTAGAGATGGCGTGAGGGGAAGCAGATGAGCAAGAAGCCAGAAACCATGAGCAAGCGCGTCGAAGCGCTGCACGAAGCTGAGGCCAAGGCCCGGCTCGGCGGCGGCGAGGCGCGGCTGGCCAAGCAGCACGAGCAGGGCAAGATGTCTGCTCGCGAGCGGCTGGACAACCTGTTGGATCCGAACAGCTTCGAAGAGGTCGGCCTGTTCCGTCGGAACCGGACCACCACCTTCGGCATGGACGTCGCCGACATGCCTGCTGACGGCGTGATCACCGGCTGCGGCACCGTGCTGGGTCGCCCGGTGCGGGTGGCCAGCCAGGACTTCACCGTCGCCGGCGGTTCGGCCGGCGAGACCCACAACAAGAAGGTTGTGGCGATGATGCAGTCCGCGTTGGAGAACGGCACGCCGTTCCTCTTCTTCAACGATTCGGGCGGCGCCCGGGTCCAGGAGGGCATCGACTCGCTGTCCGGCTACGGCCAGGTGTTCTACGCCAACGTGCTGCTGTCCGGTGTGGTCCCGCAGATCTCGATCATCGCCGGCCCCTGCGCCGGTGGCGCGGTCTACTCCCCGGCCCTGACCGACTTCATCATCCAGACCCGCAAGGCCCACATGTTCATCACCGGGCCGAACGTGATCAAGCAGGTCACCGGTGAGGACGTCACCCAGGATCAGCTCGGCGGCGCCGACACGCACATGTCGGTGTCCGGCGTGAACAGCTTCGTGGCCGACGATGACGAGCAGGCCATCCTGATCGCCAAGAAGCTGATCAGCTTCCTGCCCCAGAACAACGCTGAGGATGCTCCGCTCGTCCCGGGTGAGTACAACCTGGACTACGACGCCGAGATCGGCGACATCGTCCCCACCGAGGGCAAGGCCGGCTACGACGTCCGCGACATCATCGGACGCATCGTCGACAACGCCGACTTCCTGGAGGTCCAGGCCGGCTACGCCACCAACATCGTGGTGGGCTTCGCCCGGATCAACGGACGCAGCGTCGGCATCGTGGCGAACCAGCCGAACTCGCTGGCTGGTGTCCTTGACATCAACGCCTCCGACAAGGGCAGCAAGTTCATCCGCTTCCTGAACGCGTTCAACATCCCGATCGTCACCCTGGTCGACGTCCCCGGCTACCTGCCCGGTGTCGCCCAGGAGTACGGCGGCATCATCCGCCACGGTGCCAAGATGCTGTACGCCTACTCGGCGGCCACTGTCCCGAAGCTGACCGTGGTGCTCCGCAAGGCCTACGGCGGCTCGTACCTGGCCATGTCGGCCAAGGACCTTGGCGCCGACCGGGTGTTCGCCTGGCCGACCGCCGAGATCGCGGTGATGGGTGCCGAGGGTGCGGCTGCGGTGGTCTTCCGCAAGGAGATCGCGGCTGCCGATGATCCCGAAGCCAGGCGCGCTGAGCTGGTCGAGGAGTACCGCAACACCTTCGCCACTCCGTTCATGGCGGCCTCCCGCGGCCTGGTCGACGAGATCATCGATCCCGGCGACACCCGCAAGGCGCTGGCCATGGCTCTGGAGAACCTGGCGAACAAGCGCGTGCTCCGTCCGGCCAAGAAGCACGGCCTGGGACCGGTGTGATCGGCATGTCCACCAACGAGGAACTGCTCGATCTGGTCAAGACTCTGACTGACCGGATCGAGGGGCTCGAGGTCAAGATCAAGAGCCTCGAGGTCCACTGCCAGGATGTCCCGGAGGAGACCATGGTGGCGATTGCCGCCGCCGTGGCCGCCTACCTGGGGCACCGTGCCAAGCGACGTCAGCCGCACTTCACCACTACTCAGGGCTGGAAGGCGAGCACCCGGCGTTCCCAGCTTTCCCACCACCCGCTGTACACCCGCTGACGGCGCGGAAGGATCACAGATGAAACTCAAGGTAACTGTCAACGGAGTTCCCTACGGCATCGATGTTGAGGTCGAGGAGCCGGAGGCTCCGGCGCTCGGCCCGATCATCATCGGCGGCTCGGGCACCAGCTCGATCGTCGTTCCGACCACCGCCTCGGTGAGTGGCGCTTCGGCGAACGCCGTGACCGCGCCGCTGGCCGGCTCGGTGGCCCGGGTCCTGGTCGAGGAAGGTCAGGAGATCACCGCTGGAACGGTGCTCCTGGTCCTGGAGGCCATGAAGATGGAGACCGAGATCACCGCGCCGCGCGACGGCAAGGTGTCCCGGATTCTCGTCGAGAAGGGCACCGCGGTTCAGGCCGGCGAAGGCCTGGTCGAGGTCGACTGAGTCTGACTCATGCGAATGGCCCGTCCCCTCGGGGGCGGGTCATTTTGCGTGTGTGGGGGTTAGGCTGCCCGGCATGAGCCGGATCGCATTCATCGGACTGGGCCGGATGGGCTCGGGTATGGCCGGACGGCTGCTTGCGGCCGGTCATGAGGTCGTGGTGACCAACCGGACGCCGCAGCGCGCACAACCGCTGCTCGACCAGGGTGCGCTCTGGGCGCCCACTCCGGCCGAGGCGGTCACCGATGCCGTTGCCGTGTTCGCCATGCTCAGCGACGATGCGGCTTCTCGCGCGGTCTGGGAGGGTCCGGGCGGCGTGCTGGCCGGACAGCTGGAGCCCGGCACCTTCGCGATCGAGTGCTCGACGCTGTCGCCGGCCCGGGTCCGCGAACTCAGCGCGGCGGCCACGGCCGCCGGCATGCGCTACCTGGACTGCCCGGTCACCGGGCTCCCGGAGGCCGCCGCGTCAGGCAGCCTCACCTTGCTGGTCGGAGCCGAGGACGCCGACCTGGAGCTGGCTCGTCCGCTGCTGAAGCCGCTGGCCAGTGACCTGTTCCATTTCGGCCCGGTGGGGTCCGGCACCGCCTACAAGCTGATCGTGAACCTGATCGGGGCCGTGCAGATCGCCGGAGTGGCCGAAGGCCTGGCCATGGCCGAGCGGGCCGGGTTGGACCCGGCCCAAGTGGCCACGGCGCTGGCGCTGGGCCAGGCGGCCAGCCCGCAGGTGGTCCGCAACAGCCAGCGGATGGTGGCCGGCGATCACGACAGCAACCTCGCCTTCTCCGGACGGCTGCGGCAGAAGGACACCGCCTACGCCATCGCACTGGCCCACGAGCTGGGGATCGGTGTGCCCTTCGGCCAAGTGGCCCTGGACGGACTGGACGAGCTGCTTGCCGAAGGCTGGGGCGAGCTGAACGAGAGCGCCATCATCGAGGTGGCTCGACGGCGTCCGAGCCAGGACTAGCCGCGCATCAGTAGCGCCGCGCCACCTGGACGGCCTGGCTGCCATAGCCGCCGCCGAACAGGGCGGCATGCACCAGCAGCGGATGCAGTTGGTGCAGCCCGATCAGCTCGGTCCAACCGTCGGCCAGCGGGAACGCGTCGGTGTATCCCGCGTAGACCTCGGCCAGATGTGGCAGCCCGAACAGGGCCAGCATTGCCAAGTCGGTGAGCCGGTGGCCGCCGTGGGCGGCCGGATCGATCAGCACCACCGAGTCGCCGCTGAACAGGACGTTGCCGGCCCACAGGTCGCCGTGCAGCCGAGCCGGCGGCAGCTCGTCGTCGAACTCACCGGCGCTCAGCCGCTCGGCGAGCGCTTCGATCACGGCCAGCCCGGACGCGTCCAGCGCCCCCTGCCGATGCGCCCGCTGGGCGTAGGGGAGTAGTCGTTGCTCGGCGTAGAACTCACCCCAGCGCCGCGTCGGGCGCAGGCTGAGCGGTGCGTCACCGATGAAGCCGTCGCCGCTCCAGCCGTCCGGGCCGACCCCGAAAGCGCTGGCCCCGGCGTTGTGGGTGACGGCCAGCTGGGCGCCGAATCGTCGGGCGGCCGCAGCACTCGGCGCGACAGTGGCGACCCGCGAGACGGTGATCGAGGTGGGGCCGACCGCGAGCACTTTCGCCACCGGGACGCCGCCGGGCACGTCCAGCCAGGTCAACCCGGCCGCCTCCACCTCGAAGAAGCCGGACGGGGCCGCGGCGCGCTGCTTGGCGTACCCGTCGGTCACGGCTGGGAGCCTAGTACTGGCCCTTGATCACGAAGAAGGAGCCCCGGATCGTCCCGGCCAGCTTCGACTTCTGGGTGGCGAACTTGAACCGGGAGGCGAGCTCGGCCGGCACGTCCATGCCATCGGAGAGCTTGAACCCCACCGCTCGCTTGCCACCGTCCTCGATGGCGTACATCACGTTGATGGCCAGGCCGGACTGGTAGAAGACGTAGGCCATCCGCAGCCCGCCGGCGACGAACTGGGTCGCTTCCAGGGGTGTGGACTCGATCACCAGCTGACGCTCTTCGGCCAGCACCCGATGCACCCACTCGACGGTGTCAGCGGCCTGGGCGGCCGGCTCGGTGGCGAAGGTGTGGCCGTACTTGTTGAACCAATAGCGGGCCTCGTTGGCCCGCAGCCCGGCCAGCGCATCGGCCACCGGGGACGCCTCCAGGCCGACCGTGGACACGTTCACGAAATCGACGACATAGGACATAGCGACCTCCCGCTTCGTGGTGATCGGCAGGCTATCCCGTCGGGCTGCGTCAGGGGGATGGGCAATGTCGTCCAGGCTGAGCGTCGGCTAGGCAATTGGGACGGGGTCCGCACGGTCGTCTTCCTGCTTAGGCTGACCGCAACGTCCTGCTGAAGGGTGGTAACTCTATGAGTGCATGGTCGTTAGGTGCAGTTCCGCGGGAGTCGACGCGGAGCGTACGTCAAACCACGAGTGGCCTGAAGACCTTCGTGGACAAGGTGGTCAAGTGGATTCCCGGTGATGTCCTTGGCCTCTATCTCGCGGCAGTCTCGGCGATCGGCGTAGCCAACCCCCAGTTGTGGCTGCTGATCGTGGCCATCCTGCTGGCTCCGTTCGTGGTGGTCTTCGGCAGCTGGACGCTGCCCGAGGATCAGCGGCCATCTCGGCTGCCGGCCAGAGCGGTGCTGTCGGCGGTCGCGGTCGCCATTTGGGCGCTGACCGTGCCCGGCTCGGGCTGGCAGGTGTTCACCGTGGTCTCACAGAACGCGCAGACGGTCGCGGTGATCGGAGCGATCCTCGGGCTGGTCTTCGGGCTGGTGGCCAGTGCGCTGGTCCCCGACGAGGCCTGAGCCCGCCGATCGCGGACCAGCGCAGGGGCTGGACTAGGCCTTCTCGGCGCGGATGAAGGCGCTGGCGAAGGCGCCTTCGAGCTGTGCGATGGCCTCGGCCGGGCTGATCCCGTCCGGCAGGCTGTTGTCGGGCAGGGTGCCGGCCATCTCGAGCAGTTCGTCGCGCTCGTAGGTCCGGGTGACCTGGATCCGGGGGTTGGTGAAGCCGGAGGCGCGGAGCTTGGCTAGGTAGTCGGCATCGAGCAGGGCGCCGGCGATGCAGCCGGTCCACAACCCGATCAGCGATACCCACTCCGGCCCGAGCGGGCGCAGCAGGACGATGTCGGAGACGGCGAATCGTCCGCCCGGACGAAGGACCCGGAATGCCTCGCGCAGGACGGCGTCCTTGTCGGTGGACAGGTTGATCACACAGTTGGAGATCACCACGTCCACGCTGGCCTCGGGCAGCGGGATGTCCTCGATGGTGCCCTTGATGAAGGTGGCATTGGTGATGCCGGACTCGGCCTTGTTCCGCTCGGCAAGGGCCAGCATCTCGTCGGTCATGTCCAGGCCGTAGGCGTGCCCGTCCGGAGCGACCCGGCGGGCCGAAAGCAGGACGTCCAAGCCGCCACCGGAACCGAGGTCGAGGACCTGCTGGCCAGGCTCGAGTTCGATCAGCGCGGTCGGGTTGCCGCAGCCGAGCGAGGCGGCCAGCGCGCCTTCGGAGGGGCTGGCGGTCTGCTCGTACAGGCCTGCCGTGATCGGGTCGGTGCCGCCGGCTCCATAGCTGGAACTCCCGCAGCAGCCCCCATCGGCGAGCTGCAGGGCCTGTCGAGCGGCGCCGGCGTAGCGCTCACGGACGGCCTCACGCAGCTCGAGTTGTTCGCTCACTTCTCCTCCTTGAATAGATGATCATCGAAACAGGATCTTTCCAGCCTGTTTTGACGTGTGTCAAGATGACGCCATGGCTCTCGACCTCGAACTCGCCGCGGACTGCTGCGGCCTGGCTGTGGCCCCGGTCACCGAGGCGGAGGCCGCCCGGATCGCACCGATGTTCAAGGCGCTCGGTGATCCGGTTCGGCTACGGCTGGCCTCGATGATCGCCGGCCACGATGAGATCTGTGTCTGCGACCTGACCCCGTCCTTCGAGCTCTCCGGGCCCACGATCAGTCACCACCTGAAGGTGCTGCGCGAAGCCGGCCTGGTCGACTGCGAGCGTCGCGGCACCTGGGTCTACTACCGAGTGCTTCCGGACGCGCTGCGCGCACTCGGCTCCCTGCTCCAGCCGGCCGCTGTTCCGGCCTGAGCGGAACCGGCCGTGACTGAGCCGACCAGCCCAAGCCGCCTCGGACGGGCTGTCGAAGTCTTCACGGTCTTCCTCGGGTTGGGCCTGACCTCCTTCGGCGGCCCGATCGCGCATCTGGGTTACTTCCGTAGGGCGCTGGTCGAGCGCCGCCGCTGGCTCAGCGAGACCGCCTACGCCGACCTGGTTGCGCTGTGTCAGTTCCTGCCCGGACCGGCCTCCAGCCAGGTCGGGATGGGGATCGGCCTGCAGCGGGCCGGGTTGCCCGGTCTGGTCGCCGCCTGGCTCGGCTTCACACTGCCCTCGGCGCTGCTGATGGTCGGCTTCGGCTACGGACTCGACTTGTGGGGTGGTGCCGCCACTGCCGGCTGGGTGCTGGGCCTGAAGGCGGCCGCGGTGGGAGTTGTCGGGAATGCCGTCCTGGCCATGGCCCGGACGCTCACCCCGGACGCCAAGCGGGCCGCCATCGCGGTGGCGGCCCTGGTCGCCGTCCTGCTCAGCCCGCCGGCCTGGACTCAGCTGGTGGTGATCGCGGCGGCAGGGCTGATCGGGTTGGTCTGGCTCACCCCGTCCGCGCCGGCTCCGGAGTCCGAGCTGGACGTCCCGCTGGGCCGATCGGCCGCGGTGGTCAGCCTCGCGCTGTTCGCCGGTTTGTTGGTGGGGTTGCCGGTCCTGGCTGCGGCCACCGGGAACCCGGTGCTGCGGCTCTTCGACGACTTCTACCGGTCGGGATCCCTGGTCTTCGGCGGCGGCCACGTCGTGCTGCCGCTGCTCGACGCGGTCACCGTCCAGCCCGGGCTGGTCAGCCACGACACCTTCCTGGCCGGCTATGGGGCGGCCCAGGCCGTCCCCGGTCCGCTGTTCACCTTCGCGGCCTTCCTGGGCTACGTGCTCAACACCGCGCCCAACGGCCTGCTCGGTGCGGCCATCGCGCTGGTGGCCATCTTCCTTCCGTCGGCTCTGCTGATCGCCGGGGCGCTGCCGTTCTGGAGCCGGTTGCGCCGGGCACCGCGCGCGCAGGCAGCTCTCATGGGGGTCAACGCGGCCGTGGTTGGGATCTTGGCCGCTGCCCTCTACCAGCCGGTGTTCACCAGCGGGATCACTGGGGGAGTCAGCTTCGCCATCGCAGCTGTCTGCTTCGTAGCCCTGACCAGCTGGCGCACCCCGGCCTGGCTGGTGGTGCTGCTGGCCGGGCTGGCCGGCGCCGTCCTGCTCTAGGGTCGGCCCCGGTTCAAGCCCGGGCCAGCGAATGCTCCTTGCGGGCGGTGTCGACCAGCCGCCAGATCAGCGGAGTGAGGATCAGTTGCATGGCCAGATCCAGCTTGCCGCCGGGCACCACGATGCTGTTGGCCCGCGACATGAACGAGCCATTGATCATGCTGAGCAGGTAGGGGAAGTCGAAGCCGCGGGGATCGGCGAACCGGATCACTACCATCGACTCGTCCGGGGTGGGGATCCAGCGGGCGATGAACGGGTTCGAGGTGTCCACGATCGGCACCCGCTGGAAGTTGATGTGGGTGTTGGAGAACTGCGGGCAGATGTAGCGGACGTAGTCCGGCATCCGGCGCAGGATGGTGTCGGTGACCGCCTCGGTCGAGTAGCCGCGCTTTGTGCGGTCGCGGTGCAGCTTCTGGATCCACTCCAGGTTGATGGTCGGCACCACCCCGATCAGCAGATCGACCTTGCTGGCGACGTCCACGGTCTCGGTCTGGACGGCGCCGTGCAGCCCCTCGTAGTAGAGCAGGTCACTGCCCGGTGCCAGATCCTGCCAGGGCGTGAAGGTGCCCGGCTGGCAGCCCAGCGCGGCAGCCTCCTCGTCGTCGTGGACGTAGTTGCGCACCCGACCAGAGCCGGAGCGTCCGTACTCCTCGAAGAGGGCTTCGAGTTCCTCGAAGAGGTTCGCGTCCGGCCCGAAGTGGCTCAGTTCGCTGTGTCCGGCGGCTGCCTCGTGGGCGCGCTTCATTCCCTCGCGGTCGTAGCGATGGAAAGAGTCGCCGTGCACGATCGCCGCCGACACCGACTCCCGGGCGAAGATCTGGGCGAAGGTGTCGGTGATCGTGGAGGTGCCGGCCCCGGACGAGCCGGTGACCGCCACCACGGGATGCCTGCGGGACATCGATGCTCCTAGTCGGCGAAGAGAGTGCGGTGATGGAACAGGGGATGGGAGTACTCCCGGTCGTGGCCCAGCGCATGGTCGGCGAAGTAGCCCTCGAGTCGGGCCACCTCGTCGCTGCTGCCCAGGAACAGCGGCACCCGGGCGTCCAGGCCGCTCGGCGACACCTCGAGCACCCGACCGGTTCCGGTGCTGGCGCTGCCACCGGCCTGCTCGGCCAGGAAGGCCAGCGGGGCCGCAGTGTGCAGTAGCGGCGCCAACCAATGCCCGCTGCGTCCGGTGTCCGGGGCCAGGAACAGGCCGCCGGAGTTCAGCACCCGGTAGGCGCCGACCACGGCCGAGGCGTTCCAGCGCATGTGGAAGTCCTGCCTGCGCGGGCCGTCGCTGCCCAGCGTGCACTCCTCGACGTAGCGGCGCACCGCGGCCGGCCAGTGTGGGGCCTGGGAGGCGTCGATGGCGAACATGGCCGACTCGTCGGGGATCCGCAGGTGCGGGTGAGTGAGCACAAAGTTGCCCACGTCGCGGTCGAGGGTGAAGCCGTCCACACCGTCCCCGGTGGTCAGGGCGCAGATCGTCCGCGGCCCGAAGAGGGCGATCCCGGCGCTGACCTGACGGGTGCCCGGCTGCAGGAAGTCCTCGATCAGGCAGGGACGGCCCGGCTCGGGCCGCTCCAGGATCGAGAAGGCCGAGCCCACCGGCAGGTTGTCGTTCAGGTTGCTCATTCCGTGCATGGCATCGAAGAGCAGCAGGTAGCGGCCTTCGGGGTTGCCGGGCAGGATCTGTGGCTGGCCGGCGAAGGAGATCCCGGCGAGCTGGTCGGCCTCCTGCAGCTGGGCCAGCAGCACCTGGCCGGCCAGCCGGCGCAGGCTGCGGTTCACCTCCCGCGGGCTGGGCTGCCGAGTCTGATCGAGGATCAGCGGCCCTCTGCTGGCAGCGGCCGCGGTCAGCTTCACCGCGACGGCCAGCCCGCTGATCAGCGTGGCATGTGCCGTCTCGCGCATGCCGAGCAGGTACTGGGTAAGGGTGATCACCTCGGCTCCTTCATCTGGTTCGCGCAGCCTATTGATCAAAGATCACAATCAGCTATCGGTCCGCCCCGTTGAGCAAGAACATCAGCTGATCGAGCATTGCGTGCGAAATCGTGCAAGCCGCGTCCGGGCGCTATTCGAGGCCAGTTGCGGGCATTAGCATCATCGCCAACAGCAGGGTGGAGACTGGCGAGACCCCTCATCAGCATCCTCTGACTAGGTCTTCTGTGTCGCTGGCGTGCGTCCCGGCGTCCACTGAGGGCTGCGGCAATAGGGCGAGTCACCATGGATCAGTCGAAGCGTTATGTGAATCTCGACCTCTCTGAGGACGAGTTGATGGCGGGCGGAGCGCACATTCTGTGCGCCTATCGGATGACGCCCAAGCCGGGAATTGGATTTGTTGCGGCTGCCGCGCATTTCGCCGCGGAGTCGTCCACCGGAACAAATGTGACGGTCTCCACCACCGATGACTTCACCCGCAGCGTGGACGCCCTGGTGTACCGCGCGGACGAGGCCACCGGGGAGTTGCGGATCGCCTATCCGCTGGAGCTGTTCGACCGCAACATCATCGACGGTCGGATGATGATCGTCTCGTTCCTGACCCTGACCATCGGCAACAACCAGGGGATGGGCGACATCGAGGCCGCCAAGATGTACGACTTCTGGCTGCCGCGGCGGGCCATTGAGCTGTTCGACGGGCCGGCCAAGGGCATCGTCGACCTGTGGCGGACGCTCGGGCGTCCGGTGGTCGACGGCGGCTACATCGCCGGCACCATCATCAAGCCGAAGCTCGGGCTGCGTCCGGAGCCGTTCGCACAGGCCGCTCACGACTTCTGGCTGGGCGGGGACTTCATCAAGAACGACGAGCCGCAGGGCAACCAGCCGTTCGCGCCGCTGAAGCAGACCATCCCGCTGGTCTACGACGCCATGAAGCGGGCCATGGACGCCACCGGAGAGGCCAAGCTGTTCAGCGCCAACATCACCGCCGACGACCATGACGAGATGATCGCCCGCGGCGAGTACATCCTGTCCGCCTTCGGGCCGGACGCCGACAAGGTCGCGTTCCTGGTGGACGGCTTCGTTGGTGGCCCGGGGATGATCACCACGGCGCGGCGGCACTTCCCGAACCAGTTCCTGCACTACCACCGGGCCGGCCACGGGATGATCACCTCGCCGAGCTCTGCGCGCGGCTACACCGCCTATGTGCTGGCCAAGATGGCCCGCTTGCAGGGGGCGTCCGGGATCCACGTCGGCACCATGGGCTACGGAAAGATGGAGGGCGGCCGGGACGACCGCGCGATCGCCTACGTGATCGAGCGGGACAGCTACTCCGGCCCGGCCTTCCATCAGGAGTGGCACGGCATGCGTCCGACCACCCCGATCGTCTCGGGCGGGATGAACGCCCTGCGGCTGCCCGGCTTCTTCGCCAACCTGGGGCACGCCAACCTGATCAACACTGCCGGAGGCGGCTGCTACGGCCACCTGGACGGGCCTGCGGCCGGCGCCCGGTCTCTGCGCCAGGCCCACGACTGCTGGGCCGCGGGTGCCGATCCGATCGAGTGGGCGCTCGAGCACCGCGAGTTCGCCCGTGCCTTCGAGTCCTTCCCGGCCGACGCCGACGCGCTCTACCCGGGCTGGCGCTCCCGCCTGCTCTGAACCGGACGGACGGTCCGGCGGTCGCCGAGTGGGTCGACTCGCCGACCGAGGGGAGCCTGCGGACTAGCGGGACAGCCGGTTCAGCACGGCTCGCGCGGTGCCGTCGTCCAGGACCAGGTCGGTGGCGGTTCCGGCCCGGAGTGCGCCGATCAGCGCCGGGGCCCGGGACGGGTCGGCGACCACGCAGATCCGGCGCGCAATCTTGGCCAGCTCGGCCGGTGTCGGACCGGTGGCCCGCTCGTTGTAGGCGATGTCGGCGTACGAGCCGTCCTCGCGCAGCAGCACCGTACACACATCGCCGACCACGCCCTCGCTGAGCAGCTGCTCCATCTCGGCGGGGTCCATGTACCCGGCCGAGTAGACGTGGGACGGCACTCGCGCCTTCAGCGCGCCGACGCCGAAGACGGCGATGTCCACCTGGTCGCGCAGCCGCAGCACCTGCTGGATCGACCGTTCCCGCCACAGCACCGACTTGGCCTCGGGCTGGTCGAAGAAGGCCGGCACCGGGAACAGCACGGCGCGTGCGTCGAAGGCGTCACCGAAGGACTGCATGATCTCGCCGATGTAGGGCAGGCCCGAGTCATGCTGGTTCGCGCTTCCGTTCACCTGGACCACCGTGGCCTCGACCAGCGGGCGGCGTCCGAGATAGCGGACGACGTTGGACAAGGTGACGCCCCAGGCGACCCCGATCACGTCGTGATCCTCGACCACCTCGGTGAGCAGCTGGCCGGCCATCCGGGCCACCCGCTCCATCCGCACCTTTTCGTTGGCGTTCTCGCGCACCGACACCATATGGACGCGGACGCCGAAGCGCTGCGCCAGGGCCGTGGACAGCGGCGAAGCCGAGCCCTGGTGATCGGCCAGGGAGATCCGGACCAGTCCGGTATCGCGGGCCTCCTTGAGGAGTCGCGAGACCGTAGAGCGCGAGATCTTCAGATGATGCGCGATGGTCTCCATCGTCTCGGCGTGGACGTAGTACCGGGATGCCGCCTGGTACATCTCCTCGTAGCGCTCGCTCATGACCGTCCTCCCTTGCACGTTCGTGCAATGTGTAGCAGGTCGTGCGACGGTGAGCAATCTCGTCCGCGCGTGTTGGCGAGAGCGACCAGCGGCATCTGTCGTCCAAGTGTCTTCTGGCAAGGGTGGACGGTGTGGAACTCGCCCTGCTACTCGGCGTCGGCGAGTTCCAGCCAGCGGGCCTCGAGATCGGATTGCTCGGCCTGGGCCTGGGCCAGTTCGGCGTTCAGGCCGATCAGCCGTTCGTAGTCGGCGGCGTGGGTGGTCATCTGGTCGTGGAGTCCGGCGATCCGGGTCTCCAGCTTGGCCAGCTGTCCTTCGATCCGGGCCAGCTCCTTGCGCGCCTGGCGCTGGGTGGCCGCACTGCTGGCCGACACCGCCGGACGATCCTTGGCCGCCGATCCGGCCGCTCCGGCGTCCCGGACGACGGCGCGCCGGGCCAGGTACTCGTCCACTCCGCCGGGCAGCATCAGGCAGGTCCCGTCGCCCAGCAGGGCGTAGACCACATCGCAGGTGCGCTCCAGGAACCAGCGGTCGTGGGAGACCACCACCAGGGTCCCCGGCCAGGTGTCCAGATGGTCCTCGATCACGGTGAGAGTGTCGATGTCCAGGTCGTTGGTGGGCTCGTCGAGCAGCAGCACGTTCGGCTCGCTGAGCAGCAGCCGCAGGAACTGCAGTCGTCGCCGCTCGCCGCCGGACAGCTCGCCGATCCGAGTGACCAGTCGTTCGCCGGTGAAGCCGAAGTCCTCCAGCAGGTTGTTCGAGCTGGTCTCCTTGCCGGTGGTCAGCTTGACCTGTCGCTGCAGCCGCTGGACGGACTCCAGCACCCGCTCGTCGTCGTCCAGCTCGACCACCGACTGTGACAGGTGGCCCAGCCGCAGGGTCTTGCCCTGCTTCAGCTTGCCGGACACAGGTGAGATATCACCGGCCAGCAGCCGCAGCAGGGTGGTCTTGCCTGAGCCGTTCACTCCGACGATGCCGATCCGCATCCCCGGCCCGATCGACCAGTCCAGCCGGTGCAGCAGCTCACGTCCGTCGGGCAGTGCGTAACTGACCTGATGCAGGTCGAAGACGTCCTTGCCCAGCCGGGCGGTAGCGAACTCGTTGAGCTTGAGCTTGTCCCGTGGCTCGGGGACGTCGCTGATCAGCGCGTTGGCGGCATCGATCCGGAACTTGGGCTTCGAGGTGCGCGCGGGCGGACCTCGGCGCAGCCAGGCCAGTTCCTTGCGCAGCAGGTTCTGCCGCCGGGACTCGTTCGCCGCCGCCTGGCGGACCCGCTCGGCCCGGGCCAGCACGTAGGCCGCGTAGCCGCCGTCGTAGCTGTCCACCACGGCGTCGTGGACTTCCCACACCCGGCTGCAGACCGCGTCCAGGAACCAGCGGTCGTGGCTGACCACCAGCATCGCGGTGCCGGCTGCGCGCAGCGTGTTGAGGTGCTCGGCCAGCCAGGCCACCGCCTCGACGTCGAGGTGGTTGGTCGGCTCGTCCAGGGCCAGCAGTTCGTGGCCGGCCAGCAGCACCGCGGCCAGGCTGACCCGGCGGCGCTCGCCGCCCGACAGCCGGGACACCTTGGACTCCAGGTCCAGCTCACCCAGCAGATGCCCCACCACGGCCCGTCCGGCCGGTTCTGCGGCCCAGCTGTGGTCCGGGCGTCCACCCACCACGACATCGCGGATGCTGGCGTCCGCAGCGAACGCCTCGTCCTGGCCGAGGTAGCCGATCGAGGCACTGGAGTTGCGGACCACCTGACCGGAGTCGGGAAGCCGGCGTCCGGTGAGCAGCTGGAGCAGGGTCGACTTGCCGTCGCCGTTGCGTCCGACCACGCCGACCACGTCGCCACTGGACAGGCCAAGGCTGACCTCGTCCAGCAGGATCCGGGTACCGAAGGCGAGGCTCAGCCGTTCGGCGTTGACCAGATTGGCCAAGCTCAGCGACCGCGCATCGCGCGGTTGAGGCCCTTCATGTTCGGCAGCGGCCCGCGCGGGATCGGTGCCTTGGGCCGAGCCGCATCGAGCGCCCGCAGCCGTGAGGTGATGTCGGCGATCTGGGTCTTGGACAGCGCCTTGGGCAGCTTCTTGATGTGGCCGGTGAGCTTGGCCAGCGGAACCTGGTTGTCGGCATCGCCCATCATGATGGTGATCACCTTGGCGTCGTAGGCGATCTGCTCGTGCTTCTTGGCCTCGGTGGTCAGCAGCTGGCGGGTGCGCGCCGGGGCGCCTTCGCCGATCAGGATGATGCCGGCCGGGCCGACCACCCGATGGACCAGGTCGAGCTGACGGGTCGCGGTGATCCCGATGGTGTAGCTCCAGGCCTTGGAGTTGAGCAGGTTCAGGGCGACCTCGGCCGAACCGGGCTGGCCGGCGAACCGGACGAAGGTGGCCTTCTTGGCGCGATCGGTCAACACGTACAGGTCGACGGTCAGACCGCCGGTGGTGCCCAGGAGCGCCCACACCCACATCGGAGGAGCGAAGAAGCCGATCACCGTGGCGACCAGCAGGACGCCGACGAAGGTGCCGGCCAGGTACCAGTTCAGCTTCGGATCGACCTCCGCGGTGACCTTGTAGGTCTGCCACAGCTGCTTGTACCAGGGCCAATCCCGGGGGTTGGTGGAGTTCTTCTTCGCCAGCTTGGCCGCCTTGACTTCAGCCTTCTGCTTGGCGGCCAGTTCCTTGGCCTTCTCGCTCGCCATCTATCCGCTCCGGGTCATAGTTACCGCTTATACCTGCCGGGCGGCCATCGCCTGACGGTACAAACGGCCGGCCCGGTAGGAAGAACGTACCAATGGTCCGCTGAGTACGCCCACAAAGCCAATTTCGGTGGCCTCTTCGGCCAACTCGTCGAACTCCTCCGGGGTGACCCAGCGGTCGATCGGCAGGTGCCGCGGCGACGGACGCAGGTACTGGGTGATCGTGATCAGGTCGGTGCCGGCCTCGTGCAGGTCGACCAGCGCCTGGCTGATCTCCTCGCGGGTCTCGCCCATGCCCAGAATCAGGTTCGACTTGGTGACCAGCCCGCGGTCACGGGCCGCGGTCAGCACGCCCAGCGAGCGGTGGTAGTCGAAGGCCGGACGGATCCGCCGGAACACCCGGGGCACGGTCTCGACGTTGTGGGCGAACACCTCCGGAGCGGCATCGAAGATCTGGGCCAGCAGTTCGGCCTTGCCAGAGAAGTCGGGAGCCAGCATCTCCACCCCGACGCCGGGATTGGCCCGGTGGATGGCCCGAATCGTCTCCGCGTACAGCCAGGCACCCTCGTCGGGGAGGTCGTCGCGGCAGACGCCGGTGACCGTGGCGTAGCGCAGGTTCATCTTGGACACCGACTCGGCGACCCGCTCCGGCTCGCCCGGGTCATAGCCGGACGGCTTGCCGGACTCGATCTGGCAGAAGTCGCAGCGCCGCGTGCAGGCGTCCCCGCCGATCAGGAAGGTGGCTTCGCGGTCGGCCCAGCATTCGAAGATGTTCGGGCAGCCGGCTTCCTGGCACACCGTGTGCAGGCCCTCGTCGCGGACGAGCTGCTGCAGTTCGTTGTACTCCGGACCCATCTTGGCCGTGGTTTTGATCCAGGATGGCTTGCGCTCGATCGGGGTCTGCGCGTTGCGCACCTCGAGGCGGAGCAGTTTCCGTGGCGCGGTGTCGGTCACGGCTCTGAGCATAGCCAGACCCCGCGAGGTAGCGGCCTCACGGGGTCCGGGAGGGGCCGCGGAGCGGCCAGTCTCTAGGTGACTGTGCTGATCAGGCAGTTCTCCTGGTCAGGATCAGGCCGGTGCCGAGGATGATCAGCGCTGTGGCCAGCAGAGCCAGCGGGACGGTGTTCTCCGCTCCGGTGTTGGCCAGTTCCTCCGGGTCGTCGGCTTCGCCCCACACGGCCCACAGAGCGCTGGGCTCGCTCAGAGTCAGGTGCGCGCCAGCCGAGTGCAGAGTGCCGGAGCAGCCCGCATCGCCCTGCAGCTCAACACTGCACCAGCCCTGGAAGGTATGACCCTTCCAGCTGGGGCGGGGCAGCGTGGTCGTCCAGCCACCCGAGGTGTTCGCCGGCCCGACCACATCGGTCTGGCGCGACAGCGGCGCTGCGGGGCTCCGTCCGTCCCGGTAGACGTAGCGGGTCTGGGTCCCTGCGTCGAGGTTGGCCAGGTCGAGGGTGCGGTAGCCGGCCAGCACCTGGCTGAAGGCGCGGCTCTGTGGGGTGACCTTCGGACTGCTCACCACCAGTGGCTTGGCCTTGCCAACAGAGCTGTCTGTGACTCGGGGCCAGGAGTTGATGTTGATGCCGTCCGGACCGAACCACTGCCAGTCCACGTTCGCGTTCTCGGCGACCGCGCCGTCGATGAACCAGGTGCCTTCCTCAGGAGCCGAGCTGAACGGGAACACGATCCGTTCCAGGGTGAGGGGCCCTTCCTGGAGGAACGCACGCCAGAGGACCTCCAGTCGGCCAATCGAGTGCGGGAAGATCACCGTCCGCAAGGTGTTGGTGGCACCAGTCTGCGCGAACGCCTGGGAGCCGACGGACAGCACCGGGGCCGTGGCGGGGAACACGATCTCGGTGAGCGCGGTGTGTCCGGACGGGGCCTCCTGGAAGAATGCCGAGTCGCCCAGCTCCATGCCAACAGTGAGGGTCTCAGGGAAGGTGATCTCGGCCAGAGTGCAGTTTCCGTCCTGGCTGGACTGCTGGAAGGCGGCGATGTCGACTGTCGCGATCGCCGGGCTCTTCGGGAACGCCACTGAGGCCAGGCTGGTCCCCTGATCGCCTGCCTGTCGGAAGGCGTTCTCGCCGATGTAGATCTGGTCGATGGAGTCGCTGAAGTCGAGGTGAGCCAGGGACGTCTTGGCGGCGGCCTGCTGGGCGAAGGAGTCCATGCCAATGCTCAACGACTCCAGGGACGATCCAAAGTCCACCGAGGCCAGCGAGGTGCTCCCGCCGCTCGAGATCTGCACGAACGCCCCGTCGCCGACCTGGAGTTGTGGGTAGCCGGCCGGGAAGCTGATCGAGGTCAGCGCGTTGGCGCTCTGGGCGGTCTGAGCGAAGGCGCGATCACCGATGGCGAGGTTCTCGCTTCCGGTGCCATTGGACGGCAGTAGGTCGAAGGTGACGTGGGCCAGGGCATTGCTGCCACCCGAACTGCTCTGCTCGAAGGCCGAAGTCTGCACTGTGAGGTTGCCGGTGCGGGCTCGCAGCGTCACCGAAGCCAGGGCGTTGTTGCCCGTGCCGCCGGCGGCCTCCTGCGCGAAGGCGCCGGCCTTGAGGATCAGCCTCTCCAATGAGTCCGGGAAGACCACCTCCGACAGCGTGTTGGAGCCGACATCTGACTGCTGTGCGAAGGCGCCGGGGTCGATCTGCAGATCGGTGATGCCGTCGGGGAAGCGGACGCTGGTCAGCCGGTTGGCGACGCCGCCACGCGCCTGCAGGAAGGCCTCCTCGCCGATGTGGATCCCGGTCAGCGAGTTGGGACGATTGGTGAAGGACAAGCTGGTGATGTCGGCGCGACAGTTCTCGTTCGCGGACCCGTTGATCGTGATGCCCGTCCGGCCGGTGAGGGAGCTGAGATCGATCGTGATGGCGCCACTGGCGTAGCTGACCCAACTCAGCTTGCCATCGCCCGGGCACAGCGAGTTGTCGGGGAACACGTAGATCGGGTCGGGTGTGGCCGGGGACACGGCGGCGGCCGCCGCAACGTCCGTGGTCGGCGTGCTGGACGGCGCCGGCTCCGCGCTCGAGGAGGGGCTGGCCGACGCTTCGGCGGACGGGGTTGTCGTCGCCTCGGTAGACGAGGTTGGTGAAGGATCTGCGGTCGGCGCGGCCACTATCGGAGTCGGGGCGGACGGCTCCGAGCTGGCCGGGGCGGACGGCTCCACTGCGACGGCGGGTGCGGCGAAGCCGGTGGCCAGCAGCAACGAACAGGCAAGGGTGGCGGCGACGTTGCCGAGACGGATCATGCGAATCCTCAGGGGTGGATCATGGCGGACGGTAAACCATGCCCAAGACTAGGGGTAACGCATCCCCGACGTGGGGAATTTCGACGTTTGATTCAGCCCCGTCCGGGTGGCTTCTATTGCTTGCGCAACTGGTGACGACCGAGGATGAGGCCGAGTCCGGTGACGGTCAGGACGAGCGCCAGGCCGGTGAGCGGCACGGTCCCTTCACTGCCGGTGTGCGCCAGTTCATCGGGGGGTGTCGTGGGGGTGGGGGTCGGGGTCGAGTTGGATCCGACCTGCAGGCTCAGTTCTTCGGTGGTGGTTCCGCCTTGGTTGGTGGCGGCTACCGAGAAGGTGTACTGGCCGGCTGCGGTCGGGGTTCCGATGAGGTGGCACTGTTCGGTGAGGGTGAGCCCTGGCGGCAGGACGCTTTCCGGGTCGAGTGCGCAGGTGATCGGGCCCTGGCCGGAAAGGGAGATGGCCAGGTCGTAGGGCTGGCCGAGGGTTGCCTCAGTGAGGACCAGTTCCTCGAAGGTCGGAGCGGGGACCGCGGCCCACGTCCCCCACAGGGTCGTTGTGACGTTATCCAGGCTCATGCTGCCGCTGGTTGCGTGCAGGTCGCCTTCGCAGGAGGCAGTTCCGGTGACCTCCGTGGTGCACCACCCGAGGAAGCCGTCGCCGGCCTTTGGCGGCAGGTTGAGCGTCCAGGTGCCGTTGTCCCCGTAGGTGTCGGCCTGATCCTGGTACGGCTCGAGCCGGTTCGCTCCGTCGGGGTAGACGTACACCGTGTACGGCTTGGCGACGTTCTTGATGTTGACGCTGCGGTAGCCGACGAGGCGGTGGGGGAGAGGCCCGGCATCGTCCTGGGGGGCGACCCGGCCCACGCGGTTGTCCTGCATGGTGGTCCAGTCGGCGATGTCGGCGCCGTCTTCGCCGAACCAGTACCACGTGACGTGTTCACCGTTGTCGATGGGGAAAGGGATCCAGGTGCGGGCCGGAGGCGTGGAGAACGGGAAGTACAGGCTCAGCCCGTGGGTCGTCTGAGCTTGTGCGTTGAAGGCGAAGTACCCGATGCTGAGCGACGTCACGGTCTGGGGGAGGACGACTCCGGACAAGCCCACCGGCTGGGCGCCCTCGGTGCTCTGCATGAAGGCGACCTGGTCGATCTCCAAGTTGCCGACCTCGCGCGGGAACACCACGCTGGCCAGCGGGATGGCACCGGACTCATAGAGCTGGACCCGGAAGGCGCTGTCGCCGATCTTCATTCGGCCACTGACCTTGGTCGGGAAGGTGAGGTCGGAAAGGGCCGCCCCGAGATCGCTCCACTGGTAGAAGGCGTACGCCTCCACGGTAAGGCTGATCATCTGGTCGGGGAAGGTGACACTGGCCAAGGCGGTGGCAGCGTTGTGCGCCACCTGCAAGAAGGCGTTTTCGCCGATGGTCAGTTCGGTGATCGAGTTCGGGAACTGCACGCTGGTCAGTGCGGGTCGCACCTCCGGGTTGCTCGCGCCCGCCATGCCTGAGCTCTGGCTGAAGGCACCGGAGCCGATGTCCAAGGCGATCAGCCCATTGGGGAAGGTGATCGATGAGAGGGTGAGCGCCCCCTTCTCGGACCGCTGGCCGAATGCCTGGCTCGGCACGGTGAGCGATGTCAGACCGCGAGGGAAGCTCACCTCGGTCAGGCTGGTTCCGCTCCTTCCGCTCTGGTTGAACACTCCGACACCCAGGGTGAAGGTGTCCGGTGCGTCAGGGAAGGTGATCGAACTGAGCGTGGTGGCGCCGGCCGCATCCTGGGCGAAGGCCCAGTCACCCAGCTGCAGGTCGCGCAGGCCAGCCGGAAACGTCACCTCCGTGAGCGCGGTGGAACCGGACCCGCCGCTGGTCTGGGCGAAGGCATACGCACCGATGTGGAGGCTGATCACGGTGCTCGGGAACTTCACCGTGGACAGGCGGTTGTCGCCGCTCACGCTGACCTGAGCGAACGCGTCCGTCCCGATAGAGAGACTCGCTAGGCCCTCGGGGAAGGTGATCGAGGTCAGGGTGTTGGTGCCGGCTTGGCGGAACGCGTACTCCTCGATGATCATCGAGGAGACGTGGGTGCGCGCATTGATGAAGGAGATGGACGTGAGGTTGCTGAGGCAGTCGATGCCATCCTCGTCGCCGCCCTGGATGGTGAGCTCGCTGAGTGGGCCCTGCGCTTCATCCAGCTTCGCCAGGTCGATGGTCAGGCTCCCGCTCACCTCCGACAGCCACGGGTAGGCCCCGCAGAAGTTTGCGACGTGGAGGACCCCGATCGGGGTTTTGGTGCGGCTGGGCACACTGGCCGGCCTGACGGGGCGAGCCGAACTGTCGATCGGCGAGCTTGTGGCGGTTGGCGTGGCGATGGGGGTCGTGGACGGAGTCGCCGACGGCGAGCTGGTCGGTGCGGGGGACGGGCTGGTGTCGGTGCCCGGTGTGGTCGATGCTGTGGTGGTCGATCCCGCCGTGGAGGTGGTCGTGGCCTCGGCTGTCGGCTCGGCCTGAGCCGTCCCGACTGTCGCAAAGGCGAGGAGACCAGCGATCATCGCGCTGGTCAGTGTGCGCAGGGTCGAACGCATCTGGATACAGCCTCCCGTCGACGGGTGCGGCCTCGTGGGCTGCGCCCGTGCGCGGAGCCTACGGCCGGCCCCTGCCGCGCCCCCGCTCAGCCCCGGCCCACGGGCCCTCCTCGGCAAACTTCACCAGGTTATTCGTCAGCTGAATAATCAGATCTGATACTTCCAGGGAAGGTGAATGGGCTGGTCGACAGCGTCCGATGGAGGCCAGCCCATCCGTGCGAGAGCGGGGTTCGTGCTCGCCGAGTCGACGCCACCCGACCGTGATGATGAGGCCGATCCCAGCGACGGTCACCAACGAAGGAGGGCCTACGGCCTCACAGCTGAAGCCCGTAGCTGACCGCTGTCTGCGGGCGGGAGAGCAGCGGAGCGGACGGGGTGTAGCCGGTGAAGCTGAGCAGGTCGCTCAGGTAAGGCTCGGCCGCCGCGGCCACGTCGGTCAGGCTCGGCGCCGCGCCGAGCTCGGCAGCCAGTGACGTCACTCCGGCGTCGTCGATCCCACACGGGACGATTCGGCCGAACCAGGACAGGTCCGGATCGACGTTGAGCGCGAAGCCGTGCAGCGTGGTCCGCCGGGAGACCCGGACGCCGATGGCGGCGATCTTGCGCTCCGGGCGCGTGCCGTCCGCAGCCAGCCAGACGCCGGTGCGTCCCTCGATCCGTCCGGTGGTCAGGCCGTAGTCGGCCAGCAGCCGGATCAGCGCCTCCTCGACCCGGCGGACGTAGTCGACCACGCCCACCCCGTCCGGCAGCGGCACGATCGGATAGCCGACCAGCTGGCCGGGGCCGTGGTAGGTGATCTTCCCGCCGCGATCCACCTCGACCACCTCGGTGCCGTCCACCGGCCGCTCATGCGGCTGCGTGCGATGGCCGGCGGTGAAGACGTGGTCGTGCTCGACGAACAGCACCTGACCCGGCAGTGTCCGGTCGGCGACCTGCGCGTGGACTTCGCGCTGGCGCGCCCAGCCGTCCCGATAGCCGACCAGCCGACCCTCGGTCAGGCCGAGGTAGTCGAACTCGATCGGTTCGGGCAGCGGCTGGGCAGGCAGGCTCACAGGCCCAGTTCAGCTCCGAAGTCGCCCTCTTCGAGGCGGGCCTTGATGAAGCTCAGGAAGCGGGCGGCGTCCGCGCCGTCGACCAGCCGGTGGTCATACGACATCGACAGGTACATCATGTCGCGGACCGCGATGATCTCGCCCAGGTCGGGATCGGTGACCACCATGGGACGCTTCACGATCGCGCCGGTGCCCAGGATGGCCACCTGCGGCTGGTTGATGATCGGGGTGTCGAACAGGGTGCCCGCCGAGCCGTAGTTGGTGATCGTGAAGGTGCCGCCGGACAGCTCGTCCGGGGTGACCTTGGACGCCCGGGTGCGGGCCGCCAGATCACCGATCTTCTTGGCCAGGCCGGCCAGGGAGAGGGTGCCGGCATCGGCGACCACCGGGACCAGCAGGCCCTTCTCGGTGTCCACCGCGATGCCCAGGTGCTCGGCCTCGGCGTAGGTGATGGTGCCGGCCTCCGTGTCGATGGTGGCGTTCACCTTCGGGAACTGCTTGAGCGCCTCGGTGGTGGCCTTGGCGATGAACGGCAGGTAGCTGAGTCCGACGCCCTCGCGAGCCCGGAAGTCGTCCTTCACCTTGGCCCGCAGCTTGGAGATCACGGTGAGGTCCACCTCGACGGTGGCGGTCAGCTGAGCCGAGACCTGCAGCGACTCGACCATCCGCTTGGCGATGGTGGCCCGCAGCCGGGTCATCTTCTCGGTGGTGCCACGCTTGGCGGCGTCTGGGCTGGCCGCGGCCGGAGCGGACGGGGCTGCAGGCTTCGGAGCCGCAGCGGCGGCTGCCGCCGCCTTCTTGGCCTCGGCCGCCGTCAGGATGTCCTGCTTGCGGATGCGTCCACCGACGCCGGTGCCGGTGACCTCGTTGAGGTCGACTCCGGCCTCTGCGGCCATCTTGCGGACCAGGGGGGTCACGTACACCTCGACCGGGCCGTTCGCCCGGGCCGGAGCCGAGGCTGCCGGAGCAGCGGGCGCCGCAGCCGGAGCAGCGGCCTGAGCCGGAGCGGGGGCAGCAGCCGGAGTGGGAGCGGGTGCAGCGACGGGTGCCGCAGCAGGCGCAGCGGGAGCAGGCGCGGCCGGAGTTGCGGGAGCGGCATCGGCGGCACCGATCACGGCGAGCACGGCGCCGACCGGGGCCACGCCGTCCTCCGCGACCAGGATCTGCAGCAGGGTTCCGGAAACCGGTGCCGGGATCTCGGTGTCGACCTTGTCGGTGGAGACCTCGACCAGCGGCTCGTCGGCTTCGACCTGATCGCCGACAGCCTTCAGCCAGCGGGAGATGGTGCCCTCGGTGACCGACTCGCCCAGCTGGGGGAGCTTCACCTCGGTGCTGCCGGCGCTCGACGGCGCAGCGGACGGAGCCGGCGCAGCCGGTGCCGGGGCCTCTGCGGCCGGAGCGGGCTCTGCGACCGGGGCGGGAGCCTCGGCGGCAGGTGCTGCAGCCGGAGGTTCCGCGGCCGGAGCGGCGGGCGTGGAACCGGCCTCGGAGGCCTCGCCGATGACGCCGAGGGTGGCGCCCACCGGGGCCACGCCGTCCTCGTCAACCAGGATTTCCAGCAGGACGCCGGCGACCGGGGCCGGGATCTCGGTGTCGACCTTGTCGGTGGAGACTTCGACCAGCGGCTCGTCCACCTCGACGTAGTCCCCAACCTTCTTCAGCCAGCGGGAAATCGTCCCTTCGGTGACGCTTTCACCAAGTGCAGGCAGTGGGACGGGTGTGGACATGACGCAAGCTCCTTCGCGTTCAATGCAAGACGGTGCAGAAGTCAGACTAGCCCGGATCCCGACGGGGATAATGGCCAGGTGAGTTGGTTCCCCAAATGGCGGCGAGGCTCGTCCGCCGGTGGTTCCGGACGTCCGGAGCAGGCCGCAATGGCCCATTTGGAGCAGTTCGTGGCCTCCCGACGAGGGGTCGAAGCCTTCATCGAACAGCCCACCACCATGACCAAAGCCAGCATCCTGTTGGTCGCCCATGACGGTGAGTGGACCCGTCGCAGCGTCCCGGATGTCGCCTGGGCCAGGCGATTTGCCGCTCGATTACGGCTCCCTGCCTACGACGCAGGCGTGATCGGCTACCCGCAGCGGATGCGCGACTACAACTCCCGGCGCAAGCCAAGCCGCTGATCGGTGACCGCTGCGAAGGCTTCGACCAGGGCCGCGCCGAGGGCCACGCCGGGCGCCGGCGAGGCCGACTTGAACAGCGAAGCCGCCGCGCCACCGCACGCATAGAGGCCCGAAATCGCGGTGCCATCAGTACGTAGAACTCGGGAGTCTGCGTCGATGATCAGCCCGCCCTTGGTGCCCGAATCGCCCGGGTACACCGGCACTGCCCAGAACGGCTGCTTCTCCAACTTGCCGACCGACGTGGCCTTCTTGTTGCCGTGGTCGCCCAGTGCCAGATCCCAGGTGGACGCGCCGCGCCGGAAGTCCGGATCGCCGTCCTTGGCCGCGAAGCCGTTGAACCGCACCACGGTGCCGAGCAGGCCGGCCCGGTCGATGCCGACCGCCTGGGCCAGGTCGTTCAGGGTGGCCGCCTTGACGATCTCGCCGGCTTCGATGGCCTGCTTCGGGGTCTTTCCGGCCGGCCACGGACCGAGCTGGTGGGCCTGGCGGTGCCGGTTGTCCATGATCAGGTAGGACGGCACGGCCCGCACCCCGCGGTTGCGGTCGTACAAGGCCCGTCCGGCCGCGTGGGCGAAGGTCGCCTCATCGAAGAAGCGGTCCCCGGCGGTATCGACGATCAGCGAGTGCGGCTTGCCGCGCTGGGAATCCAGCCGGTAGGCCCGACCCTCGGCCAGCATCACCGGGGTCCACCAGGCTTCCTCGAGCAGCGCGGTGGCCGCGCCCAGCCCGATGGCCGCCGTGAGCAGCGAGCCGTCGTTCGGCACGCCGGTGATCGACCAGTCCGCCGACGTGGGCAGCGGCAGGTACTCCTCGCGCAGGTCCTGGCTGTGTTCGTAGCCGCCACTGGCCAGCAGCACCTGCTCGGCAGCGACCTCGACCTCGCCGGAGGTGCGCCGGACCCGGACGCCGGTCACGGCGTCGCTGTCACCGAGCAGCCCGATCACCGGTGCGTCCAGCCACAGCTGGACGCCGTTGGCCAGAGCGCGATGCAGCAGGTTGCCGACCAGCGCCTCGCCGGAGGTGGCGGTGTTGCGCGGCAGCGGCAACGGCAGCGCGGACGGGATCATCCCCAGCGGGCCCTTGCGCTCGGGCTGAGCAGGAGCGAGCAGCTGGGCGTTGTCGCCCAGAGTGCGCCGATCCAGTGGCTGAGTGGCCAGCACTCGTCCCTTGGCCTTGCCGCCGGGCAGATCGGGATGATGGTCGGGCAGGGTCTTCACCACGGCCAGCGGGACGTGTGAGGAGACCAGCCAGCGGGCGATCTTGCCCGACAGGTTCGCGTAGGCGGCTCGCCGCTCGGCGGTCGAGGCCTCGGTGGTCTCGCCCAGCACGGCGTCCAGGTACTGCAGCGCCTCGGCCGAGGAGTCGGTCACCCCCAGCTTGGCCTGCAGCGGGTTGGCCGGCAGCCACAGCTTTCCGTCCGAGCCGGCAGTGCTGCCACCGGCCAGCGGGGTGGCCTCGACCACCAGGACGTTTCGGCCCAGTCGCCGGGCCGCGATCGCAGCCAACAGGCCGGACGCGCCCGCGCCGACCACGACCAGGTCGAAGGAGTGTTCTGCCATCTCAGTTGGCCAAGGCGTGCGCCAACGCGATCAGCGTGCGCACGCTCATCCCGGTGGCGCCGACCGGGGTGTAGTCGTGCGCCGAACCGGTGTTGAACGCTGGGCCGGCGATGTCCAGGTGGGCCCAGGCCAGGTCGTCGGCCACGAACCGGGACAGGAAGGCGGCCGCGGTCAGGGCGCCGCCGTACTTGTCGCCGGTGGAGCGCAGATCGGCCACCTTGGACTCCAGCTTGGGGGCGGCGTCCTCGGGGATCGGCAGCTGCCAGAACAGCTCGCCGGCGGCTTCGGCCGCGTCCAGGATCAGGTCGGCCGTGGCGTCGTCGCGTGACATCAGGCCGGCCACGTTCTCGCCTAGGGCCACCATGCAGGCTCCGGTGAGGGTGGCCACGTCGATGACCAGGTTCGGCTTCTCCTCACTGGCCTTGGCCAGTGCGTCGGCCATCACGATCCGGCCTTCGGCGTCGGAGTTGCCGTTCTCGACGGTCAGCCCGTTGTACATGGTGATCACATCGGAGGGACGGTACGAGCCGCCCGAGGGCATGTTCTCGGCCAGAGCACCCCAGGCGGTCACCTTGATCCGCAGGCCCAACTCGGCGATCGCGGCGGTCGCGGCCAACACCGAGGCGGCACCGGCCATGTCGCACTTCATCGTGTACATGCCGTCGGCCGGCTTCAGGTTCAGGCCGCCGGTGTCGAAGGTGATCCCCTTGCCGATCAGGGCCAGGTGGAACTTCGCCCCCCGCGGGGCGTAGCTGAGCTTGACCAGGCGCGGCTTGCGGTTCGAACCGCCGCCGACGGCCAGGATGCCGCCCATCCCGTCCTTCTCCAGCGCCCGCTCGTCCCAGACCTCGACATCGAGCTTGCTGGCCTTGGCCAGGTTGCGGATCGCCTCGGCGAAGGTCTCCGGGTACAGCTGGTTGGCCGGCAGGTTCACCCACTCGCGAGCGGTGGCCACCGCCTTGGCGGTGGAAACGGCCAGGTCGAGAGCCTGCTTGGCCTCGGGCTTGCGGTTGGCGCTGACCAGGGTGATGGCCGAGATTCCGGACGGGTCGCGGTAGCTGTAGGCGCCCAGCAGGGCACCCTCGGCCGCGCCCTTGATCACACCGGGCTCACTGGTCTCCAGGCTCACGGTGACCGCGTTCGTGCCGTCCAGTCCGGCCACGGCGCGGACGGCTGCGCCGACCGCCCGGCGGACCTGCTCGGCGGTGACGTCGATCGGGCCCAGGCCGACCACCAGGATGCGCTGCCCGGACGGCCCGGCGACCAGCACGGTCTTGCCGTTCTTGCTGCTGCCGCCCAGGCTGATCGCCACCTCGCCCAACTCTCGGCCGATCGCCTTGGTGTAGGCCTTGGCCAGATCGTCGGGGAGCCCGATCAACACCTGGTCGCTGGAGGTCTCGGCGAGCCCGATCACCAGCACGCCGGGATCCTTGCCGACCGCGGTGGCCAGGGTGATGCTCGGGAGTGCGACGTTGCTCACTGTGGTTCCTTCCTGATGGACCTGCCCGACCTAGGCTAGTCCGCCCCGGCGGGAGTTGCATCGCCGATCCGGGCGGGTCGACCCCGCTCGCCCCGGCGCCGAGGGTCCGGCGGTGATCGCGGCATTCACCGGCGCCACCGTTGGACTGAGGCGGCAAGATGTACCCGTGACTTCGTTCAACTTCGCGACCGCTGCCCGGATCGTGTTCGGGCCAGGGACGGTCGGCCAGCTGCCTGAGCTGGTGGCCGGGCTCGGCTCCCGTCCGCTGGTGTGCACCGGCGGCCATCCCGATCGCCATGCCGCGGTCCTGGCCACTGTGCCCGGCGCCGCGATCTTCGCCGTGGCTGGAGAGCCCAGCCTGGACGTGGTCCGAGCCGGGGCGGACGCGGCCCGCGCGCATCGCGCCGACGTGATCATCGGCCTGGGCGGCGGCGCCGTCCTGGACACCGCCAAGATCGTGGCAGCCCTGGTCGCCAACGGCGGCGACCCGCTGGACTACGCCGAGGTGATCGGACGCGGCTTGCCGCTGAGCGTCGAGTCGCTGCCGGTGGTGGCGGTGCCCACCACGTCCGGCACCGGCTCGGAGGTGACTGCCAACGGGGTGGTCTCCAGCCCCGAGCACCGAGTGAAGGTGAGCCTGCGCTCGAGTTCGATGCTGCCGAAGGTGGCCCTGGTCGATCCCGGGTTGACCCTGGACTGCCCGAAGTCGGTCACCGCACACGCCGGCCTGGACGCCCTGATCCAGTGCATCGAGCCATTCGTCTCGCCGTTCGCCAACCCGCTCACCGACGGCTTCTGCCGCGAGGGGATCCGCCGGGCCGGGCACGGCCTGCGGCGGGCCTGGTCGGCACCCGACGACCTGGGGGCCCGCACCGACGTGGCGCTCTGTTCCCTGTTGTCCGGGCTGGCCCTGGCCAACGGCAAGCTCGGCGCCGCGCACGGCCTGGCCGGCCCGCTGGGCGGCTACCTGGGTGCTCCGCACGGAGCGCTGACCGCCGCAGTGATGGTGCCGGTCAGCCGGTTCAACATCGGGGCGTCCGACCCGCGCACTCGGGCTCGCTACGCCGAGGTCGGCTATCTGCTGACCGGCACCGAGGACGAGTTCGCCTTCCTGGAGTGGTTCGCCGAGACCATCGAGCTGTTCGGGGTCGGCGGGCTGGCCCAGTACGGCCTGGGCGAGGACGATCTGCCGATCATCGCCGAGGCGGCCGCCAAGGCGTCCAGCACGAAGGGGAACCCGGTGCCGCCGAGTCCAGCCGACCTGATCGGAATCCTGCGCGCCGCACTGTGACTAACCTTCTGTCCGTCTACCGCAGGCAGGAGCCGATATGACCGACCCGATTCTTTCCCCGCTGCACTCGCGCCACGAGGCGTTGGGCGCCAAGTTCTCCGAGTTCGGTGGCTGGCTGATGCCGCTGCAGTACGCCGGGGTGGTGGCCGAGCATCGGGCGGTGCGCACCGCGGTCGGCGTTTTCGACGTCAGCCACCTGGGCAAGATGCGGGTCAGCGGGCCGAGCGCGGCCGACTTCGTGAACACCGTGATCACCAATGACCTGCGCCGGATCGTCCCCGGACAGGCGCAGTACACGCTGCTGTGCAATGAGTCCGGCGGCGTGATCGACGACATGATCTGCTACCTGATCAGCGACGACGAGGTGTTCATCATCCCGAACGCCTCGAACACCACCACTGTGGTCGAGTTGATCGCCGCCCAGGCCCCGGCCGGGATCTCGGTGGTCAACGAGCATCGCGACTACGCCATCATCGCCGTCCAGGGGACCAGCTCGGACGAGACTCTGGCCGCCCTGGGGCTGCCGGTGGGCCACGAGTACCTCAGCTTCGTCCGCACCTCTTGGGCCGGGACCCCGCTGACGGTGTGCCGGACCGGCTACACCGGCGAGCGCGGCTACGAGCTGGTGGTGCCCGCCGAGGCCGCCGGCGCGCTCTGGGATGCGGTTCTGGCCGCCGGCCGTGAGTACGACATCGCTCCGTGTGGACTGGGCGCCCGCGACACGCTGCGGACCGAGATGGGTTACCCGCTGCACGGCCACGACCTCAGCCCGGAGATTTCGCCGGTGATGGCCAACCTGGGTTGGGCGGTCGGCTGGGACAAGCCCACCTTCTGGGGTGCCGATGCGCTGCGCGCCCAGCGGGAGGCCAAGTCCGGTCCGCTGCTGCGCGGCCTGAAGGCTCAGGGCCGGGCCATCCCGCGTCCGGAGATGGTGGTCTTCGTCGGGGATGCCGAGGTCGGCGAGATCACCTCGGGGACGTTCTCGCCCACTCTGCAGGTGGGCGTGGCACTGGCCCTGCTGGACCGTTCGGTCAAGCTCGGCGACGTGGTCGAGGTAGCCGTCCGCAACCGCCGCGAGCCCTTCGACGTGGTCAAGCCCCCGTTCGTGACTCCGGCCGTCCGGGAGAGCTGAGCCTGGCTCCGTCCGTCCGTCCGTCCGCGCCGCGCTACCCGTCCGCCCACGGTGCTACTGGTCTGTGTGACCGAGCTACCCGTTCGTCGTGGTGCTACCTGTGTACGGGTAGCGCCGTCGAGGGAGTGGTAGCGCGGCGAGGGGACGGGTGTGGAGGGACGGGTGTGGCGGGACGGGCTTCGCTACCCGTTGGGTGGCTTCGCTACCGCTGGAGCGGTAGCGAAGCGGCAGGAGCGGTAGCGAAGCGGCAGGAGCGGTAGCGAGGCGGCAGGAACGGTAGCGAAGCGGAGTGGACGGGGTCAGCTGGCCAGTCGGGCCGCCCGGACCAGCTCGGCGGTGTAGGGGTCTTTCGGGTGGGCGAGCACCTCGGCGGTGGGGCCGGTCTCGAGCAGCCGTCCGTCCTTCAGTACCGCCACCCGGTGAGCCAGCTCGCCGGCCAGGGCCAGGTCGTGGGTGATGAACACCATGCTCAGCCCCCGTTCGGCCTGAACCCGCTTCAGCAGGGCCACGATGTCGGCCTGGACGGACGCGTCCAGCGAGCTGGTCACCTCGTCGCAGACCAGCACCTCGGGCCCCGCCGCCAGGGCGCGCGCCAGCGCGGCCCGCTGCCGCTGGCCACCGCTGAGATGCTGGGGCATCGCCTGGGCATGATCGGCGCGGAGTCCGACGTCGAGCAGGGTTTGCACGGCCAGTTCCTCGGCCGCCGCCCGGCTCAGCCCGCGCAGGTACTGGGCAGTGATCGCCACCGACGCGCCTACCCGGCGCCGCGGGTTCAGCGATCCCCACGGGTTCTGGAAGACGTACTGGATCGCCCGGCGCTGGGCCCGGTCACGCCGGCCCACCTCGGCGGCCAGCGGCTCGCCGTAGAGCAGGATCCGTCCGCTGTGCTCAGCGTGCAGGCCGCTGATGGCCCGGGCCGTGGTGGTCTTGCCGCTGCCGGACTCGCCGACAACGGCCAGGCATTCGCCCACGCCGAGGCTGAGATCCACCTCGTGCAGGATCTGGACGTCCCCGTACCCGGCCGACAGCCCGCGCACGCTCAGGACCTGCCGGGTGCCGTCCGCTGCGGGGGCGGGGCTGCCACCCAGTCGCCAGGCGGCTAGCAGCCGCTGAGTGTAGGGGTGCTCGGCATGCTCAAGGATCGCTGTGGGAGTGCCGGTCTCGACCACTCGTCCCTCGTGCATCACCACGAGTCGCTGGGCGACCCGGAACAGTAGCGGTAGGTCATGGCTGATGAAGACCACGGCAGCTTGCTCGGCGGCGGCCAGCTCGCGCGCCAAGTCGGCGATCAGCAGCTTGGTGGTGACGTCCAGGCCGGTCGTCGGCTCGTCCATCACGACCAGCGCCGGCTTCAGGCAGAAGGCCAGAGCGATCGCCACTCGTTGCTGCTGGCCACCGCTGAGCTCGTGCGGGTAGCGCCGGGCAAAGGCGTCGTCGCTGGGCAGCCCGACCCGTTCGAACAGCTCGGCCCGCCGCTGCGGCGAGAACTCCATCCGGTGAGCGCGGTGCAACTCAGCGAAGGCGGACTCCAGCCGCAGATGCGGGGCCAGTGCCCCGGCCGGATCCTGCGGGACGTAGGCGATGGTGCGTCCTCGGGCGCTGCGCAGCTGGGTTCCGGACACGGCGGACGGGCCGAGCAGCTCCAGCCCGGCGGAGACCACTTGTCCGGCGCGCCGCTGCAGGCCCGGCCCCAGATGACCGAGCAGGGCCAGTCCGAGGGTCGTCTTGCCACTGCCGGTCTCACCGGCCACTCCGACCACCTCGCCGGCGGCCAGCTCTAGCTCCAGGTCGGCCACGATCAGTGGCCCGCCGCCGCCGACGCCGATGCTCAGTCCGTGTACCTGGGCGGTCATCGGGCCGACCTCGCGGCCAGGGCGCGGGCCAGGCCGTCGCGCAGCAGGTTCATGCCGAGCAGGAAGGCGGCCAGCACCAGGACCGGTGCCACCACCGCCCATGGCTGGAGGGCGATCCCGCCCTGGTTCTCGTGGATCATCGCTCCCCAGTCCACATCGCCGCTGCCGAAGCCGAGGTAGCTCAGCGAGGCCAGGGCGACGAAGCTGATCGACAGCCGAACGCCGTACTCGACCAGGACGGCCGGGGCCACATTCGGCAGCACTTCGCGCAGCACCAGCGATCCGGTGCCCATCCCGACCGCGCGCGCCGCCCGGTAGTAGTCCTCGGTGGTGACTCTCCCGGTGGCCGCGAAGATCACCCGGGCGGTGTAGGCCACCTGGGCCAGAGCCACAGCGACGGTCAGAGTCAGCGGCGCACTGCCGAAAGCGGCCAGGATCAGCAGCACCAGCAGGATCTGCGGGATCACCATCACCGAGTCGCTGCAGAACAGCAGGACGGCGGCGGTCGTGCCCCTGGTCACCCCGAGCAGGATGCCGAGGACGACCCCGGCCAGCACACCCAAGGTGGCTGCGGTCAGGCCTTGGATCAGGAACAGTCGTCCGCCGACCAGCAGTCGGCTCAGCACGTCCCGACCGAGCACATCGGTGCCCAGCCAACTGGTGGCGCTCGGTCGCAGGTAGAGCTTGCCGACGAAGGCGGCCGGATCGTGCGGGGCCAGCAGCGGCCCTGCGACGGCGATGACCACCACGATGGCCACAGCCACCGCACCGGCCCAGAACCGCGGGTCCCGGCGCAGGAAATGCCACACCGAACCGGACGTCTTCGAGTGCTGGGCATGCACGCTCATCGGGACCTCCGCAGCTTCGGATTGGTGAGCAGGCCGATCAGGTCAGCGATCAAGAAGGTGATCAGCAACACGGTGGCGATCCCGATCGCGATCACCTGGACGACCACGATGTCGCGGGCGCCCACCGCGGCCACCAGCTCCGAGCCGATGCCCGGGAAGGCGAACACGGATTCCACGGCCACGACACCGCCGAGCAGATAGTTCACGGTCACTCCGGCCACCTGGGCCACCGGGCCGAGCACATTCGGCAGCGCGTAGCCGGTCAGCAGCCGGACGTCCCCCAGCCCACTCAGCCGGGCCCATCGGACGTAGTCAGTGGCCAACTCCTCGCGCAGGAGAGTCTTGGTGGCCTCGACGAGATGCGGCAGTGCGATCAGCACCATGGTCGCGATCGGCAGGATCAGCAGCCGCGGCTGGTTCCAGGCCAGCTGGCGTGGGTCGAGCGGTGAGGTGGGTGGCAGCCAGCGCAGCAGGCCGCCACCGAACAGGACCACCAGGACGATGCCGACCACGAACTCCGGCAGCGAGAGGATCGTCTGCACGGCGGCCGAGATGCCGACATCCAGAGGGCCGCGGCGGGCGGCGGCCAGACCGAGCAGCAAGCCCAGCGGCAGGGTGATCACCAAGGCGATCAGCACCACGGTCGCCGAGTTCAGCACTCGCACCCGGAGCAGTTCGGCCACCGGCGTCCCTGACGCCAGCGAGGTGCCCAGGTCGCCGGAGAGCAGCCCACCCACCCAATGCAGGTACTGCTGCCAGACCGGCAGGTCGAGGCCGAGTTCGCCGCGCAGCCGGGCCAGCTGCTCGGCGGTGGCATTCTGGCCCAGGATCGTCCGAGCGATGTCACCGGGCAGGGCTTGGGTGGCGGCGAAGACGAGCACCGAGACGGTGATCAGCATGGCCACGCCGGTGAGTACCCGTCTGATCACCAGACGGGTACTCACCTGTGCAGATCCTGACATCGGCTCGAGTCAGCCCTTGAGTCCGAGGATTCGGAAGTTGTAGCCGAAGGCGCCGTCCGAGTTCGGATAGGCCTGGGCTCCGGTCACCTTGTCGGAGAGACCGACCACGGTGCTCAAGAACAGCGGGACGATGTAGGCGCCGCTGTCGTACTCGATCTTCTGCATCCCGGCGACCAACTCCTTGCGCTTGGTGTCGTCGACGGTCGTGATGGCCTGGCTGTACAGCTTGTCGAACTCGGCGTTGGTCCAGTGCGAGGAGTTGTACGGCGCGGTCTTGGTGATCGTGAACGCGGCCTGGTCGAAGATGCCCAGGAAGCCCCAGTAGCTCAGCGAGAGCGGGTAGGTGCCGTAGGCGTCCCCATAGAAGGTGGCGCTGTCGACGAACTTGTAGTCGATCGCGAAGCCGGCGGCCTTGGCCTGCTGCACCAGCGCCTGGTTCTGGCGCTCGCTGGTGGGCTGGTTGTTGGTGCCGACCAGCTCCACCTTCACCGGCAGGGTGTAGCCGGCATCGGTGAGGAGCTTCTTGGCGCCCTCCGGGTCATAGGTCCGCTGGGCCAGAGTGGAGTTGTACATCGGGTCGAAGGGATTGAAGACGTCGTTGCCGAGCTTGCCGAAGCCGTTGTAGACCTGATCGATCAGCTGCTGCCGGTCGACGGCCAGCCGAAGCGCCTGCCGAACCACCGGGTCGTCGAAGGGCTTCTTCTTGGTGTTCATCACCCAGGTCAGCGACCCGCTGGTGGCGTAGTCGAAGATCTGGAAGCCGGGAGCGGTCTTCACCGTGTCGACCAGGGACGGGTCGAGGCTGGCGTCGACGTCGATCTGGCCCGCGGTGAGCGCGGACGCGGCTGCTGCCGAGTCCGGGAAGCTCTTCACCTCCAGCTCACTGGCCCCCGGCGCGCCGCCGAAGTAGCCGGTGTTGGCTGTGAAGGCCAGTTGCACGCCCGGGTCGTTGCTGGCCAGGACGAACGGCCCCGAGCCGATCGGCTTTGCCGGGTCGAAGTCGGCCGGGACGATCGCCATGGTCGGGCTGGTCAGCGCCTCGGGGAAGGTGACCGTGGGGTACTTCAGGCTGAACTCGACAGTCTTGTCGTCGGTGGCCGTGACCTTGGCCGGATCGATGAAGGGCAGCGAGCCGGCCGGCGGGAGCTTCTTGGCGAACCAGCGCTTCACGGTGGCCACCACGTCGGCCGCGGTGACCGGCTTGCCATCGCTCCACTTCGCGGCGTTCAGGGTGACCGTCCACTTATCGGCGGTGGTGCCGGGGGTCACCGAGGCGGCCAGCTGAGGCTTCCAGGCGCCGTCCGGGCCGTACTCGGTGAGGGTGTCGAAGAGCTGGCGGGACAGGATGTAGCCGCCGGTGGTGGTGGCCTTGGCCGGGTCGAGTGCGTCGGCGTCGCTGAGTGAGACGACGCCGACGCGCAGGACCGTGGGCGCAGCCGGGGAGGAGGATTCGGTGGCGGCCGGTCCGGCTGAGCAGGCGGTGAAGAGGGCGGCTGTAGCGGCGAACACGGTCAGTCGGCTGAGCAGGCGGACCGGACGCGCGCGGGACGCCCCGGACTCGAGCCCACCCTTGGCGGAAGCGGTTTCCATGATCATCTCTTTCGCTTGATGCGGATTGCGAAGGTGCGGGAGCGCAGCCGGGGGCGACGGCCGACGCCCTTGGGTGGCTCTAGGCGGAGGCCTCTTCGAGACTGAGCCAGATCCTGGTGCCCGGCTCCAGCCAGGCCTGGGTACCGATCGCGTCGAGCTTCTCGGCGCCCTCGACCACCCAGCCGATGGCCGATACCGGCAGCGGCTCGGGTGGGATGTCATTGCCGTACATGATCGAGATCTGCTGGCGGGGACCGTAATAGGAGACGGCGCCGCGGATCTCGGTGCCCTTGGCGGCCACTTCGGCAGCCAGATCCTCGGGATAGAAGATGTTCTCCCAGTCGGCCAGGATCTTGGTCTGCATCAGCAGCAGATCGCCGGTCAGCTTGCCGTGCTGCAGGTAGGTCGCGAACGGCAATGCGTCGGCGATCTTCTTGGCCAGCTGGGGGACCTTGTCCTCCCAGATCTCGATGACCGCGACGTCCTCGCCGCCCAGGTTGAACTTGATGCGCATGGTGCCCTCCTCAGGCCTGCTGGGCGTCGGAGATCCGGCGCAGGGGATTGATTCGCTTGAAGCCGTTGACCAGGCCCCACGGGAAGCCGATGTCCACCCAGCCGTGCACGCGGTTCATGTAGGTCATCACCGACTCGGTGAGATCGGCGAACTCGGCCAGACTGGCCGCCTTGCGGATGCCGCCCACGTAGAGCTTCATCACCTCGCCGGCCTCGGGTAGGCCGACGTAGTCGTTCATGTTGGCCTTGTACTGGCCCATCTCGTCCATGTAGGAGACCAGGGTGGCCAGGTCGGCGTCCGAGTTGCGGGTGGCGGTGACCCAGGCGAACCAGAGGATCTCGTCGGTCAGCGTCCGCAGTTCGTTCTCGGCGAAGATCATCGTCGACAGGTAGTTGTTCTTGGCGCCGGTGCCCCGCGGGACCACTCCTGAGCACAGGTCCAGCACCTCCTGCGGCGGTACCTCCCAGATGGCATCCCGGGCGCGGTTGATCTCAGCGATCACCTCCGCGACCGTCCCGACCTCCCGTCGGATCTCTGCTTGTGCAACCACGGAAACCGTGCCTTTCTCTCGCTGCCCGACTGATCGCCGGGCCTGTCGTTGCGGCATCTGCTCGCGTCTCGACCATAGGGCCGAAATGGCCGATTTTTCATTTGGTGTGATTACCTTTCACTGGGTGGTAACATCCGTGAAACAGGCTGCCACTGGATGAGAAATAGACTTCGAGCAGCCCAACCCCGGAGGTACCCATGAGTCAGGAACCGGCCCATCGTCGAGTCGGTCGTCCCGCGGCAGCGTCCGCGGGAGAGGCGGGTTCGACCCGCACTGTTGATCGGGCGCTCAGCCTGTTGGACGCCGTCCTGGCCGCCGACCGCGGTGCCAGCCTGAGCAGCTTGGGACGGGCGGTGTCGCTGTCGCCGTCCACCGCATCGCGGCTGCTGGACACGTTGGCCCAACACGGCCTGGTCGAGCGTGAGGACGATGGCAGCTACCGCACCGGAGTCCGGCTCAAGCAACTCGCGGCCGCGGCGTTGCGCGATGACCCGCTCTACGAGACGTCCGGCCCGCACCTGGAGGCGCTGGCCGCCGCGACCCGGGAGGTCGCCTCACTCGGCATCCCGCTGGGACCCGATGAGGTGCTCTACCTGCGTCAGGTGGTCGCGCCCGGCCAGTTGGTGCAGGCCGTGGGTTGGGTCGGGCGGACGATCCCGCGCCAGGACACCGCGCTGGGCATGGCGCTGGACGGCCGGCTGGGGCCGGAGGGTTGTGCCATCTCATCCCGTCCGGAGAACGAGGTGGACGCCGTCGCTGCCCCGGTCTACGACCACTACTGCCGAATCGTGGGTGCCTTGAGTATCAGCGCACCCCGCTACCGGACCTCGGTGGAGGATCTCCAGCGGTTCGGTCGGCTGCTCACGGTGCAGGCTGCGCAGCTCTCGGCGACTCTGGGGGCCTCGGCCGAGGCGATCGCCGCGGTCCGGGCGCAGGCCTGACTCGCCACGATTGCGTTCACAGCCGCCTCGGTGTCTCTGTCCTCGACCTTCAGCCTTGCCGCTGAAGCTCGGGCGTGATCTGCCGTGCCGTCTGTCCGGGCACCATCCGCTGGTGAGCCCGCGCTACCCGTCCGTCCACGGTGCTACTGGTCTGTGTGGCCGCGCTACCCGTTCGTCGTGGTGCTACCTGGGTACGGGTAGCGCCGTCGAGGGAGTGGTAGCGCGGCGAGGGGACAGGTGTGGAGGGACGGGTGTGGCGGGACGCGCTTCGCTACCCGTTGGGTGGCTTCGCTACCCGTTGGGTGGCTTCGCTACCCGTTGGGTGGCTTCGCTACCCGTGGAACGGTAGCGAGGCGGCAGGAGCGGTAGCGAAGCGAGGGGACGGGGTCAGCCGACCCGGCCGCCGATGAGCACCTGGCGGACCAGCGGGACGCCGGGCCGGTAGGACAGATGGACGTGGCTGGGCGCGTCCAGGATCACTAGGTCGGCCCGGGCGCCCGGACGCAGATGGCCGACGTCGGTGCGGCGTAGCGAGACGGCCCCACCCTCGGTGGCCGCCCGCAAGGCCTCGGTCGGGGTCAGCCCCATGTCGCGGACGGCCAGCGCGATGCAGAACGGCATCGACGAGGTGTACGACGTCCCCGGGTTGCAGTCGGTGGCGATCGAGATCCGCACGCCGGCGTCCAGCAGCCGACGGGCGTCCGGGTACGGGTGCCGGGTGGAGAACTCCACGCCGGGCAGCAGCCCGGCCACCACGCCGGTCTCGGCCAGCGCCGCCACGTCCGCGTCGGACAGGTAGGTGCAGTGGTCGGCCGCGGCCGCACCCAGCTCGCAGGCCAGCTGGACGCCGGGTCCGTACCCGAGCTGGTTGGCGTGAATCCGCGGGGATAGCCCAGCGGCCATCCCGGCAGTGAGGACGGCGCGGGCCTGGTCGGCGTCGAAGGCGCCGGTCTCGCAGAACACGTCCACCCACTTGGCGTGCGGCGCGCAGCGGGTGAGCATCTCGCCGGTGACCAGTTCGACGTACTCGGACGCACTCAGCTCGGGCGGGACGACGTGCGCGCCCAGGTAGGTGGTCTCCTCGGTCAGGGTGCCGGCCACCTGCAGCAGCAGCTCCTCAGTGGCGACGTCCAGGCCGTAGCCGGACTTGATCTCCGCAGTGGTGGTGCCTTGGCCCCGCAGTTCGGCCATCCGGGCGCTGGCCAGGCGGGTGAGTTCGGCGGCTCCGGCAGCCCGGGTGGCGGCCACCGTGGTCCGGATCCCGCCGGCCACATACGGCTCACCGGCCATCCGGGCCGCGAACTCGGCCGAGCGATCGCCGGCGAAGACCAGGTGGGTGTGCGAGTCGACGAAGCCCGGGATGACGGCGGCACCGGCCGCGTCGATGACCTCATCGGCCGCGGGAACCTGGGAAGCATCGCCGACCCAGGCCACCACGTCGTCCTCGATCACCAGCGCGGCATCGCTGCGCACCGGGCGCTCGGGATCCCAGCTGACCAGTTCGCCGATCCCGGTGATCGCCGTGCTCACGCCAAGCTCCACAGCTCGTCGATCACGTCGGACAGCTCGGCGGCCACCTCGGCCGGATCCAGGTCGGGCGGCGGCAGCACGTCGGTGGCGCCGGCGGCCCACAGCGGTTCGGTCATGCCGGCAGTCTGCACCGAAGGGCGCAGGGTGAGGGTGTCGGAGACCGAGAATCCCAGCGAGGCGTGGCCGTCGGCGCTGGCCGCCCGCCACAGCTGCTCGGTGGTCCAGCCGTCCCGGGAGCCGGTGGCCAGTCGCTCGTGCATGGCCAGTGCCCGGGCCTCGGCGAAGCCATCGATCACGGTGTTGGAGTCCGAGCCCAGGGTGATCCGGGCGCCCGCCTCGCGCAGCGCTACCGACGGCCCGATGCCGTCGGCCAGTTCGGCTTCGGTGGACGGGCAGAAGCACACGTAGCTGCCCGCCGAACCCAGGATCTCGATATCGCCCCTGGTCAGGTGAGTGGCGTGGACGGCGGTGGTCCGCGGGCCCCAGACTCCGGCCTCGGCCAGCAGTTCCACCGGGGTGCGTCCGGTGGCGGCCAGGCAGGCGGCGTTCTCGGCCGGCTGCTCGGAGACATGGACGTGCAGGGGCGCGTCCGGCACGGTGGCGGCGGCCGCCGCCAGATGCTCGGGCGCCACAGCGCGCACCGAGTGGATGGCGGTGCCGATCACCACCAGTGGATCGTCGGCATAGCGGGCGGCCAGGCCGGTGACCCGGCTCTGCCAGACCTCCAGCGGCAGCACGAAGCGCTGCTGAACCGGGTGCAGCGGCTCATCGGCGAAACCGGCCCGCTCGTAGAGGGTGGACAGCAGGCAGATCCGCAGGCCCACCGCGCGGGCGGCCTCGATCACGGCCTCGGCCAGGTCGGGGGAGTGCAGGTAGTGGAACTCGCCGACGCTGGCGTAGCCGGCCAGCCGCATCTCGGCGAAGGTGGCCTTGGCCAGCCGGTGGTAGCGGTCGGCGTCCAGCAGCCCGGCCACGGCGTACATCCGGTCCCGCCAGCCCCAGAAGTCGGCGCCGCCGACGGTCCGGGCCCGCAGCGATCGGTGGAAGGCGTGCGAGTGGCAGTTCGCGAACGCCGGGACGCTGGTCATCCCAGGTCCCGGATCACGGCAGTCAGAGCGTCCACGCCGGCCTCGATGTCTTCGGGCGTCGAGGTCTCCTCGGGGGCGTGCGAGATGCCGGTGGGGTTGCGGACGAACAGCATGGCCGTGGGCAGCTTCGCGGCCAGGATGCCGGCATCATGACCGGCTCCGGTGGGCAGCGCGGGGGCGTCCAGGAGGGCGGCCAGCCGATGCCGCAGCGCGTGGTCGAACTCGACGGCGCCGGTGGTCGACTCGGCCCGGAAGTTCACCTGAGTGCCGTCGAACTCGGCCGCGGCCTTGGCCCGCCGGACGATCCCGTTGACTAGGGCCTCCAGGGCGGGCTCGGCGTCGGCCCGGGCGTCCAGCCAGGCCACCACCTTGGACGGGATCGAGTTGGTGCTGCCCGGTTCGACCAGCACTCGTCCCAGCGTTGCCCGTTGTCCGGAGCTGGTGGCCAGCTCGCGGGCGGCCAGCACCGTGGCCGCGTAGGCCAGCATCGGATCGTGCCGGTCGGCCATGGCGGTGGCGCCGGCGTGGTTGCCCTCGCCGCAGAACTCGAAGCGGTAGCGGCCGTGTGGCCAGATGGCCGAGGCCACCCCGACCGCGGTTCCGTGCGGGGCCAGCCAGCGGCCCTGTTCGACGTGCAGCTCGACGTACTGACTCACCGAACCCAACCAGTCCGACCGTCCGGCAGCCCGCGGGTCACGTCCACGGGCACGCATCACCTCGCCCAGGCTGGTGCCGCTGGCATCGCGCAGCGCGAGCGCGGCGTCGGGGGTGATGGCCCCGGTGGCCAGCCGCGAGCCCAGGCAGGCCACGCCGAAGCGTCCGCCCTCCTCGTCGCTGAAGTTCACCACGCCCAGCGGACGACTCGGCGTCCACCCGGACGCCTTGAGCCGGGCCACGGCGGCCAGCGCCGAGGCCACCCCGAGCGGGCCGTCCAGCGGTCCGCCTTCGGGCACCGAATCCAGGTGTGAGCCGACTAGCAGCGCGTCCGAGCCGCAGCCCCACCAGGCGGTCTGGTTGCCGTTGCCGTCCTCGGTGAGCTCCAGGCCGAGCGCGGCCGCCTGTCCGGCGAACCACTCCCGCAGGGTCATGGTGGCGTCGTCCCAGGCCAGCCGGGTGTAGCCGCCGCCGCGGGTGCGTCCGACCCTCTCGAGCTCGGCGAGGAGCTGGTTGGCGCCCATCTCAGCTCTCCATCGGGATCCGGACGCCGCGCTCGCGAGCCACCTCACGGGCCCGCTCGTAGCCGGCGTCGACGTGGCGCATCACGCCGGTGCCCGGGTCGTTGGTGAGCACCCGGGCGATCTTCTGCGCGGCCAGCTCGGTGCCGTCGGCCACGATCACCTGGCCGGCGTGGATCGAGCGTCCGATGCCAACCCCGCCGCCGTGATGGATCGACACCCAGGTGGCGCCCGAGGAGGTGTTCAGCAGGGCGTTCAGCAGCGGCCAGTCGGCCACGGCGTCCGATCCGTCGGCCATGGCCTCGGTCTCCCGGTACGGGGACGCCACCGAGCCCGAATCCAGGTGGTCGCGGCCGATGGCGATCGGTGCGGACACCTTGCCGGAGGCGACCAGCTCGTTGAACTTCAGTCCGGCCAGGTGGCGTTCGCCGTAGCCGAGCCAGCAGATCCGGGCCGGAAGACCTTCGAAGTGCACCTTCTCGGAGGCCTGGGTGATCCAGCGACGCAGCTGCTCGTCGTGCGGGAACAGCTCCAAGATGGCCTCGTCGGTGGCGGCGATGTCGGCCGGGTCGCCGGACAGCGCGGCCCAGCGGAACGGGCCCTTGCCCTCGCAGAACAGCGGACGAATGTAGGCCGGCACGAAGCCCGGGAAGGCGAAAGCTCGCTCGTAGCCGCCCAACTCGGCCTCGGTGCGCAGCGAGTTGCCGTAGTCGAAGACCTCGGCGCCGCGATCCAGGAAGCCGACCATGGCCTCGACGTGAGCGGCCATCGATGCGCGGGCCCGCTCGGTGAAGCCGACCGGGTCGGCGGCGGCAGCCTGGTGCCATTCCTCGACCGAGATGCCGATCGGCAGGTAGCTCAGCGGGTCGTGGGCACTGGTCTGGTCGGTGACCACGTCGATCTCAACGCCGTCGGCCAGCAGCCGGGGGAAAACCTCGGCGGCATTGCCGACCAGGCCCACCGAGAGCGGACGCCGCTCGGCCTTGGCCGCGGTCACCTTCGCCACGGCCGAGGCGTAGTCGTCGGTGTACTCGTCGAGGTAGCCGTGCTCGACTCGGCGGGCCAGCCGGGTGGCGTCCACGTCCACGATCAGCACTACGCCCTCGTTCATGGTGACTGCCAGCGGCTGGGCTCCACCCATCCCGCCACAGCCGGCGGTCAGGGTCAGGGTTCCGGCCAAGGTGCCGCCGAAGCGCTTGCGGGCCACGGCACCGAAGGTCTCGAAGGTGCCCTGCAGGATGCCCTGGGTGCCGATGTAGATCCACGAGCCGGCCGTCATCTGGCCGTACATCATCAGGCCTTCGGCTTCCAGCTTGCGGAAGTGCTCCCAGGTGGCCCAGTCGCCGACCAGGTTGGAGTTGGCGATCAGCACCCGCGGCGCCCACTCGTGGGTGCGGAACACCCCGACCGGCTTGCCGGACTGGACCAGCAGGGTCTCGTCCGCCTCCAGGTCGCGCAGGGTGTCGACGATGGCGTCGAAGGCCGCCCAGGAGCGGGCTGCCCGTCCGGTGCCGCCGTAGACGACCAGGTCTTCGGGACGCTCGGCCACCTCGGGATCGAGGTTGTTCATCAGCATCCGCAGCGGGGCCTCGGTCTGCCAGGATTTGGCCGAGATGGTGGTGCCGCGGGGGGCGCGGACGGACTCGTGGGTCATCGGTTCTCCTCGGATTGTCTCAGCGGTTCCATTGAAGGACGGATCCGCGCCCTCGGCTACCGCCTGCAGGGCTGCTGGTGTCTCGGATTCGAGACAGTTGGCTCAGGCGGCGGACGGAGCCGCATCCCGCGCGGCGGCCAGCAACACTCCGCTGCCCACCATGGCCACGGCATCGGCGATCTCCGGTGCCAGGTAGCGGTCCGGGCCGGGGGCCGGCACTCGGGTGCGCAGCTGGTCGATCACGGCCTGGCTGACCGCCGAGGCCGGCAGCGCGCGCAGGTCGATGGCTCGGGCCGCGGACAGGATCTCGATGGCCACCACCCGGCGTAGTCCGTCCAGGGCTCTGCGCAGCTTGCGGGCAGCCGACCAGCCCATCGAGACGTGGTCCTCCTGCATGGCCGAGGTCGGGATCGAGTCCACCGAGGCCGGGGTGGCCAGCCGCTTGAGCTCGCTGACGATGGCGGCCTGGGTGTACTGGGCGATCATGTGGCCGGAGTCGACGCCGGGGTCGTCGGCAAGGAACGGCGACAGGCCGCGGCTGCGGGCCGGGTCGAGCAGCCGGTCGGTGCGCCGCTCGCTGATGCTGGCCAGGTCGGCCACGGCGATGGCCAGGAAATCCAACACGTAGCCCAGCGGGGCGCCGTGGAAGTTGCCGTTGGACTCCACCCGTCCATCGATGGTGACCACCGGGTTGTCGACTGCGGAGCGGAGCTCTCGCTCGGCGACCAGCCGGGCGTGGGCGATGGTGTCCCGGACGGCGCCGTGCACCTGCGGTGCGCAGCGCAGCGAGTAGGCGTCCTGGACGCGGATCGCGCCGTCGCGGCGATTGGCCTCGATCAGTGGCGAGTCGGCCAGCGCCCGGCGGATGTTCGCCGCAGACTCGGCCTGACCGGGATGGGGACGCAGCTGCTGCAGGTCATCGGCGAAGACCCCGTCCAAGCCGCCCAGGGCCTGGACGCTTAGGGCTGCGGCCAGGTCGGCGTGGTCGACCAGCTGGTTCAGGTCGTGGATGGCCAAGGCCAACTGGCCGAGCATGCCGTCGGTGCCGTTGATCAGGGCCAGGCCCTCCTTCTCCACCAGGGAGATCGGGGTCAGCCCGGCCAGGGCCAGCGCGGCCGCGGCTGGCAGGATCTCCCCGTCCGGAGCACGCACCTCGCCTTCGCCCATCAGGGCCAGTGCGCAGTGCGCCAGCGGAGCCAGGTCGCCCGAGCAGCCCAGGCTGCCGTACTCGCCGACCACCGGAGTCAGCCCGGAGTTCAGCAGATCGGCATAGGCCTGGACGGTCTGGCGGCGGACGCCGGTGCGTCCGGTGGCCAGGGTCTGCAGCCGCAGCAGCAGAGTGGCCCGGACCACCTCGTCCTCGATCGGATCGCCGCTGGAGGCCGCATGGCTGCGCACCAGCGACTCCTGGAGCTGAACGCGGCGCTCCGGCGGGATCCGCACGGTGGCCAGCGCGCCGAAGCCGGTGCTCACCCCGTAGTGCGGACGCTCATCGGCGGCCAGGCCGGCGATCACTGCCGCCGACCGGTCCACCTCGGACAGTGCCTGCTCGGCCAGCCCGACCGGGTGGTGGTGGCGGGCGACCGCCACCACCACCTCCAGGCTGAGCGGCTCGGCGCCGATCATCACGTCGGTATCGACGGTCTGACTCATGCGGCGTCCTCGACCCGCAGCGCGACCACCTGGCCCTGCTGCAGCCAGTTGCGGTGGCCGGCCAGGGCCAGCTCCAGTTCACCCTCGATGACCTCGCCGATGTAGCTGATCCGCAGCGGCTCGTCGGCCAGGTCGTCCCCGTAGACCACGCAGAACTGCTGGCGCGGGTTGTACCAGCACACCGAGCCGCGGGCGTGGCCGAGCTCCTTGCGACGCAGGGCACCCACTTCCTCGGTGCGCATGACGTTCTCCCACGGCGCCACGATCGGCATGGTCCAGAAGACCATCTCGCCGATGATCTTGCCGTGCTGCAGGATGCTGCGCTGCGGCAGCTGCTCGCGCAGTGCCTTGGCGATTCCGGGCACCTTGTCCTCGAAGACCTGGATGGTGCAGGTGTCGACTCCGTCGACGGACATGATCAGTCGCATTGTGGTTCTCCTGTCCTCACGCGTCGACGCGCTTGAAGCCGTTGGTTACGCCCCACGGGAAGACCGCGTCGACCCACATGTGGAGCTTGTTCACGTAGCTGATGGCAGCCCGGGTCAGGGCCAGGAACTCGTCGAGGCTCTCGGCGACCTGGGTGGCCTGGACGTAGCGGTGGACCAGGCCGGCAGCCTGCGGCATGCCGACGAAGTCGAAGAAGTCGGCCTTGTAGCCGACGATCTGACGGACGATCGCCTGCAGCGTGTGCAGGTCCAGCTGCTCGGTCTCGGACAGCTCGATGATTCCCCACAGGAACTCATCGGACAGGGTGCGGGCTTCGCCCTCGGCGAAGATCAGGGTGGTGAGGTACTGCCCGTGGCTGCCGGTGCGGCGCGGGATTCGGCCCCGCCCCATGTCGGTCACTTCTTGTGGGCAGTCCAGCCAGATCCGTTCCCGCTCGGCGTCCAGCTCTGCGATCACCTCGGTTACCAGGCTCATTGGTCCTCCATCTGGGTTGATGTCATTAGGTATACACCAACTCCATTACGTGAATGTAAACATTCACGAATCAGGCCAGAGCCTTGCCCCCATCCACCCGCAGCGTGGTCCCGGTGACCTGGGGAGTGCAGGTGCTGAGGTAGCTGAGTGCGGCGAAGACTGCATCCAGATCGGCCTCTCGGATCCAGAGGCCCGGACGCACCTGCGCGGTCTGCCCGGACGGCGCGGCCTCGCCGCGGGCCTGGCGCAGCCGGTCGTTGGACCCGTCGTCGGAGCGGAAGAACTGGCTGGGCGCGACCGCATTGCAGGCGATGGTGGGCGCCAAGGCGACCGCCAGTTGCTCCATCAGCCGGGCCAGCGCGGTCTTGGCCACCGAGTGCGGGATGAACTCCGGCCAGGCCTCGCTGAGCGAGTTGCCGACCAGGGCAACGATGTTGCCGCCGCCCTGAGTCAGCATCACCTTCGCGGCGGCCTGGCTGAGGAAGAACGGGCCGCGCAGGTTCACTCCGAGCGCGGAGTCGAAGGCGGCCTCGTCCACCTCGAGCCAGGGGCGGGGCGCGAAGGTGGACGCGTTGTGCACCAGGACGTCCAGCCGCCCGAAGTGGTCACAGCAGGCGGCAACCAGCTCGCGACCCTGGGCCGGGTCGGTGATGTCGCCGGCGCAGGCGGCTGCGGCCGAACCGAGTTCGGCCAGCAGTGCCTCGGCCTGGGCGGCCTGGCTGGGCAGGTGGCTGATCATCACCTTGGCCCCGGCCTGGACGTAGCGGCGGGCGAACTCGGCGCCGGCCCGCTCGGCGGCACCGGTGATGCAGACCACCCGTCCGGCCAGGCCGGTCACCACTGCTCGCCTCCGGTGACCGAGACCACCTGCCCGGTGATGGCGGTGGCGTCCGGGCCGACCAGGAAGGCGGCCAGGTCGGCGATCTGATCCGCAGTGGGCAACGGGCTGCTCCGCCGCTGGACGGCGATCGCCTCCAGGGCGGCGAAGCCCGGGTCGGTCTCGGCCAGGTCGGGTTCGACCCGCACCCGGCCCGGGGCGATCACATTGACTCGGACTCCGTGCGGGCCCTCTTCCAGCGCCATGGTCAGGCAGGCGCTCTCGGCGGCGGCCTTGCTCAGTGAGTAGAGGCCGAGCCCGGGGTGGCGGCGGTGCGCCAGGGCGCCGCCGAGCATCACGAACGAGCCGGCGCTCTGCCGCAGGCTGGGCACGCAGGCCGCTGCCAGATTCAGCTGGGTGCGCAGGCCGTCCAGGGCCGACTCCCGCAGGGCCGGGTCGGCCTCGGCGATCGGAGCGCTGGCGTGGCTCGGCCACGCGCAGTTCACCACGGCGTCCAGGGTTCCGCCGAGCCGGGCCTCGGCCCGGCTGACCAGGCTGGCCGCCTCCTGGGGGTCGAGCAGGTCGGCCGGAAGCACGCAGTGCCGTCCGGCGGTCAGTCGGCCCAAGACGGTCTTGGCGGCGTCCACGCGGCTGCGGTACTGGACGCAGACCGACCAGCCGCGCCGGCTGAGTTCGACGGCGATCGCGCTGCCCAGCGGCCCGCTGCCGCCGGCGATCAGCACCCGGCTCACTTCAGGTTTCCGTCCAGGAAGGCGCGGATCCGGGGGGAGTCGGAGCCGAACACTTCGGCCACGCTGCCGGCGACGGCCACCCGTCCCTCGTCCATGAAGACGATCTGGTCGGCCACCTCACGGGCGAAGCCGATCTCGTGGGTGACCACGATCATGGTGGTGTCGCTGCTCTCGGCGAGTTCGCGAATGACTGTCAGCACCTCGCCGACCAGCTCCGGGTCGAGGGCCGAGGTCGGCTCGTCGAACAGGATCAGCCGCGGCTGCATGGCCAGGGCGCGGGCGATGGCGACTCGCTGCTGCTGGCCGCCGGACAGCTGGGCCGGATACGCGCCTGCCTTGTGGGCCAGGCCGACCCGATCCAGGAAGTGCTGGGCCGTGGCGATCGCGTCCGCCTTCGGTGCGCGGCGGACGGTGATCAGCCCGCAGGTGACGTTCTCCAGCACGGTCAGGTGCGGGAACAGATTGAACGACTGGAAGACCATCCCGATGTGGCTGCGCTGGCGGCACAGATCGCGGTCACTGAGTTCGAACAGCCGGTTGTCGCGCTGCTCATAGCCGATCACCTCGTCGCTGACCCGGATCACTCCGGAGTCGATGCTGATCAGGTGGTTGATCGCGCGCAGCAGCGTCGACTTGCCTGAGCCGGACGGGCCCAGGATGCAGGTGACGGTGTTGGCCTCGACATCCAGCGACACCTGGCGCAGCACTTCCAGGCTGCCGTACCGCTTGGAGACGTTGCGGATCTGGACCGAATGGCTGTGCGGCTTCATGAGGCGATCTCCGAGGTGGTGCGGACGAACCGGAACGGGCTGCGGCGGGCCGAGGCGCCTTGATCGCCGCGACCGAAGTGCCGTTCGATGAAGCCCTGGCCGAAGGACAGCAGCGAGGTCAGCAGCAGGTACCAGATCGAGGCGCAGATCAGCAGCGGGATGGTCTGGAAGGTGCGCGAGTAGATGCTCTGCGCGGCGTACATCAGATCGGCCAGCGCGATCACCGAGACCATCGAGGTGGTCTTCAGCATGCCGATGGTCTCGTTGCCGGTGGGCGGGATGATGATCCGCATGGCCTGTGGCAGGACGATCTTGCGGAACGCCTGGAATCGGGTCATGCCCAGTGAGGAGGCGGCCTCGGCCTGGCCCGGTGGCACCGCCAGGATGCCGGCCCGGACGATCTCGGCCAGGTAGGCGCCCTCGTTCAAGCTGAGCCCGAGCAGCGCCGCGGTGAGCGGGGTGATGATGTCGTTGATGTTGGTCGAGAACCACGGCTCAGCGAACGGCAGGCCGATGCTGAACTCGGGGTAGAGGTAGCCGAGGTTGTACCAGAAGACCAGCTGGACCAGGATCGGCGTCCCCCGGAAGAACCAGATGTAGGCCGAGCTGGTGCTGCGGAAGATCTGGCTCTGGGAGACCCGCATCGCGGCCAGGATCACCCCGAGAGCCAGGCCGATGACCATCGCTGCGGCGGTCAGTGCGATGGTCATGGCCAGGCCGGACAGGATCGGCTTCGAGAACAGGTACTCGAAGACCACGTTCCACTCGAAGCGCTCGTTGGTGACCAACGAGTGCCCGACAGTGGCGATGAGAAGGGCGATCACAGCGATCCCGACCCACCTCCAGGGGTGCCTCAACGGTGTGATCGGCAGGGCCTGCAGATGGGCCGGGTTCGCCATGCTCGTGTCGTTTCTACTCAGGGACGGATGTGGTTACCGGATGCTCACTTGATCGGCCGGGTGGTGGCCAGGTTGATCCCCGGCTCGTTCAGGGCCAGCGAGCTGATGTCCCACTTCTTGAGGATCTCGGCGTAGGTGCCGTCGGCGATGATCGCCTCCAGGCCCTTCTGCCACTCGGCGATGGTGGCCGCGTTGTCCTTGTTGAAGATCATTCCGAGGTACAGCTTGGGCAGCTTGGAGTTCTCGTGAATGACCAGCTTCACCGGCGCGGTCTTGTTCAGCAGCGCTGCGGCCGCGGTGTCCTGGACGACGAAGTCGACCCGGCCGGCGTAGAGCGCGTTGTAGGTGGCCGGAGCGTCCGGGAACTCCTTGATCTCCACTTCCTTCTTGCCGGAAGCCACGCACTCGGGGTTGATCTCGTTCTTGATCAGGTCCACGGTGTCGAAGCCGGTCTGGGCGCCCATGGTCTCGCCGCAGACGCTCAGCGGGTCGGTGTCGTTGATCGGGCCGGCGTACTTCTCGGTGGTCACCACCGAGATCTCGGCGTAGATGAAGTCGAGGAAGGTCACCTGCTTCTCGCGGGCCTCGCGGTCGGAGATGCACTCCATGGCCAGGTCGTAGCGTCCGCTCTGGACGCCCGGGATCAGGCTGTCGAAGTCGGTGTTCTCGACCTTCAAGGTGACGCCGATCTTGGCGGCGATGGCGTTCCAGATGTCCGGCTCGAAGCCGATCATGGTCTCCGAGCCCGCCTCGATCGACTCACAGGGCGGGTAGTTGGCATCGGTGGCCAGAGTGACGACCTTGCCGGCAGCGCTGGACGCGGCCGGGCTGGACGGCGCCGAGCTGGATGCGGCCGGGCTGGCTGCGGTGTTCGCACTGCAGCCAGTGATCAGCAGCGAGGCGGTGGCTAGAGCGGCTAGCCAGGTGGTGGGACGGGTCACGTTTACTCCTGTGCGACGGTGGGCTGTGGCGGTCCGGATCAGGGGTGATGCGCGAGGAGTTGGGTCGCGCCATTCGGTGCCTGACTCGAGTATTGACGAATGGACTCTTTCGTGGCCAGAGTCTGCTGAATGGTTTACATACATGTAACTGCGGCGTAATGGACGGGGCCGGGGACGGCGAGGGGCCGTCCGGAAGTCTCCAGACGGCCCCATCGCGGTGTGCGGACTAGTCGGCTCGGAGCCGGAGTTCAACCACCTTGTCCTGCTTACGCCAGACCTGCTCGCCGACCAGGGCGAGCTCGGTCATGCCGTCGATGACCTCGCCGATGTAGCTGTTGAGTAGCGGCTCAACGGCCAGATCGTCGCTGTAGGTGACGCCGAAGACCTGCCGGGGCGCGTAGAACACCACGGTGCCGGCCACGGTGCCCTTCTCCTTGCGGCGCAGATCCCCGATGTCCTGAGTGAGCATGGGGTTCTCCATCGGCATCACGATGGGCAGGACGGCGAAGAGCTGGTCGCCGACCAGGGTGGCGTGCTGCAGGCGGGTCGTCATCGGCAGTGCCTCCCGCAGCTTGGCCGCGGTCTCGGGGACGACGTCCTCGAAGATCCGGATGGCGCAGGTCTGGGTGCCGTCGACGATGAAGTCGATGATCATGAAGGTTCCTCTCGGGTGTTCAGGCGGTCTGGCGGGCGTCGGCACGGGGGAACGCGCTGGCGATTCCCCAGGGGAAGACGCTCTGGATCCACATATGCACCCGGTTCATGTAGGACAGAGCGGCGCCGGTGACCTCGCGGAACTCCTCGAGGCTCTCGGCGGCGCGGGCGCCCTCGGCGTAGCGGTGCGTCCACTTGCAGATGAGTGGCAGCCCCACGAAGTCGAAGAAGTCGGCCTTGTAGTCGACGATCTGGTTGACCACCATCTTCAGGGTGTCCAGATCGGCCCCCGGCTTGCGGCTGATCTCGATCAGCCCCCAGAGCACCTCATCGGCCAGGGTGCGGGCTTCGCCGTCGGCGTACAGCAGCGAGGTGAAGTACTGCTTCTTGGGTCCGGTGAGCCGGGGGATGATCCCGTTGCCGAGGTCTCGGACGTCCTCAGGCAGGGTCAGCCAGATCCGTTCTCGCTCGGCATCCAGCTCGGCGATCACGTCGTGGACTAGTGACATGCGGGTCCTTTCGTAGGCGCGTTACCGCCTCAGTATCCCGCATGGGATCATTCATGCCAGCTCGGTAATGAATGATTCACAAACACGTAACGTGGGTCAGGCTCGGTACATCCCGGCGGCCTCGGCGGCGGCCTCGTAGGCCTCCAGCCGGCGATGGGCGGCTGCCACGTCCACCTCGGTCATGGCCGAGAGCAGCACATTGGCCACGATCATCGGCACGGCATAGGAGTCGAAGGGCAGTGAGGAGTCCACCGGCGAGATCAGCAGCCGGTCGGCCGACCCGGCGGCCAGTGAAGCCACGCTGTCGGTCATGCAGACCACGGTCAGCCCGACCTCTTTGGCCTTGTCGATGAGCTCGAGGGCGTCCTCGGCATAGCGGGGGAAGACCATCATCAGGGCTGCGGTGGCACCGGCCGAGCGGGCCTGGATCAGAACGTCCACGTCGCCGCCCATGAAGGACGGGACCAGCCGGACGTCGTCGAGGAACTGGGACGCGCAGTAGGCGAAGTACTGGGCCACGGACGCCCCGGCGCGCAACCCGGCCACCACCAGTGGGCGGCTGCTGGCCAGGATGGCGGCCACCTCGCGCATCTCGTCCTCTTTGGCCAGTGACTCGCGGACCTGCGCCATGGCGGCCAGTTCGAAATCGATCGATCGCTGCCACTCATTGCGCGGCTGGGAGTCGCCGTGGCCCGGGGCCCGGCCGGCCTCGCGCATGGCTGCGCGCAGCTGCGGGTAGCCCTCGAAGCCCAGCGCTACCGCGAACCGGGTCACCGACGGCTGGCTGACCTGGGAGAGCTCGGCCACCTCGGTGGCGGAGAGGTAGGCGGCGCGATCGGAGTGCCGGATCAGAGTGCGGACGATGTTGCGCTGGGTCGGCGTCAGGTGGACCGAGCGCACCAGCTCGACCAGCAGGTCAGCGCCCGCGCTCGACTTCTCGACCTGGAGTCCGACCTCGTCGCTCATGCTCGTCCTTCCGCCCAACTCGGCGGGCGGGCACGCTGCGAACGCCCTTGCGAGGTGGCTCTACAGATACGTTACAGGACAAGGCTGTCGTGAAAGAACGCATTCGCCAGATTCGGCGAGAGCGTTCTCTCAGGCGTGATTGGCGGCGGCCAGCAGGCCACCGCTGACGATCAGCTGGCGGGTGGCCTCGATGTCGGGGGCCAAGAAGCGGTCGGGGCCGGGGCCGTCCACCACCTCGCGCAGGGCGGCGATGGCCGCACCGGTGGCTGCACCGGGCTGCAGGGGAGCGCGCAGGTCGATCCCGCGGGCTGCGGTGAGTACTTCGATGGCCAGGACGCGGGCCAGCCCGTCCACGGCGGTGCGCAGCTTGCGGGCCGCCGCCCAGCCCATCGAAACGTGATCCTCCTGCATGGCGCTGGACGGGATCGAGTCGACGCTGGCCGGAACCGCCAGCCGCTTGAGGGTGGAGACGATGCCGGCCTGGGTGTACTGGGCGATCATCATGCCGGAGTCGATGCCGGGGTCGTCGGCCAGGAACGGCGGCAGGCCGCGGTTGCGGGTAGCGTCCAGGAAGCGGTCGGTGCGCCGCTCGGAGATGCTGGCCACATCGGCCACCCCGATGGCCAGGAAGTCGAGCACGTGGGCGATCGGGGCGCCGTGGAAGTTGCCGTGGGACTCCACCCGTCCGTCGGCGAGCACCGAGGGGTTGTCGATGGCGGCGGCCAGCTCGCGCTCGGCGATCATGGACGCGTAGCCCAAGGCGTCGCGCAGGGCGCCGTGCACCTGCGGGGTGCAGCGCAGCGAGTAGGCGTCCTGGACGACGCCGTCCCCGTGCCGATGGCTGGCCACGATCGGCGAGCCGGCCAGGAAGCGGCGCAGGTTGGCCGCGCTGGCGGCCTGGCCCAGCTGCGGACGCAATGCCATCAGGTCGGCGGCGAAGACCCGGTCGGTGCCGAGCTGGCCCTCGACGCTCATGGCCGCGGCCAGGTCGGCCACCTCGGCCAGCTGCTCCAGATCGGCCAACGCCAGGACGAGCATGCCGAGCATCCCGTCGGTGCCGTTGATCAGGGCCAGGCCCTCCTTCTCGGCCAACTCGACCGGGGTGAGCCCGTGCGCGGGCAGCGCCTCGGCGGACGGACGCAGCTGCCCGTCCTCGAGCACCTCGCCCTCGCCGATCAGGGCCAGCGCGGCGTGGGCCAGCGGAGCCAGATCGCCGGAGCAGCCCAGGCTGCCGTACTCGTGGACGGCCGGCACCAGAGGCGAGTTGAGCAGCGCCGCATAGGCCTGTGCCGTGGACAGTCGGACCCCGGTTCGTCCGCTGGCCAGGGTCTTCAGCCGCAACAGCAGCATGGCCTTGACCACCTCGGGCTCGACCAGCGGGCCGTTGCCGGCCGCGTGGGAGCGGATCAGGCTGCGCTGCAGCCGGGCGCGTTCGGAGACCGGGATGCTCCGGGTGGCCAGTGCGCCGAAGCCGGTGGAGACCCCGTAGATGCCGTCGCCGGCCGCAGCCAGGGCGTCGATGTGGGCTCGGGATGCGCTGATCTCGGCCTCGGCCTCGGGGCTCAGCCGGACCTGAGCTCCGTGGCGGGCCACCGCGACCACGTCCGCGCGAGTGAGGGGGACGGTTCCGACTGCGATCTGTGCCATGGCGCCATTCAAGCCAGCGACGGTTGCCGATTGAACAACCTGGGACGTGGTGCTGTCTCGGATGCGAGACTTGACCCATGCCTCGTCCGGTTCCCGCAGCGACCGCGGCCCTGCAGGTGCTGCGCTATCTGTCCGAGCGGACCAGCCCGGTGCCGGCGGCCCGGATCGCCGCCGACCTCGGTCTGCCCCGCTCGACCACTTACCACCTGCTGGTCGCCATGGCCGCGGAATCGTTCGTGGTGCACTACCCCGACGACCAGCTGTGGGGGGTCGGGGTGGCCGCCTGGGAGGTGGGCCAGGGCTACACCCGGCAGGCGCCGCTGACCCGGTTGGCTCGGCTGCCGATCGCGCGTCTCGTGGACTCACTAGGGCTTTCGGCCCATCTGGCGGTTCTGCTCGGCTCCGAGGTGGTCTATCTGGTCGAGGAGCGGGCCGCCGGACGTGCCCGGCTGGTCACCGACGTCGGGGTGCGGCTGCCCGCGCATCTGACCGCGTCCGGGCGGGCCATCCTGGCCGGGCTCTCGCCGGCTCAGGTCCGAGCGCTGTATCCGAGCCGGACGAACCTGGTCCGCCGCACCGAGGTCGGTCCGCAGACGCTGGCCGAGTTGCGCGGGCTGCTGGCCGCCACCCGGCACCGCGGCTGGGCCGAGGAGGATTCCGAGGTCACCGAGGGCTTCGCCTCGGTGGCGATCCGGCTGGACTCGCCGTCCAATCTGGCCGCGGTGGCGGTCACCTGGCAGTCGCCGCTGGAGGTGGACGTGGCCGTGGTGCTCGACCGGCTGCGGACGACTGTGGCCACCATCGAAGCTAGGCTGCGCTGAGTGGAAGCTGATCACACCGAACCGCAGTCCGACGACCGGGAGCCTCGTGGCGTCCTGGTTCTTCGCACGCTGGCCATGCCCCGGGACACCAACCCGTGGGGGGACATTTTCGGCGGCTGGATTCTGTCCCAGATGGACGTGGCTGCCGGACTGATGGCCGGTGAAGTGGCCCAGGGTCGTTCGGCCACAGTGACCGTGGACGGGGTGGTCTTCCATCGTCCGGTGATCGTCGGTCACACCGTGTGCATCTATGCCGAACTGCTTCGTGTCGGACGCTCCTCGATGGACATCCGCTTGGAGGTCTGGACTCGCGACCTGGTGCACCGCTGGGAGCCGGAGCGCGACTTCGTGGCCGAGGCCGTCTTCCGCTACGTGGCCGTGGATGCCGAGGGCGCGCCCCGGATGATTCCGGACAACCCGGAGTTCTTCACCCGCTCCTAACCCCCTCCCGATCCTCGCAAGCTGTGAGTCACGCGGCGACATCGCCGCCTCACTCACAGCTTGTGAAGCCGCTACGGTGGCTGACGTGGGTCATGTGGACGTCGCCGGGGTGCGCTACCAGCTGCCGGACGGGCGCGTGCTGCTCGATGAGGTGTCGTTCCGGGTCGGCGACGGCGCCAAGGTCGCTCTGGTCGGCGCGAACGGTGCCGGCAAGACCACTCTGCTGCGGATCATCATCGGCGATCTCGCCCCGCATTCCGGCGCGGTGACTCGTTCCGGCGGGCTCGGAGTGATGCGCCAGTTCGTCGGCCAGGGCGTCGTCGAAGGTGGCAGCGAAGACCCCACGGTGGCTGAGCTACTGCTGTCGGTGGCTCCCGAGCGCATTCGCAACGCCGCAGCCAAGATCGACGAGCTGGAGCTGGCCCTGATGGAGGGCGACGAGCTGTCGGTCCAAATGGCCTACGCCGAGGCGCTGTCGGAGTTCGCCGACGCCGGCGGCTACGACCTGGAAGTGCTCTGGGACGTGTGTACGACCGCAGCTCTCGGCGTGCCCTACGACAAGGCCAAATACCGCTCCTTGCGGACGCTGTCGGGTGGTGAGCAGAAGCGGCTGGTGTTGGAGTACCTGCTCCGCTCACCCGAAGAGGTGCTGCTGCTCGACGAGCCGGACAACTACCTGGACGTCCCGGGCAAGACCTGGCTGGAACAGCGGATCACCGAGTCGGCCAAGACGATCCTGTTCATCTCGCACGACCGCGAGCTGCTGGCCAACACCGCCACCGCGGTGGTCACCGTCGAACTCGGGGCCGAGGGCAACCGGGTGTGGACGCATCCAGGCGGCTTCGCCAGCTATCACCAGGCTCGCCGGGACCGGTTCGCGCGCTTCGACGAGCTGCGCCGCCGCTGGGACGAGGAGCACGCCAAGCTCAAGACGCTGGTATTCACCCTGAAGCAGAAGGCCACCTTCAACGACGGCATGGCCAGCCGCTACCAGGCCGCCCAGACCCGGCTGCGCAAGTTCGAGGAGGCCGGCCCACCCACCGAGCAGCCGCTGGAGCAACAGGTCAAGATCCGCCTGCGCGGCGGACGGACGGCCAAGCGGGCTCTGGTCTGCGAGCAGTTGGAGCTGCGGCTGCCGGCCGGCGCGGCAGCGTCCGAGGTGCTGATGAAGCCCTTCGACCTGGAGGTGTGGTTCGGCGAACGGGTGGCCGTGCTGGGCTCGAATGGCTCGGGCAAGTCCCACTTCCTGCGGCTGCTGGCCCGCGGCGGCACCCTGCCCGACCTGGAGCATGAGCCGGTCGGTGATGCCACCGCACTGGCCCCGGTGGCGCACACCGGACGGGCCAAGCTGGGCGCGCGGGTGCGTCCGGGCTGGTTCGTGCAGACCCATGAGCATCCCGAGCTGATCGGACGGACGCTGCTGGAGATCCTGCATCGCGGTGATCTCACCCCCGACGGCCGCGGACGGGCCGGCATGGGACGCGAGCAGGCCAGTCGGGTGCTGGATCGCTATGAGCTGTCGGCTGCGGCCGAGCAGAGCTTCGAGACCTTGTCCGGCGGTCAGCAGGCCCGGTTCCAGATCCTGCTGCTGGAGCTATCCGGGGCGACCATGCTGCTGCTCGACGAGCCCACCGACAACCTGGACGTCCAGTCCGCCGAAGCGCTCGAAGAGGGTCTGGCCGCCTTCGAGGGGACGGTGCTGGCGGTCACCCACGACCGTTGGTTCGCCCGCAGCTTCGACCGTTTCGTGGTGTTCGGCTCCGACGGCTCGGTCTACGAAGCCGACGAGCCGGTCTGGCAGGAGACCCGGGTCCAGCGCGTCCGCTGAGCCTGCAGGTGCACAAGCTGTGAGTTTGGCGGCGACATCGCCGGGCAACTCACAGACTGTGGGATGGGGCGGCGGAGTTGGGTCGCTGCCGGAGGGTTCTCAGGCGTCCAGGCTCATCGGGCCGTAGACCAGACGTCCCTCTTCGTAGAGGGAGACTTCGCGGACGCCCAGGTCGTCCAGCTCCAGGTAGTGCTCGGTGAGCCAGGTCTCGGCCGCGCTCTGGTCGGCGAAGTCGACGTTCAGGTTCAGGCCGGCATCGTCGATCGGCTCCGGGAACAGCGCCCAGGAGTAGGCCATCTCAGATCTCGTCGCCCGGCTTCACCCGGGCGGCCGGCACCCGGAACCGACGGAAGTTGATCGAGCGGTTGATCCCATAGGCGAGCAGGCCCTTCAGCGGGACCCGCGGCAGCCGCTGAGCGTGCAGCTTCTTGTAGCCGGCCCACATCAGGAACAGGTCACCGATGATCGCGAAGATGACCACGTAGGGCAGGAAGGCCGCGATGGTGGCCAGCTGGGTGTTCACGTAGACCAAGGCCAGCGAGACTGCGAGGCTGATCATCAGAGCCGGCATCGACCACTGGGCGAAGCCCTTGCGGGAGTCGATGAAGTCGCGCATCAGCACGCGTCCGGGCTCGTTGTCAGCCTCGACGAAGGAGCGCTGCCGGGCGGCCGCCTGGGCCTGCCGATCGGCCTTGCGCTGCTGCGCCGGAGTCAGGCTGGGGTGCAGCCGCTCCCGACGTGCCGCCTCGGCCTCCTTGCGGGACGGCGTCGGGGCGTCCTTCTTGGCTGGCTGGGCAGCCTGAGGGGCGGCGCCGGCGTCAGTACTAGTCGGCTCGGCGGCCTCTTCAGACCGCTCGTAGGGGCGGAACAATCCCACTTCAAACCTCGGTGTGGTGCGACGATGTCCGCAACATCCTAGTGGGCACAGAGCGGACGGAGTTCAGCGATGTCGGACGAGCAGGCGGTCACCGCCGCCGAGCGGGAGTACCAGGCTCGGCTGGTGGCTCTGCACGAGGCCCGGGCTGCGCTGGCGTCCGCCTCGGCCCGGCTGCGCCGTCAGCACCTGGATCGCCGCCTCGCCGCGACCGAGACCGACGGATCCGAGGCCGCGCTCGGCGCACACATTGAGGATCTGACCTCGCAGATCGCCCAGTTGCGTGCCCACGCCGAGGCGCAACGTCAGCTGTTGCGTCGGCTGACCGATGCCGACTACGAGCCGATCGAGGTCGCCGAGGCCGAGTTGGAAGCCGGTCACTTCGAGCAGCCGCCGTTCCAGGAGGCACAGTGAGCACGCCCGGCGGCTTCGACGGGCTCGGCCAACCTGAAGGCCGGTCGGTGAGCGTGTCGAAGGGACGGCTGCGAGTACTGGTGGCCACCGACCGGATCGGGGCGCTGGACTCCCTGGCGGCCGGGACGGCGCTGGCCCGGGGGTTCGCCGATCACGCCACGGTGGCGGTGGTGCCGCTGGCCGCCGGTGGGCCCGACCTGGCGGCGGCCGTAGCCGCGCTGACCGGTGCCGAAGCGGAGGTCGACCGCGATCGCTGGTGCGTCCGGACGTCCACGCTGGCCCTGTTCGGGCAGCGCGACACCGATCCGGACTCGGCCGGCTTCGGGCGATGGGTCGCGGCCGGCGTCGGCGATGCGCACCGGGTCGTCCTCGACCTGACCGGGCTCGGCGCGGCCGATGGCGGCGCCGGACTGCTCGAAGAGGCCCGGGACGCCCTGGCTGGACGCGACGTGATCGGCATCGTGGACGCCGAGGACCTCGACCTGCCGGCCACCGGGATCAACTCAGGGCATGCCAAGCGGGCCTACGCCGCCGGTGCCGACATCGCCGACGTGCTGGCCGCGGACGCCCGGCTGCGCGCCTGGGCCGAGAGTCTGGGCGAGGGGCTGGCCACCCGTGCCGGCGGGGGAGCGGCCGGTGGGGTGGCCCTGGCCGTCCTCGGTCTCAACGGACGGATCGTCACCGGTCAGCACTATTGCCACGAACTGGCCTCACTAGGGCAAACGATGGCCGCATCGGACCTGGTGGTGACCGGAACCACCAGCATCGGTGCCCTGGAGCGCGGCGGTCCGGTGGTGGCCCAAGTGGCTGCCTGGGCAGGGGAGGCTCTGCGCCCCTGCCTGGCATTCACTACCGGTGATGCCCTGTCACGGCGTGAATTACGGACCTTCGGCATTGAAGCGGCCTACTCCCTGGACCCTGATCCGAGTTCCGAGCAGCTCACCGCGCTGGCCGCGCGGGTGGCGTCCGGGTGGGCCGGTGGGGCTGCCGCTGACGCGTAGACTCATCGCACCGAAGGCGGAATACCAGGCCCCGAGCAGGGGTTTTCCTGGTCGTCATCTGTGATGCGGAAGGAACTGCCCATGTCTATTGATGCCAAGCCCACCACCGGCGTCGCCCTCACCGAGGCCGCTGCTGGCAAGGTCAAGGCGCTGTCGGCCGGCGAAGAGAACGCCGATCTCCAGTTGCGCATCTCGGTCGCTCCCGGCGGCTGCTCGGGCCTGCGCTACCAGCTGGCTCTGGACGACCGGAAGCTCGACGGCGACATCGTCAGCGAGTTCTACGGCGTCGAGGTCGTCACCGACAAGATGAGCTCGCCCTACCTGATCGGCGCCACGATCGACTTCGTGGACACCATCGAGCAGCAGGGCTTCACCATCGACAACCCGAACGCCACCGGCTCCTGCGCCTGCGGCGACAGCTTCCACTGAGCCGAACCCCGGCCACAGCGGACGCGACTAGCCGAGGCTCGTCCTCGGCAAGCTGATCTGAACCCGAAAGCCGCCCTGGGGAACCGGGGCGGCTTCGGCATGCCCGCCGACATCGGCGACCAACCGTTGCAGGATCCGCAGGCCCTGGCCAGAGGTACCGCGGCGCGGCTCGGGCTCCTCGCTGACCGGGCCGGGGCCGGAGTCGGTGATGGTGAGCAGGATCTGGGTCGCTTCCGCAGTGAGCTCCACGGCGAAGCTGGTGCCCTCGGGAGTGTGCGCGAAGACGTTGTCGATGCCGATGTCCACGGCGTCGCCCAGAGCCAGGGCGCTCAGCGGGACCGGGAGCCGGCCCGCCGGCAGCCGGACGTTCAGGGCCCGGCCCTGATCTTCGGCCAGCGGCGTCCAGAAGGCGATCCGCTCGGCCACCACGGCACGGGCATCGCAGCCGCCGGGCAGATCTTCGCGCAGCGGCTGCCGGGCCCGGCGGACGACGTCGTCGATGGCGTCCTGCAGTTCACCGATCGATCCGGTCAGGGCGGCTGCGCTCTGCGGGTCGGAGACCTGCTCGGCTTCCAGGCGCAACGCCGTTACCGGGGTGCGCAGCCGATGCGCCAGGCCGGCCACATTGTCCCGTTCGGCCGCCAGCAACTGCTCGATCCGGTTGGCCAGGCCGTTCAGGGCCGCGCCGAGTTCCACGGTCTCGCTGGTGCCGGCCAGCGGCGCTCGAGCGGCCAGGTCACCTTCGCGGAGCCGATGAGCGGTGGCGGTCACTGCGACCAGCGGCTGGCTGATGCTGCGTCCGGCCAGCGAGGCCACGCCGATGGCCACCGCGCACAGGACCAGGCCGAGCGCGATGATGATTCCCCAGGCCAGGCTGACTCCTGCGTTCAGTTGGGCGTCGGTCATGGTGGCCCGGACCACGAACACGCCGGACTCGACGATCACCGGCGCATAGGCCCGCCCACCGGCGGCGTCCCGCACCGAGAAGGCCTCTCCGGCCGCGGCGCGCAGGTAGTCCGGATCGGTGGCCACGGACGGCCAGGCGGCGCCGACCACGGTCTTGTCGGCCAGCACCACGCTGGTCTTGGCCGCCGATCCGGCGATGGTCGGTGCCAGCAGTTGGGCCAGCTTCGGGTTCTCCTGGAGCCCGGCGGCGGTGGTCGCCACCAGGCTGGCCTGCTGCCGGGCCAGCGACATGCCGCGATCCTCGGCGCTGGTCCGCACCAGGATCAGCAGCGGAATCACGAATGAGGCGACGATGGCGGTGCTGATGATCGCCACCATGGCGGTGATCCGGCGCCGCACGTCAGGCCTCGGGTTCCGGGGCGACCAGCTTCAGCCCGACGCCGCGGACGGTCTGCAGGTAGCGCGGTTCGGCGGCCGTCTCGCCCAGCTTGCGGCGCAGCCAGCTCAGATGGACGTCCACAGTCCGATCGCCGCCGCCGTAAGGCTGGTGCCAGACCTCGGCCAGCAGCTCGTGCTTGGTGACCACCTCGCCGGCCCGGCTGGCCAGCGTCCACAACAGATCGAACTCCTTGCGGGTGAGCTCGAGTGCGACTCCGTCCAACTCCGCTTCGCGGTTGGCCGGGTTGATTGACAGGCCGCCGATCACCAGCGATGCCCCCGGCTCGGCGGACGCTCCGGCGCGGCGCAGCACCGCCCGGATCCGGGCGCCGAGCTGCTCGCTGGCGAACGGCTTGACCAGGTAGTCGTCGGCGCCCGAGTCGAGGGCCTGAACCACGGTCTTGTCGTCGTCTTGGGCGGTGACCACGATCACCGGGACGCTGCTGACCGCCCGCAGCATGCTCAGCACCTGCAGTCCGGACAGATCCGGCAAGCCCAGGTCGAGCAGGACGATCTCCGGCTGTTCGCCGATGGCCGCGGTCAGGCCGTCCGCACCGGTGCGGGCCAAGCTGACCACATCACCACGATCGGTGAGTGTGCGCTGCAGTAGCCGTCCGATGTTCGGATCGTCCTCGACGACCAGTACCCGCGTCACAGCAGAAAGCTACCCCCACCCATCGGTAGGAGATGGGATCATGGCCTCGTGCGCGGACGCTGGGTGTTGATCGGACTGCTCTGGATCGCCACCGTCGCCGGCACCTCGGCCCTGGTCTGGACGGTGATCTCGGTCGCCGGGCTGCGCGGTGGGAACACGGCGATGGTGGCTTCTGCGCCGGCCGACCCCGACGGTACCGCAGTGCCCGGCTACTGGCGCGGAGCCGTCGGACGAGTGACCGCCACCTGCAAGGGCGACGACATTTCGATCGGCACCGTGGTGCCGCAGCCCGGCTATACCGCGGAGTTCTACAACCGTGGCCCGGTGCGGCTCGAGTTGGAGTTCGAAGGTACTCAGGGCGGATCGGACGTCTACCTGATCGTCCGTTGCGTCGATGGGGCGCCACAATTCCAGCACCGATGAGCTGTGGGCGAGGACTTAGCCGACGCTTGAGGTTCTCTTGAGGTGGGTCTTCCTAGGCTCAGGCTGTGACGACACTTGACCTGAACCTCTTTGACTCCATCGCAGGCCTCCCGGTGCACCCGCTCGTGGTGCACTTCGCGGTGGTGCTGCTGCCCCTGGCCGCGCTGGCCCTCGTGATTTTGGTGATCGTCCCGCGCTGGGCTGATCGCTTCGGATGGGTCACCCTTGCCGCTCTGGCCGGGGGTACGGCAGCGGCATTCGTGGCCAAAGAGTCCGGGGAAGCGCTCGCCGCCAAGATCGGGGAGCCGGCCGCTCACGCGACCTATGGAGACTGGCTGCCGCCACTGGCAGTTGCGCTGCTGCTGGTGGCGGTGGGCTGGTTCATCCTGCACCGCCGCGCCGCCAAGGCCGGACGGGGCCGCACCGCCGGCGTGATCGTGGCCGGTGCGTTGGCCGCGGTGCTTGCCCTGGGGGTCACCGGCCTGACCGTTGCGGTTGGCCATACCGGCGCCCAGGCCGCCTGGGGTGATGTCGAGGCTGAGGCAGCCGCTCCGGCAGAGACTCCTGCCCCGGCTGACAGCCCGTCCGCATCGGCTGCTGGTTCGACGTCGGCCAGCCCGACCGCGTCCCCGACGGCATCGTCCGGCGCCACCGCAGGCAGCTACAGCCTGGCCGAGGTGGCCAAGCACGCCGACGCCAACTCTTGCTGGTCTGCGGTCAACGGCAAGGTCTACGACCTGACCAAGTGGATCAACCAGCACCCGGGTGGCCCGCGTCGGATCCTGGCCATGTGTGGCAAGGACGCCTCCGATGCGTTCAACGGTCAGCACGGCGGCCAGGCCCGTCCCGAGAAGGAGCTGGCCGGCTTCGAGATCGGCACCCTCAGCTAGGCCGCTCAGCGACGGGCGCCTCTCCCGTCGCTGAGCCCGCAACGCCGCACGGCCCGGTTTCCGCGCCACTCCTTGTCATAGGAGTGGACGACGGGAACCGGGCCGTCTTGCGCTAGCGGAAGCGGACGGACGGGGTCACCAGCTGGAGTGCAGCGGGCGACCCTCGTTGTAGCCGGACGCGGACTGAACCCCGACGATGGCCTGGTTGGCGAACTCGACGAGGTCCCGAGCGCCGGCGTAGGTGCACGAGCTGCGCACCCCGGAGACGATGAAGTCGAGCAGGTCCTCGACCCCGGGACGAGCCGGATCCAGGTACATCCGCGAGCTGGAGATGCCCTCCTCGAACAGGGCCGCGCGGGCCCGCTCGAAGGCCGACTGGCTGCGGGTCCGGGCCCGGACGGCCCGGGCCGACGCCATCCCGAACGACTCCTTGTAGGGCCGTCCGTCCGAGGCATACAGCAGTTCGCCGGGCGACTCGTGAGTCCCGGCGAACCAGGAGCCGATCATCACCGCTCCGGCTCCGGCGGCCAGGGCCAGGGCCACGTCCCGGGGATGCCGGACGCCGCCGTCGGCCCACACGCTCTTGCCGGACTCGCGCGCCTCGGCCGCGCACTCCAGCACCGCCGAGAACTGCGGACGGCCCACGCCGGTCTGCATCCGGGTGGTGCACATGGCGCCCGGTCCGACCCCGACCTTGATCACGTCGGCACCGGCCTCGATCAGGTCGGCGGTACCGTCCGCGGTGACCACATTGCCGGCCACGATCGGAACCGTGCGGTCGGACGCCTCGACCACCGCGTGGCAGCGCTCCACCGCGGAGATCATCCGCTCCTGGTGGCCGTGCGCGGTGTCCATCACCAGGACGTCCGCGCCGGCCTCGAGCAGGGCTTCGACCCGGGCCTCGACGTCACCGGAGATGCCGACGGCAACCCCGATCTTCAGCCGCCCGGACGCATCCAGTGCCGGGGTGTACAAGGCAGCCCGCAGGGCGCCCTTGATCGTCATCAGGCCGACCAGCCGCCCGTCCGCCACGGCCAGGGCGGCGCGGTGCCGGTGCGCCGACAGCTCGTCGAAGACCTCGGTCGGAGTGGCGTCGGGAGAGACCAGAGTGAGGTCCGAGCTCATCGCCTCGTGCACCTGGGAGAACCGGTCCATCCCGGCCAGATCAGCCTCGGAGACGGTGCCGATCGGGGCGCCGTCCTGGTCGACAACGACCACCACCTGGTGGGCCCGCTTGGGCAGCAGCATTAGCGCCTCACCGACCGTGGCGTGCGGATCGATGGTCAGCGGGGTGTCGAAGACGGTATGGGCGGACTTCACCTTGGCGATCGCGTTGGCCACGATGTCGGTGGGCAGGTCCTGCGGAATCACCGCGATCCCGCCGCGGCGGGCTACGGTCTCGGCCATCCGGCGTCCGGAGATGGCGGTCATGTTGGCCACCACCAGCGGCAGCGGCAGGCCCAGCCCGTCGGTGCTGGTCAGATCGACGTCGAGTCGCGAGGTCACCGACGAACGCCGTGGCGCCATGAAGACGTCGTCATAGGTCAGGTCGTAGTCGGGCTTACCGGTCAGGAATCTCACCGGGAAAGATTACCGGGTGGCCACTAGGCCGGCTCGAAAAGGGTGGAGAAGTCAGTAGGCGAGGCCCGTGGCGAGGGACGGCTCGGGGCTGGCCGGGCGAACCGGCTACGATGACGGGACCGGCTGAAGTGAACAGGACGAACCGATGAGCGAAGACCGCACCGGCACCGCGCGGGTGCTGCTGTACTCCGACGATCGCACCGTGCGTGAGCAGGTGCGGTTGGCCCTTGGTGAGCGGCTGGCCGCCGACTTGCCGCCTCTGGAGTTCGTCGAGGTGGCCACCCAGCCCCTGGTCCTGCGGGCCCTGGACGCCGGCGGCTTCGACCTGATCATCCTCGACGGCGAGACCGTGCCTTCCGGTGGCATCGGTCTGAGCCACCAGCTGAAGAACGAGCTGCTCGACTGCCCGCCGATCCTGCTGCTGGTCGCCCGCGTCGCCGACGCATGGCTGGCCACCTGGGCCGAGGCGGACGCCATCGCGTCCTACCCGATCGATCCGCTGCGCCTGCCCGTGGCCGCCGCCGGGCTCTTGCGCAGCCGGGTGGCTGAGCAGGCCCAGGCGTGAGCCTGACCTGGCCCCAACTACTGGCCGATCTGGTCGCCAGGCGTGATCTGACGCCCGAAGCGGCCAGCTGGGCCATGGACCAGATCCTCGGTGGCGAACTCACCGCCGTCCAGATCGCCGGCTTCGCGATCGCGCTGCGGGCCAAGGGCGAGACCGTGGCCGAGATCAGTGGCCTGGCCCAGGCCATGCTCGACCGAGCCACCCCGCTGTCGGTGAACACCGACGCCGTCGACATCGTCGGCTCCGGTGGCGACCGGGCCAACACTGTCAACGTCTCCACGATGGCCGCGATCGTGGCCGCGTCCATGGACGTCCCCGTGGTCAAGCATGGCAACCGAGCCGCGTCCAGCGCCTGTGGCACCGCCGACTGCCTGGAGGCCCTCGGGGTCGCCCTGGACGTCCCGCCGGCCGCCCAGGCCGGCGTGCTGGCCGAGGCCGGGATCGTCTTCCTGTTCGCCCCGCTCTATCACCCCTCGCTGCGCCATGCGGCAGTGGCTCGGCGTGAGCTCGGGGTGCCCACCACCTTCAACTTCCTCGGCCCGTTGGCGAACCCGGCTCAGCCGAAGGCCCAGGCCGTCGGCGTGGCGGACGCCCGGATGGCCGCCCTGGTGGCCGGCGTGATCGCCGGCCGCGGTCACCGCGGTCTGGTCTTCCACGGCACCGACGGGCTCGACGAGCTGACCACCACGACAACTTCGCAGGTCTGGCTGATCGGGGACGGGCAGGTGGCCGAGGCCAGCCTCGACCCTGCCGAGTTGGGCCTGGCGCCGGCGCGTCCGTCCGATCTGGTCGGCGGCGACTCGGCCCACAACGCCCAGGTGGTCCGGACGGTCCTGGCCGGCGAGCCCGGCCCGATCCGTGACATCGTCACCCTGAACGCAGCCGCAGCCGCCCTGGCCTACGCCGGCCCGGTACTGGACCAGCCGGTGGCCGCCCAGTTGGCCCCGATGCTCGAGGCCGCCCAGGCCGCGATCGACTCCGGTGCCGCTGCGGCCACGCTGGAGCGCTGGATCCGAGTCAGCCAGGCCGCCCGCGAGAGCTGAGTTCGACCCGGCCGGATCGGCTCAGGGCACCAGGTGCCCGGCGGCCACGGCCAGTTCGTACCACTGCGCCCGAGTGAGTTCGACCTCGGCGCCGGCCGCCGCAGCGGTCAGCCGCTGCGGGTTAGTCGTTCCGAGGACCACCTGCATCTTCGCCGGGTGCCGCAGGATCCACGCGGTGGCGATCGCCTCCGGGCTCACCTGGTACTCACCGGCCAAGCGGTCGATCACGGCGTTCAGCTCGGGGTAGGCCGGGTTGCCCAGGAAGACGCCGGTGAAGAAGCCGGCCTGGAACGGTGACCAGGCCTGAATCGTGAGGTCGTTTAGTCGGCAGTAGTCCAGGATGCCGAGATCGCGGCTGATCGACTGGTCGGCCCCGTTCATGTTCATGGCCAGGCCCTGGGTGATGATCGCGGCGTGAGTGATCGACAGCTGCAGCTGGTTGGCCAGTAGCGGCTGTCGGACGTAGCGCTTCAGCAGCTCGATCTGAGCCGGGGTGTGGTTGGACACCCCGAAGTGACGCACCTTGCCGGACGCAGACAGCTCGTCGAAGGCCCGAGCCACTTCCTCCGGCTCGACCAGGGCGTCCGGACGGTGCAGCAGCAGGACGTCCAGGTAGTCGGTGCGCAGCGCGGTCAGCGACCCGTTGACCGCCTCGATGATGTGCTCGTAGGAGAAGTCGAAGTACGGACCCTCCTTCACGATGCCGGCCTTCGACTGCAGGACGATCTGTTCCCGCTCGGACGAACTCAGCCGCAACGCCTCGGCGAACCGGGCCTCACAGGCATGCGCCGGCGCCGAGCCGTAGATGTCGGCGTGGTCGAAGAGGGTCACTCCGGCGGCCAGGCTCGCGTCGTACAGGGCGCGCACCTCGGCGTCGGAGAGCTCCTCGATCCGCATCATGCCGGCCACCACGGCCGGCACCTGCAGGTCGCTGGTACCGAGCGGGAACGTCTTCATCGGGCCGACAGCCGATCCAGCTCGTCAGCGGTCAGCACCAGTTCGGTGGCCGCGGCCGAGTCGGTGATGCTGGTCGGACGGGACGCGCCCGGAATCGGGATCACCGTGTCGGACAAGGACAGTTCCCAGGCCAGGACGACCTGCTGCGGGCTGACCCCGTGAGCGGCCGCGATCTCGCCGAACGCCTGGTGACGTTCGCCGACCGCTGCGGCGCCGCGAATCCCGTCCAGCGGGCTCCACGGCAGGAAGGCCAGGCCGAGCTTCGCGCAGTGGTCGAGCTCGGGCCGGGTCACCTGATGCCGCGGCGAGAACTGGTTCTGCACCGAGACCAGGCGTCCGCCGAGAATCTGGTTGGCCTGATCGATCTGGGCCACGCTGGCGTTGGAGATGCCGGCCAGCTGGATCCAGCCTTCGTCCAGCAGCTCGGCGATGGCGCCGATCGAGTCGGCGTAGGGGACGGCCGGGTCCGGCCGATGCATCTGGTACAGCCCGATGGCCTCGACGCCGAGCCGCTTGGCCGACGCCTTGCAGGCCTCCTTCAGGTAGGCCGGGTCGCCGTTCTGGGTCCAGCTGCCGTCACCGGGGCGCAGGTGGCCGCCCTTGGTAGCGACCAGCACCTCGGAGGTGTCGCCGCCATAGCTGCGCAGCGCCTTGGCGATCAGCTCCTCGTTGTGGCCGACCTCACCGGCGAGCAAGTGGTAGGCATCGGCGGTATCGATCAGGGTCACCCCGGCGTCCAGGGCGGCGTGGATGGTGGCGATCGAGCGCTCTTCGTCCGGACGCCCCTCGATGGACATCGGCATTCCGCCCAGTCCGATGGCGCTGACCGTGCGCGGGCCGATGTTGCGGTACTTCATTGCGACGTGCCTCCTGCCTGGGCCCCGGTTTCGGACCATCTGAGGCCCACCATAGGCACCGGATAATCTAGAAGTCCAACAAGCTGCATCGATCTATTTCAGAAGGACGTGGCATAAATGGATCTGCGTCAGATGGAGTACGTGCTGGCCTTGGCCGACGAGCAGCACTTCACCCGGGCCGCGTCGGTCTGTGGGGTCACCCAGTCCGGCTTGTCGGCTTCGATTCGGGCTCTGGAAGGCGAGCTCGGCACCGAACTCTTCCATCGGACGACCCGGCGGGTGGAGCTCACTGACGCCGGGCTGGCCCTGCTGCCCTACGCGCGGGAACTGCTCAGTCAGGCCAGTGCCGGCCGGGACGCCGTGGTCCGGGTGACCCGGGCCCTGTCCGGGCAGCTGCGGGTCGGTGCCGAGCAGTGCCTGGGGGCCATCGACGTCCCCGCTTTGCTGGAACGCTTCCATCGCCGCTACCCGGCCGTGACCATCCGGTTCACTCAGGCCGGATCGCTGGAACAGCTGGATCAGCTGCGGGCCGGAGAGCTGGACGTGGCCTTCGTGGCCACCACCGACCACCTGGGTGGCCTGGAGCGGATCGAGATCGGACGCCGTCCGATCGTGGCGCTGTGCCCGCCCGGCCACCGGCTGGCCGGAATGACCCGGGTCGGCTGGTCCGATCTGGACGGGGCCGACTTCGTCGACCTGCACGAGTCCTGGGCGGTTCGGCAGCTCAACGACGGGCTGGCCCGCAGCCACGGCATCCACCGGCGAGTCAGCTGCACGGTCAACGACGTCCACACCCTGATCGACCTGGTCAAGCGCGGATTGGGACTGGCGCTGGTGCCGCAGAACATCGCCAACAAGCCCGAGGCTGCCGTGCTCACCCAGCTGCAACTGCCGGCAGGCACCGCCGACTGGGTGGTTTCGGCGGTCTCCGCCCAGCGCAGCTCGGGCTCGGTGTCGGCGACTCACCTTCTCGAACTGCTGGACGACTCGGTGGCCTGCGCCTCCTGATCGAGCCCGGCGCTACGCCTGAGCCGACGGCGGGCCTTGCAACTTAGGGCCCTGCTGTTCGGGGTTCTCCCGGCTGTCGATCGAGCTGAGGCCGGTCTGGCCCAGCCAGCTCGCGGCCGTCTGGCGTGCCGTGCCCAGCGCTGTCTCGAACCGTGCGGGCCACCGTGCGGCCAGTCCCTCGTAGAGGGTGATGGCCTCATCGATGGCCCGCTGAGCCTCGGCCGTTCGGTCCAGTTCCGCCAGCCGGTGGGCCTGGTTGGTCAGTGAGTCGGCGAGGTCCGGGGCGGCGGCAACGGGTCTGCTGGTGACTCGCTGTCGGCGGAGGGTGACCGCTTCGTTGCTGGCGACGAGAGCGTCTTCCTGGCGGCGCAGGGCCGCCAGGCAGGTGGCCTGATTGGCCAGCGCGTCGGCGAGTCCGGCGGTGAACGCATCAGGCCTGGTCTGGGCGAGTTCTCGATAGAGGGTCACGGCGGGGATGCTGGCGGCCAATGCGTCAGTTGGGCGGCCCAGTTCTGCCAGACGCTCAGACTGGTTGTTCAATGACATGGCCAGGTGAGGGGTGAAAGCGTCGGGCCGGGTGTCGGCCAGGTTCTGGCAGAGGGCGACGGCTTCGTCGATGGCGGCCAGAGCTTCTTCTCGCCGACCTAGTACTGCCAGGCGTTCGGACTGGTTGTTCAGCGCCATGGCCAGCTCAGGGTTGACGACGTCGGACCGGGTGCTGGCCAAGTGGCGGCGCAGGACGACGGCTTCGTTGATGACAGTGAGGGCCTCATCGGGGCGGCCCAGTTCTCCCAGACAGTTCGACTGATTGCTCAACGCCCGCGCCAATTCGCGGCCGAACCGGTCGGGTCGAGTGCTGACCAGGTTCCGGCAAACGGCGACGGACTGATCGATGGCGGCCAGCGCCTCGTCTCGGCGGCCCAGCTCCAGCAGGCAGTTCGACAGGTTGTTCAGCGATGTGGCCAGCTTGGGGTTGAACACGTCGGGTTGGGTGTCGGCCAGGTCCTGGTAGATGGCGACGGCCTGGCTGATGCCGGCCAAGGCCGCCTCTTGGCGGCCGAGGCTTGCCAGATGGCGAGTCTGGTTGGTCAGTGCCATGGCCAGGTCGGGGGTGAAGGCATCGGGTTGGGTGTCGGCCAGGTTCTGGTAGATGGCGACGGCTTCGCTGATCGCGGCCAGCGCCTCTTCTGGGCGACCGACTTCTGCCAGGTGGTTGGACTCGTTGGTCAGTGAGCTGGCCAGGCCGGGGGTGAACACATCGGGCTGGGAGCTGACCAGGTGCCGGCGCAGGGCGACGGCGTAGGTCACAGCGTTGAGCGCTTCTTCTCGGAGTCCTAGTTCTGCCAGCTGGTTGGACTGGATGTTCATCGATCTGGCTAGGCCGTCGGCGAACACGTCGGGTCGGGCTTCGACCAGCTTCTGGTAGATGATGATGGCTTGGGTGATGGCGGCCAGGGCCTCTTCTCGTCGTCCTAGCTCGGCCAGCTGGTTGGACTGGCTGATCAACGATCTGGCCAGGCTGGGGGCGAATGCGTGGGGTCGGGTGTCGGCCAGGTTGTGGTAGATGATGATGGCTTGGGTGATGGCGGCCAGGGCTTCTTCTCGGCGTCCTTGTTCTGCCAGCTGGTTGGACTGGCCGATCAACGACGTGGCGAGGTCGGGGTTCCATGCATCGGGCGGAGTACTGGCTGGGCTGCGGTGCCGTCGTCGCGGGCTGGACACGGCGCGCACCGGGCCGGCGAGATAGGCTGCCGCGATCGCTGCCACGGCGACCACAGCCCAGGCGCGAGGTTGTCCTTGGGCGTTCAGGGCCAACACCAGCAGACTGCCGGCCGCTCCGACAACGAGGAGTGCCCAGATGCCTCGCGCTAGTTTCCACATCACAGAGGGAAAACTAGGACGCGACGCCGGTCGGGTGGTGTCAATCGCGCGACTCGGCACTGATCTGGCCGCTCAGCTCAGAGGAAGCCGATGAACTGGCCGACGATCAGGGCGAGCGGCGGGCCGATCAGCATCGAAGGTCCGTAGGGGATGCCGCGACCGCGGGCGGCGATCAGGCTCCAGACCATCCCGACCAGGGAGCCGATCAGGAAGGCCCACAGCAACAGCGGCATCGAGGTGGCGCCGGTGATCACGCCCAGCACCGCGGCCAGCCGGACGTCCCCGAACCCCAACTGGCCGCCGCTGAAGTACCAGATCAGCCAGAACAGGCAGAAGCAGCCAACCCCGCCGACAGCCGCCCACAGCAGGATGCTCGGATCCGCCGACAGCCAGGCGGCCAGGCCGGCCCCGGCGATCGCGATACCCAGCCCGACATAGTTCAGCCGCAGTGGCAGGAGTCCGGTACGTCCGTCGATCAGGCCGAGCAGCGGACCGGTCAGCACCAGCGCCGACCAGGCCAGCCACAGTCGCGGATCGGTGAGGTAGAAGGCGATCAGGCCCGTGGCGAGCGTCGCCGCCGCCACAGTGATCCGGAAGCCGGGGGAGAGCAGTTCGGCGTACGGCCGGGCGTCCGGCTCGTCCGGCGGGACCGGGAGCCAGCGCAGAACCGGGCCGGTCAGAGCGGCCACCAGGCCGGTCAGCAGCACAGCCAGCAGTGCGGGGGTGATCGCTTGCCAGGGCACGTCGGCAGCCTACGCGCTCGCCTGTGCCGGAACCTCGACCCCCGCCGCACGGCGCGGACGAGTGGTGGCCGGCGATCCGGGCACCGACTGGAGTGAGCGGTGCCACTGCAGCCGGGCTGCCTGCGCGAGCAACTCGGTCAGCCGACTGCACAGGGCTGCGTCGAGCAGACCGATCAGCTCGGACTCGCTGAGCCGGCAGTACCGCGCCAGCGCGGCCGGCGAGCAGCCGGCCGCGAGCAGCTCAGTGATGACGACCGCGGCGGGCTCGGCCGGCACCCAGATCCGGCTCTGGCCGAGCAGGCGCTCGGCATCCAGTGCCAGCAGCGCGCGGGCGGCCGTTGCGGGCAGCCGGGTGCGGTGGCGTCCATCGCGGCCGAAGAGCAGATTGCGGATCAGGGTCGGAGGCAGGTTGCCTGCCCCGGCGATCACCGGCCAGGGCAGGCCGGTCTGGTCCAGGACGCGGCGGACGTGTGCGCGGAAGGGTGCCGCCAACACCCACAGATCATCACTCACACCCTAGATAGACGAATCCGGGGCCCGACTGTGAGTCGGACCCCGGATTCTCTGTGCTGTTGGAAATCAGCTCAGCGTTGGGCCCTGGTGAAGCCGGCCGCCTGAGCGGCCTCTTCGCTCTCGAACCAGACCTCGGCGATGGTGCGCTCGTACGCGGCCATCCCGGGGACGTGGTACTTCAGGGATCGGTCATTGCCCTTGATCTCGTAGCCTGCCGGCGGCTCGTCGCCGACGTAGGAGCCCGGACCGTAGGCGCTGGCCGACGGCTCGGCCGGAGCGTCCGCGGTTGTGGCGGGTTCGGTTGTGACGGGTTCACTGACTGTGGGCTCGGTCACCGGCTCGGCCACGGAGTCCTCGAACAGGTCATCGTCGTCGAAGGTCGGGTCGGCCACATAGGTGCTGTTCTTCGGCACGTGGTTCTCCCAGCCGGTGGCCGGGTCGGCGAACAGCTTGCGGACGGCCACGAACACGCCGCCGAGCAGAGCACCGGCCAGCAGGACCCGTCCGAACGTCCGCCACCCGGAGCGCTTCTTCTTGCCCGACGCCTTCTCCAGCTGGGCGGCCAGCGCGGACGCGGCAGCAGCGGCTTGGATCTCCTTGGCCAGCGGCTGGGCGGCCAGGTGACGCAGCTGCGCGGCCAGGGCCGGCAGGACGTCCTCCTGCACCCGCTCACGGGCGTAGTCGACGGTCGGCGGGATCCGCTCCAGGACATCGTCCACGGCCGGACGAACCTTCTTCACGGTGGCGTCCACGGCCGGCGAGACCCGGCTCAGCGCATCGTCGATGGCCGGCTGGACCTTCTCGAAGGTGTCGGCCGCGAAGCGGGCGCTGCGGATCTGGGCTTCCTTCAGGCCGGGGCGCAGTTTCGCGTACGCCTGGTCGGCCAGGTCGCCGCCCTCGCGCAGGGCCTGCTCGACATAGGGGGACAGGCGATCAACAGCAGCCTGGGTGCCCTCTTCCACTGAGTGGAGCAGTTTCTTGGTCTTCATGTGCCTCCGTTGCTCAGCCTGCACAGTCGTGCCTTGTCGTTAGTGACCACCGTACCCGCCCCGGGCGGTGGCTACCCAGCATCTGCAACGATGGGGGCGAGTAGAAAGGAAGGCCCCTATGGCCCAGACCGCAACCCTGCACACGAATCACGGTGACATCGTGATCGAACTCTTCGCCGACCAGGCCCCCAAGACCGTGGACAACTTCGTCGGACTCGCCACCGGGACCAAGGAGTACCTCGACCCGAAGAGCGGCGCCCGGACCACCGGCAAGTTCTACGACGGGCTCACCTTCCACCGGGTGATCGACGGCTTCATGATCCAGGGCGGCTGCCCGCTGGGCACCGGCACTGGTGACCCGGGCTACCGGTTCGGTGACGAGTTCCACCCCGAGCTGAGCTTCAACAAGCCCTACCTGCTGGCCATGGCCAATGCCGGGCCCGGCACCAACGGCTCGCAGTTCTTCATCACGGTGGCGCCGACCCCGCATCTGAACCGTCGGCACACGATCTTCGGTGAGGTGAAGGACGCCGCCTCGCAGCAGGTGGTCGACTCGATCGCGACCACGGCCACCGGCCGGATGGATCGTCCGGTCGAGCCGGTGGTGATCTCCTCGGTGGACATCAGCGAAGCCTGAGTTCTCCCGCAGTGGGACGAAGGGGATGGTTCCCTTTCGTCCCACTGTTGCGTTCCGGGCCTGGCTAGGGCACCGTCCCCAGTTCGGGCATCCACCGGACGTGCGGTGCTGACGGGCGTAGCCTCAGCTGTCAACTGCACGTCCGCTCGGGGGAGCCGCCGCATGCCCAACCAGACGATCCGCACTCAGCTGGAGCACCGCTCGATTCGGGCCTTCCGACCCGAGCCGGTCAGCGAGGACGTCATCTCGATCCTGCTGGACGCCGTCGATCGCGCGGCCACCAGCAGCTTCTATCAGCAGCGCACGGTGATCCGGGTCGTCGATCCGGACGTCCGGACTGCGGTGTACGCAGCCTCCGGGCAGCCCTACGTCGGCGGTGACCGCGGCGAGCTGTTCATCTTCGTGGTCGATCTGTATCGCAACGCGAGGATCCGCGATGAGGCTGGCGTCGACATCGGCGTCCTGTCGTCCACTGCGCTGTTCCTGCAAGGCGTCGAGGACGTCCTGATCGGCGCCCAGAACATGGTGGTGGCCGCCGAGAGCCTCGGCCTGGGCACGGTCTACCTGGGCAGCATCGGCGGCGACCCGCAGTCGGTGATCACGGCCCTGAAGCTGCCGCCCTACACGTTCCCGCTGGTCGGGTTGCTGGTCGGGCACGCCGACCAGGAGCCGACCCTCAAGCCGCGGCTGCCGCGGGAGTTCAGCTATGCCGTCGATGCCTACCCGCAGGTGGCCGATTACCACCAGGCGTTGGCCGGCTACGACGCGGTCGTGAAGACCTATTACGACCTGCGCGACGCCAGCAAGCCGGTGGACACCTTCACCCGGCAGATCGAGACCAAGCCTGGCGGTGGACGAGCCGAGCAGGCTCCGGTGCGGGCCGCGCTGACCGCGCAGAAGCTCGCCCTCTACTGAGGGCGGTCGGGAACCGGCGGGGTCAGCCGCCGATCGAGAATGCGGCTTCCAGGTCGAGCTTGGAGTACGCCTGGAAGGCGATGTGGGTCTCGGTGCTGAGCACTCCGGCCACCCGGTTCAGCTTCTCGGCAACGGTGGCCGCCACGGCGTCCACGGTCGGCACCCGGACCAGCGCGATCAGATCCACCTTGCCGGTGACCGAGTAGACCTCGGAGACCCCGTCGAGGTCGGCGATTTCCTGGGCGATCTCTGGGATGCGGGCCACCTCGGCCTCGACGAACACAATCGCGGTGATCATGGCCTTGATCTTAGGCCGTCGCGAGTGCGGCCGAGTCGGACGTCGCCGGGTCCGGCCCCTCGGCTTCCGGCTGGGATCCATCGGCTCCGCCGACCAGCGACGCGGCCCGCAGCTGTTCGCCTGCGCTCGGCCCGATGCCGAGCGGCCAGCACCAGTCGCCGTCGATCTCGATCAGTCGGACGCCGGGCAGCTCCAGCCAGTCGGCGATCCGCTCGGTCTCCTCGATGATGGCCGCCGGGGCTGGGCCGGACGGTGCCGCCACCCACTCGGCGGTGGTCACGGCGTCCCGGGCCACCTGCTGGGGCACCTCACCGGGCCGGGCCAGGGCGGCGGCCACCAGGCGTCCATGGCGGATCACGTGGATCTCCCAGCCGTCGTCGGTGCGCCGGGCGGCCACGATCTGTGCGCAGCCGGCCAGGCTGGCCAGCCGGTGATGCCGGGCTGCGGCCCGTCCGAAGCTCTCCAGGCGCTCGGTCAGGGCGCCGGCCTCCTCGAAGCGCTCGGCGGCCACCAGCTGGGCCAGCCGCGGCCGCAGCGCGGCCACCAGCGGCCGGAAGTCGCGGCTCAGGCAGGCCCGGACGTCCTCGACGAGTTCGGCGTACTCGTCCCGGCCGATCGTGAACTGGCAGGGCGCCGGGCAGCGTCCCATGCCGGCCAGAGCACAGGCCGGGCTGGCCTTCCGGGTCGACAGCCGGGCTGAGCACTGCCGCAGCCGAAACGCGTCGTAGATGGCCAGCATGGCCTGCTCGGCGGCCTCCTTGCGCCGGAACGGACCCAGATAGGTGGCGCCGTCGCCGGCGGTGCGGACGATGGAAAGCCGGGGGTAGGGCTCGTCGGTGAGCTTGAGCCACAGTTGCCGCTCGGGGAACTTGGAGCGCCGGTTGTAGCGCGGGGAGTGGGCGCCGATCAGCCGCAGCTCCAGGACGTCCGCCTCCAGCGGGGTGCGGCAGACCGTGGTCTCGACCGAGGTGGCGATCCGGACCATCTCGTCGATCCGGGACCGGGTCTCGGCCGCGGTGAAGTAGCTGGCCACCCGCTTGCGCAGGTTGCGGCTCTTGCCCACATAAAGCACCTGGCGGCGCGGCTGGCCGTCCGGGCCGGGCAACTCGGCGATGAACTGGTAGATGCCGGGGGCCGAGGGGACGTCCTTGGCCATCGTCCGCTTGGCGCGGCGCTGCGGGGAGACCTGGCGGGTGAACTCGAGTAGCTCGGGCAGCGTGTGTGCGCCCAGGTTGCCGATTCGCTCCAGCAGGCCGTGCAGCACGTCGACTGTGGCTTTGGCGTCGTCCAGAGCGCGGTGGTTGGGCGTGGTGGTGGCGCCGAAGTGGGCGGCCAGGGTGCCCAGCTTGGCGTTGGGCACCTCGTCGCGCAGCAGCACCTGGCGGGCCAGGGCAAGAGTGTCGACCACGGCCGGATTCGGCCAGGGGTAGTCGTAGCGCTCGCAGGCCCGGCGCAGGAAGCCGGTGTCGAAGCGGGCGTTGTGGGCCACCAGGACGCTGCCGGCGGCGAACTCCAGGAAGGCCGGCAGCACCTCGGGCAGCTTGGGGGCATCGGCCACCAACTGATCGGTGATCCCGGTGAGGACCGCGATCAGTGCCGGAATGTGCGCGTTCGGGTTCACCAGGGTCTGGAACTCGCCGACGAGCTGGCCGCCGCAGACCTTCACGGCCCCGATCTCGGTGATGGCGTCGGCGTCGCCGCCGCCGGTGGTCTCCAGGTCGACCACGCAGAACGTCACGTCGGCCAGCGGCTGGCCGAGATCGGCGAAGCTGGGCTGGAGGAGCGGTGACGGACTCACCCCTGTGACGCTAGCCCCCCGGACTGACAGCCCCGGCCCGGCGCCGCCGCGTGTCGGACCTTCAGCAGGGGCTGCGGTCGATGGCCCACAGCGTCCGCCCCTGCAGGACGTAGAGGCGCGCGCCGACGCCGGCCAGCCCGGTCACCGTGATCGGTGGGGACGGTTCCGAATCGCCCTGACCAGGGCGGATGGTGGTGGAACCGTCCCTGCGGTCCGGGAGGGGGAGGGAGCGCCAGCCGGAGTCGCAGCGGACCAGGAGCGTGGAGTCGGGGCCGTTCCCGGCGAGCACCGGACGGCCCTGCCAGAGCGCCAGCTGCGGGACCGGATCGGGGGAGCCGTTCGAGCCCACGGCGGCCGAAGTCGTGCCTGCGGGCAGCTCCGGGCCGGAGGCGGACGGCTGGGTGCCCGTCGTCACCGACCAGGCCACCAGCTGGCCGTGCACCCAGCCGGCCAGCCAGCACGAGGTGCCTTCGGCCGGGCAGGCCACGGCCTGGGCCCGGGCTAGCCCCGGACCGTCCTGGCCCGGCACGGCCAGCTCGAGCCGGGTCCAGTCGCCGCCGGGCCGGCCCACCCAGGCCAGCGGACGCTGTCGCAGTGGCTGAGTCAGCTGCACCTCATCGCCGGCGATCACCAGCTGATCCCCGGCGCTGCTCTGCCCGCCGAAGCCGAGTTGGGAGGTCGGGTTCGAGGCCAGCGTGGCCGGACGATCAGCGACCTCGGTCCAGGTCGTCCCGGACTCTGCGTAGAGCGCGGCCCGGGCTCCGGTGGCTGTGGTCCGACTGCCCAGGACGACCGGGGCATCGCCGACCCAGCCGATCCCGACCAGTGGCCCGGCGTCATGGCCGCCGAAGGTGAAGAACTCCTGCGGGTGGCTGGTCAGGGTGCCGGCGGACAGCGAGCTGTCCCAGACCGTCCAGCGCGGGTTGGAGTGGGCGCCGCTGATCATGGTGCCCAGTGCCTGCAGCTGATCTCCGCGTACGGCCAGCTGAACCAGTTCGGCGGCTTCAGCCTCCGGCCCGTCCGGGGCCACTCGGAGCGCGGTTGGTGTGCCGGTGGTGTTCAGCACTGCCAGCGCCGGTCCCCCGGAGGTGCTGCCGCCAACCAGCAGGCGATCTCCGGCCACGGCCAGGCCGGCCGGCCGCAGCGAGCCCAGGTCGATCGACTGCCAGGTCGGCGCGGCCGTGCAGCTGGTGGTGAGCAGAGCTGTGCAGAGCAGCCAGGCGGACCGCAACCTCATGCGCGAACCCTAGTCGCGACGTGAGTCGGAGAAATGTCAGTGCAGGCAGAGATGCTCAGGTCATGGACGTGATGCGAGTGGACTGTGGGACCTGCCGGGCGCGCGGCCCGGCCTGCGCGGACTGCGCGATCTCGGTGCTGCTGGGGCCGATGCCCGACGAGGTGTTGCTGGACGGTCCGGAGCGGGCCGCCCTGGCTGCGCTGGCCGGTTCGGGACTGCTTCCTCCGCTGCGGTTGACGGTCACCGAACGAACTGAGTCACCCATTCGAGTTGTCTTTCCGGAGGTTGCCCCTTAGGATTTTCTCAGTTTTACTTCAGCGACTCTCAGGTCGCGACTACTGGGGGGTTCTAGATGCCGGCAGGCTCAAGGTTACGAGCACTGATCGCCGTAGCCAGTGCCACGGTGCTGATCTCAACCGCAGTAGCAGCCGGCACGGCCAACGCCGAGCCCACACCCAGCCCGAGCCCGAACCCGTCGGCCAGCAGCAAGTCGCTGGCCGCCCCGCGGACCGCGGCCGAGGCCAAGCAGCGGGTCAAGGACCTCACCGAGCAGGCCAGCCAGATCGGCGAGCAGTACGACGAGGCCACCGACGCGTTGGCTGATGGCAAGGCGCGGCTGAAGAGCCTGAAGGCCGACATCGACGCCCAGCAGCAGAAGGTCGACGCCCTCACCGCTGAGGCTCGGACCATTGCGCTGATCCAGTTCCGCAACCGTGACCTCGATCCCACCGTCCAGGTCTTCACCAGTGGCGATCCCGATTCGCTGCTGGCCCGGCTCTCCACCGCCGACAAGGTCGACGACAACATGGAGAGCACCCTGGCCGAGCAGCAGGCCCAGCAGGCCAGCCTGGACGACATGAAGCGCGCCCTCGACGCCGAGGTGCAGGCGCTGGCCGACCAGGAGCAGAAGCTGGCCGACCTGAAGTCGCAGATCGACCAGAGCGTCCAAGAGGCGCAGGACCTCTACGACCGGTTGGACGCCCAGGAGCAGGCCGCTCTCAACGCTGCCGATGGCGGCTCGACCACCTTCGACCCGGGCGAACTCGCTCCGGGTGAGGCCAGCGCCAAGGCGCTGACCGTGATCAAGTACGCGACGTCCAAGGTCGGCTCCTCCCAGTACGTCTGGGGCGCGTCGGGCCCGAACGCCTTCGACTGCTCCGGCCTGATGCTGGCCTCCTACCGCACCGTCGGCGTCTCGCTGCCGCACTCCTCCCGGGCGATGTCCCAAATGGGCCGCCCTGTGGCCCGCGGCGATCTCAAGCCCGGCGACCTGATCTTCTGGTACAACCCGGTGCACCACGTCGGGATGTACATCGGCAATGGCAAGATCGTCCATGCCCGCAACGTCCGCTCGGATCTGGTGATCCAGAGCCTGGCCAGCTACCCGGCACCGTGGGCCGGCGCCCGCCGGATTCTGGGCTGACCGCCCCGCGGTTTCGGCTATGGCCAGCAGCGTTGCTGCTGGCCATGTCTGCGTGTAGCCCCGCGATCGCGCCGGCGGTCACCACCGAGCAACTGGCCGGACGGCTCTCCGCAGCCCTGGCTGCCCAGGATCGCCCCGGCTTCGCCGGCGCGCTGGGTGCGTCCGCGGCCGTCCGCGCTCAGGGCGAACGCTGGTACGACCTGCTCAGCCCAGCACAGGCTCGACTGGTGGCTCTGGGCGCCGACCAGGTGCAGGTGACCGACACGCTGCCCGGCGATCATCGTCCCGCCACCGAGCGGCTGACGCTGACCTGGTCCGATCGCGGCGAGCTCACTGTGGCGGCCGCCGAAGGGACGCCGCTGTGGGCCCTCGAGCCGGCCGTGGCGACCAGCGGACCGGCCGGGACGGTGCTGAGTGCGGCCTCCGAGGCGCAGGCGAAGTCCTGGCTCGCGCTGGCGACCGAGGCTGTGGCCGCCGTGCGGGCCTCCGGGGTGGCCGATGACGGCTGGACCGGCCGGCTCGTGCTGGAGGCCCCGGTGTCGGCCGACGACTTTGCGCTGCTCACCGGCAGCACCGCCGACACTTCGTCGGCGGTGACCAGCTGTCGCACCGGGACGCCCCGGATCGTGCTCAGCCCGAAGCTGAGCGAGTTTCCGGACGACGTCCGGTTCGCCACCCTCACGCATGAGGCCGTCCATGCGGCCACCGACTCGGCGTGTCAGCACGGGCTGTCCTGGGCGGTCGAAGGGCTGGCCGAGTCTGTGGCGGCACATGCCGACCCGGCCACTGCTGCGGCCAACCGCCGGCTGGTGATCGACTACCTGGCGACGCATCCGGTGCCGTCCGCGCTGCCTGAGCATCCCAGTACGCCGACCGACTACGCGCTGGCTCAGGTGGCTGCCGACGAGCTGCGCCGTCGACTGGGCGCCGCTGCACCGGCGTACTTCGCCCGGGCCACCCGGGCGGCCCTCAGTGACACTGAGATCGCCCAGGCGACCACCTGGTATCGGCAGGCCCTGCGCAGCCTGGACGGGTGAGCCGACCCCTCGGCGAGGTCAGCGGCGATGCTCGTCGAAGAACTCCAGGGAGCCGCGGAAGACGGTCTCCTTGTCGTGATCCATGGTCGCGACGTGGTAGCTGTTGAGCAGAATCCGCTCGATGCGCTCCTCGCTGGAGACGTGGCTCATGATGAACGCCGTCGAGGAGGCCGGGACGACGTGGTCCTCGGCCGACCGGTAGACCAGCAGCGGGCAGCTGACCAGGTCCAGGCAGGCCCGGACGTCCACCCACACCCGCAGCATCGACGCGGCCGCCTTCAGCGGCGTCCGGTCGTAGGCGAACTCGTCGGCCGTGGGGTCCTTCAGGTCGGAGCCGACCGCGCTGGCCGACGCCATGAGCTTCGACAGGAACGGGGCGAAGTTGGTCTTGAACTGACCCATCACGGCCGGGTTCACCAGGACCAGGCCGGCCACGTCATCGGGATAGTGCTCGGCCAGCCGCAGGGCCAGCGCACCGCCCATGCTCAGCCCGGTGATGAAGACCTGCTGGCACTGTGCGCGCAGGCTGAGGAACTCGCGCTCTACGCAGCTGTACCAATCCTGCCAACCGGTGAGGTTCATCTCTTGCCAGCTGGTGCCGTGCCCGGGCAACCTCGGCACCGCCACCCGATGGCCAGCGGCTTCGGTGAATTTCGCCCACTCCAGGAGCGACCACGGCGAGCCGGTGAACCCGTGGCAGAAAAGGACGCCCACTGGGCCAGTACCGGCGTGGTACGGGCGCGCGAAATCGCTGACCTGCATGCGCTCATCGTAGGCTGTTGGCCAGTTTCACGGGCAAAGGGCGCGGATGTACGACTTCTTCAAAACGCTGCTGTTCATACCGCTGGTGCGCTGGTTCTTTCGGGCCTCGATCACCGGCACTGAGAACCTGCCGGCGACCGGTGGGGCGTTGGTGGCCAGCAACCATCTCTCGGCCGGAGACACCTTCGTGCTGCCGGCCATGCTGAGCCGCAAGCTCACCTTCCCGGCCAAGGCTGAGCTGTTCCGCGGTGACCGCGGCCTGGGTTCCAAGCTGGTCGCCTGGTTCCTGAAGGCCATCAAGATGGTCCCGCTGGATCGCTCCGGTGGACGGGCCAGCCTGGAAGGCCTGGCTCCGGTACTGAACGTCCTGCATGAGGGTGGCCTGGTCGGCATCTACCCCGAGGGCACCCGCTCCCCGGACGGACGGCTCTACAAGGGCCACTCCGGAGTGGCCCGGATGGCGCTGGCGGCCAACGTCCCGATCATTCCGGTGGCCATGTTCGATACCCAGACCGTCCGCCGACTGGGGATTCCGTGGATCAGTCGGCCGCGGATCGTGATCGGTGAGCCGCTGGATTTCTCCCGCTTCGCCGACCAGCACGACGACCACGCCCTGCTGCGCTGGGTGACCGATGAGGTGATGGCGGCCATCCAGGAACTGTCCGGCCAGACCTACGTGGACGCCTACGGATCGTCGGTCAAACGCGGCTCGCTGAGCCCGGCTGAGGCGGACGCTCGGATCCTGCCCCGTCCAGGCTATGGAGCCACCCCGCCGCCGGCGGTGCTGGGCGGGCTATCCTGACCGGCGTGTCCGAACCGATTCCGTCGCTGGCCGAACTGCATGCTCTAGGCGCTGCCCAGCAGCCGGCCTATCCGGATCCGGATGCGGTCGCCAAGGTCGTTGCCGAGTTGCGGAACCGTCCGCCGCTGGTGTTCGCCGGCGAGTGTGACGATCTGCGTGGCCGGATCGCCGAGGTGGCGGCCGGACGATCCTTCCTGCTCCAGGGCGGCGACTGCGCCGAGACCTTCGAGACGGTGACCGCCGGCAACATCAAGAACAAGCTCAAGGTGCTGCTGAGCATGGCCGTGGTGCTCACCTACGCCGCGCAGGTGCCGGTGCTGAAGGTGGGCCGGATCGCCGGCCAGTACGCCAAGCCGCGCAGCCGGGACACCGAGACCCGCGGCGGGGTGACCCTGCCGGCCTACCGTGGCGACGCCGTCAACGCGCTGGCCTTCGAGCCCGATGCCCGCCGGCCCGATCCGCGTCGGCTGCTGGAGGTTTACAACCACTCGGCGGCCACCCTGAACCTGCTTCGCGCCTTCGTCAAGGGCGGTTTTGCCGACCTGCGGGCCATGCACAACTGGAACGCCGACTTCGTCCACAACTCCAACGTGGACTCCCGCTACGAGGAGCTGTCCGACGAGATCAGCCGGGCGCTGGCCTTCATGGTGGCCTGTGGCGTGGACAACGATCAGTTCCGGACGGTCGACTTCTACTCCAGCCACGAGGCGCTGCTGCTGGAGTACGAACACTCGCTGACCCGGATCGATTCGCGCACCGGTGCCCCGTACAACACCAGCGCACACCTGGTCTGGGCCGGGGAGCGGACCCGTCAGCCCGACGGCGCCCACATCGCCTACCTGAGCCGGTTGCGCAACCCGCTCGGGCTGAAGGTCGGCCCGAAGACCACCGGCGCCGACGCCCGGGAGCTGGTCGAGCGGCTGGATCCCGATTGCGAGCCTGGCCGACTGACCATCATCAGCCGAATGGGTGCCGGCTACGTCCGCGACGCGCTGCCGCCGATCATCGAGGCGGTCGAGGCCACCGGACGCAAGGTGGCCTGGGTCTGTGATCCCATGCACGGCAACACCTTCGAGACCGCCACCGGCTACAAGACCCGGGCGTTCAGCCAGGTGGCCGACGAGCTCAACGGCTTCTTCGACGTCCATCACGAGCTGGGCACCTGGCCCGGCGGCGTCCACGTCGAGCTGACCGGGGACGACGTCACCGAGTGCGTCGGCGGGGTGGACGAGCTGAACGAGGCCGACCTGGCCAACCGTTACGAGACCGCCTGTGATCCGCGACTGAGCCGCAACCAGTCCCTGGAGCTGGCCTTCCTGATCGCCGACCGGCTGACCGATGGACGGATCCACCGGGTGAACCCGGTGCAGGAGTTCCAGGCGGAGGACTTCTGACGTGATCGACCTGCGTAGCGACACGCTGACCCGACCGACCCCGGAGATGCTGGCGGCAATGGCCGCCGCGCCGGTCGGGGACGATGTCTACGGCGAGGATCCGACCATCAACGCCCTCGAGGCCAAGGTGGCCGCGATGCTCGGCCATGAGGCCGGACTATTCGTCACCACCGGCTCGATGGGCAATCTGCTGGGCATCTGGTCACTGGTGGCTCCTGGCCAGGAGGTGGTCTGCGACGTCCGCGCGCACATCGCCCGGGCCGAGATGGGCGCCCACGCCGCCCTGCACGGCACCACGATGCGTACCTGGACCTCCCCGGACGGCGTCACTGACGCGGCCACCATCGCCTCGGTGATCACCCCGGACGCCGGGCCGTACCTGGTCTCGACCGCCGCGGTGGCGCTGGAGAACACCCACAACTTCGGCGGCGGCACCGTCCAGCCTTATCAGCACCTGGTCGAGGTCTCCGCGCTGTGCCGCGACGCCGGCGTGGGGCTGCACCTGGACGGCGCCCGGCTGTGGAACGCCCACGTGGCCACCGGGGTACCGCTGGCCGACTACGGGCGGCTGTTCGACACCGTCAACGTCTGCTTCTCCAAGGGCCTGGGCGCGCCGGTCGGCTCGATGCTGGTCGCCAGCGCCGAGGTCATCGCCAAGGCGCGGGTGCAGCGCAAGCGGCTGGGCGGCGGCTGGCGGCAGGCCGGAGTCCTGGCCGCAGCGGCCGACTACGCCCTCGAGCATCACCTGCCCCGGCTGGGTGAGGACCACGTTGCGGCGAAGGCGTTCGCCGAGCAGGTCGTCGCACTGGCCCCGGACGCGGTGGACGTGTCGAGCGTGGCCACCAACATCGTGGTGCTGAGCACCGGAACCCGTCCGGCGGCCGAGGTGGCGAAGGCTGCTGCAGAAGCCGGGGTACTGGTCTCGGCCCTCGGGGCACATATGGTGCGTGCGGTGACCTACCAGCAGATCAGCCTGGATCAGGCGGCCAGCGCCGGACAGATCCTCGGCGGGATCCTCGCGGCCTGAGCCTCAGCCGGCGGCGCGGACGAAGTCGGCGACCTCGTCCAGCATCTCCACCAGGTGTTCGGGCTGGCCGGTCCACACCTGACGGGCGGTCGGCAGTCCGGCCCGGATCATCGAGGCGGCCAGGTCATCCACGGCCATCCCGCGCGGGGCCGGACGAGCCGCGATCTCGGCGGCACGCGAGCGAAGCTCCGGGCTCAGCCCGTCCCACCAGGTCTGCAGGGTCTGCTCGTCGATCACGTCGCCGATCTTCCCACGGTCACGGCCGGACCAGTCCCGGCCAGGGCCATGTGACAGCATGTGAGCCGTGAAAGCTGCCGTCCTGGGTTCCCCGATCGCGCACTCGCTGTCGCCGTTGCTGCACCGCACCGGCTACGCCACCCTCGGCCTGGACGAGTGGAGCTACCAGCGCTTCGAACTGACCGCCGCCGACCTGCCGAGCTTCCTGGCCGGGCTGGACGAGTCGTGGCGCGGGTTCAGCCTGACCATGCCGCTGAAGCAGGCCTGCCTCGAAGTGGCCGACGAGGTGACCGCGCTGGCGGCCCGGGCCGGGGCCGGCAACACCCTGGTGCGCACGCCGACCGGCTGGCGTGCCGACAACACCGACATCCCCGGACTGGTGGCTGCGCTGCGTCCGTCCTGGGGCGGCTGGACGTCCGCGGCCGTGCTGGGTGCCGGGGCCACCGCCCGCTCGGCGATCCTGGCCTTGGACGAGCTCGGGGTGACCGCGGTGACCGTCTACGCGCGGCGTCCGGCGCAGGCCGACGACCTGATCTGCTGGGCGGCCACGGCCACGCCCGGGCTGCGGGTCACCGCGGCCGACCTCGGCAGCTGGGCCGCCGGCGGCGAGCCGGCCGTGATCTCCACCCTGCCGGCCGGCGCGATCGATGGGACCGGTATCGCCCCTGGTGGCGGCCTGGTCTTCGACGCCGTCTACGCCGGTTGGCCGACCCCGCTGGCCCGGGCCGCCGCGTCCGCCGGACGGACGGTGGTCGGCGGCGCCGAGCTCTTGCTGGCCCAGGCGCTGCTGCAGTTCGAGCAGTTCACCGGCGTCCGGCCCGATACCGAGGTGCTACGCCGGGCACTGGCTGCGGCGATCGAGCCCAAGATCGTCATGGTCGGCTTCATGGGGGCCGGCAAGACCACGGTCGGCCGGGCTCTGGCGTCCTGGCTGGGTCGCCCCTTCGTCGACACCGACGAGCTGATCGCCGCATCGGCCGGACGCAGCATCGCCGAGATCTTCGCCGAGGACGGGGAACAGTTCTTCCGGCGGCTGGAGGCCGAGGCCATCATCGAGGTGCTCACCGGTGCCCCGGCCGTGGTGTCGCTGGGTGGGGGAGCGGTCGGCACCCGCGCGGTCCGCGAAGCGCTCACCGGGCACCGGGTGGTCTTCCTCGACGTCGGCTACGACGAAGCCTTGGCCAGGGTGGGAGCCGACTCCGGGCGTCCGGTGCTGGCTCGTCCGGACCTGCCCGAGTTGTACGCGGCCCGTCAGCAGCTTTACCGCGAGGTGGCCACAGTGACGGTTCCCTCGACCGGCGAGCCCGGCCAGACCCACCAGGAGCTGGCCGATCAGCTCACCTCGCGAGTCCTTGCCGCGCTGGCCTGAGGTTCGGCGCCGCCGGAGCTTCCTGTATGGAGTTCGTCGCATCCGTCCCACCATCGCAGCCGGACGCCTGAGGCTGACCGACATCGGTCAGCACGCCCCGGTTGGCCGGATCGGGGTCACCTCAGATCATCGACCGCATCTAGGCTGACCCGGTGACCGAGACTGCCGCCAACCCCGTCCCACCTGCTGTGGGCGTCCAGCCCTCGATCTGGATCGGGATCGGCCTGTCCGTGGCGGCCGCCGGCGTCTCGTGGGGAGTGGGCCTGCTCGTCCCCGGGCTGAGCGCCATGCTGGTGGCCATCCTGCTCGGCGCGGCGCTGGCCAATCTGCTGCCGACCGATCACCGGCTGATGGTGGCCGCTCGTCCGGGCCTGGCCATCTCGGCTCGTCGGCTGCTCCGGGCCGGCGTCGTCCTGCTGGGGCTGCAACTGGTGCTGGGCGACATCCTGGCTTTGGGATGGCCCACGGTGGTCGGGGTGGTGGTGATCGTGGCCGGCACCCTGGCGGCCACCCTGGCGCTGGGCCGGCTGCTGCGGATCGGTGCCACCCAGACCCTGCTGATCGCCGGCGGCTTCTCGATCTGCGGGGCCGCGGCGGTGGCTGGCATCGACGGGGTGCTGGCCAAGCGCAAGGACGAGGAGGCGGCCACGGCCGTGGCGCTCGTGGTGGTCTTCGGGACGCTGATGATTGCGCTGATGCCGACGCTGGCTTTCGCGCTGCACTTGGATCCGCGGACCGCCGGGATCTGGACCGGAGCGTCCACCCATGAGGTGGCCCAGGTGGTGGCCGCAGCCGGGATCATCGGGCCGGCCGCGCTCACCGTGGCCGTGCTGGTGAAGCTGGCCCGGGTGCTGATGTTGGCTCCGGTGCTGGCCGTGATCTCATTCCGGCAGCGCTCGGCCGGGCTGGAGCCGGGTGCGGCCCGTCCACCGCTGGTACCGCTGTTCGTGGTCGGATTCATCGCCATGGTGGCGGTTCGCAGTCTCGGCGTGCTGCCGCCGGTGGTCATCGACATCGCCAAGCTGGCCCAGGCCTGGCTGCTGGGGGCGGCCATGTTCGCCCTGGGCACCTCGGTGCACGCCAGCGTGCTGCGCCGCACCGGCACCCGTCCGGTGGTTCTGGCCGCCGCTGCCACTCTGGTCGTCCTGCTGTTGGGTGGTCTGGTGGCCTTCGTGGGCCGCTAGCCGCGCCGTACGGCCGCCGCCGACCGGCCTGTGGGAGAGTTGGACGCATGGACGTGCTGGTCATCAACGGGCCCAATCTGAACACTCTCGGCACCCGTGAGCCCGAGATCTATGGCAGCACCACGCTGGCCGAGATCGAGGACGGGCTGCGCGCCCAGGCGTCCGCAGCCGGGCTCAGCCTGGATACCTTCCAGAGCAACCACGAGGGCGAGATCATCGACCGGCTGCATGCCGCGCGCACCGATGGCACCCGCTTCGTGATCATCAACCCCGGTGCTTTCACCCACACGTCGGTGGCGATCCGGGACGCGTTCGCCGCGGTGGCCGTCCCGTTCCTCGAGGTGCACATCTCGAACGTCCACGCCCGCGAGGAGTTTCGGCGCCACTCTTACCTGTCGGACCTGGCCGTTGGGGTGATGACCGGCTTCGGCGTCTACGGCTACACCATGGCGCTGGACTACGTGATCACCGCGCTGGGCACCGCCGGCGACTAGAACGCACTGCGCTGGTGCTTGCGCAGTTTCTTGATGGCCCAGTCGTAGTGGCTTGAGGTGGACCCCACCAGGTACGCACCCAGCGAGGTGGATCCGGTCCAGGCGTAGTGCTTCTTCTCGAACAACTCGGGGTCGTGCTGGGCGTCGATCAACGCCTGGAGCTGGTCATGGCTGGCATGCAACTGGCCGCGGACCTGGTCCAGCGGGACGTCCTGGTACTGCGCCCGGATCTCGGCGTTCAGGGCGGGCAGGGTTCGCCAGGTGTAGCCGGGCGCGGGGGCATGTACCGGACGTCCGGCGCTCCCGTCGGCGTACCAGCCGAGCATCATCAGATGCCAGTGATGCAGGTGGGCGAGCACATCGCGGACGTTCCGGTCCCGGTCGGGGAACGTGAACTCCGCGGTCCGCTGCTCCTCGCTGAGCCCGTCCACCAGCTGCAAGAGGGCGGCAAAGTTGCGCTGACTAGCCTCGCTGAGTGCTGCGGCGGTGGTTGGACGGGGCATTCTCGACAGTCCTCCATTGGCTCGGTCGGCCCGATTTCCGGGCGCCGACTCGCGTAAAGTCGACGTATGCAACTTACCCACCTTGGGCATTCGGCCGTTCTGGTCGAGGTCAACGGACTGCGGCTGCTGCTCGACCCGGGCAACTTCTCTCCCGCCTGGCACGGACTGACCGAGCTGGACGCCATCCTGATCACCCACCTGCATCCCGACCATGTCGATCCGGCCAACGTCCCGGCCCTGATCGCGGCCAATCCGGACGCCCGGGTGCTGGTCGAGCCGAGCGTGATCGAGGTTCATCACCTGGAGCGGGCTGAGCCGATCACTGCCGACACCAGCATCAGCCGGGGCGGGGTGACCGTGGCTGCGGTCGGCGGACTGCACGCCGTCATTCACCGGGACATCCCGCAGATCGGCAATGTCGGAATGGTGATCAGTGCCGAGGGTGAGCCGACCTTCTTCCATCCCGGCGACTCGTTGGCCGCGGTGCCGTCCGGGGTGGACGTGCTGGGGGTGCCCGCCTACGGGCCGTGGGCCGCGATGAAGGAGACCGTCGACTTCGCCCGGGCCGTAGCGGCTCCCCAGGGCTTCTTGATCCACGAGGGCCTGCTCAGTGAGCGCGGCTGGGGCCTGATCTTCGGCCGGATCGGGGACATGACCCCGACTCAGCCGGTCGATCTGCGTGCCGGCCAGCCCTGGACCCCGTCCGCCTGATTCGCCGCGTGGCGTCCGTCCTCATGGTTCCCGCTACCGACTGTCACTCTTGCTGCCGAGATTCCGGTAGCGCGGGTTGCGTTCGGTAGCGCGAGCTGGGTTGGGGGACGTTCTGGCGGCGTCCGAAACAGGAGTTGGCGGCCGAGACGAGGCTCGGCCGCCAACGATGCTCGGGCCCCTCTTGGCCTAGAGCCATACCTGCCCGCCAGCCGGTGTCGGCGTGGGCCGGATCGGATCAGTCCCCCCGAATCGATCCCATCCATAGCGTTCGGGTCCCCAAAACCCCTCCCGCCGCGAGCCGCAGGATCCCCTTACTGCGACTCCAGTGACCGACCCTCGACACCCCCGCGCGAGCATTGTCGGCCCGAGCCACCAGGTGGCCCGTTCACCAATTAAGACACTAGCTCGCCGTCTCGATGACGCAAGGTCCAGAATTCTCTGTGAGATTTCTGCGGCGGACGGCCATGGGCCGTCGGCTCAGCCGATCACCAAGATGATCTCGGAGCCGGTCTTGGCCTTCTTGCCCTCGCCCGGCTTCGTACCCAGGGCGAGGTTGCCGAACCAGCCCTGCCTCTGCACGCTCACCTTGAAGCCGAGCGAGACGAGCTTGTCGGTAGCGGCTTCGCCACTGAGCCCGCGGACGGGCGGCACCACCGTGAACTCCGGGCCCTTCGAGACCACGAAGGTGATCGTCGAGTTCTTCTCGACGTTGCCCTTCTTCGGGTCCTGCGACACCACCGATCCGGCCGGCACCTTGTCGGAGAACGCATCCTCGCCGCGCTGAACGATCAGTCCGGCGGTTTGGTAGTAGGTCTGGGCGTCGGTGAACGGCTTGCCGACATAGCTGACGATCTTCACCGGCGCCGGGCCCTTGGAGACCTTCAGATCCACCGGGGTGTCCCGCTTCACCATCCGGTCGGCGGGCAGGGACGCCGTGATCACCTGCCCGGCCGGAGCCGAATCGTCGTAGACCTCGGTGGTCTTGCCGAGGGTCAGGTGGTTGGCTTCCAGGGCGAGCCGGGCATCCTCGACCGATCGTCCGACCAGGGACGGCACCGGATATCGCTCGGGGCCCTTGGAAATCACCACGATGACCTCGCCACCGTGCAGGATCTGGTCACCGGCCTTCGGGTCGGTGCTGATCACTTGGCCGACCGGCACGTCCTCGCTGTAGTCGGTGGCCACCTTGATGCTGAGGCCGTTCTTCGTGGCCAGCGCCTGGGCCTCGGCCTGGGTCATGTTCCCGAAGTCCGGAGTGGTGGTGAACCGTCCGCTGAACCAGTACCAGCTACTCGCCCCGAGCAGGGCGGTGATCACCAGGAAGACGATCAGCGTGATGAGTCCGCGCCGGCGCCGCTTCACCTGGCGCTGCGCCAGCGGGACCGCGGCCGGTGAGATCACCGGGCGGTCGAAGTAGGGCATCCCGTCGGTGGCGCCGGGCTGGCCCGGGCTCAGCGGAGTGGACGGAGTGAACCGCATGGTCGTGGTCCGCTGGACGTCGGCCGGCACCCCGATCACCGGAACCTGGGCGGTCAGCTGGGTGTTCGGATCCAGCGAGGTCTCCTGCATCCGGGCGGCCAGCGCCGGGTCGGAGGTGATCCCGGACTCCAGCGCGGCTCGGGCCTGGCGCAGGTGGTCGAGCAGCACCGAGGCGTCGGCGGGACGATCGGCCGGCTGCCGGGCGGCGGCGGCCAGCACCAGGGCGTCCAGGTAGTCCGGGATCGCCTGCCGGGTGTTGCGCCACTGCTCGGGGGCCGCGGTGGACGGCGCTCGCAGATCATTGTGGACGTGGCTGTAGGCCACCTGGATCGGGGTGTCGCCGGTGTGCGGCTTGGCCCCGGTGAGCATCTCGTAGAGCACCACACCCAGGGCGTAGACATCGCAGCGGGCGTCCGCGCGGCCGTGGGTGACCAGCTCAGGGGCGATGTAGGAGACCGTCCCGATCAGCATCCCCTGCGCGGTTGCGGTGTGTGCGGTGATCGCCCGGGCCAGCCCGAAGTCGGCCACCTTCAGCTGCCCGCGGACCGACAGCAGCACGTTCTCCGGCTTGAGGTCGCGGTGAATGATCCCGGCCTCATGCGCGGCAGCGACCGCAGCGGCGATCGGCAGCATCAGGTCCAGGGCCCGCTGCGGCGGCATCGGCGCCTCACGGCTGATCACATGGCGCAGCGTGGAGCCCTCGACGTACTCCATCACGATGTAGGGACGTCCGGCGTCGGTGCCCTGATCGAAAACCGCCACCACGTTCGGGTGGGAGAGCCGAGCCGCCGAGCGGGCCTCGCGGTCGAAGCGGCTGACGAAGTCGGCATCCGAGCCGAGGTTGTCGTGCATGATCTTGAGCGCGACTGTGCGGGTCAGCCGCAGGTCATTGGCCAGGTAGACCGTCGCCATGCCGCCGCGCGCCAGCTTCCGGACGACTTCGTACCGACCGTCGACCAGATGGCCCACCAGGGCGTCAGCGTTACTCATATGCGGCTACTCGGCTCCGGAACAGTCGGGGAAGTAGGCCGTCCAGACCTACCCGCGATTGTAGAACGCCGCCTGAATCGCTCCCGGGCGACCCGCCGCGCAGCTAACCTGGCCCGGTGACCGCGCTGATGGGGTTGGCCACCCGGCTGGGACTGGCCCGATTGTTGTTGATCACCGGTACCAGGTCCGGGCCGGACGACCTGGCCGGCTTTGCCGACGCGGCCTTCTCCGGTGGCGTCGACCTGCTGCAGCTGCGCCAGACCGGGGCCGAGGAGGACGAGCTGCTGGCCTGTCTGCAGGCGCTGCGCGCGGTCGCCTACCGCTACCAGGGTCTGGTCAGCGCCTATGAATCCGGCCATCTGGCCCAGCGGTTCGACGCCGACCTCTTGCAGCTGCCCGAGCGGGGAATGTCCGCGGCCAAGGCCCGCGACTTCCTGCACGAGTACGCGCTGGTCGGACGTTCCTGCCACGGCCCGTCCGCGATCGACGCCGCCCTGGCCGACCCGCAGGTGAACTTCCTCACCGTCGGCCCGGTCTTTCCCGACGCCGGCCCCGGACTCGCGCTGGTCCGCTACGCCGCCCAGGCTGCCCCGCCCGCCGACCCGGACGCGAAGCCATGGTTCGCCATCACGGGGATCACCGCCGACAACCTCGACCAGGTGCTGGCCGCCGGTGCTCGCCGGGTCGCGGTCTCCCGGGCTATCACCGAGGCGGACGACCCCGCTGCCGCAGCGCACGCCCTGAAGGACCGGCTGCGCCGAGCCTGGAATGACGATCCGGCCATGCAGGACCTGACTTTGAAGATGTTCCGTCGCTGAGCTGCGGACCTCGGCAGGCTCAGCCAGCGGAGTTGCTCGGACCACACAGGCCTGAGAAGCTATTCAGTGCATGTTGACCTTCGGATACCCGGTCGCCCGCTGAGCCTGGACACCACAGCGCGTCAGTGTGATCTGGCGCGCCCTGGGACGGCCCGGACTCCCCGGGTGTCCAGCAACAGTCCCGCTCTCTGACTCGGCTGAGCCGTGCGCTCGGCCGCGGGAACCGAAATGGAAAACATGTCCAACATCATCATCACCACTCTCGATCCGCAGCACCGTCACGACGCCGCGGGGATCGTGCGCGACGCCTTCTGGGATCTCTACCGACCCGGCTGCGTCGAGCACCTGATCCTTGATCTTGCCCACACCGCCCCGGAGTACCTACCCGGGCTGGAGTTGGCCGCCGAACTCGACGGCGAACTCGTCGGAGTCGGACTGGCCACCACGGCCACCGTCATCGGTGCCGACGGCAGCCAGACCGGCGTGAGCTATCTCGGGCCGCTGGCAGTGGCTCCGGCCCAGCAGCGCAGTGGCATTGGCGGGGCGCTGCTCCGCGAGTTGCTGCGCCGCAGCGCCGCCCTCGGGCTGCCGGGGGCACTCCTGTACGGGGATCCCGGGTACTACCAGCGGTTCGGCTTCGTCGACGCCGCCGCGTGGCAGATCACCACACCGGACGGGGCGAACTTCGCCGCCTTCCAGGGAGTCGAGCTGCAGCCCGGCGCTCTGGCCGGAGTCAGTGGACGGCTGGTGGAGTCCTCGATCTTCGAAGTCACCACCGAACAGGCCGACGTGTTCGACCGGGGCTTCCCGCCGCGGGAGAAGCACGTCACCGACACGCAGTTCTGAGGGTTCGGGGGCGGCTTCGGTCGCCCCCGACGCAGGCTTCGGCGGGTTCAGGCTTCGACAGGCTCAGCCACCGGGGATGAGGGCCGGTCCCTGAGCTTGTCGAAGGGTCCGGCTCAGGCCTCACGCTGGGTGGCCAACACGACCAGCCGGGCCAGCGCCGTCCGGGCCGGTGCGGCGATCCGCTCGTCCAGCACGGCGGACGCCACCCGGGCCGCGTCGGCGATCTCGGCTTCGGCGGCGGCCAGCGCCCCGGAGTCGACGATGATGGCCCGGGCCTGGTCGACCTCCTCAGGGCTGAGCGGACGGCCCAGCAGCCCGGCCAGGCGCTCGGCCTGGTCCCGGGGTGCCCGGGCCATGGCGTTGGCCACCAGCACGGTCAGCTTGCCCTCGCGCAGGTCGTCCCCGGCCGGCTTGCCGGTGACCTCGGCGTCGCCGAACACGCCCAGCACGTCGTCGCGGAACTGGAAGGCCCGGCCCAGCGGCGAGCCGAACCGGCCCAGCAGCTCGAGCAGCTCGGCGGAGCCGCCGCCCAGCGCCGCTCCGATCTGCAGCGGGCGGATCACCGTGTAGCGGGCGGTCTTGAACTCCACCACCCGGCGGATCTGCTCGTCCACCGATGCCGGCGCGGCCAGCACGTCGGCCAGGGTCCGGCTCTGCGCAGTGACGTCCAGGTACTGCCCGGCGGCCACCTCGGCCCGGACTGCGGCCAGCAGCGGCTGCGCCTGGGCCAGCCGCTCGGCCCCGGAGGTGTCGGCCAACTCCACCGACCAGGCCAGCAGTAGATCGCCGAGCAGGATGGCCCCGCTGCGTCCGAAGCCGTCCGAGTCGCCGCGCCAGCCGCCGGCCGCATGCCGGGCGGCCAGTTGGACGTGGGCGGCCGGCAACCCGCGCCGGGTCTGCGAGCCGTCCAGGACGTCGTCGTGGACCAGTGCCGAGACGTGCAGCAGATCCAGGCTGGCCGCCACCTGCAGGACCGCCTCGGGCACCTCGGTGCCACCGGCAGCGGCCAGGTAGCCCCAACAGCAGAAGGCCGGACGCAGCCGCTTCCCGCCGGCGGTGAAGGCGTGGGCCAACTCACGCAGCTCGTCGAGCTCAGCTCCGACTCCGGCCAATCGGCCGACGGCCGCGTCCAGGAAGTCGGTCAGGCTGGTGCCGACGGCGTCGATCAGGTCGGCCGACAGCGGCTCGGATGCGTCCAGGGTGACCACGCACTGAGCCTAGGCCACCCGAGCGGGGCATGGTTGGCCTAGCCTTGCCGCCATGCCATCGCCACGCCCGTCCATTGCCCGGCTGCTCGCTGCCGGCGGTCGCCCGACGATGTCGTTCGAGTTCTTCCCGCCCAAGGACGATGCCGGCGCCCAGACGCTGCTCGATGCCATCGACGCTCTCGAGCCGCTGGCCCCCGATTTCGTCTCGGTCACCTATGGCGCGACCGGCTCCAGCCGGGAGCGCACCATCGAGGCCACCCGGCTGATCAGCCCGCGGACCAGCGCCATCACCGTCGGGCACCTGACCTGCGTCAGCCAGTCGGTGGATGACCTGGGTGCCGCCATCGACGCCTACACCGAGGCCGGCGTCGGGCACATCCTGGCCGTGCGGGGCGACCCGCCCGGTGGGCCGACCGCGCCCTGGCAGCGGCACCCGGACGGTCTGGACAATGCCACCGAGCTGGTCGAGCTGGTGAAGTCGCGTGGCGACTTCTGTGTCGGCGTCGGTGCCTTCCCGGACGCCCACCCCGACCGCAAGGACGTCGAACTGGACGCCCGGATCCTGGCTGACAAGCAGCGGGCCGGGGCCGAGTTCGCGATCACCCAGCTGTTCTTCGATGCGGACGCCTACTTCCGGCTGGTCGAACGGGCCGGACGCCATGGCGCCGACCTGCCGATCATCGCCGGAATCATGCCGGTGACCACGATCAGCCAGATCGAGCGGTTCGCCGGCTTCTCCGGTGCCGACCTGCCCCGGGCGGTCACCGATCGGCTGCACGCGGTCGCCGACGATCCGGCCGCGGTCCGTGAGGTCGGGGTCGAGATCGCCGTCGAGTTGTGCGATCGGCTGCTGGCCGGGGGAGCGCCCGGACTGCAGTTCTTCACCCAGAACCGGTCTCGGGCCACCGCCGAGATCCTCGGCAGGCTGCGCCGGATTCCGCCGCACACCGAGCCCGTGGGCTCAACGGACGGCGAGTAAGGCCTAGTCGGCCAGCGGTTCCCGCCAGCTGCCGGCGCCGTCCAGGTCGATGGTGACCAGTCGCTGGGTGGGTCGGGTCAGGGCCACGTAGAGCACCCGGATCCCGCCGGGGGATTCGGCCACGATCTCGTCCGGGCCGACCACCACGACCGCGTCGAACTCCAGACCCTTGGCGTTCAGTGGGCTGACCACCGACAGCCGCGGATCCTCGGGCAGCTCGAGAGTGCCGATCCGGGACGGGGCCGCGATCACTGCCACCGTGCCCTCTACGGCGGCCAGCGCCTCGGCGACAACTCGACGCAGTTCGGCATCCAGGGCCGACGAGGACACCGTGAGCAGGGCCGGTTCGATCCCGGTCGAGCGGACGGCATGGGGCAGATCGGCGTTCGGGAAGTGCGGCTGGACGATCCGGGCGGCCAGATCGAAGACCTCGGCCGGCGAACGGTAGTTCGTGGACAGCCGGAACCGGCGGTTGGGGGCCACTCCGATCAGGTCGACCAGGGCCTGCTCGGTCTCGGCCACGTCCGGCCAGGAGCTCTGGGCCGGGTCGCCGACGATCGTCCAGCTGGCCGCTGGGCCGCGGCGACGCAGCATCCGCCACTGCATCGGGGTGATGTCCTGGGCCTCGTCGACCAGCAGGTGCGCGAAGGTGTCCTGCGGGTCGGCCTGCGGATCGATCTCGCGGACGTTGCGCAGCTGGTCGGCCACGGTGACCAGCTCCTGCATCCGGGAGCCTTCGTTGAGGAAGACCAGCTCGTCGGTCTCCTCGGCGACCTGGATCGGGCCGAGCAGAGCCACCAGCTCGTCGAGCAGGGCGATGTCGGCCACCGAGAAGTCCGAGGGCTGGTAGCTCTCGGCCAGGGCGGCCCGCTCGGCGGCGTCCAGGGTGCCGGACGCAACCGCCTCGACCACATCCGGATCGGCCAGCCGACGCAGCACCTGGGCCGGCAGCAGGTCGGGCCACCACTCGGTCAGGAAGTTGCGGACGATCGGCTGGGAGCCGATCAGATCGTCCAGAGTCTCGTCGTCCAGGTCCCAGCCGTCGGGCACCTGGCGGCGCAACGCCCCCAGGATGGCCGCGGTCGCCTCGCCGCGCGCCTGGTTGGGACGCAGCCGGGCCAGGATGTCGCGCCGGATCCGGTCCACCTGGGCCACCGAGAGCTTCAGCACCTCGCCCTTGACCGATGCCCAGACCGCCGGACGGTTCGGGTCGAGGCTGATCAGCGGCAACGCCACCAGTTCCTTGAGCACCTTCAGCATCCGGGTGGAGCCCTTGACCGTGGCGGCCAGCGCGGCGTCCTGCCGGGCCGAGGAGAAGCCGAGCACGTCGACGGCCACCTGGCCGATGGCGCGCAGGGTCACCGAGTCCTCACCCAGGCTGGGCAGCACCCGTTCGATGTAGTCCATGAACAGCCTGCTGGGCCCGATCACCAAGATCCCGCCACGCTCGAAGCGGCGCCGGTTGGAGTACAGCAGATAGGCCGCCCGGTGCAGAGCGACCACGGTCTTTCCGGTTCCGGGGCCGCCGGCGATCACGGTCACCCCGGAGTGCTCGGCGCGGATCGCCTCGTCCTGCTCGGCCTGGATGGTGGCCACGATGTCGCGCATCTTCGGGCCGCGGGCCCGCTTGAGGGCGGCCATCAGGGCGCCCTCACCGATCACCGGCAGGTCGCTGCGGGCGGCGGACGAGTCCAGCAGGTCGTCCTCGATCCCGATCACGATGTCGTTGCGGCAGCGCAGCACTCGGCGACGGACCACGTCCATCGGGTCGTTGGCCGTGGCCCGGTAGAACGGTTCGGCTGCCCGGGCCCGCCAATCGATCACCAGCGGCTCGTAGTCGTCGTCGCGGACGCCGATCCGTCCGATGTAGCGGATCTCGCCGTCGCTGTGGTCGAGCCGGCCGAAGACCAGGCCCTCATGCTCGGAGTCGATGATCGCCAGCCGCTTGGCAGCGGCGAAAGCGAAGGCATCTCGCTCGAAGAGCGCGGTGCCGTCCTCTTCGCGAACCCAGGTCTCCCGGTCGGAGCGGTAGATGTCCTGGCCGGTGGCGGCTACCCGCTTGGCCGAGCTGGCTGCCTTCTCCAAATGTTCGTAGACCAGGTTGACATGGGCCTGTTCAATGGCCAGTTCGCGTTCGAGAGCGGAGTGGGGTGCCCCAGCTGAATCCACGTGGTGTCCTTCGCCAATAGTGAGCGACGGACAAGTCTACGCCAGCGGCGCGGCCCACGTCTCGCCCTCTGTCCGGACGGCTCGTGGACGGTTCTGTTACGGTCCGTCCCTCTCGTCCGTTCCCGCTGCCGATCGCAACTCCTGCTACCGATATTTCGGTAGCGAGGGTTCCACTCGGTAGCGAGAGCGCGGAGGTGCGGGATGTCTTGGCCAGGCGCTTGGGGACGGTCCCGTTGCGGTCCGCCACTCGCTGGGAAGGGGCAGCCCCCATGCTTCGCGCGGCTCGACTGGCTCTTGCCCGTTCCCGCTACCGATCGCAACTCGCGCTACCGACTTTTCGGCAGCAAGGGTTCCATTCGGTAGCGAGAGCGGGGGGGGTGATGGGTGTCGAACCGTCCGGACGGCTCGCGGACGATCTGTCGACCGTCATCACGCGGCAGGACGAGACCGTTGTCATCCCGCCGCGCGGAGGTTCCTCTAGGCCGTGGCGGGGGTCACCTGCGGCGCTCGTCCGGCGCGGACGCGTCGCAGTACCTGCCGCACCGTGATCCCGGCCACCACCCCGAGATGGGTGACCGCCAGATAGCCGAGGATGAACAGCTCGTCGGAATGATCCCAGCTCAGCTCCAGCTGGCCTCGATGGAACAGCGGCTCGGGAATGGCGACGGCGACCAGCAGGCAAACGACCAAGACCATCGGGTCGTAACCCCGCCGCAGTCCCAGGAGCGCCGCGCCGAGGAAGGCAAGGGCCGGGAAGGCCACGTACCGCACGGTGATGTGCAGGCCGGTCAGGTCCATGTCATCCATGCCCCAGCCGCCGGTCGGAGCCAGCTCGAAGGCCCACAGCAGGCCGAAGAGTCCGACCACCCCCACGATGTAGGGCCAGGTGTTGAGTAGCCGCCTCATGGCTTCCTCCTCAGTGCAGAGATCAAGATGGCCGAGGTCCCCAGCACTGCGACCACGGTGACCAGGATCATGGCGATGGGCTCCTGGCTCAGGTAGGCGATGACCGCGGCCAGCAGGAGCCCGGCGAACACGAGCCCGACCAGGAGGATTCCGCCGATGGCTGCGGCGGTCACCGGCTGGCGGTGCGCCCGGGCCAGTTCGCGGGACAGCTCGACCGGGTCTCCGAGTTCAGCAAGGGTTTGGGTCATGGCCGCGTGCGGCTCGGCACCGGCTGTCACCAGTTCCTCGTGTCGACTGGTGGCGTGCTGGTAGAGCTCGGTCACGGCGTCGGCCCGCTCGCGGGGGTCGTTGATGGTGGCCGTTGCGATCGTGGTGAAGGATCGCAGCCCGGGGAGCTCGGGCGACTTCAGACCGGCTACCGGGTCCGGTGCTCTGCGCAGGCTGGCGCCGGTCGCCAGGCCCAGGAAGACGGACGCACAGGTGAGCGGCAGCGTGGCCAGGATGGTTATCGAGTACTCACTGATCAGTTGCTGAGGCTCCCCGGGCCCGATCCGGGTGGCCACGATGGCGACCAGGCTGGTGAGGCAGATGCCGAAGGCGGTCCGGTGATCCCACCCGTGGCGACGGCCCAGCACCACACCGAGTGCTACCAGGGCGAGCGGCTCGAACACCCAGGAGAGGCCGAGCGCGGTGGCTGCCTCGGCCCAGATGCTCTTGGTGCCGAGCGGGACGGGCAGAACCCGGATGCAGCTGATCAGCGCCGCAGCCACCAGGTAGAGCCATCGCAGTGGGGTTTTTGACTTAGTCATGTGGCAACTCCTCGGCCAGGACGGCGTCAATCGCGACGGTGAGGTTGCGCCACTGACTGCGGCGCTCGACCAGCTCACGCCGACCACGGTCGGTGATGGCGTAGTACTTGCGCTGGCGGCCGGACTCGGCCTGGCGCCAGTAGGCGTGCAGCATCCCGTCTCGATCCAGGGTGTGGAGCACCGGATAGAGGGAGCCTTCGGAGAACCGGAAGGCCCCGGACGAGATCTGCTCCAGCGCTTTGATCAGCTGATACCCGTAGAGATCTGCTTGCGCCAGCAGGTGCAACACCAGCAGCGGTATCGTCCCCTTCAGCAGCTGCTTGTCGATCTCCATGGGCGCTCCTCGTATGCCTCGATAACCAAGGTATCGGAGTCCGAGGTATCGGTAAAGAGCTTTCGATTTGGGGACGTTGCGGCTCCTGCCGTACGCTTGACCCTTGCACGACCTGTGCTTGCAGGCGCGTGCGCTCAAACTGGTTCAGCGATTGGGAGTAATGGCGAAGAAGGAAGGCGCCCTCGAGCTCGAGGGGACGGTTGTCGAGGCACTGCCGAACGCAATGTTCCGGGTGGAACTGTCGAACGGTCACAAGGTGCTTGCGACGATCAGTGGGAAGATGCGGCAGCACTACATCCGCATCATTCCGGCCGACCGTGTCGTCGTCGAGCTTTCTCCCTATGACCTGAGCCGTGGGCGCATCGTCTTCCGGCACCGGTAGTCAACGCAAGAATCCACCACCAGTCCGATCGCAGGGGGTTTCCCTGTGCCCGGCGATGAGTCAGAAAGTTGCTCGATGAAGGTTCAGCCGAGCGTCAAGAAGATTTGCGACAAGTGCAAGGTCATTCGCCGGCACGGTCGCGTGATGGTGATCTGCGATAACCCGCGCCACAAGCAGCGCCAGGGCTGAGCTTCGGCTCATCCCGGTAAGCACGTCCTGAGCCTGTCGAAGGACTGTCGCGGGACGCGGACACCGGCCTTCGGGCATGTGACAACTGAATAGCCCCGAGAGGGGACGGGCCGAAAGACCCGAGCGGCTTCGGCCGCATAACAGACAACGTGATCGCAACGGCGAGGTTCACCTCGGCGGCACCCCCGGACGAAGGCCGGGGCCCCTACTGACAGGTAGCGGGACGCATCACGCCAGACACCTTCGCGAGTCGGGAAACCGGCTCGATTACCTGAGAGGTATGTGCATGGCACGCCTGATCGGGGTCGATCTGCCGCGCGAGAAGCGCCTCGAGATCGCCCTCACTTACATTTTCGGCATTGGCCGTACCCGCGCCAAGGAAACCCTGGCAGCCACTGGCATCAGTGGCGACATCCGTGTTCACCAACTCACCGACGACCAGCTCGTTGCGCTTCGCGATCACATCGAAGCCAACTACGAGACGGAAGGCGATCTGCGACGCTCCGTCGCCGCCGACATTCGCCGCAAGATCGAGATCGGCTCCTACCAGGGCCGTCGTCACCGTATGGGCCTGCCGGTTCGTGGTCAGCGCACCCGAACCAACGCTCGCACCCGCAAGGGCAAGAAGAAGGCCGTCGCCGGGAAGAAGAAGGCCCGCTAACCGCGGTCCTGACACAGGAAACCAGGAGTAACTGAGTTGGCTACTGCAGGACGTACCGCGGCCCAGAAGGCTGCGAAGACCAAGCTGCGTCGCAAGGAAAAGAAGAACGTCGTCGCCGGACAGGCGCACATCAAGAGCACGTTCAACAACACGATCATCTCGATCACCGATCCCACCGGTGCGGTGATCGCATGGGCCTCTGCCGGCACCGTCGGCTTCAAGGGCTCCCGGAAGTCCACCCCGTTCGCTGCCGGTATGGCCGCTGAGGCCGCTGGCCGCCGCGCCATGGAGCACGGCATGAAGCGGGTGGACGTCTTCGTCAAGGGTCCCGGCTCCGGCCGCGAGACCGCGATCCGTTCGCTCGGCGCCGTCGGCTTGGAGATCGGTCCGATCTCCGATGTCACCCCGGTGCCGCACAACGGTTGCCGTCCGCCGAAGCGCCGTCGCGTCTAGTACCTGAGCCGAAGAGGAGATAGAACATGGCCCGTTACACCGGCCCAATCACGAAGAAGTCCCGCCGGCTCGGCACCGACCTGGTGGGCAATGACAAGGCCTTCGAGCACCGTCCGTACCCGCCGGGTATGCACGGTCGCGGCCGCACCAAGGAGAGCGAGTACCTGCTTCAGCTCAAGGAGAAGCAGAAGGCTCGTTACGCCTATGGCGTGCTCGAGAAGCAGTTCCGTCGCTACTACGAAGAGGCCAACCGGCTGTCCGGCAAGACCGGTGACAACCTGCTGATCATCCTCGAGTCCCGTCTGGACAACGTCGTTTACCGTTCCGGCCTGGCGTCCACTCGTCGCCAGGCTCGCCAGCTCGTGGTCCACGGCCACTTCCTGGTGAACGGCAAGAAGGTGAACATCCCCAGCTACCGGGTGAGCGCCTACGACGTGATCGACATCAAGGAGAAGTCGATCAACCTGACCCCGTTCGTGGTTGCTCGTGAGACCCACAACGCTCAGGTCGTCCCGGGTTGGCTCACCGTCCGCCCGAACAAGGGCCGGATCCTGGTGCACCAGCTGCCGGTTCGCGAGCAGATCGTCATCGACGTCACCGAACAGCTGATCGTCGAGCTCTACTCCAAGTAAGACCCTGATGCTCCTCCCCACCGCTTGGCGGGGAGGAGCATTGGTGCAAGACCCGTCGTCGGTCAGAGCGGCCGGCGAGGCGATCACCGTCAAATAGTGGGCGGTCGAAAGGAAGTCACATGCTCATTGCCCAGCGTCCGATCCTTACCGAAGAGGTCGTCGACGAATACCGCTCGAGGTTTGTCATCGAGCCCCTGGAGCCCGGCTTCGGGTACACCCTCGGCAACTCGCTGCGTCGCACGCTGCTGTCGTCCATCCCGGGCGCCGCGGTGACCAGCATCAAGATCGAGGGTGCCCAGCACGAGTTCTCCACCCTGCCCGGTGTCGTCGAGGACGTCACCGAGATCATCCTGAACCTGAAGTCCCTGGTCCTGTCCAGCGAAGAGGACGAGCCGGTGCTGATGTACCTGCGCAAGTCTGGCGCCGGCTCGGTGACCGCGGCCGACATCGCTCCGCCGGCCGGCGTGGAGATCCACAACCCGGATCTGCACATCGCCACCCTCAACGAGGACGGCAAGATCGAGATGGAGCTGGTCGTCGAGCGTGGCCGTGGCTACGTCTCCTCGGTCCAGAACAAGAACCCCGACGCCGAGATCGGCCGGATCCCGGTCGACTCGATCTACTCGCCGGTGCTCAAGGTCACCTACAAGGTCGAGGCCACTCGTGTTGAGCAGCGCACCGACTTCGACAAGCTGATCGTGGACGTCGAGACCAAGGCCTCGATCAAGCCGCGCGACGCCGTCGCCTCTGCGGGCAAGACCCTGGTCGAGCTCTTCGGCCTGGCCCGCGAACTGAATGTCGATGCCGAGGGCATCGAGATCGGCCCGTCCCCGGTGGACGAGCAGCTTGCTGCGGATCTGGCGCTGCCGGTGGAGGAGCTCAAGCTCACCATGCGCAGCTACAACTGCCTCAAGCGTGAGGGCATTCACACCGTCAGCGAGTTGGTCTCCCGCTCCGAGCAGGACCTGCTGGACATCCGCAACTTCGGCTCCAAGTCGATCGAGGAAGTCAAGCTGCGCCTGCACGAAATGGGCCTCTCTCTGAAGGACAGCTCGCCGGGCTTCGACCCGCTGGGTGCCCTGTCCAACTACGACAGCGACGTCGACTACGACGACTCGTACTGAGCAACAGGAGACATTGAACATGCCAAAGCCGACTAAGGGCCCTCGTTTCGGCGGTAGCCCGGCGCACCAGCGGATCATCCTGGCCAACCTGGCCACCCAGCTGTTCCAGCACGGGAAGATCACCACCACCGAGGCCAAGGCCAAGCGCCTGCAGCCGCTTGCTGATCGGCTGATCAGCAAGGCCAAGCGTGGCGATCTGCACAACCGTCGTCTGGTGCTGCAGACCGTCACCGACCCGGGCGTGGTGCACATCCTGTTCGCCGACATCGCTCCGAAGGTCGCCGAGCGCGACGGTGGCTACACCCGGATCACCAAGATCGGTCCGCGCAAGGGCGACAACGCCCCCATGGCCGTGATCGAGCTCGTCACCGAGACCGTCGAGGAGTCCCGCAAGGCCAAGGAGAAGGGCGCGGCCAAGAAGGCTGAGCCGGCCAAGGCTCCTGCTGCCAAGAAGGCCCCGGCCAAGAAGGCTCCGGCCAAGGCCGAGGTCGTCGAAGAGGCTGCTGTCGAGGCCGTCGCGGACGAGGCCGTCGAGGCTGAGGCTCCGGTCGAGGAAGCCGTCGTCGAGGAGGCCCCGAAGGCCAAGAAGGCTCCGGCCAAGAAGGCTGCGGCCAAGGACGAGGCTGAGGCCGAGGCCTGATCCGCCCATAACGACAGACATCGCCCGTCCCCATTGGGGGCGGGCGATGTTTGTGTGTGGCGACTGGTTCAGCCAGTCATCACCGGCGTGGCCGGTGAGGCTCAGTGCGCGACGTGGAAGCGGCGCCGCGTGTGCCGCGGCTCCTCGATCTCGTCCAGGACGGCCAGGGCCAGGTCCGCGGCCGAGATCTCGGACTTGCCGTTCTCGTCGGAGAGCAGGATGTCGTCGCTGGTCCGGTAGCTGCCGGTGACCGTGCTGGGCACCCAGGAACCGAACTCCGCTGCGGGGCTGACGTAGAACCAGTCCAGGCCCTCGGCTGCGGCCCGGAAGGCCTCGAGCTTGTAGACGCCCAGCTGCATTTCGGCCAGCACGTCGGCCGGCGGGTTGGCCACGTCGATGATCCGCGGTCCGCCCTCGGCGACCAGCAGCGAGCCGGCACCGCCGAGCACGCCGAGTCGGAAGCCGTTCTCGGCGGCGAGCCGGGCGAGATCGTCGAAGATCGCCTCGACCTGGCCGACCATGTCGCCGCGGGGCGAGAGCGCCTCGAAGACCACGTCGGCGCCGGCCACGGCCTGCGCCCGGAAGTCGGCATCCTGCAGGCTGCCGGTGAGGTAGGCGACGCCGTCCAGCGGCTGCTCCGGAGCGCGGCGGGCGACCGCCGTCACCTCATGTCCACGCTTGGCGGCCTCGGCCGCCACTGCGGCGCCACCGTAACCGGTGCCACCGAGGACTGTGATCTTCATGGTTCCCCATTCGTTGTTGTCAAAGACTGCCGCATGAAAGAGCACTGTTGACGGCTCAACTATTCCCGGATCGGGTCAATGATTGTGCGCCGTGCGCGTGATCTCGTCCTCCAGGCTAACCGGGGTGATGTCGGGCAGGGCCGGGCCATGGCCCGGGACCAGCCACCCGGTCGGCAGCTCGGCCAGGGCGTGCAGTGACGTCACGGCCTGGGCGGGCTCGTCGGTGAACGGCGCGGGGGCCAGTCCGCGGCGTCCGGTGAGCACGTCCCGGGTGGTCAGGGCGTCGCCGACGAACAGCGCGCCAACGCTGGCGAAGTGGAAGGCGACGCTGCCGGGGGAGTGGCCGGGCAACCCGATCACCTGCGGCCGACCCGGGACGTCCAGGGTGATCGGCGCCTCGAAGCTGGTCACCTCGGTCAGCCACTCGGTCTTCAGGCCGCCATGGGTCGCCGCATAGCCGAGGAACTGCACCACGGCGAAGGGGCTGGCCTTGCCCCAGCCGGTCTCGGGCTTGGGGCCGCCGGTGGCTCGTCCGGCATCGGCGGCGTGGATGTATGCCGGCACGCCGTGCTCGCGGCGCAGCCGCTCAGCGAAGCCGACGTGGTCGGAGTCGCCGTGGGTGAGCAGGATGGCCGAGATGTCTTCGGGATCGGCTCCGATCGAGCCGAGCTCGCGCAGCAGGGGCTTCCAGTGGCCGGCCAGTCCGGCGTCCACCAGGGTCAGGCCGTCCGGGGTGACCACCAGGTGGCAGGCGACCAGGTCATTGCCGATCCGGTGCAGACCTTCAGCGAGCTTCATGCGAACTCTCCCGTCCTCGGGCCGACCAGCAGCAGGACGGCCTGGTTGGCGACCAGCAGGGCAGCGAAGCCGAGGCCCCACCACAGCTGCCCCGATAGTGCCAGGGTGCCGGCCACGGCGAGCAGGAGGATGGTCCCGACCAGCTCGCGTGAGCTCAGCGGGATCGGGCTGGACGCCTTCGGCGCCAGGAACAGCCCCCAGACAGTGGCCAGCGCGATGGCGCCGGCGATCGCGCCCAGCGGGCGCCAGCCGGAGGGGGCGAACTGAAAGCCCAGGTATCCGGCGGTGGCGACACCGGCCAGCTCCAGGCCGAAGCGAACAGCGAGGTTCAACATCACATCTCCTTCTTGTGATAGCTACGGTACCTAGCTATGATGGCTACACGCAATAGCCAACAGGAGAGGGGGCAGCAATGCCTACTCCAGCACGGACCTCCACGGCGCAGATCGTCGCGGCCGGCCGCAGCCTGGCGTCCGCCGAAGGGCTGGACGCTTTGACCATGCAGCGGGTCGCCGCGCTGGTCGGCGTCCGGGCTCCGTCGCTGTACAAGCGGGTGCCCAGCCGGGCCGCGCTGGTCCGCCTGGTGGCGTCCGATTTGTTGGCCGAGCTGGGTGCCGCGCTGGCCGACAGTGGCGGCTCCGGGGATCCGGAGGCCGACCTCACCCGACTGGCTCACGCCTTCCGCGCCTTCGCCCTGGCTGAACCCGGCATCCTGTCGCTGGTGTTCAGCCCGCTGCCCGCCGAGATGGCCCCGGATCCTCAGGACGTGGCGCGCAGTGTCGAGCCGCTCCTGGTCCTCACCGGAGCGATGGTCGGTCCGCAGCGGGCCTTACCGGCGGCCCGGACCCTCACCGCCTGGATCTCCGGCTTCGCCCGGATGGAGGGGCAGGGCGCCTTCGGGTTGGGCGGCAGCGTCGATGAGGCCTTCGACTTCGGCCTGGACGTCCTGCTGGCCGGTCTGCGAGGAGCTGGATCGGCCCACTGAGCGGCCGGCGTCCTCTGGCTCGCGTGGGCGGCAATGGGGTCGTCCTCGGGCGTGCGGGGTGGCTGGGGTGGACGGTAGTGGAACCGTCCCCGCCGGATGCGGACATGGCAACGCCCCCAGGCCGCTCGGGGGAAGTGTTCCGGCCTGGGGGCGTTGGCTCAGTGGGTCAGCGGGGCGTGAGTCGCCCCGGCCGCTGAGCAAGGGCGATCAGGCGCAACTCCACGGCCGGGTGCCGCGCTTGGCGTACAGCCGGTTGGCCACGGTGACCTGCTCGGCCTTGCTGGCCTTGTGCGGGTAGGACGCGAAGTCGCGACCGCCGTTGGAGCGCCAGGTGCCCAGGTTGAACTGGAGGCCGCCGTAGTAGCCGTTGCCGGTGTTGATGTGCCAGCGTCCGCCGGACTCGCACCGCGCGATCCTGTTCCATAGCTTCATTCGGGCCAGATTGAGCGCCTTGCCCTTGGTGCCGACCTCAACAACCTTGGTCACCGGTGCCAGCAGGACGTTCTCGCTCACCTTCACCTTGGCGGTGACCTTGCCGTTGGCCGTGGTGATCGTGTAGGTCCGCTCGGCGGAACCGAGCTGGCCGGGGGTGATCACCTTGGTGGTGCCCTTGCGCATGGTGTTGTTGGGGATCTTGGTGACCGCGAACGGGATCTTCTCGGTGACGGTCGTGGTGACGGTGACCACCCGGTAGACGGTGATCTTCATCTTCTTCTTGAGCACGGTGCTCAGAGCCGGCTTGACGTAGTCGTCCGGGCCGAGGGTGATCTGGCGAGCCAGCAGCACGTCGGCCACGGTGACCGCGCGGGTCTTGATCCGCTTGGCCTTGGCGGTGCCGACCTTGAGGGTGACGCTCTTCAGCTTGCCGCTCAGGTTCGGGGTTGCCGCCGGGGCCGTGGTGGTGACGCTCGCGGTGGCGTCCACGGTGCCGGCGGGGACGATGGCGTCAGCAGGGGTGCCGCTGGCGCCGACCAGAGCGAGGGTCAAGGCGAGGCCGATCAGAGTCTTCTTCACAGGTTCCGTCCAAGGTGCTCGGGGGTAATCCGCGTGTCAGCCTGCCCTATCCTGAGAAAATGGTCAAGTTTTCTCAGGAAACGTGGGGGTGGCTAGCTCAGGCGCAGGTCCAGGGACGAGTGCCGGCCTTGGCGTAGTACCGGTTGGCAACAGTGATTTGTTCGGCCCGGCTGGCCTGGTGCGGGTAGGCCGCGAAGTCGCGTCCACCGTTGGACTTCCAGGCGGCCAGGTTGAACTGGAGGCCGCCGTAGTAGCCGTTGCCGGTGTTGATCGACCAGTTGCCGCCGGACTCGCAGCGAGCGATCCGATCCCACATGGCCGCCCGGGCCAGGTTGATCCCGGCGCCGTTCCCGGTCACCTTGGAGCCGACAGCGATCACCTGAGCGACCGGCTTGGCCAGCACGGTCTCGCTGACCAGGGAGCGATCGGTCTTCTTCCCGTCGATCTCGACGACCCGGTAGATCCGGGTGGCCTTGCCGGCCTTTCCGGTGCTGACTACGCGAGACTCTCCCAGCCACAGGGTGGGGTCGGACTTCTTCTTGCTGGCGAAGGCGATCGACTCGGTGCGCTGGAGCGTCGAGATCCGGACTCTCTGGACGACCACGCGGTCGCCCTCGGCGAGCACGGCCTGGGTCGACGGGCTGACCCGGTCCTGGGCCCAGGTGGTCACGTTCTGCTCGGCCAGCAGATCGTCCACGGTGTTCGCAGTGGTGGTGATCGAGCGAGTCTTGCCGTCCACCACGAGGCGGACCTGCTTGGGGGTGCTGACGGTCACTTCCAGGCCGGTGCGCGGCACCGGGCTGGCCAGCGCCACCGACGTCCAGGAGCGGTTCAGGTCGGGAACCTTGGCGGCCAGCGCGTCGGCCAGCTCCACCTCGGTGGTCATGAATGTGCCCTCGGAGCCGTCCAGGGTCAAGGTGATCGGCTTGGCATAGCGCACCGTGATCACCGAGCCATTGGAGACCGGAGACTGGGGGGCGGGGGAGACCTGGTCCAGCCCACTCACCGTCACGCCGTTCGCCGACAGGACGTCGGAGACGGTGAGGGCGAAGGTCGACGTCGGGCGTTCCACCCCGTCGACGACCAAGCGGACGTCCTTGTGCAGCGCGGCGCCGGTCGCGACTCCGCCGCCGGTGAGGGCGAGCGTCACCGCAGCGGTGGCGAGGTGCTTGAAAGCCAAGAGAAATCCCCCAGGGATAGGCAACTGGTTTGATCAGCGTGCCCGATCCTGAGAGCTCGGTCAAATTCTCTCAGGAATCTCCCTGGGGGATTCCGTGTCGGTGTGGTCCTCGATCAGAGGATGTCGGCCGCCTTCGCCTTGGCCAGCCGCTGGGCCACATCGGCCCAGTTGACGACGTTCCACCAGGACTTCACGTAGTCAGCCTTGACGTTCTTGTACTGCAGGTAGAACGCGTGCTCCCACATGTCCAGCTGGAGCACCGGCAGCTGCCCGACCGGCAGGTTGTTCTGCTGGTCGTAGAGCTGGTTGATGTTCAGTCGCTTGCCCAGGGTGTCCCAGACCAGCATCGCCCAGCCGGAGCCCTGCAGCGAGTTGGCTGCGGCCTCGAACTGGCCCTTGAAGCCGGTGAACGAACCGAAGAACTCGTCGATCGCGGAGCCGACCTCACCCTCGGGCTCGCCGCCGCCGTTGGGCGACATGTTCTTCCAGAAGACCGAGTGGTTGATGTGGCCACCCAGGTGGAAGGCCAGGTCCTTCTCCAGCTTGGGAATCGCCGCGAAGTCGGCCTTTTCGCGCGCTTCGGCGAGCTTCTCCAGAGCGGTGTTCGCGCCGGCCACATAGGCGGCGTGATGCTTGCTGTGGTGCAGCTCCATGATCTCTCCCGAGATCGACGGGGCGAGTGCACCGTAGTCGTAGTCGAGATCCGGCAGGGTGTAGGCCATCTTTGCGTTCCCTTCGTAGCGGTCTATGGCAATCATTCGCCTCAACCCTGCTACCCGGCTGGCTATTCCGGTCGCGTCGGTGCGGCAATTGCTTCCGAGATCAGGTGCGGAGGGGCGGCGTGCGGCACGACCCGGGCCGATGGGCTCCGGGTCGGCTCCGGCGTGGCCGCGTCCTCGGCGAAGACTGCCGGACGCGCCGCGCGGCGCAGGATCCGGAGCAGTGGCACTCCGAGCAGCATGATCAGGGCGGCGTTGGTCAGGGCCCGGCCCAGGTTCCAGCCCATCGAGGTGGCGATGTTGTACAGGACGAACCGGTGCAGGTTCTCCAGTGCGCCCAGGCTGGCGTCGAAGGAGATCTGGGTCTCGTTGCCGATCCCGTAGGGCCAGAACGAGAAGTCCATCACCCAGCCGTAGGCGAAGGCCGAGACCATCCCATAGCCGGCCAGCAGCCAGATCTCGGCCCACCCCTTCGCCTTCGGCAGCAGCCCTGCGAACAGGCCCACGAAACCGGCCGACAGCATCTGGTAGGGCAGCCACGGCCCGACTCCGGAGGTGATCAGCGCCGAAGTGAACAAGGTGATGGCTCCCAGCGCGAAGCCGAAGCCGGCCCCGAACACTCGTCCGGCCAGGATCATCAGGAAGAAGATCAGTTCGAAGCCCGCGGTTCCGGCGCTCAGCGGACGCAGCACCGTCCCCACCGCGGCCAGGACGCCGAGCATGGCCAGCGTGCGGGCGTCCATCCGGCCACCGGCCACCTCGGACAGCACTACAGCCAGCATGGCGGCCAGGGCCAGGGCGAACATGATCGGCGCCTGGGTCGGCGACATCCCCGACTCCGGGCGCAGGAACAGTGGCCAGCTGAACGCGATGACTCCCATCACCACCGCGACCGCCAATGCCACCGAGATCCGTCGCCGCTCCATCACAACCCCCTGGCCACGTCGTCGGGGGTGAGGATCCGGGCCGGTGCGAAGACCTTGGCCATCTGCGGCGCGTAGGCGGGCGAGGAGGTGAGCAGTGCGGAGGTGCTGCCGTCGGCGATCAGCTCGCCGTCGGACATCAGGATGGTGCGCTCGCTGACCGCGGCCGCGAACTCGACGTCGTGGGTACTGATCAGCACGGCCACTCCGGTTGCGGCCAGTTCGGAGATGATCCGGCGCAGTTCGGCCTTGGCCCGGTAGTCCAGGCCTCGGGTCGGCTCGTCCAGCAGCAGCACCGGTGGGCGCGCGGCCAGTTGGACGGCCAGCACCAGCGCCAGCCGCTGGCCTTCGGACAGATCCCGAGGATCGCGATCGGCGGCCAGCCGCACCCCGAGAGAGTCCAGCAGGGCGGCGGTGGTTCCGGGCTCGGCGTCGCTCTCCCGGTCGGCCTGGTCGCACTCGGTGGCCACGCTGGGCAGGTAGAGCAGGTCGGCGGCGGTCTGCGGCACCAAGGTGACCAGTCGCCGGGCCTCGGCCGCGCCGAGCCGACGCGGGTCGTGTCCGTCCACGTCGAGGTCTCCGGCGCAGCTCAGCGCGCCTTGCAGGGCCCACAGCAACGACGACTTGCCGGCCCCATTGCGTCCGAGAAGGGCGGTGATGCTGCCTTCATGGAGTTCGAGGTCGACGCCGGCCACTGCGACGGTCTGCCCGTAGCGGACCTCGATCCCGTGCGCGGCCAGGGCGACCGGACCGGTGACGGCCGTCCGTACCGGGGGTGGGCTGGGCAGCAGCCCTGCGGTGAGCACCCGGCGCCGGGCCTCCCGGACGCTCAGTGGCACGTCGGGCCAACCCGCGGCCCGGGCCAGTTCGGCCAGCGGGGGACGGACGCTGGCTCGAGTGAGCACTTGGCGCGGTTCGCCGTGCACCAGACTGCCGTCACCGGGCAGCCAGATCATCGAGTCGGCCGCCTGCATGACCCGCTCGAGTCGATGTTCGGCCAGCACCACGGTCAGCCCCACCTCGTGGACCAGGGTGGAGATCGCCGAGAGGACGTCCTGGGCTGCGGTGGGGTCCAGGGCCGAGGTCGGTTCGTCCAGCACCAGCACCCGCGGCTGAGCGGCCAGTACGGCGGCGATCGCGACCCGCTGCTGCTGGCCACCGGACAGGTCGAGCAGCGGACGACGACGCAACTCGGCGATGCCCATCAGATCGAGGGTCTCCTCGACCCGCTTGCGCATGGCGGTCGGGTTGATCCCGAGCTGCTCCATGCCGTAGGCGACCTCGTCCTCGACGGTGTCGGTGACGAAACCGCGCAGCGGATCTTGGCCCACGTAGCCGACCACGTCAGCCAGATCGCGGGGACGGTACTTGGCCGTGTCGCGGCCATCCACCAGGACCCGGCCGCGGAGCAGCCCGCCGGTGAAGTGCGGCACCAGGCCGTTGATCGCGCCCAACAGGGTGGACTTGCCGGAGCCGGTGGTTCCCACCACCAGGCATAGGTCGCCTTCGGGCAGTTCGAAAGACACGCGATCCAGCACCGGAGCATCAGCTTCGGCGTAGCTCACCGACACCTGCTCGAAGCGGATCACTGCAGCACCAGCTCGCGTTCGGATCGTGGCCGTAGCGAGCGGATCTGGGTGTCGTTGCGCACCGACTCGGTCTGCACCGATGCCCGCGCCCGGCTCAGCGGGATCGGCGCCAGCACCAGGGCGATCAGGACCAGCATCGGCAGGCTCACGCTCGGCCAGGACAACGGGTCCGTGGTCGGGAACAGGGCCGCCGGATCCAGCAGGCCGGCCAGGGTCGGGCTCAGCAGGTCCGGGTTCAGCCAGCCCAGGCCGAGCACGATCACCGCGGCCAGCACCCCGCTGGCGGCGATCAGCGCGTCCCGGCCACGCCAGGGCAGCGGACGGTAGCTGGTCACCTGCAGGCGGCGTCCGGCCAGCCGCAGGCCCAGCACCGTACCGAACAGCCCAGCCGCCAACAACAGGCAGGCGACCTGCCAGTAGTCGGTGCTGAGCAGCAGAAAGACCCCGATGGTGGCGGCCATCGAGGAGCTCAACATGAGCGGCAGAGTGCCCTTGGTGGGCAGGCCGCGGGTGCGCGCGAAGCCGCGCGACTCCATGCCGGCGGCAAGCGCCATCGAGCGATCGATGGCGTCGGCCAGCACGGGCATGGCAATGGTGGCCAAGGCTTTCAGGTTGGTCGCCGAGTCTCCGCGCAGTCGGCGAGCCCGGCGGACCCGCTGCACGCTCTCGATCAGCTGCGGGGCCACGCTGAGCGCGATCACCACGGCCACCGATGCCTCGTACAGCGCGGCCGGTACTGAACGCAGCGCCTGCCGCGGGTTGGCCAGAGCATTGGCCGCCCCGATGGCCAGCAGCATCACCGCGAGCCGCAGCGCGTCGTAGAGGGTGCCGGTGAGCGCCTCGGCGGTCACCGCGCCGCCCAGCTGGATGCCGGCCGCCCATTCCGGAAGGGGGATCCGGGGCAGTTCGAAGATGACGGTCTCACCGCGTCCGCTGCCCAGCACGATCTGGAAGAACATCCGCATCCCGATCACGAAGGCGCTGAGCAGCAGGTAGGCCCGCACCGAGCGCGCCCAGGGGGCATCGCTGCGTCGCAGCATCACCACCGTGACTATGGCGGTGGCGATCAGGGCGAGCAGCAGCGGATTGGTGGTGCCACTGACGGCGATCCCGATTCCGATCGCCCAACACCACCATGCCCAGGGATGCACTCGGTTCAGCGGCGTCGTCCCTTCACGAGCCACCAACCGCCCAGGCCGCCGGCGGCGGCGATCACGGCGATCCCGGCGGCGATGGTGCCGGTCGGGCTGCCGGAGGCAGGAGGTGTGGCTTCGGCCGTCGGAGCCTCGGCGGCCACGGCGGACATGTTCGCGGTGGTCGTCGATGCGACGGCGGACGGGGTGAGGATCGACTCCGCGGTGCTCGGCGAGGCCGAGGTGCTGGCTGTTGCCTTGGCGGTCGCCTTGGCTGTGCCGCTGGCCGACGCCGTGCTGGACGCCGTGGCCTTCTTGGTCGGCTTCGGGCTCGCCTTGGTGGGGGTCGGGCTGGGCGTCGGCTCGGTGGTGCCGGCGGTCGGCGCCCCGGCCCGCGGCGCCACCTTACCTTCGCTCAACGACTGGTAACGCCAGCCCTCGGCGTTGCCCTGCGACGGGTGGTAGGCGTCGGCACCCAGGCTGGAGTAGCTCCAGTCGGAGTAGCTGCCGTCGGCCTGCCGGGTGGCATGCCAGTAGGACCAGTAGGCCTTGCTGGGGTCGGACTTGCCGCTGGGCCTGCCGCCGATCTTGAGGATGAAGCCGTTGTCGATGGTCACCGAGAAGCCGGCGCTGCGCAGCGCCTTGGTGCCGGTGCTGAAACCATCGCGGGCACAAGAGGCCTGGGGCGCCCGGGTGCCGTCATCGACGACCACCCAGACGCCACTGCAACTCACCGCGGCCGGCAGGGGTGCGGCCTGCGCGGGGACAGCCGCCACCGGGCCGACGGCGAGGATCGCCGTCAGCCCAGCAGCGAGGAGGCGATGCCTCACTTGGTGACCTTCGGGGTCGACAGCGAGGTGCGGACCGCCGTCTGGAGACCGGAGCCGCTGGCCGTGATGCTGACCTTGATGGTCTTGCCCTTGTCAGCCTTCTTCAGCTGGTAGGTCTTCCCGGTGGCCTTCGCGATCGGCTTCCCGCTGCGGAACCAGCGGTAGCTGAACTTGTCCGGCTTCGGGGACCAGGTTCCGGTGACGACAGTCAGCTTCTTGCCCACCTTCGTGACGCCACTGATGGTCGGGCGCGGAGCCGAGGTGTAGGCCTTTGGCGGCTTCACCGAGGGAGTCGGTGCCGGGCTCGCGGTCCACGGAATGCTGCTCGGGATCCAGAGATGGGCCTCGGCCACGCCCTTGACCGGGTGCGAACTTGCCGGTCCGGTCTGGGCGTAGTCCCAGGCGCTCCAGGTGCCGGTGGCCGGGTCGAGAGTCGAGGTCCAGTAGCTCCAATAGCCCGAGCCGAAGGTGGTGTCGCAGCCGGCCGGGAACGAGCGGATCTGGCAGATCGACGGCCCGAACTGCGTGCTGAAGGTCTTCACCGAGAAGCCGGCGCTGGCCAGGGCCGCAGCGCCGGTGGCGTACGTCGTCGCGCAGCGGGTTGCCACCTGGCCATTGCCGCGGTCGACCACAACCCAGACGCCGGAGCAGGAGGTGGTCGCGGAAAGCATGGCCGGCGGCGTGCTGCCGCACGCGGCGAGCTTCAGCGACACCGTCGACAGGTTCGTCCCGCTGAGCAGCCACAGCGCCTCGGAGGTCGCCATCAGGTTGGACCGGGTGCCGCCGAGGCTGTTGGCGAACCCGCCGTCCTTCAGCTGCACTCCGGTCAGCCACGCGCGCGCGGCGGCGGACGCCGAGTCGCTGCCGACGGCGGCGAGAGCCGAACCCATCAGGCCGGTCGAGTCGACCGGGGAGTAGTTGTCCCAGTAGCCGGCACCGGTCTGGTGATCGGTCGCCCAGCTGATGGCGTCGCTGAGCGCGGACTGCTCGGCCTTCGAGTCGGCGATGGCCCGCAGCGCGATGATGGCCAGCGCCGTCGAGTCGGGATCGTTCTGGCCGAAGGAGCCATCCTTGTTCTGCTGGGAGAGCAGTCGGGTGACCATGCTGTCGGGGATCGTGGCGCCGGTTCGGTCGAGCGCGATCAGGGCCAGCGCCTGCGAGAACGGGTAGCCACCGACGTCGCCATTGCTGGGCAGGTTCTTGGTGATCGCCGCGACCAGGTTCTGCTTGGCGAACTTCGTCGGGTTCAGGCCGAGGGCGTCGACGGCGATAGCGAGCTTGGCGGCCGCTGCGGGCTTGCCCTTGATGTAGCTCTGCGCTTGGCCTTCGAGGTGGCTCACCAGAGTCCGCAGCGGGGCGGCGTAGGTGCACTGGCCGGTGCCGGCCAGACCGAGGGCCGAATCGATGTTGCTGCTGGTCTGGCTCTTGCTCGGAAGATGAGTGGCCACATAGTTCGCAGCGGAGTTGGTGGCGACGTCGGCCATGTCGGCGACGGCCAAGGGGGCAGGGGCGGCGACGAGGCCGACCAGGGCGACGGCTACTGCAGACCCGGCAGCCAGCCATCGACGGAGAGTATGGAACACCTAGGAGTCCTTTCGCGCGGGGCAAATGAGGACTCCGGCCCACAACAGGCGCGTCCGGCTCACCCCGTATGCCTCGACGGGTTGATGTTGAGCCAAAACCAGGCGGGCATTCCGACTTGGCCGGTGAAAGCCGGCGTCACGGCTGCGGGTCAGTCCCGGATTCTCACCGGGTTCCCCCACATTGGTTCAGGTGGTGAAACCATAACTCAGATCCGGCCGGGTGCCGAGTGGGGGCAGGCAAAACGGGCACCGGCGAACCGGTGCCCGTCTCAGGTGGTGGGGGTGGGTCAGGCTTGTGGCTTGTCCTCGCCGTCGATCAGACCTTTGATTGCATTGGTGGCCTCGTCGGCCGCCTTCTTGGCATTCTCGGGGAAGTCCGCGGCGAAGTCCTTGACCGCCGTGGTGGCGTCGTCTGCGAACTTCTTCGCATTCTCCGGGAGGTCTCCAGCCAGATCCTTGGCCTTCTCCACGGCCTCGCCGGTGAAGTCCTTAGCCTTGTCAAAGGCGTCTTCGGCGAAGTCGCCGGCCTTCTCGCCGAACTCCTTGGCCTTGCCGATCAGGCCGCCCAGGAAGCCTTCGGTGTCACTCATGATGGACCTCAATTCTTGATGTGGCGAATCTAGTCCAATTCTAGGCGGCCTGACGAACCTCCAGAAGGCGGAAGCCCTTCGCACTGCCGATCCGTTGACAATCGAAGCCCGAGTCGTTGAGCCAGACCTGCAGCGAGTCGGCGCCGAGGTTGCGTCCGACCACCAAGACGGCGCGTCCGGCCGGAGTCAGCCGGGGCAGCCAGGTCAGCAGCAACTCGTGCAGGGCCTGCTTGCCGATCCGGATCGGTGGGTTCGACCAGATCTCGTCGTAGCGGACGTCCGGATCGACCTGATCAGGCAGCAGCGGACGCACCCGGTCGGCGACCTCGTGATGGCGGGCATTCTCGGCGGTCAGGGCCAGGGCCCGTTCGTTGACGTCCACGGCGTCCACCGAGACGCCGGGGACGGCGCTGGCCAGCGCGATCGCCAAGACGCCGTAGCCGCAGCCCAGATCCAGGGCGCGAGTGGCGTCGGTCGGTGGGATCACCTCGCGGAGCAGCACCGCCGTGCCCTGATCCAGGCTGTCGTAGGAGAAGACGCCGTCGGCGGTGGTGAACTCCCAGTCGGTGTCCCAGAAGTGGGCAGTGATCTGCCGACGGTGCTCCGGAGTTGTCGGGGTGTGGAAGTAGTGGCTCATCAGTCCTCCAGGCTGCGTCGGGCCTTGGCTTGGCTCACTCGGGCGGCCAGCTCGTCATCGCTGGGGTAGCCGACCTGCTCCAGGACCAGGCCGTGGGCGGGCATCACCGGCACTTCGCCGCTGCGCTGGTCGGCGGCCAGCAGCCCGGCCAGCCAGTCGGGGCTGCGCCGTCCGGTGGCCACCTCGACCAGGGCTCCGGTCAGCGAGCGGACCATCGAGTGACAGAACGCGTCGGCCCGGACGTGCAGCTCCACCCGTCCGTCCGGGAGCCGGTGGGCGGCCAACTGCTGCAGCTCGCGGACGCTGGTGGCACCTTCGCGGAACCGGCAGAAGGCCACGAAGTCGTGCAGGCCGAGCAGCGGCTGAGCGGCCCGGTTCAGCAACTCGAGGTCGAGCGGCTGCTTGACTCGGGCCGTGGTGAAGCGATCCAGCGGGTCCAGGTCGGCGTCGGCGAGTCGATAGACGTAGTGCCGCCAGATCGCGGCGAATCGGGCGTCGAAGCCGTCCGGGGCGATCGAGACTCGCCGGACGGTCACATCCTCGGGCAGGGCGGCCCGCAGCCGGCGCTGAAGGGTCGCGACCACGGCGTCCGGATCGGGCAGGTCGAGGTCGAGGTGAGCCACCTGGCCGCGGGCGTGGACCCCGGCGTCGGTGCGTCCGGCGCAGGTCAGCTCGGGTGGGGTGGGCAGCCGAAGCACTCGGCCGATCCAGGTCTCGAGTTCGCCCTGGACGGTGCGCAGGCCGGGCTGGCCGGCCCAGCCGTGGAAGCCGGTGCCGTCGTAGCTGATGTCGAGGCGGTAGCGGGTCATCGCCGGTAGCTCAGGTCGTAGATCTCGCGGCCCGCGCTGCGTCCGCGCTGCTCGTACTTGGTCACCGGACGCAGTTCCCACCGCGGCGCCCAGCCGTCGTGCTCGTTAGTCAGGCCGGCATCGGCGTCCAACACCTCGCGCATTGCTTCGGCGTAGTCGGCCCAGTCGGTGGCCAGCCGCCAGCGTCCGGCGGGAACCAGTCGGGAGCCGACCAGGGCCGCGAACTCCGGGCTGACCAGGCGTCGCTTGTGGTGCCGGACCTTGTGCCAGGGATCAGGGAAGAAGGTCCACAACTCGCTGATCGTGGCCGGCTCGAAGACGGTGGCCAGCGCCTGGGCTCCGTCGGCGATCACCAGCCGGACGTTGCTGACCCCATGCCGGGCCAGCCGGCCCAGCGTGGACGCCACGGCCGGGGTGTACACCTCGAAGGCGATCACGTTGGCATGCGGATGGGCCTCGGCCAGCGCGGTGACGGCGTGCCCGGTGCCCGAGCCGATCTCGACCAGCAGTGGGGCCTCGCGTCCGAAGACGCCGGCCCAGTCGATCTGCGCATCGGTGGCGATCGAGGTCACTCGCTCGCCGGCCGGCAGCTCGACCACCCAGTCGTCGTGGTAGAGGTCCCAGGCGCGCTGTTGGGCGGCGTTCATCCGTCCGCTGCGCCGGACGTAGCTGACCACGTCGCGGTGGATGCGTTCGGACATGGCGGCCATTCTAGAGTGGCGCCTCGGTGTCCATACTGTCTATAGTGTCTATACACAGATAGAAGGAGTCCTGGATGCGGGTCGTCATCTCGAACACCGCGGAAAGCCCGCTGTACGAGCAGATCGCCGAGCAGGTCAAAGCGGCGATTCTGACCGGCGAGCTGGCCGACGGCGACCAGCTGCCGTCGGTGCGCGGGCTGGCCCGCGACCTGCGGATCAGCGTGATCACCACCAGCCGGGCGTACTCCGAGCTGGAGGCGTCCGGCTTCATCACCAATGTCCAGGGCCGGGGCGCCTATGTGCTGCCGATCGACTCTCAGCTGGTCCGTGAGCAGCTGTTGCGCCAGATCGAGACCGCCCTCGGGCACGCCGTCGACCACGCCCGGCTGGCCGGGCTGGATCGGGCCGAGCTGATCGCCATGCTGGATGCGCTTCTCGTCGAGGAGGGGCACCGATGAGCGACTACGCACTGCGGCTGGACGGCGTCCGGGTGCAGCGGGGCAGCTTCGAACTGCAGGTCGATCTGGAGCTTCCCGAGGGCTACATCATGGGGCTGGTCGGCCCGAACGGGGCCGGCAAGACCACGACCATCCGGACGATCCTGGGGATGCTGACTCCCGCCGCCGGCACCGTAGAGGTGCTCGGCCAGCGGCTGCCGGCGCCGGCCGGGCTGCGCGAGCAGATCGGGGTGGTGCTGGATCAGGCCAGCCTGGTCGAGCAGTGGCGGCTGACCCAGGTCGAACAGGCGCTGGCCCCCTTCTATCAAGCCTGGGACCGCAACGGCTACGCCGACCTGCTCAAGCGGTTCGGGCTCAGCCCGTCCGCGCGAGTGGGGGAGCTGTCCCGGGGGATGAGCATGAAGCTGCAGGTGGCGATCGCCTTGTCGCACGGCGCTCGGCTGCTGGTGCTGGACGAGCCGACCTCGGGGCTGGATCCGGTGGCCCGCGATGAGCTGACCGGGATCCTGGGGGAGTTCCTGGTATCGGAGCGGCACAGCGTGCTGTTCTCCACCCACATCACCTCCGACCTGGAGCGGGTGGCCGACCAGATCACCTTCCTGCATGAGGGACGGGTCTGGTTCAGCGGCGCCACCGACGATCTCCGGGATGCCTACCGGCTGGTCCGCACCGGCCCGGACGGCATCGACCCCGCGATCATCGAATGCCATGGGCTGCGCCGCAGCCCGACCACCGCGGAGGCGCTGGTGCCGTCCGCCGAGGTCGGGTTGCTCGGCTCGGGGGCTGTGGTGGAGCGGCCCAGTCTGGATCAGATCGTGGTGCACCTGGCCAGCAAGGAGGTGGTGGCATGACCGGGCTCAGTGCCGCGATGCGGCTCGACCTGTGGGTGCTTCGTCCCTACGTCCGGCAACTCGGCGCGTTCGTGGTGGCCATGTTGATCTTCGGGTTCTTCACCGGTTGGGGGAGTAATGGCCTGATCATCGCGGCCATCTATGCCGCACCGCTGGCCAGCTACCCGTTCGCGGCGTCGGAGAAGAGTCGGCTGGAGACCATGTACGCCTCGCTGCCGGTGGACCGACCGACCCTGATTCTCTCGAGGTACCTCGTGACCACCGGCATCTGGGTCGGCCTGACTGCGGCCTTCGCGGCATTGGGCCTGATGGGTGGGTTGCGCGGCACGACCGATGAACCCCAGGCCTGGGCCATGCTGCTGCCGCTGGCGGCGCTCCTCTACGCGGTGCTGGTCGGCATCCAGCTGCCGGTGATGTACCGCTACGGCTACACCAGCTCGCGAATGTTCGCCTATCTGCCGCTGCTGCTGGTAGCTGCCGTGATCGGGTTCGCCGGTGCGGTCGCTCCGAAGTTCCTTGAGGGCTTCTTCCTGGGTTGGGCGGCGCTCCCGTCCTGGTTTGGCTGGCTGGTGGCGGCCGGGCTCCTGGTCGCCTCCTACTTCGTCTCGGTGCGCACTGCGCGGCTCTCCGGCTGACTCCGGACGGCTTCTGCTTCGTCCCACCTTGCGGGTTGGCGTCGACCTGGGCGGATCGTTCTCGGCCTCCGTGGTCGGGCTGGGCGAGTGCGTTCCGTTGCGCAGGGCTTGGGGTCAAGGGATACGGCTTTCGAACGATCCGCCCGGGCCGACTCTTCCTGCTCCCGAGTGCTGGGTCGACATCGACCTGGGCGGGTCGTTCTCGGACTGCGTGGTCGGGTGGGGTGTGTGGGTGCGGTTGGGCGGTGCTTGGGGTCAAGGGATACGGCTTTCGAACGATCCGCCCGGGCCGACTCTTCCTGGCTCCACGTGCTGGCTCGGCATCGACCTGGGCGGATCATTCTCGGCCTCCGTGGTCGGATTGGGGTTGGGTGCGAGCGGCGGGCCGTGGGCTCAGGGATACGGCTGTCGGGCGATCCGCCTAGGCCGACACCTCTGGCGCGTCAAAGGTGGACGGGTGCCGGAGATTGGCCGCGGGCGATGGCTCGGATCTAGGCTGGCGGGATGGTCTTCGACCTCAACTTGTTTCTGACCACCGCGGTGACGCTGTTCGTCATCGTCGACCCGCCCGGTCTGCTGCCGGTGTTCCTGGGCCTGACTAACTCGTTCACCCTCGAGCAGCGCAAGCGCGCCGGCGACAAGGCGTCCGCTGTTGCCTTCGGTGTGATCGCGCTGTTCGCCCTGTTCGGGCGGCAGATCCTGGACTACCTCCAGGTGTCGGTGCCGGCCATGCAGGTCTCCGGCGGACTGCTGCTCTTGCTGATCGCCCTCGAGCTGCTGATGGGTCACGGCGAGGATCCGGTGTTGCACGACAACGTGAACGTCGCCATCGTGCCGCTGGGCACTCCGCTGATGGCGGGGCCCGGTGCGATCGCCGCCAGCATGTTGGCCGTCCAGAAGGCGCCCGGGCTGGCCGGCTACGTGACCGTGGGTCTGGCCCTGGTCGTGGTGATGTTCCTGGTCTGGCTGTTCCTGCGGTTCGCCGAGCGGATCCGTTCAGTGCTCCGCGAAGGCGGCACGGTGCTGGCCTCGCGGATCGCCGGCCTGCTGCTGAGTGCGATCGCTGCTCAGATGATGGCGGACGGAATCTTCGGCTTCATCGCCGCCCACTGACCTCCAGCGGGCGGCTCAACTCCCGGCGAGTGCCTCCGGCTCAGCAGCCGTCGATCCCGCAGGACGGGTTGTCCGACCCTGTGGCCAGGGTGATCAGCGGCGTCGGGTTCAGTTCGTGCCACACCTGCTCGATGGCCTCGGCAAACGCCTCGACCGGCTGCGCCCCGGAGACTCCGTACTTGTCAGCGAAGACGAAGGTCGGAACGGCGTGGATGCCAAGCCGTCCGGCCTGGACGATGTCGGCCTCGACCTCGGCGTCCACCTGATCGGAGTCGAGGTCACCGAGTTCGGTCAGCCCAACCGATGCGGCCAGATCGCGCAGCACGGACTCGTCCCAGATCGAGCGACCCTCGGCGAAGTGCGCGGTGAACAGCGCCTTCTTCAGCGCCCAGGTGGTCGCGCCGGACGGGTCCTGGCGCTGAGCCAAGTGCAGCAGCCGGTGAGCGCGCCGGGAGTTGGCCACCGACAGCGCATCGAAGTCGAACGGCAGGCCATCGGCGGCACCGACGGCAGCCACCTGGCTGATCATGGCGGACGCCCGGCCGAGGTCCAACCCCTTGCTTGAAGCCAGATATTCGGCCTCGCTGCCCTCGTACGACTCGGGCAGGGTCGGGTCGAGCTGGAACGAACGCAGCTGAACCGTCACCTGATCGCGGTGTTCGAAGCCGTCCAGGGCTTGCTGGAACCGGGAGAGCCCGATGTAGCACCACGGGCAGGCGATATCTGACCAGATCTCAATCTTCACGCCGCCTGCAACGCGCGCAACCCGCCAGGGATTCCCGGCGTCGTCCGGCCTCGTGTCAGGCGCAGAACGCGGAGTTTGTTGCGTTATGACGGGCTCGAGTGGGGACCGGCGGGTGTACTGCGGGTCTTGTTACCGAAAGAGGACCGAGGTGAGCCCTTTTCGGTAACGAACTCCGCGGCTGGCGCCGCCGACGCCGTGCTCGGGCGTCATTCGGTAACAAGACCCGCGCCAGGGCCTGCATGGGCTGACGTCGGGGGCCCGGGGCTGGCGGAGGCTGAAGGTGGCATGAGCTGAGGCCGGCCGGGGACAAGCGGAACCGTCCCTGCGCCCCTCGGCCCTGGGTGACTCCCGGGGGTGCCGTCCCCGCCCCCTAGAGCAGGGACGGCACCGGAAACTCAGTTGGACTTGGCGAACTTCTCGGTCAGGTTGGACGGCAGCAGCTCGTAGCCGTGGAACTCGCGGCTGAACGAGCCCGAACCGTGCGCGATGCCGCGCAGGTCGATCGCGTAGCGGGCCAGTTCCAGTTGCGGCACCAGCGCCCGGATGATCGCCTTGTGGCCCTCGGAGTCGGTACCGAGCAGCTGGCCGCGGCGTCCGGTCAGGTCGTTCATCACCGCGCCCAGGTACTCCTCGCCGACGATCACGGTGACCAGATCCAGCGGCTCCAGCAGGGCGACCGTCTTCGGGTTGGCCGCCTCCTTCATGGCCAGCGAGCCGGCCAGCTGGAAGGCCATGTCCGAGGAGTCCACCGAGTGCGACTTGCCGTCGAACAACGTCACTCGGACGTCCACCATCGGGAAGCCGGCCAGCACGCCCTTCTCCAGCTGCGTCCGGACGCCCTTCTCCACCGAAGGAATGAACTGCCGGGGCACTGCGCCACCGACCACCTTGTCGACGAACTCGAAGCCGCCGCCGCGGGGCAGGGGCTCGATCTCCAGGTTGCAGACCGCGTACTGGCCGTGGCCACCGGACTGCTTCACGTGCCGGCCGAGCGCGGTGAGCTTGGCGATGAAGGTCTCCCGCAGCGGGATCTTCAGATCCTCCTGCTCGACCTTGACCCCGTAGCGATCGACCAGCCGGGCCAGCAGCAGATCGGCGTGCGCCTGGCCGGTGGTCCACAGCACCAGTTGGTCAGAGCCGCCGCGATCCAGCCGGACGGTGGTGTCCTCGACGGCCAGCCGCTGCAGCGCTCCGGACAGCTTGTCCTCGTCATTGCGGGTGGCCGCCCGGATCGCCAGCGGCAGCAGCGGCTCGGGCAGTGCCCACGGCTCCACCAGGGCCGGGTGGTCCTTGGCTGAGATGGTGTCACCGGTCTCGGCGGTGGTCAGTTTGGGCACCATCACGATCTCACCGGCGATGGCGGTGTTGCGGGGCTTCAGTTCGGTGCCGACCGCGGCCTGGATCAGGCCGATCCGCTCCTCGTTGTCGTGGTCGGGGTGCGCGTCATCAGCGGACGCGTGGTGACCGCTGATATGCACCAGTTCCTCCGCCTTCAAGGTGCCGGAGAACACCCGGACCATCGACAGCCGTCCGGCGAACGGGTCGGTGGTGGTCCGGATCACCTGCGCCACCAGCGGGGCGGACGGGTCGGTCGGCGGCACCGGCAGCTCGGCACCGGCCGGGGTGGTGGCCGACGGGTTCGGGTGCAGGGACGGGGTGGGGAAGCCGTGCTCGATCAGTCGCAGCAACTCCTCGACACCGACGCCGGTGTTCGAGGCCACCGGCAGCACTGGGTACAGGTTCGCGGTGGCAACCGCCTTGCGCAGATCGTCCAGCAGGTACTCGGTGTCCAACTCCTCCCCGCTGAGGTAGCGGTCCATCAGCGAGTCGTCCTCGGCCTCCTGGATGATCGCCTCGATCAGCGGGCCGCGCCAGGTCTCCACATGGGAGTCGTCGGAGGTGAGCTTGCGGTTGACCACCTCTCCGCTGGAGTAGTCATGCTCCTCGAGGCTGAGCAGGCCGATGTTGCCGGCGATCACGCCCGGTGCCGACAGGGTCGGCACGTGGGTGGGCAGGACGCCTTCGCCGAACTTGGCCTGCGCCTCGGCCACCGAGGCGTCGAAGTCGGCGTGGCCGGCGTCCAGCTTGGTCAAGGCGATGATCCGGGGCAGGTTCGCCGCCGTGCATTCCTCCCACAGCGCCTGGGCGGCACCGTCGATGCCGTCGGCAGCGGAAATCACGAAGATGGCGGCGTCCGCGGCCCGAATCCCGGCCCGCAGTTCGCCGACGAAGTCGGGGTGGCCGGGGGCGTCCAGCAGGTTCACCAGGACGTCGCCGGTGACCAGGCTGGCCAGGTAGAGCTGGGCGGCGCGCTCGGCATCCTCCTTCTCGCCGCGGTAACCGACCAGGCGGGACTTGAGCAACTGCTCGAACAAAGAGGTCTTTCCCGATCCGGCGTTTCCGATCAGGACTACGTTGCGGACGTCGTCGGGACTGGACACCTGCAGCGAGGCAGCGCTCATCTTTGAACTCATGGGGACTACCTAACTACTCGGTTCTAGCCCCCGCAAGCACTTTTCCGGATTGCCCCGGACGCCCTCAGTCGCGCGCCTCCATGGGCACGTAGCTGCGGGTCTGATAGCCGGTGTAGATCTGCTTGGGCCGGACGATCTTCTGCTCGGAGTCGGTGATGAACTCCTGGTATTGGGCGGCCCAACCGGAGGTCCGGGGGACCGCGAACAGCACGGTGAACATCTCCGGCGGGAAGCCCAGCGCCTCGTAGATCAGGCCCGAATAGAAGTCGACGTTCGGGTAGAGCCGCCGGGAGACGAAGTAGTCGTCCTCCAGGCCGTGCTTCTCCAGTTCCAGGGCCACCCGCAGCAATGGGTTGACTCCGGTCACCTCGAACACGTCCTCGACGCTCTTCTTGATGATTTTCGCCCGCGGATCGTAGTTCTTGTAGACCCGGTGGCCGAAGCCCATCATTCGGGTCTTGCCGGCCTTCACGCCTTCGATGAACTCCGGAACCCGATCGACGCTGCCGATCTCGCGAAGCATCTTCAAAACTGCCTCGTTCGCGCCGCCGTGCAGCGGCCCGTGCAGGGCGCCGATTCCGGCCGAGCAGGAGGTGAACAGATCGTTTCCGGAGCTGGCCACCGAACGCACCGCATTGGTCGAGCAGTTCTGCTCGTGGTCGGCGTGCAGGATGAACAGCACTTCCATGGCGCGAATCAGCCGCGGGTCGGCGTGATAGCGCCGTTCGTTCTGCTTGAACAGCATCTGCAGGAAGTTGTGGCAATAGCCATAGGAATCGTCGGGATTGATGTACGGCTTGGCCTTGCCCTTGCGATAGGCGAAGGCGGCCAGCGTGGGCATCTTGGCGATCAGTCGGGTGATGTTCAGGTAGCGCGCGTCCGGATCGTCGAAGTTCTGGGCGTCCGGGTAGAACGAGAAGAATGCGGCGACCGACGCCATCAGGATGGTCATCGGGTGGGCGTCGTAGGGGAACCCGGCCAGCACCGTCTTCAGCTTGTCGGGCAGCATCCGGTGTTCGGTGACCTCGAGCTCCCACTGCGCGAGCTGGGCGGCGTTGGGCAGCTCGCCGTGCAACAGCAGGTAGGCAACCTCGAGATAGGTGGAGTGCTCGGCCAGGTCCGCGATCGGGTAGCCGCGGTACTCCAGGACGCCGGCCTCGCCGTCGATGTAGGTGATCGAAGAGTGACAGACCGCGGTGTTGACGAAGCCGGGGTCGAAGGTTGCCAAGGGCTGGCCGTCGACGATGACTTTGCGCAGCTCTGGTGCCTTGATCGTGGCCTCGGTAATCGCCAGGTCAGCCTCGACCCCCGTGGCGGGGTAACGGATCTGGAGAGTGTGTGCCATGGGTTTCACCATAGGAGGTAACCGTTACGGTCAGGTGTCATCTTGCTTGGATGCTGGATCTAGGGCAGGGTGCCTGGTATCGGCTGGACGTACGGGACGACTACCGGCGCCGCCCGGGCTCATGGCTCGGCTGCGGCTGGCTCGGTTTTGACCCCCTCGATCGTCCAGGGTAGCCTTAGGCGCTGTTGCGCTGCGGTCTGCCCTCACCGGTCGACCCCGCACGATACGAAGCGATACAACTTATGGAAGCAGGTCACAGACCCGTGTCTACGTACAGCCCCAAGCCTGGTGAGATCACCAGGGCCTGGCTTGTGATTGATGCTGAGGATGTCGTCCTCGGCCGGCTGGCCGTCACCGCGGCGACCCTACTGCGCGGCAAGCACAAGCCGCAGTTCGCCCCGCATGTCGACGCCGGTGATTTCGTGATCGTGGTCAATGCTTCCAAGATCGCCCTGACTGGCAAGAAGGCCCACGACAAGCTGGCCATCCGGCACTCCGGACGTCCGGGCGGCCTGAAGTCGGTTCCCTACGGCGAGCTGCTGGCCAACGACCCGCGCAAGGCTGTTGAGCGCGCCGTCTGGGGCATGCTGCCGAAGAACAAGCTCAGCCGTCAGCTGATCAGCAAGCTCAAGGTCTACGCCGGCCCGGAGCACCCCCACGCTGCGCAGAAGCCGCAGCCGTACCAGATCACCCAGATCGCTCAGTGAGCCGAGGAACCAACGTGACCGAGACTGTCGAAGAGACCGTGGCCGACGAGGTCGTCCCCTTCGTTGAGGACGATCGTGAGATCGCTTACCGCGCTGAGGCCCAGGCCAGCGCCCCGCAGCCGGGCGGACGTCCGGCTGTGATCGCCGCTGCTGGCGCCACCGGCCGCCGCAAGGAGGCCATCGCCCGAGTGCGGATCGTCCCCGGTGACGGCAAGTTCTCGATCAACGGCCGTTCGCTGGAGGACTACTTCCCGAACAAGCTGCACCAGCAGACCGTCAACGAGCCCTTCGTGACCGCTGCGGTCGTCGGCTCGTACGACGTCATCGCGACCATCGTCGGTGGCGGCGTCACCGGCCAGGCCGGTGCGCTGCGTCTTGGCATCGCCCGCGCGCTGAACGCCGTGGACGTCGAGGCCAGCCGTCCGGCTCTGAAGAAGGCCGGTCTGCTCACTCGCGATGCGCGGGTCAAGGAGCGCAAGAAGGCCGGTCTGAAGAAGGCCCGCAAGGCTCCTCAGTACAGCAAGCGCTGATCCGGGTCGGGCGATGGCTCGACTGTTCGGAACGGATGGGGTTCGCGGCACCGCGAACCTGGATCTGACCGCAGAGATCGCGCTGGAGTTGTCCATTGCGGCCGCTCATGTGCTGGCCGAGGCTGGCGTCTTCGGGGCAGGGCATCGTCCCTTCGCCTTGGTCGGACGCGACACCCGAGCCTCTGGGGAGTTTCTGGAGGCTGCCGTGGTGGCCGGTTTGGCCTCTGCCGGTGTGGACGTGGTCCGACTCGGCGTGATCCCGACCCCTGGGGTGGCCTACTTGGTCGGCGCCATGGGTGCCGATCTCGGCGTCATGCTGTCGGCCAGCCACAATCCGATGCCCGACAACGGGATCAAGTTCTTCGCTCGTGGCGGGGTCAAACTCGACGACGCCATCGAGGACATGATCGAGCAGCGGATGGGCGAGCACTGGGATCGTCCGATCGGCTCCGACGTGGGCCGGGTCACCGATGACCGCGGCGCCATCGAGGCCTACATCGCTCACTTGGTGGCCAGCCTGGGCACCGACTCCAGCCTGGAGGGCCTGAAGGTCGTCATCGACTGTGCCAACGGCGCTGCGCACCTGACTGCTCTGGCGGCATTCGACGCCCAGGGCGCCGAGGTGATCCCGCTGCACGCCAGCCCGGACGGGCTGAACATCAACGACAACTGCGGCTCTACTCACCTCAGCCCGCTGCAGGCCGCCGTCGTCGAACACGGCGCCGACCTCGGAATCGGGCTGGACGGCGACGCCGACCGCTGCCTGGCCGTCGATCACCGCGGTGAGGTCGTTGATGGCGATCAGATCCTGGCCGTGCTGGCCCTGGCTATGCAGGCTGCCAAGACGCTGCACTCCGACACCGTGGTAGCCACGGTGATGAGCAACCTCGGCTTCCTGAAGGCCATGCGTGCCGCGGGGATCCAGGTCGATCAGACCAAGGTCGGCGACCGCTACGTCCTGGAGGCCATGAACGCCAACGGCTTCACCCTGGGCGGCGAGCAGTCCGGTCACGTGATCATGAGCGAGCACGCCACCACCGGGGACGGGGTGCTGACCGCGCTGCATCTGGCCGCGCAGCTGGCCCGGACCGAGCGTCCGCTGTGTGACCTGGCAGGTGTGGTCACCCGGCTTCCGCAGGTGATGATCAACGTCTCCAACGTGAACAAGGCCTGGGCCGGCATCGACCCGGTGGTGAACTCGGCGGTCTCCGCGCAGATCAAGGCGCTCGGTGATTCCGGACGGGTGCTGCTGCGTCCCTCGGGTACCGAGCCGCTGGTCCGGGTGATGGTCGAGGCCGAAACCGAAGAGCGGGCGCGCGAAGTCGCCGAGCTGCTGGCCGGAGTGGTCAAGGAGCGGCTCAGCCTCTGAGCCGGTTGGCTGCCTGCCGGGCCTCAGTCGAGGCGGCGGCCCAGCACCACGCAGTACTGCGGGATGTAGCCCAGGTGGTCGTAGAAGGACAACACGGCGTCGTTCTCGGTGCGCACCATGAACTGGATCTTCGGCGCGCCGACCTCTTTCAGCCAGTGCTCCGCCGCGGCCATCAGCTCGCGGCCGAGGCCACGCCCGCGGTGTGATCCGGCCACGGCCAGGTAGTAGACCCAGCCGCGGTGCCCGTCCCAGCCGACCATGGCGGTACCGACCAGGCGTCCGCCATCACGGATGCCGAGAACAGTCGAAGAAGGGGACTCCAGGGCTCTGCGGAAATCGGAGCCGGCGTCGTTCCAGGGCCGGTTGAGATCGGCCTCTTCCCACAGTGCAACTGCCGCGGTGGCGTCGGCGCTACCCAGTGCCTCGATCACCTCACACCTTTCGGATGCGCACCCAACTCACCTGGTGGTTGGGGCCTTTTCGAAGAATAGCGGTGGCCCGGCCTCGGGTGGGACGGATGTTCAGCTCGAGATTGGGCCCGTTGATGGCGTCCCAGATCCCCTTGGCGGTCTCGATGGCGTCCGGCTCGCTGAGCGCGCCGTAGCGAGCGAAATAGGAGTCTGGATCCTGGAACGCAGTCTGGCGCAGGTGCAGGAAGCGGTTCACGTACCAGTTGCGCACATCGGTGGACGCCGCGTCGACGAACACCGAGAAGTCGAAGAAGTCGCTGACCGCCAACCCGGTGGTGCCGTCGGAGCGGCGGCGAGCCGGCTGCAGGACGTTGAGGCCTTCGATGATCAAGATGTCCGGGTGAGAGACGGTGATCCGCTCGTCCGGAAGGATGTCGTAAGCGAAGTGAGAGTAGACCGGCGCAGTCACTTCCGGGGCGCCGGACTTCACGTCCATCACGAACTGCAGGAGCGCCCGCCGGTTGTACGACTCCGGGTAGCCCTTGCGCTCAAGCAGGCCGAGTTCGGCCAGGGTGTCATTCGGATAGAGGAAGCCGTCGGTGGTGACCAGGTCGACTCGAGGGGCGCCGGGCATCCGACGCAGCAGTTCGGCCAGCAACCGGGAGGTGGTGGACTTGCCGACGGCCACCGATCCGGCCACACCGATCACGAATGGAGTGCGCTGTCCGGACAGCCCGAGGAACTCGTGGCTGGCCGAGAACAGGTCGCCGGTCCGTTCGGTGTACAGGCTGATCAGCTCGGTCAGCGGCAGGTAGACCTCACGCACTTCGGAGGCGTCGGTGGGGTCGCCGATACCGCGCAGCCGTTCCAGGGTCCCCTCGTCCAGGTCGGCCGGACGGGTGGCGGCCAGTGCCGCCCAGTGCCGTCGGTCCAGGGTCAGATAGGGCCCGTAGGGGTTGTCTTCCGGGGCCTGTTCGGCCTCGTCCACTGTGCCTGTCATCGCCTCCGACTCCTGTAGGGCCAGTTGTCCTAGTCTGCCGGACTCGCCGGTACAGTGACGCCTATGTGCGGGATTATCGGATATGTCGGGCCTCGGGACGCTCGTGGGGTAGTGATTTCCGGGCTACGCCGGATGGAGTACCGCGGGTACGACTCGGCCGGGATTGCCGTGCTGGACGGCGGCGCCATCCAGTGGCGCAAGAAGGCCGGGAAGATCTCGAACCTCGACGCCGAGCTGGCAGAGCGTCCGCTGCCGGTCTCCGGTACCGGGATCGGCCACTCCCGGTGGGCGACCCACGGTGGGCCCACCGATCAGAACGCACACCCACATCTGGGTGGTGCCGGACGGGTGGCCCTGGTCCATAACGGGATCATCGAGAACTTCGCCTCGCTGCGATCCGAGCTGGCCGCCCAGGGAGAGGTCTTCGTCTCCGAGACCGACACCGAAGCCGCGGCGGCCCTGCTGGGCCGTGAGGTGGCCGCCGGGGCGGACCTGGCTGAGGCCATGCGCCGGGTGTGCCGGCGGCTGGAGGGTGCCTTCACTCTGGTCGCCGTGGACGCCGCGGATCCCGGTCGGGTGGTCGCGGCCCGGCGCAATTCACCGCTCATGGTGGGCGTGGGTGAGGGCGAGAACTTCGTGGCCTCCGATGTGTCGGCCTTCATCGAGTTCACCCGGCACGCCATCGAGCTGGGCCAAGATCAGGTCGTCGACGTGCATGCCGATTCGATCGTGGTGACCGACTTCGAGGGCCATCCGGCACCGACCAAGCCGTTCGAGGTGACCTGGGACCTCTCGGCAGCCGAGAAGGGCGGCTACGACTGGTTCATGCGCAAGGAGATCTTCGAGCAGCCGAAGGCCGTGGCCGACACCCTGCTGGGCCGCTACACGGCCGCGGGTGCGCTGCAGCTCGACGAGCTGCACATCGGTGAGGACGAACTGCGCCGGATCGACAAGATCATCATCGTGGCCTGTGGCAGCGCCTACTACGCCGGCCTGGTGGCCAAGTACGCAATCGAGCACTGGACCCGGGTTGCCTGTGAGGTGGAGATCGCCTCTGAGTTCCGGTACCGGGACCCGATCATCGACGGCTCCACTCTGGTGGTGACGATCTCCCAGTCCGGCGAAACCGCTGACACTTTGATGGCGATCCGGCACGCCCGGGAGCAGGGGGCCAAGGTGATAGCCATCTGCAATACCAATGGCGCAACCATTCCGCGTGAGTCCGATGCTGTGCTTTACACCCACGCCGGCCCCGAAATCGGGGTGGCCTCGACCAAGGGCTTCCTGACCCAGGTGGCGGCCTGCTACCTGCTGGGGCTGTATTTGGCGCAGGTGCGCGGCACCATGTACGACGACGAGATCGCCAAGGTGATGGAGGAGTTGGCGGCCACCCCGCCACTGATCCAGCAGGTGCTGGATTCGCTCGACGCGATCCGGGAGTTGGCCGCGCGGCTGGTGGACACCGAGTCGGTGCTATTCCTGGGTCGGCACGTCGGCTACCCGGTGGCCCTGGAGGGCGCGCTGAAGCTGAAAGAGATCGCCTACCTGCACGCCGAGGGTTTCCCGGCCGGCGAGCTCAAGCACGGCCCGATCGCGCTGGTCGATCAGGGCGTCCCGGTGTTCGTGGTGGTGCCGCCGCAGGGTCGTGACCAGTTGCACGACAAGGTCATCTCGAACATTCAGGAAGTCCGGGCCCGTGGCGCGTTCACCGTAGTGGTGGCCGAGGCCGGCGATCCCGAGGTCGGCGCCTACGCCGATGTGCTGTTCAGCTTGCCGAAGGTGTCCACCCTGCTGCAGCCGCTGTTGGCCGCCGTCCCGCTGCAGATGTTCGCCTGTGAGGTGGCGACGCTGAAGGGCTACGACGTCGATCAGCCTCGCAACCTGGCCAAGAGCGTGACCGTCGAATGATCGTCGGCATCGGTCTGGATCTCACCGAGGTGTTCCGGTTCTCCCGGGCCATCGAGCGCAAGGGCGTCCTGGAGCGGCTGTTCACCCCGGCCGAGCTGATCGGTGCCCCCAAGGAGCGTCTGGCCGGCCGCTTCGCCGCCAAGGAGGCGATCGCCAAGGCCATCGGCGCGCCCAAGGGCCTGGTTTGGACCGACGTCGAGGTGCTGGCCGACGAGTGCGGCCAGCCCTACATCACCACCTACGGGACGGTCGCCGCCCGACTCGCCGAACTCGGCGTGACCAGGGTCTTCGTCTCGATCACTCACGACGCCGGAGTAGCGGCCGCCATGGTGGTCTGCGAGTCCTGATGGACGGCTACCTGGTCGAGCAGATCCGGGCCGCCGAGGCGCACGTCTTCGAGCTCCTCGACCCGGACGTCCTCATGCAGCGCGCCGCCGCCGGGTTGGCTGCGGCCATCCTGCGCCGACTGGACGGGGCCTACGGATCCCGAGTGCTGCTGGTGGTCGGTTCCGGAAACAACGGCGGGGACGCGCTGTGGGCCGGCGTCCGGCTGGCTCGTCGCGGCGTGGTCGTCCGAGCCTGGCGGACCGGCGCGAAGGTGCATCAGGCCGGCTGGGACGCCTTCCTGGCCGCCGGCGGCCGCGAGGTGGGCCGGGACCAGGCGCTGGCCGACCTGCAGGGCTGGGATGTCGTTGTCGATGCGGTGGCCGGGATCGGTTCCCGACCCGGCCTGGACCAGCCGGTGGCCGACTTCGCCGAGTCCTGCCGGGCCTCCGGAGTTCGGGTGGTGGCCGTCGACCTGCCGTCCGGGGTGGCCCCGGAGCCGCCGTTCGTCGAAGCCCCGCACTTCACTGCGGCGCTCACCGTCACTTTCGGCGGCTACAAGCTGTGCCAGCTGACCGAGCCGGGTCGCTCGGCCTGCGGCGAGATCGAGCTGATCGACATCGGGCTGGACCTGTCCGAGCCCGAGGTGTACCAGTGGCAGCCGGCCGATGTGGCCGCGGCCTGGCCGGTGCCGTCCAGCGACTCGGACAAGTACTCCCGCGGCGTGGTCGGGCTCGACACCGGTTCCCCGGACTACCCGGGTGCGGCGCTGCTCAGCGCGGCCGGAGCGGTCTACTCCGGAGCGGGCATGGTGCGCCACCTCGGACCGCTGCCGGTGATCAATCGAGTGCTGGACGCGTTCCCGAATGTGGTCGCCGCCCAAGGACGGGTGCAGGCGCTGGTGATCGGGTCGGGCTGGGGCCAGCGCAAGGACACCAAGACCGTGGCCAAGCTGATGGCCGCCGGAGTGCCGCTGGTCATCGATGCGGATGCGCTGCGCCAGCTGCCCGGGGCCGGCCGGCCGACAGCGCTGCTCACCCCGCACGCCGGTGAGCTGGCCTTCCTGCTCGGGGTGGAGCGATCGGCGGTGACCACTGACCCGCTGGCTGCGGTCCGGCAGGCGGCCGAACGTACCGGCTGCACGGTGCTGCTCAAGGGCGCCACCCAGTACGTGGCCGCTCCCGGTGTGCACACCGTCCAGCTGGCCGTGCCCGGCCCGTCCTGGACCGCGCAGGCCGGCTCGGGGGACGTCCTGGCCGGAATCGCCGGCACCCTGCTGGGCGCCGGCGTCCGCACCGCTACCGCGGCCGTCCTGGCCGCCTCGATCCAGGCGCTGGCCGCCCGGGCCACCCCTGGGCCCGTGCCCCCGCAGCAGTTGGCCGGAACGCTGCCCACGGTGATCTCCGCGCTGCTGGATGCCGAGCCGTGAGCGGAGTTGGCTTAGAATCGTAGGGTTCGCCCGGCGATCGCCCGGCGGGGAGGAACCTGGATGCAACGCACCTTGCTCGCCGAGAGTCTGCTCGGCGACGGTCGCGCCTTGCAGATCGTGACGGCCGAAGCCTGGAATGCGCAAGTGCTGAGCGACGTGATCCTGGACGCCTTCGGCAATCGCCCGGTGATCGATCCGCCGCCACCGGCCCTGGCCGAGACTCCGGAGTCGGTCGCATCCGCCCTGACCGACGGCTTCGGTGTGTTGGCTCTGGTCGACGACGAGCCGGCCGGTGTGGTGATCGTCAGCTTCGATGGTGATGCCTCCGGGATCCACCGGGTCTCGGTGCGTCCGGTCTTTCAGCGGCTGGGGATCGCCTCGGCCATGATCGCCGTCGTGCTGGAGTCGCTGGCGTTGCGCGGCGTCCATCGGGTCGGGCTGGTGGCCCGGGCCGAGTTCCCGCAGGTGGTGGCCTGGTGGCAGCGGCACGGGTTCGTCGAGACGTCTCGGCAGGGGACCGCGCTGCAGCTGACCCGTGAACTTCCGGTGTGCGTGATGGCCCGGACCGCGGAGGAGACCCAAGATCTCGGGCACCGGCTGGCCGGACTGCTCCGAGCCGGTGACCTAATCATCGCGGCCGGCGATCTGGGAGCCGGCAAGACCACTCTGACCCAGGGGATCGGGGCCGGGCTCAACGTGGCCGGTGCGGTGATCTCGCCGACCTTCGTGCTCTCCCGGGTGCATCGGCCGCTGGCCGACGGCCCGGCCCTGGTCCACGTGGACGCCTACCGGCTCGGCTCGCCGGCCGAGCTCTATGACCTGGATCTGGACGCCTCGGCCGCCGACGCGGTCACCCTGGTCGAGTGGGGCACCGGGATCGCCGAAGGGCTGGCCGACGACCGGCTGGAAATCGACATCCGGCGCAGCCTGGACCCCGAGGACGAGACCCGATGGATCTTCCTGACCCCGATCGGCGAGCGGTGGACTGCCGTCCGTCCCCTCTTGGAGGCGCTATGAGTTCACTGGTTCTGGGCATCGACACCGCCACCGACGTCCGGGTCGGGTTGGCCGCGGACGGAGCGGTGGTGGCCTCGGCCGCTGTCGCCGACACCCGGGCCCACGCCGAGCAACTGATGCTGCTGGTGCAGCAGGTACTGGCCGAGGCCGGCCATGCCGTGAACGACCTCACCGAGGTCGTGGTCGGGATCGGCCCGGGCCCGTTCACCGGGCTTCGGGTCGGGGTGGCTGCCGGTCACACTCTGGCCGCCGCCCTGGGCCTGCCAGTCCGCGGCGTGTGCAGCCTGGACGTGGTGGCCGCCGAGTGGGCGCGCCGCGGCGACGCTCCGGCCGAGTTCCTGATCGCCAGCGATGCGCGGCGCAAGGAGGTCTACTGGGCCCGCTACGACCGCACCGGACGCCGCGTGGACGGCCCCGCGGTAAGTGCTCCCACCGAACTGCCCGCGCTGCCGCTGGGTGGCCCCGGCGCACATCTGGTCGCCGATGAGGTGGCCGGCCCGGACACGATCAACGCCGGGCTGCTGGCCGCTCTCGACCTGCCCGATGCCGGGCTGGAGCCGCTGTACCTGCGCCGCCCGGACGCCGAGGTGCCGACCCGACTGAAGTCCACGCTGCTGCAGCCGCGACTGGCGGTGAACCGGACGAAATGATCATCTCGCACGCCACCGACGCCGATCTGGACGCGATCTGCGACCTCGAAGAGGCCGGTTTCGCCGAGTTCGAGCGCTGGTCGAAGCAAGCCTGGGCCGATGAGTTGGCCGGTGACCGCTGGGTGATCACCCGGCTGGACGCTCACGCCAAGGTGATCGGCGTGGCCAGCTTCGGTGTGGCCGACGACATGGCCGATCTGTTCCGGGTGGTCGTCCATCCCGAGGTGCGGGGCCGGGGGATCGGCGCCTCGCTGGTCCACGCCGGACTGGATTGGGCGGCCGCGGTTGGCGCTCGCCGGATGCTGCTCGAGGTGCGTCCGGACAACCACTCGGCCGTGGGCCTGTATCGCCGGCTGGGGTTCGAGGAGATCAGCGTGCGCCGCGACTACTACGGCCAGGGCCACGATGCCCTGGTGATGCAGCGTGGGGTCGGCAGCGAAGACCGATGGAGGGTGGAGAGCGCATGAGTGGTCCCTTGGTGCTGGGCATCGAGTCCTCCTGTGATGAGACCGGGGTCGGCATCGTCCGCGGCCACGAACTGTTGGCCAACGAGGTGGCCTCCTCGGTCGAGGAGCACGTCCGATTCGGCGGAGTGGTGCCCGAGGTGGCCAGCCGCGCCCACCTGCAGGCGATCGTCCCGGCGCTGCAGCGCGCCCAGGCCAATGCTGGCATCGACCTGTCCGAGGTGGACGCCATCGCGGTGACCTCCGGACCGGGCCTGATGGGCGCCCTGGTGGTCGGCCTCGCCGCCGCCAAGGCGCTGGCCGTGGCTCTGAACAAGCCGTTGTACGGGCTCAACCACCTGGTCGGCCATGTGGCGGTCGATCTGCTCGACCACGGCCCGCTGCCGATGCCCTGCGCGGCCCTGCTGGTCTCCGGCGGGCACACCTCGTTGCTGCACGTCCGTGACATCACCGGGGACATTACCGAACTCGGTGCCACCATCGACGACGCCGCCGGCGAGGCCTACGACAAGGTGTCCCGGCTGCTCGGCCTGGGCTATCCCGGTGGCCCGGTGATCGACAAGCTGGCCGCCGAGGGTAACCCGAAGGCGATCGCCTTTCCGCGTGGCCTGACTGCGCAAAAGGACCTGGTCAACCACCGCTTCGACTACTCGTTCTCGGGGCTGAAGACTGCGGTCTCGCGTTGGGTGGAGACCCGTCGCCGCGACGGCCAGGAGGTGCCGATGGCCGATGTGGCCGCGTCCTTCCAGGAGGCGGTGGCCGACGTGCTGACCGCCAAAGCCGTGGACGCCTGCGACTACCTCGGAGTGGACACCATCCTGCTCGGCGGGGGTGTGGCCGCGAACTCGCGGTTGCGCGGCCTGCTCGAGGAGCGGACGGCTGCGGCCGGTATCACCTTGCGCCGGCCGCGTCCGGGGCTGTGCACCGACAACGGAGCCATGATCGCGGTGCTCGGTGCCGAGGTGGTGGCTGCCGGACGGCGTCCGAGCTCTCTGGACATCGGCGCCGACTCCGGGATGCCGGTCGGCACCGTCGTGGCCTGATGTACACCCCGATCGTCGGCACCCTGGGCTACCTACTCAGCGACGACGGCCAGCGGGTGCTGCTCGTCCATCGCAGCCGGGACGGCGACGTCCATGCCGGAAAGTGGAACGGACTGGGCGGCAAACTTGAGCCCGACGAGGACGTCTACACCTGCCTGTGCCGCGAACTGCGCGAGGAGGCCGGGATCGAGGTCACCTCCGCCCGGCTGCGCGGCACGGTGTCGTGGCCTGGCTTCGGCCCGGACGGCGAGGACTGGCTCGGCTTCATCTTCGTGGTGGACTCCTTCACCGGCGAGCTCCCCGAGCGCAACGAGGACGGCCCGCTGGCCTGGCACCGGATCGACGAGCTCGACGCTCTGCCGATGTGGCCGGGGGACCGCTACTGGCTGTCGATGGTCTTCGACGACGGCCCGGCTTTCCACGGTGTGATGCCCTATGCCGGCGGCGAGCCGGTCTCCTGGAGCTGCGCCCGTCCCTGACCGCTCGGCAGTAGTGCGGCTATCCGCGGCGAAGGCTGGCAAATTCTGCGGCCGGCCACCCTAGGGTGCTGCCATGATCGGGCTCCCGTTTGCCGGCAATGCGCTGGTGCACGGCCTGTTCATGGGGCTGGGCATCCTGGCCGGGCTTGGCGTTTTCGGCTACGAGGTGCGGCGCCGTCGGCTTCACGACGATCGACTGTGGGTGATTGCCGGAGTCAGCGTGGCTCTCGGAGCGATGGGCTCGCGGTTGGGCACGTGGTTCCAGTTCATCGACCCGCGGCAGAACGAGCCGATCGAGTTGTGGTGGACCGACGGGAACCGCAGCGTCCTTGCCGGACTCTTCTTTGCCTGGATCGGGGTCTATCTCGGCAAGCTGATCACCGGCTACCGGAGCTCCACCGGGGATCTGTTTGCGCCGGCGGTGGCCCTAGCCATGGCCATCGGACGCGTCGGCTGTCTGCTCACCGAGCTGCCCGGCCAGCCGACCGGTGCGAACTGGGGGATCGTGCTCACCCCTCAGCAGACAGCCATTCTCGGTGGGCCGGCCGGGGTCGGCCTGCACCCCAGCTTCGCCTATGAGATCGTCTTCCAAGTGATCGCCTTCGGCTGGCTATGGCTCAACCGCGATCGGCTACCCCGCTCGGGGGATCTGTTCATCTGTTATGTCGCCGGCTACGCGCTGTTCCGGTTCGGGGTGGAGTTCGTCCGCGCCAACGAGCAGGTGTGGTTCGGACTGACCCGACCACAGTGGTTCTTACTGGCGGGGCTGCCACTGCTGGCTTTCCGGGTAACCCGGATCCAGTGGGCAACCCCGGCAACGATCGGAGGATCTGATGACTGACCAGCCACCAGGCCCGGGCTTCTTGCCGCCCGGCCAGCAACCCGAACCGCCGATCGGGGGCCCAGTCGGCGCGCCGCCGCCAGGCCCGGGGACGCCGCCGCAGGGGTTCCCACCCACTCCGCCGCCTGGCTCGGGCTTCCCGTCCGGCCCGCCGCCGCAGGAGTTCCCGTCCGGTCCGCCGCCGCAGGGCTTCCCGCCCGGGCCGCCACATAGCTATCCGCCGCAGCCCGGCTCAACCCGTCCCCGCGGACGCGGCTCGATCGTGCTGGGCATCGGGATCACCTACGCCACCTTCGCCGCGGCCTGGTTCTGCCTCACGTTCGCCTTCACCTCCGACGCGCTGGCCGGTCCGTTGTCGACGCTCTCGGCGGTCCTGCCCATGGCGCTGATCGTGGTCGGGATCGTCTTGGCTGCGCTGCCGAAGACCACCAGGACCGGGGCCGGGATCCTGATCGGGATCGGCTCAGCCATCCTTGTCGCCGGCGGCCTGTGCGTGGCACTTCTCTCCGGGCTGGGTCGATGACCTCGGCCACGACGGATCGTCCGGGACGGGTGGAGCTGCCGCTGCGTCCGGGAACGCTCGGGCCCGGCCAACCCCTGCGCGGTGACCGGATCCACCGCTACGTCACCGCCTACTGTCCGGAATGCCACGACCCGGACGCCGAACTGGCCGACGTGCAGCGGCTGTCGGGTGCACTGCTGGTCCGCGACGACCGGGTCTGGCTGCAGCGGGCCTGCCCGACCCACGGGCTGGTCACCACGCTCTACGACGAGGACCCGCACATCCTGCGCTATCTGGAGCAGTGGCAGGCACCCACGAAGCTGCACGTTCCCGACCAGGCCGACAACTTCCGTCCGATGCCTGAGGCCTTCGCCTACGGGCTCCCTGCCTTCCACACCCAGCACACCTGCATCCTGCTCGAGGACATCACCGAGCACTGCAACCTGAAGTGCCCGACCTGCTTCACGGCGTCCGGGCCGCAGCTGGTCGGGGTGGCCCCGCTGGCCGACGTGCTGGCCAATGTGGATGCCAAGCTGGCCCGGGAAGAGGGACGCCTGGACGTACTGATGTTGTCCGGCGGCGAGCCGACGCTGTACCCGCAGCTGGCCGAACTGCTGGACGAACTGGTGGCCCGCCCGATCGTCCGGATCATGCTGAACACCAACGGCCTGCTGGTGGCCCAGGACGACCAGCTGCTGGCGCTGCTGAAGTCGCATCGGGATCGGATGGAGATCTACCTGCAGTACGACGGGCCGTCCGCCGAGGCGTCCAAGCACCACCGCGGCGCCGACCTGACCCGGTTCAAGGAGGCGGCCATCGCCCGGCTTTCCGAGGCCGGGATCTTCACCACCTTGGTGATGACCGCGGCCCTGGGCGTCAACGACGGCGACATCGGGGCCGTGGTCCGCAAGGCCCTGGACACCCCGTTCATCGGTGGGGTGGCCATTCAGCCGGTCTTCGGCTCCGGACGCGGCCAGGGCATCGACCCGCTGAACCGGCTCACCCACACCGGGGTGCTGTCCCGGCTCGGCCCGCAGACCGACAACGTCGTGCAGTGGCACGACCTGACGGCGCTGCCCTGCTCGCATCCGCACTGCTCGTCGGTGGGCTACCTGCTCAAGGACGACGCCGGGGTCTGGCGGTCACTGACCGCACTGGTCGGCCACGACGAGCTGCTCCGCTGGCTGGAACTCGACCCGGAGAGCCTGGCCAACCGGGTGGCCGATCGAGAGCTTCCTCAGCAGCTGCGCCAACTTGTGAAGAGCTCGCTGCTCGACCTGCTCAGCGAGCAGGCCGCGCTGAGCAACCCGCGCACGGGCCAGCTCTGGAAGAACATCTGCACCCAGTGCGATCTGGGGATCAGCACGCTGGCCACGCTGGCCTCGTCCAAGCTGCCCGGCGGGGAGGACCGGATGCGCCGGCTGCTCGCCGAGCGGGTCAAGCGGATCACCATCAAGCCGTTCCAGGACATCTCGACAATGATCGAGGAGCGGCTGATCCAGTGCTGCGTCCACGTCGGGACGACCAGCGATGCCGGCGCTCACCAGTGCGCCCCGTTCTGCGCGGTGCAGGCGTGGGGCAAGCTGGGGGCACAACGGCTGAGCACCCCGAAAGGCAGACGGTGATGAGTGAGGTTCCCGATCAGGCGGCCCGGATCGCGGCCGGACCCCGTCCGTCCGACTTCCTGCCGGGCGCCAGCGGCCCGGACGGCACCGCCGAGGCCCCCTTCGATCCGCTGAAGCTGTGCATCTTCGCCACCATCGCCATGCTGGGCTGGATCTTCGGCCCGGCCGCCGTGGTGGTGTTCGCCGTGGTCGGCTTCGTCGGCTACTGGAAGGCGCGCCAAGCCGGACTCACTCGCTCGAAGTGCTATCTGCGCGACACCCGGCTGGTGCTGGCCTACTTGGCTGTATTCGCCGTGGCCGGGCTGGTCGGGGTGGCGCTGATCGTCCAGCGCTGGCTGGGTTGGGCCTGATCCGCAGGGCTCAGGCGGCCGCGGCCTTACGCGGGCCGGCCAGGCCGAGCCCGGTGAAGAAGCCTCCGATGATCCCGATCGCGAAGCCCAACCACAGAGTCGGGTAGGGGTTGATCGGGTTGATGCTGTTCTTGGGCTGCATATTGCCCCAGACGTCCAGCACACCCCAGACCATGATCCCGGCCGCGGCCAGCACGGCGACGATCCCGATCGCGAGGCTCACTTTGGAAAGTACCTTCATGGCGCTGATCATAGGCATCCGAGGACGTTCTGGCTGGCGGCAACTCCGGTCAGCCCGTCCGTTCCGGCCGCCGTCCGCCGGATCGAGCGGCTAGGTTTGCCCTCATGGATGCGCAGTTGGCCGGCTGGCTGGTGTCACCGGCCGCCGCGCCGGCGCTCGCTGCAGCCGCCGCTGAGACCGATCCGGACTCGCTGGGTGCGGCACAACGCTTGCGTCGCGACTTCCCGCCTGACCAAGCTGCCGCCGTCCTGACCCAGGCCGGGCTGCGCCGCAAGGCGGTGGCCAAGTTCGGTGAGCGAGCCGGCCACCTCTTCTTCACCGGAGCCGGCCTGGAGCAGGCCACGAGGGCCGAGGTGGCCCGCTGGCGCGCTGCCCGGTTCGCCGCGGCCGGGGCCACCCGGGTCGTCGATCTGGGGTGCGGGCTGGGCGCCGACGCTCTGGCCTTCGCCGATGCCGGGCTGGACGTGCGCGCGGTCGACGCCGATCCGGTGACCGCGATCCTGGCCGGGGCGAACCTGGGCCGTCCGGTGGACTGCGCGGACGCCGTCGAGGTGGCCGAGGCACTGCTGGCCGACGCCGATGCGGTCTTCCTGGACCCGGCCCGCCGAACTTCGGCCGGACGGACCTGGCGGATCAGCGACCTGTCGCCGTCCTGGGAGTTCGCCACCGGCCTGCTGGCCGGACGGTTGGGCTGCATCAAGGCCGCACCCGGACTGCCGTCCACGGCCATCCCGGACGGAGCCGGAGCCACCTGGGTCAGCCATTGTGGCGATCTGGTGGAGACCTCGGTGTGGAGCTGGGGGAGCCGGGTCGCGGTGCTGCTGCCGGACGGGCTGGAGCTGGCCAGTGGGCCGGCGCCACGGGTCGGGGAGGTGGGCGGCTATCTCTACGAGCCGGACCCGGCGCTGATCCGGGCCGGCGCGCTGGGCCGGCTGGCTGAGCTGCTTGATGCCCACGCGATCCAGCCCGGGATCGCCTACCTGACCGGTGACGTCGCGGTGACTACCGGCTATGCGACCGGCTTCGCCGTGCAGGAGATCCTCCCCTTCGAGGAGAGGGCTCTGCGCGCCTGGGTCCGCGAGCACGGTGTCGGGATCCTGGAGATCAAGGCGCGCGGCCTGGACGTCGATCCGGCCGTCCTCCGCCGTCGGCTCAAGCCGTCCGGGGCCGCCTCGGCGACGCTGGTACTGACCCCGACCCCGGCCGGCGCCCGGGCCCTGGTCGTCCACCGCCTCTGAACCCGCCCCGCCGCCAGCTTCGCGCTACCGAATGGAACTCTTGCTGCCGAAATCTCGGCAGCAAGAGTTCCATTCGGTAGCGCGAAGCTGGGGTCGGGGATGACGGGGTGCTGGGTGTTGGGTTTGGGGACGCGGAGAGGGGGTGTGGGGGCCGTGCGGAGGTGGGCGGCGCGCGACGGGAGTGGACGCCAAGAGGGTCGACCGGAGTGGACGCGAAGAGGCCCGACCGGAGATTCCGGCCGGGCCTCTTCGGTGATGCCAATCAGTCGTTCAGGCGCTCCTGCGTCTTCTCGGAGAAGACGTGGATGTTCGCCGGATCGATCGTGTTCAGCTTGATGGTGGTGCCGCGCTGGGACGGCTTGCGGGCCGAGACCCGGGCCACGATCTGCTGAGCGGTCAGCTTCTCGGCGGTGTCCAGACCGGCCAGGGTGCCGTAGATGTAACCGTCGGCGCCGAGTTCCTCGACGACGTCCACATCCAGGCTGAAGCCGTCATCGGAGACCCGCAGGTTCTCCGGACGGACACCGACGGTGAGGGTCTCCTCGCCTTCGGCCTTGGCCAGCACCTCGCGGGCGATCGGCAGCACGTAGTCGCCGACCTGCACGCCACCGGGGACGATCTTGCCGCTGAGCAGGTTCATGGCGGGCGAGCCGATGAAGCCGGCGACGAACAGGTTGGCCGGCTTGTCGTACAGGCTGAGCGGGCTGTCGACCTGCTGCAGGATGCCGTCCTTCATCACCGCGACCCGGTCGCCCATGGTCATGGCCTCGACCTGGTCATGGGTCACGTAGACGGTGGTGACACCGAGCCGGGTGACCAGCGCCGAGATCTGAGTACGGGTGGAGACACGCAGCTTGGCGTCGAGGTTCGACAGCGGCTCGTCCATCAGGAAGACCTGCGGCTGACGGACGATTGCGCGACCCATGGCGACCCGCTGCCGCTGGCCACCGGACAGCGCCTTCGGCTTGCGGGACAGGAACGACTCCAGGCCGAGCAGCTTGGCGGCGTCCATCACTCGGGAGTCGCGCTCCGCCTTGGGAACGCCGGCCATCTTCAGGGCGAAGCCCATGTTGTCGGCGACGGTCATGTGCGGGTACAGCGCGTAGTTCTGGAAGACCATCGCGATGTCGCGATCCTTCGGCGGCAGATCGGTGACGTCGCGGTCACCGATGTTGATCCGTCCGGCGTTGACCTCTTCGAGGCCGGCGAGCATGCGCAGGGAGGTGGACTTGCCACAACCGGACGGGCCGACGAGCACCATGAACTCGCCATCACCGATCTCAAGGTTGAGCTTGTCGACGGCCGGGTGATCCGAGCCGGGGTAGACCCTGGTTGCGTCATTGAAACTGACAGTGGCCATGCCAAATAATCCTTTCCACGGGCAGGTACGTGCCCGACGATCCGTAGTGGAATACGGCCGCCGAAGCGACCAGGTCCCATACTTGCACGCGGGTCCCCCGGTTGGCGAGTGCAGTCTCGTTCCCTAGTCACCCATCGGTCAGCTGGTGGACTCAGCGCACCGGGTAGGCTGCCCGAGTGAGCGAATCGCCGACCCCGGAACCGGCCACCGAACCGGAATGGTGGGACGACCCGTCCCTGCCGTGGCGGCACAAGCCCACCAAGGCTGATCTGGCCTGCTTCAGTTGGCTCGGGGTGGCCGGCGTCTACGGGTTGGTCATGCTGTGGCTGCGCTGGACCTTGATCACACTGAGCCCCGCAGTGCTGGCCTCCCTCGGCTCCTGGTCGGGGATGGTGATGGTCGGCGCGCAGACCGCCGTCGGCAACCAGTGGTGGCCGCTGATCCTCTTCCTCGGCACCTTCGGCCTGATCAAGTTCGACTGGATCTACTGGTGGGCCGGACGGTTGTGGGGGCCCAACCTGATCGAGGTCTGGTCGGGGCGATCGGAACGAGCGCGCCGCATCAACGCCTGGGCTGAGCGCTTCGCCCGCAAGTACGACCTCGCGGCCCTGGTGGTGTCGATGATCCCGTTCGTTCCCGGGCGCGGGGTCGTGGTGGCCGTCCTGGGTGAGGCGGGGACGAGCTTGCGCAAGTTCCTCACCGTCTCGATCCTGTCTTCGGCGGTGGTGAACGCGGGACTGTTGTGGATCGGCTTCCAGATCGGTGAGCCGGCCGTCGATGCGGTCAAGCAGTACGGCAACTATCTGCTGTGGATCTCCGGAGCGGTTCTGGTCGGCACCATCGTCATGGTCTACCGGCAGCAGCAGCAGAGCCGGAAGGCCGCGGGCTGAGCCCGGCGGACGACTCTTCCCGCGACACCCGGTCTCATCCGCAGTAACGCCACCCGAGCAGGCATTACGCTCGGCTCACGGCGGGGCACCCCACAAGCTGGCTGAGACCTTCATTTCGGACCTTCGGGTTCGGGAGCCACTCGAGTCGAGGAAGGTCGACGTCAGAACCCACCCTCCGGTGAGCGGGTGCCTGTCGATCGATCCCCCAACCTCCCTGGGCAGGCATTGCAGTTCCCGGAGGGTGGGTCTGGGTGAGTCAGCGGGGATGGAGCCTCCGACAGGAATCGAACCCGCGACCGTCCGCTTACAAGGCGGGTGCTCTACCAACTGAGCTACGGAGGCAATAGGGCCAGCGCCCGGCCTCATTGTGCCGGTTGCCGGACGCGCCTGTCGAAAACTGTGGCCGGGCTCCTCGCTCAGCCGGGCAGCACCAGGTCAGCCAGCAGCCAGGGACGGTGGTCCTGCCAGTGGGCGACTTCCTGGGCCGCCCATTCGTCCCAGTGGCTGGCGAAGACCGCACCATCGCGGGCCAGGGCGCGGCGCCGGCGCAGCGGCTCGTCCAACTCCATCCAGATGGCCAGGTTGGCCACGGCCCGACTGGCCTCGGTGAGAGCCCCGCACCCCTCGACCACCAGAGGCAGGGAGCGGTTCAGGCTGCGCCGTGGCCCGGGACGTCCGTGCGCCCAGTCCCAGGTGGTGAAGCCGCTCCCGGTGATCAGCCGCGGCACCAGGGCCGAGCCACGGGCCAGGCCCTGCCAGCCCGGGTACAGCTCGTCCAGGCCGACAACTTCCACCTTGCCCGGCCAGTCGTCGGCGATCTCGGCGGCCAGGGTGGTCTTGCCCGAGCCGGCTCCGCCGTCGATCAGGATCACCGGACGCGCGCTGGCCGATCGAAGCTCGGCCAGCTGGCGGCGCAGGCTCTGGGTCAGCACCTCAGTGGACGCCGGCGGCGGTCACGAAGACCAAGCCGTCCCCTTCGATGGTCGGGTTCTCCTCGGCACCCAGGAAGGCCGCCTCACCGGAGCCGAGCTCGAGAGCGGTGCCGTCGGCCTGCAGCCGGGCCGAGCCGCCCACCATCAGCAGCACTCGGGCCGAACCCAGGCCTGGGACCGGCGTGGGCAGCGGGCTGGTCCGAATCCGCCAGACGTCGAACTCGGGGCATTCGGTCGGGAAGTGCTCGACCCCGGGTGCCTCGGTGGTCGGGGTGACCCGAGTCGGGGTGATCGCTTCGAACTCGACAACCTTGACCAGTTCGCCGACGTCGACATGCTTGGCGGTCAGGCCGCCGCGAATCACGTTGTCGGAGTTGGCCATCACCTCGACCCCGGTGCCGGCCAGGTGGGCGTGCATTCGTCCGGCGGGGACGAAAGTGGCGTCGCCCGGCGCCAGCACCACTCGGTTCATCAGCAACGCGGCCAGGATGCCGGGATCGCCGGGGAACACCTCGTCCAACTCGATCACGGTACGGGCGAACTCGCCGAGTTCCCCAGGGGCGTCCTTGTGCTTCATGGCCGCCGCGCAGACCAGCTCGGACAACTCGGCGCGCTCGCCGCTCAGGCTGAGCACGTCCAAGAAGACCTCGGCCATGGCTGCCGGGCCTTTGCGCTCGGTGAGCGGCCCGATCACCGACGCCAGCTCGCTGCTGACCCCCAACTGATCGAACAGCCAGGCGGTGCGGGTCGGTTCCCGGAAGCCGTTCAGGCTGTGGAACTCCGACAAGGCGATGAGCATCTCCGGCTTGGGCCAGTCGTCGCGGTAGGTGCGCTCGGGCGCATCCAGGGCGATCCCGGCGGCGTTCTCACGGGCGAAGCCTTCTACGGCCTGGGCTCGGGACGGGTGCGCCTGCAGGGACAGGGCATGCCGGGCCGACAGCACCTTGACCAGGAAGGGCAGTTGCTCGCCGAACTCGTCCCGGCTCTTGGCGCCAAGCAGTTCGGGCTGTTCGTCCAGCACCTCATCGAGCCGCCGACCTTCGACGGTGGCCGGGCCCAATGGGTGTGCTCCCAGCCAGTACTCGGCGACCGGCTGACCGTTGGGAGCGACGCCGAGCAAGTTCGGGATCGCGTCGGTCGTGCCCCAGGCATAGTGCTGGATCGCGCCGTTCAGCCGCTGCATGGGGGCCTTCCTTCGCTTCTGGGAGGTGGCTCTGACCGAGCCTCAAATGAGTCTAGCCAAGCTGTACTGGCAGAGCCCGGGTCGGCGGGCGGGTTGTCCGGGTATCGACCGGACCCGCCTGGACGAGACGTCCGATCAGTGTCTCCGAGCGAATGACATCGGTGTGATTCACGGTCTAGAATCGACGCATGGCCGAACCGATGCTGATCGCTCCCGCTGAGCTGAACGAGCAGCAGGCTGCCCTCCTCGACTTCGAAAAGCAGTGGTGGGCGCTGCCGGGCTCCAAGGAGACCGAGATCAGGGAACGGTTCGACATCTCGCCGACGCGCTACTATCAGCTGCTCAACTCGCTGATCGACTCCGACGTGGCGCTGGCTCACGATCCCTTGCTGGTCAAGCGGCTCCGCCGCCAGCGGGCTACCCGGCAGAAGGAGCGCACTGCGCGCCGGCTGGGTGTCAGCCTGCACAGCTGAGCGCGACTGTTACTTCGCTCCGCGCAGCGCGGACCTGATCCGACGCAGTCCGGCATTGTTGCGGGGGAGTTCCGGATAGCCCCCGCGAGTCAGCCCCGCCGAACTCTCGAAGAAGTTGGCCGAGGCCGGATGGCCGGTGCGCAGCCACGACCAGGCCGAAGCCAAGCCGTAGCCGACCAGGAATGGCAGGCCCAGGCAGTAGCACCATTGCCAGGCATGGACGGCCTCGTGGGCGGTGGTTCCCGGACGTTGCTGTTCGAGTTCGTCCAGCCGCCGGCCCGGCACGATGATCACATTGCCCACGGTGAAGGCGCCGGCCTTCGGCACGCCCGGCCGATAATGCTCGGCCAGCACCAGGCCGTCCGGACCACCGCTGAGTCGGGCTCGACCGGCCAGGGCGATCAGGAGCCCGAGCGGGGTGGAGAGGTTGACCAGGTTCGCAGTGGCCCGCAGGGCTGAGGTGGCGGTGACGGGCACCGTCCCATTGTGCCTGCCGCGGGCGGTCCGAACCGGTGCGGAACCGTCCTCTTCGGCGGGTCCAGACGTTTGCACTCTCTAGGTGTGAGTGCTAAACATGTATTAGCACTCTCGTCGTGAGAGTGCCATTGTCTAGCTCGATGAGATCCACTGGATCGTCCGTCGCGGGCATCGAAGCGACCAAGACCTGGAAGTTCACCAGTGGGGCCTAGCCCCCGAGACGTCGAAGGATTGCCGAACAGACATGGCGAAACTGATTGAGTTTAATGTCGAGGCGCGCCGCGGCCTGGAGCGTGGGATGAACACCCTCGCCGACGCCGTGCGAGTGACCCTCGGCCCCAAGGGCCGCAATGTGGTCCTGGAGAAGAAGTGGGGCGCCCCCACGATCACCAACGACGGCGTTTCGATCGCCAAGGAGATCGAGCTGGAGGACCCCTACGAGAAGATCGGCGCCGAGCTGGTCAAGGAGGTCGCCAAGAAGACCGACGACGTCGCCGGTGATGGCACCACCACCGCGACCGTGATCGCTCAGGCGATGGTCCGCGAGGGCCTGCGTAACGTCACCGCCGGCGCCAACCCGATGGGCCTGAAGAAGGGCATCGAGAAGGCCGTCGCCGCCATCGTTGCCGAGCTGGGCAACCAGGCCATCGAGATCGAGACCCGTGAGCAGATCGCTGCCACCGCGTCCATCTCTGCCGCCGACACCACCGTGGGCGAGATCATCGCCGAGGCCATGGACAAGGTCGGCAAGGAGGGTGTGATCACCGTCGAGGAGTCGAACACCTTCGGCCTCGACCTCGAGCTCACCGAGGGCATGCGGTTCGACAAGGGCTTCATCTCGCCGTACTTCGTCACCGACGCCGAGCGGATGGAGGCCGTCCTGGACGACCCCTACATCCTGATCGTCAACTCCAAGGTCTCCAACCTGCGCGACCTGCTGCCGCTGCTGGAGAAGGTCGTCCAGTCCGGCAAGCCGCTGCTCGTCGTGGCCGAGGACACCGACGGCGAGGCGCTGGCCGGTCTGATCGTCAACAAGATCAAGGGCACCTTCAAGTCCGTGGCCGTCAAGGCTCCGGGCTTCGGTGACCGCCGCAAGGCCATGCTGGGCGACATCGCCATCCTGACCGGTGGCCAGGTCGTCTCCGAGGAGGTCGGCCTGAAGCTGGACGCCGTCACCCTCGACCTGCTCGGCCGGGCCCGCTCGGTCAAGGTGACCAAGGACGAGACCATCATCATCGACGGTGCCGGCGACGCCGAGCAGATCGCCGGTCGGGTGGCTCAGATCCGTCGCGAGATCGAGAACTCCGACTCCGACTACGACCGCGAGAAGCTGCAGGAGCGGCTGGCCAAGCTGGCCGGCGGCGTTGCCGTGATCAAGGTCGGCGCGGCCACCGAGGTCGAGCTCAAGGAGCGCAAGCACCGCATTGAGGACGCCGTCCGCAACGCCAAGGCTGCGGTCGAGGAGGGCATCGTCCCCGGTGGTGGCGTCGCGCTGCTCCAGGCTGCCGCCATCGCCAAGGTTGCCGTCGAGTCGCTGGTCGGCGACGAGGCGACCGGTGCGCAGATCGTGTTCACCGCCTGCTCAGCTCCGCTGAAGCAGATCGCCATCAACGCCGGCCTCGAGGGCGGCGTGGTGGCCGAGAAGGTGGCCAACCTGCCTGCCGGCGAGGGTCTCAACGCGGCCACCGGCGAGTACGTGAAGATGGTCGAGTCGGGCATCATCGACCCGGCCAAGGTGACCCGTTCCGCACTGCAGAACGCGGCCTCCATCGCGGCGCTGTTCCTGACCACCGAAGCGGTCATCGCCGACAAGCCGGAGAAGACCCCGGCCATGCCGGCCGGCGACGGCGGCATGGGCGGCATGGACTTCTGATCCCTCCTCGGCACACGCGCCGAGAGGATCAGGACTGATCCATCGCAGTACCTCAGCAGGGCCGGTCACCTTCGGGTGGCCGGCCCTGCTGCATCTGTCATAGGTACGCATCGCCCCGCGGAAAAGGGGACAGTTCCCTTTCCTGTGGCGTCCGCGGTGGGAATGATCTGCTCGGACCTGTCGTTGGAGACCAGGTGAGTAGCGAAAGAGGCACGACGGTCGGGTTCCGCTCCGAGCGAGGGGCGGTGCTGCTGGCGTTGATGCTGGCTACCGGGCTGATCGCCATCGACGCCACCATCCTGGCCACCGCGGTCCCGTCCGTGGTCGCCGAACTGGGGGAGTTCAACCAGTTCCCCTGGCTGTTCTCGGTCTACCTGCTGGCCCAGGCGGTCTCGGTGCCGATCTACGCCAAGCTGGCCGACACGATCGGACGCAAGCCGGTGATCCTGGTCGGAGTCGGGCTCTTTCTGATCGGCTCGGTGCTGGCCGGTTTCGCGTGGAGCATGTCCGCGCTGATCGGCTTCCGGGTGTTGCAGGGCTTGGGTGCCGGGGCAGTCTCACCGATGGCCATGACCATCGTCGGTGACATCTACACCGTGGCCGAGCGGGCCCTGGTGCAGGGCTACATTGCCAGCGTCTGGGCGATCTCCTCGGTGGTGGGACCGGCACTGGGCGGCCTGTTCTCCCAGTTCGTCTCGTGGCGCTGGATCTTCTTCGTGAACGTCCCGCTGTGCCTGATCGCCGGCTGGGCGCTGGTTCGCTCCTATCGGGAGACCATCGTGCGCCGCCGGCATCAGATCGACTTCGCCGGCGCCGGCCTGCTCACCGTGGGCCTGACCGCGCTGATCCTGGCCCTGCTCGAGGGCGGCAACGCCTGGGCCTGGGTGTCTTGGCCGAGCCTGGCCAGCTTCGGGATCGGCATCGCTTCACTGGCGGTGTTCCCGCTGGTCGAGCGGCGGGCCGCCGAGCCGATCCTGGAACTGTCGATCCTGACCCGGCCGCTGATTCTCACCACCACGCTGATCTCGTTGGGGATCGGCGCGCTGATGATCGGGATCACCAGCTTCGTCCCGACCTACCTGGAGAACGCGCTCGGCGCCGTCCCGCTGGTGTCGGGGATCGCGGTCGCCGCATTGACCCTCGGCTGGCCGCTGGCCGCCGCACAGTCCGGACGGATGTACCTGCGCTACGGCTACCGGACCACGGTGGTGATCGGCGGGGCCATCGCCCTGGTCGGCGCGGTGGCACTGGCCATCAGCGGTCCCTGGCCGAGCGTCTGGACGGTGGCCATCATCGCCTTCGTGATCGGCTTCGGGCTGGGCTGGACGGCCGCGCCGTCGCTGATCGCGGCCCAGGCCTCGGTGGGCTGGGACGAGCGGGGCGTCGTCACCGGGGTCAACGTCTTCGCCCGGTCGGCGGGCAGCGCGGTCGGGGTGGCCGTCTTCGGAGCCATCGCCAACCAGGTGATCGCTTCCGGTCGAGGCGAGCACGACTTCGCCACTATCGTCTCGGCCTCCACCGGGGTCTTCATCGCCGTCGCGGTGGCCGCGGCCCTGATGGTGCTGGCCAGCCTGTGGCTGCCCCGGGGCGCAGTGGACGCCGCGGCCTACTCGGCCGACGCCATTGCACCGGCTGATCCGACATCGGCGGTCAGCCTCGCAGATGCGGAGCCGGCCGGCGCCTGAGCGTGTCGGGTGCGGCCGGTGCCGGCCACGTCCCATCATTGAGCCATGAGCGGTCTGCTCGAGGTGATCGCGCTGAACGCCGCCGACGCCGAGCGTGCGGAGGCGGGTGGCGCCGACCGGGTCGCTGTCCTCGGCGAACTCGATGACGGCGGGCTCTCGCCGACCCCGAAACTTGTCGCAGAGGTGCGCCGGGCAACCAGCGTCCAACTACGGGTGATGGTCCGGCTGCGGGATGGCTACAGCACCGATGGGGGCGAGGCCGTCCGGCTGCGCGGGCTGATGGCCAGCTACGCCGAAGCCGGTGCCGACGGGATGATCCTCGGCTTCCTGAACGGTCTGGGCGAGGTGGACGTCCCGCTGATCGAGGAGTTGGTCAGTGACGGCACCTGGCCGTGGACCTTCCATCGCGCGATCGATGCCACGCTGGACTCCGATCGAGCCTGGCTGGCGCTGCGGCGGTTGCCCCGGCTGGACCAGGTACTGACTGCCGGATCGGCCCGCGATGTCGAGAACGGCCTGACCGAGTTGGTGGCCCGGGCCAAGGCCGATCCGTGGGCGGCCGGCTTGATCATGGCCGGCGGAGAGTTGCGGGCCGAGCACGTCCCCTGGCTGACCCGGGCCGGAGTCACCGCCTTCCAGGTGGGGTCGGCGGCGCGCCCGTCCCGCTCCTACTCCCAGGACGTGGACGAGGGGCTGGTCCGGTCCTGGCGCACCTTGATCAGCCAGGAGTCGCGGCACCGTCCAATGGGCTAGGCGGACTCGGGGATCGGCTCGATGTGGACGAACGTGGTCGTCCCGGGCAGTGCGGCGTCGACCGCAGCCTCCACCTCATCGGCCAGATCATGGCCGTGCTGGACGGTCCAGCTGCCCGGCACCTCCAAGGTGGCGTAGACGAAGCGCTGCCGTCCGGACTCCCGGGTGCGCAACTCGGTGACATCGACCTTCGGATCGGCGCAGGCATGGGCCAGGACCGCAGAGACGATGGCGATCTCATCCTCGGGCAGGGCTGCGTCGAGCAGGCCAACCACCGAGCGGCGGACCAGCTGGTAGCCGGTGAACAAGATGTTGATGCCCACACCGATGGCCACGATCGGGTCCAGCGGCATCCAGCCGGTGAGGGCGACCAGGCCGATCCCGACCAGCACGCCCACCGACGTCCACACGTCGGTGAGTAGGTGCTTGCCGTCGGCCTCGAGGGTGATCGAGCGATGGGCTCGACCGGCCCGCAGCAGGGCCAGGCCCACGCCGAGGTTCAGCAGACTGGCCACCACCGAGATGGCCAGGCCGATGCCGAGCTGCTCCAGCGGCTCCGGCTTCATCAACCGGCCGATGGCCGAGTAGATGATGGCGGCCGCGGCCACGAAGATCAGAGCGCCTTCGACGCCCGCCGAGACGTACTCGGCCTTGCCGTGGCCGAAGTCGTGGTTGTGGTCGGCCGGCTTGGCCGACAGCCGGATCGCCCAGGCCGCAACCAGTGCGGCCACCAGGTTCACCGTGGACTCGGCGGCGTCCGACCACAGGCCCACCGAGTTGGTGAGGTAGGCGGCCAGCGACTTGATCGTCACCGTGGCCAACGCAGTGGCCACCGAGAGCCAGAGGAACCGCTCCAGCAGCTTCTGACGGTCTTCAGGCCGTGGGAGATCAGGGCTATCGGCTACCGGGGAGGACACCCGGGTCATCTTACCGGGACGGTGGACTCTTCGACTCGTCCCAGCTGGAGCACGGTGGGCGCCCCGACTCTGGCTACCAAGTCAGGAATCATGGCCGGCCATACCGGCTCGGTGAGTTGTGCCAGGGCGTCCAGCCGATGCCAGGCCCAACCGTCCAGTCGCAGGAGTTCGGACGCGGTCAGCCCGCCCGGGACCGGCTCGAACGGCGCCTCGACCACCATCACGAAGAAGCTCTCTCGCTGGACCAGGATCCGATCCGAGTACCCATGGACGGCTTCGCGCTCGGCCACCGGCCCGATCAGTTGGTGGGCATCGACCAACAGCCCGGTCTCCTCGGCCAGTTCGCGGGCAGCGGCGTCCCGGTCGCTCTCGCCGGGGTCGATCCCGCCGCCCGGGGTGACCCACCATCGACTGCCCGGCACTCCGGGATCGGTGTCGGCCAAGAGCAGCACCGAGGTCAGGTCGGTGACCACCACTCGGGTGCCGCGTCGCTGGTGACGCCGACGCGCGTCGGCCGGCGGCACGCTCATCGGTAGCGGAACGGTTGTTCGCCGGCACGCAGGGCCGAGCCGACGATCAGGCTCAACGTGATCGCCACCACCCAGCTGGCCAGTTGGCAGCTGCCCGCCAGGCTGGCGAACAGGGCGTCCAGATCGTTCCCGGAACTGGCGATGCTGAACATGGCGATGGCCAGCATCGCGAAGCCGGTGAACTGCCAGGTGCGATGGACGGCCTCGCGCCGATAGCCGATCCGTGAGCTGAGCACGAAGGCGATCACCAAGGTGAACGGGGCCGCCCAGCCGAAGACCATGCCGATTGCCATGGTGATTGCCACACCGGGGGTGATTCCAGCCAGCAGCTGCCGGACGGTCACCCGTGGCGACTCGACCGGAACCGGGACCGGCGGTGGGGCGAACCACTGCTGGCTGCCCGGTGCCGGGAACGGGCTCGGGTTGACCTGAACCGCGGCGTGCGGCGCCGGTGGTGCCAGGTAGCCGCCCAGTGGCGCGTCGGTGACTCCGAACGGCTGACTCGGCAGCCGAGGCTCGGTGCTGGTCAGCGGGGTGACCTGGGAGATGAAGGGCAGGTTCGGGTTGCGTCCCGGTGCCGCCGAGGGGGCCAGTGCGGCCAGGGCCGGCTGCTCCTGCTCGGGAGCGGTGAATCGAGGCTCGGCGTCGGGAACCGGCACAGCCGGGGGAGCCGGAACCGGGTCGACCTGCAGCGGCTCGGCGTCCGGCATCACGAATGCGGCCGGGCGCACCAGCGGCGCGTACTCTGGTCCGTCCTGCCAGCTGGCCATGGGCCAATAGTAGGCGGACCGGGGACGCCGGGGCGTCCGGGGCGAGTTGTGCTGCCGGCAGCGGTGTGCTCGCTGGCCGGGTATTGGTTAGGCTGGAGGCTGGTCGAGAAGTCGATCATCAGTTGGTTGCGGGAGTTGAGGCGAAAATGCCAGTCGGCAAGGTGCGGTACTACGACGCGGAGAAGGGATTCGGGTTCCTCTCCAAGGATGAGGGCGGGGACGACGTCTACGTCCGCGCTGCGGCGCTGCCGGACGGCGTGACCAGCCTCAAGCGCGGCCAGAAGGTCGAGTTCGGTGTGGTGGACGGCAAGAAGGGTGAGCAGGCGCTGTCGGTGCGGCTCCTCGATCCGCCGCCCTCGCTGTCCAAGGCTGCCCGCAAGTCCCCGGAGGTCATGGCCATCATCGTCGAGGATCTGATCAAGATGCTCGACAACGTCGGCAACGGCTACCGCAGAGGTCGCCACCCAGATTCCAAGGTGGCCGGCAAGACCGCGGCCGTGTTGCGCGCGGTCGCCGACGAGTTGGAGCTGTAGTGGCTGCCACTCTCGAGCTGGATGCGGTCTGCGCCGGAGCCGTCGAACTGGCCCGAGCGGCAGCCGTCCGCCGCGCCGGTGTGCTGGAGGTCGGCGAACACCTCGGGGTGGTTGCCGAGGACGTCCGAGTCGCCACCCATCGGTTTGCCTGCGTGCACCCGGGCTACCCGGGCTGGCAGTGGGAGGTGAGCGTGGTTCGGGCCGCCCGAGCCAAGGACGCCACCGTCAACGAGGTCACCCTGCGTCCCGGTGAAGGTGCCCTGCTGGCACCGGCCTGGGTCCCGTGGAGCGATCGGATCGGCCCCAAGGACCTCACTCCCGGAGTGCTGGCGCCGACCGCGGTCGACGACGTCCGGCTGGAGCCGGGCTACACCGGTGGCGAGTTCGCTGCCGATGCCGACCCGGCTGAGGCCAGCCAGGTGCGGGCATTGGTGGCCGAGTTGGGCCTGGGCCGCGAGCGCGTCCTGTCGATCGTCGGACGAGACGATGCCGCTGAGCGCTGGCTGGACGGACCCGGTGGCGCCGAGAACTCGATGACGCAGCAGGCACCGGCCAACTGCGTCACCTGCGGCTTCTTCGTCGGGCTGAGTGGCAGCCTGGGCCGAGTCTTCGGCGTATGCGCCAACGAGCTGTCGCCGGCCGACGGCTCAGTGGTGAGTGTCGATCATGGCTGTGGCGGTCATTCCGACGTCGTCGAGCCGGCTCGCGGTGTGGATCTGTCAGTTCCGGTCTGGGACACGATCCGGATCGACTCCGAGATCTTCGACTGAGCCTGTCTCGGCCTCCGGCTCATCGCCGGAGCGCTTGCGGCGGCGGGATCGGAAGATCCCGAAGCTGAGCCCGAACACGCCCATGACGGTGCCGGTCGCGGCGACCCACAGATGCCACAGCTGATCGGCGGCGATGAGCTGTGGGATGGCCGTCCACAAGATGCCGGTGGAGATCGCGAAGGCGGCAGTTCCGACGCTGACGACGGCAACTCCGTCCGGGTCCAAGGCGCGCACCGGCGCCTGCACCAACAGGGGTTTGTGCTGGTGGGCGTTTTCGATCACGGACACCACCCTATGTCCTGGCTGAGAGCCCCTACCATTCCGCCATGGCGAACCCTGGTTCTTCGACGGTTACACCGTCCTCTGCAAAGGTAAGCGGCTTCGACGCCTGGTTTGAGCTCACTAAGCGTGGCTCCAGCCTGGGTCGTGAGATTCGCGGCGGCCTGGTGACCTTCTTCACCATGGCCTACATCATCGTCCTCAACCCCATCATCATCGGCACCGTTCCGGACGTGAACGGCAACCTGATCACCGGCGCCCCGATCTCGAACGGCGCCAACATCCCGATCTCGATCGGGGCAGTGGCGGCCGCAACGGCGCTGGTCGCCGGCATTCTGACCATCTTCATGGGCAGCTATGGACGCTTCCCGATCGCACTGGCCGCGGGCCTGGGCATCAATGCCGTGGTGGCCTACACCATTGCCGCGAAGATGAGCTGGACCGCTGCCATGGGCCTGGTCTTCTGGGAAGGCCTGATCATCACGATCCTGGTCTTCACCGGCTTCCGCAAGGCCGTCTTCAATGCCGTGCCGCGCAACATCCGGGCGGCCATTTCGGTCGGCATCGGCCTGTTCATCGCCTTCATCGGCCTGGTCGACGGCGGCATCGTCCGCTCGGCGAAGGGCACGCCGGTCGAGCTCGGCGTTTTCGGTAGCCTCAACGGCTGGCCGATTGCCATCTTCGTGATCACCTTGCTGCTGTTGATCGTCCTGTACGTGAAGCGGGTCAAGGGCGCGATCCTGATCGCCATCCTCTCCGGCACCGTGATCAGCGTGATCGTTGAGACGGTTCTCCACATCGGCAAGGCCAAGGACGCGACCGGCGCCATTGTGAATGCCACCGGCTGGATGTCCAACCTTCCGGCCTTCGGTGGCTGGACCGGCGTCGACCTGAGCCTGCTCGGCAAGGCCTGGCTCAACCCCGGTGAGTTCTTCTTCGGCGGCTTCGCCAGCCCGGTCGGCGTGATCGCCGTGATCCTGCTGGTCTTCTCGCTGCTGCTGGCCGACTTCTTCGACACCATGGGCACCATCGTGGCCGTGGGCGCCGAGGGCAACCTGCTCGAGGCGGACGGCAACCCGCCGCACACCCAGGAGATCCTGATCGTCGACTCGATCGCCGCCATGGCCGGTGGCCTGACCTCGACCTCGTCGAACACCTCCTACATCGAGTCGGCTTCCGGCGTCGGTGACGGTGCCAAGACCGGTATCGCCTCGATCGTGACCGGTGTGGCCTTCCTGTTGGCCATCGTGCTGTCGCCGCTGGTCAACATGGTTCCGGCCGAGGCTGCCGCTCCGGCGCTGGCCTTCGTGGGCTTCCTGATGATGTCCCAGGTCGTCCACATCGACTGGACTGATCCGGAAGAGGGCATCCCGGCCTTCTTCGCCATCATCCTGATGCCGTTCGCCTACTCGATCACCGTGGGAATCGGCGTCGGCTTCGTGCTGTTCGTCGCCATCAAGGTGATCGTCGGCAAGGCCAGCAAGGTCCACCCGCTGTTGTGGGCTGTGGCTGCCGCCTTCTTGATCTACTTCGTGCAGGGCCCGATCCTCGACGCCGTGCTGGCCAAGTAGTCGCCGATTCACAGACGGCGTCGTCCCCTGCTGGGGGCGACGCCGTTCGGCGTTTCCGGACCGATGGTGCACCTCAGGGCTGGAAGACGGCGACCAGATCGGGCCAGGGTGGTTGCTGCGTCCAGCCCGGCCGGGCCTCCAGCCAGTCCAGGATCGTGTCGGCCAGCTCGCGGCGTGCCGGGGGCAACTCGCTCACGCAAGGTCGCCAGGACGGGGCGATCGCGGCGGCGTGCTCGGCCGGCACCCAGCCGGCCGACCACCCTGGGCCGGGCGCGAGCGGGACGCCCAGGCCGGCCTTGAGTAGGTCGGTCAGTCCCAGTCGCGAGGACACCCCGCTGCAGGCCAGGTCGAAGTCGAAGTCGGCCAGTTGCTGGCCGGTCATGGGCAGAGCCAGGCCGTTCGGGGCCAGCTCGTCCAGCCAGGCCAGCAGCAGGACCCAGGCGGCGCCCAGTCGATCCGGTGGCAGGTAGCGACTGGCCAGCAGTGCGTCCACCTCGGCTGCGGTGGGTACGTTCGGCCGGGTGATCGGAGCGCCTGGGTGACGGCGGAACGCCGGGCCGAGCTTGCCGAGCAACCCCGGAGTGGCCGGAGCCTGTTCAGCGAAACGCCGGGTCGCCGTCGCTCGCAGTCGGTCGGCCAGCAGCGGGTCCGCGCCGAAGATGCCGCGAACCTCGTCGATGGTCACCGCGTAGAGCCACAGCGTGCTCATGACACAACGGTAGTCGCCACGCCAACCGGTGAGCAGGATCTGCGGGGTCGGGTGCGTCGGCTCCGAATGGCTCTGGGCCGCCGCCGCTCCGCCGCTAGCGGCGGTCGTTCAGGTGGGCGGTTCGTGAGTTCTTCGCGAGGCCCGGTAGGCTCAACGACATGATTTCGCTGGTGCGCCGCGCGGTGGCGGGCGTTGTGGCAGCCCTGGTGGTGCTGCTCGGAGTGTCGATCCCGTCGATCGCTGCCGCTGAGACGACCTCGCCAAAGCCGTCGCCGAGTGCGGCGAGCACGCTCAGCCCCGGGGCGACCGCCAAGGCCTCACCGACCGCGGAGTCCACCGATGACAGTGATGACGGCTCGGGCCCCGACGACAGCCAGGGCGCTGCGCCGGACGACTCGCGTCAGGCCTGGGCGCTCGGCGCAGCCGGGTTGCTGGCTGTGATCGCTGCGGCCGTCGTCCTGTTGCGCCGCTGACGAAGCCTTAGGCCAGCTCGTTCAGCCCGATCCGGACCTGGCGTAGCTGCTGTCCGAAACCGACCAGCACCGTCCGATTCGGATCCGGGACGGGAAGCACCGAACCCACTCTCAGTTGGCGCAACGGCTCGAACTCGGGCCGGCTCAGCACCTCGTTGACAGCTGCGGCGTCGCCGCCGGCCACCACCGCGTCCAAGCGCCCGGCTTCGGGGAGCAGGATCGCGGCAACGTCGTCGGCCGCCGCGCTGAAGGCGTGATCTGCCTGATTGGCCCGCCTGCGGGCGTAGCGCTGCTGCGACCAGCCGCCGGCCTTCGTCCGTCCCTGGACGTAGTGGCTGGCGTGATGACCGGTGATCAGCTCCGCGCCGGAGAAGATGCCGATGGCATGCGCTCGGCGCCGCACGATCAGCCCGCCGACCAGCCTGGGTCGCAGCGCATCGGCGACCAGCTCAGCCAGCGGATCCAGACCGGGTAGCGGCCCCCAGGGCAGCCGGACCGCCGCGCGGGCGCCGTCGGGGGCGTCCAGATGCAGCGCATCGGGAGCCAGACGTAGCTCCGGGCGGCCGTGCCGGTCGGTGAATCCGGTCAGCCAACCGGCGAGTCTTTCCGGAGCTACCGGCACCAGCCGAGCCATTTGCGTGTCGGACATAGCTATAGTCTGGCTGGAACCGCGGGAGGAGTCAGATGAGCGATCTCATCGATACCACTGAGATGTATCTGCGGACCATTTACGAGCTCGGTGAGGAAGGCGTGCCGCCGTTGCGCGCCCGGATCGCTGAGCGGCTGGGACAGAGCGGCCCGACGGTCTCGCAGACGGTGGCCCGGATGGAACGCGACGGTCTGGTCGCGGTGCATCCGGATCGGCATCTGGTCCTCAGCGAGCGGGGCCGGCAGCTGGCCGAGCAAGTGATGCGCAAGCATCGGCTCGCCGAGCGGCTGCTGGTGGATGTGATCGGCCTGGACTGGCGGCTGGTCCACGAGGAAGCCTGCCGCTGGGAGCATGTGATCTCCGACCAGGTCGAGCGCCAGCTGTTGCGGCTGCTGGACAACCCCGTGCATTCCCCCTACGGCAACCCGATTCCCGGACTGACCGAGCTGGGTGCTCCGGCCGCGGCGGAAGACTTCCTGGACGGCGTGGAACTGCTCTCCCTGCGGCTGGCCGACGGCGAGGTCCACGAGGTGGTCTTCGCCCGGATGAGTGAGGCGGCCCAGGGTGATATCGAGTTGCTTGGGCATCTCGCCGCCCTCGGAGTGGCCGAGCGGCGCCCGATACAAGCCCAGCTCCGTGGCCGCAAGATCGTCCTGGGGGAGCAGGAGCAGGTGCTGGTTCCGGTCGAACTGGGCGACCAACTGTTCGTCGTTGTCGACTGAGCCTCTGGAATACCCCACCGAACTCCCAGCGTTGTCTAGGACTGAAACCTACTGAAGGAAGTCATGGCAACCATCACCCTGACCGCTGCGGATTTCGGCAAGACCATCGAGTCCGGCATTGTCTTCATCGACTTCTGGGCCACCTGGTGCCCGCCGTGCCGGATGTTCGGCCCGATCTTCGAGTCGGCCTCGAACAACCACACCGACGCGGTCTTCGCCAAGGTGGACACCGACGCCGAGGGGGAGCTGGCCGGCGCACTGGAGATCAGCTCGATCCCGACCCTGATGGCCTTCCGGGACGGGTACCTGGTCTTCCGCCAGGCCGGTGCGCTGAGCAAGTCCGCCTTCGAGAATGTGATCTCTCAGGTCAAGGAACTCGACATGGACAAGCTCAAGGAAGAGGCCGCGACCGCGGCTGGCCACTGAGTCTGCACGAATTCTCGGCGTGTCCCCCATAGGAGTGACAACGCCGGGACGTCTTCCCTATAGTTGCGCGCAGGGTTCCTGCCCCATCCCCCCGGGCAGGAACCCTATCTATTTCCGGCTGGAGCTCGGGGTCCGACAAGGGACATCGCCCCTCTCAGATGCACACGCCGGGGGCCGCCCTGTACTCTCTGGTCAAACGATTTAGCCACCACGTGGGACCGCCGGGGTTCCGCTCGGGCGTGGAGGCCGAGGAGAGCGCATGACAGTCAGTTTCCCGGTCGTCAGCGACCTGTCTGCCATTCCCGTCGGCGACATGCCGGGGGACAAGGTGCAGATCAGCCACGACCATCTCGCCAAAGCCGAGCACATCTTCCCCCGGTTGATCGAACTGCTCAGCCCCGAACTGGCTGCCGGCCACCGTCCGGTCGTCTCGGTGTGCGGCGGCTCGGGCGTGGGCAAGTCCGAGACCGGCTCCCTGCTGGCCTATGGCCTGGCTCAGCACGGCATCGGCTCCTACCTGCTGTCCGGGGACAACTATCCGCGCCGATTCCCGGAAGCCAACGATGCCGAGCGGCTGCGGGTGTTCCGGTCGGCCGGCCTGCGTGGCCTGGTCGAGGCCGGTGGCTACGACGGCCACGTCCGCGACCTGCTCGCCCAGTTGCAGGCCGATGGGGCGGACGCCGACCCGTCCCAGCTCGGCGAGCATCCCTGGCTGGCCGGCTACCTGCGCGCAGGACGGGCCGCACTGGCCGACTACCTCGGTACGCCGGCCGAGATCGACTTCGCCGAGCTGAACGCGATTCTGGCCGACTTCCACGCCGGCGCGGACACTCTGATGCTGAAGCGGATGGGACGCTCCGATGGCCAGCTCTGGTACGACCGGGTAGATCTGTCCGCGGTTCGGGTGATGGTGGTGGAGTGGACCCACGGCAACTCCGATCATCTGGTCGGCGTGGACGTCCCGATCCTGCTGAACAGCACTCCGGCCGAGACCCTGGCCCACCGCCGGGCCCGAAGCCGGGACGGTGCCGTCGACTCCCCGTTCACCACCATGGTCCTGGAGCTGGAGCAGGCCAAGCTGGCCGCCGCAGCACATCGGGCCAAGATCATCGTCTCCCGCTCCGGTGAGCTGCTCGATTTCGCCGAGTACCAGGCCTCGATGGGCCTTGACCTGCCCGGTGCCGGCCCGATGCTGAACGCCTACCCCGACAGCCTGGCCGGTCAGCTGAGCGGACTGGTGGACGTGGTTCGCGATCCGGCTGTGGCCGGCGCCTTCGAGTCGGCCTACCTGCTGCCGAGCGTGTTCAACACCGATCTGGACCGCGGCTTCTCGGTGATCGATTACGAGCTCAGCCAGACCCTGGTCGGCCCGGACGATCTGCCGGCGCTCGCTGAAGCCGGCATCGACCTGAAGCTCGATTTCATCCTCAACCACGCCTCGGTGTTGTCCCCGCAGTTCCAGGACGTCCTGGCCCGTGGCGACCGTTCGCCCTATGTGGACTTCTTCATCGACTGGAACAAGTTCTGGGCCGGGCACGGTGACCTGACCGAGGGTGGCTACCTGCAGCCCGACGACTACCTGATCAAGGACATGTTCTTCCGCAAACCGGGGCTGCCGATCCTGATGGTCCGGTTCCCCGACGGCCGCGAGGTGCCCTACTGGAACACCTTCTACCAGGAGGTCCGTTACTCACAGCCCGATCCGCAGGAGCTGATGGCCGCCGCCGGCCTGCAGTACGGACGGGCCGAGCTGCTGGCCGCCCGGTTGGCGACCACGTTGAGCGCAGGTGGGCGTCCCGGGGATGCGGACTTCAGCGGCTTCGAGGACGTCCGGGATGCTGTGGTGGACGCCGTTGAGGCTCGGCGACGCTACCTGGGCCAGATGGACCTGAACATCAACTCGCCGCTCGTCTGGCAGTTCTACGCCGACACCTTGGACAAGCTGGCCGGCTACGGTGCCAAGATCGTCCGGCTGGACGCCTTCGCCTACGCCCCCAAGGCCCCTGGTCAGCGCAACTTCCTGAACGAGCCCGGCACCTGGGAGGTGCTGGCCAAGGTCAAGCAGCTGGCCGATGCCCGAGGACTGATCCTGCTTCCGGAGATCCATGCCAGCTACGCCGAGGGCATCCACGAGCTGCTGGCCGGCAAGGGCTTCCTGACCTACGACTTCTTCCTGCCCGGCCTGCTCATCGACGCCTTCGAGAGTCGCGATGCCAGCACCCTGAAACGCTGGATCGGTGAGCTGTTGAGCAAGCGGATCCATACGGTGAACATGCTCGGCTGCCATGACGGCATCCCGCTGCTGGATCTGGGTGGGCTACTGCCGTCCGCGCGGATCGAGTCGCTGATCGAGACCGTGAAGGGCCGCGGTGGGTACGTGAAGGACCTGCATGGCGCCAAGAACATCTATTACCAGGTGAACGCCACCTACTACAGCGCGCTGGGGGAGAGCGATGCTCGGTTGTTGCTGGCCCGGGCGATCCAGCTCTTCATGCCCGGCAAGCCCCAGGTCTGGTACCTGGACCTGTTCGCCGGGCCGAACGACCATGCCGCGGTCGAGCGCGCCGGCGAGGGCGGGCACAAGGAGATCAACCGGACGAACTTGAGTGCCGCGCAGATCGCCGAGGGACTGAACCGTCCAGTCGTCACTGCGCAGCTTGACCTGCTGAAGTTCCGCAACAGCTTCCCGGCCTTCGGCTTCGATGCTGACTGCGAGGTGGGTCAGACCGGTTCCGAGCAGCTGGAGATCACCTGGCGCAGGCAGGGCGCGACGGCCACTTTGAGCGCCGACCTTGCCGCTGAGAGCTTCCGAGTCCATGCCGTCGACGCGGCGGGCAATGAGGTCTGGTTCGGCTGATCCGACCCCGGCACCCGCCGAGCAAACCGGGTGCCGTTCGTTCGGCATTTGGTGCTGTGCGTGGTTCACCTGGAGGTTTCGGCACCTCCGACCGCCAACTAGCCTCAGGTTTCACCCATGCGGCGAGTTGCTCGGGAGGATGTCTTGCTCGGCGATCTCGAAGCCGGTCCGGCGCGCGTCGAGCCGATCCCGGTTCGGCGGCGACGCCGCCGGATCCTGCTGATCGTCCTGCTGTCTGCAGTGCTGGTCGTCGGCCTCGGCGCGGGGGCGGTGGTCTGGAAGGCATCCAGCATGCTGTCCGGGATTGCCCGGGACCCGGACATGTTGCCGACGCCGGAGATCCCGGTGCTGCCGCCCACCCCGGACAGCCCGATGAACTTCCTGGTTGCGGGAGCCGATGCCTCGGACGGCGGGATCTCCCGTAGCGACGTTCTGATCCTGGGGCACATCTCCGCCGATCGACGTTCGGTGTACCTGATGTCGCTGCCCCGAGACCTCTATGTGCCGATTCCGGGGCACGGCAAGAACAAGATCAACGCCGCCTTCGCCTTCGGCGGCATGCCGCTGGCAGTACGGACCGTCGAGAAGTTGCTGGACACCCACATCGAGCACGCCGCCTGGCTGGACTTTGACGGACTGGTCGCGGTCAGCGAGAAGCTCGGTGAGATCACCGTCTGGAACTCCGAGGCCTCGAGCGTGGGTCCCTACCACTTCGCCCGTGGTTCGATCAGGCTCAGCGGGGACGCCCTGCTCACCTTTGTGCGCCAGCGTCATGGCGTGTCAGGCGGTGATCTCGGGCGAGCCGAGCGCCAGCGCCGGGTGCTCAAGGCGCTGGCCGCGAAGCTCTTCTCGAAGGAGGCGCTGTCGCACCCGACGGAGTTGCTGGCAGTTCTCGACCAACTGAGCGGGCTGGTCACGGTGGATGCCTCACTGACCAATGAGGCGATCATCGACCTGGCCGGCAGCATGCACCTCGATGACGGCAGGAGCGTGGTGACCATGCAGGTTCCGATCGCGGGCTACGGGCGTTCGTCGACCGGACAGTCGATCGATCTGGTGGATCGCAAGAAGCTCGACCGACTCATCCAGGCGCTGGACTCGGACTCGGTCGACGAGTACCTGGACGAGGTCGCCAAGGCCGACTCACCCTGAGTGTCCGGTGGGTCGGGCCCGGTTCATCTGAACCTGACCAGTTTCCCCGATACCTGGTGACCATTGGCGTGACCACCGGGTGCACCAAAGCCGGCGGGACTTCCGTCACGACCACCGGCGCTTACTGCGCGGTGAATCAGACTGACCGTCGACGCTGGCGTGTTAGCGATGCATGGGACGACGGATCGTCGGCCTCAGGCGGTGCATGTGCGCTGGCGCGCCCGTACCCCCGACGACCTGAGAGTTGGCTGCAGTGGAGCTGAAGGCCTACCTGGACCTGTTCCGCCACTACTGGAAGAGCATCGTGATCGCCGTGATCCTCGGTGCTGGGGCGGGAGCGGGCGCGTCCTATTTGGTGACGCCGGTGTACGGCGCCACGGCAGCCATCTTCTTGACCGTGGAGAGCGGCGGCTCGGCCGGCGAACTGCAGCAAGGCTCGCTGTTTGCCCGCAACCAGGTCGCCTCCTACGCCATGCTGGCCCAGAAGCCGATCGTCCTAGACCCGGTGATCAAGAGTCTGGGCCTCTCGATGGACTCTCAGGAGCTGGCCACCCTGGTCAGTGCCAGCGCACCCAACGACACGGCCATCATCGACCTCGAGGTGACCAGCACCGACCCGAACGCCGCCGCCAACATTGCCAACGCAGTGGCCGATCAGCTCACCATCGCTGTGGCGGAACTGTCGCCCGCAGGAGTGAACAGCACCGATGCGGTCAAGGCGACGGTGGTCGAGCGGGCTCGAGTACCGGAGTCATGGAAGTCGCCGAAGGTTGTGCAGAACATCCTGCTCGGCTTCCTGTTAGGCCTCCTCATCGGGTTCAGCCAGGCGCTGCTGCGAAACCGGTTGGACACTCGAGTGGTGGTTCCGCAGGACGTCCCGGTGGTGGGCAAGAGCGGGGTGATCAGCGTGATCAACCTGGACCAGGACACGCAGCGTCACCCGGTGGTCTTCCAGACCAACCCACATTCGGCTCGAGCCGAGGCCTACCGGCGGTTGCGGACGAACCTGCAGTTCCTCAAGTTCACCGGCCATGGTCGCTCCATGGTGGTGACTTCAACGGTTCCCGGTGAGGGCAAGACAACCACCGTGCTGAACCTTGCTACCGCCTTCGCAGACGCCGGCGAGTCGGTGCTGGTGATCGACGCCGATCTGCGCCGACCGAGCGTCCACCGCCTGTTCGACCTGGATGACTCGCCGGGCCTGACGGCGGTGATCATCGGTAAGGCCAGCCTCACCGAGGCTGTTCGAGCGGTCGGGAACGGCAACCTACACGTCCTGCCCGGCGGCCAGATCCCGCCGAACCCGTCCGAGCTCCTTGGCTCTCAGTCGATGCGAGACATTCTGGCCGAGGCCGTCGATCGCTACGACATGGTGATTCTCGACTCGCCGCCACTGCTGCCGGTCACCGACGCGGCCGTGATCGCGCGTCTGGTCGGCGGGGCTTTGATGATCGTCGGCTCGTCGTGCGTCTCCCGCCATCAGCTGGAGACCGCAATGAACTCGTTGCGGGCAGTGGACGCGAACCTGCTCGGCTCCGTGATCAACAAGCTGCCGGAGAAGGTGAACGGGTACGGGCGGGCCAGCTACCGCTACAACTACCGCTCGTATGTCACGGCGAGCAAGGACTCGGTGCTGACGATGGACAACTCGGTGAAGCGCGAGGGGCACCGAGCAGAGCCGATTTCGCCAGTCCAAGTTCTCTCCGGCGACTAGCGCGAGACAGCGCTCGACCGCCGTATCGAGACTCGGGTCTCGCCGTGCCAATCGGCTGGCCAGGCCTGTACCAACTACGGGGTGAGCAGGTGCACCAAGCGTCCACCGGCCGTCCCTCAATTCTCCAATGTGCCTAATAGTCAACGTGTTGTCGGCAGCCGGACTCACCTTCGGTGAAGGTTATCCGCCCGCGCCACGAACGGGTGAGTCGTAACGGAAGTGGGGGATCTTGAGCGTTCACACGCCGGAGTCGGGGGCTGGGCCCTGCCGTCTTGCCGCCATGTGGAGCCAGCAGTGAGGGCCACTGTTGCGCGGCCCGGGCTGCGGTACCTGGGCCAGTGGCTTCTCGACGCATCCGCCTGGGTGGTGGCCATTGCCGCCGCTCAGGTACTCAGGCTGGAGTTCTCCTTCGCGGGGATCGACACTCCGGCAACGCTGTGGCTGGCCGCCCTCGCGGCTGTCTGTCAGGGAGCAACCGGCCTTGCTCTGAAGCTCTATCAGGGCCGGTACCAGTACGGCTGCTTCGAAGAGGTACGGGCGCTCTCCTACGCGGCGCTGGTCAGCGGAGCGACGAGCTTCGTGGCCCTGCTGCTCCTGGCACCGTCGCTGAACGCACCGCGCAGCACGATGCTGATCGCACTCCCGATCGCCGTGCTGCTCATGTTCTCGGTTCGCTATCTGGCGCGGCTGAGCCGCGAGGCGCGGCTGGGGGACCGGGCGACCGAGCCCGCCCTGATCTTCGGTGCCGGTGATATGGGCACCTACCTGGTCAGCCGGATGATCACCGACGCCAGCTCGCCCTATCGGCCGGTCGGGTTGCTGGATGACGACCCGAGCCGACGCCATGCGCGAGTCCGGAATGTCGATGTGCTCGGCGGCCTGCAGGACCTCGGACGGGTCGCAGAGAGCACCGGCTCTCGAGTCTTGGTGGTGGCCATCGCCGAGGCCGATTCCACGCTGCTGACCAGGGTCAACGCCTTGGCTGCGCCGTTGGGGATCAAGGTCAAGGTTCTTCCCCCGCTGAATCGGGTGCTGGCCGGAGACCCTCAGGTCGGAGATCTGCGGGACCTCTCCATCGAGGACATTCTCGGGCGGCGTCCGGTGGACACCGACCTGATGTCGATCGCCAGCTATCTCACCGGGAGGCGGGTGTTGGTCACCGGCGCCGGCGGGTCAATCGGCAGTGAGCTCTGCGTGCAGATTCACAAGTTCGGGCCGTCGGAGCTGATCCTCTTGGACCGTGATGAGACAGGCCTGCAGTCCACCGACCTGGCGATCTGCGGCAATGGGCTGCTGACCGGGCAAGAAGTGGTGCTGGCCGACATTCGCGATCAGGAGGCGCTGTTCCGAATCTTCGACGAACGTCGACCCGAGGTCGTCTTCCACGCGGCGGCGCTGAAGCACCTTCCGATGCTGCAGCAGTACCCGAAGGAGGCGTGGAAGACCAATGTCTTGGGCACCAGCAATGTGCTGGAGGCCGCCCGGCGCGCCGGGGTACAGACATTCGTGAACATCTCCACTGACAAGGCAGCCGATCCCACCAGCGTCCTCGGTCACTCCAAGCGGCTGGCCGAGCGGCTCACCGCCCATGCGGCACAGCGCACCGGGCTCACCTACTTGTCGGTGCGTTTCGGGAACGTTCTCGGATCGCGTGGCTCGATGCTGCCGCTGTTCACCAAGATGATCGAGGCCGGTGGGCCGCTGACGGTCACTCATCCTGATGTGACCAGGTTCTTCATGACAATCCCGGAGGCTTGCCAGCTGGTGATTCAGGCCGGTGCGATCGGCAAGCCCGGGGAGGTCCTGGTCCTCGACATGGGTGAGCCGGTGCGGATCCTCGACGTCGCACGCAGGATGGTGGCGATGTCCGGGCGCGGCGACGTGGAGATCGTGTTCACCGGCCTGCGCCCCGGCGAGAAGCTGCACGAGGTGCTCTACGCCGACGGCGAGCTCGACGAGCGCCGAATCCATCCGAAGATCTCCCACACCACTGTGGATCCTGTTGATCCGGGTGACCTGGATTGGGGCCGCATCCAGGAGGCCTGGGGCACGCAGAGTGAGCGAGTGATCGTCGATCTACGGCAGCCCTCCGAGTTGAAGGAAGCAGTCTGATGACCCCGACCGAAGTCGCCGAGGAGTTCCTTCCCTTTGCTCGGCCCGACATCACAGAGGACGAGGTCGAAGCCGTCACGACAGCTCTGCGATCGGGCTGGATCACCACGGGGCCGAGTGCGGCGGCCTTCGAGCGGGAGTTCGCGGACTTCCTCGGACCGGATCTTCATGCCGTCGCGGTGAACTCCGCCACGGCTGGACTCCATCTGGCCCTGGAGGCGCTTGGCATCGGTCCCGGCGATGAGGTCCTGGTACCCACCTGGACGTTCACCGCGACTGCCGAGGTCGTCCGCTATCTGGGCGCCACGCCGGTGCTGGTCGACGTCGAGCCGGGCTCGCTCAACCTCGACTTCGAGGCGGCCGCTCGGGCAGTCACACCCCGAACTAGAGCCATCATCCCGGTCCACTTCTCCGGCCTTCCGGTCTCGCGGACGACGCTGGCGGACTTCGCTGCTGCTCACGATCTGCGGGTCGTCGAAGATGCCGCGCACGCCTTCCCGGTCTACTCCGAGTCACGCCTGGTCGGAGACAGTGCCAGCGATGCTGTGATCTTCTCCTTCTACTCGACCAAGACCATCACGACCGGCGAGGGCGGAATGCTGGTCACCAGTCGACCGGAGCTGGCCAAGCGAGCCCGGACCATGCGGCTGCACGGCATTAGTCGTGACGTCTTCGACAGGTACACCTCGACCAAGCCCAGCTGGCACTACGAGGTGGTTGCGCCGGGGTTTAAGTACAACTTGACCGACCTCGCTGCTGCCATGGGACGCGTGCAGTTGCGCCGGGCGCGGGAGATGGCATCGGCTCGCAAGAGCATCGCCGACCGCTACAACTACGGCCTGGCCGGGCTCCCGCTGACCTTGCCGCAGGGCCCGGTGGAGGCGAACGGCCATGCCTGGCATGTGTACTCGATCCGATTGGGCAGCGACGCGCCGATATCGCGCGATGGGTTCATCGAAGCATTGGTCGAGCGCGGAGTGGGCACGAGCGTCCACTTCATCCCGCTCCATCTGCACCCCTACTGGCGAGACACATACCACCTGGCTCCGGAACACTTCCCGGTGGCGACCGAGGCGTTCGGCAGGGTTGTTAGCCTGCCGATCTTCTCCTCGATGACCGATCACGACGTCCAGCGCGTGATCGCGGCGACCCGTGAGGTGCTCCTCGGCACCGCGGGAGCGCAGTGATCGAGACCGGGATCAAGAAGGCCGACACTCGGGAGCTGGCCGAGTTGCATCGGCGCGCCTTCCCCACCTTCTTCCTGTCCAGTCTCGGAGTGGGCTTCCTAGAGCAGTTCTACCGAGGCTTCGTGGGTGATCCCACCGCGGCCGTCGTCGTCGCCCGCAACAAGCACGGACGGATCGTCGGCGCCGTAGTGGGCACCACCCGACCGGAGCGCTTCTTCCGTCGCCTACTCCTGCGCAGGCTGTTCCCATTCATGATGGTCAGTGCACTGGCGGTGCTGCGACGGCCGAGCATCGCCGGACGCCTCTTCGCAGCGGTGCGCTACCGCGGAGACGGACCAGCCCAGAGCGAGGGCGGACTGCTCAGTTCGATCTGCGTGGATCCCGACCTGCGTGGCGGGGGGATCGGTCGCAGCCTGCTCGCAGTGTGGGAGCTGGAGGCGAAGAGCCGGGGTGCCAGCGTCGCCTTCCTGACTACTGATGCCGTCGATAACGAGGCCGTCAACCAGTTCTACCTGCGCTGTGGCTGGGAGCTCCTGGACGACTTCGTGACCAGCCGAGGCAGGCGGATGAACCGCTACTGTCGGCGGCTGTCCGAGGTGAACGACCGGGACGCTGCGAGGACGATGCGGTGACCAGATCTGGCAGCGAGGCGGTCTTTCGTGCTCGCGATGTGCTGCTTTCTGCGGTGGGGTTGATCGTAGTGTCGCCGATCTTGCTGGTGGCCGCGGTGGCGGTTGCGCTGAGTTCGCCGGGCCCGATCATCTTCAGCCAAGTACGAACCGGCCGATACGGAACCGAGTTTCGGCTCCACAAGTTCCGTACCATGCGGGCGAGCGTGGGCGGATCCCTGGTCACAGTCGCGGGGGATCGACGGGTGACCGGCGTCGGTCGCGTCCTCCGGGCGACCAAGATTGACGAGTTGCCTCAACTGGTGAATGTGCTGAAGGGCGAGATGAGCCTGGTCGGGCCGCGTCCTGAGGTGCCGGAGATGGCCGCCCAGTGGCCCAGCGAGTTGGCTGAGGCGATTGTCTCGGTGCGTCCCGGCATCACCGATCCGGCGACCGCCCTGCTCAGAAACGAGGAGGAGATCCTCAGTCGGTTCGACGACCCGGCCGAGGCCTATGTCTCCTGGCTTCTGCCGCGTAAGGCACGGGCCTACGCCGACTACGTCCGTAGCCGCTCGATGTTGGGCGACTGGCGGATCCTGATCCAGACCGTCCTGGTCGTGCTGAGGCCGGCAGCGCTGCCCGCCGACGCGATCCTGGAGAGTGAGAACTGACGATGAAGCGTGCCCTGATTGTGTCCACTGTCGGTCGCCAGTTCTTTCTGTTTGAGGCGGCCAACATCCGGGTTCTGAAGGAACTTGGCTACGAGATCCATGGAGCAGCCAACCTGGCCAATGAGGATCGGCGACGCCTCGACGCGGTCGACATCACTACGCACCACATTCGGTTCGAGCGCGGTCCGCTGTCACCGAAGAATCTGATCGCCCTGATCGAACTGGTCCGCCTGATGACCCGCCTGAAGCCGGACCTGGTGCACTGCCACTCCCCAGTCGGTGGGGTGGTCGGACGTCTTGCGGCGCGGCTGGCCGGCGTGCCGAAGGTGGTCTACACCGCGCACGGCTTCCACTTCTTCCGGGGTTCCGGCGCGCGGAGCTGGGCGACCTTCTATCCGGTCGAGTGGCTGGCGTCGTTCGCCACAGACCTGCTGATCACGATCAACGATGAGGACTATCGGGCAGCGCAGCGACTGCATGCTGGCGCGACGGTGTTGATTCCCGGCGTGGGCGTCGACCGCGGCCGGTTCGGGCCGAGCCGGCAAGCCCGGGACGACGTCCGCCGCGAGCTGGGGATTTCGGACGACACCTTCGTGGCAGCCAGTGTCGGTGAGTTGAGCCGCCGCAAGAACCACGCTGCCACCTTGCGAGGCCTAGCCCTGGCCGAGGCGCCTGCCCACTTGCTGCTATGCGGGGTGGGGGCCGAGGAGGCCGGCCTGCGAGAACTCGCTGCCGAGCTTCACGTCGACCAGCGGGTGCACTTTCTCGGCTACCGCTCGGACATCGAGCGAGTCTGCGCGGCCGCCGATGTGTACGTGGCGTCGTCACGGCAGGAAGGGCTGCCGATCTCAGTTATCGAGGCGATGTTCGCCGGGCTTCCGGTGCTCTGTTCGGACATTCGCGGGCACCGCGACCTGGTCGCCGAAGGCGGCAACGGCTGGCTCTTTGACCCGGCCGAGCCTCGCGGCCTGGCCCGTCTCCTTGATGAACTCGCGCAGGACTCGGACTACCGGGCCGCCCTCGGTGCCCGGAGCCTGGAGTTGGCCGGTTCCTTTGACCTGGACGCGGTGGCCGAGGAGATGCGTCAGGTGTACCGGAAGGTGACCTCGTGACATCCGTTCGGCTCCCGCAGGGCTACCCGATGGGCGCAGCCCCGGGCGGTCGGCGCAGCGAGGGCGAGTCATGCCTGCGAGGAGGGACGATCAGATGAGGGTGCTACAGCTGCTCTCCAGCCCGGCCTTGTCCGGGGCGGAGAACGTTGCCGCGGACATCTGCCTGATGCTGGCCGAGGAACACGAGTTCGCCTACTGCTCGCCGGAGGGTCCGGTGCGCGAAGCGCTCCAGGATCGCGGTATCGACTTCATCCCGATCAGCGGTCTGACCGTCCGAGGTCTGCGGCAGGTCGTTCGGCAGTTTCGGCCCGACCTGATCCACGCCCACGACGTCCGGGCAACCGCGCTTGCCGCGGCCGCCGGGACGGGCGTGCCGTTCATCTCCCACCTGCACGTCAACAGCGATGACATGCGCACTCTGGGTCCAAAGGCGGTGGTCTATGCCTTGGCCGCACGACGGGCCGCCGCTGTCGTGATGGTCGATCAGGCGTGCTTCGATGGCTATGCGCTTCGTCGGGTGCTCGCGGAACGGACGACGGTGCTGCCCAATGTGGTGAGCGCGAAGCGGATCGATACCCTCACCGGAACCGCGCAGTCCGGTGGCGGATTCGACGTGTTGTTCGTTGGCAGGATCACCGACCAGAAGGACCCGGTGAGGGTGGCGCGGGTCGCCTGTGCCGTACTGCAGCGGCTCGACGAGGCCAGGTTCGGGGTGGTCGGGGATGGGCCACTACTCGCACAGATGCAGGCGGTGTCCCAGGAGATGGGGGTGCACGATCGAACCAGCTATCTCGGCTTCCTCAATGCGCCCTATCAGATCATGAAGGAAAGCAAGGCGATGCTGATGTGCTCGCGCTTCGAGGGTCGGCCGATCGCGGCACTCGAGGCCATGTACCTGGGCCTGCCCATTGTCAGCACCCCGGTGGACGGGATGCGGGATCTGGTCGCTCCTGCGGTCACCGGTTACCTGGAGAGTGAGGACGACGCGCTCGTGGATGCCCTGGTTTGTCTGATCGGCGATGAAGGCCTGCGAGCGCGTACGGCGTCCGCCGCCACCGAGCGCTTCCATCAGCTCAGTGACGAGGCCGGATACCGCGATGCGATCGACAAGCTCTACCAGCGGGCCACTCCCGGCCGGTGTGGCGGCGGGAGCCGTCGGTGACTGGCCGGCGCTGTGCGCACGCCGATGTCACGGTAGCCGCAGGCTGCTCGACGAGAGCCGATGCGTCGTGACGACCCAGGAGTCGCAGATGAGAGCGTTGATGTACCTGCATACGCGCAGCGGAGGCCACTGGCGCTACTCCTGTGAGTTGGCACGGGGCCTCGGCGACCACACCCGGATGGCCGTGGTCTGCGCCAGTGGTGCCGAGCCGGCCGACGGGGTCACCACCCTCCCGGTGTTGTCGCCGATCGACGAAGGCGCCCATGGCATCGCACGCATCGTCGACCGGCAGCTGGTCTACGGCCGACACCTGCGACAGCTGAAGGCGCTCCTAGGCCGTGATGCGCAGGAGTCCGGGCCTGGGGTCATCCACTTCCAGGAGTTCCCGACCTTTCTCGGCGCGGCCGCAGTGGACGTGGCGCGACGCGCCGGATACCGGACGGTGGTCACCGTGCACAACGTCCAGCCACACGAGACGGACCTGCTGGCCCGGCTGCGGCAGCGGGACGCCGTGGCGGCCTGGGCGCGCGCCGACCAGCTCATCGTGCACACCGAGACGCTTCGGTCACAGTTGCTCCAGATCCTGCCGAGTGCGCAGGTCGCGGTGGTCCCGCATCCGATCTGGCCGGTCGCGCCGTCCCCTGAACCGGACCAGCCCAGCGACTACCTCTTCTTCGGCGTGCTGCGGGAGAACAAAGGCATTCTGCATTTCTTGAACGCCTTGGCGGCGCTGGACAACCCGACCGCCACTGTGGCCGGGGGTGGCTCGCAGAAGATGGTCGACGACATTCAGCGACGGATTGAAGACCTCGGACTTACTCGCTGCGACTTCCGACCGGGCTACCTCGTCGACGAAGAGGTAGCGCCGCTGTTCGCCGCGCACAGGGTGCTGGTGGCGCCGTATCAGGGGTTCGCGGCTCAGAGCGGCGTGACCCATCTAGCGATTGCGCACCGCCGGCCGATCGTGGTCACCGATATCGGCGGTTTGGCCGAGCCGGTCAAGAAGTACGGCGTCGGCGAGATCGCCCCCGACCTCGCCGAAGGGCTCGCCCTGACCATGCACAAGGCCGGTCTGCGTCAACAACACCACGCATATGAACAGGGCTTCACCGACGCGTTGGCCAAGCTATCCATCGATGCCGTCGCCGCGTCCACCGTCGAGGTCTACGAGAGAGCCAACCATGCCCGATCTGCCTGACCAGCGGTCCGGGCGCCGGATCGGCGACGAGTACGCCTCGGTTTGGGCCTGTGGCTTGGTCTTTCTCGCGTTCTTCCCGTACCCGGCGGTGTTCTCCCTTGGCAACAGTTGGGGCTTCCAAGCCGCACAGCTGGTCTGCTTGCTGCTGCTGGTGGTGCGGCTCCCGCACGTCATCAAGACAAGGTCGGCCGTGGCCTACTTCTGGCTGGTGGGTCCGATCCTGCTGGCCTATGGCCTGGCTGCCTTCGCCAATCAGCTCGAGAGCCCGGACACCGCATTCCGCACGTTCATCGTGACTGCAGTGACGCTGCTGGCGCTGCCGGTGTTCGGAGATCTCCTACGCAGCTTCGTCAAGGACTGGCTGCCGTTCCCGGTGGCGATCGCGATGATGATCAACCTGGCCCTAGCCATCTACCAGATCATCGAGTTCGGCCGCGGGGTGTTCCCGTTCATCGAGTACTTCCACAACCCGAGCTTCGCCGATCTGCAGTCGATCACCGACGTCTACACCGCATACGTCGCCCGGCCCGGTGGGGTGTTCCCGGAGCCGTCGGCCATGTCGGCCTGTCTGGGGCCATGGGGCATCGTGTTGCTCGGCAATGCGGTCGATGCCAAAGGGAGATACCGCGTCATCTCGCTGGTCGGGGCCTTCGCCGCGGGAGTTGCGGTGGTTCTCAGCACCTCGGTCTACGTCGTCGTGGTCATGGCCGGATACGCCGCTGTGCTCCTGTTCAGCAGATACCGCAGCGCCATGGCGCTGGGGGCGGTGGCTGCGCTGGGAGCCGTGATTTGGGGCGTCAGCCTGGTTCCGTCCTCTGGTCGCTTGAGCAGCGGAGGGGACGCTTCGACCCAGTACCGCTACGAGGCGCTGGTCTCGGCACTGCAACTCCCGATGGAGAGCTTTCCCCGGCTGCTGGCCGGGTTCGGCCCAGGCCAAGGGGTGGCTGCCCTCGGGAGCAGCAATCACGGCATCTCCGCCGTGGTTTCGATCCTGATGAGCTGGTGGCTGGAGGGCGGACTCATCGTGGCTGTTGGTGTGGTGGCGCTGGTCGTGATGGCCTGGCGTCGAGCCGAGACGAGCTCGGCTCGGATCGCACTGGTTGCCTGGCTGGTCAGCGTAGGTGCCACCACCGGCTACCTGGCGCTGCTGCCGCTGTGGCTTCTACTGGCGTTCATCCTGGACTGCGGAGGTCGGTTCCGATCGCGCGATGAACCGGCTGTGCCGGCGGCGACTGAGTTCCAGCTGACATCGGGGGTGGTCTGAGATGGCGAAGGATCGGCAGTTCGGTCTTTCTGTGGCGGTGTTCGTCGTGCATTACGGCGATCCGGAACGATCGGTGCAGGCGTTGGCGTCGTGCCGCGCCCTGGACCCGGGGTTCGGGGCGCTCTTCCTGATCGACAACTCCGGCAACTGGCCACTCGACGACACCGGTGACTATCGGGTCCTCCGGCCGGGGCGGAACCTCGGTTACGCCGGCGCGGTGAACCTGGCCGCCGATGCCGCACATGAGGGTGGCTTCGACTACCTCTGGGTGCTGAACAACGACGTCACCGTGGCGGAGGATGCATTGCAGCACTTCGCCCAGGCACTCGCCGCGCACCCAGAGGCCGACATCGTCGGCTCGTATGTGTCCAGTGGGGGGCACTGCTACTACGGCGGCGGCGGCTTCAACTGGCGCACAGGCCGACCCTGGCACCTTCACTTCGGGGTGCCGATCGACACTCTTCCGCGAGGCGGAGTAGTGACGACCGACTGGATCAACGGTGCGAGCATGCTGATTCCGGTCAGCGCCATCCTGACCCGCGGCCGGTTCGACGAGAACCTGTTCCTCTATAAGGAGGAGTTGGAGTGGCAGTTGCGCACCCCCGCCGCCCGTGCAGTGTTGGTCCGAGAGTGCCTTGTCGATCATGAGGTCGGTGCGACCACCGGCTCCACGGCCGGCGCCCTGGGTGGTGCCTTCATGGCGCGAAATGCCTTGTTGATCGCCGGTCAGCGGCGCGGCCCGAGCAAGTGGCGCTGGCGAGCCGAGGCCGTACTGTCGACGGTGCTGTACCCGCTCCTTGCGGGTAACCGTGGGCAGCTCGCCGGAGCACTTATCGGTGTCCGCTTGCTGGCAGCCGGCCCGGCAGTGGTCGTCCAGCGGATCGCAGATCGGGGGCAGCGGTGAGAGTGGTCTTCGTCTTGCCGGGCTATGCCACTAGCCCGGTCGGCGGGTACGCAATCGTCCACCAGTATGCGAACTACCTCAGCGCCATCAACGGCGTCGAAGTGCATATCTACTATGACCAGCTCCGGCTGAGTTATCCGGGCAAGCAGCTGTCCACCGTCGCGATCAAGCACGCCATTCACAGCGCCTATCGAGCCCTCGGCAGGACCGGCCTTGCCCGGTTCCGGCCGTGGGAGAGCCTGGATCAGCGGGTTCAGTGTCATGGTTCGCTGGCTCACCTGCGCCGGCTGCGACTCTCTCCCGCCGATGTGCTGATCGCGACTGCGGTCGAGACCGCAGAGTTTGTCACGGACGCGGCCCGCCGGACTGGCTGCTCCGGCTGGTATTTCCTGCAGGCGATCGAAGACTGGGGGGTGGGGGAGCCCTACCTGAAGCAGACGATGCGGCTGCCGCTGCGCAAGATCGCGGTGGCCCCGTGGATTCGCGACTACTGCCTGGATGTCGGCGAGCCCTGCGAGCTGGTCATGAATGCTGTGGACGCGGATGGCTTCCCGCTCGGTGAGTTCGGCCCGGCGCGGAGCTACGCCTGTGCCCTGCTCTCGCCGGGGATCCCGCGTAAGCGCACCGATGTGGCGATCCAGGTCCTGAACCGGCTGGCCGAGGCGCAGGTGCCGGCGATGGCCTTCGGCACCTGTGATCGTCCTGCTGAGCTGGACGAGCGCGTGCTGTTCCACCAGAACCCGAGCCGGGAGTTGCTGGTGAGCATCTATCAGCGCTCGCGGGTGTTCTTCTGCGTCAGCGAACAGGAGGGCTTCGGCCTGACCCCGGTGGAGGCAACCCTCTGCGGCTCGGCAGTGGTCTCGACCAACAACGGCGGAGTGGACAGTTACGGCCAGTCCTTCGTGGTGTTCACCGGAACTCCCGACGTGGAGGTCACGGTGGACGCGGTGCGCACGCTGATGGACGACCCTGAAGCGGCCCGGCTCCGAGCACTTCAGGGACGCGCCGAACTGCAGGCCTACACGCCGCAGCGGGCCGCGGAGAGCTTCACCGACCTGATTCTGGGTCGATGAAGGCGGCCTCGGCGGACATGGCCTCCAGCGCAGCCAGGCGTGGAGTGCGCGGCGGTGGGATCAGCATCGCCGGCCAGGGCGCGAAGATCATCCTTCAGGTGGTCGGGACGGTGGTGCTGTCCCGGCTGTTGTCCCCGGCCGACTTCGGGTTGTTCGCGATGGTGGCGGTGTTCGTCTCGCTGGGAGAGCTGTTACGAGACTTCGGACTGCCGACCGCGGCTCTGCAGCGATCCGAGCTCACCCATCCGCAGGCCAGCAACCTGTTTTGGGCCAACACGGCTCTCGGGCTGCTTGTCGCCGGGGTTCTGGTGGTCTGCGGGCCATTGATCGCTCTCCTCTATGCCGAGCCGCGGTTGCAGGAGATCCTGCCGGTGATGGCCGCAGTCTCTGTGCTCAACGGGATGCAGGCGCAGATCCAGGTGGGGCTGGTCAAGAGCATGCGCTTCCTGGCGTTGGCTGTGACCGATGTGACCGCGCAGACCGCCGCTTATGCCGCCGGGATCGCCTGTGCAGCCTTCGGGATGGGGTACCGTGCGCTGGTCGTCCAGGCGCTGCTGGGCGCTGCTGTTCAGCTGGTTGCCCGGTGGGTCCTTGCCGGCTGGCGTCCGCAGTGGCCGCAGCGGCGGCAGGGGACTTTTGCCCTCGTCCGGAACGGCGTGAACTTCGGCATCGCCAACCTGCTCACCTTCGCCTCATCCAACATCGACACGGTGATGATCGGCGCACGGTTGGGGGCTGTCGAGTTGGGCTTCTACAACCGTGCCTTCCAGCTGCTGATGAGCCCGATCTCGCGACTGGTGGCCCCACTGTCCGAGGTTGCCATCCCGACCCTGCAAGGCTCGGTGGCGGAGCGTCGCAGCGTCCAGCCACTGCTGCTGCGCGCTCAGTCGTTACTCGCGCTCGTCCTCGTCGGGGTCTTCATGACCCTGGCCACCGCCAGCCAGTGGCTGATCCCGTGGGTGCTGGGCAACCAATGGGCACCCAGCATCCCCATCTTCAATGCGCTCGCGGCTGGTGGCTGCTTCTGGGCGCTGTCGAATGTGAGTTTGTGGTCATTCGTAGTGCTGTGTGAGAGCCGCGAGCTGCTCCGCTACAACCTGGTCACCAAGACCGCGACGATCGTGATGATCGTGATCGCATCCAGCTTCGGTGCAGAAGCGGTTGCCTGGGCGTTCACCGTCTCGCTGATGTTGAGCTGGCCACTGAACGTCTGGTGGCTGGACCGAAAGGCTGGGCTGACTGCGTCGGCGTTCCTGCGCAACGGAGCGGCCATCCTGGTGCCGGCCCTGGCCAGCTACGTGCTGGTCCGGCTCTTCCAGTTCGTCGTGGGGGCCGCGCTTGCCGATCATGCGCTGGCACTGATCTCGATCGGCGCCGCTGCCGCGCTGTACCTGGGCTTCATTGCGGTGACGACCTCAGGTCGAGCCACTCTGCGGACCGCGGTCTACGATGTCAGCCGGATGATGGGATTGGGCAATGCTGCCGGCAGGTGACAGTCGCCCGCCCGCCCGCTCGGGCCGTCGTGGTGGCGGCCAGGCCAGCCCGTCCACCGCCACCATCTCACCCCTGGAGCGAAGCCATGCATCCTGACCGGCCTCTCCAGGCGATCATCCGGACCACCTCTCTGCACGGCGGCAACTACGGCGGGGTCCTGCAGGCCTATGCCTTGCAGACCGCTGTCCGAAGTCTGGGCATCGAGGCGGCGACCGACGAGTCGACGCCGATCGCAAGCCGCCAGCACGCGCTCGCCCAGCTGGCGCAGCGGGCCGTCTCACGTATCGGCGGCCCGCCGCTAACAGACGGAGCTGCGCTGCGTAAGGTGCATGCCGCCCTGGACCCCTTCGTGGCGTCGAAGCTTCGCACGGTCAGCCTGTATCGGCTCGGCAGCCAGCCGGTTCCGGCCCGGCTCGACGGCGTCGGACAGTACATCGTCGGCAGCGACCAGGTCTGGCGTCCGAACCCCTGGCTGGACTCGCTCTGCCTCGACTTCCTCGGAGATGACCCCGCTCCCCGCCGGGTGGCCTATGGGGTCTCCTTCGGAGTCGACACCCTTGAAGAGGGCGAGCGCGGCCGGCTCGAGGCACGGGGGCCGCTGATCCGCAGGTTCGCTGCCGTCTCGGTGCGCGAGGAGTCCGGGGTTCAGCTGTGCCAGGACCTGTGGGGTGTGAGGGCGCAGTGGGTCATCGATCCGGTCCTGCTGCTGCCGGCCGATCACTATCTCGACCTCATCGGTGCGGAGGAACGTGCGGGGACGGGCCTGCTCACCTACGTGCTGGACGACAGCGCGGCCAAGGGTGCACTGATCGCCGAGGCAGCCGCTCGGCTGGACCTGCCGGTCATGGTGGCGGCGCCGCCGGAGGTGCGATCAGCTCGCGACTATCGAGCAGAACCTCAGCGCTGGCAGCGACCGTCCATGGAGACCTGGCTCTCCGGCTTTACCCGCGCGGAGTTCGTGGTCACGGACTCCTTCCATGGCGTCGTCCTCTCGCTACTGTTCGGCAAGCAGTTCCTTGCGATCGGCAATGTCGACCGAGGCCTGACCCGCTTCGAGTCGCTGCTGGGCCGAGTCGGCCTGAGATCGCGCCTGATCTGTGAAGGCGACCCGCTTCCGGACCTCGGTGAGCCGATTGCGTGGGACGGCGTCCGGGCAGCGATCGCCGATCAGCGCGCGACGAGTTGGGACTTCCTGAGTCGCTCGCTGGACGTGGACGGCGCCTCTCGGTTCAGGAGCTGAACCGGTCGGCGACCAGCCGGACAGTGTACTGGAGGCGACGGATGATCCGTCGACCCAGGGAGGTGTCCAGCCGTTGGTAGCGGGTGATCCCGGCCATTGTCGTGCGAAGGTAGCCGGAAAGGTCGCCGGTCGCTCTCGCCGCGGCAAATGCCGCATGGCTGTCGGCGGAGAGTCGTCGGCGCTGCCTGATCAGCCGAACCCGTCGTTTCGACACCGCCGATGCGTCGGGCGACACTCGCTTCTGGGGGACTGATAGTCCCGCGGCTAGATCGTCGGCCAGTCGCACGGCCAGGCCCTCGCGGCGATGCCGGAAGCCTCCGGCCTGAGTCAGCGCGGCGTCGTCGGCGCTGAGGCTCTCGATCCCGATCTCGCCGGTCGCTGCGGCATCGTCGAAGTAACTCTGCAGTGATGGATCCCGACAGATCACAACGTTGGTGCCGTTCGAGTTGGCCGTGAATCGGGGCAGCCACGCGTCGCCGAAGCTGATGCTTGCGGTCTCGGCCACCACGTCATCGCAGAAGTTGCAGCACTCCGGCTGGAACAGGCCATGTCCCCAACTACCGCCCACCAGCGAACGTACCTGGCCGAAGTGCCAGTCGGTTTCGCCGGCGCGTTTGGCCCCGAAGTCGTAATCACTGGCGGGACGGTCGGGCCGCTTCACCCGGAAGTCGATGTCCTCCAGTTCTTGAGGCGGCACCCCGATCTGCCAAGCCAGAGACTCGGCGAAGGCCTGGGTCTTGTAGTGGCCACACACGAGGCCGACGAAGACTGTCAGCTTCTGGGCCAGGGCCGGCCGTTCCACGCACAAGGCGCGCGCCGCTTTGATGAAGCAGGGCAGCCCGACCAGCGCGAACTGTCCGTCCAGGTTCTCCACGCGGGAGAGGACCTCGCTCATCGTGGACGCGTAGTACGCGGACTTGCGCGAGGTAGGCGACGCCGGGTCGGCCGTGATCTGGTAGGCGTAGATGCCGGGGCCGTCGTCGGCATGCCCAACGCTGATCACGCCGGCCACACGTCCGCTGTCAATCAGCCGTTGGGCGAACCACGAGGCGAGCCCACCGGAGCTGCTGGCGAGGGTGTAGCCGGGGTCGCTCACTCGGCCCGCGAAGATTGCGCTGTACTGGCCGAGCAGGGCGTGGTGTTGGGCCGGGGCTTCCGAGCTGGCGGCGCCGAGGCTGTCTTCGCTGGGGGCCTCGTCGGAGAACGGGCACACCCTGCTTGCTGCGCGGATCTGGTCCTGCGTCGCGTCACCCAACTCTGCTCGGTACATCCGAAGGTCACCCAGGGTCACCCTCACCGCGCCCCCCGATGCGACTTCGCAGGCTCCGCAGCCGACGCAGATGCCTCGGTCCAGCGTCTCTTCTATCCGATGGGTCACCTCGTCAGCATCGCTGACCGACGGTTTCGCTGCATTACCGAACGGAGCCAGGCACGAAACTTACCCACGCACATGGTCACCTTTGCGCGCGTCGCTGCGGTCCGGGCGCCCGCTCAGCCGGCTGCGGAAGTCGGCCGGAGACCCAGCGCCCGGTGGTCGGCCGCCGGCCCGCTCGCTCGGAGCTCCCGAGTTGACTGGTCGGGGTCGTCGGCGTTGGTCCCCGAGCGTGACAACTCCGCGGTGGCGACCGACCGGAGCCGCTCCAACTCAGCAGCGGCCCGGGTCAGGAACTCGACGAACTCGGCCAGGTGGGCGGCACGCTGGCTGCCTAGATGCTCGGCGAACTGCCCGCTGCGCACGGCGTCCAAGTACTGCAAGTCATCGAGCGTGCTGGACACCTCCGACTCGATTTGGCTGGCCCGCTGGCGGGCGCTGGACAGCAGGCGCTCCCGCTCGGCGCGGGCATCTTCGACGATTCGCTGGGCGCGGTCCCGGGCCGTCTTCTCGATCTTGTAGGCCTCGGCATGCGCCTGGATGGCGAGCTCGTCGGTCAAGGCTGCGGTCCGAGCCAGGAGCAGCGTGGCCTGGTCGGAGGCGTCGGCCAGCAGGATTCTGCGCATCTCCGGGCCGTCCACCTGGTCGGCGACCCGCTGCCGACCTGACCGTGACTCCTCCGTCGACGTGCCACCGACGGACACCAGCGAAGCTCGACGCTCTTGAAGTGAGTTGGACATCATCGATCCTTACGGGTTGGTCGGTAGCGCGGACTCGTCCGTTAGTTTCGGCCGTCGACTGATGGCTGAAGCTCCGAGGCAACACTGTGCTCGGCGATTGCGGCGATGAGCGGGGGATGCCCGCAATTGGCGCAGAGCTGATTCGAGCGGTGGTCGTGGACTTGGTCCGGCTGCTGGTCCACCTCCGTGACTGTGCCCGCCCGAGTTGGTCAGGGTCTGGTCACCGGCCCGCCGGAGGGCGGCCTCCCGGCCACCGCAGGACCCACTGCGACTCCGGCAGCCGGATCTCGGCCAGCTCGACGCCCAAGACCTGCCGGCTCGCCTTCCAGCCCACACCGGGTGTGACGGCTCGGGCCACGGCGTCGAGCATGGCCAGCAGCCTGGCCACTGCGGACGTCGCTGGGCAGTCTCCACGGACCTTGCGAAGGTAGCGGACGCGGCTCACGGCGCGAGCCTGACGGTCCTGGACGGACGGTGTCGACCCCCCGGGCCGCGGGATCAGTCGGCCCGCCTCGACCGGCAACAACCAGACCCCGCCTTGTCGCTGCGCCCGCCGGCACAGGTCGTCATCCTCGAAGTGGAGCTCGAGGCTCTCGTCGAACCCGCCCAATGCCTCGAAAGTGGTCCGCCGCAGGCACAACAGGTCCCCGCTCAGCCGCTCGACTTTCACCGGGCCGTCCGAGCCGCCCCGGACCTGAGCTGCGTAGCTGCGCTCGCCGTGCAGGATCCTGGACAGCTCTCTGTGCACAGTCGCGGTCTGGCGCACATTGGCCATTCCTTGTCGTTGGTCGCTGATCACCGCACCGGCCCACACTGCCGAGGTCGCCGGCGCATCCGCGCACAACTCAGACAGCCCGCGGCGCAGCTTCAGCCGTGGGTTGACCAGACAGATGAAGTCGACGTCAGGAAGCAGGGCGGCGCCGAGGTTGCAGCCTCCGGCCAGTCCCAGGTTCTTGTGCGGGTCGAAGTGGCAGACCCGAGAGTCGCGCAGGCCGACCTCTGTCACGACTGTCCGGGTTGCCTCGTCTCCGGCATTGTCGATCACCACGACGGCAGCAACCGCCTCGTCGGCGAGGATGCTCGTGAGGCAGTCCGCGATCGAAGGCGCCGACTGGTGGGTGACTACGATCGCGCCGACTCGCGGTTGTGCTCCGGGCATGCATCGCTCCTGGTGATGTCGTCTGCGCAGCCCGATACCCGTTCCGAACGTCAAGAACTCGTTCAGCAGAACCGGATGCCCAGCCGCATCGTGGGATGCCATCGAATTCGATCCGAAGTGGCGCGCATCGATACTTGTGAAGCCAGGTTTGGCACCGTGATGGTGCACAGAATCCCTCGCCGAGGGCTCAACTGGCCGGACGCCGCCGCAGGAGGCTCTCGGTTACCCGACGAGGATCGAGGCCGGACCTAGACCGAACTCTCGGGTAGCAGCCGCAGTTCGGCGGCCCTGGCGATGAGCTCGCGCCGGTCCTTTGCGCCGAGCTTCTCGCGCAGCGTGGCCACCTGCTTGCGCACGGTGTTGATCGAGACGTACAGCTGGTCGGCGATCTCGCCCAGAGTGTCCGGAGTGGCCAGCAGAGGCAGCAGAGTGCGCTCCCGAGGGGTCAGCCGGATCGGTTGTCCGATCCCGAGATAGGCCGGTTGCAGCGTAGCGAGCTTCGCGGGACCGAGGTTCCGTTTCAGGAAGCACGGGTGGCCGTCCGGGTGTGGGCCGTGGACCGCGAGCAGGTCGGTCAACAGCGGGAGCGGGAGCAGGACGAACGGCAACAGGCTCCTGGTTTCTTCGCACACGACGCACGCAGCGGTGATCATTCGGTCGACCGCGGCGTCGCTGCTGTTGCCCATGAGTAGTGCGGCAGCCTTCATCGCCAGCAGGCTGGCCTGGCGTGCAGGGTTGCCGGACGCGTTCAGGCCATCGTCGATCAGACTCAATGCGGCTTGAGCATCTCCGCGGCCCAGATGCAGCCTCGCGGTCAGTGAGATCAACGGCTCCGCGCCGTACGCCTCCTCGAGCCGATCCAGGAGCTGCGCGGCTTGGTCGAAGTCGCGCAGGTTGAGCAGCAGTTGGACGCGGGTCTTCCCCACCTCGAGCTGCGCGCCACCGCTGGGCGTCGCTGACTCCCAGCGGTTGCCCACCGCTCCGTCGAAGGCGGCGAGAGCCCGCTGGGGATCCATCCACAGGATTCCTGCCTTGGCCGCTGCGCAGTGCAGCAGCAGCGAGTCGTCGAACCAACGCGCCGCATCGAAGTCGCTGAAAGCCGCCAGGTTCGCCTCCGCGCGGGCGCGGTCCAGGTCGTTGAGCGCACCGAGGAACCCGGGCAGCGCGGCCACATTCGGTAGCCAGGCCAACGATCGGCAGTTGTGGGACTGGTGGACGTGGAAGAACCGCTCGCTACGTTCGCGGCCGATCGGTGAACCGGCGAAAAAACTCGCCACGGAGAGCATGCTGGCGGCGACGAAGCCCACTACCCCGCACTCAGGCGCCAGCAGCATCGCTGGCTCGGCGTGGCGCGTCGCTTCGGTCCAGTCGGCCCGCAGCACGGAGACCACTGCGGAGAGGGTATGGAACACGGCCAGTGACGCTCCCGAGGGGAGTGGGCCGGTCCGGTTCGCGCCGCGGATCAATGCCTCCAGCTCTTGATGAGTGGACCACGCATCGTCGAGCTGAGGGCTTGAGGCGGTGAGATCGGAGCTGGCCTGGCTGATCATCCACAGCGTCCCGCCGACCACAGCGGCGTCGATGCCGGAATGCTCCCGCCAGTTGCCGTGGAGCTCGCGGGCGTCTCGCAGGAGAAGCCGCGTCAGCAGGTTGAGATCCAGTCGATCTGATTCGATGCCGAGTGAGGCCGTCACGGCGAAGGCGATGCTCAGGATCGGACGCCGCTGGCGTTCGATCCGGGGGATTTCCGCCGTGCCGGCCAGTTCGCCGTGAGAGATGCACTCGAACTCGGCCGATGAGGTCAAGATGAGCTGCTCCAGCACTGACCAGTCATCGGTCTCGCCCTGCTCTGGGATGAGCTGGGAGTGGTCGGCATTGAGGGGGGCAGCAGCGCTTAGCAGGGCGTGGCGCAGACCTTTCAGATCGCCGTGCTCGCGCTCGAGAGTCTCGATCATGTCCCGCCGAGTACCCGGCCGGAGCCGCCGGATGGGATCCCCGGCAACCGCGGTGACCAGCAAGCCGGATTCCTCGAGACGCTGCAACATGTCCCGCACCCGGGGCGTCTGCAGGGGCTCGCCTGCGCTGGCCGCCGCGATCCGGACAGCGCGGCTGGTGATCGACCCGAAAAGCGAGATTCGTGAGATCCATGGTGGAAGCCCGAGCTCTGCCCAGCGGTGATCGGAGGTCCCAGCTGCGGCGTGATCCAGCTGTTCTGCGATCGGCTCGGCGCCAGTGCGGCCAGCGTGTCTATTCGCATGATCGCGGAATTCGGCGGGGTCAGAAGAGGGTGAGCGTTGAGCGTTGAATCCGCCCATGTCCGCACTCCTCAGATCGCCGGGTATCTCGGCCGCCAAGTGGCGGCTAATGGCGGGAGCCCCGACCGGCGCGAATCCTGAGGCTGAGCGGGCCTACCCGGGACAGAAGGCTACAGGTCTGGCTGGTTGGCGACCCAAGTTGGCTCCTGAGGCGGAAACGCCGCTGGCAGCGATCAGTAGGGGCCGATGTTGATCTGCCTTGGGAGAGCGTTCTCAGTGTGCAGCACACAGATGCGAATTCCCTAGTGGCGGCTATCTTTGTGGGATGTGCTAAGTATATTGGCTACCCTTATGGTCCGTGTTTGGTCACTATTCATCGACCGATTTGTCGGCAATTCGAACCTGTCGCACCGCTTTTGCATGGGAGGGCTGCCGAATTTGGTCACAGGATGGTCCCTAGCTGGCCGCCCACAGCAGTGTCGCTGCCGATAGCTTCAATATGCCCTTTTCTAGGTGTGACGCATGAGTGCACCAGGGGCTCGGTCACTTCGGCGGCTGACCGCCACCACCACGCACGAGGGAGCCAACCATGCATTCCGAAGCTTCAGCCGGACCTGATCCGATGGCATCGGCAGCCAGGTATCAGCGGTGGAAGCCGAGACAATCGGTGAATGACAGGACGAGTGAGGTGCTGGCAATGCTGGCCAGCTGGACCGAACTGGATGCCGCGCGCCTCGCCTTCACCAAAGCGGCCGCAGGCCCGCGCAGTTTGGCCGCAGACTGGTCGGCGATCCGTCAGTGGCTGGACGAGCTCGGTGTGAGTGACACGAGCTCGGGCGAGCCGGTTCGCGTGTCGCGGGCCTGGTCCAGCTCGGTGGCGAGCTCCGCCGAGCGGGCGTCCGCGAGCAAGGTTCTCTTGGACTACTGGGTGCTCTGCCCGGCTCCGGAGTTCGTCGCTGACGCAGTGCAGTGGGCGGTGACCAGTGAGTCCTGGGAGGTGCTGGCGACGATCTGGATGCGCCATCTGCTCCCGGGGGCCGCCTGGCAGAACGACGGCGTGACTGAGTTGCTGGCCTGGCTGCCGGCCGATGCCCGAGCCGCGGCTCCTCTGCTCAGCGTGGCCTGGGCACAGTCTCGAGCAGAACTGTCCGGACGAGCATCTCGGCCGTCCGAGTTGCGCCGCCACCTGATCTCAGATGCGACGGAACTGCATTCGAGTTGGCGGCAGGCGACAAGTGCGGACGCCGCCGTGCAGGCTGCCACGCTGTGGATGTTGGTCCAGCGGATCGCGCCGGGAAGCTCACCGGCCGGCGCCCTGGACGCAGCGACCGCCACACAGTCGGAGGTGGCCGAGCTGATTGATCGGCAGCGTGCGCTCGGCTGGCCACCGAGCCGCATGGCAGAGGCGATGTTCCGGGCTGCCTCTGCTCAAACCGCCTTGTCGCGAGGTGACTATGCGCGCACGGCCAGCGAGGCCAGCTACTGCCTGGCGCTATCGGCCCGCGTGGGTGCGGTGATCGCCACTGGGACCGGAGCCTTGGCCAGGGAGCTGGCCGGCTGCGTCGAGCGGCAGATCGAGAGTCGAGAGGTTGAGGCCTGGGTCTCGCCGGAATGCCCGCTGGACCTCGTCGCGGCGGACCTCACTGCGGGTCGGCTTGCCGATGCACTCGGCGCGCTGCGTGAACTCGACCGAGAAGCTTGCGAGCGACAGCTGCAGGCGATCGGAGCCCTCCCCGCCGGCACTCCGCGCTGGACGGTGTTGATGTGGGTGGCTTCTCTCGCCGCGACGCTCTGGGGCGACCCGGCTGAGGCGCTGCGCTGGCTGGACGCCGAGCTCACTCGCCATTCCATGGTCTCGGTAGAGGCTCACGAGCCACTGGGGGCGGCGCTGGTTCGGCGGGCTCGGATCGATCTGCTGGATCGGCTGGGTGCCCGTGGGGCGGCGGTCAAGGCTGCCGAGCGGGTCCCGAGTGCGATGCGCTGGGTAGCCCATGCGCGCGCTTTGATGTGGTCTGGTGAGTTCGCCGCAGCTGGCCGGGTGGCCGAAGAAGGTCTGTTCGACCCGTCCCCTACGCACAACGATCGGCTGTCCCTGCGGGTGATCCGGGCCGCGGTGGAGGCGCTGCTCGGCGACACCTCAGGCGAGCGGGATGCGCAACTCGCCGAGGTGGTTGGGGAGTGCCTCCACCGGCGCAACATGCTCGCGCTGGCGCTACTACCGCGCGAGGCGATCGATGCTCTGGTCGGACGCTTCCTCGCAACCGAACCAGTGCTGGACGACGAGCAGCAGGAGTGGCTGGCGCGGCTTGCGGCCCTGGAAGCCGGTGGGGGTGCGATCGTGGCACAGGTACACCTGACTCGTCGGGAACGCTCGCTGTTGCCCCTGCTGGTCGGTGATGATCCGGTTCCGGAGGTTGCCGCCAAGCTTCATCTGTCACCGCACACTGTGCGTAAGCAGGTCGTTGCTCTGCGGCAGAAGTACGGCGCGAAGAGCCGCAGCGAGTTGGTCCGCCTGGCTCAGGAAGCCGGCGATCTGTAGCCGCTCAGAGCAGACCGGCTGACCAGCGCTGCTGCTCGGCGAACTCGTCGGGGTGCATGAGCTGGCAGTGAAGGATCGCCTCCGGCTCGCTGGCGAAGTCCACTCGGCAGTATCGGCATACCCAGGTCGGTGTCTCGGGCGCCCTGTGGATGCCGAGCCAGGCTGCCCCGGCGGCGGCGGCGAGAATCGCTGCCCCGATCAGGATCAACTCGGACATCTGGCGCCACGCTTTCGCTCGTCGCTGTCGCCGTGGCCACACCGGTGCACCAGTCCCTTGACCAAACCTGATCCAGTGGATTGGCAACGATCCCCGGCAAGTCCACGTCTCTCGCAAGTGACGCTAGGTGGCGGGGTTGGGCTGTTCGGCGGCTGGCTGAGCCGAGACCAGCAAAGGGTGCCGAAGATGGTTCAGCTGGGTGCATCGAGACGGTATCGATCTGGTCAGCGCACCCGACAGCGGCGCCATCCCTGTTGGCCAAGTTGTGGTAGCCGGTCGACCCATCCTGTACCAATCGCGGCGCTACTTGCTGTTCCCGCCGGGCCCGACGGCTGGGTCGCTGACAGTTTTTGCCCAATGGGGCAGCCGGGAAGGTGGCCTTCCGCACGGAGGCTCAACTGAGTCGCCGATTCATGCGGCGGCCAAGGAAGGTGCCGACGTTCGAGCGGACATACCGCCCGAGGTCCGCCCCGCAGGCCATGACGGTGGCCTGCGGCTGGACGTTGGCCCAGAGGCGGGTGGTGGGGAGCAGGCACCCCTTGTTCCCCACCGCTTCTCACTCGGACCACTGCCCCGAGTGCCGTGCAGCCGTGGGGAGTCGGGATGATTGATCAGAGTGAGATGAACGGGACGCGCCGCAACGATCGTCCTGTGATCGTGGCCCCACCGAGCATTCCTGTCACCGATGGGATCCAAGTGCGCGAGATGCTGGGGCTCTGGCTGGAGTTGGATGAGCACCGGCTGGCCTTCATGCGCGAAGCCCTGGGCCAGCATCTCCCGGTACCCAGCTCGTGGTCGGAACTCTCGTCGTGGGCGCTCCAGGCCGGCATCGCCGACTGGATCGATCAGCCGCGCTCGATCGCCATCCGTCGCCCGATCGTGGGCGGCCTGGCCAAGCCGTCCGCCGATGCGCTGGAGGCGCAGGCGGCCCGTCGCTTGATGACCTGCTGGTTCGCCAATCCTGAGCCGGCCCTGATGGCCGATGCCTTGCGCTGGGCCATTCTGCTGGAGGCATGGGAGGCCGTCGGCAGGATCTGGACCGATCACCTGCCTTCGCTCGATCTCGTCGACGAGTTGCCGGTGCGCGCGGTGTTCGAGGATCTGCCGCGGTCGGCACGTGCCATGAACCCGATGCTCACCTTCGCCTGGGCCGCGGCCCGGGCCACCAACGCCCAGGGCTATCGCTCCGATGGTGAGTACGTCCGCAGCGTTGTGGCGGACGGCCTGGCCTTCCACTCCCACTGGGCCAATGCGCCGCGCACCGACACAGCTGTTGCCGCAGGCACGATGTGGATGCTTGCCCAGCGGATGCTGCCGGCCGGCCATGGGGGTAGCGGAATCGAGGACGCCAACAGGACTGGCGCAGAGGTGTCCACCTTCATCGCGGAGCGCCGCGCCGAGGGTCGGGCGCCGAGCCCCGCGGTGGAGGCCGCCTTCCGGTCGGCCTCGGCACAGCTGGCCTTGGCCGGCGGCGAGCTGGCCCGCTGTGTTGCCGAGGCGGAGTTCGCGATCACCCTCGAGCCGCGCCTTGCCGAAGACTTCGCGGTCGGCACTCGTGACCTCGCTCTGGAGATGCTCGGCTGTTCGGATGCTGACGGCCGGCAGGTGGGCCCGCCGCTCCGGCTGGCCTGGTTCCGGCGAGGGCTCGGCTCGCAGGATGCCCTGTCGAGAGTCCTGGTGCGCGTCATCGCCTGCCTGCGCACCCTGGACCGCGAGGGCGCCCGGGCCGCGATGGTCGAGCTGGACGGCCTCGCACTGGGGCAACCGCAGTGGACAATCATCATCTACGTGCAGGCCGTCTACGCCGCACTCTGGGGCGATGCGGCGATGGCCTTGGGCCAGCTCGACTCCGCCAAGGTTCGCCAAGGCGTCGCCTCGACCGAGCATCAGGAAGGCCTCGGATCCACGCTGCTGCGGCGGGCCCGGAGTCTGCTGCTGTCCCGGCTGGGTGCCTCCGCAGCCGCGCTCGACGGGTTGAAGGCGATCCCGACGCCGTGGCGCTGGGCGCCGCTGGCATTGGCTCAGCTCTGGGCCGGCGATGCCGAAGAGGCGATCCGGTCGTGCGACTCGGGCATCTTCGACGGCACCACGCTGCTCACCGATCGGGTCTCGCTGAAGTTGATTCGGGCCGGCTCGATGCTGGTCGACGTCGAGGCGGACGAGACGTCGCGAACCTTGGCGGCGGTCGAGGCGGTGTCGCTGTGCTCGGCGCACAGCTACTGGCTGCCGATCGGACTTCTGCCGGCCAACGTGCGGGACGCGCTGCTCGACTGTGTGGAGAGTCAGCCGGGCGCCGGACGGCTCATCGACACCAAGGTCCTCAAGGCACTGCGGCAACTGCCGCGAGTGGGGGAGAGCCTGCCGCGGGCCATCTCGCTCACCAAGCGGGAGCAGATCCTGCTGCCGTTGCTGGCGAGTTCTGAGTCCGTCCCCGACATTGCCGCGACTCTCCAGGTCTCGGTGAACACGGTCCGCAAGCAGGTGGTGGCGCTGCGCGCCAAATTCGGGGCGACGTCTCGCTCGGAACTGGTACGCAAGGCCCGCGACTCCGGATTGCTCCGTCGATGAACGGCATCCACGAGCCGGTACCCGGCGAGCTGGTCGGCTCTCTTGAGCAGACCTGGCCGGACGGACTGCGTCGCGCAGTGTTGGTCCTCGTCACCGACACCCTGGCCTGGGGACTCGGCCTGGCAGTGGCCATGCTCTCGGCTCCCGTTCAGCCGGGTCTGGTCTGGTTCGCCCTGGTCGCCGCCATGACCCAGCTCGCCGTTGGTCAGGCCGCAGCCGGCCACCAGCTCAGACTCCGTACGGTCGTCCTCGGGCTGATCGTCGCGGTGGCGACCGCGTCCGGCTTCGCGCTGGCCGTGAGCGCGCAGCTGGCCACCGACTGGCGCGGATGTCTCGTCCTGGCCGCGAGCGCTTCGGCGGTGTCTCTCGGGGCCAGGGCGCTCTACTTGGTGGCTCTCAAGGCGCGCCAGGCGCAACAGTCACAAGTCGAGCCGGACCCGGTGTGCACCTTCGCCGACACGCTCGATCTGCATTGGCTGCCCCAACTCGAGATCCGCACCGCTCGGGTGGCGCCTCGACCGCAGATGGCCGGTGCCGACCTCAGGTCGCGGACGGCCTGACTGGCACAACCCCGTCGCGGGACGGTGCGGTGGCCGGCTCGGCCAGCGTCACGGTCACCCTGGCGCCGGAGACCGATCCGTCGTCGCCGATCGGGTTGGAGAAGCTCAGACCGCCGCCCATCGCGGTTGCCTGCGCTTGGGCGATCGCCAGACCCAGGCCATGCCCGCGGGTCGGGCCGTCGGCTCCGAAGCGCCGGGGGCCACCGCTGAGTAGCCAGTCGGGGAAGCCGGCACCGTGATCCTCGACGGTGATCTGCGCTCGGTCGACGGTGAGCACCACCGGTGGACGTCCGTGCCGGTGCGCGTTCGCGATCACATTGGCCAGCACTCGATCTAGTCGACGCTGTTCGACCAGTACCGGCCCGGATGACGCGACGACAAGCCGAACCAGGCCGCTGATCCCGGTCCCAGCCAGACTGGCCCGGACCGCTTCGGCGGCATCGGTCGGCGTTAACTGGGCCGGCTCGTCGGAGTCGATCCGGGAGATCTCCAGGAGGTCGGCGACCAAGACCCGCAGGCGCCCCGCCTGACCGCGGACCAGTCGGCTGGCCTCGTCCTCGCCAAGTAGTTCGGCCGCGCTGACCAGCGCGGTCACCGGCGTCCGTAGCTCATGCGCGGCATAGGCGGTGAAGGCCCGCTCGCGATCGATCCGGCCGTTCAGCGCATCGGCCAGTTGGTCCACCGATCGGGTCAGCGCGGCGACCTCGTCGCGACCGGGTTGGGTCGCGGTCACCCCTGGTTCCATCGCCGCGATCCGCAGCGCCGCTGCGGCTCCCCGCCGGGCCCGGCGGGAGAGCCGCGAGCCGGCCAGCCAACCCAAGCTGCCGCCGAGTACCGCCGCGGCCAGTCCGGCGACACCAAGGCTGCGCTCAAGTTGGGCACGCTGCTGCTGCAGGGTGGCCGCGCCGGTGTTCACCGCGAGGATCTGCTCCGCACTCAGCCGTTCGACCGCCCACATGGTGTCGCCGTCGAAGTAGGTCTCGCGCTGGCCGACCGCCACCCGACGCAGTTCGGTCGGGACCAGAGCGGGGTCAGTGGTGGCTGAGTAGCGCAGCTGTCCGAAGGAGCGGAAGAGCGCACTGGCGGTATCGAGGCGGTTGAGAGTGTCGGCGCGCAGCCGCTCCCGGGCGTCCACGGCGGCCTGGTAGTCGACATAGGCTCCGACCGGCAGCAGGACGGCCAGAGTGACCGCGACGACGGCCAGGGCGATCCGCGAGCCCAGTGACCGCCACCAGGGGATCTTCGCCGGACTCATCGGACGAGCTTGTAGCCGCTGCCACGCAGGGTGACGATCTTGTCCGCACCGATCTTGGCGCGCAGCCGCTGGACGTTCACATCGACCACCCGCGGCTCACCCCAGTCCGCACTGCCCCAGACCAGATGAAGGAGTTGCTCGCGGGAAAGCACTTGGCCGGCGTGTTCCAGCAGCGCATCGAGCAGCCGGAACTCGGTGGCGCTGAGCTCGACCGGCTGCCCGGCTCGCTCTACGACCATGCCCTCGCGGTCGATCCGCAACTCGCCGAGCTCGTGCCACGTCGGCGCCGCCGACGGGCCTCGGTGACGCAGCAGTACTCGAAGCCGGGCCGCCAGGACCGCCGAGTCGAAGGGCTTGACCACGTAATCGTCCGCGCCGGCGTCCAGGCCACCGACCTGGTCGCTGGGCAGGTCCCGCGCTGTGAGCAGCAGCACCGGAAGCTCGGCGTGCTCAACGGAGGTCCGCAGCTCGCGCAGCAGGGTCAGCCCGTCCATCCTCGGCATCAGCACATCGACCACGGCGACGTCGACGCTCTGGTCGCGCAGGCGGTCCAGAGCGTCCACGCCGTCCTCTGCGGTGACCACCGTGAACCCCTGGCGCTCCAGCACCAGGCGGGTGGTCAGTCGCAGATCCGCGTCGTCCTCGACGAGCAGTACTACCGACGATGTCATGACTCAGTTCTACCCGACGGCCCTCAGGAGTCGGCGAACCCGACGCGGTTCACCGGTGGGCATAGGCGCGGCCGGGCTTCACTTTGCCGAGCAGCTCGCTGACGGTGACCAGGGTGTAGCCCTGCTTCTGCAGACCCTGGAGGATCTGCGGTACCGCCGCCACCGACCAGGGATGGATGTCGTGGAGCAGGATGATTCCGCCCCGGCGAGCTCCACCGAGCGCAGCCGCCACGGTCTTCGAGGTGCTCCGGGTCTTCCAGTCCAGGGTGTCCACGCTCCACAGGGCCATCGCCAGGCCGTCCTCTCCGGCCACGGTGTGCACCTGGGCGTTCATCGCCCCGTAGGGCGGGCGCAGGAACCGTGGGTGGAACCCAGCCACCTTCTCGATCTCCCGAGCGGTCGAGGTGATCTCCTGATTGATTCGAGCCGGGCTGAGCTTGGTGAGGTTCGGGTGGTCCCAGGTATGGATCCCGATCTCGTTGCCGTCCGCCGCGACGGCATGGGCTACCGACGGGTGGGACGCCACCTGAGTGCCCACCATGAAGAAGGTGGCCCGGGCGTCCGCGGCTCGTAGGTAGTGCAGCAGGTGCAGGGTGTAGGGGCCGGGGCCGTCGTCGAAGGTCAGTGCAATGCACTTCACCTTGCGGCAGTTCACTTTGGCGGACTGCTCCGGCATCGCGGCCATCGTGGAGGCGTTGGGGGACGGTGTTGCCGGGCCCGTCGGGCTCGCGGTCGTCGGCGTGGCGGGGCTTGCGGTCGGCGAGCCGGGGGAGCCGGACGGAGTCGCGCTGGCGTGGGCCGTGAACGTGCTCCTCGGGCTGGGTTCGGCGACCACCGCGCCGCTGGCCGGTACGTCGCTTCGGTGGTGCTGTGCCGGAGCTGCCGCACAGCCACCGAGTGCCAGAGTGATGGCCAGCGGGACGATCAGCAGCGCGCGATGCAGGGATGACGTAACCATGATCACTTCCCACCCTGTGCGTCGTGCCTGGTGTCGGGACTGTCGAGAGTGAAGTCCTCCGGTGAACTGAGCCCGGCGGGGAGCCGCCCGGTCACGGTCACAGTCAGCCGGGTGTAGGCGATCGCCGACTTGCCGGTCACCAGCTGAGAGGCGCGAACCTCGACCGGAAGGCTGGCCACTCGTCCGGCCACGCAGGACGGCGTACAAAGGTTCACCACCTCGGTTCCGGTGGCGATGGCTTCCGGAGTGCCCCAGCCGCTCCAAGTCAGGCCTTGCAGGGTCTGGCCGGCGTCCGCGCAGGTCAGAGTGAAAGTACCCGGCTTCGAGACCAGTTCGTGGCCGCACTCGTTCAGGTAGACCTCTTGGGCCACCGGCAGGGCCGACGGCACCTGTCCGCCGGCGACGGCGGCCGCATCGGTGATGGCGCAGCCGGCCAGCAGACCCGCCGCCGCCAGTGTGGCGATCCCGATGAGTTCTGGAGCCAAACGAACCATGGCGCACTTCTCCTCGATCCAGCCGGACGTCCCGACCTCGCAATCAGCCTGCGTCTCGGACGTCTCACCAGCCTCACGGCAACATCACAGGACCATCACAACCACGATCGCCGGGCTGATCCTGCTGGCCGCCTGGATCTCGAGCCTCGGCGGTCACGTTCGCCCGAGCTCAGCTGCGCAGTGCGCCGGCGGTGGCTCCGCTCAGCAGTAGCTGCCGGTACTCGATGATGTTGCTTCGGAGGGCAGCTGAGGTGCCGTGTTCCGGCTCGTCAGCCCGGTGCGTCAGGCGCAGAGCAGGTGGCGACCCCAGCAAGATTCGAACTTGCGACACAAGGTTTAGGAAACCTCTGCTCTATCCCCTGAGCTATGGGGCCACGCCTCGCTGAGGAGGCTGAGCAAGCCTAGCGCCTATGCTATGGAGGCCGCCCAGCGGGACGTGTGGCCCCGAACCTAGCTAGAAGCTGTGAGCTTGGTCAGATTGGCGTACCCGGGTTTTCAATTCGACTGCGGTTCCGCTAAGGTCGGTAACGAGAGTGACGCACGCGATGTTGTCTCCTGGGGGTGGGTAGACGGCTAAAAGCCCTTCGAAGTGCGTCACTCTCACTTTTGTTTGTCCAGGCCCTCGGCGATCACTCCCGGGGGCCTGTGGTCTTGTCGGACCGGCGGCGATTCGGGAGCCTCCGAGCGTGGCCTAGCATTCCTGGCATGAGCGCAGACGCCCTCCAGCAATGCCTGGACAAGATGGCGGCCGCGGGCATCAGCCAGCTGGCCATCGACAACTTCGCCCACTACTGGAGTCAGTGCGCCGACGGCGTGACTGGAGTCATTTCGGAAGGGAGCATCCGCCCGCTGACCGAGGTCGCCGCGCTGGCGCAGGTCCAGCTGAGCGAAGCCGACGCCGCCGAGGCACTGGGCAAGACTGTGATCATCAAGTTGAACGGTGGCCTGGGCACCTCGATGGGTCTGGACCAGGCCAAGACTCTGCTGCCGGTCCGCGATGGGAAGAACTTCCTCGACCTGATCATCGAGCAGGTCCGCAGCGCCCGACGACGCCACGGCGCCCGGCTGCCACTGGTCTTCATGAACAGCTTCCGGACCAGGGACGACACCCTGGCCCATCTGGCCGGCTACCCCGATCTGGCCGTGGACGGGCTGCCGCTGGACTTCCTTCAGAACGCCGAGCCCAAGATCCGCACCGACGACCTCAGCCCGGTGCAGTGGCCGGCCGATCCGAGCCTGGAGTGGTGTCCGCCGGGTCATGGTGACCTGTATCCGGCGCTGTGGGGGAGTGGCCTGCTCGATGCCCTGATCGAGGCCGGCTTCCGCTACGCGTCCATCGCCAACGGTGACAACCTCGGTGCCACCCCGGACGCCACCCTGGCCGGCTGGTTCGCCGCCAGCGGCGCACCCTATGCCGCCGAGCTCTGTCCGCGGACCGTCAACGACCGCAAGGGCGGGCATCTGGCCGTCCGGGTCGCCGACGATCAGCTGATCCTGCGCGACACCGCCCAGACCGCGCCGGAGGAGATGGCCTACTTCACCGACGAGTTCCGGCACCCCTACTTCCACACCAACAACCTGTGGGTGGAGCTGGTGGCGCTGCGCTCGCTGCTGGAGACCCGGCGCGGAGTGCTCGGGCTGCCGCTGATCCGCAACGACAAGACTGTGGACCCCGCCGATCCGGCCTCGACCCCGGTGTACCAACTGGAGAGTGCCATGGGTGCGGCCATCGAAGTCTTCCCGGGCTCGACCGCCATCGTGGTGGGCCGCGATCGGTTCCTCCCGGTCAAGACCACCAACGAGTTGATGCTGTTGCGTTCGGACCTGTTCGAGCTGGACGACGACGGCCGGCTGATCGCCCAGGCGCCGATCCCGGAGGTGTCACTGGACGGCCACTACAAGCTGGTCGACGACTTCGACGCGCTGGTGCCGGTGGTTCCCTCTCTGCGCGAGGCCACCTCGCTGATCGTGAAGGGGGAGTGGCACTTCGACGCGGCAGCCGCGGTTATCGGCGATGTCGTGCTGGAGGATGCCGGAGAGCCGCGGCACTACCGATGAGCCCGCGCTGGCAGGCCGCCATCGGCTACGCCCTGGTCGGGGCCGAGCTGGCCGTGGACGAACCGGGACGTCCGGACCCCGAACTGCTGGTCACCGAGTTGGCAGCGGCCGGCTGGTCGACAGAGCGGATCGGTGATCACGCCCGGCAGGTGCTGTCCGCCGAGCAGGTCTGGCCGCATCCGGTGCCGACCGCGCTGCGTGCCGGCTGTGGTGCGGCCCAGTTCGCCGCCGCACTCGGACGGGCCCGCGAACTGGCCGGTGTGGCCACGCTGGAGACCAGGGCACCGTCCACCCGAACCCGGCTGAACGCCGATGAACTGCGCCTGATGCGCGAGGTGCCGCCGCACCACGGCTCCTGAGCTCAGCGCAGGGCGAAGCTGACCGACCCGATCGAGGCCGCGGCCAGGATCGCGGCCGCCTGCTCGGCGTCCACTTCCAGCAGCACCGGACCGGACTCGTCGCCGCCGAACGGCCCGGACGAGGCCGCGTCGGCCACCACTGTGATCACGCGGACGTTGCTGGCCACGGCCCGATAGCCGCCGCTGCCGGCCTGCGGGCCGAGCACGTCGATCCGGACGCCGGTGCGGAGCAACGCCACCGCCGGCCCGTCTGCGAACTGGACCGGGAGTGCCAGGTGTCCGGAGCTCAGTCCGTCGATGCCGCCCAGCAGATCTGCCTCGACCAGCACTCGCCGTTCGGGGAGGGTTGCGGTGACGGTCCGTCCGATCAGACCGGTCGGATCGGTGAGGGCACCGGCCGGGACGGCGTCATTGGGGAGCCGGACCAACCGCAGATCGCCCTCGGCCAGGGTGGCTCCGCCGTTCAGCTGCCGGGCCGCGACCACGACTTCGCGCAGCCCGGCGGCGTTGGCATTGATGGCGTTCAGCCCAGCCAGGACGGCAATCGCGGCGAAGATCGCAGCGAACCAGCGCCGATGCCAGCGAAAGGCACGCAACAACCCGGTGAAATGACTCGCCTGCTTCATGCCCTCACAGTGGGCACTGCGGCACCGACATGTTCAGCCGTCCACAGCCTCAGGCCGCAGAGGTCGATCCTGTGGACGACGTGCTGGCGGCCGGCTTGCTGTCGACCGGCTTCGGCTCGGCCGGCTTGGCGGCGTTCAGCTTCCCCTTGGAGCGGTTGTCTGTGGCGTAGAAACCCGAACCCTTGAACACGACGCCGACCGCGTTGAACACCTTGCGCAGGCTGCCGTCGCATTGCGGGCAGACCGTCAGCGGGTCGTCGGTGAACTTTTGGACGACCTCCAGCTCCTCATTGCACGAGGTGCAGCGGTACTGATACGTGGGCATGGGTACTTCCTGAGAAGGTCCGGTTTCAGACAGATTCTATCGTCGCCGCTAACAACGGCCGAATCCGGGTCCGCTATTCCGGTCGGACCCGGATCGTCCGGCGCTCGGTGACCAACAGGTCCACCGGGAGATCCCAGCTCTGGGTGGGTACGTCGTCGAGCACCTCGCGGTCGAACAGCAGTAGCCCGCGCACGGCGTCTGGTCGGGCCTGGCCGAGGGCCCGGTCGTACCAGCCACCACCGGTGCCCAGCCGGCGTCCGTCCGCCGTGCCGGCCAGCCCGGGCAGCCAGATCCAGTCGGCCCGGGCGAGCGCGGCGCCGCCGAGCCCGGTTCCGCGCGGCTGCCGAATCCGGTGCGGGCCCGGCACCAGGTCGTCGGCCCCGGTGAACCAAGCCCAGTCCGGCTCCCGGCGCAGCAGCGGCACCAGTACTCGGACGCCGGCCGACGTCAGGGCTGCGATCAAAGCCGCGGTGTCCGGCTCTTCGGGACGGGAGAGGTAGCAGGCGACGACCTCGGCTCGGGTGCAGGCCGTCACAGCGCGAGCCGTCCGGGCCGCGCTGTCGGCGGCGGTCTCGGCGGTCGTCGTCCGGGAATGGTTGATGGTGGCTCGCAGTCGGGCCTTCGCGGGGTCGACACCCGCGCGCGGCTGGCCTTCCGAACCGGGAACCTGCATTGACCTATGGTAAATCCATGCCTTTGTTTGCCCGCCCCAAGCGCACTCCGGAGCCGGAGTCTGCCCGCCCATCGCAGAATTCGGTCCGGTCAGACGTCGCTGTCGAGCGCTCCATCGAGGATTTCCGCGACTACCTCCTGGGCGAGGTGGTGCCGCTGCGTCCGTTCGGCATCGGCCTGCTGGACGCCGCCGGGCTGAGCCTGTGCGAGTCGCTTTCCGCCGATCTGGACCTCCCCATTCACAGTCACGCCACGGCCTCCGGCTGGGGGATTCGAGCGGCCAACATCGTCGGTGCCGGACCGGATCACCCGGTGGTCCTACCGGTCCTCGACGAGATCGGGGTCGGTGACTTCCCCGGGGAGGCGCTGCCGCCGGGAGCTGCGGTCAAGGTGGCCGCCGGTGCGCCGATTCCGCCCGGGGTGGACGCGGTCATCCGCGACGACATCGTCCAGGTGCTGGCCGAGGCGATTCGAGTGACCGGCGAGGCCCGGGTACAGCAGAACCTGGTGCTGGCCGGTTCCCGCATTCTCGACGGCGACCGGATCCTCGACAACGGCACCGAACTCAGCCCTCGGGCGCTGGGCCTGATCGCCGAAGTCGGCCATGACAAGGTGCTGGCCCGCCCGCGCCCACGGGTCGTTGTGCTCTCGATCGGAGACAACCTGGTGGAGCCCGGGCTGCCGCTGACCCGGATCGACCAGCGCTACGACGCATCGGTGGCCATGATCGCTGCCGCTGCCCGCGCCGACGGTGCCCAGACCTTCCCGGCCGGCATCCTGCCGGCCAGGCCGGCCGTCATCGCCACCAACCTGGGTGAGCAGCTGGTCCGCGCCGACCTGGTGCTGGTCAACGCCGAGCTTGGCCCGGAGCTGCTGGCCGCACTGCCCGAGCTGGGCGACTTCGAGGTCTGCCGAGTGGACGGCTTCACGGCGCCGCTGGCCTTCGGGCTGGCCGGCGCCGAGCGCGTCCCGACCTTGATCCTGCCGGCCAATCCGGTCGCCGGCTTCCTGGCCTATCAGCTGTTCGCCCGTCCGGTGGTCGAGCAGCTGGGCGGTCGCGAGCCGTCCGAGCCGGAACAGGTGGTGGCCACGCTGACCGTCGAGGTCGCAGCCGATCCCACCCGGAGCTCTATTCTGCTGGCCGACTACACCGGTGAGCTGGTTCGACCGCTGCCCGCGGTCGGCGAAGTGGGTGCCATTGAACTGGCCAGTGCCAACGCCGCGATCCTGATCGAACCCTCGGCCGAGCCGATCTCCGCGCAGACCGAGGTGGATTGCTGGTTGCTGGGCTAGTCTGCGCTGCGTGGGGAGAGCCACCTGGCCGGTGCGCCTGACGCATCAGGCGATCACCTTGCGGCCGCTGCGCCGTCGCGACGAAGCCGCCTGGGCGCAGATCCGGGATCGCTCGCCGCAGTGGTTCCGGCCGTGGGATTCCACCCGTCCGCTGGATTCGGCCGAGCCGGCGCTGACCTTCACTCAACTGGTCTCCTCGTTCAGCGAGCGAGCCCGGCGCGGCTTGCTGCTGCCATGGGCGATCGAGTACCAGCCGCCGCAGTCCCGTCGTCCAGTCTTCGCCGGGCAGCTGACAGTCTCCGGGATCACCTACGGCTCGGCCAGCTGGGCCCACATCGGCTACTGGATCGATCCGCAGTGGGCCGGACGGGGGATCGTCCCGACCGCCACCGCCATGGCCATCGACTACTGCTTCGACGTGCTCGGACTGCACCGGATCGAGATCGCGATCCGCCCGGAGAACACCAACAGCCTGGCCGTGGTGCGCAAGCTCGGGCTGCGCTACGAGGGACGCCGTGAGCGCTACATGCATGTGGACGGTGACTGGCGCGATCACGAGGTCTTCGTGGCCACCCCCGAGGAGATGCCCGGCGGACTGCTGGCCCGCTACGAACAACGTCATGGCTTGTCTTCGTGGGGGTGAATCACCGACACTCCGCCGCTGGTGGCCAGGATCACAGGGCCGGACACATACCGTTGCCCCATGGGTCTCACCGGTCTGATCTTCGGCGCCATTGCGGCGATCTGGCTGGTCTTTCTGGTCCCGTACTTTCTGCGTCAACGCGGCGAGGATCTCGAGGCAGAGGAGTCCGAGGTTCCGTTCGGTTCTGCGGTGACCATCGTGACCACCGGGGCCTCGCTGGCCGAGGCTGACCCCGGACTGGCTGAGGTCTCCACCCCGTTGACCAGGCGTGCGCAGCTGCGCGAACTCACACAGATCGATGCTCGGGCCGCTCAGCGCCGCCGTCGGGTGCTGTTGGTCTTGCTGCTGGGGCAGCTGGTGGTGGCCACGTTGGTCCTTCTGCAGCTTCTGCAGTGGTGGACGGTGCTGATCCCGGCCGCCCTGGTGATCGCGTTCCTCGTGGTGGCCAGGTTCAGCGTGCGCGCCATGCGGGCCGATCTGGCGCGCCGCGCCGAGGCGATCCGGGAGTGCCCGTCGGAGGACACCATTGCGATCTCGTTGAGCCCGGCGGACGTGGCCACCCACGCTCACGCCGTCGAACTGACCGGTCCGATCGTTCCGGTCGGCTCGTTGTGGGAGCCGATCCCGATCACTCGTCCGACCTACGTGTCCAAGCCGCTTCCGGCTCGGACGGTGCGCACCGTCGACCTCTCGGCTCCGATCGTTCCGCCGGCCTTGCCGGTCACCGCCGACCCGATCACCGCTCCTGCGGCCGAGGAACCGGCCGCCCAAGAGGATGTCGGCTGAGCCGGCCGGCTCGGGCGGTGCAGGAAGCGCGATCGTCCGTCCGCCGGAACTGATCGACCTGGGCAGGATTCAGCTCGCCCGGATGCGCTCGGCTGACGGCCCGGCCATGGCCGCAGCCACCCGGGCGAACATGACACACCTAAGCCCGCACATTCGCTGGGGCACTCCCGAGGGCACATCGCTGGAGTTCCAGCAGGAGCGCTGCGATCAGGCTGAACTGGGCTGGCAGGACGGTTCGTTGTACGCGTGGGCGGTCCGCGAGCAGCCCGATGGACCGATCATCGGCGCGTGTGGTTTGCACAATCGGGTCGGACCCGGCGCGACCGAGGTGGGCTACTGGCTGGACGCCCGGCACACCGGACGAGGCCTGATCACCGATGCGGTGCGGGCGATCACCGAGATCGGCCTGGCCCTTCCCGGCATCGAGCGGGTCGAGTTGCACACCGACGAGACGAATCTGGCCAGTTCTGCGGTTGCCCGGCGGCTGGGCTACCTGCTGGAAGAGACCCGGGACGCCGAGCCGTGGGGCGCCGAGGACTCCGGCCGACTTCAGATCTGGGTCACGTACCCGTTGCCACGCTGAGCTCAGGTTTCGGCAACGCCGGGTCGCTGAAGCCGGGGTCGCTGGCGTAGTCTTCGGCACGTGAGTCCGCGCAGCCAAGCCATCTCGTACCTCGTCCTCGGCGTGCTCGCAGTGGTCGGCGGCGGCTACCTGGTGATCACCCAGGGAGGCCAGACCCTCGACTACCTGCTGGTGATCTGTGGAGCCGTCGCGATCTTCCTGGGCGTCCGCGATTTCGTCCGGCTGAACCGCGAGAGCTGACCGCCTAGCCGATCTCGAGCAGCAGGTCGCCGCCTTCGACGGCCTGCGCGTGGCCGATGGCCAACCGCTTCACCGTCCCGGCCACCGGGCTGGTGATCGCCGCCTCCATCTTCATGGCCTCGATGGTGGCCACCTGTTGGCCGATGCTGACCTGTTCGCCTTCGGTCACGATCAACGTGACCACCCCGGCGAACGGTGCTGGCACGTGGCCGGGTGCCGACGGGTTGGCCCGCTCGGCAACCGCAACCGTGGCGCTGGCGGCCAGGTCGCGCACCGAGATCACGCGCAACTGGCCGTTGACGGTGCACATGACTTGCCGCATGCCGCGGTCATCGGGCTCGCCGATCGCCTGAATGCCGAGCAGCAGGGACTTGCCCTTCTCCAAGCTGACCTCAACCTCTTGGCCCTGACGGACGCCGTGCAGGAACTCTCGGGTCGGCAGCACCGACAACTCGGAGTAGGCGTCGACGGCGTCCTCGTAGTCCCGCAGCGGGCCCGGGAACAGCAGCCGATTCAGGGCGCGGCGCGGGTTGCTGGCCAGCTCGGCGGTGTCGTCCTCGGTCAGCTGGGCCACCGCCGGCTTGGTGGTGCGCCCGGCCAGAGCCTTAGTCCGGAACGGCTCGGGCCAGCCGCCCGGCGGATCTCCGAGGTCGCCGTTCAGGAAGCCGATCACCGAGTCGGGGATGTCGTACTTGCCGGGGTTGGCCTCGAAGTCGTCCGGGTCGATCCGCTGCCCGACCAGGGCCAACGCCAAATCACCGACCACCTTCGAGGACGGGGTGACCTTGACGATGTTGCCCAGGATCCTGTTCGCGGCCGCGTACATGTTCTCGATGGCCTCGAACCGGCCACCCAGGCCGAGCGCGATCGCTTGCTGGCGCAGGTTCGACAGCTGCCCACCGGGGATCTCATGGACGTACACCCGTCCGGTCGGTCCGGGCAGGCCGGACTCGAACGGGGCGTAGAGGGCCCGCATGGCCTCGAAGTACGGCTCCAGCGCGGTGACCGCATTCAGACTCAGCCCGGGGTCCCGGTCGGTGCCCTCCAGGGCCGCGACCAGGGCCGACATCGAGACCTGCGAGGTGGTGCCGGCCAGGGCCGCCGAGGCCACATCGACCGCGTCCACGCCGGCATCGATCGCGGCCAGCAGGGTGCCCAGTTGGCCACCTGCCGTGTCGTGAGTGTGCAGATGCACCGGCAGGTCGAAGTGCGATCGCAGCGCCGAGACCAGCTTCGCTGCCGCCGGAGCCCGGAGCAGGCCGGCCATGTCCTTGATGGCCAGGATGTGCGCCCCAGCCTCGACCAGCTGCTCGGCCAGTCGCAGGTAGTAGTCCAGGGTGTACAGACGCTCGCTCGGCGAGGTCATGTTGCCGGTGTAGCACAGCGCCGCCTCGGCCACGGCGTGGTCGGTCTCCAGCACCGCCTCGATGGCCGGACGGATCGAGGAGACATTGTTCAGCGCATCGAAGATCCGGAACACGTCCAGCCCGGACCGGGCGGCCTCGGCCACGAAGGCCTTGGTCACTGCGGGCGGATAGTGGGTGTAGCCGACCGTGTTCGCGCCGCGCAGCAGCATCTGCAGCGGCAGGTTCGGCATCGCCTGGTGCAGCTCGTCCAGCCGGTTCCATGGGTCTTCCTTGAGGAAGCGCAGGGCCACGTCGTAGGTGGCGCCACCCCAGGCCTCGACGCTGAACAGCTGCGGCAGGGTCCGGGCGATTACCGGAGCGGCGTGCATCAGGTCGCGAGTGCGCACCCGGGTGGCCAGCAGTGACTGGTGGGCGTCCCGGAAGGTGGTGTCGGTCACGGCCACGGCGCTCTGAGCGCGCAGCTCGGCGGCCCACTGGGCCGGCCCGACCTCGAGCAGTCGCTGCCGCGAGCCGGCTGGGGGAGCGGCGTTGGCGATCGCGCTGGGCAGGATGGGCAGCTTGGTGCGCGGCACCAGCTCGGTGCGCGGCTCACCGTTGGGACGATTGACGCTGATCTCGGCCAGGTAGGTGAGCAGCTTGGTGCCCCGGTCGGCCGGGATGTGGTAGTTCAGCAGATGCGGACGGTCGTCGATGAAGCTGGTGGTCGTGTGGCCGGCCAGGAAGTCGGGATCGGAGATCACCGCCTCCAAGAACGGGATGTTCGTCGAGACGCCGCGCACCCGGAACTCGGTCAGGGCGCGGTAGGCCCGGCGGGCCGCGCTGCGCAGGTCGCTGCCACGGCAGGTGACCTTGACCAGCATCGAGTCGAAGTGGGCGCCGACCGTCGATCCGGCGAAGACCACACCGCCGTCGAGGCGGACGCCGGCGCCGCCCGGGGTCCGGTAGACCGAGATGGTGCCGGTGTCGGGACGGAAGCCGTTGGCCGGGTCCTCGGTGGTGATCCGGCACTGCAGCGCGGCGCCACGGACGGCGATGTCGTCCTGGGTCAGGCCGATGCCGGCCAGAGTCTCGCCGGCCGCGATCCGGATCTGGCTGCTGACCAGGTCGACATTGGTCACCTCCTCGGTGACGGTGTGCTCGACCTGAATCCGCGGGTTCATCTCGATGAAGACGTAGCGTCCGTCCTCACCGACCAGGAACTCCACGGTTCCGGCGTTCACATAACCGATCTGCCGGGCGAAGCGGACGGCGTCGTCGCAGATCCGGGCCCGCAAGGCCGGATCGAGGTTCGGCGCCGGGGCGATCTCGACCACCTTCTGGTGGCGGCGCTGCACCGAACAGTCGCGCTCATACAGGTGGATCACCGAACCAGTGGCATCGGCCAGCACCTGCACTTCGATGTGCCGCGGGTTGATCACGGCCTGTTCCAGGTACATCCGCGAGTCGCCGAAGGACGACTCGGCCTCGCGCATGGCCTCGGCGAGCGCGGCGGGCAGCTTGTCGGCAGACGCGACCCGGCGCATGCCGCGTCCGCCACCGCCGGAGACAGCCTTCACGAACAGCGGGAACCCGACCGCCTCGGCAGCAGCCAACAGGGTCTCGACGTCATCGCTGGGCTCGGAACCGGACAGGGTCGGCAGGCCGGCGGCCCGGGCCGCCTCGATGGCGCGGGCCTTGTTTCCGGTGAGCTCGAGGACCTGATGCGGAGGGCCGATGAAGGTGATCCCGGACTCCTCGCAGGCCTGGGCCAGGTCGGGGTTCTCCGAGAGGAAGCCGTAGCCGGGGTAGATCGCATCGGCGCCGGCATGCTTGGCCGCGTCGATGATGCCGGCCACGTCCAGATAGGCGCGGACCGGGTGGCCGTGTTCGCCGATCTCGTAGGACTCATCGGCCTTCAGCCGGTACTCGGCGTGCCGATCCTCGTACGGGAAGACCGCGACCGTCGTCACCCCCAGCTCGGTGGACGCACGGAAAGCGCGGACGGCGATCTCGCCGCGGTTGGCTACCAGGATCTTCTTGAACACCGGGCCTCCTTGATGGGGTCTGGCTGGCTACGTCGAATCTTGCCGGACCCCAGGCCGGGCGGGCCAGGGGCAGCCGCGCCTTTGGGCGCCCGACCGTGCCGGGCATCCGATGGCAATCCGAGTGCGAAGGCTACCTGAGCCGGCTGCTCCGGGCCGCTGACGGGACCCGGAGCTGCGAGTATTTGCCGAACCGAGCGCTGTCGGTGTGTCGAGACGCCACCGAGTGGGTAGGGCGGACCCCGGCTCGCGGGCCGCCTCGTCCGATGCCCAAAAGAGGGGCGATCCGAGTAAAATGTTGGAAAGAGCAACTTATGCATGGACACATCCCACAAACCTGCCCACTTTGCGGTAATTGCGGTGGTATGTCCGATGGTACTGCGGGGCTAAAGTCCTGCGACTAGGGCAAACGGTCGCCCCCTCCGCGGTGGATCTAGGAAAACGATTTCCATCATGCGTTACTGGATCGTTACCGCCATGGGTTTGCTGGACGCCGTTTTGTGGGCTTATGTTGTGGGCACAGACAAAAGCTGCGATCGCAGCTGGCGGCCCCATATGCAGTCCACCGGGGGTGGGCTCTATCGGGCCGGCGACAGAGATTCAGAGAGGAACAGAATGTCGCGGAAGACTCATGTCGCGCTCGCAGCCGCGAGTGTGCTTGCCCTGACCCTTGGCGCTTGCTCCAGCGGCGGTGCCGCCCAGCCCGCCACGTCGGGCAGCGCACCGGCGCCGGCTGCTGCTGACTGCAATGTTGGCATCACGATGCCGACCCGGAGCCTGGAGCGGTGGATCAACGATGGCGAGCAGCTGAAGAAGCAGCTGGAAGAGGCCAAGTGCACCGTTGATCTTCAGTACGCCGATGACAAGGTTGATCAGCAGATCAGCCAGATCCAGAACCAGATCGCTGGTGGCTCGAAGATCCTCGTGATCGCCTCCATCGACGGCACCGCGCTCACCCCGGTGCTCGAGCAGGCCGCCAAGCAGAAGATCAAGGTCATCGCTTACGACCGCCTGATCAAGGGCAGCCCGAACGTCGACTACTACGCCACCTTCGACAACTACAAGGTCGGCCAGCTGCAGGGCAACTTCCTGAAGGACCAGCTCAAGCTTGATTCGGCCACCTCGCCGATCAACATCGAGCCCTTCGCCGGCAGCCCCGACGACAACAACGCGAAGTTCTTCTTCGCCGGTGCGTGGGATGTTCTGCTTCCCTACGTCACCAAGGGCACCCTCGTGGTCCCCAGTGGCAAGGCTCCGAAGTCCGTTGACGAGTGGACCACGATCGGCATCCAGGGCTGGAAGTCGGCCAACGCTCAGTCCGAGATGGACAACCGTCTGTCCTCCTTCTACGCCGGTGGCAAGAAGGTCCAGGCTGTTCTTTCCCCCAACGACTCCCTGGCAATCGGCATCGAGGCTTCGCTGAAGTCGGCTGGCTACAAGCCGGGTCCGGATTGGCCGATCATCACCGGTCAGGATGGCGACAAGGCCAACGTCAAGGCGATCCTGGCTGGCGAGCAGTCCATGACCGTCTGGAAGGACACCCGCAAGCTGGGTGCCCAGGTGTTCAAGATGATCCAGCAGATCATCAAGGGCGAGAAGGTCGACGTGAACGATGAGAAGACCTACAACAATGAGGTCAAGATCGTCCCGTCCTACCTGATCGAGCCCGAGGTTGTGACCAAGGACCTGGTTCAGTCCAAGCTGATCGATTCGGGCTTCCTCAAGGGCTCCGACGTCGGTCTGTGACATGTGACCGGTGGGGTGACGGTTTCGAGCCGTCACCCCACCGGCATGTCCTGGTCAACTTGATGTGAGGGTGAAGCATGGTTGAGAACGAACCGATCCTGCGGATGCATGAGATCACCAAAGACTTTGGTGGGGTTCGGGCTTTGGATCGGGTCTCTTTGGAGGTTGCCCGGGGCGAGGTCCACGCGATCTGTGGTGAGAACGGCGCTGGTAAGTCCACGTTGATGAAGGTGTTGTCCGGGGTGTACCCGCACGGCACGTACTCGGGAACGATCGAGTTCAATGGGGTTGAGGCGACTTTCGCCGATATCAACTCCAGCGAGTCGGCCGGGATCGTCATCATCCACCAGGAGTTGGCGCTGAACCCGCTGCAGTCGATCGCAGAGAACATCTTCCTGGGTAACGAACGCGCCAAGGGCGGCGTGATCGACTGGGATCGTACGACTCTGGAGGCCGGTCGGCTCCTGGAACGTGTCGGGCTCAATGAGAACCCGGCCACCAAGATTTACGAGATCGGTGTCGGCAAGCAGCAGCTGGTTGAGATCGCCAAGGCCATGGCCAAGGACGTCTCCCTGCTGATCCTGGACGAACCGACCGCCGCATTGAACGATGAGGATTCCGACCACTTGCTGGATCTGATCGCGGGTATGCGTGATCACGGGATCACTTGCATCATGATTTCGCACAAGCTGCGCGAGATCCGTCGGATCGCTGATCGGGTCACGGTGATCCGTGACGGCAAGACCATCGAGACCATCGACATGCGCGGCCCCGACGCCACCGAGGCCCGAATCATCAAGTCCATGGTCGGCCGCGAACTCAGCAACCTGTTTCCGCCTCATGAGTCGAAGATCGGTGAAGAGCGGTTCCGAGTCGAGGACTGGACGGCCTACCATCCCGTCGATCCGAGCCGGGTCGCCGTGGACCATGCCAGCTTCAGTGTCCGCGCTGGCGAGATCGTCGGCTTCGCCGGCCTGATGGGTGCTGGCCGTACCGAACTGGCTATGAGCCTTTTCGGTCGTCTCTGGGGGACCAATATCTCGGGCCGCGTGTTCAAGAACGGTGTCGAGATCAGCACGGCCACGGTGGATGAGGCGGTGGCTAATGGGATCGCCTATGTGACCGAGGACCGTAAGCGGTACGGGTTGAATCTGATCGGGATGATCAGCACCAACATCACTGCGGTGGCACTGGCCAAGTTCGCCAAGTGGGGGGTCATCGATCGCAACCGCGAGTACCTGACCGCCGATGAGTACCGGCGCAGCATGAACATCAAGACGCCATCGGTCTCGGAGATCGTGGGTCGGTTGTCCGGCGGCAATCAGCAGAAGGTGGTCTTGTCCAAGTGGCTGGCTGCCGGACCTGATGTGCTGATCCTCGACGAGCCCACCCGCGGCATCGACGTCGGCGCCAAGTACGAAATCTATGGCCTGATCAACGAGCTCGCCGATCAGGGCAAGGCGGTGGTGATGATCTCCTCCGAGTTGCCTGAGCTGATCGGCATGTGTGATCGCATCTACACGATCTCCGAGGGCGTCATCACCGGTGATGTGCCGCGTTCGGAGGCCACCCAGGAAAACCTCATGTACCTCATGACCGCAGGAAAGGAAGCTCTGCGATGAGCACCGTTACCCCGAGCGCCCCAGCGACGGGCGAAAAGACGAAGAACAACCGGAACATGGCCGTCGACTTCCGTCAGTACGGCATTCTGGCTGCGCTGGTCGTCATCATCTTGTTGTTCGAGGTGCTCACGGGTGGACGCCTGCTGTTGCCCGGCAACGTCAACAACTTGATCCAGCAGAACTCCTACGTGCTGATCCTGGCGATCGGCATGGTCATGGTGATCATCGCCGGTCACATCGACTTGTCGGTCGGCTCCGTGGTCGCCATGGTCGGCGCAATCGCCGCGTTGGCGATGAGTGAATGGCATCTGCCGTGGTGGATCGCCGTGATCATCTCGCTGCTGGTCGGTGCCCTGGTCGGCGCCTGGCAAGGCTTCTGGGTGGCCTACGTGGGAGTTCCGGCCTTCATCGCGACTCTTGCTGGCCAGTTGCTGTTCCGTGGCCTCACACTGATCTTCCTGCACGGTGGCACCATCGGAGGCCTGCCCGCCGAGTTCGTCGCCATCGGCGCCGGCTGGCTCCCCTCCTGGCTGGGCACAATCGGCACCACTGACGTGCTCACCATGGCCCTGGCCATTCTCGCGTGCGCTCTGCTGGTCTTCTTCCAGAGCCAGGCGCGGAGCAACCGCAAGAAGCTGACCCTCCCGGTCGAGCCGGCTCTGTCCTTCTGGGGCAAGCTGGTGGTGGCTGTGTTGGCGATTCTCGGTATTGCCTGGCAGTTGGCGAACTACTCCGGCACCCCGATCATCTTGATCCTGCTGGCCGTGCTGATCCTGGGCTATGACTTCCTGCTCAACCGGTCGGTGTTCGGACGCCACATCTATGCCATGGGCGGCAACCTGTTCGCCGCCATCATGAGCGGCGTCAAGACCAAGCGAGTGAACTTCGCCCTGTTCGTCAACATCGGCATCCTCGCCGCCCTGGCCGGCGTCGTCTCCACCGCCCGTGCCGGCAGCGCAGTCGCCTCCGCCGGCAAGGACTACGAGTTGGACGCCATCGCAGCCGTGTTCATCGGCGGCGCAGCCGTCCAAGGCGGCGTCGGTACCGTCACCGGAGCCATGATCGGCGGCCTGGTCATGGGCGTGCTCAACATGGGCCTGTCCATCCTCTCGGTCGACGCCGCCTGGCAGATGGCCATCAAGGGACTCGTCCTCCTCCTGGCCGTCGCCTTCGACCTCATCAACAAGCGCCGCGGGTGAGGTAACCAACAGCTCAATCGGCAGTCCCGGCCACCGCTAGTCCGCCGGGGCTGCCGATTGTCGTATCTGGGTGGGTTTCGTCGACGAGGCATTCGATGCGGCGGCCAGGGGCCGCGGCGCGGCGTGACCGGCCGAGCCGCGGCACGGATCGTTGTGCCTCTTCACTGACGCGTGCGGTAGTTATCTTTTCGTGATTGATCCGGCATTCTTCGGGAAAATCCGGAGATAGATCCAGGTGTTTGCGGTATCAGTGGGATCCCATAAGTGGCGCGCCGCAACAAACCGGCGGTCGGGACTGCTTCCCCGGCGGGCATGGGCCAATCGGTAGGCCGCCGCGATCACCTCCAGAGGGGTCCACGGCAGCCCGTCGGCAGAGTTCGGGGTCCCACTTTGGTACCCTCTGTACTCAACCAGATACCTACATCGGTGTTACGTCAAGGCTAGCGGGAGCCGTTTTCGAAACATATGCTGTGAGGCACCACAAATCTCTGCATACGGTGGCCCGATGGCGTCGGCTTCCAGCTTCTCGCGAGGCTGGCCGCGTCCCGATCTGTCAGCTACGGAGATGCTCTGGGCGAGCATCAACGAGTGAGGTCCTGGGAAAGTCGGCCCACTCGGCATGTGTCGAATTTCGACGAGGAATCGCAAGGAGACGGCAATGGCGGCGGTGGAGTTTCACACCTCGATGAGTTCGAGGGGGAGTACTGACGGCGCCTCATTCGGGCGGACGTCGCGGGCTGCGTCCCGGCCATGCGGAGGTTCGTCCATTGGCTGGACGCTGCGGTCTCAGCGATTCGCTGCCGGACGGCCCGTGGGTGGCGCCACGCCGATTCACAGTTACCATCTAGGCGAGCGCAGGTCTTCGTCCCGGTTCGCCAGGACAGTTCGCAGGCCCGCCGATCATCGTGAGTTCGACTCACATCCTCACCCCCGACAGTCGCTCGGTTGCGCGCAGAGGAGGCCCGGCTAGACACCGGTCAGGCAACTGGCGATTGGGCCCGACCCCATGTGGTGGACGGCCCAGGCGGACATCTGGCACGCAGCGAGCGGTGAAGGAGGCTGATCGGAGTGAGAGCGTTTGAAGCGGAGCGCGCCGAGGGAAGTCAGACTCGGCTGCCGCTGGTGCATCGGCTTGCGACGCCCGCAGTCGCGGAGTGGTGTGAGCTGTGGCAGGGGCTGGGTGCTCCGGACTGGTTCAGCCGGATCGCCTTGGCCGAAAGCTTGACCGAGGGCCTGTTCCGGATGGCCGCGGAGAGTACCGGCAGTCGGGTGTCGAGTGCGGAGTTGGCTGAGCTCTACCGCCATCTTGAGGAGGCCGGGTTCCTGGCCGACGGTCCGGAGCCGAAGCTGGTCGCGGCTGTCCGCGACTCGATGCTGGTCGAACTGGAAGGACGCTACGACGGCCTTTCCCGGCCCCGACGCGAGATGTTGCGGGCCGGATTGCGACTCGGGCTGCCCGACACCATCCCGCAGCTGGCGCTCTGGGCGGCCGATGAGGCTGACTGGGGTGCACTGGAGCGAATCCTGCTCACCGAGCCCGGCTTGGTGCGCTGGGATCTTCGCCTGCAGCGGGCGGTGCACACCTTGGCCAGCTCGGAGCGCCAGGCCCACCCGATCCTGAGCGCCTCGGTGGCCTTGCTGGCCGCCCTGGACGTTGAGCGGAACCAGTTGTCGATCGCCGAGCTGGTCGGGGAACTGATCAAGGAGGGAGCGGCCCTTCACTCGGGTTGGGCCGACCATCAGGACGTGAATGCCGCCCTGGTCGCGGGGAGCTTCTGGATGCTGACCCAGGCGTGCGCCACCTCGGCCCTGGCCGATCCTGGACGAACGGCCGCGGCGGCGACCAGGCGCGCCATCGAGGAGCGGATCCTGCAGGCCAACCGCGAGCATCATCCGCCCTTCGCGTACGCGGTGGCCATCTTCCATCTCTGCTCGGCGGCGTTGGCGACCGCGGTGGGACGCTGGACGGAGGTCGCCCGGCAGAGCGAGTTGGTCCTGCTGCTCAGTCCTCGGTGCAGCCTGCTCGGGGTGATCGGAGCGAGCCTGCTGGCTGCGTCCGGCTTCTTCAACGGAAATGCCGGGCAGCGGACTCGTGGCGAGCTGTACATCGCCGACCACACCGGACACCGGTGCCAGGCAGCCGCCTCGCTGGCCGAGTTGCTGCACCTGTCGAAGGCCTTCGCCGGGATTCACCAGCTCGACAAAGCCGAGGTGATGGTCGAGCTCGCCGCCCTGGAACGGCGTCAGGCGCAGCACTGGTTCGATCAGTCGCTGCTGATGGCCTGCACTCGGGCCTATGCCGGCATCCTGTGGCAGGAGCCGGAGGCGGCCCTGGCCGCGTTCGATGCGGCCCTGGGCGGAGCTAGGCCGGACGAGGTGGACCCGGTCCAGTTGCGCACCCGGGCTGAACTGCTGATCAACCTCGGCGAGGTGGACCTGGCTGCGACCATGCTTGCTGCCATCACCGACGCCGGCGCCCGGTTCCTCACGCTGGCCCCGGCGGCCCGGCTGCATCTGTGCGCCGGCGATCTGGAGCAGGCCAGGGTGTTGGCCGAGGAAGGGCTGCATGCGGCCCAGCTGTCGTTGGCCGACCGTGCGGCCCTGCAGGCGCTGAAGGCGGCAGTCGGAATCCTCAACGAGGACGACGACGCCGAGATCGAGCAATCGATCCTGGCGGCCTGCCTGATTTCTCGCGAAGCCCGGAGCCTGCTGCCGGTGGCGCTGCTGCCCAAGGGCCTGCTCACCACAGTGCTGGAACGCCACGTCGATCATCCCTTCTCGGGGGAGTGCTATCTGCGTGAGCGGCTGGTGCCGGCCAAGCTGGCTGATCTCCGTCCGGGCTATCGGGCGGCCGGGCCGCTGATGCGGCTCACCCCGCGGGAGAAGGTGTTGTTGCCGCTGCTGGCCACGTCCGCCTCACTGCGCGAGATCGCCGCTCAGCTCTACGTCTCGGTGAACACCGTGCGCAAGCAGGTGGTCACGCTGCGGGAGAAGTTCAACGCTCGGACCCGCGAGGAGCTGGTTTCCCGGGCAATCGAGAAGGGTCTGCTTTCCGCCTCTGGCGTAGATCCGAGGTAGTCACAACTGAAACCGGCGAAGAGCCGGAGTACCGCGAACAGGACCACGTGAGTTGCCCCCCGCATCACTAATTGGTCGCGATTTGGTGCCGGACCGGGCTGAGTTCCGGGGCGGTCTACCTACAAGCTTGCTGATGTCGGCACAGCGATGTGCTGGGCCGCTGCAGAACCCTCGGCCGGGTTCTACGGCGTGCTTTGACCTTGGGAGTGCACTATGAAGACGGACGAAGTCGACCCTTTCGCCATGCATGCGGTTCCACGTCAGCGTTACTTCGGCAGCGTTGATCCGAGCCCGGCGGGTGATCAGCTACTCGGTGAGGCCAGTCGGCTCTGGTCGCGGATCACCGAGACCAGCTACCGGTTCCTGCGGGAGGCTCTTGGAGCGCGCGGGCCGGCGCTGGACTGGCTGCAGTATCAGCTGTGGCTGGTGTCAGTCGGAGTCGCTGAACCGCCGGCTGCCGACGGCTCACTGCGGGTGCGTGAGCCGCTGACCGAGGGCGACACCGCTGAGGCTGCAGCAGCCGCGCTGCTGGACCACTGGCTGATCGAACGCGACCCCGAGCTGGCGGTGGACGCGCTGTGCTGGGCGCGGATCCGGCAGGACTGGACCCGGATGGCGGAGATCTGGTCGGCGATGATTCCGTCCGCCAACTGGCGAGAGCCACGGGTGCTGACGATGCTGTCCAAGTTGCCCGAGCAGGCGCGTCGGGAAGCCCCGATGCTCACCGTCGCCTGGGCGCTGGCGCAGGCGGACGGTCTGGGCCAGCCGGCGTGGGAGCGCCAGGTGTCTCGCGGGCTCCTGGCCGACGGCCTGTCGCTACATGCCTACTGGCGTGACCTGACTGACCCCAACGCCGCGCTGCTGGGTGCCGCATTGTGGATGAGTACGCAGCGGATCGTGCCGGGGGTGAGCTCGGCGGCCGCGCTCGACCTTGCCTGGGCGGCTCACGATGACGCGGCCCGCATGATCGAAGGCCAGCGCGGCAGCGAGGCGGCCCCGAGTCGGCGAGCGGAGGCGATCTTCCGGGCTGCCTCGGCCCAGGTCGCCCTGGCTCGCGGTGAACTGGAGCAGTGCGTCGCCGAGGCGGAGCGGGCGGCGGCTCTGGATCCCGCGGCGTCCGCCTGGATCTGTGATGGCACCGGTGCGTTGGCCAAGGAGCTGACCGGCGTGGCCGGGGAAGGCTCGGCGCAGCATCGTGGCGAGCTGTCACACATGGCTCATCAGCGCGGGCTGTTGGCCGAGGACGCCACCGCCGGCTTCGTGGCCGACGCTCTGCGGTCGCTACGGCGGCTGGATCGAGCGGCGGTCGACGATGCCCTGCAGACGTTCAGCAAGATGACTCCGGGCGGCGCGATGTGGACCTTCGCGGTCTATCTGAAAGCGATGCACGGGGCACTGTGGGGCGAGCCGGCCAAGTCGCTGGCCGCCTTGGACGCCGCCAAGACCAGCCACGGTCTGTCCTCGGCCGAGCAGAACGAGCCGCTCGGTTCGCTGCTGCTGTCCCGGGCCCGAATCGCGCTCCTGGACCGGCTCGGTGCCGACTCGGCGGCGCTGGAGGCTGCTCACGGGCAGGACCCGCGCTGGCGGTGGCTGCCGGAGGCGCGCTCGCTGCTCTGGGCTGGACGCTACGACGCCGCGCGCCGGGCTGCCGACTCCGGGATCTTCGCTGAGGGGACGCGGCTGGGGGATCGGGTAGGTCTCCGGGCCGTGCGTGCCGGAGCCCTCTTGCTGGATCCGGCCACCGACAAGGAGGTCGCGATCGAGGCGGTCCTGGAAGCGGTCGCCGAATGTGTGGAGCACCAGACCCTGATGCCGCTGGGCATGCTTCCGGCCAGCGTCCGGTCGGCGATGCTGGCGGCCTTCCGGGCCCACCGGCGCTCGCAGCTGGATCGCGCCTCCGTGGACAGCTTCCTGGCGGCCTTGGACGGGCTGGTGCCGGTCGGAGAGGTGGTCACCGCCCCGGTCCGGCTCACTCGACGCGAGAAGGAACTGCTCCCGCTGCTGGCCGGCGCCGATGCGATTCCCGAGATCGCGGCCCGCTTGCAGGTCTCGCCGCACACCGTGCGCAAGCAGGTGGTGAACCTGCGCCGGAAGTTCGGCGCGAAGAGCCGCAGTGAGCTGATTCGTCAGGCCCGCGACCAGGGCATGGTCTAGGGCGGATCGCGGCGCCGAGCCGCAGCATCAGTCGCGCTGCGGCAGGCTCAATCGTCCGCGCGGGCCTGAAGGTAGCCGCGGGCGACGAGCCGGAGCTCCTCGAGGATCTGGGATCGCTCGGGCTCGGCAGCGGCGAAGGCTTCGTGCAGCAGGGCGTCCGCAGTGGTGAAGGCCACAGCGGCGATCATCGGGGTCGGCTTTCGTCCCGACGAGGTGATCCCGGCCACCTGCAGCAGCTCGGCCACCTTGGCGGCCATCCGGGCTCGGTGGGCCTGGCGCTGTTCATCGAAGGAGGGGAGTCCGGCCGAACCACGCAGTGAGCGCGCCGAGGCCTCTTCGCGGTAGATCTCGGCCACCGCGTCGATCACGTAGCCCACCGGGTTCGAAGTGGGCGGACGGCGCCGCGCATCGGCCACCACCTCGTCCAGCAGTGCCTCGAGTCGGGCGTGGTAGCGCCAGCTCAGCGCAGCCAGGATCGCGTCCCGGTCGGGCAGATACTGGTAGAGCGCTCCGACGCTGACCCCGGCCCGCTCGGCAACGCTGGACAGGTTCACCGCTGCCGCGCCGTCGGCGGCGACGATCTCGTCGGCCGCCTTCAGGGCGCGAATCACCTTGTCGCGCGAGCGCGCCTGACTCGGCACCCGGCGCAGTGGCAGGTGCTCCCAGTTCACTCTTGCGAGGGCCGAATCCGGCATCCAACTCCTGAAAACAAACTTGATTTTGGTTTGGTCCAAGCTCCATGCTGAGCATATGACAATGTCGTCGAACTTCAACGAGCTCCGGGACTCCCTCGTCCGGGCTTGTCACAAGCTCGCCGCCGAAGGGCTGTTCATCGGCACCGGCGGCAACCTGAGCGTCCGGCACGGCGACGTGGTGGCGCTCACCGCGACCGGTGCGGTGCTGGGGGAGATCACCCCCGAGCAGATCACCATCACCGATCCAGCCGGACGGATCGTCGACGGCGACCTGGTCCCGACCTCGGAGTCGCCGCTTCACTTGGGCATCTATCAGCACGCGCCGGCCGATCAGGTGCGGGCCGTGGTGCACACCCACTCGACGATGGCCACGGCCGTCTCGGTGGTGCTGGACGAACTGCCGGTGCTCCACTACCAGCAGTTGGTCCTCGGCGGATCACTGCGGGTGGCACCGTTCCATGCCTTCGGCAGCCTCGAGTTGGCCGCCGCGGTCGGCCAGGCGCTGGACGGCCGGATGGCCGCCTTGATGGCCAACCACGGTGCGGTCGCTCTGGGTGCCAACCTGGCCAAAGCCGTCGAGAATGCGCTGCTCACCGAGTGGCTGTGCGAGCTCTACGTGCGAGCCAAGACCATCGGCGAGCCGCGGGCACTCAACGCTGAGCAACTGCAGTCGGTGATCGCCGCGGCCACCGCGTCCGGCTACGGCAGCACGCGGAAGGCCCAGTGATGACCACCGAGAAGATCGGACGGGGCCGCACCTCGGACGTGTACACCTACGGCGAGGATCGCGCCATCAAGCTCTACCCGCCGAGCGAGGATCGGGCCGGGATCGAGCAGGAGGCGAAGGCCGCCACCCTGGTTCACCAGCTGGGCGTGCCCAGCGTCCGCTGCGACGGGCTCACTGAGGTCGAGGGCTTGCTCGGCATCATCTTCGAGCGGATCGAAGGCCCCAGCTTCAACGAAGTCGCCGAGAAGGATCTGCGCAAGTTCGGCCAGGTCTGCCGGGATCTGGCTGACTGTCACGCGCAGATGCATGCCGCGCACACGACCGAGCTGCCGGACATCCGCGACCTGGCCATCGGGATGCTGGAAGCGGCCCCGCTGGACCAGCTCAGTGACGACGAGCGCACGGCCCTGACTGCGCACCTGAAGTCCTTGCCAGAGGGCGATTCGGTGCTGCACCTGGACTACCACCCGCAGAACGTCTTCCACCATCGGGACGGCTGGGCCATCATCGACTGGCACTCGGCCTGCCGGGGTCCGGCGGCCGCCGACGTGGCCATGTCGGCCCTGCTGATGAGCGAGGTCGAGCTGTTCCCGGGCACACCGCCGCTGAAGCTGTTGCTCTACCAGATCGTCCGCGGCCTGATGCGCCGGCTCTACCTGGCTCGCTACTTCGCGACCACTGAGCTGACTCGCGGCGAGGTGGACGCCTGGATGACCTGTGCGCGGGTGCTGCGACTGGGCCTGCTGAACATCGAGAGCGAGCGGGGCCGGCTGCTTCGCCGGGTACAAACAGCAGTGAAGGTGATGGCGGCGTGAGCGTGACCAGGATCGTCCGATCCAGCTTCGAGGGGGCCGACGAGTTCGACCTGCTGATCATCGGCGGCGGCATCACCGGTGCCGCCCTGGCCCACGAGGCGACCAGCCGTGGCTTGACCGTTGCCCTGGTGGAGAAGGGTGACTTCGGAGCGGCCACCTCCGCGGCCACCGGCAAGCTGATCCACGGCGGGCTGCGCTATCTGAAGAAGCTCGAGGTGGGCCTGGTCCGGGAGTCGCTGGCCGAGCGGCGCAACCTGATGCGGATCGCGCCGAACCTGGTCTCGCCGATCCCGATCGTCCTGCCCGAGACCGGCCTGGTCGAAGTGCTCGGCCTGACCGCCTACGACGTGCTCTCCTTCGACCGGAACCGGCTCTCCGATCCCTCCAAGCGGATCCCGGCCCACCATCGGCTCCACCGGAGCGCGCTGGACGAACTCGGCCTGGACTACGTCAGCAAGGGGATCCTCTACTACGACTCGATGATGCTCTCTCCGGAGCGGCTCACTCTGGCCTTCCTGCGGACGGCGGTGGCCGCCGGTGCCCAGGTGGCCAACTACGTCCGGGTGGATCGGCTGGTGCTGGATGGGCAGCGGGTCACTGGCGCCGAGGTCACCGACCTGGTCAGCGGCAACCCGGGCCTGATCCGGGCGAAGGTGACCGTCAACGCCACCGGCGCCTGGGCGCACGACCTGCTCTCGGCGACCCCGGCCACCCAGGCCTTGGCCGGCCCGCCGCCCAAGGTGCGCTCGGAGGGCATCTATCTGGTCACGCGCAAGCTCAGCGACGTGATGGTGCTCACTGTGGGCAAGCACGGACACTTCAGCTTCGCACCCTGGCGGGGGCACAGTCTGGTCGGCCCGACCGAAACTCCGTACCACGGACCCGTGGACGAGTGGCGGCTGACCAGGGCGGCGATCGAGGCCTTCCTGGCCTCGATCGCCGCCAATAACACCGCGGGGGTGAAGCTGACCATCGATGACGTAGTCGCGGCCTATGGCGGGCTGCGTCCGCTCACCGAGAGCGCGGAGGTGGACACCTACACGGCGTCGCGGGCCTCGGAACTCATCGACCACTCCCGGCAGGGAGTGACCGGCCTGGTCTCGGCCATGGGCGGCAAGTACACCAGTTCGCGCGCCTTCGCCAGCCGGATCGTCACGGCACTCGGACGCCAACTCGGGGGTGGCGTCCGTCCGTCGCGAACGGCGGTCACTCCGCTGGACGGCTGTCAGCTCGGCGAACTGCCCCACGAAGTGGAGCGGGCGAAGACGGCCGTCGTGGCCGGTGGCCTGGCCGAGTCGGCCGGGGAGGTGCTGGTGCAGTTGTACGGTTCGCAGCTGCCCGAGGTGTTGAAGCTGATGGGCACCGACGATCGGCTGCGGCTTCCCGGCACTCCCGACGGTGAGCCGCTGGCCACCGTGGCCTGGGCGGCCCGGAACGAGGCCGTGGTGCACCTCACCGATGCGCTGCTGCGCCGCACCGGCATCGGGCAACTGGGCAACCCCGGCCCCGACGTCCTGGACGCCGCCGCCGACATCGTCGCGGTCGAACTGGGCTGGACGGCCGAGCGGCGCAACCAGGAACTCGAGCTGGCCCGCCGGGCGGTCAGCCTGCCAGAGGACTGACCCGGCCTCCCCGCTGTGAGTTGGGCGGTGAATGTGGCCGCCCCACTCACAGGGAGAGGCCAGTGCCCGGCGCGATCGGCCACGGAGTGGCTCGTGCCGGCACCGGGAGCGGCTCAGGCGGTGTGGGTGAGGTAGGTCGGCAGTTCGGCGGTCAGTTCGTCGAACAGACCTTGGTTCAGGGCGAATGCCACCCGGACTTCGTCCACGGCGCGCGCCTGCTCGTCCTCGGTCAGCGCCAGTGCGTCCAGCCGGGATCGGTAGCCGTCCTTGTACGGCTTGACCTTCTCGATCTGGGGGAACCGGTAGAAAGCGGTGCCCTGGCCGTCGCTGAGCTGGAAGACTCGCTCGAGCACGCGTCCGATCACCTGGCCGCCGGACAGGTCGCCGAGGTAGCGGGTGTAGTGGTGGGCCAGGTAGCAGACCGGGTCGGCCAGGGTCTGGTGGATCCTCTCGGCATACGCGCGTACCGCGGGGGAGTCGATCGCCACCCCGCCCCAGTGGTGCAGGTCGTCGGCGATCGCCGACGACCGGAGCAGGGCCACATCGAACAACTGGCGGACGCGCTCGTCGGTGTTCAGCTGAGCACCGACCTCCTCCAGCTGCAGGTAGACCGGCAGCAGCCGACCGAGGTAGGCGGCGTACCCGGCCGCGTTGACCCGGCCCTCGGCCAGGGCAGCCATGAAGCTGGACGACTCCGCGCGACGGTGCTCGGCAGCTGAGCCAGAGCGCAGCTGTTCGGACAAGGTCATGCTGGTCACGGCGGTCATCTGCTGGTCCCTTCGTCGGCTCGCACACGGCGAGTCCGGTACTCGCCTCCTTGCGGTCATTTAGGTAAGGCTAACCTAACCAAATCTCCTCCGGGGAGGGTCTCGCCGGTATCCGGACGTCCGCTGAGGTGGAGTGATTGCCGATGCTGCTCGCTGGACAACCCACCTAGCCTGGAGTCATGAGCACCTTCACCGAACTCCTCGCCACCCAGGTCCGCAACGAGTTCGCGGCCTCCCAGCAGTACGCGGCGGTCGCGGTCTGGTTCGACTCCCAGGACCTTCCGCAGCTGGCTCGCTACTTCTACCGGCAGTCCTTGGAAGAGCGGAACCACGCGATGATGATGGTTCAGTACATGCTCGACCGTGATCTTCAGGTCACGATTCCCGGCATCGATCCGGTGCGCAACAGCTTCACCAGCCCCACCGATCCGATCAGCCTGGCACTGGCCCAGGAGAAGCAGGTGACCGCCGACATCAAGGCGCTGTTCGAGGCCGCTCGCGCCGAGGGCGACCCCTTGGGGGAGCAGTTCATGTTGTGGTTCCTCAAGGAGCAGGTGGAGGAGGTCTCCTCGATGACCACTCTGCTGAACATCGCCGAACGAGCCGGCGAGAACTGGTTTGACCTGGAGAACTACGTGGCCCGGGAGAGCATCGGCGACGGCGGGCAGGACGCGTCCGCGCCGCCGGCGGCCGGTGGAGCGCTGTAGCAGCCGGCCCCTGTCTGTCGAACCTCGGCCGAGCTCCTTCGCCTCGGCCGGGCGCGTCTGCGCGCCATCGCGCCGCGTTCCGCGGCCCTGGTGGCTGGGCGGCGCAATCCACAGATTGCGGGGTGACCCGCAGGGTGCGTGTTGGTTTGCGGTGTGCGGTATCCATTGGGGCCGTCCAGATCGCTTCTCGATGAATTGCGGGGTGGTCGCTATCTGGACGCCTCGGTCGGCTCTCCGCCGATCCGGATCCGTCCGTCCTGCACTGGCCTGCAGTCCCGGCTTCCTGCTGCAGAGTCGGTGCGCTCGTCACGCCGGGCGCTCGGTGGTGCCCGCGGGAGGGGTGGTCTGGCCTAGTCCGTGATCCTGGCGCGCCCCGTCTCGTCGGCTCGCATCGGGGGTCGGAACAATGCTGGCCGCCCTCAATCTGCTAATCGCCTGGGAAGGTGCGAGCAGTGCACCTTTAATCCTGCTTTTTACGTCCCGATTTAGTACTGACTTCATACGGAATTTACAACGGTTGGCCAGGCTGTGGGCCTGCCGCCGGCATGCCGCGTCCGCCTGGCTCAGCCCGTCCTAAAATCCCATCTGACTAGGCATTAGGGTGGATCCGGCGCGCCGAGTGGGCCTGCGGTTGACCTCCTGCGGGTCGCGGCCGAAGGGGCCTGCGGGCCGACGAGGGGTTGGCTACAGTGAGATTTGTTTGGCGGCTTGACATATTCGAGTACCAAGCCGCAATCTAGGGCCGTGCCCTAATTGCACCCCGTTTTCTGGGGTGAGGATTTCATGGCACTGACGCTCGGTCGTAGAGGGTTGTCTGCCCAACAGAGGGCACTCGGCAACTGCTCGCGAACACCCTGACCACTTCAGCGGAGAAGAGGCCAACTCGCATCACGTCATCGATCGCCAGCGGCCATTGCGCGTGCCCGCAGGAGATCTCGCCGTGGTGCCGGCGTCATGGGTTTCCGGCATGGCAGCAATCACTCAGACGGAGGTCTTGGGCACTGTGAAGAATTTCAAGAGGGTCTCGATGGCCCTTGCGCTCAGCTTGTGCGTGGGGCTGATCCCGACGCAGCTGGCGCAGGCGGAGGACGGCGGCGGCACGCCGGCAACTCCCATCTACATGGACTCGAGCTACAGCTACGCGGAGCGTGCAGCTGACCTGGTTGGCCGGATGACCGCCACCCAAAAGGGCTCCCAGATGTACAGCGAGAATGCCCCTGCGATCGGCGCGGCCGCTCTTGGCGTCGGCGCTACAGGCGTCCCCGCCACGACGGGCATCAATGGCTACAACTGGTGGCAGGAAGCGCTGCACGGCTACGCGCGCGGCAACGTCACGAACTCGAACTCCTACCCGCAGAGCACCTCGGTGGGTAACACCTGGAATCCGGAGCTGTACTACCGCGAGGCCAGCCTGATCGGCGACGAGGTCCGCGAGCGGGCCAACAAGATCACCACGGCTGGGGCGCCCAACCTCGGCAACGCGGTGAACCTCACCATGTACTCGCCGACGGTCAACCTGCACCGCGACCCGCGCTGGGGACGCAACGAGGAGTCCTACTCCGAGGATCCGTTCCTGATGAGCAAGATGGGCAGTGCCTTCGTCCAGGGCATCCAGGGAGCCGACCGCAATGGCGTCCCCCTGGTGAACGGGATGAAGAAGGTCAACGCGACCATCAAGCACTACGTCGCCAACAACAGCGAGCGCAACCGCCTGGATGGCGGAGCCAAGACGTCGATGCGGGCGTTGCGTGAGTACTACGCGGTGCCCTACCGCGACATCATTCAGGACGCCAACGCCTCGTCGGTGATGGGCGCCTACAGCACCCTCAACGGCGATCCGAGCTCCTGGAGCAGCTACCTCAACGACACCCTGTTGCGCCAGACCTATGGCCTCAACGGGTACACCACTGGTGACTGCGACTCCGTCTCGACGATCAAGCGTCACAACTTCACCAACCCGTACACCGGCAAGGTGCTCACCACCATCGAGCAGTTGTCACAGGCCATGGCGCATGCCATGGACCTGGAGTGCAGCGGCGGCTACACCAGCGGCACCGGGACCTACAACACGAACATGGCGAACATGCTCGCCCAGGGCGTCACGACCGACAAGGGCACGTTCACCGAGAACCAGGTGGACATCTCCCTGCAGCGGCTGATGCAAGCCCGCATGGAGACCGGTGAGTGGGATGCCAACAACGCCTACACCTCGCAGGCTGCCCAGCGAGTTGCGGCCCAGTCCGGCAGCATCGGCTGGCAGACCCCTGAGCGTCTGAAGATGATCGACGATGTCAACGCCGAAGCGGTCGTGATGCTGAAGAACGCGGCCCCGTCCGGTTCCTCGACCTCGATCCTGCCGCTCGCAGTGCCCTCCACCGGTGACTACAAGGTGGCCATCGTGGGGGCCTGGCAGACCAACGGCTACCTCGGTCTGTACTCGGCGAGCCAGAGCGACTCCACCAACCGGATCAACATCCAGCAGCGGATCGCCAGCAACATCACCGAGAAGAACCCGGGCGCGACCTTCAGCTACCTGACCACCTACGGCAACTCCACCTCGGCAAGCTCCTACACCCTGTCGGATGCCGACAAGGCCACGATCTCCGCCGCGGATGCTGTGATTGTCGTGACCGGCACCAACGAGAGCTACTCCAAGGAGGATGGCGACCGCACCAGCACCGCGCTCCCGAACGGGCAGGACACCCTGATCTCCAACGTGGGCAAGCTGAACCCGAAGACGGTTGCGGTCATGGAGACCGCCGGCCCGATGCAGGTCACCAAGTTCGCTGATGACGTGTCGGCCATCTTGTGGTCCAGCTTCCTCGGCAACCGCAAGGTTGGCTTCGGCGATGTGATCACCGGCAAGGTCAACCCCTCGGGCAAGATCACTGACACCTGGTACCAGACGGTCAGTGACACCGGAGCGTCCGATATCCCGAGCATCCTCGACTACGACCTGTACCCGTCGGAGGGCAAGCAGGGACGCACCTACATGTACTACACGGGGCCGTCGTCGTACCCGTTCGGCTATGGGCTGAGCTTCTCGACCTTCGAGTACTCCAACCTGAAGATCGCCAAGGGCGCATCCGCCACCAGCGACTTCACTGCTGACGACACCGTGACGGTCTCCTTCGATGTGAAGAACACCGGCTCGGTCCGCGGCAAGGAAACTGCGCAGCTCTACGTCGCGCAGCCGGACGCCCCGGCCGAACTGAAGCGCCCGATCAAGCGCCTTGAGGGCTTCGACAAGGTGGAGCTCGCCCCGGGCGAGACCAAGACCGTCACCCTCGACGTCAAGGTCGCCGATCTGGCGTTCTACGACGAGGCGACCGACCGAAACGTCGTTGACAAGGGTGGTTACCAGGTCCAGGTCGGTGGCAACAGCGCCTCCGTCCCGCTCTCCGGCAACTTCAGCGTGTCCGGTGCGATGACGGCTGTCCCGGCTGTGGTCACCGCCAAGCCGAGCCAGACCGGCGATGCCGAGCTGGGTATCGAGGAGCGACTCATCTTCGATCGTGGCGAGACCGTTGATCCCAAGCTGACTGTCTCGCTGAGCGATGAAAGCCTGTGGGGCTACATCATCAAGCAGCAGAGCAGCAAGATCATGAAGAAGGCCAGCACCCCGTTCCCCGACGGCATGACCTTCAGCTACAGCTCCAACCGTCCCTCGGTCGCCTCGGTCACCAATGGAGTGATCACGACCAACGCCCCCGGCGTGGCGACCATCACCGCAACGGCGACCTACAACGGTAAGTCGGCCTCTGGGGAGTTCGTGGTCTACGTCGTCTCGACGCCGTACATCGACGGCATCAAGGTGGACGGCAACTCGGTCGCCAACTTCAAGCCCGATCGCCTGAACTACTCGATCGAGGTCCCGGCAGGCACGACGACCATTCCGAACGTCAGCGTTGTGAACGCCAACTCGGATGTCACCACCGTGGTCACCCCGCCGTCCTCGCTGCCGGGTGTCACCACGATCGTGGCGACCAACAACGTCAGTGGGGCCACCGCCACCTACCGGGTGGGAATCGGGTATCGGCCGACAACCGTCGACCTCACCCAAGGTGAAACTGGCGCCACCAGTGCGGGCTGGACGATGAAGAATCCGTCCACCCAGGCGGCCTATGGGCCTGGTGGGTTGACGATCACCACGGAGAGGGGAGCGTTCGGCACGGCCACGCCACCGCAGAACGTCCTGCTCAACGCAGCTGCCGGTGACTGGGTTGCCCAGACGCAGGTGAAGCTTGCCGCCACTCCGACGGCCAGCAACCAGCAGGCTGGCGTGGTGGTGTACGACACCGACACCAACTACACCCGGTTCGTCTACGAGCGGCCGACCTCGGGCTCGACCAACGTCGTCCGCGTGTACAGCGTGGTCAACGGTGTGCAGACCCAGACCGCTTCGGCGAACCTGGCCTCGCAGACCTCGGTCTACTTCCAGGTCGTCAAGCAGGGTGACTCCTATACCTACAAGTACTCGACGAACGGCAGTACCTGGTCCAGCCTGGCCACGTCGGTCTCCGCGTACTACGCATTGCCGCAGCTGGGCCTGTACGCCACCAGCGGGGACACCGCGGCAGCGGCCATCTCGGCCACCTACGCCAAGGTGTCGATCTTCACGCTGTCGGAGCTGTACCCACGGCTGTCCTCGCTGAGCGTGAATGGCTCTCCGGTGGCAGGCTTCGATCCGGAGGTGTTCAGCTACAACCAGGAGGTGAGCGCCGACGCCACCGAGGTGCCGGTGATCGCCGCAACGGTGACGGACCCGGCCTTCTCGGTGACCTACAACCAGATGACCACCCCCCGTGGTACCGCCGCAGTGACGGTTTCCACCGGTGCAACAAGCGTCACCTACACGGTGAGCTTCAACTCCGGTCCGCGCTCGGATTACTTCGCCGATGGCACGAAGAGCTCGAACTGGACGGTGTTGCGCGAGAACCAGGCCACCTACTCCACCGAGAAGGGTCTTGGTCTCCGACTGCCGACGCAGCGCTACGACATCTACGGGGCGGCCGGTCCGGCCTGGGAGAACGTGGTCACTCAACCGGCAATGGGTAACTGGGAGGTTGTCGCCAAGCTGTTCTACCCGCAGAAGCCGACGGCCAACTACCAGCAGGCAATGCTGCTGGTCTGGCAGGACGAGGACAACTACATCCGGCTGAACAGCCAGACCAGTTCGCTCCAGATCCAGCCCGGCTGGGAGAACAACGGCTCGTTCAGTGGCCTCGGCAGCGCTAACCCCGTTGCCAGTGCCGACGGCTCGGTGACGCTGTATCTCAGGATCATCAAGAACAACACCACCTACACGCTGGGGTACTCCCAGGACGGTGAGAACTACACCCAGATCGGCAACCCGGTCTCCGGGGTGAACTTCCGTGATCCGAAGATCGGTCTGTTCGCGACCCAGAACTCGACCGCAACCCAGATGAACACCTACTTCGAGTACCTCACGGTGACCGATCTCAACGGTGTTCAGCAGAAGTCCTATCAGCAGATGCTGCAGGACGCTGTCGATAATGTGCGCGACTACGTCGCGGCGGATATCCCCGCCGAGATCCACTCCGACGCCGACCTCGACATTCCGGTGCCGCACGGCTACACCATGTCGCTGAAGTCCAGCAACCAGCAGGTCATCAGCGATGACGGAGTCGTGAACACCGGTCTTCGATCCGACGCCACCGCCAATCTGACGGTGACGATCACCGATGGCACCCGAAACGCGGTGTCGGAGTCGATCCCGGTGACCGTCAAGGCGAGTGCCGATCCGTCGGTGCTGCAGGCGCTGGTCGCAGTGGCGGACGGCCTGGCCGGCAAGCTCGGTGGCTACACCACGGCTTCAGTGTCGGCATTCACCGACGCGTTGGCGGCGGCGAAGACGGTTCTTGCTGATCAGAACCAGACCCCCGACAAGCTCAAGACGGCTGCGGACGCCCTGCGCACCGCGATGTCGGGCCTCGAGGTGAAGGCTCCGGTCATCGACAAGAGCATCCTCAAGCACGTCTACGACGAGGCCCGTGAGTTGTCGAACTCGTCGGGACGCTACACGTCGACGACGTGGGATGCCCTGCAGACCGAGATCTCCCAGGCCTCGACGGTCCTGGAGAACGCCTCCGCTACCCAGGCGGAGGTGGACCAGGCCGCCAAGGAGTTGGCGACAGCCCTGTCCGGCCTTGAGGTCGCCCCGGCGGTACCGGACAAGTCGGTGCTCCGGAACGTCCACGATGCTGCGGCTGCGGTCTCGAATGCCGGCGATGTCTACACGGCGACGTCCTGGTCGGCTCTGCAGTCGAGCCTGGCCAGTGCTGAAACCGTGCTGGACAAGGCCGCGGCGACCCAGGTGGAGATCGACCAGGCCACCAGCGCCGTGACCACGGCACTGTCGGGGCTGGTGCTCAAGCCGGTGCCGGTGAACACGGGCGTGCTGAGGAACGCGACCTCGGTCGCAGGGACGATGTCCAATGCCGATGACCGCTACACCGCGGCATCGTGGGCAACGCTCCAGCAGGCGCTCACCAACGCCCGGCAGGTCGCTGACGACAGCTCGGCAACGCAGGACGACGTGGACGAGGCTGTCTCCAGCCTGAACGCGGCCATCGCCGGACTGGTTCTGAACCCGCCCAAGGAGGTCGAGGTACCCGTCGTGGTTCCCCCGACCGTCACCAAGCTGACTCTGAATCAGGTTCAGGCTCGGGTGGTGAAGGGGAAGACCCTCGACCTCGATGAGGCCGTGGACTACGCCGACGGTCTGCCGTCCGCCTACTCCGGCAAGGTCATCTGGACCTCGTCGAACACCAAGGTGGCGACGGTGTCGTCCCGCGGTGAGGTGACCGGCAAGGGTTCGGGAAGTGCCACGATCACTGCGACCACGATCGACAAGACTGCCGCTGGCAAGACCCTGTCGGTCAAGATCACGGTGAATGTCGTCGGGTCGAAGCCGAAGTCGAAGGTGACCAGCATCACCGCTTCGGTTCCGAAGACGATGACGGTGGGCCAGGTGGCATTCGCCGGCGCCCGGTACGCCTCGTCGAAGGCGACCGGGGTGAAGGTCACCTACTCGTCCTCGCGGTACGCCGTTGTTGATGTCGATCGCGTGGGCCGCCTCACTGCGGTGGGCAAGGGCACCGTGACGATCACCATCAAGGCCGGTGGCAAGACGAAGACCTGGAAGGTCACCGTCAAGTAGCACGACACCAAGTGGGGTGCGGGGCCGGAGCATTCCGGTTCCGCACCCCACTTTGTCGTCTCCCGGCAGGCCCGGGGACGGGCGGATCCGGCCCGTGGGCGGGAACTCGCTCTAGCCTGGGGTCATGAGCTTCGCTGAGCGTGGGGAGTCACGGTGCTGATCGCCGGTCTGGTGTTAGCCGCACTGGCGGCGGCATTGCACGTGTTCATCTTCTATCTGGAGTCCGTGGCCTGGACGAGCTCGCGGGCCCGGGCCACCTTCGGAACAACTCCGGAGGAGGCTCAAGTGACCAAGTCGATGGCCTTCAACCAGGGCTTCTACAACCTGTTCCTGGCGCTGCTGGCCTTCGGTGGGATCGTCGCGTTCGCCGCGGGTGCAGTAGTCGTCGGCCTGACCCTGGTCTTCGCCGGGGTCGGCTCGATGCTCGCCGCAGCTCTGGTGCTGCTGGTCTCGTCCGCCGATCACCGGGCGGCGGCGGTGAAGCAGGGCCTGCTGCCGCTGCTGGCCGTGGTGGGTCTGCTGATCGGCCTGATCTGACCTGCACGCTGTGAGTTACCAGGCGACATCGCCGCCGAACTCACAGCTTGCGTGCGTGGAGGGCCGATCCAGCTCAGTACCAGAAGCTCAGTTGCGGCGTGACGGTGCCGGCGAAGAGCCGCGCCACCCGCTCCGGGTCGGGGCTGCGTAGCCGTCCGGCTCGAGCCAGAGTGACCGCAGAGACCCCGCCCAGCAGCATGGCTGACAGTTCGGCGATGCCCAGCTCCACGTCCGGGGTGGCCGAGCTCTCGGCCGGACGCACCGTGGCCGCGCCGGACTCGGCGGTAGTCAGGTGGAACCGTCCGCCGGCGATGCCCAGCGGATCGCTCACGTCGAGCACCAGCTCGTCCGTCCGGTCGTAGCGACGGGCCTCCAGCGCCGCGGCAACGTCCAGAACCCGTAGGTAGTGATGATCGAGGACCGAGACTCGGGCGGCCCGGCGATCGGCGATCATCCACCACAGTGGCTCGTCGATGCTGAGTTCGCTCGCTCGGATGGTGCCGATCAGGTCGAGGGAGAGCAAGAACCGCCACAGTGCTGGATAGGCATCATCGGTGGCCGCGATGAACCGCTGAAGGTTCAGCGTCGAGTCCGGGAAGTTCGTCTCATTCTCGGTGACCGTGTACACCGCCAGCCCGTCCACTTGGCCGGCGGGGGAGCGGTACTGGACGACCCGAATGGCACCGGCCTTCTCCACAGCCGGCATCGTGCCGAAGGTGTAGTCCCAGGCGCCGGCGCGGTGATCCACCTCGCCAGGACGTCCGGCGCGCACCCGTTCGTGGAGCTCGTCGGCGACGGCCCGGCCCTGCTCCCTGGTCAGGAAGTCGATCCTTCCGTCCGGTTCCGGACCGATCCAGCCGGCCTGGCGGACCGAGATCTCTGCGTCGGCGGCGAGCGCGGCCGGCGCGAAGCCGAAGCGCCCGTAGATGCTGGACTCGCTGACCGTCAGCGAGGCGATCGGGAAGCCGGCGTGGGCCGCGGCGCGCAGCTCACCGCCCAGCAGGCTGCGCAGCAGGCCGCGGCGCCGATGGGTGGGTGCCACGGTGACCGCGCTGACCGCGAAGCTCTCCAGCTCACCGCCCGGGACGGTGAGTCTTGCTCCCCAAGCGCCCAGAGTCGCCACCGGCATCTCGGGAACCGCAGCCTGCGGGTCGTAGATGCCGATCAGCCGGTAGTCCTTGTTCCGGTCGAAGAAGGCCGCAAGCTGCTCGTCGGTGGGCTCGCTGTCCAGGAACCCGCGGCTCACCACGCTGCGCCAGGCGTCCATCAGCTCGCGGCTGACGTTAGCCCGCTGGACGGTGTAGCCGCGGTCGGTGATCTCAGTGACCATGGTCGGGTCGAACTCGGCGTCGTGTCGCAGCTGGCTCATGTCGCATTCCTTGTGCCGTGGGAACTGGGGTGCCTGATGCTCGGTGCCGAGCGTGCAGAGCAGCCCAGGATATCCGCCGGAGCATCACCGGGTGGGAGTCTTGCGGCGCGCCGGTACCGACGACCGGGCCGGGGTCATCCGCACCGGCGCCTCGGGTCCGGGGTGGCCGGACGTGATGTCGTAGGATCGCTCTCATGGAGCAGGAGGCCTCGGGCCATCTCGTGGTGTCGCCCAGCGACTTCGTTGAGGCCGCGGAGACTCTGGCGATGCTCGGATCGCCGATCCGGATCCAGCTGATGTGGGTACTCAGTGACGGTCCGCGCGACGTCACTGGACTGGCCGAGGCGATCGGTCAGCCGTTGACTACGACCAGCCATCACCTGCGCCGGATGCGGGCCGCCGGGCTGATTACCTCTCGTGCCGACGGGCGCCGCCAGGTCTACTCCGTGGAGGACCCGCATCTGATTGAGCTCGCCCGTCAGTCGGTGGAGCATCACGCGGATCTGCGCCTGCGCGAGCGGTGACCGTCGCCGCTAGCCGGTGACCACTCCGAACAGATGCCCGATCGCCCAGGTGAGGGCCATGGCGGCGCTGCCGCCCAGGACGTTGCGAATGATCGGCTGATACTTCGCCGACTCGCTGACATGTCCGCTGACCCAGCCGGTGGCAAACAGCCCGAGCGCCGCGACGCCCAAGGTCAGCGGGATTCGTAGGCCGATCGGCAAGAGCATCATGGCCAGCAGTGGCAGGACGAAGCCCGAAGTGAAGGCGATCGCCGAGGCGGCGGCCGCGTGCCAGGGGTTGGTCAGCTCGTGCTGGTGGATTCCATACTCGGCGCGCAGATGTGCGGCCAGCGCATCATGAGCGGAGAGCTCTTCGACGACCTGGCGAGCCGTCGCCTCGGTGAGCCCCTGGCCCCGGTAGACCTCGACCAGTTCGTCGAACTCCAGCTCGGGAGTCTCGCTCAGATCCCGGCGCTCCCGCTCGATCAGAGCCACCTCGGTGTCCCGCTGGCTTGATACCGACACGTACTCACCCATCGCCATGGCGCATGCCCCGGCCAGGAGGCCGGCCACACCGGCGGTGAGGATTGCCGGGCTGTTCCCGGGGTCGGCGGCTGCCACGCCAATGCACAGGCCTGCGCCAGAGACCAGCCCGTCGTTGGCCCCGAGCACTCCCGCTCGCAGCCAGTTCAGCCGGGCCCCGAGTCCACCGAAGCCGACCACTTCGGGGGCATCCACCAGATCAGTCATCATCCCTCATTTCTGTTAAATACTCGTACGATCGTAGTAGCGTGAGAGTATTACGCAAAACCGATGGCAGGATGGCATGAGATGCGAGTTGTGAGGATCCCGTCGGGCGTTGAGCCTGCCTGCGCCGAGGTGCTGGAGGTCAGGAAGTGAACCGCAAGCGAGTGGTGATGATCGCGATCGTTGCAGCGGCGGTGATCGCGGCTGGGGGTGGGGCTGCCTACGCGAGTCTGAACAGCACTGCGCTGGTGAAGGTAACCACGGCCGGCCTCGGCCGGCTGGCCGTCACCGTGGACGCCCCGGGCACGGTCGCCGCAGCCAACCAGCGCGGGGTCTACCCGCCGACGGCAGCCACGATCGCCAAGGTCGAGGTTGCCGATGGCGACCGGGTGAGTGCCGGACAGGTGCTGGTGCGGCTGAACACGGCTCCGCTGAAGCTGGCCCTCGCGCAGGCGGAGGCCGCACTGGCAACGGCCCGAGCTCAGGCGAACTCGATCGCCACCGCGTCTCCGACGGGCAGTGAGTACGCCGCGGCGAATCGGGCGATCAGTGCGGCACGCTCTGCCTTGGGCACCGCGAAGCGGAACTATGCCGACTATCTGGCCGAGTTCAATGCGGCCAGTCCGGTCGAGCAGGACGCCATGCGTCCGACTCTGCGCACTCTCGGCAGCGCGCGCGATCAGGCCTCAGCCACACTGGCTCTGGCCAAGGCAAACCGGGACCGGCTGTCGCGTTCGGGTCAGAACGGCCTGGCCAAGGATGCCGGGTCCCTCTCCGTGGCGGCGGCCAAGCTGGCCGTGGCCCAGGCGAAAGCCGACCTCGGTGGGGCTGTGCTGACCGCTCCGGTCGGCGGGACGGTGTCGGTGCCGAGCGGGGTGGAGTCTGGTGCCGGGGTGAGCCCTGGCATGGCCGTAGTGAGTGTGGACGAGCCGAGAAGTCTGGTCTTTGAGGCCAGTGTCGACCAGGCTGACATCGCCTCGGTTGCGCCTGGTCAGCCGGCCACGGTGACGCTGGATGCGTTCGCCGGGCAGACTCTGGTCGGGAAGGTGCTCAGTCGAAGCCAGAGCGCGTCGACTACGGCGACCGGGGGCGTGGCCTTCGTCACCAAGGTCAGCCTGGCCGCGGGCTCGGTGCAGCCGCTGGCCGGCATGGGTGGGTCGGTGTCGATCACGGTCAAGGAGCTTCCCGACGCGATCACAGTTCCGGCTGCTGCGGTGGTGAGTAACGGGGAACAGCGCTTCGTGTTCGTGCTCGCCGACGGACGGGTGCACCGGACGGTGGTGCGCATCGGAGCCGAGACCGACACGGCCATCCAGATCACCGACGGTGTGACCGCCGGCGCTCAGGTGGTGGTGACCGGGGCCAGCAGCCTGTCTGATGGCCAGTCGGTGAGGGTCTCCCGGTGAGCCAGCAGCCGGACGTCCCCGTCCTCGAAATCACCGGCTTGCGGCGGGTCTACGGCAGCGGGGTTACGGCCGTGACGGCCTTGGATGGGGTCGATCTGAGCCTGGATCAGGGCGAGTTCGTCGCGGTGATGGGGCCGAGCGGCTGCGGCAAGTCGACGCTGCTGAACCTGATCGGCGGCCTGGACGCCGCCGACGCCGGCAGCGTCCGGCTGGCCGGGACGGAGCTGGGCAGCCTGGACGACGACCGGCTCACCGAACTGCGTCGTCGCGAGATCGGTTTCGTCTTTCAGTTCTTCAATCTGATTCCAGTGCTTACTGCGCGGGAGAACGCCGCCTTGCCACTGCGTCTGGACGGACGCGCCGACGCCGACGAGTTGGCCGAACGCTGGCTGGAACAGGTCGGCCTGGGGGGGCGGGTGCACGCCCGTCCTGATCAGCTGTCGGGCGGGCAGCAGCAGCGGGTGGCGGTGGCCCGGGCGCTGGCCACCGATCCGGCCCTGCTGTTGGCCGATGAACCAACCGGCAACCTGGACTCCAAGTCCGCGGGTGAGGTCGCCGATCTACTTCGTCAGACCAGCCAGGAATGGAATCGGACGGTGTTGATGGTGACCCACGATCTGGTGATCGCCAGCCACGCGACCCGGCTGGTGCTGATGCGCGACGGCCGGATCATGGATGATCTGCAGCTTGATGGCTCGCTGCAGGCGCCTCGGCTGGCGCTGGAAAGGGCCGGGCTGCTGTGAGACTCACTCTGACCTTGGCTTGGCGCTACCTGTTCGGTCGCGGCGCTCGCTCGCTGCTGACCACCTTGGCGGTCTCACTGGGGGTGATGCTCACCTTCGGGCTCAACGGGATCAGCCCGGCCATGGAAGCTGCGTTCACCAGGAACCTGCTGTCCAGCGCCGGTGCTGTGGATCTCACGGTCGCGGACGCGTCCGGCCAACCGTTCGCCGTCGACGTCGCCGACCGGGTGGCCCGGACGCCCGGAGTCGCCGCAGTCAGCCCCGAACTGCAGCGAACGGTCATCCTCTCCGACCGGGCCGTCGGCAGCCCGGGGCAGCTCACTGTGGTGGGCGTGGATCCCGCGCTGGCTCCGCAGGTGCGCGACCTCACGGTGGACGCCGGACGCGGTCTCGCCCCCGGAGACCGGGCAGTCATGTTGGTCACCGCTGACCTGGCCGGACGACTCGACCTGACCATCGGCGACACCCTGGCCGTCCCCTCGGCGACGGGCAGCACCAAGCTGCGCCTGATCGGGCTGCTGGCTGGCAGCGGGGTTCCCGGGCAGGACCAGGCATTCATTCCGCTGGCCCAGGCGCAGCAGCTGTTCTCGCTGGGTGGGCGGATCACCACCGTGCAGGCTCGCGCCGACGACGGAGCCGACCGGGGCTCCCTTGAGCGCACGGTCCAGGACGACCTGGGATCGAGCTTCACGGTGGGAGGGCTCTCGTCGAACGCCAGCCTGCTGGCCTCGCTCCAGGTGTCCAAGATGGCCTTCCTGATGTTCTCGCTGTTCGCCCTGGCCACGGCGGGTTTCATCATTCTGAACAGCTTCCGCACCGTGGTCGCCCAGCGGCGCCGTGACATCGGCATGCTGCGGGCCATCGGTGCTCGGCGCCGCACGATCCTCGGCCTGTTCCTGGCCGAATCACTGCTCCAGGGCGTGGTCGGCACCGGGCTGGGCCTGTTGCTCGGCTGGGGGATGGCTGTGGGGGCGCTCGCCGTGGTCGAGTCGACCGTCTATCAGGCGATGCACATGCAGGTTGATGGGCCAGTGTTCACGCCGCAGACCTGGGGCGCGGCGATCGTGCTCGGTGTCGGAGTGACGGTCGCGGCGGCGCTCATCCCGGCCCGATCCGCTGCGCGGGTCTCACCACTGGAAGCGATTCGTCCGCCCGCAGCCGAGGTGAGCGGACGCCGGTCGGGGGTGTCCACCTGGGTCGGGCTGGGGATGCTGCTGGCGGCAACCTTCGGGCTGTTCAGCCGGAACACCGGCCTGGTCTGCGTCGGTGCAGTGTTGTTCCTGGTCGCGATCGCGCTGCTGGCCTCGGCCGTGGTGGCACCCGCCGGCCGTTGGTTGGCCCCGTTGCTCGCCCTGCGCTACCCGCGGGAGGGGCCGATCGCGGCCGGCAACCTGCAGCGCAGTCCGGGCCGCAGCGGCGTCACGGTCACCGTGGTCATGCTGGGGCTGTCCGCGATCGTGGCGTTGGTCACCGTGGTGGACTCGAACACGAACGGTTTCATGGGCTATCTGGACCGCTCGATGTCGGCGGACTACCTGATCATCCCGCAGTCGATCGTCCTCGGTCAGGGCAATGTCGCTGCCGGGCCGGAGCTTGCCCGCCGGGTTGCGGACGTCCCGGGAGTGGCGGCCGTGACCACGCTGCGCCTGAGCCAGGTGCGCACCCACGGTGGTGGGGACGTCCAGGTGATCGGCATCGATCCGTCCAGCTACCTCAAGGTGGGCGATTTCGACTGGAGTGCCGGCTCCTCCGACCAGGCGATCAGTCAACTGCGCAGCGGACGCTGGGTGATTGCCAACGGGGTCTATGCGGCCGCGCATCAGCTCGTCCCCGGCCAGCAGGTTGCGCTGGAGACGCCGAACGGAGTCCGCAGCTATCTGGTGGCCGGGATCGGCAACGACTACCTGAACGCGGAGCTGTCCACCGTCTACACCTCCCATGCGAACCTGGCTCGGGACTTCAACACGACCGCCGACCTGATGGTGATGGCCAACCAGGAGGCCGGCGCAGACCCGGCTCAGGTCGAGGCGGCGCTGCAGCGCGTCACCGACGCCTACCCCGCGTTCAAGCTGTATCAGTCTGCGGCCTGGAAGGCCGAGCAACTCCAGCTCTACGACTCCTCGATGATCGTCTTCGACGCGCTCATCGCCGCTTTGGCGCTGCCGTCGCTGTTGGCCCTGATCAACACCATGGCGATCAGCGTCCTGGCCCGGACTCGAGAGATCGGCATGCTCCGGGCAGTGGGTGCCACCAGACGGCAGATCCGTCGAGTCATCACCGCCGAGTCGGTCTTGCTGGCCGTCATCGGCACAGTGCTGGGCGTCGTGGCGGGCCTGTGGCTCGGCTTCGCCATGGTGCTGGCCATGAGAGCTGTCGGCTGGCAGATGCCGTTCAGCTTCCCCTGGGCCGGCATCGCGGTAGCGGTCGTCGTCGGCCTGGTCTTCGGAGTGATGGCCGCCCGTGGACCGGCCCGCAGCGCGTCCCGGCTGCAGGTGGTCGTGGCTCTGCACCAGGAGTGACGCAGGACTGCACCTGGCGTGGATGGCCCGGTCTGACCTGGCCCGCAAGCTGTGAGTTGCGCGGCGACATCGCCGCCGAAGTCACAGCGTGCGATGGCGGGACTCGCCCAGCGCGGACGCGCACTCGGGGGACAGGACAATGGCAGCCGGGAGATGCGCAGGCGGCGACCGAAGCTCTGCGACGTCGAAGGGCCCGTCGCCAACAGTTGTTCGATTCTGGATAGTGATCCCGGCCTGGCGGTGACGCCTAGTCGCCGGCTGCTTGGATCTGGTGGAGCTAAGGGGATTCGAACCCCTGACCTTCTCATTGCGAACGAGACGCGCTACCAACTGCGCCATAGCCCCAGGTGCCCCGAAGAGCCCGACCAGATTAGCATCCGGCAACCGGAGTGAGAAAACTGGCTGGCGAGGAGTCGATCAGGGCTCAGGCCAGCGGGAACACCAGCTTGGTCACGGTGTTCTCCGGGGCCTCGTCCGGCTCGCTGAGGTACCACTCGAACATCGAGTCGCCCAGCGCGACGTCCTGGCTTTCGAGCCAGGGCATGAGCTCGGCGTAGCTCTCGTCGAGGCTGTCGTAGCCGCCGAAGTGGGTGCCGACCACGGCCGTGGTCGCCGGGCGCTGCCGGACGTTCAGGCCGTCGATGGCTGTCGGCTCGGCGATCCCGAAGCCGATCTCGACGTCCACGGTGTCCTCGGGCATCGCGAAGTACTCCGCATAGGCCGGTCCGACCATGACCGCGCCGGCCTGGGTGATGGCCGCGCTCACCTGGTCGTAGACCGGGGTGAACAGCCCGGCCAGCTCGGCGATCGGGACGACCTGGCGGACGCCGGCGCTGACCCAGGCGTCCAGTTCTTCGAAGTGGGGATCGACTCCGGCCACCTCGGCCTCCTTGCTCAGTTCGGATGCGTCCACGCTATTGCCGGCGGTCGCGGCCTGTCGAGGAAATCATGCGGGCCAGAGCGGGGGAGTACTTGCCATGAACGCCGCAAAGCGTAGACTGACCGACGGTCGGTCAGTGAGAGGTGGAGCATGGCACGAGTCGTGAAAGATCCGGAGGTGCGGCGCGATGAGCTGCTCGACATCGCCCAGAGACTGGTTGCCGAGGTCGGCTACGAGGCGATGTCGGTGGAGGCGGTCACTCAGGCCGCCCAGGTCGCCAAGGGCACCTTCTACCACTACTTCTCATCCAAGGAGGACATGCTGGGTCAGCTCCTCGACCGGCTGATGGACGGGCTGTTCGCCAGCCTGGAGGCGCGCCGAGCGGCGGTCGACGGTGATGCCATCGCCAAGCTGCGGGCCATCCTCGAGGCGTCCGGTGAGTACAAGGCCATGCAGTTGCCCAACTACCTGTCTTCGGCCAGCCTGTATCGCCCCGAGAACTACGCGCTGCGCCATCGGCTCTTCGAGCGCTGGGAGCGGGCCGTTCGCAGCATCATCGCTCCGGTGGTGGCCGACGGCGTCGCTGAGGGCAGCTTCCATGTGGGGTCGGTCGAGTTCGCCACGGACGTGCTCATCTCGCTGTGGTTCGACACCTCGCAGCGGGTCCTGGACCGCGCCGTCGCCGAGCCCGATGTGGCCGGCTTCGTGACGGTGCTTCAGCGAGACACCGCCGCTTTGTGGGCCGCCCAGGAGCGGCTCCTGGGCGTTCCCGAGGGTAGCTTCGCCGTCCCCATGCCACCGAACGCCGAAGTCTTGTTCGCACCGATCTATGCCGAGTTGCTGGAGGTCATGAAGTGAACCGCAAACGAGTCATCACGATCGTTGTGGGCGCCGCCGTGTTGGTTGCCGCCGGGGGCGGCATCGCCTACGCCAGCCTGAACAACACCGTCCAGGTGAAGGTGGCCACCGCAAGCGCGAAGATCCTTGCCGTGACCGTGGATGCGCCCGGGACGGTCACCGCGGTCGGCCGGCGCGGGGTCTATCCGCCCACGGCTGCGACGATCGCCAAGCTCGAGGTAGCCGACGGTGACCGGGTGAGCGCCGGCCAGGTGCTGGTCCGGTTGCACACCGGCCCGCTGAAGCTGGCCGTTGCCCAGGCCGAGGCTGCCCTGGCCACGGCCCGCGCCCAGGCCGGAGCGGCGTCGAACGCGGCGCCGACCGGCAGCGAGCTTTCCGCCGCCAGTCGGGCGATCAGCGCGGCGAACTCGGCGCTGAGTACGGCCAAGAAGAACTATGCGGACTACCTGGCCGACTACAACGCGGCCAGCCCGACCGACCAGGACGCGATGCGGCCGACGCTGCGCACGCTGCGCAGCGCGCGGGATCAGGCCTCGGCCACGCTGGCTGTGGCCAGAGCGAACCGCGACCGGCTATCCCGTTCGGGCCAGAACGGGTTGGCCACCCACGCCGGGTCGCTCTCGATCGCGGCCGCCAAGCTGGCCCTTGCTCAAGCCAAGGCCAACCTGGAGGCCGCCGAGCTCACCGCTCCGGTGGACGGGACCGTCGTGGTGCCCAGCACCGTCGAGGCGGGCGCCGGAGTGACCCCCGGAGTCCCGGTGGTGAGCGTGAGTGAGCCGTCCGGGCTGGTCTTCGAGGCCAGCGTCGACCAATCCGACATCTCCTCGATCACGGCCGGGCAAGCCGCGACGGTGAGTTTGGATGCCTTCGCCGGGCAGGGCCTGACCGGGAAGGTGCTCAGCCGTAGTCAGAGTGCCTCGACCACCGCCACCGGTGGGGTGGCCTTCATCACCAAGATCAGCCTGCCGGCCGGCTCAGTGCAGCCACTGGCCGGCATGGGCGGGTCGGTGGCAATCACCGTCAAGGACCTGGCCGATGCCCTGACCGTCCCGGCTGCTGCGGTGGTCAGCAACGGTGAGCAGCGCTATGTCTTCGTGGTGGCCGACGGCGTGGTGCACCGGACGGCGGTGCGGATCGGAGCCGAGACCGACACGGCCATCCAGATCGTTGAGGGCCTCAGCGCCGGAGACCAGGTCGTCAGCACCGGTGCCAGCAGCCTGGCCGACGGCCAGTCGGTGAAGGTCGTCCAGTGAGCCAGCAGCCGGACGTCCCCGTCCTCGAACTGCGCGGCCTGCGGCGGGTCTACGGCAGCGGCACCACCGCGGTGACGGCGCTGGACGGGGTCGATCTGAGTCTGCAGGAGGGGGAGTTCGTCGCAGTGATGGGGCCCAGCGGCTGCGGCAAGTCGACGCTGCTGAACCTGATCGGCGGACTGGACGCCGCCGACGCCGGCACGGTGCGGCTGGCCGGAACCGAGCTGGGCAGCCTGGACGACGATCGCCTCACCGAGCTGCGTCGCCGCGAGATCGGCTTCGTGTTCCAGTTCTTCAACCTGATTCCGGTGCTCACCGCGGTGGAGAACGCGGCCCTTCCGCTCCGCCTGGACGGACGCAACGACGCCGACGAACTGGCCCGCCACTGGCTGGACCGGGTCGGCCTGGGTGGACGTGCGAACGCCCGTCCCGACCAGCTCTCCGGAGGTCAGCAGCAGCGGGTCGCGGTGGCCCGGGCGCTGGCCACCGACCCGGTCCTGCTGCTGGCCGACGAGCCCACCGGCAACCTCGACTCCAAGTCGGCGGCCGAGATCGCCGGGCTGCTGCGCCAGATCAGCGTGGAATGGAACCGGACGGTGCTGATGGTCACCCACGATCCGGTGATCGCCAGCCACGCCACCCGGCTGGTACTCATGCGCGACGGCCGGATCCTCGACGATCTGGCCCTGGACGGCACGCTGCAGGCCCCGCGGCTGGCGCTGGAGAGAGCCGGCCTGCTGTGAGACTCACCTTGACCCTGGCTTGGCGCTACCTGTTCGGCAGGGGCGCTCGCTCGCTGCTGACCACTTTGGCGGTCTCGCTCGGGGTGATGCTCACCTTCGGGCTCAACGGGATCACTCCGGCCATGCAGGACGCGTTCACTCGCAACCTGCTGTCCAGCGCCGGAGCCGTCGATCTCTCGGTCGCTGATGCGTCCGGCCAACCGTTCGCTGCCGACATCGCCGACCGGGTGGCCCGGACGCCCGGAGTCGCCGCAGTCAGCCCCGAACTCCAGCGGATGGTGATCCTGCCCGACACCAGCGGTGGCAGCGTCGATCAGCTGACCCTGATCGGAGTCGATCCCAACCTGGCCTCCGGAGTGCGCGACCTCACCGTTGACGCCGGTCGTGGGCTGGCCGCGGGGGACCGGGCGGTGATGCTGGTCACGGCAGACCTGGCCGGACGTCTCAATCTGACCGTCGGCGACAGCTTGGCGGTGCCCTCGGCAACCGGCAGCACGAAGCTGCGACTGGTCGGTCTCCTGGCCGGCAGTGGGGTCCCCGGCGAGGATCAGGGGGTCATCCCGCTGGCCGAGGCCCAACAGCTCTTCTCACTGTCCGGCCGGATCACCTCGGTCCAGGCCCGCGCGGTAGAGGGCTCCGATCGGGTCGCGCTGGAGAACGCCGTCAAGGACGAGCTCGGCACCGACTTCACCGTTGGCGGGCTCTCGGCGAACACCAGCCTGCTGGCCTCACTTCAGGTGGCCAACCTGACCTTCCTGATGTTCTCTCTGTTCGCCCTGGCCACAGCCGGCTTCATCATCCTGAACAGCTTCCGCACGGTGGTGGCCCAGCGCCGGCGCGACATCGGCATGCTGCGGGCCATCGGGGCCCGACGCCGAACCATCCTGGGCCTGTTCCTGGCCGAGTCACTGCTCCAAGGCATCGTCGGCACCGGCCTCGGGCTGCTGCTGGGATGGGGGATGGCTGCCGGCTTCCTGTCAGCGATCGAGCCAATGGCCAGCTCGATGATGCACCTGCAGATCGCCGGGCCGCTGTTCACCCCGCAGACCTGGGCCACGGCCGTCCTGCTCGGCCTCGGCGTGACCGTGGTGGCCGCCCTGGTCCCGGCTCGGGCTGCGGCCCGGGTGTCCCCGCTGGAGGCGATGCGTCCGCCGGTGGCCGAGGTGAGTGGGCATCGGATCGGGGTCAGCACCTGGATCGGTCTGGGGGCGCTGCTGGTGGCGACCTTCGGACTGTTCGCCGGTACCAGCGCCATGGTCGGCTTCGGCGCGGTGCTGTTCCTGGTTGGGATCGCCCTGGTGGCATCGGCCGTAGTGGTTCCGGTGGGTCGCTGGTTCAGTCCGCTACTTGCCCTGCGCTACCCGCGGGAGGGGCCGATCGCGGCCGGCAACCTGCAGCGCAACCCGTCCCGCAGCGGGATCACGGTGACCGTGGTCATGCTCGGACTGGCCGCGATCGTGGCGATGGTCACCGTGGTGAACTCGATCACGGTCGGCTTCGTCGGCTACCTGGATCGCTCGATGTCGGCGAACTACCTGATCATTCCGCAGTCGATCGTGCTCTCTCAGGGCAACGTCGCGGCCGGCCCCCAGCTGGCCAGCCGTGTGGCGGACGTTCCGGGGGTCTCGGCAGTCACCACGCTGCGGCTGGGTCAGGCCCGCTCCGACGGCGGGGACGTCCAGGTGATCGGCATCGACCCGGCCAGCTACCTCAAGGTCGGCGACTTCGACTGGAATGCCGGCTCCTCGGATCAGGCGGTCAGCCAGCTGCGCAGCGGACGCTGGGTGATCGCCAACGGGGTCTACGCAGCCGCTCACCAGCTCGTCCTCGGCCAGGAGCTGAGCCTGGAGACCCCGAACGGAACCCGCAGCTACTTGCTGGCGGGCATCGGCAACGACTACCTCAACGCCAAGCTGGCCACCCTCTACACGTCCCAGGCCAACCTGGCCCGCGACTTCAACGTCGGTTCCGATCTGATGGTGATGGCCAACCAGGACGCCGCCGCGGACCCGACGCAGGTTCAGGCCGCGCTGCAGCGGATCACCGACGCCTACCCCGCCTTCCGGCTGTACCAGTCCTCGGCCTGGAAGGCCGACCAGCTCGCGATCTTCAACACGTCGATGATCTTCTTCGACGTGCTGATCGCGGCGCTGGCGTTGCCGTCCCTGCTGGCCCTGATCAACACGATGGCGATCAGTGTGCTGGCCAGGACCCGGGAGATCGGCATGCTCCGGGCCGTGGGTGCCACGAGGCGCCAGGTTCGCCGGATGATCACGGCCGAGTCGGTGCTGCTCTCGGTGATTGGGACGGTGCTGGGAGTCGCGGCCGGCCTGTGGCTGGGCTTCGCCATGGTGTTGGCCATGGGATCGGTCGGCTGGCAGATGCCGTTCAGCTTCCCGTGGACCGGCATTGCGGTTGCGGTGGTTGTCGGGCTGGTCTTCGGCGTGCTGGCCGCCCGCGGCCCGGCTCGCAACGCGTCCCGACTTGCCGTCGTTACCGCCCTTCACCAGGAGTGATGTCCGCGAGTCTTGGCGTGGGATGGGCGAAGACTTGTTGGCACGCCTAGCCTGACCTGTGTGAGGGCAATCGATCGCAACCGGCATCCGGTGGTCCGGGCGATCCTGCTCGGGATGGCCCTGGCGTTGGGTGTCAATGCGCTCTGGCTCGCCGCGGTCGCCAACCTCAGTCTGGGCAACTTCCTGGCTGGCGCGCTGGCCGTTGGCCTTCTGGTCTGGGCTTTCGTGTTCGCCGATCTGCCCAAGCTTGCCAACGGTGCCATCATCGGGGTGCTGGCGGCGGTGCTGGTCTCGTCCGGACTCCTGGCCTGGTACGGCAGTTCCGACAACGTCGATTACCACGAGGACGCCGTGATCGTGCTGGGTGCGGCGGTCCACGGCACCACGGTGTCGAGCACCCTCCAGGCGCGCCTGGACACCGCTCTGGCCTACCACCAGCAGAATCCGAAGGCCTGGATCGTGGTCACCGGCGGTCAAGGCGCCCAGGAGGACATCTCGGAGGCGAAGGCAGCGGCCACCTATCTGCTGAGCCGGGGCGTCCCCGATGGTCAGATCCTGCGCGACGAGTTGTCCACCTCCACCGAAGAGAACTTTGCGTTCGCCAAGCGACTGCTCGACAGTCAGCTGGGTTCCAGGTATCGGATCGCGTTCGTCACCGACGACTTTCACGTCTTCCGGGCCGAGCGGACGGCACGGAGCGCCGGCCTGGTGCCCACTCACCTGAGCTGCCATTCGCCGTGGTACTTCTGGTCGGCCAACTACTCCCGCGAGACCGTGGCTGCGCTGTGGAGCTTGTTGCAGCCAAGCTGAGGTGCGTGGTCCGTTTTGGCCTGAGACGCAGATCGGCCCCGCTCGCCAGGCGAGCGGGGCCGATCTGGATCTAGAGGCTTACAGGGGGGTGATGTTCGAAGCCTGCGGGCCCTTCGGGCCCTGCGTGATCTCGAACTGCACCTTCTGGTTCTCGTCCAAGCTACGGAAGCCCGAGCTCGAAATCGCCGAGTAGTGAGCGAACACATCGGGTCCACCGCCATCGGGGGCGATGAAGCCGAAGCCCTTCTCCGCGTTGAACCACTTAACAGTGCCAGTGGCCATGCAACAACTCCTTCTTATGGGTGCGGCCCCGACTGCCGAGACCGCCTGTCGTCTCCGCACCCTTGCTAAAGCCTGGCTTCATCCCGCCTCGGGACTCCACCGGTACATCGACTACCGGGCTCACGATACCGGTCGGGTCGCCAAATGGGGAGAAATGCAGCCGATGGGTGTCAATTTGTGACCATTGCGAGACCGAAACGGCGGATGTTACCGCGATCAGGCCGGGTTTGGCTGCCAGGAGCCGCCGTAGAGCTCGCCAACCGAGCGTCGCCGAGCCGCCTCGAGTGCCCGCTGGAGACGCGGACGGTTGTAGCGCTGGATCAGGATGAACGGAAGATTCCCGGTCAGCGCGATGGCGAACACGAACAGCCACGACGGCAGCGGCGTCCACAACTTCATCACCACCACCGAGAGCACCGCGCGGACGTGATGCGACTCGGCCCGGCAGGTCGCCACCACGAACTCGCCCAGATACTCCGGATCGGAGGTCAGCAGCCGCTTCTTCGACATGGAGCCGCGCCGGGTGAACGCGGGCAGGCGATCCTTCCAGCGATCGATCTGCAGCCGCCGGTAGATGCGGCCGTGTTCTTCCCAGTTGCGGGTGCGGTAGACCGGACGCTCGGGGTCGAACCAGGATGCCGGCAGGTAGGGATCGATCACGATGCGTACCACCGTGCCCGCCCAATAGAGCATGAAGTTGAACCAGAACAGCTGGTCAAACATCGAGAACATGCCGATCACCTCTTCGCTCCATCCTAGGTCGTCCTGGTTTTCGGCGCAGATGAGAGCACAATGGGTGAGAGCGGCTGCGAACGCGGACGGCTCAGGAAGGGGTGCGCCTTGATTGCGGTGCTGCTGACGGTCTGCACTGTCGGGCTGGTCATCAGTGGGCTCTATGGGGTGTACCAGGTGGCGGTGAGCATCCGCTTCGGAGGCAAGCTTCCGACCCTGCCTGACGCCGAGGGTCCGGCCCACAAGTTCGCCGTTCTGGTCTTCGCACGCAACGAAGAGGTCGTCATCGGCCAGTTGCTGAACAGCCTGAACGATCAGGACTACCCGTCCGATGCTTTCCAGGTCTTCGTGACCGCGGACAACTGCACCGACCGCACCGCCGAGATCGCCCGGGAGGCCGGGGCCGTGGTCTACGAGCGGTCCAGCGGTGGCCCGGCCGGTAAGGGCGCGGCTCTCACCTGGTTCTTCCAAGAGCACTTCCCGGAGGGCTTCGACGCCTGTGTGGTCTTCGACGCCGACAACGTCGTCGATCCGGGCTACCTGGCCGCCATGAACCGCCAGCTGGCCGCCGGAAACCCGATCGCGGTCGGCTACCGGATGGGCAAGAACCCGTCGAGTTCCTGGGTGGCCGGCGCCAACACGATCTTCTGGCTGATGCAGTCCCGGTTCATCCACCTGCCGCGGGCGATGTGGAACCTGCCGTGCACCACGGTCGGCGGCACCGGCTTCATGTTCTCCCTCAGCGTCCTGGGCAACAACGGCTGGCAGACCAGCAGCGCCTGCGAGGACATCGAGTTCACCCTGAAGGCGATCGCCAACGGATGGCATGTGGCCTTCGCCGAGGACGCGCTGTTCTTCGACGAGCAGCCGCTGACCTTCAGCCAGTCGCTGATCCAGCGCTACCGCTGGTCGGTCGGAACCGTGCAGCTGGTCCGCACCGCCGTCCCGCAGCTGCTGGCCAGCGTCCGCCGCGGCCAGCTGAGCGCCATGGACGGTGCCCTCTACATCATCGGCGTCACAGTCGGTGGGCTCTCCAGCATCCTGTGGCTGGCCAGCGTCGTGCTCGGCCTGGCCAGCGGGGCCGGTGTGGCGAACACGCTGGTCACCCTGCTGGTCGGAACCGTGGTCGGCTACCTGGTGCTCCTGGCCTTCAGCCTGCTGGTGGTCCGGCTGGAGCGGGCCCGCTGGACCGGCATGTCCAAGGCCGTCCTCGGCTTCCCGGTCTGGCTGTTCGCCTGGTCGATCATCAACGTGGTGGTGCTGTTCTACCGCGACCCGACCTGGCACATCGTCAACCACACAGAGAACCTCTCGCTGGCCGAGTCCGCGCAGCTCAGCTCGCTGCCCGGCCGCACCAGCTGACTGATCAGGGCAGGCCGCAGAGCCGTCCGAGGGCCGAGGCGAGACCGCCGGCCAGCACGACCACCAGGTAGGGAGCCTTCAGCTTCAGCGCGATCGCGGCCGCGCCGAGGGCCAGTAGCCGTGAGTCGAAGGCCAGCGACTGGCCGTTGGCGACGGTGTTCATCACGGTCAGCGACGCCAGTAGGCCGACCGTCATGGCGGCGGCCAGCTCGGTGACCGGCGGACGATCCAGCAGCGACTGCGGCAACAGATAGCCGGCCAACTTGATGGCGAACGCGGTGGCCGCACCGACCAGGACCCAGGCCAGGATGCTCATTTCGCCACTGCCGTCCGTCGACGTCGGATGGCCCAGACCGCCGCAGTGACCGCGGCCGCGATCAGCACCGGGATGCCCGGGGGAACCAGCGGAACCGTGATGATCGTCACCAATGCCGCCACGATGGCGGTCGCGATCGGATCCTTCGCCGTCAGCCGAGGCCACAGCAGGCCCAGGAAGGCGGCGACCGCGGCTCCGTCCAGGCCCCACTGCTTCGGGTCGCCCAGGGCGTCCCCGGCTAGAGCGCCGACCAGGGTGAACGCGTTCCAGGTCAGCCACACGCCGAGCCCGGCCGTCCAGAAGCCTCGGACCCGCTCATCGCGGTCGTCCTGTGCGGTGGCGGTCGCCGTCGACTCGTCGATGGTGAGCTGGGCCATCACCGGGATCAGCCGGGACGGTGGCCGGATCAGGGCCTTCAGCTGCATGCCGTAGATGCCGTTGCGCACACTCAACAAGGTGGCCGCCGCCCAGGCTGCGGCGCCGGTCCCACCGCCGCCGATCACGCCGATGAAGGCGAACTGGGAGCCGCCGGTGAACATCAAAGCGCTGAGCAGGCAGGTCTCCCAGACGGTGAGTCCGGCCGTGACGGACAAGGCGCCGAACGAGATTCCGTAGACCCCGACCGCGATAGCGATCGACAGGCCCATCCGGGTCGCGGGAGTGAGCTTCCCGGCGAGTGTTTTCGGCACCCGAGCCAAGCTAGCGCATCGAGTCACCTGGTCGGCGACGCGGTTCAGGGCGCGGTCAGCGGCCTTACCGTCGCGCTCTGATTCGGTCAGAATCGAGCCAGCCAAGCTTCAGGAGACGTCATGACCCGCAACCTCACCCCGTCCCGGATGGCCGATCGGATGAGCGATAACCGCAGCGTGCTGGACGCCGTCCTGGACGAGGCGCTGGTCGGCTACCTCGGGATCAGCCTGGACGAGGGGCCGCTGGTGCTCCCTGTCAGCTACGCCCGCGACGGTGACCGGGTGCTGTTCCACGGGTCGACCGGCTCGCACCGGATGCGGGCCATCTCCTCTGGCGCCCAGGTCTGCTTCACCGTCTCGGTGATGGAGGCCCTGAAGATCTCCCGCACCGGCGAAGGCACCGGCATGCGCTACCGCAGTGCGGTGCTGTTCGGGGCCTGCTCCCGGCTCGACGATGCCGAGAAGGAGCGCGCACTGGACGTCTACCTGGACCGTTACCTCCCCGGGCGGACGGCGGAGGTGCGCCGCTCCACCAAGAAGGAGCTGGCCGCCACCATGGTGCTCACCTTGCCGATCGAGGAGTGGTCGGTGAAGACGGCCGACGGCTTCCCGTCCGATGAGCCCGAGGACATCGCCGCCGGCGGCTGGGCCGGCGTGGTGCCGCTGCGGACTGTCTGGGAAGCACCGATCCCCAACCCCGATCTGGGGCTGGGGATCGATGTTCCGGCTTCGGTTCTTCAGTTGACCCAGGCTCAGGCCAGCGGCTCCGGCTCGTAGTCGGGGAAGCTGACGTCGGCCTTCTCGCTGATGTCGGTTCCGCGAGCCTTCGCGATGCCGCGCATCAGGTGGTAGAGCACCAGAGCGGTCACCGTGCCGACGGTGACGCCACCGAAGGTCATCCCGCCCAGGGTGAAGGTGAAGTTCGCGATGCCCATGATCAGACCGACCGCAGCCGGGATCAGGTTCACCGGGTTGGTGAAGACCACCTTGTTCTCGATCCAGATCCGGGCGCCGAGGAGGCCGATCATGCCGTACAGGACGGTGCCGGCCGCGCCGATCACTCCGCCCGGAATGGTGAAGATCGCCGCCCCGAACTTCGGGATGAACGAGAGCAGGATCGCGAAGCAACCCGCGATCCAGTACAGCGCCGTGGAGTAGACCTTGGTGGCCGCCATCACGCCGATGTTCTCGGCGTAGGTGGTGGTACCCGAGCCGCCGCCCAGGCCGGCCAGGGTGGTGGCCACACCGTCGGCCAGCAGGGCCCGACCCATGGTCTTGTCGTAGTTCTTGCCGGTCATCAGCGAGACCGACTTCACGTGACCGACGTTCTCGGCGATGAGGACCAAGACCACCGGCAGGAACAGCGCGGCGACCCCGAAGTCGACGGTCGGCAGGCTGAAGGCCGGCAGGCCGAACCAGGCGGCCTCGCCCACGGTCTTGAAGTCGACCTGGCCCTGGAGCAGGGCGGCGACGTAGCCGACCAGCACTCCGAGCAGGATCGACAGGCGTCCGATCAGGCCCTTGAACAGCACCGCGATCAGCACGATCGCGATTACCGTGATCCAGCCGGTCAGCGGCGCGGCCGCGAAGCCGCCGGTGATCGTGGTGGTGATCTGGCAGCCCGTGGCCGGGTCAGGGACGCACTTGCCGGCGGCGTCCAGGACGACCTTCTGTGAGCTGCTCATCCAGGCCGCGCTGGCCAGGTTGAAGCCGATCAGCATGACGATGGTGCCGGTCATCACCGGCGGCATCAGAGCGTCGATCCAGGCCGAGCCGGCCAGGTGCACCACGGTGCCGACGATGGCCAACAAGATGCCGGTGAGCATGATGCCGAACAGTGCCCGGCTGAAATCCTTGCCGGAACTGGCGGCGATCACCGGAGAGATGAAGGCGAAGGACGAGCCCAGGTAGCTGGGCAGGCGGTTCCCGGTGATCAGCAGGAACAGCAGCGTCCCCAGACCACTGAAGAACAAGGTGGTGGTGACCGGGAAACCGGTGATCAGCGGCACCAGGAAGGTGGCGCCGAACATGGCCACCACGTGCTGGGCGCCGAGCCCGAACATCTTGCCCCAGCCGAGTCGTTCGTCGGGTCCGACAACTTCACCAAGTTGGATCGTCCCGTTTCCATGCAGCTTCCATGCAGCCATGTGAGTTCCCTTTCGCCAGCGGCCGAGCGCAGCCTATTGAGACCGGGACGTTGTTGGGGGAATGTTCACTTTCTCGATTCGCCTGCGCGGGTCATCCGGATCGGCTATGCGCCGGCTGTGCCGTCCGGCCCGGCCTGCGGAGTCAGGCGCGGCGCAGCAGGACGCCACCGAACGGATCGAGGTTCACAACGGTCGTGGCCGGCTCGGGGGAGCTCTCGGTGGGCAGCGCCGGGACGAAGTAGGAGTCGTCGCCGCCGGACAGGGAGCTGTAGTGGCCGGGTGGGAACCCGGGAAGCTCGGTCAGGTCCAGGCTCTGCGGGCCAGCGGTGAAGTTGAGGACGGCGGCCAGCATGGTGCCGTGCTCGGTCCGGCTGAGCAGGACGAGTAGACCCGGGTGCGGCGGCTCGGGGACGTCCACCAACTCGCCGGTGGCTACGCCGGACTCCCGTCGGACGTCCAGGATTCCGGCCAGCTGCGAGGCGAAGGAGGCCGGGTCGGCCAGCTGGTCCGGCAGCGGGCCGTAGAGGCTCCGCGCCCGGGGCAGCCCGGAGCTGGACGCGGTGGCGTCCGGGTTGGTGCCGAGCAGGTCGTAGGCGCCGCGCTCCAGCCAGCGGGTGTCGCCGTCGGCGACCAGGTCGTCCACTTGGGCCGAGGCCAGCGGCAGTGCGCCGACCAGATCCCAGCCGGACAGCGCGAAGACGCCCGGCTGCCAGGCGTTGAACCGGCAGGCCAGCAGGTGCGCCCGGCGGATCAGCTCCGCCTGAGACGGGCCGATCGCGTCCAGATCGGTGATGCCGAGCCCCGCCGCGATCACCGAAGCCGTGGTGCAGGCGATGCCGTTCTCGACGAAGCGGGCGTTGTAGCCGATGCCGGGCCCGAGCAGGACATCGCGCAGCTGCTGGCGGACGTGTTCGGCCAACTCCCGTCCTCGGAACTCCTGGCCGGACAGTCGGTAGTGATCGTCGGCCCGGTTGTGCTCGAAGTGGACCAGTTCGTAGGTCAGCTCGTCGTGGTTCTGCAGCGCGTGCACCAGGGACGCCTGGTCGATACCGATCGCCCGCGCCTCGGCCAGGGTGAGTCGAAGGAACTCGGTATCGCCGGTGCACAAGGCCAGTTGGTAGGCCGGTCGGGTCACGAAGTCGTAGGACAGATCCGGACCGTCCGCCCCGGTCGCCCGGATGTCGTCGATGCCCAGGTTCAGTTCCTGGAAGGTGAAGCCGCCCAGTTTGCGGACCATGGAGCCGATCAACTGGTTCGCCGCCCGGGACAACGGGTGGCCCTCCGACCAGGCCGGGCCGTCCTCGGTGGGCTCCAGGCCCAGGAAGCCGTTGGCGTCCAGCCGCAGGCCGCCGGAGCCGAGTTCGAGCAGCGAGTGCACGGCATCGCCCAGAATCAGCCGAGGGCCGGCCAGGCTGGGGTCGAGCCAGTTGATGCTCGGCTGGCCGTCCTTGAAGTAGTGCAGATAGGCCCAGCGGCGGACGACGCCGTCCACGCCCATCACCTCGCCGGTCACCGACCAGTTGGTGTCCTTGATCCCGGGCTCGAAGAAGATCACCCGCTGCAGGGCGCCGATCAGGTAGCCGGCCTCGGCCAGCCGGGCCTCGGTATCCGGATCGAGGTTCACCGAGTCGGCTCCCTCGGCCAGCGGCGGCAGCCAACTCCAGGTTTCGCGGGGGAGTTCGATCAGGTGGTAGATGCCCGGGTAGTCGGCGTAGCCCTGCTCGGCCAGCCGGAAGTCGGCCCCCTTGCCGGTGTGGCCGGGGATGATGTCGTCGATCACGGTGGCCCCGTTGGTTGCGGCTGTGGCGCACAGGTCGCGGAACTCGGCATCGGTGCCGAAGGCCGGGTCGATGCTCATGCTGATCCGGTCGAACGAGCCGTCGATGCTGGGGGTGTGCGCCCAGCCCCGGATCCCGCCGGAGCTCTTCAGCGGTCCGGTGTGGACGGCCTGGATCCCGATCCGTGCGAAGACCTCCCACAGCGCGGGATCGCCCAGAGCGCCGAGGAAGCTCTGCCCGTCGGCGGTGATCTGGGACAGCGGGTAGGCGGTGAACCAGACGCCGGCCCGCTGGACGGCGCGGCGCGGGTCCGGTCGCGCGAAGGACTTCGTCCACAAGGCCGGATGGCCGGCCAACTGCCGGGACAAGTCGGTCGCGTCACGCAGCATCGACTGGCCCTCTAGCCACGCCAGGTAGGCCGGATTGTCGGCCTGCGCGGGCCCGTCCGGCTCGGTGAAGACGGGTGGACGGCGCTGCACGCGGGGACGGGCGCTGGGGCCTTCGGCGCGAATCACCGGACCAATGTAGCTGCGCCGGCCCCCACGCAGCCGCTACCGGTGCCTGCTCCTCGTTCGAGCCTGATGTCACCGCCAATGTTGTCGTTATCAGCGGCCTGCTGCGGCGACGATCCGATGCGAGCGCCGATGTTGTCGAAATGCGGGCCCTCTAGCGACCAGATAACGACAACATTGGCGCTCGAACGTGAAGGCGGTCCGCCTACGGCCTCGATAACGACGAGATCGGCGGTCGGAGCTGCCCGGGCCTCCGGGCGGAAGCCTCTCGCTGCGCTAGATCCAGGAACGCAGCCACATCCGGGACAGCCAGTCCCGGTACACCAGCAGCTGATCGGTCAGCACCGGGTAGATGTAGGCGAAGTTCAGCGCCACCAGCGCCACAGCCACTCCGACGATGATCGCGCCGCGGCGTCGATGTGGGCCGTCGGCCGGGCCGAGGATCAGGCCGAGCATCATGGCCAGCAAGGTGACCGTGAACGGGATGATGCAGATCGCGTAGAAGAAGAAGACCGGCCGATCCGCGTTCGGGAACCACGGCAGGTAGGTGGCCATGGCCGCGACGATCGGCACACCGAACCGCCAGTCGCGCCCGGCGATCCACCAGACGAAAGCGGCCAGGAGGGCGATGAACGCCATCCACCACAAGACGGGAGTGCCCATGGCCGAGATCACCCGCAGGCAGGTGTCCTGACCAGTGGCAGGGCAGCCGTCCGCACCAGGCTGAATCCCGTTGACCGCATCGATGCCGATCGGACGGGCCATCACCAGCCAGCCGATCGGGTGGGCGTCGTACGGGTGGGTCTGGTTCTTGATGTAGTCGCCGGTGTGGAAGTTGTAGATGTCGAGGTGGAAGCGGACGAAGGAGCCCCACATCGAGCCCAGGTGGATGGCCAGCGGATCGTCGGGGTGCTTGGCCGCCCAGTCCCGGTCCCAGCCGCCGGAGGTGGTCAGCCAGCCCCACCAGGTGAGCACGTAGACCAGCACGCCGATCAGCACCAGCTTGGCGAAGGCCAAGCCGCCGTCGATCAGGGCCGCCCACCAGGCCTGCCAGTCGGAACCGGCCAGGCGTCGGGCACCGACATCCCAGAAGACGCCGAGCACGCCGATGGCGGCCAGCACGAAGATCGAGTTCCACTTGCAGCCCATGGCCAGGCCGAACATCACGCCGGCGACCACCCGCCAGGGACGCCACCACCGCACCGGCCCGAACCGTCCGCCGAAGTCAGGGATGCCGCGAGCCTCCAGCTGGTCGGCCAGCCAGCCGCGGTAGTAGTCGCGGTCGACGAGCACCGCCGTCACCGCCGCCACCAGGAAGAAGGCCTGGAAGATGTCCAGCAGAGCGATCCGGGACATCACGAAGGCGAGGCCGTCGAAGGTGAGCAGGATGCCGGCAATCGCACCGATCAAGGTCGAGCGGGACAGCCGGCGGGCCATCCGGATCGTGATCAGCACCAGTAGGGTGCCGAAGATCAGCGGCAGGAAGCGCCAGCCGAAGGAGTTCATCCCGAACCACTGCTCGCCCAGGCCGATCAGCCACTTGCCCAGCGGCGGGTGCACCACGAACTCGGGCTGGTTCAGGTAGATGTCGGTCTGCCCGGCGACCACCTTGTCGTTGATCTTGTCCGGCCACTGCTTCTCGAAGCCGTACTTCCACAGCGTCCAGCCGTCTTTGGCGTAGTAGGTCTCGTCGAACACGAGGTTCTTCGGGTAGCCCAGGTTCACGAACCGAAGGACGAAGGCCAAGGCAGTGATGGCCAGGGTGATGATCCAGCTCCCGAGCCGGTCGCGCAGCTGTTCCTGGCCGTCCCGCAGCCGTTCGATGGTGCTCAACTGCGGCTGCTCGACGCTGCGGCGTAGCCGGGGCAGCGGAATCAGCCGACGGGGAGTGGCAGATACGGCCGGTTCATCGAGCGCTTGCTCAGCCTCGGAGTCAGGGCTCACCTGGACATCTGCCACGCGGTCATCCTAGGCGGACCGGGCCAGAACATGGCGGAGACAGTCTGATCGGGGATACTGACCTGCGTGGAAACTCAATCCGGCGACGGCCGACTGGTCCTTGCCGGCACCCCCATCGGCAATCCCGCAGACGCCTCACCCGCCCTTCGTGCGGCGCTGACCAGCGCCGATCTGATCGCGGCCGAAGACACCCGGCGGCTCCAGTCGTTGCTCGCCCGTCTCGAGCTGAGCACCTCGGCCAAGGTGATCTCCTACTTCGACGGCAACGAGGCGTCCCGGGTGGACGAGCTGCTGCGCGCCATCGCCGACGGACGAACCGTCGTGGTGGTCTCCGACGCCGGCATGCCGACTGTCTCTGATCCCGGCTATCGCGCGGTGGTCGCTGCGGTGGCGGCCGGCTACCCGATCAGTGTGGTGCCGGGACCGTCCGCGGTGCTGGTGGCGCTGGCATTGTCCGGGCTGGCCACCGATCGGTTCTGCTTCGAGGGCTTCTTGCCCCGCAAGGGGGAGCAGCGTCGCCGCCGGCTCGCCGAACTGGCCGCGGAGCCGCGCACCATGGTGTTCTTCGAAGCGCCGCATCGGATCTCGGAGTTCCTCGCCGATGCCCGCGGCGCCTTCGGCGACGACCGTCCTGCTGCGATCAGCCGTGAACTCACCAAGACCTACGAGGAGACCCGCCGCGGCGGTCTGGCCGAGCTGGCCGACTGGGCTGCGGACGGAGTGCGTGGCGAAATCACCGTGGTGGTGGCCGGCGCCGCCCAGCCTGAGCTGTCGGTGGCCGACGCAGTCGAACTGGTCACCGAACGGATCGCCGGCGGGGAGCCGCTCTCGGCTGCGGTGGCCGCGGTGGCCGTGGAGACCGGGGTGGCCCGCAAGGCCCTGTACGCGGCGGCCCTGGCCGCCCGGAAGGAGGCCAAGTGAGTCAGCAGCTACCCGCGTCCCCGGAGCCGCTGCCGGCCCCGACCACGGACGCGCACACCCACGCCGGGTCAGTGGTTGAGTACTCGGGCCTGACCGAGGCGGACGCGCTCGCCGCTGCCGCAGCGGTGAACGTGACCCGGCTGGTCGAGGTCGGCACCGATGTGGCGTCCTCGCGGGCGGCGGTGGCGCTGGCCGAGGCGTACCCGCAGGTGGTGGCCTCGGTGGCCATCCACCCCAATGATGCCGCCCGGGCCGGAGCCGACCTGCCCGCGCAGCTGGCCGAGCTGGAGTCTCTGCTGGGCACCTCCGATCGGATCCGCGGAGTGGGTGAAACCGGGCTGGACTACTTCCGGACCACCGACGCTGAGGGGCGGGGTCGGCAGCGGGAGGCATTCGCCGCCCACATCGCCTGGGCCAAGGCCCACGATCTGGCGCTGGTCATCCACGACCGGGACGCCCACGCCGATGTCCTGGATGTGCTGACCGCCGAGGGTTCGCCGCAGCGGGTCCAGTTGCACTGCTTCTCCGGTGATGCCGACTTCGCCCGGGCCTGCCTGGATCGTGGCTACTACTTGTCGTTTCCCGGCACGATCACCTTCAAGGCCAATGAGGCGCTGCGTGAGGCGCTCGATCTCACCCCGGACGACCGGCTGCTGGTCGAGACCGATGCCCCTTACCTGACCCCGCTGCCGCACCGGGGCAAGCCGAACTCGAGCTATCTGCTGCCGCACACCGTGCGATTCATCGCCGAGCGCCGCGGCGCTGACCTGACCGAGCTGTGCCGGACACTGGCCGACAACGCGTCCGCGCTGTTCGGGGAATGGGGCGAGGATGGCTGAGGGACTGCTGGATCCGCGGACGATTCGCGAGTTGGCCGACGAGATCGGGCTGCGTCCGACCAAGCAGCGTGGGCAGAACTTCGTCCACGACGCCAACACGGTGCGCCGGATCGTCGCTGCGGCCGGGGTGACCTCCGGCGATGTGGTGCTTGAGATCGGCCCTGGGCTGGGCTCGCTCACCTTGGGCCTGCTCGAAGCCGGAGCGCAGGTGGTCGCCATCGAGATCGACTCCGCGCTGGCTCAGCGGCTGCCGCGGACGGTCGCCGAGCGACTGCCGCAGGCCGCCGACCGATTCCGGGTGATCGAGGCGGACGCCCTGAGCGTGGACGTCCTGGACGACCCGCAGCCGACCCGAGTGGTGGCGAACCTGCCGTACAACGTCAGCGTCCCGGTGCTGCTGCATGTGCTGACCCGGTTCCCGAGCCTGAATGCCGGCCTGGTGATGGTCCAGTCCGAGGTGGCCGACCGGCTGGTGGCCGGCCCCGGCTCGCGGACCTACGGCGTGCCGTCGGCCAAGTTGGCCTGGTATGCGTCCGCACGCCGGGTGGGCAGCGTGCCGCCCAAGGTGTTCTGGCCGATCCCGAATGTCGACTCCGGCCTGGTTGAGCTGGTGCGCCGTGAGCCGCCGGCCTCCGCGGCCAGCCGGGAGGACGTGTTCGCGGTGATCGATGCCGCGTTCTCGCAGCGGCGCAAGATGCTGCGTTCGGCGCTGGCCGGCCGCTTCGGCTCGTCCGCGGCAGCAGAGGAAGTGCTAGCCGCAGCCGGGGTAGATCCGCAAGCTCGCGGCGAGGTTTTGGGCATCGCAGATTTCGCCAGGATCGCTGAGGCTGCGGCCCAGCGGCTGCGGTAGCCTCGCGGCATGGCATCACCGGCGATCGAGGACCAGTCGGTCCGGGTCCGCGTCGCGGGCAAGATCAATCTGACCTTGCGCAGCGGACCCCGACGGGCCGACGGCTACCACTCGTTGGCCACGGTCTTCCAGGCGGTCTCGTTGTTCGACGAGATCGAAGCCGCCCCGGCCGAGCCGGGGGAGTTCACCGTCACCATGCACGGTGACCAGGCTGATCAGGTGCCCACCGGGGCCGACAACTTGGCGATCCGGGCCGCCCGGCTGCTGGCCAAGGAAGTCGACCACGAGGACGCCGGGGTGAACCTGGTGATTCGCAAGTCGATCCCGGTCACCGGTGGCATGGCCGGTGGATCCGCGGACGCGGCCGGCGCCCTTCTCGCCTGCTCAGTGCTCTGGGATCTGGACATCACCCCTGATGAGCTGCGGGTCTTCGGAGCGCAGCTGGGCGCCGACGTCCCGTTCTGCCTGGCCGGAGGGACCGCCCTGGGCACCGATCGGGGCGATCGGCTGGTGCCGGTGCTGAGCCGCGGCAGCTACCACTGGGTACTGGCCTTCAGCGATCGCGGGCTGTCCACGCCGGCGGTGTTCGGCAAGTTCGACGAGCTGGGCTGCGGCGCGGGCACCCTGGAGCCGCCCGAGGATCTTCTCAACGCACTGGTGTCCGGCGATCCGGTGGCGTTGGGTAAGGCGCTGGCCAATGACCTCAGTGAGGCCGCGCTGGCACTGCGTCCCGATCTCGGCCGGGTGATCGAGACCGGCCTCGAACTCGGAGCGATCGGCTCGATCATCTCCGGGTCCGGCCCCACCGTGGCCTTCCTGGCGCCCAACGAGTCGGCTGCGGTCGATCTCTCGGTGGCGCTGTCCGGATCGGGCGCCTGCCATGGCGTCCGGCGGGTCACCGGCCCGGTGCCCGGAGCCCGGCTGCTCGGCTGAGCCGTCGGGGACGAGCCTCGGCTCAGCTGCTGACCGGCTCGGCCACCTCGGCCGCGTGATCGAACTCCCGTCCGGGCAGGATCCGGGCCAGGAACAACAACCCCAACAGCAGGACGGCCGGGACGAACATGGTGTGCTGCACGCCGATCCCACCGACCAGGGCACCCATGATGGCCGGCGCGATCAGGAAGGTGGCGTAGCCGAAGGTGACCACCACGGCCAGGCCGCGTCCGCCGGCGAGATGGCCGGCCGAGGCATAGACCTGCGGGGCGATCATGCCGATGCCCAGCCCAACCAGGCCCCAGCCGAGCAGGACCACCGGCAGCGGCGTGGCCAGCGCGGCGATCAGGTAGCCCGTCGCCGAGCAGGCGCCGCCGAAGCGGGTGACCGCGCGGCGGCCGAACCGGGCCACCAGGAAATCGCCGAGCAGTCGGATGATCACCATGGCACCGGCCAGCATCGTCACGCCCAGGGCGGCGGTACCGGCATCGGCTCCGGTCACGGTGGCCACGTGCAGGCCGGACCAGTCCATGGCGGTGCCTTCACCGATCCCGAAGGCGATGGCCATCAGCCCGAACAGCCACACCACCGGGGGCAGCTTGGTCTTGGGGCCGTCCGCGGTCTCGTGGCTCACCGGGGCGGTCTCGGGGACGATCATCCAGCCAACGATCAGCGCCGGGATGCCGACGGCCGCGGCGATAGCGGTGGCGGCATGGACGGTCGGGTCAGCCTGCCCGGCCAGCAGCGGGGACAGCACCACCAGCAGGCCGGCACCCAGGAAGTTGCCGATCGACCAGGTGCCGTGGAAGAAGCTCATGATCGGACGAGGCCGCTGCTTCTCGACCTGGACCCCGACCGCGTTCATGGCCACGTCCACCCCGCCGTTGCCGAGGCCGAGGATGACGCCACCGGCGAACATCACCGGAAGGCTCGGCGACCAGCCGATCAGGGCCACACCGATCGCCTGCAGCGGGATCATTGCCAGGCTGATCCGGCGGGCTCCGAACCGGTCAGAGAGCCGTCCGACCACCTGCATGGACGCGATCGCCGACAGGCCCATGGTGATGAAGAACACCGAGAGGAACTGCGCCGATAGGTCGAAGCGGGCCTTCAGGGTCGGGATTGAAGCCGCGTAGGCGCCGATCACCAGGCCGTTGTAGGCGAAGAGGGAGACGACAGCCGCGGCGGCTTTGCCGGAAGTCAGGGAGTTCACCTGAACGACTGTAGTGGTGCCCCCCGACAGTTATGCAAGCGCTCTCAGTGGATTGGGTCAGGCGTTCTCTGGTGGGTGGGTGAGCAGCTTCGGGTCGGGGCGCAGGTTGCGCATCCCATACCAGGCCAGGTTCACCAGATGCGCGGCCATCACGGGCTTGGCTAGGCCCAACTCGTCCCGGGTGTCCATCCACCACTGCCCAGCCAGCCCGACCAGGCCGACCAGCATCTGCGAGTACAGGGGTGCGCTGGCCGGGTTCAGCGAGCGCTTGGTGAACTCATCGGCCAGTAGGTCCTCCACCCGGGAGGCGACGTCGGACAGGATTGTCGCGAATGACCCCTCCGGCGAGGTTGCCGAGGAGTCCCGGGACAGAATCCGGAAGCCGTTGGGGTGGTCGTCGATGTAGTCCAGCAGGGCCAGGGTGCCCAGCTCGATCAGGGTGCGCGGGGTGGCCTTCGGGGTGGTGATCGCGGCGTGAATGGCGTCGTGCAGGGTGCGCACCTCGCGGTCCACGACGACCGCGTAGAGGCCTTCCTTGCCACCGAAGTGCTCGTAGATCACCGGCTTGCTGACCCCGGCATGGGACGCGATCTCCTCGACCGAGGTGCCGTCCAGGCCGCGCTCGGCGAACAGTGCCCGGGCCACGTCGATCAGTTGTTCTCGGCGCTCGTTCCGGGTCATTCGGACGCGACTTCGCCGCGCACGCTGGTTCGCCGGTACTGCCTGGGACATAGGCCAAGTCTGGACCGCCGTCCGCGCCTTGGCGAATCTCTCTCGCACGTGTCGCGCTCAGCGCGTCACGGCTGTCGAGTCGCGAGCACCGTCGCTCACCCGTAGAGTTGGGGCCGGCCACCTCGCTGTGGCCGTTCCCCGGTTGGTCTGCCGGCAGGGCCCGCCTGACTTTGAATCAGGACTAGCGACGCAGGTTCGACTCCTGCCCGGGGAGCAAAGTTGCTCCATAACCCGCGGTTCGGCCATGTCTTGGTCCTGCGATGTGTCGCCTTCGCCTGGCACGATGAAGTCATGCGCTGGCCGGAGTGGATGATCTACCAGATCCCGGCTTCGGCCACGCCCGGCTTTCGCAGCCGGCGTCCGAACTCACTGAGGGACGGGGCCCGCCAGGTGCTCGCCGCCATCAGTGGGACGGCGCTGCTCGGCCCCAAGTCCGGCGTTGTCTGGCGGGGGCACGCCGATGTCGCCTGGCGGCTGGAGTCCAAGGCGTCCCGGGAGCAGTTGAGCCCCGATGAGGTGGCCGCCCGCGAGCAGGAGATGCTGCGCGAGGCCCGCCGGCTCGGAGTGGACGGTGCCCAGCGGATGGGCGACTGGGAGATCCTGGCCCGGCTGCGGCATCACGGGGCCATCACCCGGCTGATCGATGCCACCACTGACCCGTTTATCGCCTTGTGGTTCCTGTGCGAGGACGGTTCGGCGCAGGCGAAGGAGGCGGACGGCCTGCTGTTGGCCATCCAGCGCAGCACCTTCACCGAGATTCAGCAGCCCTACCGCACTGACAGCTATCCGGAGATGCTGAGGAAGCCGCCGGCCGCGCTGATCTACTCGACCCCGCCGATCGATCCTCGGATCGCCGCCCAGCGCGGCCTGTTCGTGCTGCACAGCCAGCCGCTCAGTGCCGAAGCGTCACCGGCCTCTGAGCTGGGTCCAGTTCTGCCACCGTCGAAGGCGTGGCCGGCCAAGCATCAGGAGTATCTGGCGCGGGTGTGCGGGTCCGATCCGCTCACCGAAGACCTCGGACGTCCGCAGTTCCAGTTCCCCGACATGCTCGGCATCCTGGTTCCGGCCGCGGTCAAGCCGGTGCTCTCCGACATGCTGCGCCACAACTTCGGCTTTAGCCGCGCCTCGATCTTCCCCGACTTCGCCGGCCTCGGTGAGGTCTACTCGCGTCCCCTGGGGTAGCCAAGCCACGCACCAGATGTAGGGGCTTTGACCTACACGGCGAGCGCTGGGGGGTCGGCTCGGATATCGTGAGAGTCGCCCTTCGGAGGTGCGTGCGCTCGATCACTGATCCTGTCCGCGGGCCATCGGGAGCGTGGAGCTGAAAAACAAGCGGGGAGCGCCAGTGGCTGAACAGGACAACGTCGTCGAACCGGTTGCGGCAGTGGTGATCATGGCCGCCGGTGCTGGCACCAGGATGAAGTCGGACACCGCCAAGGTCCTGCACAAGGTGGCTGGCCGTTCGATGATCTCCCTGGCCGTCGATACTGCGGACGCTCTCGCGCCCGAACATCTGGTCGTGGTGGTCGGTCACCAGCGGGAGCAAGTCAGCGCTCATCTGGCCGAGATCGCCCCGCACGCACGGCTGGCCGTCCAGGAACAACTGCTCGGCACCGGTGATGCGGTTCGCTCCGGGCTGGCCGTCCTGCCCGGGATCAGCGGCGAAGTCGTGGTCACTTCCGGCGACGTCCCGCTGCTGGCGGGGGAGTCGCTGCAGGCCCTGGTCGCTGAGCATCGGGCCGCGGGCAATGCCGTCACCGTCCTCACCGCCGAGGTCCCCGACCCCACCGGCTACGGACGGATCGTCCGCGACTCCGAGGGAGTGCAGCGGATCGTCGAGGAGCGCGACGCGGACCCGGCCACCAAGGCGATCGCTGAGATCAACTCCGGCATCTATGTCTTCGACGCCGAGGTGCTCACTGCCGGCATCGCCTCGCTCAGCTCGGCCAATGCCCAAGGCGAGCTCTACCTCACCGACGTGGTCGCCTTCGCCCGGAGCAATGGACGGACGGTCGGAGCCTGGCTGCTGGACGACCACCTGCAGACCGAAGGCGTCAACGACCGGGTCCAGCTGGCCGAACGCAATGCCGAACTGAACCGCCGGATCCTGCGCAAGTGGATGCTGGCCGGGGTCACCGTGATCGATCCGGCCACCACCTGGGTGCACGCGGGAGTCGACCTGGCTCAGGACGTTACCCTGCTCCCGGGCACCTCACTGGAAGGCGCTACCTCAGTCGAGTCCGGTGCCGTGATCGGCCCGGACACCACCTTGATCGACGTCGAAGTCGGCGCCGGAGCCCACGTGACCAGGACGCATGCCGAGCTGGCCAACATCGGGGCCGGCGCCACGGTCGGCCCGTTCAGCTACCTGCGGCCGGGCACCGAGCTCGGCGACAGCGGCAAGATCGGCGCTTTCGTCGAGACCAAGAAGGCGATCATCGGCGCCGGCGCCAAGGTGCCGCACCTGACCTACTGCGGCGACGCGGTGATCGGAGAGGGCGCCAACATCGGCGCTGGGACGATCTTCGCCAACTACGACGGGGTCACCAAGTCGACCACCCACGTCGGCGCCCAGAGCTTCGTGGGCAGCGACTCGGTGCTGGTGGCGCCGGTCGACATCGCCGACGGCGCCTACGTGGCGGCCGGCTCGACGATCACCGGTCCGGTCGGGCCGGGGGAGCTGGCGGTGGCTCGTGGCCAGCAGCGCAACATCGCCGGCTGGGTGGCCCGCAAGCGGGCCGGCACCAAGACTGAGGCGGCCGCGAACGCCGCCCTGGCCGCACGTGCGGCCGAGGAGCGCGCGCAGTGAGCGGCATCACTCGTCCGAACAACAAGCACCTGATGCTGTGCACCGGACGGGCCTTCCCCGAACTTGCCGAGGAGGTGGCGAACCTGCTCGGCGTGGGCCTGGTGCCAACCCGCTCGCTGACCTACGCCAACTCCGAGATCTACGTCCGGTTCGAAGAGTCGGTGCGTGGCGCGGACGCCTTCGTGATCCAGTCGCATCCGGCCCCGGTCAACGAGTGGCTGATGGAACAGCTGATCATGATCGACGCCCTGAAGCGGGCCTCGGCCAAGCGGATCACCGTGGTGTCGCCGTTCTACCCCTACGGCCGCCAGGACAAGAAGCATGCCGGCCGGGAGCCGATCTCGGCCCGGCTGATCGCCGACCTGTACAAGACCGCCGGCGCCGACCGGCTGATGTCGATCGACCTGCACGCCGCCCAGATCCAGGGCTTCTTCGACGGCCCGGTGGACCACCTGCTGGCTCTGCCCGTCCTGGTCGAGTACATCAAGGCCCACTACGACGTCTCCGAGATGACCGTGGTCTCGCCCGACGCCGGACGAGTCCGGCTGGCCGACATGTGGTCGGACGAACTCGGCACCCCGCTGGCCATCATCCACAAGCGCCGCGACCCGAACAAGGCCAATGAGGTGGCCGTCGGTGAGGTGGTCGGTGATGTGGCCGGGCGGGTCTGTCTGCTGGTCGACGACATGATCGATACGGCCGGGACGATCTGCCAGGCGGCAGCCGCGCTGAAGAGTTTCGGGGCCAAGGCCGTCATCGCGGCCGCCACCCACCCGATTCTGTCCGGGCCGGCCCCGCAACGGCTCAATGAGTCCGAGTTCGAAGAAGTGATCGTCACCAACACTCTGCCGATCAGCGAGGACATCACCATCCCGAAGCTCACCGTGTTGTCGATGGCACCGTTGATTGCGGCCGCCATTCAGGCGGTCTTCGAGGACGGATCGGTCGCCTCTCTGTTCCACGGCAGCCACTAGATAGGGGCAGCGATGATCGGCAGCGAATCGACAATGACCACGAACGCTGCCGACCGCCTGCTCGAGCAGGCCGGAGTCGCGATCCGGCGCCAGTTGCGCCGCGTCGATCCGCTGGTGCGCTGGCTTGCGAGCTGGCCGTGGTGGCTGCAGGTCGGTGCCATCTGGCTGCTCGGACGGCTCTTCACGGCCTGGCTGTTCGTGATCGTGGCCAATCGCCAGGACTCCACTCCGTGGTCGTCGGCCCAGCCCGGCTACCTGGAGTACAGCAACGGCTGGGACGCCGGCTTCTTCCGCGAGATCTACCAGAACGGATATCCGGCCGTGCTGCCCCGCGACGCGGCCGGCCTGGTCGACAACAACCCGTGGGCCTTCCTGCCGGGATACCCGTTCCTGGTCCGCGGCGTCAGTGCCATCACCGGACTCGACTGGCTGGTGGCCGCACCGATGGTCTCGCTGCTGGCCTCGCTGGGCTTCTTCCTGCTGGCCTACCGGCTGTTCACTCCACGGTTCGGCCACTCGACGGCGCTGGTCGCGCTGGCCGCACTGTCGTTCGCGCCGGCCTCGGCGATCTTCCAGATCCCGTACTCCGAGTCGGTGGCGCTAGTGCTGGTGGCGGCGATCCTGCTGGCCTGGTCCCGGGAGCGTTATCTGCTCAGCATTCCGCTGGTGCTGCTGGCCGGACTGACCCGCCCACTGGCCGCCCCGTTGGCGCTGGCCAGCCTGCTGCTGATCGTCTCGGCCTGGTGGCAGTGGCGCAACGGCGTCCGGCTGTCCCGGGGCCGGTGGGTCTCGCTGGCCGCACTGGCCGTAGTGTCGGTGGCGGCCATCGGGCTGTGGCCGGCGATCGCGGCGGCGGTCACCGGCGTGCCGAACGCGTACCTGCTCACCGAGGCCGCCTGGCACGGTGGGGAGAGCCAGTTCCCGTTCAAGCTCTATGTGCGTTCGATGGTCACCTACTTCGGCCCCATCGTCGGGGTGGTCGTCGGTATCGTGGCTGCCCTCGTCGTGATCCGAGCTCTGCTGGCCAGGGCTGTGATGAGCCTGGGAGTGGTGATGTGGACGTGGGTGCTCAGCTGCGTGGCCTATCTGGCCGTGGTGGTTCCGGTGAACACCAGCCTGATTCGGCTGCTGGCCCCGGCCTTCCCGCTCGCTCTCGCCGCGGCTGGGGCTTCCCGAAGCCGCGCCTATCGCGGGCTGCTGCTGTTGGGCGCCGCGATCAGCCAAGTGGTCTGGATGGTCTTCGTGTGGCGCTGGACCGGCTCGAATGTGCAGGCTCCGTGAGGTCGCGGCGCGACCAGCACAGCCAGGCGGGACGATGACCGGGCGGGCGGCACAGGGTGGTCTGGCCGAGATCGACGGCCCTCTTGAGGCGCTGAGCGGCTTTGCCGACCGCGGCGTCCGCGCCGGGCGACGACTGTGGTCCGGGCTCATTGGTCTGCCGTGGTGGGCCCAGGTCGGTCTGGTCTGGCTGCTCGGACGACTGCACGTGCTGGTGTGGACGCTGATCGTGCTGCAGCACCAGGAGCCGTTGCCGGCCCTGCCGAACCCGGGGACGTACTTCGACTACGCCAGCATCTGGGACGGCGGCCTGTACCAGCGGATCCACGACGAGGGCTACCCGAGCGTGCTGCCGATCACCGAGAGTGGCCAGATCGGGGGTAGCCAGTGGGCATTCCTGCCGGTCTACCCGTTCCTGGTGCGGGGGATCACCGCGGTCACCGGGCTGAGCTGGCCGGTCGCGGCCACGTCCGTCTCTGCGCTGGCCTGCCTGGGCTTCCTGTTGGTCGCCTACCGGTTCTTCCGGCTGCGTGCCGACCACGCCGCCGCACTCACGGCGGTCGCGATCATCTCCTTCGCGACGACCGCGCCGGTGCTGCAGTTCGCCTACGCCGAGTCCCTGGCCTTCCTGCTGGTCGCCGGCGCGTTGCTGCTGATCAGCCAACAGCACTACCTGCTGGCCGCGCCGGTGGTCCTGCTCGCCGCGCTCACCCGTCCGCTCGGCGCCCCGTTGTTCGGGCTGACTCTGGTCGTTGCAGTGACCTCGATCTGGACGGCCCGACGCTCCGGACGTCCGCTGCGGCTGGGTGGCCTGGCCGTGCTGGTGCTGGCCGGGGGAGTGTCCGCCGTCGCCTGGCCGGTGATCGCCGCCGTGGTCACCGGCGTCCCGAACGCCTACCTGGCCACGGAGGCAGCGTGGCGGGGCGGCCTCATTCTGCGCCCGCTGGATGCGTACGTGGGCTCTCTCGCGGCGCTGCTCGGGCCGTTCTCCGCGTTCGCGGCGGTGGTCGGTGTGCTGGCGGTGGCAGCGGTGATGCTCAGCCGGCCGGTGCTCCGGTTGGGGCTGGTGGTGTGGACGTGGGTCGGGATGGTGCTCGGCTACCTGGTTCTGGTGGCCCCGGTGTCCACCTCGCTGCCGCGGCTGCTCGGTGCTGCGTTCCCGCTGGCGGCGGCAGCGGCCGGGGCATCGTCGAGCCGCGCGTACCGCTGGTTGTTGGTGCTCGCGGGAGCGGCGTCGCAGATCGTCTATCTCGCCGTGCTCTGGCACCTGGGCGACGGCGTGCATGACGCACAGCCCTGAGCGTCTCTCGATTTAGCTGCGGAGCCGCAGACGCGATAAGATCCCGAGGTTGCCTCGGCGAGGGGCCAGGAGCCCGTGATCGACAAGGTGCGCGCAGTGCGCGCCGCCGGTCCTGGAGTCGTCGAGGCGGAAGCTGACGAAGTTAGGGAGTTGGTAGGCAAAGTGTCTGAGAACAAGATCGCGGCCCAGTCGCGTACCGAATTCGGCAAGGGTGCGGCCCGTCGGGCCCGTCGTGCGGGCCTGGTGCCTGCGGTTCTCTACGGTCATGGCACCGATCCGGTACATCTGGCCCTGCCCGGCCACGAGGTCCAGCTCGCTCTGCGCACCGCGAACGCCGTGCTGGAAATCACCGTCGATGAGGGCAAGTCGCAGCTGGCGCTGGCCAAGCAGATCCAGAAGAACCCGATCAAGGGCGACATCGAGCACCTCGACCTGGTCATCGTCCGCAAGGGCGAGAAGGTGACCGTCGAGGTCGCCATCCAGGTCGTCGGCGAGCATGTCTCCGAGGGCATGATCGTGATGGACGCCCAGTCGGTCAGCCTCGAGGTCGAGGCCACCCACATCCCCGCGGACATCGAGGTCGATGTGACCGGGCTCGAGGTTGGCTCCACGGTCACCGTCAAGGACCTGAAGCTGCCCAAGGGTGCGGTGTTCACCGGCGATCCGGGTCACCTGATCCTGTCGATCGCGGCCACCCCGTCGCAGGCGGCGCTGGACGCGTCCCTGGGCGGCGAAGCCGCGTCGGCTGAGGCCACCGAAGAAGGGTCGGCCGAAGAGGCCTGATCCTCCCTATGGCGCCTTGGCTGTTGGTCGGACTCGGGAATCCGGGTCCGACCTACGCACATCACCGGCACAACGTCGGCTACCTGGTGGTGGACGAGCTGGCCCGTCGGGCCGCCGTGCGGTTCAGCCGGGCGATCGGACTCCGCGCCGAGACCGCCCAGACCCGGATCACTCCCGCCGGGATCGGTGCGGTCGGCGCGCCGGCCGAGCAGGTCGTCCTGCTGAAGTCGCGCACCTTCATGAACGAGACCGGGCTGGCCGTCGGCAAGGCGCTGGCCTACTACAAGACGACTCCCGCCCGGCTGTTGGTCGTCCACGACGAACTCGACCTGGACTTCGGCCAGCTCCGGCTGAAGCTGGGCGGTGGCGACAACGGCCACAACGGGCTGAAGTCGATCCGGGCCAGCATCGGCAGTGGTGACTTCTATCGGGCCCGATTCGGCATCGGACGTCCCCCCGGACGCCAGCAGCCCGCCGATTTCGTCTTGACTCCTTTTCCCTCCGCCCAGGCTGAAGACCTCGGCGTCGAGGTGGCGCGCTGCGCCGATGCGGTCGAGGTGCTCCTCAATGAGGGCCTCGATGTCGCCCAGAACCGGTTCAACTCCTGAACTTTCGTGTCCCCCTTTTAGGCGACAAATGGCGTCGCTCGTGGGGGCTACAAACACAATCTCTCAACATCTGCTCTAGAGTCCGCAAAATCGCGTTTTGGTGAACTTCGGGTCGTAAGAGGCATCCGACGGAGTGATCTGCGCTGGTGTTGCACTGAGCTCCTTTGGTGTCGCTCGGGCGTCCGGCGGGGAGTCGCGCCCACCGCAACTGGCGCGATATAAGACGTAGTCAAGGTGGTGTTGACCGGTCGTCCGGCCTGCCTTGGTCAGGGTGGTTGCGCTGCTGGAATGCGTCCGAATGGGCTAGCTGGATGCCTCGAAAGGGGTCCGCAGATCAGGTCGAAAACTGTCCCCCGACAGGGTGACAAATGTCCTGTCACTCATTTGGGGGACTGCTGAATTCGGTGATTTCGGATTGCTGAGGAATCACTTAGGCTCCAGCTCGTTGACCTGCTCGGAGGGGCCGTAGGCAGGTCGGCACGATCCCTGGTTTCACGGCCCCATTGAGGTCGGATGATGGCGCTCATTCCCTCAGGTGACTTTGCCTTGCCCAGCCCTGCAACGGGTCTGCGTAATGGCCTTGCCCTGCTCATGAGTCTGCTGTTGGCCGTCGGGGCGATTGTCTACGGACCTGCTGCTCCGGCAAAGGCGGCAGCAGGCGATATTCGTTGTGGTAGCACGTACGTCTACGGCCTGCGGGCCGGCGAGACCGTGTCGGCCGACAACGCGTCCCTGATCCGGTTCACCGCGCCCAGCGGCGCTTGGACCAAGATCGGCAGCTTCGGCAGCGGAACCACCTCGATCAACGCCCTCGGCATCGACGCGGCCGGCGACCTGGCCTACGCGATGGGCCCGGCCACCAACGGCACCGCGAACATGTACCTCTACCGCGACTCCTCCGGGACCGGCGACGCCGCCGTTTCGCTGAGCGGCTTCAATACCGGAATCGGCACCTTCCTGGCCGGTGCGGTCGATCCCACCACCGGCCAGTACTGGGTGGGCGGCACGGCGTCCGGCAACACCTTCTGGGCGTACTCGATCAACCCGTCGACCCGAGCCGTCACCTTCCGGTTCAACGTCACCGTGCCAGGCTCCTCGAATGCCGACATGGCCTTCGATTCGCAGGGCAACCTGTACCTGGCCGTGTCGCCGAGCAATGCGGTCGGCGAAGTGCGCCTGTACACGGCGGACGCTCTGACCCGCACTGATCCGCCGGGTGTGACCCTGTCCAAGCTGGACGCCTCCAACGGCGGCTACCCGGGCATGGCCTTCGCTTCCGACGGCTTCCTGTACCTGTCGGCGGGCACCTCGCTGAAGAAGGCGCGTCCGTCCACCGGCGCGGTCGAGCAGACCATCACCACCAGCTACAGCACCCGCCTGGCCGACCTCGGCTCCTGCGCGACGCCGACCGTGGTCTATGCGCTGCAGAAGAACGTGGTCAGTCGTGCGGCCAGCACCGACCAGTTCACCTTGACGATGACCGGCACCAAGGTCAGCAAGTCGGCCACCACGACCGGCACCGCGACCGGCGTGCAGAGTGTGACGGCCGGCCCGGTGCTGGTGATCGCCGGAGAGTCCTACCAGATGGCCGAGGCGGCCAGTGGCACCACCAACCTGAGCAACTATCTCAGCTCCTACACCTGCACCGGATCGCGGACCGGAACCGTCGCCGGCAACGGCACGTCGTTCAGCCTGACCGCCCCAGCCGCGGACGACAACGGCAAGGGCGACAACATCACCTGCACCTTCACCAATGAGGCGAAGAAGGCGGCGATCCAGGTCGTCAAGAACGCCACTGGCACCCCCACCAAGGCCGGCGATCAGGTGAAGTACACCTTCACCGTCACCAATGTGGGCAACCGGGCCCTGACCGGGATCGCCCTCAGCGACCCCAAGCTGGCCCCGGCGACGATCAGCTGCCCGGTCACCTCGCTGGATCCGGGCAAGTCCACCACCTGCACGGCATCGGCGGCCTACACCGTGCTGCAGTCCGACGTCGAGGCCGGCAAGGTCTCCAACACCGTCTCGGTGGTGGCGACCCCGCCGAACGGTGAAGGCGCGGCCGGCTCGGTCACCGACACTGACACCGTCGAGGTCGCCATCACCCGCACCCCGCAGCTCAAGCTGGTCAAGACCCTGACCAGCGGCAACCCCTTCGTGGTCGGTGACAAGCTGACTTATGCCTTCACGCTGACCAACACCGGCAACGTCCAGATCACCGGAGCCGGCGTGGACGACCCGCTGCTCGCCGGTGAGACCTGCCAGGCGACCACGCTCGCCCCCGGAGCCTCCACCACCTGCTCAGCCAACCCGTACTCGGTCACGGCCGCGGACGTCACCGCGGGCAAGGTGGTCAACACCGCCGGGGTCACCGGCACCAGCTCCGCCGGCGCGGCCAAGCTCGACTCCGCCTCGGCCAACCAGGTGACCACCAAGCTCGGCACCGTCCCGACCGCCGGAGACGACGCAGCCACCACCAAGCAGAACGTCAACGCCACTATCAACCTGCTGGCCAACGACACCGCGGGGGTGTCCGGCACTGGTGAGAAGTACACGCTGGTCCCGTCCTCGCTGAAGTTCACCGACGCCGGTGCGTCCACCGACGGCAAGAGCCTGACCGTGGCCGGCCAGGGCAGCTACACGATCGATGCCGCCGGCGTGCTGACCTTCGATCCGCTGCCCGGCTTCAGTGGCAGTGCCACGGCCGTGCACTACCAACTCACCGACAGCCACGGGCTGACCGCGACCGCCACGGTGAAGCTGACCGTGACCGCGATCGTCCCGGACGCCACGAGTGACGCCGGTTCGACCAACTACCGGACGTCCACCACCATCGACTTGGTCGCCAACGACTCGGCAGGCGATTCGTCGGCTCCGCTGGTGCCCTCCAGTGTGGTCTTCACCTCGGCGTCGGCCACCAATGGCGGCAAGTCGCTGAGCACGGCGCAGGGCAGCTACACCATCAACAACGCCGGGGTGGTCACCTTCGTCCCGGCCGCCGGCTTCGTCGGCACGGCCGGACCGGTCACGTACCGGATCGCCGACACCAACCAGACCACCGACACCGCGACCCTGACCATCACGGTGGCCGGTCCGCCGGCTCCGACCGCGTCCAACGACTCCGGCTCCGGGCTGCAGAATCAGGACGTCACGGTGGACGTGCTGGCCAATGACCACGCCAGCGGGACCGCCGTCCTCGACCCGACCTCGGTCCGGCTGCAGGGCAGCGGTGTCTCCGCCGACGGCAAGACCCTGGCCACCGGCAACGGCACCTGGCGGGTCGGCACCGACGGCAAGATCACCTTCGATCCGGCAGCCTCCTTCGTGGGTGCCAGCGCTCCGGTCACCTACCAGGTGGCCGACGATCTCGGCCAGACCGCCACCGCCACCGTGACTGTCACGATCGCGGCCGTGGTGCCGAGCGCGACCAACGACGCCACCAACGTCGCGTACCTCCATGTGGCAACGCTCAGCCCGCTGGTCAACGACGCGGGCAACCCGTCGGCCGCCCTGGTGCCGAGCAGCCTGGCGCTGACCGACCCGGCGACCGCCTCAGGCAGCCTGGCGGTTGCCGGCAAGGGCACCTGGAAGGTCTCGGGCAGCCAGATCACCTTCACCCCGGTGGCCGGCTTCAGCGGCACTGTCAGCACCGGCTACCGAGTGGCCGACGCCAACGGCACCGTGGCCACCGCCACCCTCTCGGTGAGCGTCGGGACGGCTCCGTCCGCGACCGCCGATGCCGGCACCGGACTGCAGAACCACGACATCACCGTCGACGTGCTGGCCAACGACGTCCCCGGCAGCGATGGCGCCGGGCACCCGGGCAGCTTCGGCCCGGTGCAGCTGGGTACCTCCAGCGGGCACGGCAGCTACCGGGTCGAGGCCGACAGCCGGATCACCTTCGATCCGGACCCCTCCTTCGTCGGCGAGGCCACGGCGTCCTACTCGGTCGCCGACTCCTTCGGGAACCCGGTGAGCTCGACGGTCACCTTCACCGTCACCCCGGTCACCCCGGTGGCAGCTGATGATCGTGGCCACGGTGCCTTCGCCCACCCGGTGACCGTTCCGGTGCTCGGCAACGACCTGGCCGGCGACCCCAGCGCACCGCTGGACGCCTTCAGCGTCGTCCTGCTCGGCACCGGCGGGACCGCCGGCAAGACCCTGGTCACCGCGGACGGCAGCTACGCCGTGGACGCCACCTCCGGCGCCATCACCTTCACTCCGGCTACCGGCTTCACCGGTGCAGCGAGCCCGGTCCGCTACCGCGTGGCCGATCTCAACGGCACCACCACCACGGCCACCCTGACCGTGACCATCGGGACGGCACCGAACGCCGCCGACGACTTCGGTGCGACCACCCAGGGCCATCCGGTCAGCGTGGACGCGCTGCGCAATGACACGGCCGGTGACGACGGGGCCGGCACCCCGGGCAGCCTGATCCCGGCCACCCTGGTGTTCACGGCGCCCGGCGCCACTGACGGCGGCAAGACCCTGGTCGTCGCCGGCCAGGGCACCTGGACCATCGGCACCGACCACCAGGTGCAGTTCGTCCCCGAGCCGAGCTTCACCGGCACGGCCCGGGTGGACTACCGGGTCACCGACGATCAGCTGAACAGCGACACGGCCACGATCAGTGTCACCATCGCTGCGGTCACCCCCACGGCCGCCGACGATGCCGGGCACACCCCCTTCCAGACCGCGGTGACCACCACTGTGATCGGCAACGACGCGGCCGGCGCCGATGATCTTCCGCTGGTCCCCAGCAGCGTGAAGCTCACCGACCCGGCAGCCACCGGTGCCGGCACTCGGCTGAGCACGGGTCAGGGCACCTGGACCGTGGAGAGCGACGGCCGGATCACCTTCGACCCGGCGGACGGCTTCTCCGGGCTGGCCACTGCGGCCTACCGGATCAGCGACCGTAACGGCACCTCGGCCACCGCGAACCTGACCGTCACGGTCGGGGCGGCTCCCCAGGCCCATGCCGATGCGACCAGCACCCAGCAGAACGTGGATGCCGTCCTGAACGTACTCTCCAACGACGCCGCCGGTGACGACGGCGCGGGCGGCCATGGCACCCTGGCGGCCGCCAGCGTCGTACTCACTGCGGGCGCGGCGACCGCAGCCGGCAAGAAGCTGGTCGTCGACGGCCAGGGCACCTGGACCGTGGAGAGCGACGGCCGGATCAGCTTCGATCCGGAGGTGACCTTCCTCGGCACCGCGGCAACCTCCTACCGGGTCACCGACAGCTTCGGGAACACCGCCACCGCCCTGGCTTCGGTGACGGTCACCCCGATCCGGCCGCAGCCGGCCGACGATCAGGCGCACACCACCTATCGCACCGCGGTCAGCGTCGATCTGCTGGCCAATGACCGGCCGGGCGCGGACTCGGCAGCATTGGTGCCGAGCAGCGTGAAGTTCCTGGCCGCCGGCGCTACCGAGAACGGCACCAAGCTGACCGTCCCCGGTGAAGGCAGCTACCAGCTGGTCGACGGCGTGGTGACCTTCACCCCGGCCGCCGGCTTCCAGGGCACGACCAGTGCGGTCGGCTACCAGGTCTCCGACGCCAACGGCACCTCGGCGACCGCGGTCCTGTCGGTTGAGGTGGTCGCTCCTGCTGCCCCGACCGCGGCCAATGACGCCGTGCACACCGCGTTCGGCACCCCGGTCACGGCGGACGTCCTGGCCAACGACCGGGCCGGTGCGCTGGCCACCCTGCAGGCCGGTTCGGTCCGGCTGAGCGGCTCCGGCGTCAGCGATGCCGGCAAGACCCTGGTGCTGGACGGTGTCGGCACCTTCAGCGTCACTGCGGACGGTTCGATCACCTTCACTCCGGCTGACGGCTTCTTCGGCTCGGTCCCGTGGGTGAGCTACGAGGTCTCCGACGAGCTCGGACGCAGCGCCCAGGCGTCGCTGTCGGTGCGGGTCGGCCTGCCGCCGCACGCCTTCGACGACACCGCGACCACCCCGCAGAACACCACCGTGGGCTTCAGCCTGCTGGCCAATGATTCCGCCGGTGACGACGGCCTCGGTGCGGCCGGCGAGCTGCGTCCGGCGTCGGTGGTGTTCACCTCCGGCTCTGCGCAGGACGAGGGCAAGCGCTTGGTGGTGGCCGGTGAGGGCACCTGGACCATCGCGGCCGATGGCGCGGTCAGCTTCGATCCGCTGCCGTCCTTCGTGGGGCTCACCTCGGCGGCCGCGTACCGAGTCACCGACTCCTTCGGCAACACCGCGGACGCGGTGGCCTCGGTCACGGTGACTGCGATCACCCCGACCGCCCATGACGATTCGGCGCACGGAGCGTTCGGCCATTCGGTCGTCCTCGACGTGATCGCCAACGACGCTCCCGGGGCTGTGTCAGCTCCGCTGGAGTCCAGCAGTGTCATCTTCACCGACGCTGCTGCCACGAACGACCGGCGCGAGCTCAGCGTCGCCGGCGAAGGCACCTACCGGATCGATTCGTCGACCGGCAAGGTCACTTTCACCCCTGTGTCGGGCTTCCAAGGCCCGACAACTCCGGTCGAGTACCGGGTGTCCGACAGCAATCTCACCCACGCGCGTGCGCTGATCAGAATCACCAGCGGTTTTCCCCCCTCCGCCGTTGATGACTCTGCTCATGGGGCTTTCGGACACCCGGTGGTCGTCGGAGTACTGAGTAATGACACCGCAGGCGATGACGGCGACGGCGAACTGGGCGGCCTGGTGGCGGCCAGTGTCGTCCTGGACGCCGACGCCGTCACCGCCGCGGGCAAGAAGTTGGTCACCGAGGACGGCACCTGGACCGTGAACCCGACTACCGGCGCGCTCACTTTCGCCCCGGCCGCCGGCTTCTCCGGTGCCGCCTCGGTGGACTACCGGGTCAGCGACAGCTTCGACAACACGGCGACCGCGACCGCAACGGTGACCATCGGGCAAGCCCCGGTGACCGTCCCGGACGCCACCGTGACCACCCCGCAGAACGTCACTGTCTCGCTGCATCCACTGGCCAATGACGTGGCCGGGGACGACGGCGCGGGCGCGGCCGGTTCGATCGTGCCGAGCAGTCTGGTCTTCACCGATGCCGCGGCTTCGAGCGACGGCAAGGCGCTGGTGATCGACGGAGTCGGCCGCTGGAGCGTGGCCACCGACGGCTCGCTCAGCTTCGATCCCGAGCCCGGCTACCTGGGCACCACCTCTGTGGCCTACCGGGTCGCCGACAGCTTCGGCAACACCGCGACCGGCACGGCCTCGGTACGGGTCACTCCGATCGTCCCGGTCGCTTTCGACGATGCCGGCCACACGCCGTTCCGGACCCCGGTGATCGTCCCGGTGGCCGACAACGATGCTCCGGGTGCCGCTTCGGCACCGCTGGTGCCGACCTCGGTGCGGTTCGCCGACGCGGCGGCCACCGACCACGGAACCACGCTGGCCACCGAGGAGGGCACCTGGTCGGTGCGCGCGGACGGTTCTGTGCGGTTCGCCCCGGCGGCGACCTTCACCGGCGTGGCCACCGTGGACTACCGGATCGCTGATGCCAATGGCACCACGGCGGGCGCCCAGCTCGCGGTGACCGTCGGCCAGCCGCCGCATGCCGTCCCCCAGGCAGCGGTGGTGACCCCGCAGAACATCACAGTCTCCCTCGACCCGCTGCCCAATGACGTGGCCGGCGATGACGGCGCCGGCGTGCTCGGCTCGATCGACGCGGCCAGCCTGGTGCTGACCGGCGCCGGGGCGTCCGCCGACGGCAAGAAGCTGGTCAGGGACGGCGTCGGCAGCTGGACGGTGAATCTCGACGGCACGATCACCTTCGACCCCGAGCCCGGCTTCACCGGCGATGCGAGCGTGGCCTACCGGGTGACCGACAGCTTCGGCAACACCGCGGACGGCACCGCAGCGGCCACGGTCACTCCGATCCGGCCTACCGCAGTCGCCGACGAGGGCCATGCTGCTTTCGCTCATCAGGTGAGCGTCGATGTGGTTGCCAATGATGTCGCCGGTGATGTGTCGGCAGCGTTGGTGCCGGGTTCGGTGCGGTTCACCGATGCGGCTGCCACCGATGCCGGTCGCCGGCTCGAGACGGCCGATGGGGTCTGGTCGGTGGATGCCAGTGGCGTAGTCAGCTTCACTCCGGCCGCCGGGTTCACCGGCGAGACGAGCGTGAGCTACCGGGTCTCGGACACCAACGGAACCTCAGCGTCAACGTCGGTGACGGTGACCGTCGGACGGGCTCCGCTGACCGTCCCGGACGCCATCGTGAGCACCCCCCAGAACGTCACGGTTGCCCTGCATCCGTTGGCCAATGATGTGGCCGGCGATGATGGAGCCGGCGTGGCCGGCACGATTGTGCCCAGCAGCGTGGTCTTCACCGATCCGCAGGCGTCTGCCGATGGCAAGACGTTGGTTGTGGACGGGGTGGGCACCTGGAGCGTGGCCGATGACGGTTCGCTCAGCTTCGATCCGGAGCCCGGCTATCTCGGTACCGCCTCGGTGGCGTACCGGGTTGCCGACAGCTTCGGCAACACCGCGACCGGCACCGCTGCGGTGCGGGTCACTCCGATCGTCCCGGTCGCTCTCGACGATGCCGGTCACACCCCCTTCCGGACGCCGGTGAGCGTCCTTGTGGCTGGCAACGACACCCCTGGAGCGGCTTCGGCTCCGCTGGTGGTCGCCTCGGTTCAGTTCCCCCTACCGACGGCCACCAGCGGCGGGACCAAGCTGGTCACCGCGCAGGGCGCCTGGTCGGTGAACCCGGACGGCTCGGTGCGGTTCGTGCCGGCCAACGACTTCACCGGAGCAGCGACCACGACCTACCAGATCGCCGACGCCAACGGGGCGACCGCGACTGCCACGATCAGGATCACGGTCGGCACCGCGCCGGTGACGGCGACCGACCACGCAACGACGAAGCAGGGGATCGCGACCAGCCTGACCCCGGCCACCAATGACCTGCCCGGCGACGACGGGACCGGCCTGGTCGGCTCGGTGGATCCGTCGAGCCTGGTCCTGCTCAACGTCGCCGGCGACGCGGTGTCGTCCCTGGTCGTGGCGGGAGTCGGCACCTGGACCGTGTCCGGAGCCGAGCTCCACTTCGTTCCGGTGCCGAGCTTCACCGGTGACGCCTCGGTGTCCTACCGGGTCGCGGACTCCTTCGGGAACACCGCGACCGGGCTGGCTGCGGTGAGCGTCACCCCGATCGTCCCGGTGGCCAAGCCTGATGCGGCGCACGCCCCGTACGCTCACCAGGCTTCGGCCGACGTGGTCGCCAATGATGTTGCCGGTGACGTGTCGGCGGCCTTGGTGCCGGGTTCGGTGCGGTTCACCGATGCGGCCGCCACCGATACGGGTCGTCGTCTCCAGACGGCTGCCGGGGTCTGGTCCGCAGACTCCAGTGGCGTGGTCAGCTTCACCCCGGCTGCTGGGTTCACTGGCGAGGCGAGTGTGGCCTACCGGGTCTCGGACACCAACGGAACCCCCGCGTCATCGACGCTGACGGTGCGGATCGGAGCGGCTCCGTTCACGGTGGTGCAGCCGGCCGGCTCGACCCCTCAGGGTGTGGCGGTGGTTGTCGATCCGTTGGCCAACGATGTGGCCGGTGACGATGGCGCCGGGGTCGTGGGCAGCCTGGTTCCGGGTTCGGTGGTGTTCACTTCGGCCGATGCTGCCAGCGACGGCAAGTCGTTGGTAGTGGCTGGGGTAGGCGCCTGGTCGGTGACGGCGGACGGCTTGGTCCGGTTGGATCCGGAGCCGGGGTTCGTGGGTTCGGCGTCGGTGTCGTATCGGGTGACCGACTCGTTCGGCAACTCGACGACCGGCTCGGCCTCGGTCGTGGTGGCTGCGGTGGTCCCGTCCGCGACTGATGATGCGGCTCATACCGCGTATCGGACGCCGGTGAGTGTGTCGGTGGCCGGTAACGATGTGGCCGGTGCGGCGTCGGCGGCGTTGGTGCCGACCTCGGTGCGGTTCACTGCGACCACTGCTACTGATGGCGGCAAGACGTTGGCGACGGCGGCTGGCACTTGGTCGGTGAACACGGATGGCTCGGTGCGGTTCGTGCCGGCTGCCGGGTTCTCCGGGCAGGCGAAGACCGGTTACCGGATCGCTGATGTCAATGGCACGACCGCGACCGCGACCATCACCATCACGGTCGGCAACCCGCCGGCAACAGTGTCGGACGCGACTACCGTCACTCCGCAGAACGTGACCGTCGGGCTGCATCCGCTGGCCAACGACGTCCCTGGTGACGACGGCACCGGCACTCTGGGCAGCATCGATCCGGCCACCTTGCGGCTGACCGGCCAGGGTGCGGCGACCGACGGCAAGAGCCTGACCGTCTCCGGCGTCGGCAGCTGGACGGTTGCCACCGACGGCACGCTGAGCTTCGATCCCGAGCCCGGCTATCTGGGCACCACCTCGGTGGCCTATCGGGTCACCGACAGCTTCGGGAACACCGCCGACGGCACGGCTGCGGTGCAGGTCACCCCGATCGTCCCGGTGGCGCACGTCGACTTCGGGCACACCCCGTTCCGCACGGCGAGCCTGACCGACGTGGCCGGCAATGACCAGCCTGGTGCCGCTTCGGCTCCGCTGGTGGCCGACTCGGTGCGGTTCGTCGACTCTGCCGCCACCGACGGCGGACGCCGGCTGGCGAATGCCAGCGGTGTCTGGACCGTGGACGACCAGGGCCGGATCGGCTTCGTCCCGGCGGCCGGGGTCAGCGGCAAGGTGAGCGTGGGCTACCGGATCGCCGACACCAACGGCACCACGGCCAACTCGACCCTGACCATCACGGTCGGCGCTCCGCCGCGGGCCGATGACGACGCCGTGAGCACCCCGCAGAACGAGAATGTGTCGATCTTCGTCCTCTCCGACGATCTCCCCGGTGACGACGGCTTCGGCGGCTTCGGCTCGCTGGTCGTCGACAGCGTGATGTTCACCGCGAACCACGACACCGAACTCACCACTGCGCAGGGCACCTGGACGGTGAACAGCTCGGGTGTGGTCAGCTTCGACCCCGTCCCCGGCTTCGTCGGCCAGGCCGTCACCAACTACCAAGTCACCGACAGCTTCGGAAACCTCAGCTCAGCTGCCATCACCGTCACGGTGACCCCGATCACGCCGTCCGCCTTCACCGATCACGGTGCCGGACCGGCGCGCCAGGCAGTGACCGTCGCGGTGCTGGACAACGACCAGGCCGGCGCCACGAGTGCGCCACTGCGGCCCGGCTCGGTCAGCATCGTCGCCGCGGCGGCCACTGCACACGGCACTCAGCTGCTCGTCGATGGCCAGGGCACCTGGACGGTGAATGCCGGCGGCACCATCACCTTCACGCCGCTGGCCGACTTCGTCGGGACCACCAGCGCGATCAGCTACCAGGTGGCCGATGCCAACGGCACCACCGCCACCTCGACGGTGACGGTCACGGTCGGTCAGCTCTCCCACACTCGTCCCGACACCGCCACCATCGGCCAGGGCACCTCGGCCACTCTGGCGGTGCTGGGCAATGACGTCCCCGGCGATAACGGCGGCGGCACGCTCGGCAGCTTCGATCCCGGCACTGTGTGCCTGGGCCCGGACTGCCTGTCCAGCATCACCTCGCCCGGCGAGGGAGTCTGGACCGTCCAGCCCGGCGGACGAGTGGTGTTCACCCCTGAGGCCAGCTTCATCGGTCATGCCACGCTCAGCTACCGGGTCACCGACAGCTTCGGCAATCCGGTCACCGGCACTGTCGGCTGCTATGTGACTCAGGTGGTGCCCACCGCGTCCGATGACGCCGGGCACACCGCGGCCAACACCGCAGTCAGCGTGGACGTCTTGGCCAACGACGCCGGTGGTAATGCCACCACGCCGCTGGTGGCCGGAAGCGTCCGGCTGACCGGGGCCGGGGCGAGCGCGGACGGGCTCAGCCTGAGCATCGCCGGCCAGGGCACCTGGACGGCCCACAGCGATGGCCGAGTGAGCTTCGCGCCGGCGTCCGGCTTCACCGGAGCCACCGATCCGGTCAGCTACCAGGTCAGTGACAGCAACGGCACTCCGGTGTCGGCCACCCTGGTGATCACGGTGGGTGCGCTCCCGATCGCCACCGACAACTCAGCCACCACGCTGCGCAACCAGCCAGTCACGATCGACGTGCTCGCCGACGACAACGCCGGCGATGACGGCGCTGGAGTCGGCGGCACCCTGGATCCGGCCAGCGTGACGTTCACCTCCGACGAGGCCACCGATGCCGGTCGCACCCTGGTGGTCGCCGGTGAAGGCACCTGGCGAGCGGACGCCGCGGGGCAGATCACCTTCACCCCGCTGGCCGGCTTCGTGGGCGCGGCCACCAGCGTCGGTTACCAGGTCAGCGACAGCTTCGGCAACACCGCTCAGGCTCGGCTCAGTGTGGTGGTCTCGGCCGTCACCCCGTCCGCGGCCGACGATGCCACCACTGGTGCTCTGGGGCACCCGGTGACCCTCGACGTTCTGGCCAACGATGTGCCCGGCGATGTCAGCGCTCCGCTGGATCCCTCATCGGTGACGTTCACCGCGGCTGCGGCCACCGACGCCGGCAAGCGCCTCGAGGTGGCCGGCGAAGGCGTCTGGACGATCGCGGCCGACGGACGGGTCACCTTCACTCCCGAGTCGAACTTCACTGGTGCCACCGGCCGGGTGGGCTATCGGGTGCTCGACCGCAATGGGGCCGCCGCGGAGGCGACGATCACCGTGGTGATCGGTGCCGGGCCGACCGCGGCAGCCGATCAGGTCCAGGTCTGGCAGTACGGCGGAGTGGCGGTGCCGGTGCTCAGCAACGACAGCGCCGGTGCGGGCTGCACGCTCGACCCGCACAGTGTCGGCCTCACCGGACTGTCGATCTCGGCGACCGTGACCCGGGGGAGCAGCGAATTGATCGTGCCGAGCGAGGGCATCTGGTCGGTGAGTGCGGACGGCAGTCTGGCGTTCACTCCCAATCCCGGCTTCGGCGGCTGGAGCAGCTGGGTGACCTACTCGGTCTACGACAGCTGTGGCAATGGCGCGCAGGCCCAGGCGAGGGTCTACATGCCGGCCGCGAACACCACTGTCGAGCCGACCGAGGATCCCGGCCACGGCGACAACGGCGGTGGGAATGGTGGGCATCTGGCCTACACCGGTGTCGAGGTCGGCGGCCTGCTGATCGTTGCCATCGCCCTTGTACTCGGCGGCGGACTGCTTCTGGTACTCCCGAAGCGCCGCCGGCGTGAGGAGGATTCACATGCTGCCTGAACGGCGTCCCCCTGCAATGTGAATCCCCCAAGTGGTGGATACCTGCCCATTTCCCCCCAGGGCAGGATCCGCCGGCAATATCCACAACTGAATATTGTTCTCGAGGCTTATCGCCAAGAGTGTCGCCCCAAGTCGGACGCTGTGTCCCCCGTGTGAGTGATTCCCCCGGTCACCCCCGGGGGGACTATCTGATCCAGGTGACTTCTCTAGAATTAGTAGGCAATAAGGATTATCTCGAGTAGAGCAGTAGCGGCTCGCCGAAGACCCCAACAACGGTCAGCGGTTCGCGTCTGTTCACAGAAAGCTGGCTGAGGAGGCCTTGGTCGTGGTCCCCTATCCCAACCTGGTGCGCACTTCGCTCACCCGTCGATCAGCGGCTCAGTCGCCCCAGCCAACCGACCTTGCGTCGGCCACCTGCACCCCGGTGGCCGACGCACTGTCATGTCTGACGCCGGACGGGGGTCGCTCCGGCGCGGCCGTTTGACTCACCCTGGACGATGAGCCGCTCGCTCTGGCTCCCGATCACTCATCGTCCAGGGCCGACCCGGTCCTGCGAAGCCTCTACTCGAGGGGGCTTCGGGGGCCGCCGGGTTTCGGCGGGCTCCCAGCGCCTGGGGGATCACGTTGGTGAGCCCGTCGAAACTCCTCACCGACCAGGTGTGGTGGCCGTCCGGGTTCCTGTCCGGGCGGCCGAGTAGGGTTGCCCGGTGAGTTTGAGCGGGCTGATCGGCTATCTCGGTACCGAGCCGGTGCTATCCCAGGTGATTGCGGATTGCCGGACCGGTCGCCTGCCTACCCTCGATCTGACAATCCCGACCCCGGTGCGTCCCTTGCTGGTGGCCGCGTTCGCCGCCCAGACCGAACGGCCGCTGCTGGTCGTAGCCTCCACGTTCCGGGAGGCGGAAGCCATCACGGCCAGTCTGTCCTCGCTGCTGGGTGAGGACGAGGTCGCGTACTACCCGGCCTGGGAGACCCTGCCGCACGAGCGGCTCAGCCCACGCTCGGACACGGTGGGACGCCGACTGACCGTTCTGCGCCGGCTGGCTGGCAATGACCCGCTGCCGGCCCCACGGGTGGTGGTGGCCCCGATCCGCTCGATGCTCCAGCCGCAGGTGGTCGGCCTGGGGGAGCTGCTGCCGGTCCAACTGGTCTCCGGCCAGGAGTATGAACTCAACGAGGTGGCCCAGCGGCTGGTCGCCGCCGCCTATCTGCGGGTCGACCTGGTCGAGCGCCGCGGCGAGTTCTGCGTCCGTGGCGGCATCATCGACATCTTCCCGCCGACCTTGGAACACCCGGTCCGGGTGGACTTCTTCGGCGACACCGTCGAAGAGATCCGACCGTTCTCGGTAGCCGACCAGCGCTCCTTCGACCAGACCCTGCCCGAGGTCACCGCCTCGCCCTGCCGCGAGTTGCTGATCACCGACGCGGTCCGGGCCCGGGCCGCCGCGCTGGCCGCCCAGCAGGCCAATGAGCCGGGCAACCTGGGGGAGTTGTTCGAGCGGATCGCCGCCGGGCACGCCGTGGACGGTATGGAGTCGCTGGCCCCGGTGTTGGTGGACGGCCTCGAACTGCTGATCGACGTCATGCCGGCCAACACCCAGATCCTGATCGAGGACCCGGAGCGGATCCGCTCCCGAGCCAAGGAACTGGTCGCCACTAGCGAGGAGTTCCTGCAGGCGTCCTGGGCCGCGGCGGCGGCCGGGGGAGCGGCGCCGATCGATCTGGGGGCGTCCGCCTATCGCAGCTTGGCCGATGTCCGCGCCCACGCCCTGGAGCGGGGTCAGGCGTGGTGGAGCTTCTCGCCGTTCGGCGCGGACGATGCCGGCCCGGCCATGGCGGCCGACGCCAGTTCGGTGCCCAGCCGGTCGCTGGAGGCCACCGAGGCTCCGGTCTGGCGCGGCGACACCGAGGCTGCCGTTGCCGCCATCCGGGAAGCTGCCGGGGCCGGCCATCGGGTGGTGCTGGTCGCCGACTCGCCGGGCCTGGTGGCCCGGATGGCCGAGGTGCTCGGCGGGGCCGACCTTCCGGTCAGCCGTCCGCCCGACCTCACCGAGGCGCCGCCGGCCGGACTGATCAGCGTGGTGGGTGCGGACCTGCGGCACGGTTTCAGCATTCCCGGGATCGGGCTGGACGTCTTCACCGCCGGCGATCTGTCCGGACAACGTGAGCCCGACAAGGCCTCCCGCAAGATGCCGGCCCGCCGCAAGAACCAGATCGATCCGCTCGAGCTGGCTGCAGGCGACCCGGTCGTCCACGAAACCCATGGGGTGGGCCGCTACGTCGAAATGGTCCAGCGGACCGTGGCCGGCGCCACCCGCGAGTACCTCGTCCTCGACTATGCGCCCAGCAAGCGCGGCCAGCCCGGCGACCGGCTCTACGTGCCGATGGACCAGTTGCACCTGGTCACCCGCTACGTGGGTGGCGAGGCGCCGACCCTGGACAAGCTCGGCGGCGGCGACTGGGCCAAGCGGAAGTCACGGGCCCGCAAGGCCGTCCGCGAGATCGCCTCGGAGCTGATCAAGCTGTACGCCGCCCGGCAGGCATCCCGCGGCCACGCCTTCAGTCAGGACTCGCCCTGGCAGTCCGAACTCGAGGACGCCTTCGTCTACGTGGAGACTCCCGATCAGCTGTCCGCGATCAGCGAGGTCAAGCAGGACATGGAGCAGGTCGTCCCGATGGATCGGCTGATCTGCGGCGATGTCGGTTACGGCAAGACCGAGATCGCCGTGCGGGCTGCCTTCAAGGCCGTGATGGACGGCAAGCAGGTGGCGGTCCTGGTGCCGACAACGCTGCTGGTCCAGCAGCACTACGCCACCTTCGCCGACCGCTATGCCGGCTTCCCGGTTACGGTCGCCTCGCTCAGCCGGTTCTCCACCGACGCCGACAAGAAGAAGGTGATCGCCGGCCTGGCCGACGGCAGCGTGGACGTCGTGGTCGGAACGCACGGGCTGCTGGCCGGTTCGGTGACTTTCAAGGATCTCGGCTTGGTGATCATCGACGAGGAGCAGCGCTTCGGAGTCGAGCACAAGGAGGCCCTGAAGAAGCTGCGGCTCAACGTCGACGTGCTGGCCATGAGCGCCACCCCGATCCCGCGCACCCTGGAGATGGCGATCACCGGCATCCGGGAGATGAGCGTGATCGCCACCCCGCCCGAAGAACGGCATCCGGTGCTCACCTTCGCCGGGCCCTACGACGACAACCAGGTCCGGGCCGCGATCCGCCGCGAGTTGGCTCGAGAGGGCCAGGCCTTCTTCATTCACAACCGAGTGCAGACCATCGAGAAGGCGGCCGCCCACATCGCTGAGCTGGTGCCCGAGGCCCGGGTCGCCGTGGCCCACGGACAGATGAGCGAACGCGCCCTCGAGCAGGTGATGGTCGACTTCTGGGAACGGCGCTTCGACGTCCTGGTCTGCACCACGATCGTCGAGGCCGGTCTGGACGTCTCGACGGCCAACACCTTGCTGATCGAGCGCGCCGACCTGCTCGGCCTGTCCCAGCTGCACCAGCTGCGGGGCCGGGTCGGACGAAGTCGCGACCGCGGCTACGCCTACTTCTTCTATCCCGGCGAGCGGACGCTGACCGACACCGCCCACGATCGGCTGGCCACCATGGCCGCGCACACCGACCTGGGCGCCGGCATGGCCATCGCCATGAAGGACCTGGAGATACGCGGCGCCGGCAATCTGCTCGGCGGCGAGCAGTCCGGGCACATCGCCGAGGTGGGCTTCGACTTGTACATCCGGCTGGTCGGGGAGGCGGTCGCCGAGTACCGCGGCGAAGAGGCCGAGCCTGAGCCGGAGATGAAGATCGAACTGCCCGTCGATGCTCATCTGCCCGCTGACTACGTCGAATCCGAGCGGCTGCGCCTCGAGATGTACAAGCGGCTGGCGGCGGTGGCCACCGAGGCCGATATCGAGGCGGTCCGCGAAGAGCTGCTGGACCGCTATGGTCCGCTACCGGATCCGGTAGCGGCGCTGCTCGCGGTGGCCGCCTTCCGGTTGCACGCGAAGAACTGCGGGGTGCAAGAGGTGGTCGCCCAAGGGAACTTCATCCGGTTCGCCCCGGCCGATCTGCCCGACTCCGCCCAGCTCCGGCTGGCCCGGCTGTACCCCGGCTCCCAGGTGCGCAAGGCGTCCGGTTTCATCCTGGTGCCGCGACCGATGACCCGTCCGATCACTGGCCAACCGCTGGTCGATGCCGAGTTGCTGGCCTGGGCCGGCAAGGTGCTGACCGATCTTTTCGCCGGGCCGTCCCCGGCGGCGTCCCCGGTCGCCAGCAGGTAGGATCGCGACGGCGAACGTTCCCGAGAAGGTGGCTGACGACAGATGAGCAAGTTCACGGCGAAGGTGGTGGCGCTGTTCTGCGCCGGATTGCTGGCTCTGGCCGGGTGTGCGGGAAGCCCGCAGACGGCGGCTCAAGTCGGCGATCATCGGATCACTGACGCTGAGGTGGCGCCGATCGCCGCAGCGCTTGCGGCTGCCGGAACCGACAAGGAAACCGCGACCAAGCTCACCCCGACGGTGATCAGCCTGCTGATCCAGTCCGAGCTGGGCCATGCCGCCATGGTGAAGGCCGGGCTCAACTTCACCGACAACGACCGCAAGCCGCTCTACGCGAGCAACCCGGTGCTGGGGGCCATGGCCACTCAGCCGGCCACCGCCGCGTTCATCCAGCGCTACGCCGACCTGTACCTGGTCACGCAGTCCGCTGAGGGCAAGACCGCTTTCAGCGACGTCGTTCAGAACACCAAGATCACGGTCAACCCGCGCTATGGCGACTGGGATCCGGCTCAGCTTCAGCTGACCAACGCCGGCGGCTCGCTGTCCGAGCTGGCGCCGAACAAGCCGTAGTCGATGAGCGACCACCTGGCCGAGCTCGACCGGCTGGTGGCGGTCATGCACCGGCTGCGCTCGGACTGCCCCTGGGACGCCCAGCAGACCCACGAATCGCTGATCCACTACCTGGTCGAAGAGACCATGGAGGTGGTCGAGGCGATCGAGGCCGGCGCTGACGATCAGCTGGTCGAGGAGCTCGGCGATCTGCTGCTGCAGGTGATCTTCCACGCCGAGATCGCCGCCGAGACCGGACGCTTCACCATCGCCGAAGTGGCTCGTGGGATCTCCGACAAGTTGATCGCCCGACACCCCTATGTCTTCTCCGAAGCCGAGGTGCCGGCCGACTTGATGGGCTCCTGGGAGCAGGCGAAGGCGGCCGAGAAGCACCGCACGTCCGCCTTGGACGGGATCCCGCAGCGGCTGTCCGCGCTGAGCCGGGCACACAAGGTGATCGGACGAGCCGCGAGTCACGGGATCACCCTGCCGCCGCCCTCGGCGGCGGTCTCCGAGCTGGAGCAGGCCGAGCTCGGGGCAGCTTTCGTCCATTTGGCGCAGCGCGCCGTGGAACTCGGCCTGGATCCTGAGCAGGTGGCTCGGGCCGCCGTCCGCGAGGTCGAAGCCCAGATTCAGGCGGCCGAGCAGTCCCGCTGAGCCGCGCCGGCGCCCGAGGCACGATTGCGGGCGCCGGGCTGACCCCGTCCAGTGGAACTCGCTGGGTGGTGACCGGGGTAGGCTGATCCTGACGTGAATTCCGCTTGAAAGGCACTCATCGTGGCAAGTATCGATTTCGTTGACGCCCGGCAGATCTTCGACTCCCGCGGCAACCCGACCGTGGAAGTCCAGGTCGTCCTGGACGATGGCGCCGAGGGCCGCGCTGCGGTGCCGTCCGGTGCTTCGACCGGCGCGTTCGAGGCCGTGGAACTGCGCGACGGCGATGCCGCGCACTACGGCGGCAAGGGTGTGCTGAAGGCCGTCGAGAATGTGATCGAGCAGATCGCCCCCGAGGTGATCGGCATGGAGGCTGACGAGCAGCGCCTGCTCGACCAGGCCATGATCGAGCTCGACGGCACCGACAACAAGGGCAAGCTCGGCGCCAACGCGATCCTGGGTGTCTCCCTGGCCGTCGCGCACGCCGCCGCCGATTCGGCCGGCCTGCCGCTGTACCGCTACCTCGGTGGCCCGACCGCTAATGTGCTGCCGGTTCCGATGATGAACATCCTCAACGGTGGGTCGCACGCCGACTCCAACGTTGACATCCAGGAGTTCATGATCGCCCCGATCGGCGCCGGCACCTTCGCCGAGGCCCTCGAGATCGGTGCCGGTGTGTACCACTCGCTGAAGGCAGTGCTGAAGGCCCGTGGCCTGTCCACCGGTCTTGGCGACGAGGGTGGCTTCGCCCCGAACCTGTCCAGCAACGCTGAGGCCCTCGACCTGATCCTCGAGGCGATCGGCAAGGCCGGCTTCGCCGCAGGCAAGGACGTCGCCCTGGCTCTGGACGTGGCCGCCTCCGAGTTCTACTCCGATGGCAAGTACGCCTTCGAGGGTGAGCAGAAGCAGGCTGCCGAGCTGATCGAGTACTACGAGAAGCTGGTCGCCAACTACCCGCTGGTCTCGATCGAGGATCCGCTGAACGAGGAGGACTGGGAAGGCTGGAAGGTCATCACCGACGTGCTCGGTGACAAGGTCCAGCTGGTGGGCGACGACCTGTTCGTCACCAACGTGACCCGCCTCGGCAAGGGCATCGCCACCGGCACCGCCAACTCGCTGCTGGTCAAGGTGAACCAGATCGGTTCCCTCACCGAGACCATCGACGCCGTGACCCTGGCTCACCGCAGTGGCTACACCACCATGATGAGCCACCGTTCCGGCGAGACCGAGGACACCACCATCGCCGACCTGGCTGTTGCCCTCGGCTGTGGCCAGATCAAGTCCGGCGCCCCGGCTCGTACCGAGCGGGTTGCCAAGTACAACCAGCTGCTGCGCATCGAGGAGGACCTCGACGACGCGGCTCGCTACGCCGGCGCCTCCGCTTTCCCGCGGTTCAAGGCCTGAGTTCGTAGTACTCAACCAGCGCCGGACGGTTCACCGTCCGGCGCTGGTCGCTTTTCGGGGCTGGTGCAGGGTCCGGGGGTTGCGTAGCCGTTGGGGATGACGGGATCTGCCGTCTCGATCCATCATTCCGAGCTGGATACGGGTCCGAAGGCCATCGAGGCGGCACATCGCCTCGCCCTGGGGTAACCGGGCTCGTGATCGGCCGGTAGGAGGCCTCGCCGAGCCACCACCAACGGCGCGGCCGGTTGCCTCAGCGCGCCATCACGGCCACTCGCTGCTGGGCCAGCTGCTCCTGCTCGCCGACCAGTTCGCTGTATCGGCGGGCCAACTCGGTGCGCACCCCGGACACGGCGCTGAGCGCCCGCCGGCTGCTCTCGGCGGCCGCCGTGATCCGTCCGCGAATCTCGAGGTCGGAGAAGAAGTTGTCGAACCAGACGTCGAAGGTCCGGCTGAGGTCGGGGATGTCCAGCCCCGGGATGGTCGGCAAGTCCACATCGAGGAGCTCGGCGGAGAGCCGCTGCAGCGCCTGACCGGCCGAGCGAAGCGCGGCCACGGCCCGATCGATCCGCTCATACTTCATGGCATCGACCAACAGGCCGCCGCGCAGGAAGACATCGAAGTCGGCGAGGCTCTCGGCGCTGTCGAGCTCACTGATCGCAGCCTGCAGGCGAACCGAGGCCTGATCGGCCGCCGCTATGGCCTCGCCGACTTCCTTGGCTGCGGCAAGGCTGGCCGCGTGGCGCTGGGAAATATCGATCAGCTCCTGTGCCTGCGCGCCGCCGGCCTGGCGCAGCTCGGCCTCGGTGGCGTCGAGCGCCCGGCGGCGACGCCCGTCCACATCGCCGAGGGCGGCGAGCTGGGTACGAAGCTGCCGCACCAGCGAGGACGCCTCGCTGAGGGCCCCCTCGGCCGAGCGGGCCTGATAGAGCGCAGCCTGCAGCTCGGCCTGTTCCCGCTCCAGGTCGGTTTGGTGGCTGCCCCGCAGTCTCGCCCACAACTGGGTGGGGCTGAAGTCCTCCAGTGCTTTCAACTCGACGGTCTCGGTGCTGACCTGGCTTCTGGCTTTGTCCGCGGTCCGCTGGGCTCTCGACTCGTCCGTGGTGGCCTTGGCCAGCCGAGTCAGTAGCCGATCTCGTTCGGCGCAGGCGTCCAGGGCGGCAAACAACTCCTCTGTGCTCACCCAGTTGAGCCTAACCGGGCTTGCCTCACCGCGTGGGCGAGTCGGCAAGCTGACCACGGCCGAGCGCCACCTATCCTGGAACGCGATTGGAGGTGGCCGATGGCAGGTGGCTCGCGCGGACCGCGGGGCGGTAGCGCTGGACCAGGGCGTCCGCAGCAGCGGCGTACCCGGACGACTGCGCGCAGCGCCGACTCGGCCCCGGTGAGCCCGAGCGAACCGACCACCGCGATCAGCACTCCGGCCATCTGGCTGCGGGGCCTGCGGGTGACCCGCCGAGCCATGGTCTTGGGCCTGGTGCTGGTGGTGCTCGCGCTGTCCTACGGTGGCTCGCTGCAGATCTACCTGGGCCAGCAACACGATCTGGCGGTGGCCGAGCAGCAGATCCGGGACCGCACCGCACAGGTGGCCGACCTGGAGGCCGAACTCAGCCGCTGGAACGATCCGGACTATGTCCGCACTCAGGCCCGGGCCCGGCTCGGCTGGGTGATGCCGGGAGAGACCGGCTATCGGGTGGTCGGAGCCGACGGGCAGCCGATCGGCGGGGGAGTGACCCTGGAGTCCGAACGAGGGCTGGCCCAAGGCGAGCGCACCCCGGTCTGGTGGGATCGGATGCTCGGTTCGATCGAGACCGCCGACGCCCCGGCCCGCAAGGTCACCCGGCGCTGAGCCGCCTCGTCCCCCATGGGACAATGGCGCACATGCCTGAGCTGGAACCGATCACCGAAGCCGACCGGGAGGCGATCCACGCCCAACTCGGACGAGAGCCTCGCGGCGCGGTCGGCGTCGCCTGGCGGTGCCCCTGCGGCAAGCCGGGCGTGGTGGCGACCAGCCCGCGGCTGCCGGACGGCACCCCGTTCCCGACCACCTACTACCTGACCTGTCAGCGAGCCACGTCCGGTTGCTCGACTCTGGAGGCCAGCGGGCTGATGACCGAGATGTCGGAGCGCCTCCTCACCGATCCGGAACTTGCGGCCGACTATCGGGGGGCCCATCAGGCCTACCTGGACGACCGGGCTCGGCTCGGCGAGGTGCCCGAGATCGCCGGGATCAGCGCCGGCGGGATGCCGGAGCGGGTGAAGTGCCTGCACGTCCTGGTCGCTCACTCGTTGGCCGCCGGACCAGGCGTGAACCCGTTGGGCGATGAGGCGCTGGAACGACTCGGCGAGTTCTGGGCGCGACCCTGCCGCGGCGCCGGCGCCGAACCGGCCACGGCGGACCAAGCCGCCGAATAGACTCCTCAGCCAGGCCCCCATGGCCCAACCGGTAGAGGCAGGCGGCTTAAACCCGCCCAAGTATGGGTTCGAATCCCATTGGGGGCACCGGTTGTCTGACCTGGGCGGCTCGGGTTGTGGCGAGGTAGGGGTTGGCTAGGGGAGTTCTCAGGGACGGAACACAGCCAGACCGGTTGAGCGTTGCCTACCATGGAAGACGACGACGGCACGCCGCCGCCAACCCAAGGAGGAGAAAGACGATGGCCCGCAGCAGCAACCCGGTCCTTTCCAAGCCGGACGCCTGGCAGACCGCGCCGGTGCAGAGCTACAGCCAGTACCAGACCTACGCCCCGGGACAGGGTGACGTGAACGCCGCGCAGTTCGGTCAGCCGGACGTGCCCGCCGGCCGGATGACTCTGGACGACGTGATCACCAAGACTGCGATCACGCTCGGCCTGGTCACCGTGGTCGCCGCGCTCACCTTCTTCGCCGCCAACACCGGGCTGATTCCGCTGCCCGGGCTCAGTGTCGCCACCATCGTGGCGGCTCTGGTCGCTTTCGGTGCGGCCATGGTGGTCAGCCTGCGCCGGAAGGTGAACCCCGGCTTCGTCCTGGCCTATGCCGCCATCGAGGGCGTGTTCGTCGGCGGGGTCAGCTACATCTACGCCTACCTCTTTGGCAACGGGATCCTGCCGGCCGCCGTGCTCGGCACGCTGGTCGCCGCCGCGGCCACCCTGGGTGCCTACAAGTACTTCCGGATCAAGGTCAGCGGCCGATTCCGCCAGATGGTCGCGATCGGGACCATGGCCTACGCCGGCGTGCTGCTGGTGAACCTGGTGCTGTCCTTCTTCGGGATGTCCTTCATCACGGCCGGCAACATGACCGGCTGGGCCCTGGCGGCCTCAGCGATCGGCGTCGGCCTGGCCGTGTTCAACCTGATCCTGGACTTCGACTTCATCGAGCAGGGCATCGCCCAGGGTGCGGTGGCTTCGGAGTCCTGGCGAGGCGCCTTCGGCCTGACCGTCACTCTGGTCTGGCTCTACCTCGAGCTGCTCCGCCTGCTCAGCTACTTCAACCGCAACTAGCCCGGGGACGGTCCATCACCGTCCACCCAGCCTCAGTCCCCGTCCGGTCTCCGGGCGGGGACTGCTGCGTTCGGACGAGTTCAGCCCAGGCCGGCGGTGAGGTCGGCCAGGTGGCGCTCCAGCAGCACCCGGGCCCCGGACGTCCATGGCCACTCCGACCAGGCGTCCAGACTCACCCAGGCGGCGTCGGCGGTCGTCCCGCCCACATCGTTCACCACCGGGTCGCCGGCATCGGGGCTGTAGGCCGCGTAGATGATCCGGACGGCGTGGAAGTCCTCCATCACTTGGCTGGGGGAGCGTCCGATCCAGTGGTCGGTCTGCACATCCAGCAGTTGGCGGATCTCCAGTTGCTGCCCGGTCTCCTCGATCACCTCGCGGATCAGGGCCTGCGCCGGGCTCTCCCCGGGGTCGATCCCACCGCCGGGCAGTCCCCACAGGTTGGGCACCGCCGTGAGGTCGGAGAACTGAGTGGCCAGCAGGCCGCGCTCGGACAGTACGACGCCGTAGGCGGCCAACCGCTGCCGGACGATCGGTGAGGTGGCCGGCTCGTCGGTGAAGTCGAGGGAGCGTGGCTTGGCGGCGGGTAGCTCTGCGCTGCGTCCGTGGCGGGAGACTTGAGCGGTCAGGGTGACGTCCGGCGCCGAGCCGTTCGCGGAGAGCAGCCGGACGATCCGAAAGCCGCTCTCCCAGGCCAGTCGATGCGGATCGGCCCCGTGTTCGAGGTCCACGTTGAGAACCGGCAGACCGCCGGCCACCTCAACCCCGATGATCCGCATCGATCCATCATGTCGCAGCGACCACCCCCGCCCAAGTGGCCGCGCCCGCAGGTAACCCACCAGTAACCAAAGCCGGGAGCATATGCTTCGGTGCACACCAGCCAGGTAGGGGACGAATGAAGCGCCACGACCAGAAGGCAGGCTGCCGTCGGCAGTCTGGACGTCACGGTACGTCGATCCCACTTTGATCAAGTACCTGGGCTCCAAGCGGCGCCTGGTGGGTGAGTTGGGCCGGCTCTTCAGCCAGTCCGGCGCCCAGACTGCGTTGGACCTGTTCACCGGCACTACTCGGGTGGCACAGGAGTTCTGCCGTCTCGGTGGCTGGGTGGCCTGCGTCGACACCGCCGCCTACTCCGAGGTCCTGGCCAAGTGCTACGTCGAACTCGACGCGGACGCGGTCGATCCCGCCGAAGTGGACGAGGCCCTGGCCCGGCTGTCTGCCCTGCCGGATCGGCGCGGCTACGTCACCGAGGTCTTCTGTGAGCAGGCCCGCTACTTCCACCCCGACAACGGGGTCCGGATCGATGCGATCCGACAGGGGATCGACGATCTCTACGCCGACCACTGGCTCCGTCCGGTGTTGCTGACGTCGTTGCTCGAGGCGGCCGACCGGGTCGACTCGACGCTGGGGCTGCAGATGGCCTACCTCAAGCAGTGGGCGCCGCGGGCGCTGCGTCCGCTGCGGCTGAGCGCACCCGAACTCACCCCGGGCACCGGGAAGGCGATCCGGGGCGATGCCCTGGAGCTCGTGGCAGAACTGGAGCCGGTCGACCTGGCCTACCTGGACCCGCCCTACAACCAGCATCGCTACTTCACCAACTACCACGTCTGGGAGACCCTGGTTCGCTGGGACTCACCGGCGCACTACGGGATCGCCTGCAAGCGGGTGGACGCCCGCGACGAGGAGACCCGTAGCGCCTTCAACTCCAAGCGCCGGATGCCCGAGGCGTTGGCCGCGGTGATTGCCGAAGCCAGGGCCGAGACGGTGGTGGTCTCGTTCAGCAATGAGGGTTTCGTGCCGCTGCCCCAACTGCAGGAGTTCTGCCAGGCTCGGGGCAACCCGGTGGCGGTGCTCGCCTATGACACCAAGCGCTACATCGGTCAGCGGCTGGGCGTCTTCTCGCCCGACGGACGCCGGGTCGGTGAGGCCGGACCGGAACGCAACGTCGAGTATCTGCTGGTCAGCGCGCCCGAGGAGCGGCTGGCCCAGATCATTCGCTGAGAGTGACGCCACCCAGAGTGGTGGTCACGTTCAGGCTGCCGACGCTGAAGTGCATGCGGGCCGTCCCGTGGCCTTCCCGATCGTCGATGACCACTTTCCAGTCTGCGTCCACCGCCGCCCTCTTGCCATCCCGCAGGCTGTGGACCACCCGCCAGATGGTGACCGGATCCACCTTGGTGGCGGAGAACTCCGGCAGGTCGCGGGTTCCCGGGATGGTCACGGCGGTCACCGGGACGCGCAGGCCGCGGCTGCGATGGACGAGCCGGTTGGTGCCTCCGGTGCAGACCACCTGGACGCCCTGGCTCGCCGAGATCGTGATCGAGTAGACCAGGGTCCGGATCCCGAGAGCTTCTTCGAGCCCGGTCTGGATGCTGTCGACGTTGTCGAAGTCGAGCAGCTTGAGCAGGCTGCCGTTCGGGTTGAAGAAGACGGTCTTCGTCTCCGGGACCGTGGTGACGGACATGACCACGTCCCCGCCGGCATTGTCGACGATGTTCAGGGCCTGGTCCTGGGAGGAACCGGAGACCGCGGCAGCGGCGTCGAAGATGGCCCCGACATTGTCGATGTTGAACCGACTGATGTCGAAGGTCGCCTGGTTCACATAGGTGAGATCGCCGATCACCTTGCCCACGGTCCCGTCCCGATAGGCCCAGGTCGAGGCCTGGCCGTTCTTCAGGACGCCGATCTGCACGGTGTCGGCGGTCACCTCCGCCATCAGCAGCTCATCGGAGCCGGCCGCGGCGATCAGCTGGTCGATCATGTTCCGCGCCGCACCGACCCGAGTGAAGTCGATCGCGCTTGCGGTCGGGCTGGGGCTGGCGCTGACCACCGCCTTCGGTGGGGTGGACGGAGTCAGGGATGCGGGGGTGCAGCCCGCCAGCAGCATCGCGGCCAGAACAAGGCAGGCCGATAGCCGGTGGGAGTGGTTGTGCACCCATCGAGGTTAGCGCCACCGCAGCGGGACGGCTGCCTCAGGCGGGAGGCTGTCCCGGTGATCGACGTCGAACTGTCCGCGGAGAAGCTGGCGCCGCTGCTGGTCGGGGCACTGCTGCGCGATGGGGAGATCACCGTGCGGCTCACCGAGGTCGAGGCCTACTCCGGCCAGGACGATCCGGCCTCTCATGCCTGGCGCGGGCCGCGTCCGGTGAACCTGGCCCTGTTCGGCGATCCGGGTACCTTGTACTGCTATCGGTCACACGGGCTGCACATCTGCGGGAACCTGGTCTGCGGCCGACCCGGGGGTGGCTCGGCAGTGCTGTTCCGGGCCGGTGAGGTGGTGGCCGGCATCTCGGTCGCGCGTCGGCGGCGTCCGGGGGTGAGCGATGTGGCACTGGCCCGCGGTCCGGGGAACCTGGGCCGGGTCTTCGGCTGGACGCTGGCCGACAACCGGCGTCCAATCGTCGCCGAAGCCGCGCCGGACGCATTGGTGCTGGTGCCGGGCGAACCGGTGGAGGTGGTCAGCGGGCCGCGGGTCGGGGTGAGCGTGGGCCACCAGCGGCCGTGGCGGTTCTGGGCGGCCGGCGATCTGACGGTCTCGGCCTATCGGCGAAGCCCGCGAATCGTGGCCGGTCGCCTGGACTGGTGAGCTCGGTTCAGGGGCGAACCGACAAGAACAGGTAGGCGGCCAGCAGTGACAGGTGCACCCAGCCCTGCAGCGTCTTGGCCCGGCCCGGAGTGACGGTGAGCACGGCGACCACGGCCGAGATCAGCAGCAGCACCATCTGGGTGGGCTCCAGGCCCAACGACAGCTTGTCCGGGATCCAGATCGAGGCGATGGCGATGGTCGGGATGGTCAGCCCGATCGAGGCCATGGCCGAGCCGTAGGCGAGGTTCATGCTGGTCTGGACGCGGTTGCGTCCGGCCGCCTTCACGGCCGCGATCGACTCGGGCAGCAGGACCATCAAGGCGATCACCACGCCCACGACGGTATGCGGGAACCCGAGCGCCTGGACGCCGGACTCGATCGCCGGCGACTCGACCTTGGTCAGGCCCACCACGGCGATCAGGGCCACCAGCAGGGCGGCCAGGCTGGTGAAGGTGGCGGCCAGGGTCGGTGGCTCAGCGTGGACGTCCTCGTCGAGGGGAGTGCCGTCGGTGCCGGTGGGCAGGAAGAAGTCCCGGTGCCGGATGGTCTGAGTGAACACGAACATCCCGTACAGCGCCAGCGAGGCGACCGCGGCGAAGGCGAGCTGCTCGGAGCTGAACACCGGCCCGGCTTCGCTGGTGGTGAACCTCGGCAGCACCAAAGTCAGGCCGGAGAGGGCGACCACGGTACCCAGCGCCGACCCGGAGCCCTCGGCATTGAACACGGCCAGGTGGTGCCGGGAAGCAGCCACCAGCAGGGACAGTCCGACGATCCCGTTCATGGTGATCATCACGGCGGCGAACACGGTGTCCCGGGCCAAAGTGGTGGTGTTGCCCTTGCCGGACAGCATCAAGGTGACGATCAGTGCCACCTCGATCACGGTCACGGCCACGGCCAGCACCAGCGACCCGAACGGCTCGCCGACTCGATGGGCGACCACCTCGGCGTGATGGACGGCGGCCAGCACCGAACCGACCAGGAAGGCGCCGGCCACGGCCAGCAGCCAGGCCGGAGGCTGGCCACCCCAGGTGACTGCCAGCAGCACGACTGCCACCACCGGGACGCTGATCGTCCAGTCCATCAGGGCCGTGATCCGTGGTGCCGCCATGCCCGAATCCTATGTGGTCGCCATCTGCGAGCCGAGGGGGCAATGCTTCGCTCGTCGCGAACGGGCGGCGCGACCGGAGGCGGCCAGGTCACCCGTGCTGTCGGCGGGGGCGGGCGCCAGAGCCGCAGCCCTGTGCTGGACCTTTGTCTGTGACAAGGGTGAAGGCCGGACCAAGTATGAGTTGGTCCGGCCTTCGAGTCGTCCAGACCGAACCTGTCTGAACCCGGCGGCCCGCCTGATCCGCCCCTGTCCGAGGGCTCCCGCAGATTGCTCCGCAGGCTCAGAGGATCTCGATTGCCATCCGTCCGCCACCTCGTTTGCTGTGCCTTTCGACCCGGCATCCGCGATTGCGTAGCTATGTTCTACGCCGGTCTGCGAGGGGTGCGCAAGAGCTTTCCTGAGCGATTGTGAACGAGTTTCGGCCCGTCTGTCACAGCCGTCACAGCTGTCTCTCCAGCCACGCCCACGGACGGCTCCAGAACGCACGAAGCCGGACCAACTCATACTTGGTCCGGCTTGGAATATGTCTATCGGCTGGCGACTCGCCGGGCCGGGACCGACACGCCCCAGAGCAGGATTTGCGGCGTCCGAACTGGTTGCCGCAACCCTCTTCCATCCCGGCTCAAGGTGAGTAGGGTGGCCGGTAACTCCCCAATGGCGGGGGGTTTCGAACCACTGAGTGGAACGAGGTCCAAGGATGATTGATATCAGTCAGGGCGACACGCTCGTGAATCCGGTGGACACCACCGTTGAGATTCGTCGGTCGGTGTCCCAACCTCTCAAGCAAGTTTGGAAAACTCTGGCGTGCCGTGAGGGCGCCGAAGCGCTCCTCGGCCCTGGTGCCGAGCTCGGCGACAAGGGAGACAGCTGGCAGGCCGCGGACGGCACCTTCGGGGTGATCCGCTCCTACCACCCCTTGGAACAGATTCGGTTCAGTTGGCATGTGGCCGAAGACGCCCCCAAGACCATCGTTGAGGTGGACCTGGTGGCCGAAGGTGACAACCAGACCTCGATCGAGGTCCGACATCAACACGTCCCCGCCTACTTCGATACCGCCGCGCTGGCTCACCGCTGGGAGCAGGCGCTGGAGAAACTGGCCGCTCTGCTGGCCTGACGCCGTGCTGCCGGTCGGCCCACGCCGCCTACGCTGAGGCCGGCCGGCACCGCACGCCGGTGGCGTGCACCGGGCAGTACCCGTCCGGATTCTTGGCCAGGTAGCCCTGGTGGTAGCGCTCCGCGTAATAGAACGGCCCGGCATCGGTCACCTCGGTGGTGATCGCGCCGAAGCCGGCCCGGGTCAGTTCGGGCTGGTACTCGGCCAGGGTAGCCTCGGCTGCGGCCCGCTGGCCCTCGTCGGTCACGAACAGGATCGAGCGGTACTGAGTGCCGTGATCATTTCCCTGACGCATCCCCTGGGTGGGGTCGTGGTTCTCCAGGAAGACCCGCAGCAGCTGTCGGTAGCTCACCCGGCTCGGGTCGAAGACGACCCGGACGCTCTCGGCATGACCGGTGGCGCCGCTGCAGACCTCTTCGTAGGTGGGGTTCGGGGTGTAGCCGCCCTGGTAGCCGACCGCGGTGGTGAGCACGCCGTCCTGCTCCCAGAACAGCTTCTCTGCACCCCAGAAACAGCCCAACGCGAAGTAGGCGACCTCGGCCCCCTCGGGGGTCTGGTCGATCTTGGTGCCGAGCACCTCGTGGAACGTGGTCCCGGGGGTGAGCACCGGGCGGTCTCGTCCGGGCAGCGAGGCAGTGGGGGAGACCATGGTGGTTTTCGTGAATCCGAACACGTCTGCAGAACACCTACTCGCTGGCGGACATTCCATGGGTGGCCGGCTCGAGCCGCCAGTCGATCGGCGCAGCACCCTGTTCGATCAAGGCCTGGTTGGCCCGGCTGAACGGTCGGGAGCCGAAGAAGCCGTAGCGGGCCGACATCGGGGACGGGTGGGCCGAGGCGATCTGGGGGATGCCGCCCAGCCGAGGGGCCAGGGATTGCGCATCCTTTCCCCACAAGATGGCGACCAGTGGACCGCCGCGCGCGACCAGAGCGTCGATGGCTGCCTCGGTGACCTTCTCCCAGCCCTTGCCGCGATGGGACGCCGAGGCGCCCGGGCGCACTGTGAGCACCCTGTTCAGCAGCAGCACGCCCTGCTCGAACCAGCCGGTGAGGTCGCCGGAGGCCGCCTTGGGGATGCCGAGATCGGCTTCCAGCTCGGTGTAGATGTTGGCCAGGCTCTGCGGCAGCGGACGGACGTCGGGGGCCACTGAGAAGGACAGTCCGACCGGGTGGCCCGGGTTCGGATAGGGATCCTGACCCACGATCAGCACCCGGACGTCGGCCAGGGGCCGGGAGAAGGCGCGCAGGACCCGGTCTCCGCTGGGCAGATAGCCGCGGCCGGCGGCCAGCTCGGCCCGCAGGAAGTCCCCCATCTCGGCGATCACCGGCTCCACCGGGGCCAGCGCCTGCGCCCAGTCCGGTGCCATCAACTCGGCCAGCGGCTTCCTCACGCCGGCCACCTTATCGCCGGGTCCGGCCATGCGTCCGAGCTGCCCGATGCCGGTTGCGGCCGGTGCCACCGGCCGGGCGACTCCGGCCGTCCGCTCGGCGACTCCGGGACGGTTCAGGGACCCACCTCATCTGCGCGGGCCGTGCCGCTGGCTACAGTTCGGGCATGCGAAGCGCCAGTTCGAGACGTCGTCCGGTCGCCGATCGGCGAGTGCCCGTCGGTCTGATCACCGCCTCCGAGTGGGCCTGGCGCGGACTGCTGGTGGCGGCCGCCCTGGCCGGGATCTGGTGGCTGATCACCTACTTCTCCGGAGTCACCGTGCCGTTGGCCGTGGCCGTGTTGCTCACGGCCCTGTTGGCCCCGATCAACTCGCGGCTGCGCACCTGGCGCTGGCCCGGTCCGCTGGCCGCGATCTCGACGCTGCTGCTCACTGCGCTGGTCCTGGCTGGGGTGTTCTTCGCGATCGGTACCCAGGTGGTCAAGGAATGGCCGCAGCTGTTCGACAAGGCCGTGGCCGGAATCGGCACCCTGCTCGGCTGGCTGGCCAGTGGACCGCTGCACATCGATCAGGCTCAGCTGGACGGCTACTACGCCCAGCTCACCGAGTGGGTGAACAACTCCCGGGCCGACCTGGCGTCCATGGTGGCCGCGGCCGGAGTTGGCGTCGGTCACTTCTTCGCAGGGTTCGCCATCGCGCTGATCGCCACCTTCTTCTTCCTGGCGTCCGGACAGCGGATCTGGGAGTCGATCCTGCGGGTGCTGCCCAGCCACTATCAGGAGCGGACCGGCCGTGCCGCGGCCAACGGCTGGACCTCGCTGGTCGCCTACATGCGGGCGCAGGTCCTGGTGGCCCTGGTGGATGCCCTCGGCATCCTGATCGGTGCCCTGGTGCTGCAGCTGCCGATGGCCTGGGCGCTGTTCGCGCTGACCTTCATCACTGCCTTCATCCCGGTGGTCGGGGCGGTCCTGGCCGGAACGGTGGCCTGCGCGCTGGCTCTGGTCAGCTACGGCCCGGTGACTGCGCTGATCATGTTGGCAATCACCGTCTTCGTGGTGCAGGCCGAGGGGCACTTCCTGCAGCCGATCCTGCTCGGCCGGGCGGCGTCGCTGCACCCGCTGGCCGTGCTGATCGGACTGGCGGTCGGCGCCACCATCGCCGGCATCGTCGGTGCTCTGCTGGTGATTCCGGTGCTGGCCTTCGGCACCGCCTTCATTCGCGGCCTGGATCCACAACGGCTGCAGGAGCCGACCCCGAGCAGACCCTGAAAGTGGTAAGCCAACCTTTCTGTTCTGGAAAGCCCGATCTACCATTGCTTCATGAGCAATCCTGATCTGACTCCGATTCTGGAGGAACTGGCCGCCGGACGCATTGACGCCGCGGAGGCCGCCCGGCGCATTGATGCGCTCAAGGCCGAGGCCCAGCCTCGGCACGCCGAGGACGAGCCGGTGGCCGCCGAGATCATCGACGCCGAACCGAGTGACGAAGAGCTGGCCAACGACCCCGACGCCGGTCGCCGTCAGTACGCCCCGCATGCCCGCGAGATCTTCGAGCAGCCGCCGGTGGACGCCGCCAGCGCCGGACGCCGCCGGGCGGCCGGCAGCAAGGGCGTCGATCGGATCTCGGTACGAGTCGTCGGCCGCCGGGTCCGGATCGTCGGCGACCCGAGTGTGGCCACCGCGTCCGCCGAGGGCCCGCATGTGCTGCGCCGCTCGGGCTCGGTGCTCGAGGTGAACAGCGATGGCGAGTTCGGGCCCAGCCTGGACGGCTTCAGCCTGCTCCGTCCGCCGCGCAGCCTGGACGACATCCGCTCGCTCGGTCTGGGCAAGGAGCTGTACTTGCGGGTGAACCCGTCGATCGCGGTCGACGTCGAGATCACCGCCGGCCACCTGACCTGCTCCGGGGTGCCGTACCTGGGCAAGATCCGGATCACCGCCGGCGGCGCCGAGCTCAGTGACATCAGTGAGGCCAATGACGTCCTGGTGCAGGCCGGCTCGGTGAACCTGAGCGGTGCGATCACCAGCGGACGCTCCCGGGTCCGGGTCGAGTCCGGCAACCTGAACATCGACCTGGACGAGAACTCCAACGTCACCGTCCACGGCGAGGCGCAGCTGGGCAAGATCAACTGGTCCGGCGTCCACAACGGCCCGCTGGACGAGGTCGTCCTCGGCAACGGCTCGGCCCGGCTCGACGTCGGCGTGGTGATGGGCTTCGCCAGCATCCGCTCCGGCGCAGCCGAGGACCTGCGATGAGCAAGGCGCCGACCTATCGGGCCCCGTCCGACTGCCCGGTCTGTGGGGACGAACTGATCACCACCCGGCTCGGCTGCCGCAACTGTGGCTCCGAGCTGGCCGGTGAGTTCGGCCACTGCGACTTCTGCGCTCTGGACGAGCGGGAGACCGAGTTGTTGCGGGTCTTCCTGGCCTCGCGCGGCAACCTGCGTGAGGTGGAGAAGCACCTGGGAGTGTCCTACCCGACCGCCCGGGCTCGGTTCACCGAGCTGCTGATGAAGCTCGGTCTGGGCAGTGACGCCAACACCGTTCCCACCATGACCCGCGAGCAGGTGCTCAGCGAGGTGGCCACCGGCGCTCTCGATCCGGCCGAAGCCGCCGTGCTGCTGGCCAACCTCGACTGACGCTCAGCTGGTGAAGGGCTTGACCTCGACGACGGTGACCTGGATCGGCTTGCCGGTCGGAGCGATGTAGCTGGCCGACTCGCCGACCTTGCGGCCCATGATGGCCGCGCCCAGCGGAGACTGCGGGCTGAACACCTCGAGGTCCACCGAATCGTCCACGCCCATCAGCTCGCGGGAGCCGAGCAGGAAGGTGTCGGTGTCGTCCGGGTCATCGTCGTAGTAGATGGTCACCGCGACGCCGGGGACGACCTCGTCGGCGTCGACGACGGCCTCGCCGACCTGGGCGTTCTCCAGCATCTGGGTGAGCTGGCGGATTCTGGCTTCCTGATGACCCTGCTCTTCGCGGGCGGCGTGATAGCCGCCGTTCTCGGACAGATCGCCCTCTTCGCGTGCTTGAGCGATCTTCGCTGAAACCATTCGCCGGCCCTCGCCCTTGAGGTGAGCGAGTTCGGCACTGAGGCGTTCGAAGGCCTCGGGGGTGAGCCAGGTGACAGATTGTTCGGTCATAGTCGGACCAGCCTAGCGCGAGCGTGGTGGACGCTCGGGGCCGGTGCTCGCTGGGCAATCCTTGGGGGCGGACTGGGCCTCGGCTGCTTTCCTGAACCACAATGGGGCCCATGTCAGCGCAATCGGACGGACTTCGCCTGCTGCACGTCCACGCCCATCCCGACGATGAGTCGAGCAAGGGCGCGGCCACCACGGCGCGCTATGTCGCCGAGGGCGTCCGAGTGATGGTGGCCACCTGCACCGGTGGCGAGGCCGGTTCGATCCTGAACCCGAAGATGGATACTCCGGAGAACTGGGCGAACCTGCCGGAGTTGCGCCGGGCCGAGATGGCCGAGGCCGCGCGGATCCTGGGCATCGAACAGGTGTGGCTGGGTTTCACTGACTCGGGCATGGGTCCTGAGGTGGCGCCGAACAGCTTCGCTGCCCAGCACGTCGATCACGCCGCCGGACCGCTGGTGAAGGTGATCCGCGAGTTCCGTCCGCAGGTGCTGACCACCTATGACGAGCATGGCGGCTACCCGCATCCCGACCACATCATGTGCCACAAGATCTCGATGGCCGCGGTGAAGGCGGCCGCGGATCCGTCCGCCTGGCCCGAGCATGGGGAGCCCTGGCAGGTGGCCAAGGTCTACTACGACATCTCGCTGAACCGGGCCCGGCTGGCCGCCCTGGACAACGCCATGCACGCCTCCGGGCGTCCGCGGCCCTATGCCGACTGGCTGTCCCGGATGGAGGACGACGGACGCGGCGAGGCCGACCGGCTGACCACCTTCATCGAGTGCGCCGACTACTTCGAGGTCCGCGACCAGGCCCTGCTGGCTCACGCCACCCAGATCGATCCGGACGGGGACTGGTTCGAGGTGCCCCTGGACCTGCAGCGCGAGGTCTGGCCGACCGAGGACTACCAGCTGGTGGCTTCGACCGTCCCGACCAGCCTCCCCGAGAACGACCTCTTCGCCGGCCTCCGCTAAGTGGGGACGGTTCCGAAATTCGTAGCGCAGCCCGCTGACTAGGGGTGGACGGTCACGGAACCGTCCCCGATATCGGTCCACGGCGGGGTCTGACCTAAGCTGCGCTGTGTGAATCGCCTGGCCGACGCATCGTCCCCGTACCTGCGGCTGCACGCCGAGAACCCGATCGACTGGTGGCAGTGGGGTCCTGAGGCGCTCGCTGAGGCCGAGCGCAGCGGTCGTCCGCTGCTGATCTCGATCGGCTACGCATCGTGTCACTGGTGCCATGTGATGGCCGCCGAGTCGTTCTCCGACCCGGCCATCGCCGAGCTGATCAACCCGAACTTCATCCCGATCAAGGTGGACCGCGAGGAGCGCCCGGATCTGGACGCGCTGTACATGGCCGCCACCCAGTCGCTGACCGGCAGCGGTGGTTGGCCGATGACCGTCTTCGCCACCCCGAGTGGTGAGCCCTTCTTCGCCGGCACCTACTTCCCGCCGGAGCGAGTCGGCGCGACCCCGTCCTTCGCCGAGGTGGTCAGCGCGATCTCCGATGCCTGGACGCACCGCCGTGACGAAGCCGCCCAGGGCGCGTCCGCGATCAGCGCGGCCTTGGCCGAGTCGTTCGCGCCGATGCCGGCCGATCCCGGGCGCCTCGACGTGTGGAAGCTCCTCGACGCGGCCTCGGCCGACTTCGACCCGCTGAACGGCGGCTTCGGGACCGCGCCGAAGTTCCCGGCACCGCTGCTGATCGACGCTCTGCTGGTCAAGGGCGAGCCCGGCTCGCTGGATGCCGCCCAGCGCAGCCTGGACGCCATGGCCCGCGGCGGGATCCACGACCAGCTCGGCGGCGGCTTCGCCCGCTACAGCGTGGACGCCTCCTGGGTGGTGCCGCACTTCGAGAAGATGCTCTACGACAACGCTCTGCTGCTGGGCACCTACGTCCGCGGCTGGCGGCGCACTGCCGATCACGACCCGACGCTGCGTTGGCAGCACGAGCGGGTGGTTCGCGGCATCGTCGGTTGGCTGGACCGGGAGCTGCGCACCGAGTCCGGCGGCTTCGCCTCGTCCCTGGACGCCGACAGCCTGGACGCCCACGGCAATCGCCACGAGGGCATCTACTACTGCTGGAGCCCCGCGCTGCTCACCGATGTGTTGGGCCCCGAGGATGGGGACTGGGCGGCGGGGGTCTTCCATGTGACCTCTACCGGCACCTTCGAGCACGGCCTGTCCACGCTGCAGTTGCGCGGCCACCCCGATCCGGAACGCCTGGCCGGGGTCACCGAGAAGCTGCTCGCCGAGCGGTTCCAGCGCTATGCCCCGGCTCGTGACGACAAGGTGGTGGCGGCCTGGAACGGCTTGGCCATCGACTCGCTGTGCTGGGCGGCCACCGTGTTCAACGAGCCGAGTTGGCTCGAGCTGGCCACTGGTGCCGCCGAGGCGCTGTGGCGCGATCACTGGATCGATGGCCGGCTGCGTCGCTCCAGCCTGGACGGGCAGGCCGGCGACGTCCCCGGCTTCGCCGAGGACTACGGCGCGGTGGCTACCGGCTTCGCCCGGCTGGCCGGGGCGACCGGGAACTCGGTCTGGCTGGAGCGGGCGCACACCCTGGTGTCGACCGCTGTGGAGTTGTTCAGCGCCGAGGATGGCGGCTTCTACGACACGGCCGCCGACGCCGAGCAGCTGTGGGCCCGTCCGCGCAGCCTGTCGGACAACCCCACGCCCTCGGGGACCAGCACCCTGATCGCCGGTCTACGGCTGGTCGGACTCCTGCGCGATGATTCGGAGCTGATCGAACTGGCCGATCGCGCGGCGCTGACCCTGCGCGGTCTGCTGCAGGCTGCGCCGCGGTTCGCCGGAGCGGCGCTCACCGATGCCCTGATCGCCGACGAGGCCCGCACCGGGCTGAAGCCGGCGGTGGCCGTGGTGATCGGGGACGATCCGCTGGACGAACTCGCTCGAGCCACCTGGCGGATGGCTCCGGCCGGCACCGCGGTGCTCACCGGGCCGGCCGGCACCCAGGGGTTCGCTCATCACTTCGAGGAGCGCACCGAGTCCTCGGTCTACGTCTGCCGGGGGACGACCTGCTTCGCGCCGACCACCGACCTGGCCGAACTGCGGACCGCGTTGTGGAGTCGGGTGAACTGAGCCGGGCGAGTGTCGGGCCGGCCGCTCGGCCGGAGCCGGCAGCGAGTTAGGTCAGGATGGCGATCGTGATCGCCGCGAAGTGGCACATGGCGGCTGCGATGGTCAGTGCGTGGAAGATCTCGTGGAAGCCGAACCAGGTCGGCGACGGGTTGGGTGACTTGCGCCCGTAGATCACTGCGCCGATCGAGTAGAACACCCCGCCCAGGCCGATCAGGCCGATGACGACCGGGCCGCCGCCGGCCCACAGCGCGGGCAGCCAGCCGACCGCCACCCAGCCCATGCCCAGGTAGCAGCCGACGTTCAGCCAGCGCGGCGAGGTGGGCCACAGGACCTGAATCAGCAGTCCGACCACGGCCACCGACCAGACCACGATCAGCAACGTGGTGGCGTCCGCGGGTTGCAGGGTGGCCAGTGCCAGCGGGGTGTAGGTGGCGGCGATGAAGATGAAGATGTTCGCGTGGTCGATCCGGCGCAGAACATCGGTGACCACCGGCGACCAGTGGCCGAGGTGATAGGCCGCACTATTGCCGAACAGGATGATGGCGCCGGCCATCCAGACAGCGGCGCCGAGGCGTCCGGCGGAGTCGGGGGCGAACACCATCAGCAGCACGCCGCCGACGATCGACAGCGGGGTGGCGATCGCGTGCAGCCACCCGCGCAGCCGAGGCTTGGCGGGCAGGGGAGCGGTCTGAGTGGGTGTTGCGACCGTTTCTGCCATCATCTGTGCCCCTACCTACGGTGAAGTAACTTACTCAACCGTAGGTTACTTCGCGGCCACATTCAAGCCTGGTCCATTCACAGCTTCTCGGTGTAGTCCGGGTGGCCGATGTGCCCGGTGACGGCGATAGGGTGCAGGCATGTCGCTGGGCTCGCGCTTCCGGGATGTCGCACACCGGTTGCAGTCGCTGAACCTTCTCTACTCGGTCTATGAGCAGAGGGTGCTGGCTGAGCTGGATCGCGATGCGCTGCCCAGCCACGTCGCGGTGCTTGCCGACGGCAACCGGCGCTGGGCTCGGATGAACGCCCCCGATCGTCCGCTGGTGGTCGGCTATCAAGCCGGTGCTGACAAGCTGATCGAGTTCGTCGGCTGGTGTTCTGAGCTCGGCATCGAGGTGGTCACCTTGTGGGTGCTGTCCACCGACAACCTGTGCCGCTCTGCCGAGGACGAGGTGGCGCCGCTGCTCGAAGTGATCCAGGCCATGGTGGACGACCTGGCAGCGGCCGGTGACTACCGAGTGCAGATCGTCGGCGACCCGCAGTTGCTGCCAGAAGCGATGGCCACTCGGTTGGCCGCCGCCGAGGCGGCCACCGCCAACAACCCGGGCTGCCACGTGAATGTGGCCATCGCCTATGGCGGACGCCAGGAGTTGCGCGACGCCGTCCGTTCGTTGCTGGCCAGCGAGGCTGCCAAGGGCACCGACCTGAACGACCTGGCCAAGAGCCTCGAGATCGATCACATTGCCGAGCACCTGTACACCGCCGGCCAGCCCGACCCCGACCTGATCATCCGCACCTCCGGTGAGCAGCGGATGTCAGGCTTCCTGATCTGGCAATCCGCGCACAGCGAGTTCTACTTCTGCGAGGCCCTGTGGCCGGACTTCCGCAAGGTCGACTTCGTCCGGGCGTTGCGCTCCTACGCACAGCGTGAGCGGCGCTACGGCCGCTGAGCGGCTCAAGCAAACGTCGGGTTACAGGCGGGTTAGCAGCATCCCGCAGACGGCGTGTCGTCGCTGACAAGGCAAACGGCGGACGTAGCGTGAAACTGCGCTCGGGGTCCTCCCGGGCGTCGAGAGGCTCTCTATGCACCGTCCGGCTCTCCCGAGCTCGACTCGCGGGCCTGCACCCGGCCCGAGCCCCATCGGCTGACCAACTGGTTGAGCCGGAGATGGGTGAGGCCCGGCTCGGATAGGTACCGACAATGCAGCGCACGAGCACCCGAACCGTGTTTTCCGCCAACGCGTCTTCTGCGCAAGCGTTGAAAACCTATGTGCTGGACACGTCGGTACTGCTCAGTGATCCCCATGCGTTGCGTCGCTTCGCCGAGCATTCGGTCGTGATCCCGGTGGTGGTGATCACCGAACTCGAAGCCAAGCGGCACCACCCCGAACTCGGCTACTTCGCCCGGACCGCCCTGCGCGCTCTGGACGATCTTCGGGTGCACTACGGACGGCTGGACGCCCCGATCCCGGTGAACGAGGTCGAAGGCACTCTGCGGGTGGAGCTCAATCACACCGATCCCGAGGTGCTGCCGGCCGGCTTCCGACTCGGCGATAACGACTCCAGGATCCTGGCCGTAGCCCTGAACTACCGGGCCGAAGGCAATGACGTGGTGCTGGTCAGCAAGGACCTGCCGATGCGGGTGAAGGCCTCGGCCGTGGGCCTGGCCGCGGAGGAGTACCGCCACGAGCTGACTCCCGACTCCGGCTGGACCGGCATGGCTGAACTGGACGTGAAGTCGGAGTCGGTCGACCAGCTCTACGCCGAGGGCAGCGCGGTGATCCCGGAGGCCGTCGACCTGCCGTGCCATACCGGGGTGGTCCTGCACGGGGCCAGCTCGTCCGCGCTGGGACGGGTGGCCACCGACGGCACCGTCCGGCTGATCAAGGACCGGGAGGCGTTCGGCATCCGCGGCCGCTCGGCCGAGCAGCGAGTCGCCCTCGACCTGCTGATGGACCCCGATGTCGGCATCGTGTCGCTGGGTGGACGGGCCGGCACCGGCAAGTCGGCGCTCGCGCTGTGCGCGGGACTGGAGGCCGTCCTGGAGCGCCGCCAGTACTCCAAGGTGATCGTGTTCCGTCCGATTTATGCGGTCGGCGGCCAGGAACTCGGCTACCTGCCCGGCAGCGAGGGCGAGAAGATGTCGCCCTGGGGCCAGGCGGTCTTCGACACCCTCGGCTCGGTGACCAGCAAGAACGTGATCGACGAGGTGCTGGCCCAGGAGATGCTCGAGGTGCTGCCGCTGACCCATATCCGTGGACGCTCGCTGCACGACGCCTTCGTGATCGTGGACGAGGCCCAGTCGCTGGAGCGCAACGTGCTGCTCACCGTGCTGAGCCGGATCGGCCAGAACTCCCGGGTGGTGCTCACCCACGATGTGGCTCAGCGGGACAACCTGCGGGTCGGCCGGCATGACGGCGTGGTGGCCGTGGTCGAGCGGCTGAAGGGCAACCCGCTGTTCGCCCACGTCACGCTGACCCGCTCGGAGCGTTCACCGATCGCTGCCCTGGTCACCGAGATGCTGGAGGACGTCGGGATCTGAGTCGCTCGGTCGGCCGGGCAGCGGGCTAGGCTCAGGCCATGAAGGGCAACGGAGCACTACAGATCATCTTCGCTTTCTTCTTGGGCTTGGTCGTGGTCGCCTTCGTCGGGATCGGGGTGAACACGTTCTACCCGGAGCCGGCCTACACCGGTGACTACGGCGCGACGGTCTACAGCAACTGGCGGCTGATCACCGGGATCATCCTGCTCATTCTGGCCACTGTGATCCTGGTGATCTCGCTGGCCCTGCCGGCGCACCAGGCCGTGATCACCAACGGCCTGTTGCTGGGCGGGGTGTTCACCATGATCTACGCGGTCGGGATGACCATCACTTCCGACCAGAGCATCTGGCGGTTCGTGGTGGTCGCGGTCGCGCTCCTGGTCACGATCGCGATCGGGTACCTGAAGTTCGCCAAGCCGTGGCGGGCGCCAGCCGCCGCGGGCGTGGCAGCCGATGCGTCCGGGGATGCGAACCCCGAACTTGCCGCACGGCTGAGCACGTTGGAGCGGCGCTTGGAGGCGCTGCGCCGGGCTTTGGACGACTAGTCCCGCGGGTCCCGGAGCAGTCCGGGACCCGTTCCGTCCGATCAGAGCAGGTTGGACGCCTCGGTGAGCACCTGGCGCAGGATGCCGGTGATCTCGGCGAACTCCGGTTCCCCGATGGTCAGCGGCGGAGCCAGCTGGACGACGGGGTCGCCCCGATCGTCCGCGCGGCAGTAGAGCCCGGCCTCGTAGAGCGCCTTGGACAGGAACCCGCGCAGTAGCCGCTCTGACTCGGCCTCGTTGAAGGTCTCCCGAGTCGCCTTGTCCTTCACCAACTCGATGCCGTAGAAGTAGCCGGCGCCGCGGACGTCGCCGACGATCGGCAGGTCGAGCAGGCCGTCCAGCTCGGCGCGGAACTTCGGGGCCAACTCATGGACCCGCTGGTTGAGCCCCTCGGCCTCCATCAGGTCGAGGTTGGCCATGGCCACGGCCGCCGACACCGGGTGGCCGCCGAAGGTGTAGCCATGGGCGAAGCTGGTGGTGCCGTGCCGGAACGGCTCGAACAGCCGGTCCGAGGCGATCATGGCGCCGATCGGGGCGTAGCCGGAGCTCATGCCCTTCGCGCAGGTGATGATGTCGGGGACGTAGCCGTAGTCATTGCAGGCGAACATCGAGCCGATCCGGCCGAACGCGCAGATGGTCTCGTCCGAGACCAGCAGGACGTCGTACTCGTCACAGATCTGTCGGACCCGCTCGAAGTAGCCCGGCGGCGGTGGGAAGCAGCCACCGGAGTTCTGCACCGGCTCCAGGAAGACCGCGGCCACCGTGTCGGGACCCTCGAACTCGATCATCTCGGCGATCCGGTCGGCCGCCCACTGACCGAAGGCGTACGGGTCGTCGCGGTACTGCTCCGGTGCCCGGTACAGCCCGGTGTTGGGCACCCGGAAGGCACCTGGAACCAGCGGCTCGAACATGGCCTTGGCCGCCGGGATGCCGGTGATCGACAAGGCGCCCTGCGGAGTGCCGTGGTAGGCCACGGCCCGAGAGATCACCTTGGTCTTGGTCGGCTTGCCGGTGAGCTTGAAGTACTGCTTGGCCAGCTTCCACGCCGACTCGACGGCCTCGCCGCCACCGCTGGTGAAGAAGACCCGGTTCAGGTCGGCGGGGGCGTAGTCGGCCAGCCGCTCGGCCAGTTCGATGGCTGCCGGGTGGGCGTAGCTCCACAGCGGGAAGTAGGCCAGCTCAGCGGCCTGCCGGGCAGCCGCCTCGGCCAGTTCCGTCCGGCCGTGACCGACCTGGACGGTGAACAGTCCGGCCAGCCCGTCGATGTAGGACCGTCCGGCCGAATCCCAGATCCGATGTCCCTTGCCCCGCACGATCACCGGGACTGCCGCTCCGCCTCCGCCTGCGTCGGCCGGCTCGTAGACCGAGTGCCGGCTGAAGTGTCCCCACAGGTGGTCGCGCGCCGAGTCGGTCAGCTTCGCGCCGCTGCGAGTGAAGGCATAGGCGGGATCGGCATCAGTCATCTAGTTCCCCAGTCGTAGTGCTGTTTGTTGAGTTTCAGATACACATAGGTCTCGGTGCTGGTCACCCCGGGCAGGGCGCGGATCTTGCTCATCAGCACTTCGAGAAGCTCGTCATCGTCCTCGCAGACCACCTCGACCAGAAGGTCGTGGCCGCCGGCTGTGGTGACCACGTAGTCCACCTGCGGGATCTGGCAGATCGCGTCGGCGACCGGGCCCACATCACCTTGGGTCTTGATCCCGATCAGAGCCTGTCGGGCGAAGCCCACCATCAGCGGGTCGGTGACCGCGACGATCTGGATCACCCCGGCGTCGATCATCCGCTGGACGCGCTGCCGAACCGCTCCTTCGGACAGGCCCACCTCGGCAGCAATGCTGACGTACGGCATCCGGCCATCGGTCTGTAGGAGTTCGATAATGCGCTTGCCGATCGGATCGATCAGACTCCCTGACCGCGTCGAAAGACCGTCTGACGGGCCGTTTTGATCCACTCGAGGGGTTGACACGTCGTCGATACTGCCTGCTGATTGCGTAGATCGCAAGTGCAACATCTACGAAATCCGTGGTAACAGGGGCGAAACAATGTCGGTTTAGCTTGTTGATCAATGAGCGTCTGAGAAGAGGAGCACGCATGTCCGACGAACGCGAGATCAGTGCACTGACCGCCTCGCTGGCTCGTTCCGCGCTGACCCGTCGCTCGGTGCTCGGTGGCCTGGCCGGCCTTGGTGCGGCCGGTCTGCTGGCCGCCTGTGGCACCCCGGGTCGCAAGCCCAGCGGTGGGGCCAGTTCGGCCGACGGAACGCCCAGCCCGGCTAAGACGCCGCTGGCGGCCACCGACCTCTCCGACACCGACAAGATCGTGAACTGGTCGAACTGGCCGCAGTACATCGACGTCGGTGAGAACGACGACCATCCCACCATCGCGGCGTTCACCAAGAAGACCGGGATCAAGGTCAACTACAACGAGGACTACAACGACAACGACGAATTCTTCGCCAAGGTTCGTCCGCTGTTGGAGGCCGGCAAGGACACCGGCCGCGACGTCTGGGTGAGCACCGACTGGATGGTGGCTCGGATGATCCGGCTGGGCTACTTGCAGCCGCTGGACAAGGCCAACATCCCCAACGCCGCCAACCTCGAGCCGACCCTGGCCAATGTCGAGTTCGATCCGGGCCGGGTCTACTCGCTGCCCTGGCAGAGCATCTTCGCCGGGATCGCGTACAACCCGAAGGCGACCGGCGGCAAGAAGATCACCACCATGGATCAGCTGCTGCACGACCCGGCGCTGAAGGGCAAGGTCACCTTGTTGACCGAGATGCGCGACACCGTGGGCTTGGTGATGATGGAGCAGGGAAAGAAGCTGGCCAGCTTCACGGCCGCCGACTTCGCCGATGCAATCGCCGTGCTGCAGGCAGCCAAGGACGCCGGCCAGATCAAGGGCTTCACCGGAAACGAGTACACCAAGCCGCTGGCCTCCGGAGACACCGCAGCCTGCGTGGCCTGGACCGGCGATGTGGTGCAGTTGCGGGCCGACAACCCGGCCCTGGGCTACGCACTGCCGACCACCGGCTTCACGATGTCCTCGGACAACTTCGTGATCCCGGCCATGGCCCAGCACAAGAAGAACGCCGAGAAGCTGATCAACTACTACTACGACCCCGAAGTGATGGCGGCCGTGGTCGAGTACGTCAACTACGTCGGCCCCGTGGTCGGGATCAAGGACATCCTGACCAAGTCCGATCCGAGCGTGGCGAAGAACGAGCTGATCTTCCCCACCGCGGAGACGCTGGCCAACGGCCAGGTGTTCCGCTCACTGACCGCTGAAGAGGAGACCACCTTCACCCGGCAGTTCCAGTCGCTGGTCACTGGCTAGCGATGTCTTTGACGGCCGGTGATGGGCTGTCGCGCCGAAAGCTGTTGGCAGGCGCGGCAGGTCTGGGAGCTGCTGCGGCCCTGAGTGCGTGCGGGGTGGCCGGACGCAACCCGTCCGCGAGTGCATCCGCCAGCAAGAGTGCAGTGGCGGCGCCTGACCTGTCCGCGACCGACAAGGTGGTGAACTGGTCGAACTGGCCGCAGTACATCGACATCGGTAAGGGCGGGAAGCGTCCGTCGATCGACGCGTTCACCAAGTCCACTGGGATCAAGGTCAACTACAACGAGGACTACAACGACAACGACGAGTTCTTCGCCAAGGTTCGTCCGCTGTTGGAGGCTGGCAAGGACACCGGTCGTGACGTCTGGGTGAGCACCGACTGGATGGTGGCTCGGTTGATCCGGCTGGGCTATCTGCAGCCGCTGGACAAGGCCAGCATCCCCAACGCCAAGAACCTGGACCCGAGCCTGGCCAACCCGGAGTTCGATCCGGGCTGTGTGTACTCATTGCCGTGGCAGGTCACCTTCGCCGGGATCGCGTACAACCCGAAGGCGACCGGCGGCAAGAAGGTCACCACCATGGATCAGCTGCTGCACGACCCGGCGCTGAAGGGCAAGGTGACCCTGCTCACCGAGATGCGCGACACCGTGGGCCAGCTGATGATCGAACAGGGCGTCGACATCACGAAGTTCACCGCCGAGCAGTACACCGACGCGATCGCGGTGCTGCAGGCGGCCAAGGACTCCGGCCAGATCAAGGGATTCACCGGCAATGACTACACAAAGCCGCTGGCCTCCGGTGACACTGCGGCGTGCCTGGCCTGGACGGGCGACATCGTCCAGCTCAAGGCCGACAACCCGGAGCTGGGCTACGTCCTGCCGGAGAAGGGCTTCTCGGTCGGGTCGGACTGCCTGGTCATCCCGGCCATGGCCCAGCACAAGAAGAACGCAGAAGAGCTCATCAACTACTACTACGACCCGGAGGTGATGGCGCAGGTGGTTGCCTACATCAACTACGTCGGACCAGTGCTCGGTGTGAAGGACGTTCTGGCCAAGACCGATCCAGAGCTGACCAAGAACGAGCTGATCTTCCCCAGCCAGGAGACATTGGCCCGCGGCCAGATCTTCCGCTCGCTCAGCGCAGCCGAGGAGACGTCCTTCAACCAGCAGTTCCAGACCTTGGTGGCAGGCTGACATGACCGAGACCGCAACCCGCAAGGCCTCCGGCGAGCTCCGGTTGGTGGACCTGGTCCGCACCTATGACGACTTCGTCGCCGTCGACGGAATCGACTTGGACGTCCCGCCCGGCTCGTTCTTCGCTCTGCTCGGCCCGTCCGGCTGTGGCAAGACCACCACGCTGCGGATGGTGGCCGGCCTGGAGACGCCGACCTCCGGCCGGATCTTCCTGGGGCCCAACGACATCACCAACACCCGGGCTCACCAGCGCCGGGTGAACACGGTCTTCCAGAGCTACGCGCTGTTCCCGCACCTGAACATCGTCGACAACGTCGGCTTCGGACTGCGTCAGCTGAAGGTGGCCAACTGGAAGCCCAAGGCCATGGCCGCCCTCGAGCTGGTGAAGCTCGCCGACCGGGCCAAGCAGAAGCCGCGGCAGTTGTCCGGCGGCATGCAGCAGCGGGTGGCGCTGGCCCGGGCGATCGTCAACGAGCCGGAGATCCTGCTGCTGGACGAGCCGCTGGGTGCCCTGGACCTGCAACTGCGCCGCGAGATGCAGATCGAGCTGAAGCGGATCCAGTCCGAGGTGGGCATCACCTTCATCCACGTCACCCACGATCAGGAGGAGGCCATGACCATGGCCGACACGATCGCGGTGATGCGGGCCGGCAGCATCGAGCAGCTGGGTGCCCCCAGCGACCTCTACGACCGTCCGGCAACGCCTTTCGTGGCCAACTTCCTGGGTCAGTCCAACCTGCTGCCGTTCGACCTGGACGGGCAGACCGGCGGCCTGGTCAAGGCGGTCGCGCACGGGCACACCTTCCTGGTTCGGCCCGATCAGCTGCCGTCCGGGAGGCTGACGGGACTGCAGCTCGGCATTCGTCCGGAGAAGCTGCGACTGGTCTCCAGCAACGACCGGACCCTGGTCAACCGAATGGACGGCATCGTCAGCGACGTGTCCTTCACCGGGGTGGCCACCACCTATCTGGTCCGGATGCCCTGGGAACAGGAGATCACGGTCACTCAGCCGAATGATGGCTCGAACCGAGCCAAGCTGGGGGAGCAGGTGACCCTGGGCTGGGATCCCCACCACTCCTTCGTGGTGGGGGCCGACTGATGGCCTTCGCGGTTCCGAGCCGGGGCGCCCGGCGTCCGGCCAAGGCCCGGCGGGGCTTCGCCACCCCGCTGATCCTGCTCGCGCCGGCCCTGTTGTGGCTGATCGTGTTCTTCGTCATTCCGACGATCTCGCTGGCCTCCCAGTCGCTGCAGACCGGCGACATCGACAACGGCTTCGTCCTGACTTGGCACTTCCAGAACTACTCCGATGCGCTGAGCCGCTACTGGCCGCAGTTCGCCAGGTCGTTCAGCTACGCCGCGATCGCCACCCTCGGCACGCTGATCCTCGGCTACCCGCTGGCCTGGTTCATCGCGCACCGCTCCGGGCCGCTCAAGACCACGCTGCTGGTGTTGGTGGTGGCCCCGTTCTTCACCAACTTCCTGATCCGCACCTTGGCTTGGCAGATCATCCTCACCGATCAGGGCTGGGTGGCCGGGTTCTTCCGGGCTACCGGGCTCACCCAGGTGCTGCAGTGGCTGGGCCTGACCGCCAACGACTCGCTGATGGGCTCACCGTTCGCAGTGATCTCGGGTCTGATCTACAACTTCCTGCCGTTCATGGTGCTGCCGCTGTACACCTCGATCGAGCGGCTGGACCTGCGCCTGGTGGACGCCGCCGGTGATCTGTATGCCAACGGCTGGAACAAGTTCTGGAAGGTGATCTGGCCGCTGTCGCTGCCCGGGGTGGTCTCCGGCACGCTGTTGACGTTCATCCCGGCAGCCGGCGACTACATCAACTCCAAGCTGCTCGGCAACACCAACACCGTGATGATCGGCCAGGTGATCGACTCCCAGTTCCTGCGGGTGCTCAATTATCCGCTCGCCGCGGCGCTCTCGTTCATCCTGATGGTCTCGATCGTCGTGCTGGTCGGCGCCTATGTGCGGGCCGCCGGAACTGAGGAGCTGGTCTGATGGCGTGGCTTCGTCGCAATGCCGTGGTGATCATCGGCCTGCTGGTGATGGCCTACATCCTGTTGCCCAACCTGGTCGTGGTGATCTTCTCCTTCAACAAGCCGAACGGGCGCTACAACTACGAGTGGAACCACTTCTCGCTGGACGCCTGGCTGGATCCCTGCGGCAGCCCGGGCATGTGCGAGGCCCTCGGTCTGAGCATCTGGGTGGCCGTGGTGGCGTCCCTGGCTTCGACGGTGATCGGCACCATGGCCGCCTTTGCGCTGGGCCGCTACCGGTTCCGTGGACGGGCAGCTACCAACCTGTTGGTCTTCTTGCCGATGGCCACCCCCGAGGTGGTGATGGGTTCCTCACTGTTGACCCTGTTCGTGGCTATGGGGATGGAGTCCGGCCAGACCACCATCCTGATCGCTCACATCCTGTTCACCCTGTCCTTCGTGGTGACCACAGTGAAGGCCCGAGTGGCTTCACTGGATCCCGCGCTGGAGCAGGCCGCCGCCGATCTCTACGCCACACCCGCGCAGGCCTTCTGGAAGGTCACCTTCCCGTTGGTCGCGCCCGGTATCGGGGCTGGCGCGCTGCTGGCCTTCGCGCTGAGCTTCGACGACTACATCGTGACGAACTTCAATGCCGGGGCCACCACGGTGACCTTCCCGATGTTCGTCTGGGGTGCCGCACAGCGTGGCACTCCGGTGCAGATCAACGTGATCGGCACCGTCATGTTCCTCGGCGCGGTCGGCATCGTCGGCATCGCCCAGGCAATTGGCGCGAGAAAGAGAAAGGCTGACTGATGCGCGTCCTCGTTGTCGGAGCCGGAGGAGTGGGCGACGCAGTCGCCCGAATCGCCGCCCGACGCAGTTTCTTCGAGGTGATGGTGATTGCGGACTACGACCTGGCAAAGGCGCAGGCGACGGTAGCCGCAGCAGAGGCCGCCGGGGGAGGTGGACGCTTCCGGGCTGCATTCGTGGACGCGTCCGATCCCGCCTCGGTGACCGCACTGGCCCTCGAACACCAGGCAACTCACGTGTTGAATGCGGTCGATCCGCGGTTCGTGATGCCGATCTTCGACGGCGCCTTCGCCGCCGGGGCCGACTACCTGGACATGGCCATGAGCCTGTCCCACCCGCACCCGTCCGAGCCGTACGCCCAGGTCGGGGTGAAGCTCGGCGACGAGCAGTTCGCTAAGGCCTCCGAGTGGGAGGCTGCCGGACGGCTGGCCCTGGTCGGGATCGGCGTCGAGCCCGGCCTGTCGGACGTCTTCGCCCGCTACGCGGCTGACCACCTGTTCAGCGAGATCGACGAGCTGGGCACCCGGGACGGCGCCAACCTGGTCGTCCGTGACGACAACGGTGAGGAAATCTTCGCCCCGTCCTTCTCGATCTGGACCACCATCGAGGAGTGCCTGAACCCGCCGGTGATCCACGAGGCCGGACGCGGCTGGTACACCACGCCGCCGTTCAGCGAGCCGGAGGTCTTCGACTTCCCCGAGGGGATCGGGCCGGTCGAATGCGTGAACGTCGAGCACGAGGAAGTGCTGCTGATGCCGCGCTGGGTGGACGCCAAGCGGGTCACCTTCAAGTACGGACTCGGTGACGAGTTCATCGGGGTCCTGAAGACTCTGCACGCGCTGGGCCTGGATCGCACCGAGCCGGTGTCGGTGAAGGGCGTGAAGGTCTCTCCGCGCGATGTGGTGGCCGCTGTGCTGCCCGACCCGGCCACCATCGGGCCGCGGATGACCGGCAAGACCTGCGCCGGACTGTGGGTCACCGGACTCGGCAAGGACGGCCAGCCGCGCCGCACCTACCTCTACCACGTGGTCGACAACGAGTGGGCCATGGCGAATTACGGCGCCCAGTGCGTGGTCTGGCAGACCGCCATCAACCCGGTGGTGGCTCTGGAGTTGCTGGCCACCGGGGTCTGGTCAGGGGCTGGAGTGCGCGGTCCGGAGTCCTTCGACGCAGTACCTTTCTTGGAGTTGCTCGCCGGGGCGGCCCCGGCCGGCTATGACTCGAAGTGGGGGCTGGAAGACCGATGATCACCCAACAGCGCAAGCTGGTCACCGAACTGCCCGGGCCGATCTCGAAGTCCCTGGCACAGCGCCGGGTGGCTGCGGTGTCGTCCGCGGTGAGCGGGGGCAGCGACATCTACGTGGCTGGTGCCGAGGGGGCGATCCTGCTCGACGTCGACGGCAATCAGATCATCGACTTCGGCTCCGGAATCGGGGTCACCTCGGTCGGCCACTCCGACCCGCGAGTGGTGGCCGCGGTCACCGAGCAGGCGGCGTCCTTCGGGCACACCTGCTTCATGGTGAACCCTTACGAGAACTACATCGAGCTGTGCGAGAAGATCGCTGAGGTCACCCCCGGCGACTTCGATAAGCGCTCGGTGCTGCTCAACTCCGGTGCCGAGGCCGTCGAGAACGCCGTGAAGATCGCCCGGGCCTACACCGGCCGGCAGGCCGTGGTGGTCTTCGACCACGCCTACCACGGGCGGACGAACCTGACCATGGCCATGACCGCCAAGGTGTCGCCGTACAAGGACGGCTTCGGCCCGTTCGCGCCGGAGATCTACCGAGTCGGGATGGCCTACCCCTATCGCTGGCCAACCGGTCCGGAGAACTGCGCCGAGGAGGCCTTCGCCGACTTCGTCGGGCAGGTGCACATCCAGGTGGGCGAGCAGCACGTCGCGGCCGTGGTGTTGGAGCCGATCCAGGGTGAGGGTGGCTTCATCGTCCCCGCACCTGGCTTCCTGGCCAAGCTGGTCGAGTGGTGCCACGCCAACGGTGTGGTGTTCATCGCCGACGAGGTGCAAAGCGGCTTCTGCCGTACCGGCGCCTGGTTCGCCGTCGAGCACGAGGGGATCGTCCCCGACCTGATCACCACGGCCAAGGCGCTCGGTGGTGGGCTGCCGATCGCCGCAGTGACCGGACGGGCCGAGATCATGAACGCACCCGTCCCCGGTGGCCTGGGTGGCACCTTCGGTGGAAACCCCCTGTCGTGTGCGGCCGCGTTGGCTGCCATCGAAACCATGGAGGCCGAGGATCTGCCGGGTAAGGCGCGCCGGATCGGCGAAGTGCTGTCGGCTCGGCTGACCGCCTTGGCGACGCAGTTCCCACAGATCGGTGAGGTCCGTGGCCGCGGCGCCATGATGGCCATCGAGATCATCGTTCCGGACGGTTCGAAGGCTCCCGACGCTGCCCTGACCAAGGCAGTGGTGGCGGCCTGCATCCGCCGCGGAGTGGCGATGCTCAGCTGTGGCAGTTTCGGCAATGTGATCCGGATGCTGCCGCCGCTGGTCAGTGACATCTCACTGATCGAGGACGCCATGGACGTCCTGGCCGAGGCCTTCGCCGAAGTGCTCGGCTGAGCAAGACTGATCTCGTGACGTCCGGGCGGCTGGCGCTGCCCGGACGACGATCAAGAGAGGACCGCGATGACGCAACTTCCTGCAGGCGTCCCCACTGAGCTCTTCATCGGGGGAGTGTGGCGCGACGGCAGCTCGGCTGAGCGTTTCGTCGTACAGAACCCGGCCACGGCGTCCACCCTGGCCGAAGTGGCATCAGCCACCCCCCAGGACGCGGTGGCTGCTCTGGACGCGGCCGTCGCCGCCCAGGAGTCCTGGTCGCGGACGCCGCCACGGCGCCGCGCCGAGCTGCTCCGGGCCGGCTTCGAGGCGGTGACCGCCCGCGCCGACGACTTCGCGCTGCTGATGACCTTGGAGATGGGCAAGCCGCTGGCCGAGTCCCGCGGTGAGGTGGCCTACGGTGCGGAGTTCCTGCGCTGGTTCTCCGAGGAGACGCCGCGGATCTACGGCCGCTACTCGATCGCGCCGGACGGGGCCAACCGGATCCTGGTCTCCAAGCGTCCGGTCGGGCCGTGCCTGCTGATCACGCCGTGGAACTTCCCGCTGGCCATGGCCACCCGCAAGGTGGCGCCGGCGCTGGCCGCCGGCTGCACCGTGGTGGTCAAGCCGGCCGCGCTCACCCCGCTGACCACCTTGCTGTTTGCCAAGGTGATGCAGGAGGTCGGCGTCCCGGACGGAGTGATCAACGTCATCCCGACCGCCCACTCCGGAGCCACCACGGCCCCGCTGTTCGCCGATCCGCGGCTGCGCAAGCTGTCCTTCACCGGTTCCACCGAGGTGGGTCAGGCGCTGCTGCGGCAGGCGGCGAGCAACGTCCTGCGGACGTCGATGGAACTCGGCGGCAACGCACCCTTCCTGGTCTTCGCCGATGCCGACCTGGACGCGGCTGTCGAGGGCGCTTTCGCGGCCAAGCTCCGCAATGGCGGCCAAGCCTGCACCGCGGCCAATCGAATCTATGTCGAGTCGCCGATCGCCGAGGAGTTCGCGGCCAAGCTGTCGGCCAAGGTCGCCGCCGTCAAGGTCGGGCCGGGTGTCGAGGCGGGGGTCGGGCTCGGCCCGGTCATCGACAGCGACGCGCTCGGCCGGATCGGTGGCCTGGTCAGCGAGGCGCAGGAACTCGGCGGACGGCTGCTGGTCGGCGGCCATCGGGTGGACGGGCCTGGTTACTTCTTCGAGCCGACGGTGCTGGTGGACGTCCCGCGTCAGGCTCGGGTGCTCACCGAGGAGATCTTCGGCCCGGTGGTGCCGATCGCCACCTTCGACTCCGAGGACGACGCGGTGGCCGTGGCCAATAGCACTCCGTTCGGGTTGATCTCCTACCTCTACACCACGGACCTGTCTCGGGCGCTGCGGCTGTCGGAGCGGATCGAGACCGGCATGCTCGCGGTGAACGCCGGGGTGATCTCGAACCCGGCCGCGCCCTTCGGCGGGGTCAAGCAGTCCGGTCTGGGCCGCGAGGGGAGTGCGGAGGGCATCGAGGAGTACCTCGAGACCGTGTACATCGGGATCGCCGACCCCTTCGCCGGGGTCTAGCTCGGAACCGCCCGGTACAGGGCGTAGTCGAAGCTGCGGCCCTCGCGGCTGACCGGAACCAGAATGAGCTCGACCTGTCCGGTGAGCCGGCGCAGGGTGATCTCGAGGTCCGGGCTGGCCTGCTCGCACCAGATCACCAGCCGTCCGCCGGGGGTGAGCCTGCTCAGGCAAGTGGCCAGGAAGTCGGTGGAGTAGACCCGGGCGTTCTCGTCGTGGATCAGGAAGCTGGGGCCGTTGTCGACGTCGAGCAGGATCGCTTCCCAGGAGCCGGGATCGGCCTCGATGACGTTCACGATGTCATCGACCACCAGCTCGGTGCGGGGATCGTCGGCCACCCGGCCCAACTGCGGTGTGATCCGGGCCAGTGCCCATTCGACCAGCGGTGCGGCCAGCTCGACGACGCGCACCGCTGCGGCGCCGTTATCGAGCAGCCGGGCCGCCGTATAGCCCAGACCCAGGCCGCCGACCAGCACTCGTCCGGGTGCGCTGCCCTCAGCGGCGGACGCCGCGTCGGCCAGGGCGAGTTCTGAGGCGACCTCGAAGGAGTCCATGGCGAACACCCCATTGACCACCAGTTCGTCCACCGGCCCGGTGTCCTCATCGCGGCGGCGCAGAACCACGTCGCCCAGCGGGGTATGTGCCCGCGCGATCAACTCCGGCCTGCTCACCCGCCCATCGTTGCATGCGGCCGACTGCGGGCGGGCTCACGCCGCGGACGCTCCGGCCGTTCGCTCGTCCTGGCCGTGCGACTCGTCGATCGGGGAGGGATCATCCCTGGTCGGCGCGGGGTTGTGGGGTCTGCGGCGTTTCGCGGACGGGGCCGCCACCCCCGGGTGACAATGAGCCATGGCTGAACGCGAACTCCTCACCTCGGTGAGCCTGACTCTTCCCGACGGCTCACTCAACCCGGACGCGGTGGGCTGGGCGCGGCGTCCGCTGGTGGACACCTCGGGGATCGACGGCCGCCGCGGTTGGCCGCGCAACAAGCGCTGGGAGTACTGGAACGTGGTCACTTCCACGCATGTGCTGGCCGCCACGGTGTCGTCGATCGACTACGCCGCCGTCCATGAGATCTGGGTGTTCGATCGGGCCACTGAGCAGACTTGGGGCAAGGCCGCCACGGTACTGCCGGCCCGTGGAGCGGTGCTGCCGGCCAACCTGGGCGACGCGGCGGCGTCCGCGCGGGCCCAGGGGTTGGCCATCGACATCACGCCCGAGGCGGGCGGGGTTCGGCTCCAGGCACGGGCGGACCGGGTCTCCTTCGACGTTCTGGTCAGTCGTCCGGCCGACCAGGATTGCCTGGCTGTGGTCGTCCCGTGGTCGCGACGCCGCTTCCAGTACACGGTCAAGGATGTCGCGCAGCCGGTGTCCGGCTCGCTGGTGATCGACGGGACCACTCATCCGGTGCCGGCCGGCGAGTCCTGGGCCGTGCTCGACCATGGACGCGGTCGCTGGCCCTATGACGTCCATTGGAACTGGGGTGCCGGGTCGGGGCGGGTGGACGGTCAGGTGTTCGGCATCCAGGTCGGTGGCAAGTGGACGGTCGGCAGCGGCTCCACCGAGAACGGCATTCTGCTCGGCGGGCGACTGCACAAGATCTCCGAGGAACTGGACTGGCGCTATGACCTGGCCGACTGGCGGCGTCCCTGGCGAGTGATCGGCGGGGACCTGGACGCCACCTTCACTCCGGATTTCGACCGCACTGCCGTGAGCAATCTCGGCGTCATTTCCTCGCGCACCGACCAGTGCTTCGGGTACTGGTCCGGGCAGTATGCCGGGGTCTCCTTCGAGGGCATCTACGGCTGGGCGGAGGACGTCCATAACCGCTGGTGACCGGCCAGTTGATGGACGCCTTTCCTCGGATGCTGTGGCATGCCTGTGGGTGGCCCTAGACTCCCTGCGGGAGGCTATACATATGAACCAGCCATTTGCTAGAAAAGTCAACGGAAATGCCCGCGAGAATGGACAACGGCGTCCACTGCGCGCTGGCATCGTGGCGCTGCTTTCGGTCGTCCTGACCGCAGGTCTCAGCGTTGCTGCGCCGACCGCGGCGCAGGCCGCGTCCGTGCAGTTCGCCGACGCCAAGCTCGCTACCTGTGTCGCTCAGCACCTGAGCCTGGATCCGGGGACGACCAGCTTCGACTCGTCCGACCTTGCGGCCATCACGTCGTTGGACTGCAAGGACAAGGGCATTGCTGATCTCACCGGGATCGAGGCGTTGACCGGGTTGACGTCCCTCGACATCTCGGGCAACAAGGTGACCGACCTCGCTGCTCTCGAGCAGATCGATTCTCTGCCGCTCAGCGGGCTGGCCGCCAGCGGGCAAGAGGTCGACTGGCGGATCAAGGTCGGCACCTACAACGACCTGCCGATCAATCCCTGGTTCGACGGCGATGTCTTTGGTGCGAAGTGGACCAAGGGCCTGACCCGCAAGGTGCCGTGGTTGTTCAAGGCCGACAAGGCCGGCCAGTACGCCATCATCGCCGGCGCGCAGGACTACGACTTCGACATCTACTTCACCGTGACTGCCTACACGATCAAGAGTTTCTCGGCGCCCACGCCGAAGATCACCGGCACCGTCGCGGTCGGCAAGACGCTGACCGCCAAGCCGGGCACCTGGAAGCCGTCGACGGCCGTCCTGAGCTACCAGTGGTTCCGCTCGGGCAAGGCGATCTCCGGTGCCACCGCGCAGACCTACACCCTCACCAAGTCCGACCTCGGCAAGAAGATGACGGTTAAGGTCACCGGCAAGCAGAACGAGTACAAGACCGCCACGGTCACGTCCAAGGCCACCGGCAAGGTCAAGGCGGGGACGATCGTCGCCGGCAAGGTGACGCTGAACGGCAAGGCGCAGGTCGGCCAGGTGATGACGGTAGCCACCAGCGCCGCCGATTGGTCGCCGAACTCGGTCGCGCTCAGCTACCAGTGGTACCGCGCCGGCAAGGCCGTCAAGGGTGCCAAGAGCGCCAGCTACACCCTCACCGCTGCTGATGTGAAGAAGAAGGTCAGCGTGAAGGTCTCCGGAGCTCTGGGCGGCTACACCACCCGGGTGATCACTCTGAATGCCGGGGTCATCGCCGGGCTCTAGGCATCGCGGGTCACTCCGAAACACGAACGGGGACGGTTCCCCGCTGGCTCAACAAGCCAGCGCGGTGCCGTCCCCTTCACGTTTGGCCTGGCTCGGGGGTGCGGGAGCGGAGCCGTCCGCGGGTTGCGACTCCACCCGTCCGACGTTCTCGCCCCTGCCGACTCTGATGAGGGGGTGAGGGTGGCGGTGACCGCCGATCTTGCTGTTATCAGGCGGGTTGAACTCGACCTCGTGTGCGCGACCGCCGACTTTGTCGTTATGAGTCGGGTTTGCGGGCCCGAAAACGACAACATCGGCGGTTGAGTCTGACTACGCCGCCGGCACCGGTCTGATAACGACAACATTGGCGGTCGGCGCGCTGTCGGCGGCCTTCACCGGATCCAAGCGATGAGGTGCGGAAGTGATCGGGAACAAAGTCGGCGGGTTCGCTAGGGGTGCGGTTCGGTGAGCGACAGGCCGGTGACGAACTCGTCGAGGAGGGCGCGTCCCTCGTGCCAGGGTCCGCGTCCCGATGCCGTGCTGAGGTGGCCACCGCCGCGAACCTCGACCAGGCGGACGCCCAGCAGTGCAGCGGTCTGTTGGGTGAACGGCCAGTCGGCGTAGGGGTCGTCGGTCGAACCGACCATCAGCACCGGGTCGGCCACCGGTGTGGTCGGACGAGCAAAGCCGCGACTCGTCTCGGGGAAATCCGGGCGTCCGGCGTCCGGGACGGCCACCAGGAAAGCGCCCGCGGCGACTCCGGGATGGCGGTCCAGCCAGGCCAGGGTGGCCAGACAACCCAGGCTGTGCGCGACGATCACCGAGCCGGGCTCGATGGCCGCATCCAGAGCAGCCTGCCAGTCCTCGAACTCCGGCTCGTCCCACGAGCTCGGTGCGGTGCGGACGGCCTGAGCTCCCCACTCGCGCTGCCACAAGGTCTGCCAGTGGCCCTCGTCGGAGTCGAGATAACCGGGGGCTATGACGAACCGCATCAGCTGTCGGCCTTCGGCCGGGCCGCCTCGATCTTGGCTTTGGCGCCGTCCAGCCAGTTCTGGCAGATGGCCGCCAGCTCTTCGCCGCGCTCCCACAAGGCCATCGACTCGCTCAACGGCACCGCGCCGGACTCCAGCTTGTGCAGGATCTCGACCAGCTGATCGCGGGCCTCTTCATAGCTGGGTGGGGCTGGCTTGCTCATGGCTGCTCCTGATGCAGTTCGGTGACGGTGAGGTCCAGGCGGCCGTCGGCCAACCGGGCGCTGAGTTCTTGGCCGGCGCGGGCCGCGGCGACCCGGTCGATGGTGGTGCCGTCGGCGTCGGCGAGGATCGCATAGCCGCGCTGCAGGGTGGCCCGTGGGGAGAGCCCGCGGATCCGGTCGATGGTGTGGGTGAGCCCGAGCGACTCCTCGCGCACCCGAGCGGCGATCGCCCGGCCCAGTCGCTCCCGGGTCTGGCCGAGCCGCTCGTAGTGGCCGGCCAGTGCGGCAGTCGGGTCGCGCAACACCGGACGGCTGCGTAGCTCGTCCAGCCGGCGCAGCTCGTTGTGGATCCGGTTGCCGATGGCCAGCTCCAACTGCCGACGCGCCGCGGCCAGCTTCTCCGACTCCGCGGCCGCATCCGGCACCACCCGCTTGGCCGCATCGGTGGGGGTCGACGCTCGCAGGTCGGCGACCAGATCGAGAATCGGAGTGTCGGTCTCGTGGCCGATCGCGCTGACCACCGGCGTCCGGCACGCGAAGACGGCCCGAACCAGGCCCTCGTCGCTGAACGGCAGCAGGTCCTCCAGCGAGCCACCGCCGCGGGCGATGATGATGACATCCACCTCGGGGGCGGCCTCCAGGCCGCGCAACGCATCGATGAGCTGCTCGACCGCTGCCTGGCCCTGGACCAGGCTGTGCCGGACCTCGATGACGGCGGCCGGCCAGCGGCGTCGGACGTTCTCCAGGACGTCTCGCTCGGCCGCGCTGCCGGCCCCGGTGATCAGCCCGATTCGGCGGGGCAGGAACGGCAGCCGGCGCTTGCGAGCCGGGTCGAACAGCCCTTCGGCCTGGAGCATCCGCTTGCGCTGCTCGATGGCGGCCAGCAGGCGTCCCTCGCCGGACGGACGCAGCTCGCTGCACTGGAAGGTGAGGCTGCCCGACTTCGTCCAGATCGTCGGCTTGATCAGGGCGGCGACCACGGTGCCCTCGGTGAGCGGGCCGGCCGCGTCCAGCACCACCTGGCTGGTCGAGACCGTCACCGAGAACTCGCCAAGCGTGTCCCGCATTGTCAGGAACTGGGTGGGGCCGGTACGTCGCTTGATCTCGATCAGCTGGCCCTCCACCCAGATCGGGTTGAGTCGCTCGACCCAGTCCTTGGTGGCCTGCAGCACCACCCGCAATGGCTGCGGCTGTTCGGGGCTGCTGGGCAACGGCATGGGGCCACGCTAGCGGTCCGGGCCGACCAAAGCCGGAGCTACCTCACGATCAGAGCACTCAGCTCGCCGACCTGGACGGTTCGGCTCCCGGTGTAGGTGGTGTCCAGGCTGCCGGACTGGCCCGCGGCGGCCCAGTCGACCCGCCAGTTGGTGTGCGCCCGGACGGTGTAGCCGGCGGCCGGCGAGACCTTCTGGTAGGTGTAGCCGCAGGTCGGGGACGGCGTGCCGGGCTTCGTGGCGGCTGGGTAGGGGCTGGTCGAGCGGCAGGTCAGGCTGTGTCCGTCGCCGAACTCGAAGCGGGTGTCCTGCCAGGTGGCGGTGAGCGTGAAGCTCAGGCCGTAGCGGGTCGCCGTGGTGGTCAGCCGGGTCGGCCCGGACGTCCACAGCCACAGCGGGTAGCCGACCGCCAGCATGTGCCACTCATTGGCGTCCGGATCGGGACCGAACCGAGGGGTGGGATCGGGCAGGTGCAGTCGGGCGACCACCTCACGGGCCACGGCCGATACGTCGACGGAGCTGACCAGTCCCTCGTAGCAGAGGTCGCTGGGGTTGTCCCGCAGGCATTGCTGGATCTGTGCGCGCAGCGCCGGGTCGAGGCCCTCGAGGGAGTCCTCCGGGTTGGAGTCGGCGGGTGGGTGGTGTTCGACCGGGGGATTGGGTTTGGAGGGCTTGGATGGGTCCTTCTGGCCGATGCCTGTCGAGCCCTCGATGTAGCCGTCGTCCACGCCAACCGATGGCCGAGGGTTCGGCGATCCGTCGCCTAGCGCTGGCGCCATTGGGACGGCCGCAAGGAGGGCACCTGTCAGCATGGCTGCGGTCAGGATTCGGGTTCTCAGCACGACGTCAGCTCCTTCCACTGGGAACTCTGGATCTTCAGGCTGGTGCCGCTTCGGGTGAAGTACAGCCTTTCGCTGATGACAAGGCCACGAGACTCGTAGCCGGCATCGCCTCGCAAGAGAACACTCGTTGAGTCAACGCAGGCGGCCAGGGTCGCGACTGATCCTTCGCGCGAGACCCCGGGAAGGCGGGCGAGGGAGGCCAGATGAGGACGACCTTCGACGATCTTTGCTCGGCGTTGGTGCAGCGCGCGGTAGAGCTTCATCGAGTCCGACTGGAAGCGCCCGGTCGTCGTCTCATCCAGGGCAGCAGTTGGCTCGGTTATGCCGCCGACCACGTAGATCCGGACATTCTCGGCGAAGAACTTCCGGTAGACCGCCTCGGCCTCGGCGTACAGCTTGTCCTTGGCCAGCATCTGCTCGTAGTCGAAAGCCGAGCACTCGTAGGCGGTGCCACCGGCTTCGGGAGTGCAGCTGTACGTCGGTGACGGGCTGGACGGGGCAGGTGAGGAAGGCCTCGGAGTCGCGGTGCAGGCGACGAGCAGCAGACAGCCCGCGGCGAGTACGACGATGCGTGACCGGATCATCGGCAGCCTCCTGGGGCGAGGTGAGCCGAGTTTCGCAGATTCGCAGAGTGAGGAATAGAGCGTTCGGCGACTTGTCCCCAGAGTCGAACAAGTTCGTTCAGTTATCCACAGGAGGGATCGGGCTAGGCAGGTCTGCGGGGGCGGGTCGAGGTCGGTCGAGCCGCCCAACTAGACTGCCATCGTGCCCGAAACCAAGAGTGTCGTCGTCGCTGCGCCACGTGGCTACTGCGCCGGTGTCGACCGCGCGGTGATCACCGTCGAGCGTGCCCTGGACGTCTACGGGCCGCCGGTGTACGTCCGCAAGCAGATCGTGCACAACCGGCACGTCGTTGAGGACCTCGAAGCCCGCGGCGCCATCTTCGTCGAGGAACTGGACGAGGTTCCGACCGGCTCCACGGTGGTCTTCTCCGCGCACGGCGTCTCGCCGGCCGTCCATGCCGAGGCCGAAGCCCGAGGCCTGAAGACGATCGACGCCACCTGCCCGCTGGTCACCAAGGTGCATCACGAGGCCAAGCGGTTCGCCGGCCAGGGCGTCCAGATCCTGCTGATCGGTCACGCCGGCCATGAAGAGGTCGAGGGCACCACGGGCGAGGCTCCCGAGCACATTCAGCTGGTCCAACACCCCTCCGATGTGGACGGGGTGGACGTCGCCGACCCGGACAAGGTGGCCTGGCTGACTCAGACCACCCTGAGCGTGGACGAGACCGCCGAGACGGTCACTCGGCTCCGCGAGCGGTTCCCGAACCTGATCGATCCGCCCAGCGACGACATCTGCTACGCCACCCAGAACCGGCAGCAGGCGGTCAAGCAGATCGCCCGGCACTCCGATCTGGTGATCGTGGTCGGCTCCCAGAACTCGTCCAACTCGGTCCGGCTGGTCGAGGTGGCCCTGGAAGCGGGCGCGAAGGCGTCCTACCGGGTCGACAACGCCTCCGAGATCGATCCGTCCTGGCTGGTCGGAGTGAACTCGGTCGGCGTCACCTCAGGCGCCTCGGTGCCGGACGACCTGGTGCAAGGCGTCCTGGACTACCTGCAGAGCCAGGGCTTCCCGGCCGCGGTCGAGGAGCGGCTCACCGAGGAGAGCCTGACTTTCGCCCTGCCGCCCGAACTGCGCAAGGACCTCCGGGCCCGTCGCTGATGCTGTTCGCGCCTTTCGCCCCCGACGCTCACGGGTCGAGCGTCGATGCCCTGATTCGGCCGGCCCGTGCCGGCGACCTGCCCGCCTGCGCGGCGCTCTCCCAGCACCGCAACGGCGGCGAGCTGGACGCCTGGTTCGGACGGCTGGCCGTCGATCTGGAGGATCCCGAAGCGCATCTGGTGGTGGCCGAGGTGGACGGAGTTGTCGCCGGGCATGCCGCGGCCCGCTGGCTCTCGGTCGATCAGAGCCTGGCGCACGTGGTGACTGACGGCTGGTACCTCACCGGCTTGCTGGTGGATCCGGCGCGCCGACGCCAGGGTCTGGGTCGCCGGCTGGTGCAGGCCCGGCTGGACTGGCTGGACGCCCGGACCGACTGCAGCTGGTACTTCGCGGCGGCCAGCAACCCGGCCTCGCTCGCACTCCACGAGCCCTTCGGCTTCGCCGAGGTGACCAGGGACTTCACCGTTCCGGGGGTGACCTTCGCCGGTGGCGAGGGCGTCCTCTGCGTCCGGCATTCCTTTCGGGTCTAGCCGGCCGGAGACGGGTCACTGACGGCTGCGAAGCGAGTCGCCAGAGCCGCGCTGACCTCACGTTGCCGCAGCAGGAAGGCAGCCTCGTCCAGGCGCTTGCGACGCAGCCAGCCGGTCACCTCGGTGTCGGACTTGCTGGCGTTGCAGGTGGGGCAGGCCGGCACCACATTGGTCAGCGTGTAGCGGCCGCCGTGCGCCACCGGCTGCAGACAGTCACGCTGCAGCGAGGTGCCGGGGGCGCCGCAGTAGGCGCAGCCGCCCCAAGCCTCCTGCAGGGCTCGCCACTGCTCGCTGGTGAGGTCGTTGTCGCGTCCGGCCAGCCGCAGGCTGCGCCGACGGGCTGCCCGAGCCCGACGAGTGCGACGGACGGGAGCGGCCATCTCAGATCAGGAAGCGGTAGAACGGGCTGTCGGAGGAGACGAACTCGAAGGTGATCGGGCTGGCGTCCAGCCGGGCCACCAGATCGCCCAAGCTGGACGGGTCGCCGAGCTCGATGCCGACCAGGGCCGGACCGGTCTCCCGGTTCGACCGCTTCACGTACTCGAAGTGAGTGATGTCGTCATCGGGGCCGAGCACCTCGTCCAGGAAGCGGCGCAGCGCGCCCGGCTCCTGCGGGAAGTTCACCAGGAAGTAGTGCTTGCGGCCCTCGAAGACCAGGGATCGCTCGATGATCTCGGAGTAGCGGGAGATGTCGTTGTTGCCGCCGGAGATGATCACCACTACGGTCGAGCCGGGCTCGGGCTGGTACTGGCCCAGCGCAGCCGCGGCCAGTGCGCCGGCCGGCTCACTGACGATGCCCTCGGTCTGGTAGAGCGCCAGCATCTCCGAGCAGATCCGCCCGGTCGGGATCGAGTACAACTCGGGAGCGAACTCGGCCACCATCCGGTGGGTGATTTCGCCGACCCGGCGCACGGCGGCGCCGTCCACGAAGGTGTCCATCCGGTCGAGCCGGACGGGTCCGCCGGCGGCCAGCGCCGCCGTCATCGAGGCGGCCTCGGCGGGCTCGGCGCCGACCACTGTGGTTTCGGGGTGGCGCTCGGAGAGCCAGGCCAGGCAGCCGGAGATCATTCCGCCGCCACCGACTGGGACGATCAGGGCGTCCGGCGCGTAGCCGAACTGGTCGACGATCTCGGCGGCCACCGTGCCCTGCCCGGCGATGGTGTCCGGGTGGTCGAAGGCCGGCACCAAGATGGCCTCGGACGCAGCCGCAGCGGCTTCGGCGGCGGACGCGGCCTCGTCGTAGGTGTCGCCGGTCACCACCAGCTCGATCAGGCCCTCGCCGAGGGCGATGATCCGCTGCCGCTTCTGCCGCGGAGTGGTGGACGGGACGAAGATCCGGCCGCGGATGCCGAGCCGGGCGCAGGCGAAGGCGACGCCCTGGGCGTGGTTGCCGGCGCTGGCGCAGATCACGCCGGCTTCGCGCTGAGCCGGGGAGAGCTGCGAGATCAGGTTGTAGGCACCGCGGATCTTGTACGACCGGACCGGCTGCAGGTCCTCGCGCTTGAGCCAGATGTAGGCGCCGGTGGCTTGGCTGAGCCGCTCGTTCAGGTGCAGGGGAGTCCGGGTGACCACACCGTCCAGGCGGCGGGCGGCGGCCTCAACGGCTGCGGCATCGATCTTCACCGAGTCATTGTGTCACCGGGGTCGTCCCGGTTCGGGGAGCGCCCCGGCGTTGGTCACGGCGTCGGCTTGGTGGCCTTGCCGTCCAGCCAGAGGGTGTCGGACGCGTCGGCGTGGCTGCCGCCGGAGTTCACATGCTTCGGGTCGATGGCCGATCCCTTGGTGATCACGTGCACCAGCGCCATCGCGTGGCCACGGCCCAGACCGTAGTCAGCGGCCAGCCAGGCGACGATCTCGGCGGCCTTGGTGCCGGGCCCGAAACCCTTTGCGGTGGCCTGCTCGAGGAACTGCCGAGGAGTGAGCCCGGTCTTGTCTTCGATGTTGTCCAGATATGCCTGAAACGACATGGCCCTCCTGACTCAGGCGCTGAGCACTCCCGACTCGGTGGTCGGCTTCTCGGCAGCCAGCATGGCATCGAGGATCGGGTCCGACCCAGTGGTCAGTTCTGCCTCCGGCCCGCGGTTGCGTCCGATCATCGGGGTGACTGCGGCGGCGTCCTCGATCAACTCGGGGGCGGTCAGCTGGCGCGCGGTGGCGTCGATGGCGTTGACCGGGTCCAGCTGCTTGTCGACGACCTTCAGATCGCGCAGCTTGCGGGCCGTCGGGAACACCCGGCTCTCGATCGAGCCGACCGACTCGTTGTAGGCCTTGACGGTGCCGTTGAGCATCCGGCCCACCTTGTCGAAGTTCGCGCCGAGCTTGCCCAGCCGGTCGTACAGCTCGCGGCCCAGTTCGAACACCTCGCGAGCGGAGTCGGCAAGTGCGGCCTGGCGCCACGCGTAGGCGGTGGCCTTCAGCAGCCCGATCAGGGTGCTCGGGGTGGCGATCACCACGCCGCGGTCATTGGCGTACTCGTGCAGGGTGGGCGACTGCTGGAAGGCCTCGGCGGCCAGTGCCTCGCTGGGCAGGAACAACACCACGTACTCCGGGGTCGAGCCGGCGGCCTTGAAGTAGTCCTTGCGACCGAGCTGGTCGATGTGGGTCTGCACATTGCGGGAGAAGGTGCCCAGCAGCCGGGCCCTCTCGGCCGGGTCGTCGGTCTCGTTGGCCTCCAGGAAGGCGCTCAGCGGCACCTTGGAGTCGACATAGAGGAAGCGGTCCTCGCTGAGCATCACCTTCAGATCGGGACGGATGATCGCGCCCGCACTGGTCTGGGTGGTCTGCTGCAGTTCGAAGTCGCAGTGCTCGACCATGCCGGCCAGCTCGACGACCCGCTTCAACTGCAGCTCGCCCCAGGCGCCGCGGACCTGCGGCTTACGCAGGGCCGTCACCAGAGCGGCGGTCTCCTTGCGCAGCGAATCGCCGGTGAGCCGCACTTCGCTCACCTGGCTGCGCAGCTCGGAGGCCATGGCCACCCGCTGCTTCTCGACCTCGGTGATCCGGTCGTTGAACTTCTCCAGGCTCTCCTTGACCGGGGCCAGCAGCTGCTCGGTCTTCTCATGCCGCAGCGTGGCGGACGCGTCCAGCTTGCGCTCCTGGGCCTCGATGGCCTCCGCCGACAGTGCCTTGAACTGGTTGACCAACTGCTCCCGGTCACCGGCCAGTTCCTCGGCCCGCTGGGTGGCGGCGTCCCGCTGGGCCTCGGCGCCGGCCAGTGCGGCTCGGGCATCGGCGGCTTCGGCGCGAGCGACCGCGGTCTCGGTGCGAGCCTGCGCCGCCTCGGCGCGCAGCCGCTCCAGCTCGGCGGTGCCATCGGAGCTCTGCTTGCCGGCCAGCGCCCGCAAGCTCACCCATACCGCCACCGCGCCGAGCACGATCCCGACCACCAACCAGGCCAAGTTCTCCATGTCGCTCAGGATTTCAGGTGCTGCCGACACTTTGGCCGAGGCTCGCTCGACACCAGCGGGGACGGTTCCATCACGGTTCTGCACGCGGTCTCTCGCGGAGCGCTCGGATGTGGGTCGGACGGCCGGTCCGGTGCAGACTGAGTTCATGAGCGCCCGAGCACATCTCGATGATCTGGCCGCCTTCGTGGTGGCGTCCCCGTCCAGCTACCACGCGGCCGCCGAGGTGGCGCAGCGGTTGAACGGCGCGGGCTTCACTCGGCTCGACGAGGCGGACGCCTGGCCGAAGCCGGTGGACGGTCACGGAACCGTCCCCGAGGCGGGCGGGTACTACGTGATCCGGGACGGCGCGATCATCGCCTGGCGGCTGCCCGCCGCCGGGGCGGACGAGGCCGCGTTGGGCTTCCGGATCGTCGGGGCGCACACCGACTCGCCGGGCTTCAAGCTGAAGCCGCAGCCCTCGGCCTACGCCTTCGGCTGGGCGCAGGCCGCCATGGAGGTCTACGGCGGGCCGCTGCTGAACTCCTGGCTGGATCGCGAGTTCGGCCTGGCCGGACGGGTGATCACCCGCTCCGGTGAGGTCCGGCTGGTCTCCACCCCGGCCTGGCTGCGGATCCCGCAGGTCGCCCCGCACCTGGATCGCAGCGTCAACGACAACCTGCATCTGGACAAGCAGGTGCACCTGAAGCCGGTGTTCAGCACCGGCGCCACCGACCTGCTGTCCGCGCTGGCCGCCGGCCTCGATCTGCGGGCCGACGACATCGACGGCTTCGACCTGTTCGCGGCGGTCACTGAGGCGCCGGCCGTGATCGGGGTGGCCGGGGAGTTCCTGGCCTCGCCGCGGCTGGACAACCTGTCCAGCGTGCACGCCGGGCTGGCCGCACTGCTGAGCAGCGAGGCCTCCGATCAGGTCCAGGTGCTGGCCTGCTTCGACCACGAGGAGATCGGCTCGGACTCCCGCAGTGGCGCGTCCGGACCGTTCCTGGCCGACCTGCTCGCCCGGATCGCGGACGGCCTGGGCTGGCGCGGCGAGACCTGGCAGCGGGCGCTGGCCACGTCCTTCGTGATCTCGGCGGACGCCGGCCACTCCGTGCACCCGAACTACCCGCAGCTGCACGACCCGGATCATCGCCCGATCGTCAATGCCGGCCCGCTGCTGAAGGTGAATGCCAATCAGCGCTACACCACCGAGGGTCCGTCCGCGGCCCGTTGGTTGCGGATCTGCCGGGCTGCCGGGGTGCCCACTCAGCCGTTCGTCTCGAACAATGCGGTGCCCTGTGGCTCGACCATCGGTCCGCTGACCGCCACCCGGTTGGGTATCGCCAGCGTGGACGTGGGCATCCCGCTGCTGAGCATGCACTCGGCCCGCGAGCTGTGCGGCGCCCAGGATCCGTGGTGGCTGGCCCAGGCGCTCGGCGCGTTCTACGCCGGCAGCGAGGCCTGAGCCACCCGATCCAGCGGCAGCTCCGCGAACAGGTGCGGGTAGCCGTCCTCGACGACCACCGGCAGGCCGTCCGGCTCGAGGCGGAGCAGGACCAGGTCGTCATCGGTGAGATCGCCGTAGAACCGGGCTCGGGTGCCAGCCAGCTGTGCGCCGAACGAGCAGTGGACGAAGCCCTCGCCCAGGTAGTCGACGTCCCGGCTCGACCACGGGTAGCGCCCCTCGGACTGCGCCTGCTCCCAGTGCTCGCGAGTGGCCAGGTGGTAGACCGGCTCGGTGATCGGCGCGCGCTCGCCGAGCAGCCCGAGGCCGACCAGTTCTGCGCGCAGGGCGTCCGCTTCGGTGAACCGGATGCCGGTCAGGCCGACCGCCTCTGCACCGGCCACATTGGTCGCTGAGTCGTCGATGAACACGCCCTGATCGGGAGTGATGGACGCCCGGGCGCAGGCCAGCTCGAAGATCTCCCGATGCGGCTTGACCAGGCCCTCATCGCCAGAAACCACGATGTCGAAGAACCGGCGCAGGATGCCGAACCGCTGCCGGGCTTGGAGGAACATGTCGCCGGCCCAGTTGGTCAGCGCCATGGTGGGCACGCCGGCCGCGATCAGCTCGGCGATCACCGCGCCGGTGCCGGGCACGGCCTCGGTGATGGTGGCCAAGAAGTTGCGCCGGTAGGCCCGGATCGCCTCGGCATCGGCGGGGAAGCGGGCGATCAGTGCGGCCTCGGTCTCGTCCAGGGTGGCCACGGCGTCATTGGCCCGGTTCCAGTCGTCGAAGCCGATCCGCTCCATGAACGCCGGGATCTGTTCGGCCGGCATCACCGGTTCGTATGCCCGCTCAGGAGCCCAGTTGATCAGCACGCCACCGATATCGAAGATCACCGTCCGCATGTCTCCAAGCATTGCGTACCCGAAGGGGTGGACGCCTGTACCTACCTGTAGGTACAGTGGAGGCATGGACTCCCGAGCGCGACTGGTTCAGGCGATGAGCGACCTGATGTGGGAGCGCGGCTATGCGGCCACCAGTCCTCGTGAGGTACGCGAGCGCTCGGGCGTGGGCCAGGGCAGCATGTATCACCACTTCGCCGGCAAGCATGAGCTCGCGTTGGCCGCTCTCGAGCGCAACTGCGCCGACTTGTTGCCGGCCACCGAAGCCCTTCTCGCCTCGACCGGCGATCCGCTGGCCAGGATCGATGCCTACCTCAGTCGTGAGCATCAGCCGCTCAAGGGCTGCAAGGTCGGGCGAATGACCCAGGATCCGTTGGTGGCATCCGACCCCGTCCTGCTGGCGCCAGTGCGTGAGGCCTTCGCGACCATCCATGAGCGGCTGGTCTCCGTGATCAAGGAAGCGATCGCGCTCGGCGAGCTCGGAGACGGACTCGACCCCGATGAGTTGGCCTCGATGATCACTGCCACCATCCAAGGCGGGTATGTACTCGCTATCGCCGCGCAGGACTCTCGTCCCTTTGACGAGGCCCGCGCCGGTGCGCGTCATCTACTTCGGGCGGTCGCGCTCTGCGCCGTCCAGGATCGAAAGGAACAGAAGTGACCGTACGAATCGGAATCAACGGCTTCGGCCGAATCGGACGTAGCTATCTGCGCGCGGCCCTGGCCAACGCAGCCGACGTCGAGGTGGTCGCGGTCAACGACCTCACCGACGCCAACACCCTGGCCACCCTGCTGGAGTGGGACTCGATCTCTGGTCACCTGGACGGCGTCCGCGCCGACGGCGACACCATCTGGGTAGGGGAGAAGCCGATCAAGGTGCTCTCCCAGCGCGACCCGGGTGCGATCAACTGGGGCGACTTCGGCGCCGACGTGGTGATCGAGTCCACCGGCTTCTTCACCGATGGCGCCAAGGCTCGCGCCCACCTCAACGGTGGGGCCAAGAAGGTCATCGTCTCGGCTCCGGCCAAGGGCGATGTGCCCACCTTCGTCCTCGGCGTGAACGACGACAAGCTCGACCCGACGGCGGCCGACGTGTTCTCCAACGGCTCCTGCACCACCAACTCGGTGGCCCCGCTGGCCAAGGTGCTCAACGACAGCTTCGGCATCGAGACCGGCCTGATGACTACCGTCCACGCCTACACCGGTGACCAGCGACTGCTGGACGCCCCGCACTCGGACCTGCGCCGGGCCCGGGCTGCCGCGGTGTCGACCATCCCGACCTCCTCGGGTGCGGCCAAGGCCATCGGCAAGGTCATCCCCGAGCTGGACGGACGGCTGACCGGCTTCGCGCTGCGGGTGCCGGTGCCGGTGGGCTCGATCACCGACCTGACCGTCGTGCTGAACCGTGAGGCCAGTGCGGTCGAGGTCAATCAGGCCTTTGCCGAGGCTGCCGCGTCTGGCCCGTTGGCCGGCTACCTGCAGTACTCGACGGCACCGCTGGTGTCGGCCGACATCGTCGGCAACCCGCACTCGTCGATCTTCGATGCGCCTCTGACTGAGGCGATCGGACGTCAGGTGAAGGTGCTCGGCTGGTACGACAACGAGTGGGGCTTCTCGAACCGTCTGGTCGAGTTCTCCGAGCGGATCGGTGCTGCTGTCTGAGGCTGAGAACGACGACGGCCGCCGGGGGAGACCCCGGCGGCCGTTTGCGTTGTCGGCTACTCGGCCGGCGCCCAGAAGCAGCGGACCGGGGAGATGATCCGTCCGTCCTTCTTCAGCTCGGCCATGGCCTTGTCGACGGCTTTGCGGTCCAGGCCGGTCAGCTCGACGACCTTGCCCGCGTTCAGCGGCGTCCCCGCCGTCCGCATCGCCCCAAGGACCTGCTCGGTATCGCTCATTTCCTACCTCCTGTGATGTGGCCAACCTATCCCGGCTCGGCCGTGCCGGTGGCCGAGGCGACGATGCCGGTCTAGGTCGAGGTCGCGGGCTGGTTGTGCTCGCCGAACAGCCGGATGAGCGCCTGCACCACCGGACGCCGCGAACTGCCGGTGCGGGTGGCGATCTGCAGCCGCCAACGGGGCAGCTGATCGGTGAGCGGCCGGGCCTCGCAGCCCTCGAGATCCACGACCCGAGGAATCACCGCCACCCCCAGCCCGCCGGCCACATAGCCGGCCACGGCCGGCAGCCCGGGCACCTCGGCGGCGATCTGGCGGGTGAGTCCTGCGTGAGTGAGGGCGGCGTCCAGCTGGATCCGGTTGCCGTAGCCGGCCGGGACGTCCACCCACGGCTCGGCGGCCAGGTCGGCCAGTGAGACCGACGGGTGGGCGGCCAGTCGATGGCCGGGAGGAAGCAGCGCCACGTAGTCCGCGGTGAGCAGCTCGACCGCGTCCAGCTCAGGTGGGGGAGGGAGGGCCACGAAGGCGGCGTCCAGGCGTCCGTGGGTCAGGTCGTCACTGAGGCCCAGTGAGCCGGACGCGGACGTGGTCAGGCTCACCTCGACGCCTGGGAAATGCTGGCGAAGCTCGTGCAGCACGGTCGGTAGGTTGCCGATCTGCTCCAAGCCGCTGAAGATGCCCAGCCGGAGCCGTCCGCGCAGGCCGCCGTCGCTCTGCCCGGCCAGGTAGCCGAAGGCCTCCACCCGATCCAGGATCTCCTGGGCCTGGGGCAGCAGTGCCTCGCCGGCATCGGTCAGCCGCACCGACTTGGTGGTCCGCTCGAAGAGCCGGACGCCCAGCTCCCGCTCCAGGCTGCGCAGGCCGGCCGAGACCGTCGACTGAGCCATGAAGAGCCGGTGCGCGGCCTCGGTCACGTTCAGTTCGGCGGCCACGGCGGTGAAGTACTCCAGCAGGCGAGTGTCCATAGAGCTAATAATAGATAAAAGCGATAACTGTCAGCGGTATAAATCGTTGGACACGATGGCTGATTCGGCCGACCATGGAGTCATGACCACGAAGCTCGCCGAACCCACACTCGTCCGCGGCCCCGCTCGCAGCGGGCAACTCAGCGCCCGCGCCGGCTTCTGGACGGTGGCGGTCGCCTTTGCCGTCCTGATGGCCTTCACCACGGTGCCGACCCCGCTCTACGCCCTCTATCAGGCGCGCGACGGCTTTCCGACGCTGGTGGTCACCGCCATCTTCGCCGCCTATGCGGTCGGCGTGATCCTCGGCCTGCTCTTCCTCGGCCACGCCGGGGATCACCTGGGACGTCGTCCGGTGGTGCTGGCCGTGGCCGGCGTCCAGCTGGTCACCGCGCTCGGCTTCACGCTGTGGACCGATGTGGCCGGGCTGCTGGCCTTGCGGCTGATCTCCGGGGTGGCGGCCGGCGTTCTCACCTCGACCGCGACCGCCTACCTGGCTGAGCTGCGCCGGGCATGGCGTCCGGATTCGCCGGGGCTGGCTGTCACCGTGGGCGGCGCGGCCAACCTGGGCGGGTTGGCCCTGGGTCCGCTGGTGGCCGGGATCATCGCCGAGTGGGCGCCGGCACCGCTGATCACGTCTTACCTGGTGTTGGCGGTAGCGATCATGGTCGTCGGGCTCGCCGTGATCCGGGTACCGGAGACCGTCCGGGCCGACCGGGAGGGTTTCGAGCTTCGCCCGCGGCCGATCGCCGTGCCGACCCAGCATCGGACCCTGTACTGGGCTGCCGGCCTGGGCATCTTCACGGCCTTCGCCATCACCGGCTTCTACGGCTCGGTGGCCCCGGCCTTCCTCGGCCAGGTGCTGGGTAGCAGCGATCGGCTGCTGGCCGGCGTCGCCTCGACCGTCGTCTTCGCCGCGGCCGCTGCCGCCCAACTCGGGTTCGGGCACCTGCCGATGCGACTCCAGTTGCGGCTGGGCACCGCGGCCATGGCGCTCGGCCTGATCGGGATCGCGCTGGCCGGGCCGTCCGCCTCGCTGGCCGCCTTCCTGGGCGGCGGCGTCGTGGCCGGGGCCGGGCTGGGTCTGATGTTCCGCGGCTCGCTGGCGGTGGCGTCCGGGTTGGCCGATGGACGCAACCACGGCGCTGTGCTGGCCGGCATCCTGCTGATCGGCAACACTGGCCTGGCCATCGCGCCGGTGCTGGTCGGGCTCAGCCTGCGCTGGCTGCCGATCGTGGGCGTCACGGTCGGCTTCGCGGCCGCGGTGCTCGTCCTAGTGTTGTGGGCCGGGCCGCGACTGGCCCGGGCCGGCCGGACGTCCTGAACCCAGGTTGGTCGGCCGCCAGGGCGTCCGGGTTCGAGGCGGCCTCGGCCACCGGTAGGCTTTGCGGACGTGGCTCTCACCATCGGCATCGTCGGACTGCCCAACGCCGGCAAGTCCACCCTGTTCAACGCGCTGACCCGTAACAACGTGCTGGCGGCCAACTATCCGTTCGCGACCATCGAGCCGAATGTCGGCGTGGTCGGCGTCCCGGACGATCGGCTGGGCGTCCTGGCCAAGCTGTTCGGCTCCGAGCGGATCATCCCGGCCACGGTGAGTTTCGTCGACATCGCCGGCATCGTGAAGGGTGCGTCCAAGGGCGAGGGGATGGGTAACGCCTTCCTGGCCAACATCCGTGAGGCGGACGCCATCTGCCAGGTCACCCGGGTCTTCCGCGACCCGGATGTGACCCACGTGGACGGCGCTGTGAACCCCAGCAGCGACATCGAGACCATTCGGACCGAGCTGATCCTGGCCGACCTGCAGACCCTGGAGAAGGCGCTGCCTCGGGTCGAGAAGGAAGCCCGGATCAAGAAGGAGAAGCAGCCCACCCTGGCCGCCTTCCTGCAGGCCCAGGAGGTGCTGAACTCCGGCGTGGGCGTCCACGCTGCCGGGCTCGACCTCGAGCCGCTGCGCGAGCTGTTCCTGCTCACCGCCAAGCCCTACCTGTACGTGTTCAACTGCGACTCCGACGAGCTCACCGACACCGACCTGATCGCCAAGATGCGCGCGCTGGTGGCTCCGGCCGAGGCGATCTTCCTGGACGCCAAGATCGAGTCCGAGCTGATCGAGATGGAGCCCGACGAGGCTCGCGAGTTCCTGGAGGAGATGGGGATCGCCGAGCCCGGCCTGGACGTCCTGGCCCGAGTCGGCTACGAAACCCTCGGCCTGCAGAGCTACCTGACTGCCGGCCCCAAGGAGTCCCGGGCCTGGACCATCAAGAAGGGCGCCACCGCGCCCGAGGCCGCCGGAGTCATTCACACCGACTTCCAGAAGGGCTTCATCAAGGCCGAGGTGATCAGCTTCGACGACTTGGTCGCGGCTGGCTCCGTCGCCGCTGCCCGGGCCGCAGGCAAGGCCCGGATGGAAGGCAAGGAGTACGTCATGGCCGACGGCGACGTGGTGGAGTTCCGCTTCAACAACTGAGCCGGACCCTGCTCTCGTGCGGGTTTGCACCGCCGAGCCTGGTCGACATGCGTCCCTGGCAGAGCCAGCTATCGCAGGACGAGTGCTTGAGGGAAGGAGCTGCGTTGTGACGGATGACGAGCTGCTTCAGGGTGGTGTGAACTCGGTGCTGCGCCGGGGTGAGCTGGTCCACCGCCCGGCCGGAAGGCACACACCTACGGTGCACCGGCTGCTGACCCACCTGCGGCGGCAAGGCTTCGACGGCGCGCCGATGCCGGTGGGCTTCGACGATGAGGGCCGAGAGGTGCTGACCTATGTTGTCGGCGACGTGTACGAGTCGTTGCCACCGGGCGTCCGAACCACGGCGCTGGTGGCCTCCGCCGGAGCCCTGCTGCGTCGGCTTCACGATGCAAGCCTCAGCTACGAGCAGTCGGCTCACGACGAGTGGATGTTGCCGCCCCGGCATCCGGCGGAGGTGATCTGCCATGGCGATATCGCCCCCTACAACAGCGCCGTCCGTCGCGGACGAGTGGTCGGCTTCATCGACTTCGATACCGCGCACCCGGCACCTCGGCTGTGGGACGTCGCATATGCGGTCTACCGGTACGCGCCGCTGCACGCTCCGGACAACCCGGAGAGCGCTGGGAGTGTCGCCGAGCAGGCTGTGATGGCATCCGCCTTCTGCCACGCCTATGGGGTCGAGCCGGATGAGCTGCTCCTCGACACCGTGGCGGAGCGGCTGACCTCCTTGATGGCACACATCCGGGATCAGGCTGCGTCAGGCAATGCTGCGTTCGAGCGGCATGTTGCTGACGGCCATCTCGCCTCATATGAGGCCGATATCCGCTACGTGGTCGAGCAGCGCGGTGCGCTCTTGCGTGAGTTCAGCACGCTCTAGCCGGGTACCACCTTTTGGGCGGATGGCGTCCGCCGGGCGTTCGGGTGAAGGCCGGATCGGTGGCCCCGCTCGGTGACGCGACTGCCTGACCTTGTGGTCAGTCCGTGTGATCGACGGTCATCCCATGCCTGATCGCCGCTTGCAGGGTCTCAAGGTGGATGTCGGAGAGGCGCTTGAACCTGATGCAGTAGCCGGTGAGGTGTGCTTTGCCGATCAGGTCCCCGTAGGTGCGTGCGAGGTAGGTCTTGTCGTCCAGGCCGAGCACATAGACCGAGATGCCCGATGCGTTGGCGCTCAGACCGATCCGGTAGAACTCGCGCGACGACCCGTTGGCATAGGTGATGGTGTAAACGCCGTAGCCAATGCTGGGGTTTGCGACAACCTTGCCCTCGCTGTTGGTGCCGTCGGTGAACCACTGCCGGCAGTCCGGAAACTCGGCCAGCATGAGTGCGTGCAGCGTGCGCAGGTCGGACTGCTTGGGCTCGGGCTGGCCAGCCAGGTAGGTCTCGACGTTCTCCGGGACGTCCATTTGCCTGAGGCTAGTGGGCCCGGTCGGCGCGCTCAATCGATCCTCGGTGGCGCTATTACCGCCCTGGCTCCGGTGGCGATCGCGGCCAGCCAGCAGGCACAGGCCTGAGGCGATTCGCCGGGTCGATTGCCTCAGAGAGCCGTTGTGGGCAGGTTCAGCGCATCGAGACGGCAAATCGCATCGCGCGGGGTTTCGCCGAGCGGGCGAACGGTCAGCTACGCACCCTGGTGAAGGTCAGATGGGTGACGCCGCTGGGTGAGGAGACCGACTCGACCTCGAAGCCGGACTCGATGCCTTCCAGGCCGTCCCAGAGCCGGACGCCGCGGCCCAGCACGATCGGCACCACCACCAGGTGCAGGTGATCGATCAGGTCGGCCGCCAGGAAATCGCGGAGCATGCTCGGCCCGCCACCGATCCGGACGTCCAGGTCGCCGGCCGCCTCGCGGGCGACGGCCAGAGCGTGATCGGGGCTGGCGTCGAGGAAGTGGAAGGTGGTGCCGCCGTCCAGCTCGATCGATGACCGCGGACGGTGAGTCAACACGAACACGGGGGTGTGGAAGGGCGGGTTCTCGCCCCACCAGCCGGTCCAGTCCGGATCGTCCTGCCAACCCGGTGGGCCGAACTTGTGGGCGCCCATGATCTCGGCGCCGATCCCGTCGCTGTGCCGCTGCGCGAAGGCGTGGTCGACGCCATCGGAGCCGCTCGGGTCCCAGAAGCGAGTGGCCATCATCCAGGTGTGCAGGCGCTGGCCGGCATGTCCGAACGGGGCCTCGGCGCTCTGCGGCTCGCCGGTGGCGAAGCCGTCCAGTGAGATCGAGAAGTTGTGCACACGGGTCCGGGACATCGCGCTCCCTGAGTGGCTGGGCTGGGTCCAGGCTCAAGGCTGGCAGCCCGCAGTGCGTGGATTCAATGCCTGGCCGGGGTCGGCAACTGCGGTGCTTGCGTAGGGGCCGAGCGGGGTTCTCGGGCTTTCGAGGACCCGGTTGACGCCTAGCCGGCTCGGCGGACCATCTCTTCGGCGATCCAGCGCGCCTTCTCGCGGCTGCAGGCGCCGGGCTCGCTGAAGCTGACTGCGAAGACGCCGGTGATCTCGGTGAGCTGGGGGACGCCGCGCAGCTTGAGGATCTCGTCGGCTTCGGCGGCGTACTCGTCGTGAGTGCCGCCGGCGGCGATCAGTCCGACCGGGTCGGCCTCGGCCAGGATCGAGATCAGCTCTTCGCGGGAAATCGGCATGACGCTGAGCCTAGTGCCGCGCGGCCTGCATCATCGCCCGGGGTGGACGGTTGAGGAATGCCGAGCGAGCCGCGATGCTAATCCGGTGCCGCCGCCGGGGCGACGGTTGGTCACCTGCGGACGACGGGAGCGGCGCGCCGCAGGCTCCTGGGCCCGGCGAAGGCGGATCATCCGATGAAGGAGCGGCATTCTTGCCGTCGAGCATGGAACGGAGGTGGCGTGGCACGACAGGAGAGGCCGACCGACAGCCTCGGCCAGCCCCAGTTCCGCAATGAGCATTGCGCCTACTCGGAACTGAGTCGACGTGATCGCCACGCCATCCGCGACATCCTCAAGACGTCCTTCCCGATCGGCAAGTCGTCCCATGAGTTGTGGAGCGAGTTCCGCGACACGACTGCGTTCATCCGCCGGGCGGAACCGGCCGACAGCGTCGACTTGGCCGAGGGAGTCATCGGCGGCGCCATCGTGATGAGCTACCCCGAAGACCAGTACGACTACCTGGCCTACATCGCCATCCATCCGGCCTTCCGGCATCGGCGACGCTTCTTCCCCCGCGCCAACGATCCACACCACGGCTCCGAGTTGCTGCACTACGTCTACGACGTCATGCACTCGCGGGTGAGCCCGGAACGGATGCAGCGCTGCTTGATGATCGAGCCGGCCGGGGACGACGCCCTGCGGTTCTACCTGAAGGCGCTACCGACCAACGAGTACCCGGTCCGGTTCGACCCCGAGGAGCGGGTCTTCGCCGTTGCCTATGACGGGCTCACCCTCTGAGCTCGTCCGTCCGTTGCGGACGACCCCTGCCAGGCTGGGTTGATGGCAACAGTCCGACAGGCCGACCTGAGTGGTGCCGATGCGCCAGTCGTGGCCGCTCTCCTGGCCCGGTACCTGCGCGAAACCGAGGCTGAGAAGCGCGATCACGGCCTGCCCGGGGCCAGCCCGGATCCGTTGCCGGCGCGCTACCAGGCCGAGATCGACGATCCGGCGTCCGCACTGGCTGGATCGGATGTCCTGCTCGCCACCGATCAGGGCAGGGCAGTCGGGATCGCCGTGATCGGTGGCAACGAGATCAAGCGGCTGTTCGTCAGTGATGCCGCCCGCGGCCAAGGGATCGGTGCCCGGTTGCTCGCGGCGGCGATTGCGGCGATCCCCGGCGAGGCCCGACTCACCGTCTGGTGCTGGCGGGATGCGGCGCTTCGCCTCTATCAGCGGGCCGGGTTCCAGCAGCAGCCATCCTGGGACGAGCGGGCCGAGCTAGTCTGCCTGTCCCGCCGGGGCTGAACTCACCTCGGCCAGCAGCCGACGGCGACGTACCCACCGCGGCGCCACGGTGACCCCGTCCCGGTGCACCAACCACAGCAGCCACCCTCCCAATGCGGTCAGGAGCACCACCGAGAGCACGGAAGCCTCGATTCCGAAGACGCCACCGGTCAGCCATTCCGGTCCGCTGAACTCCGCTCTGAGCAGCCCGGACGCCGTCCCGGACCCGGACACGGCCGAGCCGAACACCGGGCCCTGCAGCACGTTCCAGGCGAAGTGCAGGCCCATGCACCACCACAACGACCGAGTCACCACATACAGCGCCGAGAACAGCACTCCGGCCTCCAGCGCGATGGCCAGTGCGCCCCACAGGGTCGCGTCCTGGTTGCTCAGGTGGGCGAGCCCGAAAGCCAACGCACCGACACCGACCGCCGCCCAGGTACCCAGAGAGTCCTCGACGAGTCGGAGCAGCACCCCACGGAAGATCAGTTCCTCGGCGACGGCGGCCACCAGGCCGGTCGAGATCAGTGCCGGGACGATCGGGTAGGACGGGTTCACCCCGACCACCCGGTAGCTGCCCACTGCGAACAGCACGCCGATCACCAGTGCGCACAAGCCGGCTCCGAGCAGCAGCCCCCAACCGAGGCCGCCGATCCTGCGGACGCTGAGCTCCACCGGACGGCGCTGTTCCACCCACAGCAACACCAGATATGCCGCGGCGGCCACGATCATCTCGGTCAGCCGGACCAGCCACCAGTGCTGCGCGGCCGCCTGCGCAATGGCGGGAACTCGGCCGACGCCCACCACCACGATCGTCGCCACGATCAGTCCGGCCAGGAAGCCCAGCAGCCGGACTCCGGGGGAGTAGCGCCACCGCCTGGCCGGTGGACGTGGCTTCACCGGCTGGTCGGCCGGCAGCAGATCGATCGGACGTGGCCGAGCCGCGCTGACGGCACCAAGGGAAACGATCACGCTGTGATTCTGCCCGCTCGACTAGGGCTCAGTGTCCCGGTTCGGAGCGGAGTTCCTGACCAGGATCACGGCCAGGACGTGCTTGCAGGGGCCGCGACTCCCGTGGTGCGCGTCTTCCCATGCGCACCGGCACTGCAACTCGCGGCTCACCAGGTAGCGTCGATCGCTGCCGCGCACCTGCCAGCCGTCGCCCCATTCGGTGACGCCACCGCCGTCGATGATTCGCTGGGCGCTGGCCAGCCGCGGGTTGCGGCGAAGGATCTTGTCGGATTCAACCGGCAACTCGCGGTGGAACCAGGCGTCCTCGGACAGGTCGAAGCCGAGTCGTCCCGACGCGGCGAGCCAGGCCAGCCCGGCGGTGATGTCCTCGAGGCTGTGTCCGGTGCGCGCAGCAAGAGTGGTGGGTTCGATCCTGGGCGACCAGCGCAGCTCGCTGAGTAGCGATCTGCCCAGCCGCTCGGACTCGGGATTGGCCAGCAGGACCAGCAGGCTTCCCTCTCCGGAGAACCCTCGGTAGGGATCCGGGCTGAGGGTGAGCGTCAGTCGCGCGGCGGGCAGCTCGAAGACCCACGCCGACGCCCCGGTCTCGGCGGTGTAGATGCGGAGCCGGGTTGCGAAGCGCAGCGCTCTTTCCACGCCGCGAACACGGGAGGCTCCAGCCAGCGGAACCGCGCCGGCGATCGGCCGGTGAGAGATCAGCCAGTTCGGGCGGTGGGGGAGCAGGTACACGGTCGGCCCGGGCGGACTGACTCGCGGCAGCGCAGCCATGAACGAGGGGAGCCGGGCCCCCTCGATCTGGCCGACGAGCCGCATCGCCGCGGAGATCAGCGGCACCTCGGCCAGCCCGCGGACCCAGCGATCCGGCAGGTTCACCTTCTTCTCCACATGCAGGGCGTCCAGAGTCGAGGCACGGAGTTCGTCGCGGGCGACGCTGAGGTGCAGCGCCTCCTGTCGACTGATGGTTGCCAAGGCCATCCGCAGTGGCCGGTTGATGTCGACGTTCGTGGTGCCGAACTCGGTGCGGTTGCCGCCGAGACCCCCGGCGAGGAGGTCGAACCGGGCCTGCACGCCGTTGCAGGCCGAGAAGGACTCGAAGCGCAGTCGATCGCCGCTTCCGGTCACGACAGGATCGGCCTTCGCGATCCGCTGGGCGAGGCCGGGGTCGGCGTAGCGGGTGCTGGCGACGTCCGCCACGGCGAGCAGGCCGGCCGCCACGACGTCGGGTCGGTCCACGAACCCGCGGAAGAAGACCGGGCTGTCGTGGATGCCCGTTGGGGTGAGGGCCTCCGTGGTGGCCAGGTCGAGCAGCCGGGTTCCTTCGTGGTCGGCGAGCACAGAGTCGGTCACATAGGTGGACGTCATTCGCCCTCCAACGCGGCGATCAACTCGTCAAGGTAGCGGCGCACCACGACATCGGAGCATCCCTCAACTGATGCGCGGAGTCTTTCGAGATCCGCGGGTGCGCAGCCAGGACGGGGGAGCTCTCTCGCATGTTCGGCCAGCACGGCAAAGATCTCGGCGTCCGCTGGCCGATGGTACCGAGATGCTGCTCGACAGATTCCGAGCTGTAGGAGAACGGGCCACGCCGCCGCCCGTGCCTCCCCGTTGAGGAGGCGTCCCCAGCTGCGCGCAAACTCGGCGAGCTCTCGATCCGTGAACGATGTCTGGGGGTCATCGAAGGCCGCGACCGCAGTGGCAGGATCCATCCGGCCGAGTTGGAAGGCCGTGCGTACGACAAAGTCGACATCGGTGTCCGGCCATCGCTCCGGGGCACTCATTGCCGAGAGGACTCGCCAGTGCAAGATCGGTCCGAAGCGGCCGTGGGCGCCGGTTGGGATGAGCTCGATAGGCCACAACGTCCATCCGGTCGTCGCCAGTTCGGAGAATCGGGGGAACGTGCGCAGGACGTCCAGGCGCTGGCCCAGGGCGAGTTCATCCTGAGTGAACTCCCGAGGTGCGGACGCCGCGAAGCGCCAGGGTACGGGCCCGGAGAGCTCTGCCCGTCGGCGATCTGACTCATCCCATCTGGTCGGTGGTTCAGTCATGCCGCCGGCCGCAACCCAGCTTCGCAGTAGTTCGCCGATGTCAGCCGGGCGGCCGCCTTCAGGCGCCATGAGACCAGCCGCGGTGAACCACCGGCCGCCGGGAATCTCACCAGATCTCGCGGGATCCTCCTCGCGCAGGCGGTACAGCGCCTGCATCAGATCGAGCATGCCCGCTGGGGCCGGACCGACGCGATCCAGGCGGCCCAGCAGCGCATCCAGGGTCAGCGTCCCGTCGTAGTAGCTCGGGGTCGCCAGTACCACCGAGTTTTGCTCGGCCAGCAGGAGGCACTCGCACGCCCGGAGGAAGGCCAACCTCGCGGCTGCCCCGTCCAGCGCGGCGGGCAGTTCGACAGGTCCATCCGATCCCAGTGTCGGGAAGCCCGGTAGATCGGCCACACGTCCCCACGTGGTGTCCGGGCTCTGCACTGGTGAGCCGCCGCGTTCCTGCGTGGTCACCGAGTTCAGCGCGATCCTCCAGAAGAGGTGATGGTCCAGTCGTCCGGTGGCCCACAGGTCGATGGCGGCGATGATCGCCGGAGGCTCAGTGATCCGCTCAATGGCAAGGACGCCTCGCCTCATCTCTGCGCCACGGCCTTCGGCGATGGCCTTCACCAAAGCAGCCAGCGCGAGTTCTGGAACCCACGCATGGGGCTTTCGCAGTTGGCGGTGTCCCTCCGGGTAGAGACACAAGGGGTTGCAGCTCTCGGTGACGTGGTAGTAGCCCCGGCTAAGCGTGCGAAGCAGTTGCTCATCGGTCCAGTCGGGGCTGGCCATGACGATGCGCTCCGGGCGGGCTGGGGCTGGGGGTGTGGGCGTGCCGGGCGCCTCCTCGCGCTCGGCAACCGGTGGGCGGTGCGCCGTCATGGTTGCGACCAGTTGGCTCGCCTCGACGTGCGCTTTGGTCCGTCCGTTTCGGGAGGCCAAGTCAGCCAGTGCCATGCCCGGTTCGCTGGTGGGGGCTTCGGCGGCATAGCCGGCCAGCGTCCGCAGCAGTTCAGCGAGAGCAGGAGGAGTCGTCGCACGGGCGGCGCAGGCATCCGCGATCCGCAGGGCGACCGGCCACACCTCCTTCATGCCTCCACCCAAGAAGAGGTCGGGCAGCAGGCCGGTGAAGCGGCTGAGCACGAGCCGGCCACTATCGAGCAGGCTCAGCGTCAGCTCCTGGAGGTAGCGCAACTGGTAGGTGTGGCCCTCGGCGAGGCAGGAGAGAACGGCATCGACGGCGATGGCCTGTGTCCGGTCCTTGGGGCGGCCGGGTTCGGTGAGGAACTCCGGCCATTCGAACCTCTCATGGGTGAACGCGCGGCGCTGTTCGGCGCTGAGCCTGGTCGGGCTCAGCGCCCAAAGTCCCAGCGACGGAGACGCAGTCTCGTCGGGCTCTTCAGGATGGGCGTCGATAGCCCGGATGGCGGCGCCAACCTGCTGTGCGAACTGGGTGTCCGAGTCGGCCTGCATGAGCTGCAGCGCCGCCACGGTAGTGGAGTCGCCGACCCGCTGACGCAGCGGTCCGGCCAGCGCAGCCAGCAGGGACTTCTTCTGTGCCTTCTCGCTTCGCGCGGCGATGACAGTCGTGAGTTGCAGCATTCCGTCCGCGTCGTCCACCAAGTCGATCGCCCACGGCAGGAGAGCCTTGCCGACCTGGCCGACCACGGTGGCAATGGCCCCGAGGAGGTAGTCGAGGCCGCCAGGAACCTCGTCGGCTGTGGTCTCGAGTTGGGAGAGAATCTTGGCCAGCATGATCTGGCTTCCCGGGCGACGGTTAGTGAGCAGCAGAGAGAAGCTCACCTGGAGCAGTCGCTCCCGACTGGTGACCCCCTGCTCGATCCAGGTGGGGATTGCCTCGAGAACATCCGGATCGGTGCCGCCGTGATCGAGGTAGTAATCGAGCAGCTCGGGCATCCAGGGGTCGCCGGCGACGGCGTCAGTCAGCGACGGTTCCGGGCAGCCGGCGGTCCAGGAATGGTAGAACGCCGCGCCGGTGGGGCACGGAGTGTGGTGATGTCGGCCGACCGCCCGAAGGATCCTGCTGAGAACGGCACCGCCCTGGCGGGCCTCACTGTCGGTGAGGCGAGTGCGGCTGGCCGCCTCCACGAAACGGGTCGCCCAGGTCGAGTCTTTGGCACATACCAGTGAGGTGAGCAGCGACTCCCCGCGGTAATGGGGATAGTCCCAGAAGTCGGCCCAGGGCACCCGCTCCGCCGCAGTGGTCGGGCCGCAGAGTTCAACCGCGCAGAGCGCCAAGATCCAGGGCAACTCGCCCCAGACCTCGAGGCGAACCGATTGGTCGAGCACCAGGGCGTCGACATGGCGTCGCGACTGGGAGTACCAGCGTCGGCTCTGACCGAGCCAATGGGCGGCTTCTGCGCGCTCACCGGTGTCCAGCGATGCGAGCAGCGCCTGGACTCCGTCCACGTCCGCAGTGAGCACGAGCGGTTGCAGCCGCTCGACGAAGGTCTGAGTCATTGAGGTGAGCTCCTCGGGGGTTCCTAGGAGTATCGCCGATCAGACGGGTCGCCGGGTGCGCTTTGGCGAAGTTCGTCGACGCCGATTCGGGCGGGTCAGCGCATGATCTCCCTGGTGAAGCCCACGTAGCGCGGGCCCTTCCAGGTCAGGGTGCCCTGGTCGGCTTCAGCGAGCAGACCGAACTGGTGCCCGGTGAGCTCGAACTCGACGCGCTCACCGCTGGGGAACTGGAAGGTGGCGAAGTGGCGCTGCTCGGGCTTTCCTCGTTCGATCGCGCTCACCTCGACGCGCTTGCTCAGGACGCTGGCCTCGGCGCTGCGCTCGGGGGAGTTGGCGATCCGCGAGGCGCGCCGAATCGCCGTCGCCGCACGGAGGATCGTCGGGACGAACAGCAGCACAATCAGGCCGATGATCAGCAACAGCATGAACAACTCGAAGGGCAGCACGCTCACCTCGGCGAGCCTAGCCAATCCGGTGTCCGGCCGTGGTCACTTCACCGCGGACGCCTTGGCCTTCCAGGTGTTGCAGGCTCCGATGGTCTTGCCGTTCAGCCCGGCCTCACCCCACCGCCGACCCGCCTTGGCACTGCCGTGGCCCTCGGCGTCCGCGGAGTAGCCGAGCTGGTACTCGATGTCCGCTCGATCCCGGGAGCCGAACTTCAGGCCGGCATGGGTGAGCCGGTAGTGGGCGATGCAATGTGCCTGGAGTTCGATCCGGCGTTCGGTGATCTCCTCGTCCTCCTTGAGTGTCGCGGATCGCTCGAAGATGCCGGACATGGACTGGACGTGATGGGCGTACTCGTGGAAGACGAACTCCGACACCGAGAGCCGGTAGTAGCGCCCCTGCTGATATGAGGCCCGGGAGAAGTAGAGGGTCTGGTCGCCTGAGCAGTAGCTGGCCGGGAACTTCGAGTCGAGGTGTCCACATTGGCTGTTGGTGGTCTTGGTGTAGAAGCGCACCTTCGGCTTGATCGGCGTGATCGACACCGTGCGCAAGGCCTTGTCCCAGGCCTTGTTCTCGCACTCGACCAGGGCCCGAACCTGCCCTTGGAAGGCCTTCCAGGAGGCGGGCACGCGCTGACTCGGGCACGCGCCGGTGACTGTCAGGGAGTAGATCGGGTTCTTCTTCAGGACGTCCACCGGCTTGGCCGTGGGGGTGGCGGACGAGCTGGCCGACGGGCGGGTCGGCGACGGGCCGGTCAGCGAAGGCAGGTTGCTGGCCGGGGTGGCCAGCAACCCGGTGAGTGCTCCGGCGGCCACCACGACGGCGGCGGCCAACACCCAGCCGCCGGGGCCGCGACGCTGTGGTCCGGACCCGGGTCCCAGCGGACCGTATCCACTCGGCCCAAGCTGCGGGTAGCCCGGTGGCGGATAGCCCGGCGGTGGGTACGCCGGTGCGGACGGGTAGACCGAGGAGTTCGGCGGCGGGAAGCCGCCGGTCGGGTACCCGGTCGACGGTACGGACGGGTGGCCATAGCCGGTCGGACCTGGCCACGGATGGACGAAGCCGTCCGCCGCGGGGCCCGGCCATGGTGCGACCATCGCATTCGGATCCGGGACCGTCCAGGCATTGTCGGAGGAGGGCGGTTCGGGTGCAGCCGAGTCTCCCGATGTCTCGAGGGACGGCTCCTCGCTGCTACTCATCGCACTCCGACAGTGTTGGCGGCTATGGGGAACCATACGGCTCCGGCCGCCCGGCTGAGAAGGCCCGGCTCAGCGGAAGCCGAGGTAGAACACGGCCAAGGCGAAGCCCAGGATGGCCAGCACGATCCGCACCGGACGCAGTGGCGGACGCAGCGACTCCACCGCCGTCCACAGCGCCAGCACCGAGACCGCCCAGCCCAGCTCGGCTGCGGGGTAGGCGGCGCCGAGTTTCAGATCGAGGAAGCCGAGCACGGCACCGATCCCGACGCCGATCGCCGCCACCATCTCGATCACGCCGCGGACCCGGGTGAGGACCGTCCGCCATCGGGGCACCAGCACCGCAGCGCGACGTCCACTCGGCGCCTGGTGCGACACCTTGATGACGCCTTCAACGAAGAACCACAGCGCAGTGGCGACGGCGACCAGCACCGGCGGGCTGAAGCGGTCCAGCAAGGTTTTCCCCTCTCAGGCTGCAGCAGTCTAGGGGTCGTCGGACGGCACTGCCCAGGCCGAGGCGGGAACCGTCCCGGTTTCGTATCGGCGGCGGAGAGGCTGCGTGGCGATGCGAGAATCGGGACGTGTTCCGTCCCGTCGTCGACCTGCCCGGGCTCTCCGATGCCCCCGGGCACTGGTTGGCGCCCGACCTGATCGCCTGGCCGGTGGCGCTGCCGCCGGGCCACTCGCCGGCTGCCCTGGACTGGCGCTTGCATTGGTCGGCCGAGGCCGGGATCGACCCACGGGCCAGCGAGCCGTTGCCGTGGCGCAGCTGCGCGCTGCGCTTCGATCCGGCCGGGCTGCCGCCTGAAGTGAGCCGAGGTTTTCCGCATCTTCGTCAGTACCTGGCCCTGCGGGTGCCGCCGGCCGTGGTGGCCGAGCTGGACGAGATCCTGCGCTGCCAGGTGGTGCTCAGCGTCCACGAAGGCTCCGGACGCCTGCAGGCTGCCGGCCATCTGCAACTGCCCGGAGTGCTCGATCGGCGCTTCGCGGCGGCGGCCACTGCCGCGCTGGGCCCGACCTGGACCGACGGACGCCCGACGCTGCGCGTCTGGGCGCCGACCGCTCGTGAGGTGACCCTGCTGCGCTGGCCGGGCTCCCTGCACGAGCAGCCCGAGCGTCGGGCAATGGTCCCGGACGCGGACGGCTGCTGGGCGATCGACGGCGATCCGGACTGGCGCGGCGACCGGTACAAGTTCGAGGTGCTGGTCTACGTCCCCGAGCATCGTCGGCTGGTGGCCAACCAGGTCACCGATCCGTACTCGGTGGCCCTCACCGTCAACTCCACCCACTCGGTGTTGGTCGATCTGACCGAGCCCGAACTGGCCCCGCCGCAATGGTCCAGCACCCCGGGTCCTCGCCTTGAACACCGGGTCGACCAGGTCATTTACGAGCTCCACCTGCGCGACTTCTCGATCAGCGACGACACCGTCCCGAAGGAGCTGCGGGGCAGCTATCTGGCCCCCACCGTGGACAGTGCCGGGATGGCCCACCTGCGCCGGCTGGCCGATGCCGGCCTGAACACGATCCAGCTGCTGCCGATCTTCGACAACGCCACCGTCGAGGAGCATCCCGAGCGCCAGCTTCGTCCGGCGAAGGCCGCGCTGCGCCAGTTCGCGCCGGACAGCCCCGAGCAGCAGCGCCGGATCGCCGAGGCCGGCGGACGCAGTGGTTTCGGTTGGGGCTACGACCCCTGGCACTTCTTCGCTCCCGAAGGCTCGTTCTCCTCGACCCTGGACAGCGCGGACGGGGCCGGCCGGATCTGGGAGTGCCGCTCGATGGTCGGCGCCTTCCATGCGGCCGGGTTGCGGGTGGTCATCGATCAGGTGTTCAACCACACCGCCTCGGCCGGCCAGGATCGCTCCAGCGTGCTGGATCGGATCGTCCCGGGTTACTACCACCGCCTGGACGCAGCCGGGGTGGTGGAGACCTCCACCTGTTGCCCGAATGTGGCCACCGAGCATCGGATGGCCGAGAAGCTGATGGTCGACGCCTGCGTTCTGTGGGTCCGGCAGTACCGGGTGGACGGCTTCCGCTTCGACCTGATGGGCCACCACAGCCGGGACAACCTGCTGGCTGTTCGGGCCGCGCTGGACGCACTCACCCTCGAGGCCGACGGCGTGGACGGCACCGCGATCACCTTGCATGGCGAGGGCTGGGACTTTGGCGAGGTGGCCGGCAATGCCCGCTTCGTCCAGGCCAAGCAGGGCACCCTGGGCGGTACCGGGATCGCCACCTTCTCCGATCGGCTGCGCAATGCCGTCCGGGGCGGCTCGGTCTGGGATCGGGATCCGCGAGGACAGGGCTTCGGCTCGGGTCTGCTGACCGCCGACAATGCGTCCGGGGTGAACGGCGACCACGGCGCCCAAGCCGAGCGCTTGGCCTACGACACCGACCTGATCCAGCTCGGCCTGGCCGGCACGCTGCGCAGCTTCCGGTTCGGCTCGAACTCCCGGCACGCCGAGGTGGCCGGCGCCGAGCTCGTCTTCGAAGAACGTCCGGCCGGCTACGCCGAGCAGCCCGATGAAGTGATCAGCTACGTCGATGCCCACGACAACGAGACCCTGTTCGACGCGCTCACGCTCAAGCTGCACCCGGCCACCCCGATGGCCGCCCGGGTGCGCTTGAACACGATCTGCCTGGCCCTGGCCACCCTGGGCCAGAGCCCGGTGATGTGGCATGCCGGCACCGACCTGCTGCGCAGCAAGAGCCTGGACCGCAACTCCTACAACTCCGGCGACTGGTTCAACTTCCTGGACTTCTCGATGCGTGACAACGGCTTCGCGGCCGGTCTGCCGCCGGAGCGGGAGAACGCGGCCAGCTGGGACGTACTGGCGCCGCTGCTGGCCAACCCGCGGCTCAAGCCGCGTCCGGCCGACATCGCCAATGCGCATGCGGCCGCCCTGGACGTGCTGCGGCTGCGCTCTTCGACCCGGCTGTTCCGGCTCGGCTCAGCGGCTCAGATCCAGGCCAAGGTGAGTTTCCCGGCAGCCAACAGCTGGCATCAGGTGCCGGGGGTGATCGTGATGCTGATCGACGACGCCACCGATCCGGTCGATCCGCGCTGGTCCGGCGTGCTGGCCGTCTTCAACGCGACCGGCTGGACGATCCATCAGACCCTCGAGCGGGATCTGACCGGCTTCGAACTGCACCCGGTCCAGGTCCGCGGCAGCGACCCGGTGGTCACCGGCAGCCGGATCGGTGCCGACTGGATCCGGGTCCCGGCCCGGACCGTGGCGGTCTTCGTCCGTCCGCGCCCAGGGGCCTAGCCGACCGGCTGTGGCTCGGGTGCAGCCGGCAGCACCGGCTGCGCTCGGCTCAAGAACAGCCCGCCGACAACGGCGAGCAACCAGACCAGTCCGACCACCAGGAACGCCGTGCGAGCACCGGTGGCCAGTGCGGCCTCGGCCAGCTCACCGGAGGCGGCGGCTCGGCCGCCCACAGTCGACATGATGGTGACGAACAGTGCCGTCCCGGCCGCACCGGCGACCTGCTGCACGGTGCCGATCATGGCCGAGCCGTAGCTGTACAGGTGATGCGGCAGTGCCCCCATGGCGGTGGTGAACAGCGGCGTCATCATGAACGCCAGGCCCAGGCTGAGCAGGAGGTTGGCGGCCAGCAGTTGCCACCACTGGGTGGCGGTGGAGATGGTGGCGTAGATCGCGAAGGCGCCGCCGACGACGATGGCGCCGGGCACCACCAGGAGGCGCGGTCCGACCCGGTCGTAGAGCCGGCCGACCACCGGGCCGAGCAGGCCCATCATCAGCCCGCCCGGGAGCAGCAGCAGGCCGACCGTGAGCGGTTCCAGGTGCAGCACCTGCTGGAGAACCAGCGGGGTGGCGATGATCGAGCCGAAGAGCACCATCATCACCACGGCCATCACGGCGATGGCCACGGTGAAGGCGGGTGCCCGGAAAGTCCGAAGGTCGAGCAGGGCCCGGTCGTTGCGTTGCAGGATCAGCTGGCGCAGCAGGAAGGCGCCCAGGCTGAGCGCTCCGGCCGCCAGTACCGCCGACAGCTCCCAGTCGGGCACCATCGGGTTGCCGACCAGGCTGAGCCCGTACACCAGGCCGCCGAAGCCGAGTGCGGCCAGCGGGATGCTCAACACGTCGAGGCGGACCTTGCGGGGCTCGTCGAGGTTGGGGACGACCCGTCGACCGATCACCAGGATGGTCACCGCGATCGGCAGCACCACGGCGAAGACGAAGCGCCAGCTGAGGAACTGCAGCACCACTCCGGACAGCGTCGGGCCGACCGCCGGAGCCGTGGCGATCACCAGGCTGATCGTGCCCATCACCCGTCCGCGCAAGTGCAGAGGTACCAACTCCATCACGGTGGTCATCAGCAGTGGCATCATCACCGCGGTGCCGCTGGCCTGGACCACCCGGCCCAGCAACAGCAGCGGGAACGTGGGGGAGACCGCCGCCAGCGCGGTGCCGGTCGCGAACAGCGACATGGCCAGGGTGAAGACTCCGCGGGTGGACAGCCGCTGGATCAGCCAGCCGCTGATCGGGATCACCACGGCCATGGTCAGCATGAAGCCGGTGGTCAGCCACTGCGCGGTTCGCTCGGTCACGGCAAGGTCCCGCATGATCCGGGACAGGGCGACGTTCATGGCGGTCTCGTTGAGGATCACCACGAAGGCACCGGTCATCAGCACGGCCAGGACGGTCTTGGTGGTCGCCGGCAGCCGGTCCGTTGCGGTCGGGCCGGGTGCTACCGGCGGAGTGGGAGCGAGGGCCGACAGCTCTTCGCTGGTGGCATTGGTTGAGGCGGAGGTCATGTCGTCCCGAATCTGTGGAGCGGTCCGGTGGGGCCGATGAGGTGAGGCGACGACTCTGACGCCGGTATCGATCGTTCAACCAGGAAGCACCTTGCGGTATTCCCGTGAACGCCCGTCCGACTTCGGCCACGGTCGGGGTGGCTGGTGCGGTTGTGGGAGACTCGTCCCCGAAACCAAGAGACCCCCGAAGCGGGCGCAGGCATTCGATGGAGGAAGGCCAAAGATGACCGAATTCACCTGGACGGAACTCGACGCCCGGGCGGTGGACACCGCTCGGATTCTGGCGGCAGATGCCGTAGAGAAGGTCGGGAACGGACACCCCGGAACCGCGATTTCGATGGCCCCGCTGGCCTACCTGCTCTACCAGAAGGTGATGCGGCACGACCCGGCCGACCCGAAGTGGCTGGGCCGCGATCGCTTCGTCCTGTCCATCGGACACTCCTCGCTGACCCAGTACAACCAGCTCTTCCTGGCCGGTTTCGGGCTGGAGCTGGACGACCTGAAGGCGCTGCGCACCGAGGGCTCGCTCACCCCGGGCCACCCCGAGTACGGCCACACGGCCGGCGTCGAGGTCACCACTGGCCCGCTGGGCGCCGGTGTGGCCAATGCCGTCGGCTTCGCCATGGCGGCTCGCCGCGAGCGCGCCCTGCTCGACCCGAACACCCCGCTGGATCAGCCCAGCCCGTTCGACCACTTCGTCTACGCCATCGCCGGTGACGGCTGTATGCAGGAGGGCCCGGCGGCCGAGGCGTCCTCGCTGGCCGCCACCCAGGAACTGGGCAACCTGATCCTGTTCTACGACGACAACCGGATCTCGATCGAGGGTGACACCAAGATCGCCTTCACCGAGGACGTCGCGGCCCGCTACGCCGCCTACGGCTGGCACGTTCAGCACGTCGACTGGACCAACGGCGGCACCGGCTATACCGAGAACGTCCAGGCCCTCTACGAGGCCATCGAGGCGGCCAAGGCCGTCACCGACAAGCCCAGCTTCATCAAGCTGACCACCGTGATCGGCTGGCCGTTGCCCACCAAGGCCGGCCACCACAGCATCCACGGTTCCAAGATCGGTGCCGAGGAGATCGCGGCCCTGAAGTCGCTGCTCGGCTTCGACCCGGAGGTCGCCTTCCCGGCCGAGCCCGAGGTGCTGGCCCACACCCGCGGTCAGGCTGCGGCCCGCGCTGCGGCCGCCAAGGCCGAGTGGACGCCCCGCTTCGAGGCCTGGCGTTCGGCCAACCCCGAGCAGTCCACCCTTTTCCAGCGGCTGCTGGCCAAGGAACTGCCGGACCTGTCCGGCGTGCTGCCGGTCTACCCGGCCGGAAAGAAGGCCACCCGGGCCGCCTCCGGCGAGGTGCTCTCGGCGCTGGCCGGGGCCGTCCCGGAGCTGTGGGGCGGATCTGCCGACCTGGCCGGCTCGAACAACACCACCATGAAGGGTGAGAAGTCCTTCCTGCCCCCGGACCGGTCCAGCCACGACTTCTCCGGCGACTTCGGTGGACGCACCCTGCACTTCGGCATCCGTGAGCACGCCATGGGCAATGTGCTCAACGCCATCAACACCGGCCTCACCCGCGCCTACGGCGGCACCTTCCTGGTCTTCGCCGACTACATGCGTGGTGCCGTCCGGTTGGCCGCGCTGCAGAAGATCCCGAGCATCTTCGTCTGGACCCACGACTCCATCGGAGTCGGCGAGGACGGCCCGACCCACCAGCCGATCGAGCACGTGGCCAGCCTGCGGATCATCCCGGGCCTGGACGTGATTCGGCCGGCCGACGCCAACGAGACCGCGCAGGCGTGGGCGCAGGTGCTCGCGCACACCGATCGTCCCAGCGCACTGATCCTGTCCCGTCAGGACCTGCCGATCATCGATCGGGACGCTCCCGGAGTGGCTCCGGCCAGCGATCTGGCCAAGGGTGCTTACACCCTGCTGGATGCCGAGGGTGAACTCAGGGTCGTCCTGATCGCCACCGGCTCCGAGGTGCAGCTGGCCGTCGCGGCTCGCGAGCTGCTGCAGGCCAAGGGGATCGGCACCCGGGTGGTGTCGGCGCCGTGCCTGGAGTGGTTCGAGGCTCAGTCGGCCGAGTACCGCGCGTCCGTCCTGCCTGCTTCGGCGGCCAAGGTGGCCATCGAGGCCGGTGTGCCTTACGGCTGGCGGGACTACGTCGGCGCGAACGGCGAGATCGTCGGCATCGACCACTTCGGTGAGTCGGCGGCCGGGGACCGGCTTTTCGCCAAGTACGGCTTCACCGCCGAGAACGTCGTGGCCAAGGCCGAACTCGCTCTGGCTCGGCTCGGCTGAGGTTGCCCACGGCACGCAGCGCTCGCCGCACTCGGGCCAACCTGCTGCTCCTGCTCGCCTCGGCGATCTGGGGTTTCGCCTTCGTCGCTCAGCGAGTGGGAGCGGCCCACGTGGGGCCGCTCACCTTCAACGCTGTGCGCTTCGGCCTAGGTGCCTTGGTGGTGCTGGCCGTCATCTGGTGGCGCTCCCGTCGGGTCGGCTTGTCCCGCGAGCGGGACCGGCGGGCCTGGGCGGGTGCGCTCGTGCCCGGCGTGGCCGCCGGCATCGCGCTGACCATTGCCAGCAACCTGCAGCAGACAGCCATGAGCAGTGTCCCTGCGGGGAATGCGGCCTTCATCACCGGGCTGTACATGGTGTTCGTCCCGCTGATCGCCGCATTCCGGGGACACCGCAGCAGCGGGTCGACGGTGCTGGGGGTCGTCTCGTCGGTGATCGGGCTCTACCTGATCGCCGTCACCGACGACCTCACCATCGGCTCGGGTGAGTGGCTGCTGATTCTCTCCACGCTGGTGTGGGCCGGCCAGATTCTGGTGATCGATCACTACGGCAAGGTCTCGGCGTTGCGCCTGGCCGCCGTGCAGTTCATCGTCTGCTCGGTGTTGTCCGGGCTCGGCGCTCTGGTCATCGATCCGGCACCGTTCACCGGCATCGATCAGGCGATCATCCCGATCCTGTATGGCGGGATCCTCAGCGTCGGCATCGCCTTCACCCTGCAGGTCGTGGGCCAGCGGGACGCCTTGGCCACCCACGCGTCGCTGATCATGGCCATGGAGTCGGTCTTCGGTGCGATCGGTGGCGCGGTGTTGCTGGGTGAGTCGCTGGGCCTGCGCGGCTTCATCGGCGCGATCTTGATGGTCGGTGGCATCGTCATCTCGCAGTGGGGGTTGGCTCGCCAGTCTGCGGCCATTGCTCCTGACCGGGAGCCGGTCGCCACGTAGACTCCTTGCCAGCCCAGCCGAAAGGATGCCCGGGTGGCCAGAGCCAAGTCCAAGCGGATGTCGATGACTGCCCGAGTCGGCATCGGCACTGTCGTGGGCCTTGTGGTACTCCTCGGCGGCGCCTACCTGGTCGGGCACCAACTGGCCGGAGACCGCGTCCCGCGGCACACCAGCGTCAGTGAGGTCGCCCTGGGTGGGCTCACGGCCGCCCAGGCGCAGGCGAAGCTCACGTCCGAGTTCGGGCCCAAGCTGGACGGCCAACTGGTGCTCACCGCAGGCGACACCACCGTCAGCTTCACTCCGGCGGACGCCGGTCTGGCCGTGGACTACCCGGCCACCGTGGCCGGCCTCGGGGCCGGCGGAAGCTGGAACCCGGTGGACATCCTGACCGTCCTGTTCGGCGGTGGCGCCCATCAGCCGGTGCTCACCGTCGACCAGACCAAGCTGGCCGCGCAGATCTCCGCGCTGGCCAAGCAGGTGGATGTCCCGGCAGTCTCGGCGAGCGTCGGCTACGAGGCAGGCAAGCCGGTGACGACCGAGAGCGCGCCCGGGACCCTGCTCGATCGGGATCAGACCGCACGCACGGTGCAAGCTGAGTTTCTGACCAGGAAGACGATTGCGGCCACCGTGGTCCCCGCACCGCCGGAGGTCACCACCGAGCAGGCCGAGCAGGTCGCCGAGAAGCTGGCCCTGACCGCGATCTCGGCCCCGGTCAGTGTGCAGGTCGGCGATGCCGGAAAGCTGACGATCAGTCCGGCGCTGATCGCCGAGACCCTCACCTTCGAAGGCCGGACCGGCATGTTGGTCCCGGTGTTCGACACCAAAGCGCTGGTGAAGAAGCTTGATCCGGCGCTGAACAAGATCGGGCTCGATCAGCCGCGCGACGCCACCGTCACCATCGCCAAGGGCAAGCCGAGGGTCGTCCCGGCCAAGGACGGCGAGGGGATCGATCCGACCGAACTCGGCTCAGTACTCGCCGAGGCGGTCCTCAAGCCCGAGGGACGCACCGGCGCGGTGTCGGTCTCGTCCCGTCCGGCCGGCTTTACCACCCAGCAAGCCCAGGCCAGCGGGGTGAAGAAGGTGATCGGCAAGTTCACCACCTACTTCCCCGGCACCACCTACCGCTACAACAACATCGGCAAGGCCGCCAAGCTGATCAACGGCACCTTCCTCAAGCCGGGCGAGACCTTCAGCATGAACCAGACTCTCGGCAAGCGAACCAAGCAGGCCGGTTGGATGGCCGGGGGAGCGATCGACGGCGGCAAGATCGTCGAGCGGCTCGGCGGCGGCATCTCGCAGGCCACGACGACCACCTTCAACGCCATCTTCTTCGCCGGCCTCGAGGACATCTATCACAAGCCGCACTCGCTGTACTTCAACCGCTACCCGGTCGGCCGTGAGGCGACCCTGGACTGGGTAAGCGTGGACATGAAGTTCCGCAACGACTCGCCGTACGGGGTGGTCCTGCAGGCCTGGATCACCGGACGCCCGGGCAGCCAGGGCTCGGTGACCGTGCAGGTGTGGTCCACCCAGCGCTACACGATCAAGACCACCACCCCGGTGCGCAGCAACTATCGCGCTCCCGGCCCGACCGTCTACGACGAGTCGGAGGGCTGCAAGCCGCAGAACGCCATGAGCGGCTTCGACGTGAAGTTCGATCGGCTCTTCTATCAGGGCAAGAGGCTGGTCAAGCGGGAGCCGTTCAAGTGGCGCTACAACTCGCTGACCCCGGTGGTCTGCGGCGCCAAGCCGAAGGGCTAGGACCGTTCAGGGTCGGCCAGTTCGGTGAAGCCGAGCTCGGCCAGTTCGGCGGCTACCGAGGCGTCATTCGTGCGCACCTGGACGCTGCGCGCGCCACGCTGGGTCGCCCACCAGGCCAAGTCGAGCAGCGCCGAGGCGTCCGCGGTGCTGACCCATTCGCCCTCGAGGGTGGCCGGCACCGGCGGGGGATCGTCCACCGCTCCCGGCGGACGCAGCTGGTCGCCGAGCAGGTCCGAGATCCGGGCCACGAAGCAGCGTCCGACCAGGCCGGACGCTGCCGCCAACCGATCCAGTTCGTCCCGGGGAGTCCGCCGCGGGTCACGTCCGCGGGCCACCCCGACCTGCCGCCAGACCAGCACCTGGTCCCGGCTGACCTGGTGCTCGACCCCATGCTGGTCGCGGACGGTGACCGCATCACCGGTGTCGGCCAGCACGAAGCCGATCACGTCGATGCTGTGTGGTTGGGCTGCGACCCTCAGCACTACCCGCTGCCCGGGCTCAAGAGACGGGAGCCTCACCGGTTTCCCCTTCCGGTCGTCGTACAGTTGGCCGCAAGCTACCGCGAATTGAGGATCTGTCATGGCTTACGTCATCGCTGCGCCGTGCGTCGATGTGAAGGATCGGGCCTGTGTTGAGGAGTGCCCGGTCGATTGCATCTACGAGGGTAACCGCATGCTCTACATCCAGCCGGATGAGTGCGTCGACTGCGGAGCGTGTGAGCCGGTCTGCCCGACCGAGGCGATCTTCTACGAGGACGACCTGCCCAAGGACCAGGCTGAGTACCTCGAGGTGAACTCCGAGTTCTTCGCCGAGATCGGCTCCCCGGGCGGTGCCGCCAAATTCGGTGTCGTCGACTACGACCACCCGGTGGTTGTCGCGCTGCCGCCGCAGGCGTGAGCCCGGCGCTGGCCGGCCGGCTGCCGGACTTCCCCTGGGATTCGCTGGCCGAGGCCAAGCGCACCGCTGCCGCACACCCGGACGGACTGGTCGACCTGTCGGTGGGCACCCCGGTGGATCCGACTCCGGGCCTGATCCGGGCCGCTCTGGAGGCGTCCTCGGACGCTCCGGGCTATCCGGCGACCTGGGGTACCCCCGCTCTGCGGACGGCCATCATCGGCTACCTGGAACGGCGTTGGGCGGCCCACGGGCTGACCGAGACCGGCGTGCTGCCGGTGATCGGCACCAAGGAGCTGGTGGCACTGCTGCCGCTGCTGCTCGGGGTGGGTCCTAACGACACCGTGGTGATCCCGAGCGTGGCCTACCCGACCTATCAGGTCGGCGCCCAGGTGGTCGGCGCCCAGGTGGTGCCCTGTGACGACCCGGCGCGGGCCGCAGAACTGCGTCCGGCGCTGATCTGGATCAACTCCCCGGCCAACCCGCACGGCGCGATCCTTTCCGCTGACCAGACTCGGGCCTGGGTGGACGCGGCTCGCTCGGTCGGTGCCGTGCTGGCCGCCGACGAGTGCTACGGCGAGTTCGGCTGGACCGCAGAGCCGGTCTCGGTGCTCGATCCCGCGGTCAACGGCGGCTCCCTGGACGGGCTGCTGGCCGTCCATTCGCTCTCGAAGCGCTCCAATCTGGCCGGCTACCGAGCCGGCTTCGTGGCTGGTGATCCGACAGTGGTCGGCCCGATGCTGGAGGCTCGCAAGAACCTGGGCCTGATGCTGCCGACCCCGGTGCAGGCGGCCATGGTGGCCGCCCTGGACGATGCCGAACACGTCGCCGAGCAGCGTGAACGCTACCTGCGCCGCCGGGCGCTGCTGGCCCCGGCACTGGTCGCGGCCGGCTACCGGATCGAGCATTCCGAGGGTTCGCTGTACCTGTGGTGCACCCGGGACGAGGACTGCCGGGCCAGCGTGGCCCACCTGGCCGGGCTGGGCATCCTGGTGGCCCCGGGCGACTTCTACGGGCAGGACAGTCGCCGTTTCGTCCGGGTGGCGCTGACCGCTACCGACGAGCGGATCGCGGCGGCCGCGGCCCGCCTGCACGCGGCCGGCTGAGCGGGCTCAGCGCGGGGTGGCGCTCGCCGTCGGGAAGCTGACCACGACCTCGGGGCTGGTCACCGGCCCGGTACCCGACCAGGAGGCCGGGAAGGTGCTCTCCAGCTTCCAGCCGTAGGGACCCACCTGGACAGCGCTCACTCCGAAGCGTCCGGACGCGGCCACGGCCATCTCGGCCGCGGCCCAGGCCTGGCCCTCGCCCTTCGCGGTGATCCGGACGCTGTCCGTGGCTACGGTCACGTCGATCTGGCTCTTCAGAGTCTTGGTCAGATACTCGGCCAATCCGGTGGGGTTGGCCGGTGCCGGCTTGTTGAAGACACAGGTGAAGGAGGCCGGAGTTTCCCCGGTCAGCGAGCTGGCCAGGGTCTTCGCGTTGTCGACGTGCTTGCGGTACGCGTCCGGGTAGGCGCTGCGCTGGACGGCCTGGGCCACGTCATTGATGTCTTTGCTGTCCCACTTGCGCACCTTCACCAGGGCTCGGTAGAACTCGCGGCTGGAGTACCACGGGTCCATGATCTCGGCCTCAGTGCCCCAGCCCTTCGATGGGCGCTGCTGGAACAGCCCCAACGAGTCGGAGTGACCGTAGTCGAGGTTGCGGATCCCGGACTCCTGGTAGGCGGTGGCCAATGCGATGCTGGCCGCCCGCGGCTTCAGCTCGCGCTGCACCGACATGCCGGCGATGATCGCCGCGTAGTAGGCCTGGTCCGGGTCCACTGTGGTGGTCCGGCCCTTCACCGTCGCACTGCACCGGTCCTCGATCGGCAGCGGCACCTTCTGGTAGCTCGACCAGAGGACGACCCCGCCGACGACCAGCGCACTGGCCAGAACCACCCCGAGGGCGGCCCAGCCGGCCTTCTTCAGTGCACTCACGAGTTCCTAGTTGGCATGGAGGGCGGCGTTGAGCTCAATGCCGGTGCCCTTGCGCGGACGGGCCTCGACTGCCCCGGAGACCGAGTTGCGCAGGAACAGCAGCCCGGGCATCCCGCTCAGTTCGGCGGCCTTGACCACCCGGCCGTCGGGCAGGCTGACCTTGGTGCCGGCGGTCACGTACAGGCCGGCTTCGACGACGCAGTCGTCGCCCAGCGAGATGCCGATTCCGGACTCGGCACCCAGCAGGCAGCGCTCGCCGATGGTGATCTGCTCGGAGCCGCCACCCGACAGCGTCCCCATGATCGAGGCGCCGCCGCCGATGTCGGAGCCATCCCCGACGATCACCCCGGCCGAGATCCGTCCCTCCACCATCGAGGTGCCAAGAGTGCCGGCGTTGAAGTTCACGAAGCCCTCGTGCATCACCGTGGTGCCCGGAGCCAGGTGGGCGCCCAGTCGGACCCGGTCGGCGTCGGCGATCCGGACGCCGGCGGGGGCCACGTAGTCGACCATCCGCGGGAACTTGTCGATGCCCAGTACGGTGACCGGGCCGCGGCCGATCCGCAGGGCCAGCCGGACCTGCTCGAAGCCGTCCGGGGAACAGGGGCCGAAGTTCGTCCAGACTACGTTCGGCAGTACGCCGAAGATGCCGGTCAGGTCGATGCTGCGGGGCTGGGCCAGCCGGGCGCTGAGCAGATGCAGGCGCAGATAGGCGTCCGAGACGCCGGCCGGCGATGCGTCCAGATCGATCTCGGTGAGCACCACCTCGACGTGCACCCGGCGCAGCGGATCGCTGACGGCGGCCTCGACCAATGCGGCCGGTGCCTCACCGTCGGTGGCGGGGCCGAGCTTCGGCTCGGGAAACCAGGTATCCAAGACCTGACCGCTCTCGTGGATGCTGGCCAGGCCCCAACCATGCGCTGCTCGGGTCATGTCCGCCACCTTACCTGTGCGGATTCGGGCCTGGCGGCGCTCCCGCAGCGCTCGTCCGGGTGCCGCTAGGGGATGGACGGACCCGGCGGGCGGCGCCCCGGACTCGCCACCGGCGTTCGGCCATGATGATGTCCACGGGCGAGGGGGCCGCGCCCACTACGCTGACCGTCGTGAGCCTGGACCTGACTGGTGACCTGATCGCGCTGTTCCGTCAGGTGGTGGATATCGAGAGCGTCAGCGGCAACGAGCGCGCCCTGGCCGACGAGGTGGAGATCGCCTTGCGGCAGCTGCCGCACCTGCGGGTCGCCCGCGACGGCGACACGGTGATCGCCAAGACTGAACTCGGTCGCGCTGAGCGGGTGGTGATCGCCGGGCATCTGGACACCGTCCCGGTGGCCGGCAACCTGCCGTCCCGGCTGGTCGGGGACGTGGTCTACGGGCGCGGCACCGCGGACATGAAGGGTGGGGTGGCGGTGGCATTGGCCGCAGCGGCCGCCCTGACCGAGCCGACCCGCGACATCAGCTGGATCTTCTACGACCACGAAGAGGTCGAGGCCACCTTGAACTCGCTGACCCGGATCGCCGCCGAGCGTCCGGACTGGCTGGCCGGCGACTTCGCCGTCCTGATGGAGCCGACCGCGGCCCGGATCGAGGGTGGCTGTCAGGGCACCATGCGGTTCACCATCACGACCAGCGGGCTGGCCTCGCATTCGGCGCGTTCCTGGCTGGGGCACAACGCCATCCACGATGCCGCCGAGCCGTTGGCCCGGCTGGCCGGCTACCAGGCTCGGGTGGTCGAGGTGGACGGGCTGACCTATCGCGAGGGGCTGAATGCGGTGGGCATCCGCGGCGGCATCGCCGGCAATGTAATCCCCGACTCCTGCCAGATCACGGTGAACTACAGGTTCGCACCCGATCGTGACGTGGCCGCCGCCCAGGCGCACTGCCGGGAGGTCTTCGACGGCTACCAGGTGGACTTCGTGGACGCCGTGGCCGGCGCGCGTCCGGGCCTGGACCTGCCTCTGGCCGCCGAGTTCGTGGCCGCAGTCGGCGGCACCCCGACCGGCAAGCTGGGCTGGACCGACGTGGCCCGGTTCGCGGCGCTAGGCATCCCCGCGGTGAACTTCGGTCCCGGCGATCCGGGCAAGGCGCACGCCGACGACGAGTTCTGCCCGGTGGCCGACCTGCACAGCTGCTACCAGGGCCTGCTGCGCTGGCTCGGCTAGACCGTTCGCCGCGCGGCGGTGAGCTCTCCCAGTGCGCTGAGCGTCGTGGCCACCGCAGGGACGGCCTGAGCTCCGCTCAGATGGACGGCCCGCACCTGCCGGTCACTGGCCTGGTCCAGCCGATGCGCCGAGGTTCCGGACGGCAGCTCCAGCGGCTCGAGAGCCAGCTCGGGCTGGAGAGCCACCCCCACCCCGGCCGCGACCAGCCCCAGGACGGCCACCGAGTTGTCGGTGGCGTGGGCGATCTTCGGGCTAAAGCCCAGCGCGGCGCAGGCGGCCAGCAGATGGCCGCGACACAGCGGGCAGCCGCCAATCCAATCGTCCTGGGCCAGTGCGGCCAGGCCGACCGATCCGCTGCCGCTGAGCCGGTGCCGCGACGGCAGCACCACCACCGACGGGTCGTCGAAGAGCGGGACCACCTCGATGCCGGACAGCTCGGCATGTGGGTCGGCGGGATCGCCGGGGTAGGCGAAGGTGAGCGCGACATCGACCGCCCCATCGGCGAGCAAGGCCAGGGCCTCGGGCGGCTCCGCTTCGGTGTAGATCAGCCGCAGTCCCGGGTGGCGCTGAGCGATCCGGGCGATCAGCAGCGGCACGATCGTGGAGGACGCGCTCGGGAAGCCGGCCAGTCGGACCGTCCCGGTCGAGCGGTCGGCGAGCTGGCCCAGCTCGTCCTCGGCGGCCTGGAGTGCGGCCAGGATCGGCCCGGCGTGCCGGACCAGGACCCGGCCCGCCTCGGTGAGCCGGACCGTCCGTCCGGTTCGCAGTAGCAGGGGCAGGCCCAGCCGGTGTTCGGCGCGCTGCAGGTGCTGGCTCAGTGCCGGCTGGCTGTAGCCGAGGGCGGCCGCGGCTGCCGTGATCGAGCCGGCCTCGGCGACCGCGCGGACGATCCGGACGGTGTGCACGTCCAGCCGTGAGGTCCAAGACATAACCTCATATTATCGGTGTGACAAGAAACATGCTCTGGTGTGATCGCAGGTGGGGCGGAACGATGGAGCCATGGTCCCCGTCCTCACTGCTGATCGCCTCACCGTGGCCGAACTGGCCGCCCACTTCCATCCGGTGCCTGGCTATCTGGCCGCCGCCTCCAGCGGAGTGGCCGCCGACCTCACTCTGGCGGCTCTGCGCGCCGACCAAGAGGCCTGGAGCCAGGGACGCCGTGGGCCGGCCGACTACGACCAGGTGGTCTCCCGGACCCGTCGGCTCTACGCCGAGCTGGTCGGGGTGCCCGACTCCTGGGTGGCGATCGGCTCCACCACCTCGGCCCTGGTGGCCAACCTGGCCGCGGGGCTGCCGGCCGGCGCGGAGGTCCTGGTGCCCGAGGAGGAGTTCACCTCGATCGTCTACCCGTTCCTGGCCAGCGGGCAGTTGCAGGTCCGCAGCGCGCCGCTGAATCAGCTGGCTGCCGCGATCGGCCCGCAGACCGCCGTGGTGGCCTTCTCTGTGGTCCAGTCGGCCACCGGCGAGCTGGCCGACCTGGCCGCGATCCGCGAGGCGGCCGGACGAGTAGGCGCACTGACCTTGGCCGATCTCACCCAGGCGGCCGGGCTGCTGCCGGTCGCGGCCACCGGCTTCGACCTGACCGTCTGCCACGCCTACAAGTGGCTGTGCGCGCCGCGCGGGGTGGCCTTCCTGACCGTCCGTCCGGACCTGATCGAACGTCTGACCCCGGTCAGTGCAGGCTGGTACGCCGGGGACGACCCCTGGGCCAGCTGCTACGGCACCGACTTCGCTCCGGCTCGGACTGCCCGTCGCTTCGACACGTCCCCGGCCTGGCAGGCCTTTGCGGGCGCCGAGGCTGCACTGAGCCTGTTCGTCCGCGCCGACCTGGAGGAGGTGTGGCGGCATTGCTCGGGGCTGGGTGACCGGCTGTGTCGCGGACTCGGGCTCGAGCCGCGGCACCAGGCGATCGTCAGCTGGCCGGATCCCGAAGGTTGCCAGTTGGCCGCGCTGACTGCGGCCGGCATTCAGGCCTCCGGTCGCGCCGGACGGGTGCGGGTGGCCTTCGCGGTCTGGAACACCACCGCGGACGTGGATGCCGTGCTGGCCGCCGTGGGTCGTCCCGCCGACATCGCGCGCTGAGTGACCCGGGCCCGGCCTCCGGTCGAGCCGGGGCTGGCTAGATTGGCTGTGTGAACAAGCACGTGCAGGGTGCGGTGGTCCGCAGTCACGATCAGGTGCCGGCCATCACGCTGGATGAGCATCTTCTCAGCGCCGACGATGCCGACTGGCTCCGCGCTGATCCATGGCGAGTACTGCGAATCCAGGCGGAGTTCGTCGAGGGCTTCAGCGCGCTGGCCGAGCTCGGCCCGGCCATCGGGGTGTTCGGCTCGGCCCGGGCGCCGCTGGGCGGCCCGGTCTACGACGCGGCGCTCCAGATCGGACGCGGGCTGGCCGAGGCCGGCTTCGTGACGATCACCGGCGGCGGACCCGGAGTCATGGAGGCAGCCAACCGCGGCGCGCTGGAGGCCGGGGGAGTCTCGGTGGGGCTGGGCATTGAGTTGCCCTTCGAGCAGTCGATGAACCCCTACGTGTCGCTGGGGGTGAACTTCCGCTACTTCTTCGCGCGCAAGGTGATGTTTCTGAAGTACTCGCAGGGCTTCGTGGTGATGCCGGGCGGCTTCGGCACCCTCGACGAAATCTTCGAGGCGCTTACCTTGGTGCAGACCCACAAGGTCCGGTCCTTTCCGATCGTTCTGTTCGGATCGACGTTCTGGGGTCCGCTCCAGGACTGGCTGCATGACCGGGTTCTGGCCGGTGGCTATCTCGGCGAGGCCGATCTCGCGCTGTTGCGAGTCACGGACGATCCCGCTGAGGCGGTGTCGTTGGTTACCGCAGCCGGTCCGGAACCCACCGGTGCGGACACCGCGACGATCTCCTGAGCCCAGCTAGAGTTTGCGCATGGAATGGCTGGTCTGGATGGTCGCGGTCGCGATCCTTGGCTTGGCGGCGGTGGCGGCCAGCGGCCGACTCGGTGAGTTTCCGGCGACGGTGACCGACACTCCGCAGCCTCATGTGCCCAGTGGCACTTTGTCCGGTTCCGATCTGCGGGCCCTGCGGTTCGCTGTGGTGCCGCGCGGCTACTCCATGCAGCAGGTGGACGAACTGCTGGACCGGGTCTCCCGGCAGCTGGATGACGAACCGCGCGACTCGGAGCAACTGGCGACCGCTGACGAGGTCGCACCGACCCACCAATGGGATGCCCCCGCGCGGGGCTGGGAAGAGCCGGAAGTGGTCGAGCCCAGCGCAGAGGTCGAGCCGCAGCCGCCGCTTCACGACGGCGCCGAGGTTCCGCCGGCTCGGACCGATGAGCCGCCGGCAGTCCCGTCCTGGCGGGCCGCCGAGGTGGTCTACGCGTCCTCTGACGCCATCTTTGTGGACGAGCTCGAGGACGCACCGCCTGCTGGGGCGTCGCGTGCGGATGCGCCGCTCGCCGAGCCGGAAGCGATCGTCGAGCCTGAGCGGGAGGTGGCGCCCGAACCCGAGCCGGAGTCCGTGGCCGACCTCGAACCACAGCCCGAGGCTGCGGTGGACCCCGAACCCGAGGTGGTCATCGCGGCTGAGCCGGAGTTGGCAACCGAACCTGAGGTCATGGCCGAGCCTGAGCCGGCGATCGAGTCTGAACCTGTCACCGAGCCCGAGGTGGCCGCGGAGGCCGCGCGCGATGCCGACGCTCCGGCGGTCGCCACTTCCGGCGGGTCGAAGTCCCGTCGCGAGTCCAAGGCCAAGGTGAGACCGGCCCCGGCCGTCCCCGAGGAGTTCGTGCCCGAGCAGGTCGTGCCCGAGCAGGTGCTTCCGGTCGACGAACTGGAGGCGGAGATCGCCAACATCGGAGACGGCCAGACCGTGGTTGCCGAGTACGGCGCCGCGCTGGACGACCTGGTCAGCAAGTACTCCTTCCGGAAGGTCGAGCACTGGTACGAGCTGCCCGGCTTCGACATCCCGGCACCGCCCGACCTCGGGGCGCCGAAAGAGGCGGACGAGGCCGCGCCAGGACAGGATTCCACATCTGAAGATATCTGAGACGAGTATCCAGCTCGTTGGCTCGCTTTTCCGCCGAGGGGGTGCCGGGTGGAATAATGGCCAGAGTTGGATCCGAATCAGCCAGAAATTGAGGTATGCGATGGCAGCGATGAAACCGCGGACCGGGGACGGGCCGATCGAGGTGGCCAAGGAGGGTCGAGTTATCGCCATGCGTATCCCAGCAGAAGGCGGCGGACGCCTGGTCATCGAGATGAACGCCACCGAAGCGGCCGAGCTGAAGGCTGCCCTGGAAGGCGTCGTGGCCTGAACCATTAGGACTACGACGAAGGCCCCGACGGATTGTCGGGGCCTTCGTCATTGTTGGCTCAGTGAGCGTGGTGAAAAGCGATCGCCTGTTCGTAGACGTCCACCGTCTGCCGGGCGATCTTCTCCCAGGAGAACTCGTCGATGCAGCGCTGCCGGCCGGCCTTGCCGTACTGCTCGGCCAGGTGCGGATCGCGGGTGAGCCGGTTGATCTGCTCGGCGAAGCGGGCCTCGAAGTCGGCCACGAATGCGGGATCGGCAGCCTGGCGCGGGTCGTAGTCGACCAGGGTGCCGGTCTGACCGTCCACCACCACCTCGGGGATCCCGCCGACCGCTGAGGCCACCACGGCGGTCTGGCAGGCCATCGCCTCCAGGTTCACGATCCCCAGCGGCTCGTAGATCGACGGGCAGGCGAAGACGGTGGCGTGGGTGAGCACCTGGCGCACCGAGGCCCGCGGCAGCATCTCCTGCACCCAGGTCACGTTCCCGGACCGCACCCGGCTCAGCTCGGCGAAGGCCTGGTCGAACTCAGCCGCGATCTCCGGGGTGTCCGGAGCTCCGGCCAGCAGCAGCAGCTGGGTGTCCGGGTCGAACTGCTGGGCGGCCCGCACCAGGTGGACCAGGCCCTTCTGCCGGGTGATCCGGCCGACGAACACCACCAGCGGACGATCCCGGTCGACGCCGAGCGCGTCCACCACCTCGGTGGCGTGGTCCGGACGGAACTCGTCGGGGTCGATGCCATTGCGCACCACATGCACCCGGTCCGGATCGAGCTCGGGATAGGACTCGAGCACGTCGCGGCGCATCCCCGAGCTCACCGAGATGACCGCGGACGCATCGGCGAAGGCCGTCCGCTCGGCCCAGGACGAGACCCGGTAGCCGCCGCCCAGCTGCTCGGCCTTCCAAGGACGATGCGGCTCCAGCGAGTGCGAGGTGACCACATGGGGCACGTCGCGCAGCTTGCCGCCGATCAGCCCGGCGAAGTTCGCGTACCAGGTGTGGGAGTGGATCACGTCCACGTCGCCGATGGCATTGGCCATGGCCACGTCCGCGCCCAGTACTCGCAATGCCGGGTTGGCGCCGGGCGGGTAGTCCTCGGCGTGGGCGGTCGCACCGTCGCGCAGCTCACCCATGCACTGCACTTCGACACTGTCGGTGAACTTGCGCAACTGGGGGACCAACTGACCGACATGGACGCCGGCTCCGCCGTAAATGTGCGGCGGATACTCACGGGTGAGAATCGAGACTCGAAGTGCCATGCGCCGATCGTCGCACAACCCGGCCGGGTGTGCCTTCGGCCCGCCAGAAGCCGGTGTGAGCGCTAGCCACAAATATGTCGGTCCGTTTTTGTGCGATTCGCTGGTCCCAGACAGCACCCTGTCCTAAGTTTCAGGGCATGAGCAGTGGCCCGAACGTCTTGTCCATCGTCCTCGCAGGTGGCGAAGGGAAGCGGTTGATGCCGTTGACCGCGGACCGGGCCAAACCTGCGGTGCCTTTCGGTGGCACTTATCGGCTGATCGACTTCGTGCTGTCGAACCTGGTGAACTCCGATCTGACCAAGATCTGCGTGCTCACCCAATACAAGTCGCACTCGCTGGACCGGCACATTTCGCTCACCTGGCGGATGTCGGTGCTGCTGGGCAGCTACGTCACCTCGGTGCCGGCGCAGCAGCGCACCGGCAAGCAGTGGTACCAGGGCAGCGCGGACGCCATCTTCCAGTCGATGAACCTGATCAACGACGAGGACCCCGACTATGTGGTGGTCTTCGGTGCCGACAACATCTATCGGATGAACGTCGAAGACATGGTGAAGGCCCACATCGACTCGGGGATGGACGCGACTATCGCCGGGATCCGGGTGCCGCGCTCGGAGGCGTCCGCCTTCGGCATCATCGACGCGACTGCGGACGGCAAGATCAACGCCTTCCTGGAGAAGCCGGTCGATCCGCCGGGGCTGCCGGACAGCCCCGAGCAGTCGTTCGCTTCGATGGGCAACTATGTCTTCACCCGCAAGGCCTTCGTCGAGGCGCTGAACGACGATGCCGAGTCCAGCGCGTCCGGTCATGACATGGGCGGCGACATCATTCCCGGCTTCGTCTCCCAGGGTCGCGCCCAGGTCTACGACTTCACCGAGAACAACGTCCCCGGTGCCACCGACAAGGACCGCAACTACTGGCGGGACGTGGGCTCGATCGGTGCTTACCACGCCGCGCACATGGACCTGGTCTCGGTCGATCCCGAGTTCAACCTCTACAACCGGCGCTGGCCGATCTGGTCCTCCCAGGCGCAGTTGCCCGGGGCGAAGTTCACCCTGCGCGGGACGGCCGAGGACTCGATCGTCGGAGCCGGCTGCATCATCTCCGGTGGTGACGTGGACCGCTCGGTGCTCTCGCCGAACGTGATGGTCGACAAGTGGGCCAACATCGAGGAGTCGGTGATCTTCTCCGGCTGCCGGATCGGCCGCAACGCGGTGGTCCGCCGGGCGATCCTGGACAAGAACGTGATCGTGGCCGACGGTGCCGAGATCGGCGTGAACTGCGAGCAGGATCTGGCTCGCGGGTTCCACGTGGACGGCGGGATCACCGTGGTCCCGAAGAACACCACGGTCGTGGCCGGGAACTGATCCGGGACTAGTCCTGGCCCGGCTCGGCGGCGAGCGGGAAGACGTCCAGGTGCACTCGGAAGCGGCGGACGGAGTCGCTCACCTCTCGATCGCGGGCCTGGACGGAGTAGATCTCGATCACCTTGGCCAGCTGTGCGGCGAGCTCCTCGGCCTCCTCTGCACTCAGGTTCATGCTCGCCGATGAGATCAGCCCGAGGGTGTCGGGCTGATCGGGCTTCAGCGAGCTGTACCACGCCGAAAGGGTGGCGGCGCGCTCGGCAATCACCGACTCCAGCAGGGCCCGCGTCGGCCCTGCCGTGTCCGGGTCGTTCAGCAGGCCCGAGTCGGTCACTTCGAAGCCGACCGGACGCCACCAGCGTTCCCGCCCGCCGGCGTGACTGGGGTCGTCCTCGATGAAGCCGTGCCGCTCGAGCTGACGCAGGTGGTAGCTGGTCTGGCCGCTGCTCTCGCCGAGGGTGCGGGCCAGCTGGCTGGCGGTGGCCGAGCCGACTCGTCCGAGTTCGGCGTACATCGCCATCCGCAGTGGGTGCGCGAAGGCCTTTAGTGCCGCGGGGGCGGGGGCGAACCGCTTCGTGGGCTCGTCGACTTCCGGGTGGGGCTTGCTCTCCATCGTATGCAGAGATACCTTTGCATAGAATCCTTTGCAGAGAGTTCTCTGCACGAACAGTCTACGAGGTGGGGGCCCGAATGTCGGCAACCGAACTGCAGTCGGCGGAGTCGACTTCGACCCGTGCCGGTCTCGGCCCGCGGTTCACCGCCCAGCTGGCTTCCACCGGCCTGGCCAACCTGGGCGACGGCATCCTGCAGACCATGGCCCCACTGGTGGCGCTCACCTTGACCACCTCCCCGGTGGCGATCTCGCTGCTGTCGGCGGTCGGCTGGCTGCCGTCGCTGCTGCTCAGCATTGCGGCCGGAGTGATCGTGGACCGGGTCGACCGGCGCCACGTCCAGGTGGTTTCTCTGGTCGCGAGGGCCGGGGTGCTGTTGGCCGCCGCCGCGCTGGTCGCGGCCGGGCAGCTCAGCATGCCGCTGCTCCTGGCGCTGGTGGTGGCCTACGGGGTCACCGAGGTGTTCGCCGATCTCGGCGCCAGCTCGATCCTGCCGGCGCTGGTCTCCACCGATCAGCTGGCCACCGCCAACGGCCGGGTGATGGGCGTCCAGCAGGTCGCCAACAGCTTCGTCGGCGCGCCGGTGGCCGGCTTCTTGCTGGTGCTGGGGGCGGGCTGGGGCTTCGGAACGTCCGCGGCATTGGCGGCGTTGGCGGCCGCGGTGCTCTGGGTGGGGCTGCGCGGCAGCTACCGTCCGGCCCGGACGAACCAGGACCAGGCCGGCTCGGCCATGGCCGAGGTGAAGGACGGGCTGCGCTTCGTCTTCCGGCACCGAGTGATCCGTCCGCTGGTGCTCGCGGCCAGCCTGCTGAACTTCGCCTTCACCGGCTACTTCGCGGTCTTCGTGCTCTGGGTGGTGGGTCCGGGATCGGCCATGGGGCTCAGCCAGGCGCAGTACCCACTGCTGACCTTGGGCTTCGCGGTCGGGGCGGTGGCCGGCTCGCTGTGCACCGAGGTGGCCCAGCGCATCATCGGGGAGGTGCCGCTGCTGGTCGGATCGCTGACTCTCAGCGCGGCTCTGCTGGTGGTTCCGGCGCTGTGGCCGAACGTCTGGGTGACTGCCGGCACCCTGGTTCTGATCGGCTTCGTGAATGCCCTGGGCAATGTCGTGGCCCAAAGCCTGCGGCAGCGCCTGGTGCCCAGTGAGTTGCTGGGCCGGGTCGGCGGGGCCAGCCGCACGCTGGCCTTCGGACTGATGCCGCTGGGTGCGCTGCTGGCCGGGCTGGTCGCCGAACTGGTCGGCCTGGTGGCCACCTTCCTCACCACGGCCGGCTTCGCGCTGCTCGTGTGCGGCTATCTCGCCGTGGCGCTGCGCACCGCGGAGTTACCGGGCCAGGAGTCAGTCGCGGACCGCGACCAGTAGGCCATCGCCCACCGGCAGCAGAGCAGCGGTGAACAGGCCGCTGTCCTGAACGGCCTCCAGCGCCTCGCGGACGATCAGCGGCTCGTCGTCGCTGTTCTGCTCGTCGGCCACCTTGCCCTCCCACAACGCATGGTGCAGGAGCAGTAGGCCGCCGGGACGCAACAGGCGCTCGGCCTGGGCCACGTACTCGACGTACTCCAGCGGGTCGCCGTTGACGAAGACCACGTCGTAGGCGCCGTCGCTCAGCTTGGGCAGGACGTTCAGAGCCTGACCGGCGATCAGCCGAATCCGGCGACTCGGTACCGCGGCCTCGCTGAACGCTTCCCGGGCTGCCGCCTGGTTCTCCGACTCGGAGTCGATGCTGGTCAGCACGCCGTCGGCCACCATGCCGGCGAACAGGGCCAGCCCGGACACGCCGGTGCCGGTGCCGATCTCGACCACGGCCTTCGCGGACAGGGTCTTGGTGAGCAGGGTGAGGGCGGCGGCCACACCGCCGCTGATGCTGGCCAGGCCAAGCCCGCTGGCCTTGCGGCGAGCGACCCGGCTGGGTTCTGACTCGGCCACGAAGGCCTCGGCGTAGGCCAGCGAGGCCGGAAGTGATCCGGTTCGCGGCGAGTTCTTGGCAGCTGCATTCACGCACTTCAGCTTAGGGGAGTCTCGATCCCGATGGCGGGACCCGGCCCGCACTCGATGATGGCCCTACCATTGCGTCCCATGAGTCACGTCGTGGTAGCCGAACTGGTAGCCAACGTCCTGTCGGTGGAGGTCGTCGCCGGGCAGCAGGTCGAAGCCACCCAGGCTGTGGTGGTGCTGGAGTCGATGAAGATGGAAATCCCGGTGTTGGCCGAGGTCGCCGGCAAGGTGAGTGAGATCGTCGTGGCGCCCGGCGACGTGGTTCGAGACGGCGACCCCCTGGTCGTCATCGACGCGCCGTAGGCTGGCTGTCATGACATCGCTGCCCTTCGGCCGGATCATCACCGCGATGGTGACGCCGTTCGCTCCCGACGGCTCCCTGAACCTGGACGAGGCGCGCCGCCTGGCCGCCCACCTGGTTGATCAGCAGGGAAACGATGCCCTGGTGATCAACGGCACCACTGGTGAGTCGCCGACCACCAGCGACGCCGAGAAGCTCGCTCTGCTGCAGGCCGTGGTGGCCGAGGTGGGGGACCGGGCCAAGGTGATCGCCGGCGTGGGCACCTTCGACACCGCGCACACCATCGAGCTCGCGGCCCAGGCCGAGCAGGCCGGGGTGGACGGGCTGCTGGTGGTCACTCCCTACTACAGCCGTCCGCCGCAGGACGCGGTGGCCGACCACTTCCTCACCGTCGCCGAGGCCACCACCACCCCGATCGTCATCTACGACATCCCGCATCGCACCGGTATCCCGGTGGAGACTCCGACCCTGATCCAGATCGCCGCCCACCCGCGGATCGTCGCGGTGAAGGACGCCAAGGGCAATCCGGTGGCCTCCTCACAGGTGATCGCGGCCACCGGCCTGGCCTACTACGCCGGCGATGACGCCATGACCCTCCCGCTGCTATCGGTGGGAGGTGTCGGCGTGGTCGGCACCTCTACTCATTTCACCGGACGGGGCACCCGAGCCCTGGTCGAGGCCTACCTGGCCGGGGACGTTCAGGGTGCCATCGAGCTGCATCAGCAGTTGCTCCCGGTGTATCAGGGCGTGTTCGCCACTCAGGGCTGTCTGCTGGTGAAGGCCGGCCTGGCCGCGCGGGGATTCGTGCCTGGCGGCGTCCGCAAGCCGCTGCTGCCGGCCAGCCCGGAGCAGGCCGCGACCTTCGTGGCGCTGCTCGACGCCGCCGGTCTCTAGGACCCGGGGAGTCGCGACCGTGTTCAACCTGGACTGGAGCGAGGTTCTGGTCCTGCTGGTCCTGGCGGTCATCATCTTCGGGCCGGAGAAGCTGCCTGAACTGGCCCGGAAGTCCGGCCGGATCGTCCGCTATCTGCGCACGATCGCCAACGACGCCACCGGACGGCTGCAGGCCGAACTCGGGCCGGAGTTCGCCGACCTAGATCTGCGCAATCCGCGGGAAATGGTCACCAAGCACCTGATCGAGCCGGTCCAGGCCGAGCTGGAGCCGCTGAAGGCGGAGTTGGAGCCGGTGAAGGCCGGGCTCAACCCGTCCGGCTCGCTCGCCGAGGCGCCGTCCGAGGTTCTGCTCGAGGTGGACGAAGCACCGTCAACTGTTGCCTTCGACCCGGAAGCCACCTGAGCCCACGCTGGCGGCAGATCGGCTCACAGTGAGCTAGCCTCTGGTCGTGACTGCGACTTCATCGATCTTCGTTTCGAGGATCAGGGGGCTGCCCATGCTCGACCCGAACGGGGAGCAGGTGGGCAAGGTTCGTGACGTTGTCATCCAGAATCGTTCCGGCAATAGACCGCCCAAGGTGAAAGGGCTGGTCGTCGAGCTCTTCGCCTTGCGACGCATCTTCTTCCCGATGGAGCGGGTGCGGTCGGTCGACCCGAACCAGGTGATCATTTCCGGCCTGGTGAACACGCGCCGCTTCGAGGTGCGCGACCGCGAGATGCTGGTCGCCGATCAGCTGTTCGACCGCACCGTCCAGCGTGCCGATTCGCCGGTCCCGGAGACGATCTTCGACGTCGGCATCCGGCACACTCGCGGCCGGGACTGGGAGTTGGCCGAGGTGGCGCTGCGGCAGGCCGACCGGCGTCCCTTCCAGCGCAGCCATGTCACCATCGTCGACTGGTCCGAGGTGCCCGACTTCCTGGATCGTCCGGCTCCCCGTGACGCCGAGCAGCAGGTGATGCGGCTGTCGGAACTGAAGCCCGCCGACGTGGCCCGAGAGCTGCACGACATGGATCCGGGCTTGCGTGCCGCTGTGGTCGAGGCCATGGACGACGACCGGCTGGCCGAGGCGCTGGAGGAGTTGCCCGAGGACGAGCAGGTCGACGTGATTGCGGCCATGGACACCGAGCGAGCAGCGGACGTCCTGGAGGAGATGGATCCTGACGACGCGGCCGACCTGATCGCCGAGTTGGAGCCGACTCTGGCCGAGACGATTCTGCAGCGAATGGAGCCCGAGGACGCCAAGGACGTGCGAACCCTGCTGTCCTACGACGCCGCCACCGCCGGTGGTCTGATGAACCCCGAGCCGGTGGTGCTCGGCATCGACGCCACTGTTGCGGACGCGCTGGCCTCAGTGCGTCGCGAAGAGGTGACCCCGGCCATGGCCGCCTTGGCCTTCGTCTGCCGCTCGCCGCTGGACACTCCGACCGGGCGCTATGTGGGCGCGGTCCACATTCAGCGGCTGCTCCGCGAACCGCCGTCGATCCTGGTGGCCAGCCTGATCGACCCGGACATCAGCCCGCTCACCCCGCAAAGCAATGTGGCCCAGGTGAGCCGATATTTCGCGACCTATGACTTGGTCTGTGCACCCGTGGTGGACGCCGATCGCCGACTGATCGGGGCGATCACCGTTGACGACGTGCTGGACCACATCCTGCCCAATGACTGGCGCGGGGTGCAGCTGGACCGACTGGATGTGGAGGTGAGCAATGGCTAAGCAGGATCGTCTGGATACTCCGGGCCGGCGCTCAGCCTGGCTGCCCCGGCTGCGGATGGATCAGGACACCTTCGGCAGCTTCGCGGAGACCTTCGCCCGCTGGATGGGCACCGCGAACTTCATCATCTGGATGACGATCGTGATCATCATCTGGCTGATCTGGAACGTCAACGACCCGAACGCTCCGGACCGCTGGCCGTTCGCCTTCCTGACCTTGGCGCTGTCCCTGCAGGCCTCCTACGCCGCCCCGCTGATCCTGTTGGCGCAGAACCGGCAGGAAGCCCGCGACCGGGTCAGCCTCGAGCACGACCGTCAGGTGGCCGCCCAGTCCCGGGCCGACATGGACTTCCTGGCCCGCGAGATCGCCTCGCTGCGGATGCGGATGAACGACGTCGCCACCCGCGACTTCATTCGCTCGGAGTTGCGTGATCTGCTGGCCGAGTTGAGCGAGGATCCCGAGCAGGAGAGACCGGCCAAGTAGTGCGGCTGCACGCTTGCCCAAACCACCAGGGGTATTGGGTCGCCGGCTATCGGCCGTCGTAAGGTAGACGCCATGTCCACCGAACTCGTAGCCGCTGTCAACGCTGCCCTGGCCACCGTCATCGACCCGGAGATCCATCGTCCGATCACCGAGCTCGACATGGTGGACGCGCTGAGCGTGGACGAGGCCGGCGTCGCCTCGCTGACCATCCTGCTGACCATCACCGGCTGTCCGATGGCGAACACCATCGAGTCCGACGTCCGCGAGAAGGTCACCTCGGTGCCGGGGATCAGCGGAGTCAACCTGACCATGTCGGCCATGAACGACGAGCAGCGGACCGAGCTCAAGCGCAAGCTGCGCGGTGGTGCCAATGAGCGGGACATCCCGTTCAGCAAGGCCGACTCGACTACCCAGGTGATCCTGGTGGCCTCCGGCAAGGGCGGGGTGGGCAAGAGCTCGGTCACGGTGAACCTGGCCATGGCCCTGGCCAACGAGGGCCGTTCGGTGGGCGTCCTGGACGCCGACATCTACGGCCACTCGATCCCGCAGATGCTGGGCCTGATGGAGTCCTGGCCGACCTCGGTGGACGGCATGATCCTGCCGGTGCCGACCATGGGCCTGAAGGTGATCAGCATCGGGATGATGAAGGAGTCTCGCGACCAGGTGATCGCCTGGCGTGGCCCGATCCTGGATCGCGCCCTGCAGCAGTTCCTGGCCGACGTGTACTGGGGCGATCTGGACTACCTGATCGTCGACCTGCCGCCAGGCACCGGCGATGTGGCGCTCTCGCTGGGCCAGAAGCTGCCCAATGCCGAGGTGCTGGTCGTCACCACTCCGCAGCAGGCTGCCGCAGAGGTGGCCGAGCGGGCCGGGACGATGGCCTCGATGCTGGACCAGAAGGTGCTCGGCGTCGTGGAGAATATGGCCTACCTTGAGGTGACCTGCTCGCACGGGGAGACCCAGCGGGTGGCCGTCTTCGGTACCGGTGGTGGTGCCGAGGTGGCCGCGACCCTGACCAAGCGGCTCGGCTACGACGTCCCGCTGCTGGCCGAGGTGCCGATGGATCCGGCCGTGTCGGCCGGTGGTGATGACGGGCTGCCGCTGGTGGCCACCGATCCCACCCGTCCGGCGGCCCAGGCGCTGACCGGTCTGGCCCAGCGGATCGTGGCTCGTCGGCCCAGCCTGGCCGGGCGCAAACTGGGCCTGACTCCGGTCAGCTGACGCTCACAGCGAACGCTCAGCCGTTGCCGAGGAAGAGGGCCGGTTCGCTGGCATAGGCTGGCCCGGTGACGAACTCTCGCGACCTCCCCCGCCGCACGATCTTGGCCGTCCCCGGCTCTTCGGACCGGTTCATCGACAAGGCTCGGACGCTGGGCGTCGACGGGCTCTTCCTGGATCTTGAGGACGCCGTTGCGCCCGCCGTGAAGGTGGAGTCGCGGCGCCGGATCGTCGACGCACTGCTCGCTCCGGCCGGCTTCACGGCCCGGCTGGTCACCGTCCGGGTGAACGGCTGGGAGAGCCCGTGGACCTACGGCGACGTGATCGAGGTGGTCACCGGAGCCGGCGCCATGATCGACGCACTGGTGCTGCCCAAGACCACCTCGGCCGCCCAGGTGAAGGCGCTGGACCTCCTGCTCACCCAGGTCGAGCACAACGCCGGACTCGAGGTCGGCCGGATCGGCCTGGAGGTGCAGATCGAGGACGCCGTCGGCCTGCTGCACGTGGCCGAGATCGCCGCGGCCAGCCCGCGGTTGGCGTCCCTGGTGTTCGGGCCCGGCGACTTCATGGCCAGCCTCGGCATGGGCGGGCTGAACGTCGGTGCCCAGCCGGACGGATACCCGGCCGATGCCTTCCACCACGTCCTGATGTCGATCCTGGTGGCGGCCCGGGCGCATGGCCTGCAGGCCATCGACGGCCCCTTTGTGGCGATTCGCGACGTGGACGGTTTCCGCCGCTCCGCGCAGCTGTCGGCGGCGCTTGGCTACGACGGCAAGTGGGTACTGCATCCAGCACAGGTCGACGCCGGCAACGAGGTGTTCTCGCCCAAGACGTCCGACTTCGAACGAGCTCAGCGAATCATGAGTTCTTATGCCCAGGCGATCGGCCAGGGACACGGCTCAGTCGGGGCGATCGTGGTGGATGATGAGATGGTGGACGAAGCGGGCGTGAAGCTCGCCGCAGCGATTCTGGCCCGGGGTCGGGCCGCCGGGATGGAGGTCTCGTCATGACCCAGTCGATGTCGCCCAAGCTGAGCAGTCTGTTCCAGCTGGAGTATCCGCAGTCGGTCGGCGTGTACAACACCTATGACGATGCCCAGCGGGTCGTCGACTTCCTGGCCGACCAGAAGTTCCCGGTGCAGCACCTGGCCATTGTCGGCACGGAGTTGCGCTCGGTGGAGCGCGTGCTCGGCCGCCGCAACTGGGGGACGGTAATGCTGGCCGGCGTCCAGAACGGCGTCACCACCGGCATCATGATCAGCCTGCTGATGATGCTCTTCGTCCAGGAGGCTGCGGCCAACCCGATCGTGATCATCGTCTACGCCCTGCTGATCGGCATCTTCGTGGGCGTGGTGATGTCGGCCATCTCCTACTGGGCGGCCCGCGGCAAGCGGGACTTCACTTCGGTCTCCCAAACCATCGCCACCAAGTACGAGGTGCTCGCTGAGCACAAGGTGGCCGGCCAGGCCCGTGGTCTGGTGGCCACCATGCCGGGCGCCCGCGCCGCGCAGTTCGACGCTGGTTGGACCGCTCAGCAGCCCGGCTACGGCTATCCCCAACAGCCCGGCTATCCGCAGGGCTACCCGCAGCCCGGCTATCCGCAGCAGGCCTACCCGCAACCCGGCTTCCCGCCGGCCGGCTACCCGCAGCCCTACCCCGAGCAGGGCTACCCGCAGCCGACTCCCGGCTACGGACAGCCGGACGGCACCCAGCCCGTCGCTGCCGCCCCGGAGGTACCTCCGGTGACCCCCAGCGCTCCCGGCTCGCCGTCCTCCAGCTCGGAGCAAACCCCGAAGGGCTGATCGCCGATTCCCATCGACGCGCAGCCTGGGTGTGTCGAGCCTGTCCTCTTCGTTCGTTTCTGTTGATCCCGGATATGAACTGCAGATTCATATAGCATGAACCTGTGGTTCATGACGATGGCGGGATACTGACCCCCGATGCGGTCCGTGAGTTCGAACGGGCAGGGCTGGTCACGGCGACTTTCCGCCGACTGGAGCACAGTCGGCAGCAGGCGATCACCGTGGCGATCCTGGAGGAGGCCTTCGAGCGCGGCCCGGCTCGGATCCGGCTGAAGGAGACGGCCGCGGCCGCCGGGGTCTCGGTGGGCTCGCTCTACCAGTACTTCGGCAGCCAGCGGGTGGTCGTCGACTTTGCGATCGAACTGGTCGCCGGCATCCTGTCGGCCGAGTTGCGCAGCTTCGTCCCGGAACTTCGGAAGCTTCCGCTGCGCGATGGCCTGGAGGCCTGGCTGTCCGGCGGGGTGGAGTGGTCGCGGAGCTACGCGGCAGTGATGCGCTACTTCACGCGGGCTGCCTACGACGGTGATCCAGCAGTCAGCCTGCGCCTGGTGCGTCCGATCGCCGAGGCCATGCTGGAGGCGATGACGGCCATGGTCGCCGCAGCGATCGAGCGCGGTGAGATCCGGGCCGATCTGGATCCGGACGTCACGGCCAGCGTCCTGCACGGCGCACTTTCGGCCATCGTGGATGCATCCCTCCTGCCGCACCTGGGTGGCTACTTGCTGCCGGGCTCCACTCCGGCGGCCGACACCATCGCGGCGGCGATCGACACCCTGGTGAGGGGGCTGTCATGACCGTTGTTGAAGCGACAGGTCTGACTCGGCGCTATGGCGACCTCACCGCAGTGTCTGAGGTTGATCTCAAGATCGCCCCCGGCCAGGTGCTCGCATTGCTCGGGCCGAACGGTGCCGGCAAGACCACCACGATCGACATGATCTCCGGCTCGACGGTTCCCGACGCCGGCCGGATCAGGTTCGACGACGTCGTGGCCGATCCTGCCCGGCTGCGCCGGGTCGTCGGCCTCTGCCCGCAGGCGCTGGAGTTCTGGCCGAAGCTTGGTTGCGCAGAGCAGCTGGTGATGGTCGGACGGTTGTACGGCCTGCCCCGACCGGCGGCGCGGTTGCGAGCGGCCGAGCTGCTGGAGCGACTCGGACTGACCGCGAAGAGCTCAGCTCGGGCCGAGACGCTCTCCGGTGGCATGAAGCGGCGCCTCAATCTGGCCCTGGCTATGGTGAACGACCCACCGATCCTGGTCTTCGACGAGCCTGAAGCCGGGCTGGACCCGCAGAGTCGAGCCATGGTCCGCGAGCTGATCGCCGAGCTGGCCCAGGATCACGGCGTCCTGCTCACCTCACACGACATCGCCGAGGTGGAGCGAGTCGCTGATCAGGTGATCATCATCGACCACGGCACGGTCCTGGCCGAAGGAACTCCGGCCGAGCTGGTGTCCCGCTATGACCTGGGCGACGAGGTGGATCTGATCGGTGACCCGGACGAACTGCGTCGCGGCCTGGACGGCGTGGCGCTCCTCGAGCCGCTCGAGGAGCGCAGCGACGGGATCCGGCTGCGGCTGGCGCACAGTGGAGAGGCGCTCGGTGCCATCTTGGCCAGGCTGGAGCGGCTCGGCGTTCCCGTCACGTCGGTGCGCAGCCGCCCGGCGAACCTGGAGGACGTGTTCTTGACGCTCACCGGACGGAGCCTGCGCGGATGAGAACCTTCACCATCGCCACCAAGTCGGCGCGCGAGCTGGCGCGTAACCCGCTGCTGCCGCTGCTGGCTCTGATCTTGGGCCCGTTCTTCGTCGCTCTGATCTGGTTGTTCTTCCCTGCGGGCGGATCGACGTCCTATCCGATCGCGGTGGTCAGCCCGGCCGCTGGGCCGGATCAGGAGCTGCAGTCGGCGGTGATCGCGTCGATGCAGAACCTCCGCTACGACACCGGAGCTCCGATCCTTGCCGTCACGCTGGCCGACGATGTCGACTCCGCCCGTGCCGAGGTGGAGAGCAGGCGCGCCGTGGCCTTCGTCGAGCTGCCCGCCGGGTTCGCGAAGATGGCCCAGCGGGCCACCACGGATCCCAGCGTCGGCATCCCGGTGACACTCGGCGGCGATCTCAGCAACCCGCAGTATCCGGTCGCCGCGATCATGGTGCACGAGGCGATCAGCAAGGAACTGAGTCACCTGACCGCCAGGGCGCCGGTGGTCGAACTGAAGGAAGTGGCCCTCGGCGGTTCGGCTACCCGGACCGAGTTCGAGTCCTACGTCCCCGGCGTGCTGATCTTCGCGATCGGGCTGATCATCTTCACCGCCGCATCCAGCGTGGCGCAGGAAGTCGAGGCCGGCACGCTGCATCGGCTGGTGAGGACGCCGCTGAAGGCGCGCGAGCTCCTGGCGGGCATCACCATCGTCCAGGCGGTTCTCGGGGTTGGGGCCGGGGCGGCCAGCTTGGGGGTGGCCTGTGCGCTGGGCTTCCGCCCGGCCGGCTCGATCCCGCTGATCCTGGTGGTGTGGCTGCTGACCAGCCTCTCGGTGATCGGGATGGGGCTGATCGTCGGTGCCTTCTGCCGGACGGTCACCCAGGCTTTTCTGCTGGCCAACTTCCCGTTCGGGGTGAACATGTTCCTGTCCGGATCGATGTTCCCGGTCCGCGGCTTCGTCCTGTTCCGGATCGGTGGCCAGGACGTGAACCTGCTCGACATCCTGCCGCCCCGGCATGCGGTGAACGCACTGAACTCCCTGATCACCTACGGTTCGACGAACATCGGCTATGAGCTGACCATGCTGAGCCTGCTGTCGGTCGGCTTCTTCGTCCTGGGTGCGTGGGTCTTCGCCCGACGCCACCTCCGCAGCGCAGAATGAGCACAGCCCCGGTGCCGGGACGATCCGGCTCCGGGGCTGTTGCGCTACTGAGCACTCAGCTGTCGGCCATGCCTCCGGAGAGGAACTCGGCGTAGGCCGGCAGGTCGAGCTGGCCGGAACCGGACACCCCGATCACGATCACCGGCGACTCGCCGGCCTCGGTGGCGAGCCGGGCCTGACGGATGGCACCGGCGATGGCGTGGTTCGACTCCGACGCCGGGACGATGCCCTCGGCCCGGGAGAAGATCACGCCGGCCTCGAAGGCGTCCAGCTGCTTGATGGCGGTGGCCTGCAGCAGACCCTCGTGGTAGCAGTGGCTGACCAGCGGCGACATGCCGTGGTAGCGCAGGCCACCGGCGTGGACGGCTGCCGGGACGAAGTCCGGACCGAGGCTGTACATCTTCAGCAGCGGGGTCAGGTGGGCGGTGTCACCGAAGTCGTACTTGTATTCGCCTTCGGTCAGCGACGGGGCCGCCTTCGGCTCGCACGCCACGATGGTGGTCTCCGCACGTCCCTCGAGGTTCTCCCGCAGGAACGGGAAGGCGATACCGGCCAGGTTCGAGCCGCCACCCGCACATGCGAACAGGTAGTCGGCCGGGCCTTCGCCGAACAGCTTCAGCTGGAGCAGGGCCTCCTGGCCGATCACCGTCTGGTGCAAGGCCACGTGGTTCAGCACCGAGCCCAGCGAGTAGCTGGCATTGGGATCCTTGGCGGCGGCCTCGACCGCCTCCGAGATCGCCATGCCCAGGCTGCCGGTGGTGTCGGGGAACTGCTCGCGCAGCGCCCGGCCGGCTTCGGTCAGCTCGGACGGGCTGGCTACCACCGACGCCCCGAAGGTCTCCATCAGGTAGTGCCGGTAGGGCTTGCCCTCGTAGCTGGAACGCACCTGCCAGATATCGCAGCTCTGGCCGAAGATCTGGGTGGCGAAAGCCAGCGCCGAACCCCACTGGCCGGCTCCGGTCTCGGTGGTCAGCCGGGTCCGCCCGGCGACCTTGTTGAAGTAGGCCTGGGCGACCGCGGAGTTGGTCTTGTGGCTACCGACCGGTGAGGCACCCTCGTACTTGTAGTAGATCCGGGCCGTGGTGCCCAGCGCCTTCTCCAGCCGATGGGCGCGGTAGAAGGGGGACGGACGCCACAGGCGATAGATGTCGTGAACCTCAGCCGGGATTTCGATCCAGCGCTCGGTCGTCACTTCCTGCTCGATCAGGGCCGGCGGAAACAGCGGTGCCAGGTCGTCGGGCTGCAGTGGCTGCTGGGTGCCCGGGTGCAGGTGCGGCGGCGGGGGAGTGGGCAGGTCGGCGACGATGTTGTACCAATGCGTGGGCATCTGGGACTCGTCGAGCACAACCTTGGTCTGTTTGGGATCTGACACAGGAGTTCCTTCGCCTTTGAGTTCACTGGGCCGCCATTGCCGTTGCGGCCCAGCAGAACTCTAGGGGGCGTCGGGCCGGTTCCCCGCGTCGTCCGATGAGCGTCCCCTCAGATGGACGCCCGACCCTTGACGCCATATCGAATAACGATAAGGTTATCGCTAGTCGATAACCGAGGGGGCCCCGTGAGCGTGCTGCCAGCATTCGTCATTCTTCTTCTGGTCTCTGCCGTCCTGGCGCTGCCGTTCCTGCTGTTCCGGGTGGCATCCCAAGGCGGTGAGCAGTTGTTGCGTATCGTCCGACTGGCTAGCGGCGCTGCCATCGCGCTGGCCGCCTTCTGGGCGCTGGCCGCTGTGGTCGGCACGTCGGTGCCGAGCCCACGGGTCACCGTCCCCGTGGAGCTGGTTCCGATACATCTTCCGGCTGGGCCTACCCCGCTCGGGCTCAGTGCAAGCGTCACCGGCGGCGGCTTCGACCAGGTCACGGTCACCGCCAGCGGACTATCAGTGCTCGCGCGGCTCGCGCTCGCGCTTGCGCCGGTGCTGACCGCGGGAACCACGATCGCCGTGGCCGTGGTGGTGCTGCGCCTAGCTCGCTCGCTCGGCGCGGGTGACCCCTTTGCGTTGAGCTCATCGGCGCTAGCGACCGCCGGCTGGGTTGCCATGGTTGGCGGAACGCTGGCCACCTGGGTGGGGAACTTCGCCGACTGGGTGACCTCGGGGGAGTTGTTCGGCGCCATGGGCTGGACGGGCACCGGCGACCTGAGCGATCCGGCCCAACTGGGTTGGCCCGGCCCGGCGGGCCTCCGGTTCGACATCCCGTTTACGCCGTTGGCTGCAGGGCTGGCGCTGATCCTGCTAGCGGCGGTGTTCGGCCATGGCGCGCGGTTGCGCGCCGATGCCGAGGGGCTGGTCTAGTGCCGACTGAGGAGGACGGCCGGATCCACTGTCGCCTGGACGACCTGCTGGCCGACCGTGGGATGACACTGACCCGCCTCGCCGGGCTGGTCGGAGTGAGCCTGGTGAACCTGTCGGTGCTGAAGAACGATCGCGCCCGGGCAATCCGGTTCAGCACCCTGACCGCGATCTGCGATGCCTTGGACTGCTCGGTGGGCGACCTTCTCGAGGTACTTCCGGGCTAGTTGGACCAGATCTCGGCGATCCAGGCCTCGACGGCGTCGGGGTCGCGGGGCAGGTGGTGGGACAGGATCTCGCAGCCGGTCTCGGTGATGGCCACGTCGTCCTCGATCCGCACACCGATGCCGCGGAACTCCTCGGGCACCAGCAGGTCGGCGGCCTTGAAGTAGATTCCGGGCTCGACGGTGATCACCATGCCGGGGGCCAGGATCGCGTCCCGGTAGTTCTCCTGGCGGGCCTTGGCGCAGTCGTGGACGTCCAGGCCGAGGTGGTGCGAGGTGCCGTGGACCATCCAGCGCCGGTACTGGCCGCCGTTGATCGGGTCGAGGGACTCCTCGATGCTTACCGGCAGCAGGCCCCATTCAGCCAGGTGGCGCACCACGACTGCGACCGCAGCGGCGTGCACGTCGGAGAACTTGTTGCCCGGCTTGGCCGCGGCGAAACCGGCCGCCTGAGCCTCCAGAACCGCTTCGTAGACCTTCCGCTGGGTCGGGCTGAACGTGCCGTTGACCGGCAACGTCCGGGTGATGTCGGCGGTGTAGAGAGACTCGGCCTCCACGCCGGCGTCCAGCAGCAGCAGCTCGCCCTCGCGCAGTTCACCGTCGTTGCGCATCCAGTGCAGAGTGGTGGCGTTGTCACCGGCCGCGGCGATCGTGTCGTAGCCGACCGAGTTGGCCTGGTGACGGGCGTGCAGGCCGAAGATGCCTTCCACCCACCGCTCACCCCGGCCGCGACGGACGGCCTCGGGCAGGTCGGCCACCACGGCGGTGAAGCCGGCCGCGCTGTGCGCGCAGGCCTGGCGCAGCTCATCCAGTTCGAAGGCGTCCTTGATCATGCGGGCCTCGGAGAGGATTACCTCGAACTGCTCGTCGGCCTCGGCCTCGGAGCGGGGATCGACCCCGGCGGCCGCGCGCAGGCCGTCCACCCGGGCCGTGAAAGCCTCATCGGCCTCGCGGACCAGACGCACCGGGACGGTCTCCAGGTCGGCGGTGAGCACATCCTCGAAGTCGCCGATCGGTGCGCAGGTGATGCCGGTCAGCGCTTCCATCTCGTCCAGGGACTCGCGGGTGCCGACCCACATCTCGCCGTAGCGGGAGTCGGCGTAGAACTCGGGATCCGTGCGCGGTGCCCGCGGCTTGAAGTAGAGGGTCGCGGCCCCGTCCGGCTCGATCACCAGCTGTGCATCGGGCTCACGCTCCGAGCCAAGGCCGGTCAGCCAGGCGAACGCCGAATGCGGACGGAACCGGTAGTCGGTGTCGTTGGCGCGGGCCTTCAGCCCGCCAGCCGGGATCACCAGCCGCTGGCCGGGGAAGGCCGCCGCGATCTGGGCGCGACGCCAGGCAGCCGGCACCGAAGCCGGCAGTGCCTCGGGCAAACCGGACGGGTACGGCGCCCAGCCGGTCGGGATGAACTCGACGAAGGCCTTCGGGAACGGAGTCTGGCGGTTCGAGAGAGCGGGCTGTTCTTCGGCATCGGTCGAGCTGGTCATGTCCGAAATGCTATCCCTGCTCGGCTGCTGCCCTTCTCGCCGCGGACTCAGCGGGGCTGGAGCGCGGCGCGGACTCCGCCGGAGAGATCCCGCACCACCAGGATGGCCAGTCCGGCGGCGACGACACTCAGCAGATCGCTCACCGCCAGCAGGGCGGTCACATCGGCGAGCGAGGAAAGGGACTGCTCGGGCACGGGGAGTCGAGTCGCGATGAGGCCCAGGAGATTGCCGCCGAGCCAGAACAGCCACCACACCCAGTAGCCGGGCGCAACTCGCGATGGCGCCCGGGCGCCGTCCAGAGCGCCGCGGAGGTCGGCCAAGTTCTGTACCGGGAACCACAGGCTGACCACCGGAACGAACCAGCCGGCGATGTGCCAGCCGAGACCACGGCGCAGTGCGACCTCGGGCGCCTGGGCAGCCAGCCCGGCCTGCCAGATGATCCAGGTCACGCCAGTGGCGACCACGGACAAGCTACCCAACACCGAACCGATGCCGTGCAGCTGGTCGTAGCGCTGGTAGACGGCCAGGTCGATGCTGAGCGGATCCCACACGCCGTCGGCGATCAGTCGAAAGCCCCAGATCTCGACCCCGGCGTTGAACAGCGAAAGAAGTCCGGCCGCCCCGAGCAGCACCTGGATGGCCAGGCCGAGCGGCAGCGACCGGCGCGGCACCCACGCCGCCGGCGAGGTGGAGGCGGACGGAGCCAGGCCGGACGCGTGGACCTGGGAGGTCCAGTTGCGGCCGTCCCAGTACCGCAGCTGTCCTGCAGCCTCAGGATCGGGGTACCAGCCGGCCGGAGTGGGGGGTGCTGTGGTCACAGCGCAATCATGGCCAATCGGCTACCCGCGCGCAGGCGTATCGCGTTGCGGAGCCGGTAGAGTCGGCTCGACAACTTCAGGAGGACCAGATGAAGGCTGCCGCCTCGGCACAAATACGGCTGCTCGACCTGCAGCAGGAGGACACCGCGCTGGCCCAAGTCGAGCACCGCAAGCGGGCATTGCCGGAGCACGCCGCGATCGCGGAAGCCAAGACCGTCCGAGTCAAGCTCAAGCAGGATCATCTGGCTGCGGAGACCCGGCTCGCCGACCTGCAGACCGACCTGGAGAAGGCCGAGGCCGATCTGATCCCGGTCCGCGAGCGGAAGGCTCGTGACCAGCAGCGTCTGGACGCCGGCGCGGTCAGCGATCCGAAGGCGCTGCAGGGTCTCATCGATGAGATCGAGCACCTCACCCGACGGATCTCCGAGCTGGAGGACGTCCAGCTGGAGGCCATGGAACAGGTCGAACAGGCCAGTGCCGAAGAGGCGCAGCTGGCTGAGCAGATCGGCGAGGTCGAGTCCTCGCTGCGCGCGCTGATGGCCTCCCGTGACGAGCAGCTTGCCCAGCTGAACGCCCAGGGTGCCCAGCACCAGGGCGTTCGCAACGGGATCGCCGCAGAGCTGCCCGCCGATCTGGTGGCGCTCTACGACCGGATCCGGGTGCGTTCCGGTGGCCTGGGTGCGGCCCCGCTCAAGGGACGCCGCTGTGGTGGCTGCCAACTGGAGGCCACTCAGACCGCGCTGGCCGGCTATGCGGCCGCCCCCGGTGACGAAGTGCTGCGCTGCGAGGAGTGCGAGCGGGTGCTCGTCCGGATCGGCGCGGTGGAGCTCTGATGGCTCGTCCGGCCCCGTCGCAGGACGGGCCTGGGCTGTTCGATCTCGAGGCTCCGGCCCCGAAAGTCGTCGATTCGACGTCGACGACCTCGTCGCGGCGACTGATCGTGGAAGCCGACGGCGGCTCCCGGGGGAACCCCGGTCCGGCCGCGTACGGCGCGCTGGTCCGTGATGGCGAGACCGGCGAGGTGCTGAACTCCGAAGGGCTCTGCCTGGGGGTCACCACCAACAATGTGGCCGAGTACTCCGGGCTGATCGCCGGCCTGGAGATGGCCCGCGCCATCGACGCCGATGCCGCCGTGGACGTCCGGATGGACTCCCGGCTGGTGATCGAGCAGCAGGCCGGTCGCTGGAAGGTGAAGCATCCGGCCATGCGTCCGCTGGCCGCCCAGGCCCGCGCCCTGCATCCGTGCGGGGTGAGCTGGACCTGGGTGCCGCGCGAGCAGAACAAGGCCGCCGACGCGCTGGTGAACGCGGCTCTGGACGGAAAGCCCCGCGACCGGCGGTAGGGGACAGCGATGCCGATTCGTGAGGTGAGCCTGCGCCGGGCCGAGCCGGCCGCGCTGGCCGCCGGGCTGCAGCGGCTGCGCGACGATCTCGGCGTCCCGGACGGGTTCCCGGCGTCGGTGACCGCCGAGGCGCAGGTGGCGGCCCGGGCCCCACGGCTGCCGGACGTCGATCGCACCGACCTGGCCTTCGTCACCCTCGATCCGGAGGGCTCGCTCGATCTGGATCAGGCGTTCCACCTCTCCCGAACTGCCGATGGCTACCTGATTCGCTACGCCATCGCCGATGTGGCTGCTTTCGTGGCTCCCGGAGGCGCCATCGATGCCGAGGCGCACGCGCGCGGCGAGACCCTCTACGCCCCGACCTCGCGGACCGCACTGCACCCGCCGCTGCTGTCGGAGGGGGCAGCCAGCCTGCTGCCCGGCCAGGACCGTCCGGCGCTGGTCTGGGAGTTGCAGCTGGATCGCGACGGCACCACCGGCCAGGCCACGGTGGCCCGGGCATTGGTGCGCAGCCGCGCCAAGCTCAGTTATGCCGACGCCCAGCATCAGCTGGCGGCCGGCACCGGCGGCGAGCAACTGGAACTGCTGCGGGAGATCGGGACGCTGCGTCAGCAGCGCGAGGCGGCCCGCGGCGGGGTGAGTCTCTCGGTCCCCGAACAGGAAGTGGTGCCGTCCGAGGCGTCCTGGGGGCTGGCCTATCGGGCCTCGCTTCCGGTGGAGGACTGGAACGCTCAGCTGTCGCTGGCCACCGGGATGGCGGCCGCTCGACTGATGCTGGACGCCAAGGTCGGGTTGCTGCGCACGCTGGCGCCCGCGCCGCAGGAGGCGGTGGACCGGTTGCGCCGTACGGCGCAGGCGTTGGGGATCAGCTGGCCGCACACTCGGGCCTATCCCGACTTCGTTCGGGCGCTGGACGCATCCACCCCGGCCCAGGCCGCGATGCTGAACGCCTGCACGCTGCTGTTCCGCGGTGCCGGCTACGTGGCTTTCGACGGCACCGCTCCCGAGCAGCCCCTGCACGCCGCCATCGCGGCGCCCTATGCCCACGTCACCGCCCCGCTGCGCCGGCTGGCTGATCGCTACGCCGGTGAGGTCTGTGTGGCCATCTGCGCCGGGCGACCGGTTCCGGAGTGGGCGTTGGCCGAGTTGCCGACCCTGCCCGAGGTGATGGCCGAGTCGAACCGGCGGGCGCATCGCTACGAGCGCGGCGTGGTGAACCTGGTCGAGGCGCTGCTCCTGGAGCCGCTGGTCGGCCACGAGTTCACCGGCACCGTCCTCGAGGTCGACTCCGAGGCTAAGGACGGTGTGCTGCAGCTGGCCGAGCCGGCCGTCGAGGCGCGGGTCACCGGCTCCGATCTCGTCCTCGGCCGTCAGATCAGAGCCACCCTGGTCACCGCCGACCCGATCGCCGGCAAGGTGCAGTTCGCCGTCCGTCGCTGAGCCGGGATTCCTCCGGTTCTCCTGGTCCGCAGAGGGTCCCGCTCGCCGAGTCGGCGAACAGTGCCGTCCGCGGCTACCCTTGTCCCGGACGAGTCGGCCGGGTGATCGCGGCGCAAGTCGAGGAAAGTCCGGACTCCTCAGAGCAGGGTGGTGGGTAACGCCCACCCGGGGTGACCCGCGGGAAAGTGCCACAGAGAACAGACCGCCCCGCAAGGGGTAAGGGTGAAACGGCGGTGTAAGAGACCACCGCACTCCAGGTGACTGGAGTGGCTCGGTAAACCCCACCCGGAGCAAGACCAAGAAGGGCGCGATCCTCGGATCGGGCCTGCGGACGCCGTTATCAGCGCTGCTCGCGCGAGGCGTCCGGGTAGGTCGCACGCCGGAAACGGCGAAGGCGGTTGGCAACAGCCGTCGCAGATGGATGATCACCGCCCGGCAACGGGCACAGAATCCGGCTTACAGGCCGGCTCGTCCCCTCCACCGTGTTCCTTGCCCGCGAAGGTGCGCAGACAGGAACAGCTGAGTGGGTGCGGACCAGGCCAGCGCTCAGGAGCGGTGTCGGCCGCCCCAGGCGTACACCGTGTTGACGGCCACGATCCCGGCCCAGGTGAGAATCAATCCGAAGGTGCCGGACGTACCGGTCGCAATCGCGGTCAGCGGGATGCCCAGCGCCAGCGAGACGATCGCCAGCGCGAACCGGGAGCGATCCGGCTTGGACAGCTCGGTGGGGTAGGGCGGGTGCGTCGGCTGCAGCTGCGGCTGGGGCAACACCGCCGGCACTGGCGGGGTCGGCTGCGGATGCACGGCCGGCGGCTGGGCCCACAGTTCCTCGTTGGTGGGCTCGTGGTACTGGGTCATGCGCCAAGGCTAGTCGCGGTGCCCAGTGCCGGTGCGCCGGTCCCGGGAGCTACGGGCGGCGCCGATGACTGAAGCGGCCCAGCCAGGCGAACCGGAGGGGGATGGCGGGCCTGGCGGGGCCTGACCTCGATCGGATCTCAAGGGGGGAGTCCGGATCGGGCTGGTTCAACCGTAGCGTGCCGGAACCGGTTCGAGCGCCATCATTCGCCGCGCCCACCGGGGACGATCTTTGCCTAGTGCTCCACTAGGCGAACCCTGTGAATCCCGCGGATCAGGCGACGGTGAGGATCTCGGCCCCGTCCTCGGTGATCACGATGCTCTGCTCGAACTGAGCCACCCGACTGCCGTCATTGGTGACCACCGTCCAGCCGTCCGACCAGGTGTGCGAGTGGTAATCGCCGAGGGCCAGCATCGGCTCGACGGTGAAGGTCATCCCCACCTCGATCACGTCGTTGAGGTGCGGGGCGTCGTAGTGCGGAATCACCAGCCCGGAATGGAAGGACGAGTGCACACCGTGTCCGGTGTAGTCGCGGACGACGCCGTAGCCGAACCGCTTGGCGTAGGACTCGATCACGCGGCCGATCACGTTCACCTCACGCCCCGGACGAGCCGCGCGGATCCCGCGGTTCATCGCCTCCTGGGTCCGCTCGGCCAGCAGCCGGGACTCCTCGTCCAGCTCGCCGCAGCCGTAGGTGGCGCAGTTGTCGCCGTGGACGCCGTCGTAGAACGCGGTCACGTCGATTTTCACCAGATCGCCGTCCTCCAGCGGACGGGCGTCCGGGATCCCGTGGCAGATCACCTCGTTGACCGAGGTGCAGCACGACTTGGGGAAGCCCCGGTAACCCAGCGTGGACGGGTAGGCGCCCTGGGCGACGATGAAGTCGTGGACCACGGCGTCGATCTCGTCGGTGGTCACCCCGGGGGCGATGACTGCCGCACCGGCCGCCATGGCCTGGGCGGCGATCCGTCCGGCGATCCGCATCCGCTCGATGGTGTCCGCGCTCTGCACGTGGGAGCCGGTGTATCGCTCAGGTCCAGGCAGGTCCACGTAGTGCGGGCGGATGATCTCGGAGGGGACGAGACGTCGGGCAGAAACCGGGTAGGGCTTGATTGCGGTCACCCTTGGGATCATAGTTGTCGCCCGGGTCCGCGGCTTCGTCAGGGGGTGGGGATGCTATCCAGCGACTGGTATTACTGCCTCGACCACCACACCGTCGAGCCCTACGAGGGCTGCCGCAGCGCCAGCCGGCTCGGCCCGTATCGGACGATCGACGAGGCCTGGGCGGCGCTGGCCCGGGTGGCTGAGCGCAATGAGGCCTGGGATCACGACCCCCGGTTCGTCGACGACGCCGAGGCCGACGACTCGAAGCCTGATGATGAGCGTTCCGACTGGGGTCCATTCGGCGGCTGAGCAGCGCAGTTTTCTCCGGCGGGTCGTAGGCAGGTTGTAACCAGACTGAAACACATCCAGCGGCAGACTTGGGCCATGGATAAGCAGACCGAATTCGTGCTCCGCACCATGGAGGAGCGGGACGTCCGCTTCGTCCGGCTGTGGTTCACCGACGTGCTCGGCTTCCTCAAGTCCGTTGCGATCGCCCCGGCCGAACTCGAAGGTGCGTTCAGCGAGGGCATCGGCTTCGACGGCTCCGCGATCCAGGGCTTCGCCCGGGTCTACGAGTCCGACATGGTTGCGCACCCGGACCCGTCCACTTTCCAGCTGCTGCCGTGGCGCGGCTCCACTCAGGGCACCGCCCGGATGTTCTGCGACATTCGGCTGCCCGACGGCTCGCCGTCCTTCGCCGACCCGCGCTACGTGCTCAAGCGCGCGCTGAAGAAGGCCTCCGACATGGGGTTCACCTTCTACACCCACCCCGAGATCGAGTTCTACCTGTTCAAGCAGCCGGTCGTGCCCGGCCAGGTTCCGACCCCGGCCGACCAGTCCGGCTACTTCGACCACACCACCACCAGCCCGGGCGCCGACTTCCGCCGGCAGGCGATCACTCTGCTGGAGCAGATGGGCATCTCGGTGGAGTTCAGCCACCATGAGGGCGGCCCCGGCCAGCAGGAGATCGACCTGCGTTACGCGGACGCCCTGACCATGGCCGACAACATCATGACCTTCCGGGTGGTGATCAAGGAGGTCGCGGTGATGCAGAACATGTTCGCGTCCTTCATGCCCAAGCCGTTGTCCGACCAGCCCGGGTCCGGCATGCACACCCACGTCTCGCTGTTCGAGGGCGACACCAACGCTTTCTACGACGCCAGCGCCGAGTACCACCTGTCCAAGACCGGACGCCAGTTCATCGCCGGTCTGCTCAAGCACGCCGGTGAGATCAGCCTGGTCACCAACCCCTGGGTGAACTCCTACAAGCGGCTGGTGGCCGGGGCCGAGGCGCCCAGCTACATCTGCTGGGGCCAGAACAACCGCTCGGCGCTGGTCCGGGTGCCGATGTACAAGCCGAACAAGGGTGCCTCAGCCCGGATCGAGCTGCGTTCGATCGATTCGGCCGCCAACCCCTACCTGGCCTACGCCATGGTGCTCTCGGCGGGTCTGGCCGGCATCGAGAACGAGTACGAGCTGCCCGAAGGCGCAGAGGACGACGTCTGGTCGCTCACCGATCGGCAGCGCAAGGCACTGGGCATCGACCCGCTGCCGCGCAGCCTGGGCAACGCCATCGACCTGATGGAGAGCTCCCAGCTGGTCGCCGACACGCTCGGTGAGCACGTGTTCGAGTTCTTCCTTCGCAACAAGAAGGCCGAGTACGAGGACTACCGCAGCCAGGTCACGGAGTGGGAGCTTGAGCACAACCTGCCTGCGCTGTAGGCACTCTGAGCGCTGATCCAGATCTCCGCGCACACAATTCTCCGCGGATTGGTTCCAGATCCTTGGTCTAGGGGCCAAGATGGTACTTAACACCGGGGCCGGTCCGGATCTAGGCCCGGTCGGAAGTCATCTGCGGGGGGCGGGTGACAACCAGAAAGAGCCGGTGGGTGAGCCCGTCGAGGTCACAGGGGTGCATCTCGACGGGCTTGCCGCGTCTCTACCGTCCGGTTGTCGTGGCGCTCGGCTGAGCCGATGGAACCGACGTCCCCGAACCTGACTGGCCACCGCCCGTTGTGGCGGCCGTGCCCGACGTCGAGGTGGTCGTGGTCCGGCGCCGATTGGTCTGGTTCGCCGGGATCTCAGCGGTGTTGTCGGCCAGGACCACCATGCTGCCAGCTTCCAGCCCGGAGCTGATCTCCACCCAGCCGCCGCCGACCGCCCCGGTGCTGACCTGGGTGGTCTTCGCGGTCGGCGCCGCGGCGCTGGTCACCACCTGCACGGTGGCCGCCCCAGTGCCGGTCGGAGTGACCGCAGAGGCCGGTACCCGCACCACGCCGGTCACGGCCTTCACCGGGATCGTCACCCCGGCCTTGGAGCCGCTGGGCAGCCGGCCGGTCGGGTCTTCAATCAGGGCGGTCGTGGTGTAGGTGGCGGTGTCGCCACTGGTGCCGCTGGTGGCCAGCGCGGCGATCGCGGTGATCTTGCCGCTGAGTGTCGTGGTCGAGCCGGCCGGAGCCACCGTGACACTCTGTCCGACCTTGACCAGTTGCCGGGTCTTCACGGGCAGTTCGAAGGTGAGCTCGGCATTGCCACTGCCGACGATCGTGATCGATCCCGACGATCCGCTGGCACCCACGGTCAGCCCCACCGTCCCCACGGTCCCTGAGATGGGGGCGACCAGGGTGGCCTTGGCGCGGTTCGCCTTCGCCGTGCTGAGGTTCTGCTCGGCCTGCAGCAGAGCAGCCTGGGCCTTGGCCACCGCCGACTTGCTGACCTTGGTGCTCGAGGTGGTTTTCTTCGGTGTCGAGCCACCGTGCGCGGTGAGCTTCGCGATCAGACCTTGCAGGTTCGCATTGGCTGCCGTCACCTCGGCCCGGGCGTTCGCACAGGCGGTCAGGTCGGCATCGCTGATCTCCGCCGGGGTCACCGTGCTCAGCGGGCTGGCCGTGGCGCTCGGGCTGGCCGAGGCGGACGGCTCGGCGCCGGCCTGGCTGTTGGCCCCGGACGGGCTCACCGAGGTCGGCCCGGCCCCGCCGCCCAGCGAGGCCAGGATCGCGTCGCAGCGGGCGGCTTCGTCCATGACGGCCCGGTTCACCCGCGAGGTCGCCGCGGTTAGCACGGCCGGATTGACGACCAGGCCGGTCGTTCCGCCCGAGCCGCCGGAACTCGCGGTCGATGTGGGGTGCTTGGCCGCGTAGAGGCTGGCTTCGGCCTGGGCCACGGCCGTCGAGGCGTTCAGCACGGCCAGCTGCAGGTCGGACGTGTTCAGCACGGCCAGGGTGTCTCCGGCCTTGACGGTGTCGCCCACCGCGACCGCGATCGACTCGACCGTCCCGGACACGGAGAACGAGGCTTTCGCGGTGTTCTTCCTGGTGACCGCACCGGTGGCGGTGTAGGTCTGGGTGACGTCCCCGGTCCCGGCCTCGGCCGTCACGTAGCGCAGGCTGGTGGCGGCCGAGGCCTGGCTCAGGTAGATCCCGCCGGCGACCACCACGGCCAGACCGACCCCGATGCCGAGGATCGCCTTGATCCGTCCGAGCTTCATCATTCGCTCCTCAGTGCGTCGATCGGGGCGAGTCGAGCCGCCCGCGAGGCCGGGTAGACCCCGGCGATGAGACCGATGCCCAGCGACACGGCCAGGGCGATCAGGGTTGCCGGGACGGAGATGAGCACCGAGATGCCCAGCAGCGGGGTGAGGATCGCGGCGCCGGCGAAGCCCAGGCCCACCCCGATCAGGCCGCCGAAGACGCCGAGAATGCCGGCTTCGACCAGGAACTGGCGGCGGATCACGCCCGGGGTGGCACCCAGCGCCTTGCGCAGGCCGATCTCGCGGACCCGCTCGCTGACCGAGACCAGCATGATGTTCATCACACCGATGCCGCCGACCAGCAGTGAGATGGCCGCGATGCCGCCGAGCAGCAGGGTGAGGATTCCGGTCACCGAGGCGGCCGTCTCGACCAGGGACGCCTGGGTGGTCACGGTGAAGTCGGCGCTGTCCGAGGTCACCTGGTGTGTAGCCAGGAGCGCTGTCTTCACCTGCTGGTAGGCCGCCGACAGGCTGTCGGTGTCCCGGCCGGAGAGATAGATCGAGGAGACCGCGCTGGCATTGCTCGAGGTGGACAGCCCGGCCGCGAAGGTGCTGATCGGAACCAGCACGGTGTCGTCCTGATTCGACGTGCCCGACGTCCCTTCGGCCTTCAGCACTCCGATGATGGTGAACGCGTTTCCGTTGATGCTGACTGTCTGGCCCACCGGCGAGCCGGTGCTGAACAGTTCACTGGCGGTGGACGAGCCGAGCACGGCCACCTTGGCCGAGGAGTCGACCTCCGCCTGAGTGAAGAACCGTCCGGAGTCCACGGTGCGCGCCCGGACGTCCAGCCACTGCGGGACGGTGCCGACCACGGTCGAGGTCCAGGTGGTCTCGCTCGACTGCAGCGATCCGCTGGTCGATGAGGTGGGGGCCACGGCCACCACGTCCGGGGCAACCGCGGCATCGGCGAGCATGGCAGCGTCCTGCATGGTCAGTGTCGACACCGTGCTGCCGCCGCCGCGGAAGCCGCCTGAGGAGGACTGGCTCGGGGTGACCACGATCAGGTTCGAGCCGAGCGCGTTGATCTGGCTGGTGATCTGCTGCTGAGCGCCTTGGCCCAGTCCAACGGTGAGCATCACCGCGGCGATGCCGATCAGGATGCCCAGCATGGTCAGCGCCGAGCGCATCCGTCGGGCATTCAGCGCCGAGAAGGCGGTGCGGACGGTTTCCGACCAGCCCATCATCGTCCGACTCCTGCCGTGGCGATCGGGGCGGCCTCGCGCAGCAGCCCGTCGTAGATGTGCACCAGATGCTTGGCCTGCTGGCCGACGTCGGCCTCGTGGGTGATCACCACGATCGTCCGTCCGGCCTCGTTGAGTTCACCGAACAAGTCCAGGATCTCCCGAGTCGAGTGTGAGTCGAGAGCGCCGGTGGGCTCGTCGGCCAGGATCAGCGCCGGGTCGGTGACCAGGGCTCGGGCCACCGAGACCCGCTGCTGCTGGCCGCCGGACAGCTCCCCGGGGCGGTGCTGGACGCGCTGAGCCAGGCCCACCTTGTCCAGTGCGGCCATGGCCCGCTCCCTGCGCTCGGCGGCCGGGACGCCGGCGTAGACCAGCGGCAACTCGACATTGCGCAGGGCGGTCAGGCTGGCCAGCAGGTTGAACTGCTGGAAGACGAAGCCGATCTTGCGGTTGCGGATCTCGGCCAGCTGCTTCTCGCTCATCTTGCTCACGTCGGTGCCGTCGAGCAGATAACTGCCCGCCGTCGGGACGTCCAAGCAGCCGATGATGTGCATCAGGGTGGACTTGCCCGAGCCGGACGGCCCCATGATTGCCAGGTACTCACCGTTGTCGATCTCGAGGTCGATGCCACGCAGCGCTTCGACCTCGACCACCCCGGTGGAGTAGGTCTTGCGGACTCCGGTCATGCTCAGCATGCTCATCGGGGTCACCGACCCGTGGTTCGGCCGCCGGAGACCCCGGGCGGTGCTCCGCCGCCCGGCCCGCCGCCTTCCAGCCCGCCGCCGAGTCCGCCGCCACCGAAGCCGAAGCCGCCCTCGTTGGACGAGCTGCTGGCGGTCGCACTGCGGGTGAAGCTGATCCGAACGGTGTCGCCCTCGCTGAGGCCCTTGGTGATCTGGGTGGCGCTGCCGAACACCTTGCCGACCTCGACCTCGACGGTGCTGGTCTGGCTGTTGTTGACCTTGGTGACCACGGTCTTATCGCCCTCGGAGCGGATCGCTGCGGTGGGCACGGTCAGCACGTCCGGGTAGCTGCCCACGGTGATCACCGCGGTGGCCGTGGTGCCGGAGTAGAGGTTGGTGTGGTTGCCGGTGAGGTTGATCTCCACCGGGAAGGTGGCGGTGCCGTTGTCGCTGGTGGAGGTCGCCACGATGCCCACCGAGGCCACCGTGCCGCTCAGCGCATCGCTGGATGCGTCGGTGGTGACTGCGACCTTCTGGCCGGCCTTCACGTTGGCCAGATCGGCGGCCCCGATGCTGCCCTCGACCTTCCAGCTCGCGGTCTGGATGATCACGAAGGCCGCCGTGGTCGTCGAACTCGAGCTCGACCCGGACGCGCCGGAGGTGGCCGAGCCGCCTGTGCTGCTGCCCACCGTGTCGCCGACCTCGACGTTGACGCTGGCCACCGTCCCGGTGATCGGCGAGCGCAGCACGGCGGCCTTCAGATCGTCCTCGGCGTTGGTGAGGGCGGCCTGGGCGGAGGTCACCTGCGCGGTGGCGGACTTCTTCGCCGCGCTGCTGCCCTTGTTGTCGTAGATCTCGGTCCGGTTCGCCTTCGCCGAGGCCAGGTTCGCTTCGGCCAGGTCCACCGCGTTCTGGAGGCTGGAGTCGTCGACGCCGGCCAGCTTCTGGCCCTTGGTCACCTTGTCGCCGGCCTTCACCTTCACCGTGGTGACGGTGCCGGCCACCGAGAAGTTCACGTCCGACTGTTTGCGGGGGCTCAGGGTGCCTTCGAGGCTGACGGTCTGGGTCTGATCGCCCTTGGTCACCTGGACGTCACGGGTGAACGTCCGGGTGGCGGAGGTGCTGGCCGGTCGCAGCAGGAAGTAGGTGCCGACCCCGACTCCGCTCAGGACGACGATCGCGGCCAACCCGACCACGAGCCAGGTGCGCCACGTTCTTCGGCGGGGCTTCTTCACTTCGCTTGCGCGGTCGGTCGGGAAGCCGGACGGGTCGGTGGTCATAGCGCGCGATTCTCCTCATGGGTGGACACCACGAGCCTGAACCTATGGAGCCCACCTGTGGCTGCTGCTGCGGCTACCTGTGCTTCAGCTGTGCGCGCCGGAAAGACGGGTCGGTCAATGGGCGGAAACGAGCTCCGGGAGCGGCCACAGCCCGTCCAGATCGGAGTGCACGCCCGAGGCAGTGACCAGATGGTCGGCCAGTGCATCGGCCCAGCCCAACGTGCCACCGGCTAGCCGGAGCAGCGTGATTGCATCGGTCTGCACGACGTTCGGGGGAGTGCCTCTGGTGTGTCGGCCACGCTCGCCGATCCCGAGCTGAACGGCGGCGACTGGAGGCACCCGCACTTCGACGCTGCCACCGGGATAGCGGGCACCGAGCAGCGCGCAGGTGGTCCGGGCCGCCCGGGCCAGGTCGGACGGGCTGAGGTCGGTCGTCCCGGTGGCCAACTCGGCGCACATCTCTCGCAGTTGCTGCACATCGGCTGGTGAGACGCGTTTGGGCACGTCCAGACGCTAGCATCGCCACCGTGACCCGCATCGAGAGCCAGTCCGTTCGGCTGGCGCGGCTCGGCTTCGCGGACGCCGTCCGGGCGGCCGAGTTGGTCGAGAGCTGGGCCTCGGCCGGCACCGCCGAGCAGATCGATGCGGCGCTGGCGGCGCTCACCACGGTGCCCGACCCAGATCTGGCGCTGACCGGCTTCCACCAGCTGACCGAGGTGCGGCCCGGGCTGCTGGCCGAGAGCTCGGCCGATCCGCAGCTGCTCAAGCGACTTGCCGCGGTGCTCGGCTCCTCGGTGGCTCTGAATCAGCACCTAGTGGCCCACCCCGACGATCTTCAGCTACTTCGCGGTCCGCTCGAGCGGCGAAGTGCAGCGAGCTGGCGGGAGGAACTGCTCGGTGTGGTGGGTGCGGACCCGTCCGCTGTTGAGCCGGTGGCTGAGGCCGACCGATCCGATGACTTGCGCCGCGGCTACCACCGCGCCGTGCTGCGCATCGCCGCTCGCGACCTGACCTCGGACGACCTGCTGGCGGTGCTTTCGGAGATCGCGGCCGAGTTGGCCGACCTGGCCGATGCGACCGTCGAGACCGCCCTGGCCCTGGCCCGTGGTGAAGTGCCCGACTGGGAGCTGTGCCGGCTGGGGATCATCGCACTGGGCAAGACCGGGGCCGGCGAACTCAACTACGTCAGCGACGTGGACGTCCTCTACATCGCCGAGCCTCGGCTGGACAGCAATGGCGAACCGGTCTGCGATCCGGCCAAGGCCATGGCCGTGGCCACCCGGCTGGCCAGCGCACTGACCAGAGTCTGCTCGGCGCACACCGCGGCCGGCACCATCTGGCAGATCGATGCGGCGCTGCGCCCCGAAGGCAAAGCCGGGCCGTTGGTCCGGACCCTGACCTCGCATCGGGCCTACTACGAGAAGTGGGCCAAGAACTGGGAGTTCCAGGCGATGCTCAAGGCCCGTCCGATGGCCGGCGACCGGGAGCTGGCGCAGAGCTTCGTCGACATGGTCTGGCCGATGGTCTGGCGGGTGGCCGACAACGATCAGTTCGTCGGCGAGGTACAGGCCATGCGCAGGCGGGTGATCTCGCTGCTCCCGGCCCGCGAGGCGAACCACGAGATCAAGCTCGGTGCCGGCGGGCTGCGTGATGTCGAGTTCAGCGTGCAGCTGCTGCAACTCGTCCACGGTCGGGCGGACGAGCGGCTGCGGCTGCGCGGCACCTTCGAGGCGCTCGACGCTCTGGTCGAGCACGGCTACGTCGGACGTGCGGACGGCGCCGACCTCGGCACCGCCTATCGCCTGCAGCGGCTCCTGGAGCATCGGATCCAGCTCTACCGGCTGCGCCGCACCCATCTGATGCCCGAAGACCAGGTGAGCCAGCGCTGGCTGGCCCGCAGCATCGGGCTGGCCCAGACCAACGAGTTGATGCACCTGTGGCGGGCCACGACCCGGCGGGTGCTCAGCCTGCAGCAGCGCCTGTTCTACTCACCACTGCTGGAGGCCGTGGCTCGAATCCCGTCGGCGGAGGTGCGGCTCACCTCCAGCGAGGCCGAGACCCGACTGCGCGCGCTCGGCTATGGCGACCCCACGGCAGCGCTGCGGCACATCGAGGCGCTCAGCTCCGGGCTCAGCCGGCAGGCCGAGATCCAGCGCCAGCTGCTACCGGCCATGCTCACCTGGTTCACCGCCGGACCGAACCCCGACCACGGCCTGCTGGCCTTCCGGAAGGTCTCCGAGGAACTCGGCGGGACGCCGTGGTACCTGCGAACGCTGCGTGACGGCGATGCCATGGCCGAGCATCTGGCCCGGATCCTGGCCTCGTCCCGGTATGCCGTCGACCTGCTGCTGCGAGCTCCGCAGAATGCCGCGCTGCTCGGCGACGCGGAGGGGCTGCGGCCACGTCCGGGCGCGGAGATCTTGGCCGGGATGCGGTCGGCCGCGCGGCGCCACGAAGCTCCCGACGCGGCCGTGGCTGCGATCCGCGCTGCTCGGCGCAGCGAGTTGCTGCGGCTGGCCATGGCCGACCTGATCGGCGAGTTGGACGTGCCGACGCTGGGCCGGGCCCTGTCGGACGTGATGGCCGCCACGATCGACGCCGCCCTGGAAGTCGCCACTCGCGGCGTGAAGGTGCCCCCGATCGCGGTGATCGCCATGGGCCGCTGGGGTGGCCGGGAGATCTCCTACGCCTCCGACGCCGACGCCATGTTCGCGCTGGCCGACTCCGACGATCCGGACGCCACTGGCGCAGCCGTCACCGTGATCAGTCGACTGCGGGCTCTGTTGGCCCAGCCCGGGCCGGATCCGGCGCTCAGCATCGACATCGACCTGCGGCCCGAAGGCAAGCGTGGCGCCATGGTGCGCAGCCTCACCTCGTACCGCGCCTACTACGGGCGCTGGTCGGCAACCTGGGAGGCGCAGGCGCTCTTGCGAGCCGCTCCCGGTGCCGGTGACGCCGAGCTGGCCGCAACCCTGCTGGAGGCGGTGGCCGGCGTCCGCTACCCGGCCGAGGGGCTGACCCGCGCCCAGGTGCATGAGATCCGCAAGCTGAAGGCTCGGATGGAGGTCGAGCGGATCCCGCGCGGCTCCGACCCGTCCCGGAACACGAAACTGGGGCCGGGTGGCCTCAGCGATGTCGAGTGGGTGGTCCAGCTGCTGCAGCTGCAGCACGCCGCCCAGCTGCCCAGGCTGCAAACCACCAGCACCTTGGACGCTCTGGCCGTGGCGGCCGAGGCGGGTCTGGTGGAGGCCGCGGACGCCGAGGCGCTGGAGGCGGCCTGGCTACTGGCCAGCCGGATCCGCAACGCCATGATGCTGCTGCGCGGGCGTCCCGGAGACACGTTGCCCTCCGATGTCCGGGAGCTCTCCGCCGTGGCCCAGATGCTCGGCTACGCCAAGGGCGAGTCGTCGCTCCTAGTCGAGGAACACCGTCGGCGGGCCCGGTTGGCTCGGCAGGTGATGGACCGGCTGTTCTGGGAGCCGGCCTAGGCCGACGTGATTCGCCGGATCGATGGGCCTGATCGGCGCTGAAGGCCGGTTCTCACTGATCGAGGCGGCGATTCGGTGCACGGTCGAGGTCGGCGAACTCCGTAGGTGACTCAGTCGAGCAGTTCAGCCAGGTCGGACACGACCAAATCGGCCCCGGCCGCCAGCAGCAGGTCCGGTCCGGCTCCGCGATCGACCCCGATCACCAGGCCGAAGCCGCCCGCCTTGCCGGCACGCACTCCGGACACAGCGTCCTCGATCACCGCGGCTCGCTGGACGGGGACGCCCAGTCGGGCCGCAGCCCGGACGAAGGTATCCGGTGCCGGCTTGCCGGGCAGACCCTCGGCGGCGGCCACGGCACCGTCGATGATCACCGGGAAGCGACTCAGCAGGCCCGCCGCCCGCAGCACCTCAGTGGCGTTCGCCGAGGACGAGACCACGGCCACCTGAATCCCGAGGTCGGCCAACTCGTCCAGCAGGGCGGCCGAGCCGGGGTAGGGCTGGACGCCCCCGGAAGCCAGCACGGCGGCGAAGGCCTGGTTCTTCCGGTTGCCCAGCCCGCACACGGTGTCCACCTCGGGGCTGTCGGACGGGACGCCATCAGGCAACGCGAGGCTGCGGGAAGCCAGCAGGGCGCGCACTCCGTCGTAGCGCGGCTTGCCGTCGATGAAGGCGAAGTAGTCCGCGCTCGTGTACGGCTGGGACGGGCAGTGCTCGGCCAGATAGCCGCCCAGCACCTGGGCCCAGGCATGCTGGTGCACCTCGGCGGTCGGGGTAAGTACACCGTCAAGATCGAAGAGCGCCGCATCGAAGTTCGACAGCAGAGTTCGGGCTGGGATCACCGGTCGATGGTAGTGCCGCAGTGAGGTGATTCGGGCACTGTGTGGGCCGGTAGTCTTGACCTGATGAGTACTAGCACAGCCCCTGATCTGCCGACGGCAACCACACGCCTCACCGGCTGGGGCCGGACTGCGGCTAGCACCTCGCAGCTGCTTCGCACCCCAGACGTTGAGCTGATCGCGAAGGCAGTGGCGCAGGTCGCCGATGCCAATGCCGACTCCCCGTCCCACCTGCGCCGCGGGATCATCGCCCGCGGGCTGGGCCGCTCCTACGGCGATGTGGCGCAGAACGCCGGCGGGATCGTGGTCGATATGACCGCCCTGAACACCATCCACTCCATCGACGCCGCCGCGGCGACCGTCGATGTCGACGCCGGAGTCAGCCTGGACGCACTGATGCGGGCCGCGCTGCCGTACGGGCTGTGGGTCCCGGTGCTGCCGGGGACGCGCCAGGTCACCATCGGTGGCGCCATCGGCTGCGACGTCCACGGCAAGAACCACCACAGCGCCGGCTCCTTCGGTGATCACGTGGCTTCGATGCAGCTGCTGGTGGCCGACGGACGAGTGCTCACCATCACCCCGGAGGGCAGCCCGGACGACCCGGACGCCTCGATCTTCTGGGCCACCGTGGGCGGGGTCGGCCTGACCGGCATCATCCTGCGGGTGGTGCTGAACATGACCCGCACCGAGACCGCCTACTTCCTGGCCGACGGCGTGGTCACCCACACCCTCGACGAGACCATCGCCGTCCATTCCGACGGCACCGAGGCCAACTACGACTACTCCAGCGCCTGGTTCGACGCGATCAGCCCGGCTCCCAAGCTGGGCCGGGCGGCGCTGTCCCGCGGCTCGCTGGCCACCCTCGACCAGCTGCGTGAGCACGCCCCGAAGCTGGCCGCCGATCCGCTGGCGTTCAACGCCAAGCCGTTCTTCGACCTGCCCGACGTGTTCCCCAACGGGCTGGCCAACAAGCTCACCTTTGGGGTGCTGGGCAACCTCTGGTACGCCAAGAGCGGCAACTACACCAACAAGATCCAGTCGCTAACCGGCTTCTATCACCCGCTGGACATGTTCGGTGAGTGGAACCGCGCCTACGGCTCGCACGGCTTCCTGCAGTACCAGTTCGTGGTGCCGCCGACCGCCGTCATCGAGTTCAAGCAGCTGATCGCCGACATCCAGGCCTCGGGCCACTACTCCTTCCTGAACGTCTTCAAGCTGTTCGGCGAGGGCAACCGGGCCCCGCTGAGCTACCCGATGGCCGGCTGGAACGTCTGCGTCGACTTCCCGATCAAGGCCGGCCTGCACGAGTTCCTGCACGGCCTGGACGCCCGGATCCTGTCTTTCGGTGGACGGCTGTACACCGCCAAGGACTCCCGGACCAGCGCCGCCACCTTCCACGCGATGTACCCCGAGCTCGACTCCTGGATCGCCACTCGGCGCCGGGTCGACCCGAACGGGGTCTTCGTGTCCGATCTGGCCCGCCGGCTGGAACTCGTCTGAGCCATAGGAGAACTGAAGTGATCGACGCCACCGGCAACCCGCAAACCATCCTCCTGCTCGGCGGGACCTCCGAGATCGGCCTGGCCATCGTCAAGGAGTACCTGGCCAAGCAGCCGGTCGCCGTGATCCTGGGTGTGCAGCCCGGGGACGAGCTGGCTCAGGCCACCGCCGACAGCCTCACTGCGTCCGGCGCCAGCCAGGTGCACACCCTCGACTTCGACGCCGAAGCCTTCGACACCCATCCCGGGGTGATCGACGCCGCCTGGGCCATCGCGGACGTGGACGTGGCCATCGTGGCGTTCGGCATCCTCGGTGATGCCGAACAGCTGTGGCAGGACCAGGCCAAGGTCGTCCAGGCCGCCAACATCAACTACACCGGTGCGGTCAGCGTGGGCGTCCTGCTCGGCCAGAAGATGAAGGCGCAGGGCTACGGCCAGATCATCGCCATGAGTTCGGTGGCCGGTGAGAAGGTGCGTCGCTCCAACTTCGTCTACGGCTCCACCAAGGCCGGTCTGGACGGCTTCTACCGGCTGCTGGGCGACGCGCTGGCGCCGTTCGGGCCGAAGGTGCTGGTGGTCCGTCCCGGACAGGTCCGCACCCGGATGTCGGCCCACGTGAAGGATGCCCCGCTCACCGTGGAGAAGGAACAGCTGGCCGTCCAGGTCGTCGATGCCGCCCGCAAGGGCCAGCGGCTGATCTGGGTGCCCGCCCAGTTCCGGCTGGTGATGATGGTGCTCAAGCACATCCCCGGCCCGATCTTCCGGCTGCTCCCGCTGTAGCTCCCAATGGAACCGATGCCGCGGCGGCTGGCCGTGCCGGGCGAGGTTCCGGACAATCCCCATCTGCACCTGGACGATGTCCTGGTGCCGCCGCTGGTAGCTGAGTTGGCCGCCGGGCGCAGCGTCCTCCCGGTCTGGCGCAATGAGATCGGTGGGGTCACCTTCGCCATCGCGGACGGCGCCGAGTACGTCAAGATCGGCCCGGCGCACCGCGAGTTCGTCCCCGACGCCGAGGCGCAGCGGCTGGCCTGGCTGGCCGGCTACGTCCGGGTGCCGCGGGTGCTCGGCCTCGGCGCCGAACCTGACGGCACAGTGTGGCTGCACACCGCCGGGCTGCCCGGGACGTCCGCCGTGCTGGGGGAGTGGCTGACCCGGCCGGATCAGGTCGTCCCCGAACTCGGCCGGGCGCTGCGGGCCTTCCACGACGCGCTGCCGGTGGCCGAATGTCCGTGGACGTGGTCGCTCGCTGATCGGTCGGTCGGCCGGACGAGTGCGGCCGAACTCGGGCCGACGCCGGTCGAAGACCTGGTCGTCTGCCACGGCGATGCCTGCAATCCCAACTTCATCCTGGACGATCAGGGGCGCAGCCTCGGCTATGTCGACCTCGGTCAGTGCGGGGTGGCCGACCGCTGGGCCGACCTGGCGCCGGCGTTGCTCAGCCTGGGCTGGAACTACGGCCCGGGCTGGGAAGCGGCCTTCCTGGGCGGGTATGGCATCGACCTCGACCGGGCCAAGCTCGGCTTCTACACCCGGTTGTGGGAGGCCGAGTAGCCGTCGGCTTGTGAAGGTTCGGTTACCTGAGGTTACGAAGCATCGACGGCCACGAAATCCGTCCTGTTGGTCCCGGTTGGCCTCGTATTTTGCTGTCAAGTCGCTTGCAGACAGCGAATACGTGCGCCGAAGGGTTCAGGCATGCCGAATGCTCCAGTGATCGGAACCAGTCGTCCGGCCGAGGTTGTGGCCCGTGAGAACGGGCTGACCATCGGCAACGCTCGCAAGACCTTCGCCACTCCGGAAGGTGGCGTGGTCAAAGCCCTGGACGGGGTCAGCCTGCAGATCAGGGACGGCGAGTTCTTCGTCATGCTCGGTCCCTCGGGTTGCGGCAAGACCACTCTGTTGCGGGCCATCGCCGGGCTGGAGATCCTCGACTCCGGCGAGATCTACCTGGGCCGCGACCGGATCGACTCGCTGCCGGCCTACTCGCGCCCGGTGAACACGGTCTTCCAGTCCTACGCGCTGTTCCCGCACCTGACGGTGGCCGACAACATCGCCTTCGGACTGCAGATGGAGCGAGTGCCCAAAGCCGAGATCGCCACCCGGGTGGCCGAGATGATGGCGCTGGTCCGGCTGGACGGCCTCGGCGGACGGCTGCCGTCCCAGCTGTCCGGCGGCCAGCAGCAGCGGGTGGCCCTGGCCCGGGCGCTGGCCAAGCGGCCCCGGGTGCTGCTGCTGGACGAACCGCTGGCCGCTCTCGACCTGAAGCTGCGCCGCGGCATGCAGGACGAGCTGCGCCGGCTGCAGCGCACCACCGGGGTCACCTTCGTGTTCGTCACCCACGACCAGGAGGAAGCACTCTCCCTGGGCGATCGGATCGCCGTGTTCTCCAACGGCATTCCGGTCCAGGTCGGCACGGCCGAGGAGATCTATGAGCGTCCGGTGAACCGCTTCGTGGCCGACTTCATCGGCGAGTCGAACTTCCTGACCGTCCCGCTGAATGACGAGGGCGAGTTCCGGGTGGCTGACGGCCCCTGGCTGGAGCTGCCGGAACCGGTGTTCGCCGGGCCGGACGGAACGCTGACCGTGGCGGTCCGGCCCGAGCGGCTGGTGTTGGACGGCAGCGCCCCCGAACTTGTGCGCGGGCGCCTCAGCGAGGTGGTCTACATGGGAACCGACCTGCACGTACGGGTGGCTTTGTCCGACGGGACTTCGCTGGCCGTCCGGGTGTCACCGCCGTTCGAGCAGTTGTCGCTCACTCCTGGCGCCGACGTCGTCGTGGGTGCCAGCCCGTCCCACCTGCGGCCGCTGGCGGTGGAGCTGTGAGCAAGCCCGCCCGTCCACCGGCCCGGGTGCCCGGGCGATTGCCCTGGTTCGCCACCTTGCCGGCACTGGTGATCGGGGCACTGTTCACCCTGGGCCCGCTCGTGGTGATCATCGCCTTCTCGTTCATGACCAGGCCGGCCCAAGGCGGAGGGGTGGTCTACACGTTCACCACCGATGCCTACCGCACCTTCTTGTTCACCAAGTCCTTCAACGGAGACCTGGTCTTCAACTCGGCCTACCTGGAGGTGTTCTGGCGGTCGCTGGTGCAGGCGTCGATCTCGACGGTGATCTGCTTCGTGCTGGCCTTTCCGCTGGCCTTGTGGATTGCCACGCGAAGCCCTCGAGCGCAGAACCTGCTGGTGTTGGCCGTCACGATCCCGTTCTGGACCAATCTGCTGGTGCGCACCTACGCCTGGATCCTGCTGCTGGCCAAGGACGGTGTGATCAACCAGACCAGCAAGGCCCTCGGACTCGGCGCCCACGAGCTTCTCTACACCGATCTGGCCTCGCAGCTCGGCCTGATCTACACCTTCTTGCCGTTCATGGTTCTGCCGCTGTACTCCTCGCTGTCCGGCTTCGACTTCCGGTTGGCGGAAGCCGGCTATGACCTGGGTGCGCGCAAGCGGACGGTGCTGCGCCGGATCATCCTGCCGATGGCCAAGCCCGGCATCATCTCCGGCTCGCTGCTGGTCTTCATGCCGGCGCTCGGATCGTACGTCCAGCCGGTCCTGCTCGGCGGCGGCAAGGTGCTGCTGATCGGCAACCTGATCGCCTCCCAGTTCGGCGACTCGCGCAACTGGCCCTTCGGGGCCGCCCTTTCGGTGATCATCCTGGCGCTGCTCGGGCTCTGCCTGCTTGCGGTGGGGCTGTGGGCCAGGCGGAGTGGAACGAAGGTGAGCCTTTCCCTATGAGCGAACTGATCACGGCCGGACGCAAGCGCGTCCCGCGAGCTCTGGACAGCCGGTCCTTCCCCGGCGTCGGCCCGGTGGCGATCGCCGCCTTGGTCTTTCTCTACCTGCCGATGCTGGTGACGACCATCTACGCATTCAACTCCGGCGACCAGGCCCTGGTCTGGGAGGGCTTCTCCACCCACTGGTTCGGCTACGTGCTGACCAACCACACCATGATCGACACGGCCGTCACCTCGGTTCAGCTCGCCGCCGCGGCCACCCTCACCGCTGTGGTCATGGCCTTGGCCTTCGCCCTCGCCGTGGACGGGCTGCGCCGGCGCGGCTCGGCGCTGGCCAATGCGCTCATGGCCGCTCCGCTGGTCATCCCCGAGGTAGTCCTGGCGGTTGCCACGCTGGCCTTCATCCGGATGATCGGACTGCAGCCCGGCTTCCTCTCGCTCTACCTGGCCCACACCACGTTCTGCATCCCGTTCGCGCTGATGCCGATCCGGTCCCGGCTGGACGGGATCGGCCGGGAGGTCTTCGAGGCCGGCGCCGACCTGGGCGCCACCGCCGTGCCGATGCTCTGGCGAATCACCTTGCCCCTGCTGGTGCCGGGGCTGGTCTCCGGCGCCTTGCTGAGCTTCGTCATCTCGATGGACGACTTCATCATCTCCAGCTTCCTTTCCTCGGCCGGATCGACGACCTTGCCGGTCTACCTCTACGGCCTGATCCGTCGCGGCCCCACACCGGCCATCAATGTGGTCGCCCTGCTCCTGCTCGCCCTCGCCGTCGTCGTCACCTCCTTCACCTACCTGGCCCCGAAGAAGAAAAGGTCCGAATCATGATGAGAACCAGCAAGCGGCTCGCCTCGGCGTGCCTGCTCACCGCAGCTTCGCTCGCGCTCACCGCCTGTGGCGGCGGAGTGAGCGACGCCCCGTCCACCGCTGCCGCACCGGCCGCGTCCGTGTCGTCCAGTGCGCCGGCATTCACTCCCGCCACCAGCGGCGAGATGACCCTGTACACGTGGAGCGACTACTTCCCCGAGTCCTTGGCCAAGAAGTTCACCGCCGACACCGGGATCAAGCTGACGGTCGACTACTACGACTCCAACGAGACCCTGGAAGCCAAGCTGCGTGCCTCGAACGGTGCCGGCTACGACGTGGTGGTTCCCAGCGACTACATGGTGCAGACCCTGGTCGCGGCGAACCTGCTCAAGGAGGTCGACGCGGCCAGCCTGCCCAACGGCAAGAACATCGAAGCCAGCTTCCTCGACCCCTACTTCGATCCAGGTCGCAAGTACTCGGTGCCCTACCTGTACGGCACTACCGGCTACATGTACGACACCGCCAAGACCAGCAAGGAGCTGACCAGCTGGGCCGACTACTTCAATGCGCCGGCCGAGCTGGGCAAGGTGGGCACCATGAGTGACCAGACCGAAGTGGTCGGGGCCGCTCTGCGTGCGGTTGGCGGGGTGACCTGTTCCACCGACGCCGCCCAGCTCCAGGCCGCCCAGGACCTGCTCAAGAAGTTCAAGTCGAAGGTGTCCACCATCAACTCCGACGGCGTGATGGACCGGATGGTCAGCGGCGAGGAGTCGATCGCCATGATGTGGAATGGCGCGTCGATGCGGGCCCGAGCGAAGAAGCCCTCGCTGAAGTACGTCTACCCCAAGGAGGGAATGGCCTTGTGGCAGGACAACTTCACGGTTCCGGCCGGGGCTAAGAATGTGCCGCAGGCGCTCACCTTCCTGAACTGGATGATGGATCCGGTCAACTCTGCAGCTGCCGCCAACTTCCAGCGCTACGGCTCGGGGATCTCCGGGGTCAACGACTTGCTGGACGCCGACATGAAGAGTGCCCCCGAGATCGTGATCCCGGACGGCTACACCGGAGCGAAGCCGGTCGAGCCGTGCACCAATGAGCAGCTGACCAACTACACCCAGATCTGGGAATCGTTCAAGGGCTGAGGAGCTGCCACGAATGACGAATGACCTGCTGTTCATCGGTGGTCAGGTCTGGCTGGGTCCGGACCGGCGCGATACCGCACTCGCGGTGTCCGCCGGCCGGATCACGGCCCTTGGCGCGGAGGCGGAAGCCGCCGGGGCCACGACCGTGATCGACTTGGCCGGCGGCCTACTGCTGCCTGCCTTCAGCGACGGCCACTGCCACCCCACTCAGGCCGGCCTGGAGATGTTCGGGCCGGCGATCGCCGGTCTGGGCTCGGTCGAGGCCATCCTGACCGAAGTCGCACGCTATGCCGCCGATCATCCGGAACTGGAGTGGATCGTCGGGGGAACCTATGACCCGGCCCTGGTGCCCGGCGGTTCCTTCCATGCCTCCTGGCTGGACGAGATCGTCCCCGATCGTCCCGTGCTGCTGCACGCCACCGATCACCACACCGTGTGGTGCAACTCGGCGGCGCTGCGCCTGGCTGGAGTGGACGCCGACACCCCCGACCCGGACACCGGGATGATCGACCGGTTCGAGGACGGCACCCCGGTCGGCACCCTGCGCGAACCACCGGCCTACAGCCTGGTCGAGCAGTACGCGCCAGAACCGTCCCTCGAGGCGAAGGCCGAGGCGCTGAAGCTCGCCTGCCAGGCGCAAGCGGCGGTCGGACTGACCTGGATGCAGGACGCGTGGGTGGAGGAGGGCGGACACCTGCCCTACCTGGCACTGCTCAAGCGTGGCGAGCTCTCGGTCCGCTCCGACCTCGGTTGGCTGCTGGTGCCCGATCGCTGGCGTGACCAGCTGCCGGTGATCCTCGCGCAGCGGGCAGAGGTGGAGGCGGCCGGTGCCCCCGAGTTGTTGACGGGGGTCGCGGTGAAGTTCTTCGCCGACGGGGTGATCGAGTCCGGAACCGCCGAGATGCTCGAGCCCTACGACGACTCCCACCACCATGGGATGCCCGTGTGGCAGCCGGACGAGCTGGCCGCGGCGGTCGCCGCGATTGACGCGCTGGGCTTCCAGATCCACATCCACGCGATCGGTGACGCGGCCGTCCGGCACTCCCTGGACGCCATCCAGCAAGCAGTCGACACCAATCCGGCGTGGGATCGGCGTCCGGTGATCACCCACGTCCAGATCGCCGAGGCTGCCGACCTCGAACGGTTCGTCGACCTCAACGTCACTGCCGCCATGCAGACCTACTGGGCTCAGCGGGATCCGCTGATGGAGCTGCTCACCGCGCCTCGGCTGGGCCCGGAGCGGACCGATCGGCAGTACCAGGTCGGCACCATGGCCAAACTCGGCGTGCGGATGTCGATCGCCAGCGATTGGCCGGTGTCGACGAACTCACCGGTCGAAGCCATCACTGTGGCTGCCACCCGGCAGACCCACGAGGGGCTGCCCGAGGGCGGCTGGGTGCCCGAGGAGCGGTTGCCGCTGGAGCAGGGCCTGCTGGCCGCGACGGCCGGAGGCGCCTATCAGGGCTTCACCGAGGGCTTCCGGGGACGCCTGGAGGTCGGGCTGGCCGCCGACCTGGTCTGGCTGGACCGGGACATCACCGTGGGGGCGCCGCTGCGCGCTCGGGAGGCCGCCGTCCTGGGCACCTGGCTGGACGGAGTGCCGACCTACCAGGCCTAGCCGGCCTGCGGCTTCGGCTGCCGGCTCACAGGACGATCAGGGTGCCGTCCGGCAGAGCCTCGGCTCCGGACAACGCCAGCTGATCACGCAGTTGGCCCAGCGGCGGGTTGTCGTGACCCAGATGGATCGCGACAACCCGGCTGCTGGCGTCGACGATGCCGCGAGAGCGTAGCTCGGAGATCGTCTCGGCGAAGCTGTGCAGGTGGTGATGCTGCTCGCTGCGGTCGGTCACGTAGCCGAAGGTCTCTTCGAGCAGCACCAGGTCGGCTCGGCAGCCGATCAGCGAGTCGAGGGTGGCGGCCGAGAGCCGTCCGGTGTCGGTCAGGTAGAGCAGCGCCGATGAGCCGTCGCTGATCCAGTAGCACAGCGCCTCGCCGAACGCGTGGTGGTTGGCCGCCAGGGCCCGCACCTGGTAGCCGGCCAGCTCTACCTGGTCGCCGGCGGTTAGTGGCCGCATCCGTACGGCCCGTTGGGCGGGATCCAGCCACTTGCTGGTGATGTTGATCACCGGCTCCGGGCCGGCGACCTCCAGCGGTGCCGAGCTCACCCACGACCGGTGCATCAGCAGGGACGGGTCCAGGTGGTCGTCGTGGGCGTGGCCGGCCAGGATCGCCTTCAGACCGGTGAGGTCTCGGCCGTAGCGGGTCACCTGACGGGGCGCCTCGGGTCCGGGATCGATCAGCAGTCGCCCGTCCACCAGTACCGAGGTAGGGGTGCGCAGTTCGCCGCGCAGGCGGTAGTCCGTGCAGGTCTCGCAACGGCAGAACACGTTGGGGATGCCGTCAGCGGCGCCGGTGCCCAACAGCAGCACTTCCATTCCAGCCTCCTGGGTTCGGGTCTCAGGCTAGCCGCCCGTCCGCCACGCCTCGCGGGGGCGTCCGTGGGGAATGCCTTGAGCTGGCAGAATGTTGAATGATCAACAAAGGGAGACCGATGACCACCACACTGTCTGCGGACACTCGACCCAGCCGCGTCGCGATCGACGTCGCCGACCTGGACGCGATGAGCGACTTCTACTCCCGGGTGCTGCTGCTCGATCGCCTCGACGAGCGCGGCGGCCAGGTGTGGCTCGGCCGCGGCGCGGAGACGCTGGTCGAGCTGCGGCACCGTCCGGATCTGCCGAGGGGAGAGCGGCGCAGCGCGGGGTTGTTCCACACCGCGCTGCTGCAGCCCGATCAGTCCAGCCTGGCCACGGTCTTGGCGTCGGTCTCCCAGCAGACCCCCGAGCTGTTCACCGGCAGCGCCGACCACCTGGTCTCGCAGGCCTTCTACCTCGACGATCCCGAAGGCAACGGGGTGGAGCTCTATGTGGACCGCCCGCGCGAGGAGTGGTCCTGGCAGGACGGACGAGTCCAGATGGACACCATCTGGCTGGACCCGTCGGTCTTCCTGGCCGAGCATCTGCGCGCCCAGGACAAGGTGTTCCTGGAGACCGCTCCGGATCGTCGGGGATCGCTGCCGGCGCGCACTGTCGTCGGACACGTCCATCTGAAGGTCGGCAACACCGCTCAGGCCAAGGACTTCTACGTCGACACCCTCGGCTTCGAGGTCACTGCGGAGATGTTCGGGGCGCTGTTCGTCTCGGCCGGCGGCTATCACCACCACCTGGCGATGAACACCTGGCAGAGCTCGGGGGTCGGACTGCGCGCCCCGGCGCTCGGCCTGGGCCGGGTCGATCTGGCAGTGCCGGCGGCTGAGGAGGTAGAGCAGGTCGCTCAGCGACTCGACCGGCGCGGCCTGGCCGTACGCCGGGACGCAGACGCCAACGGACCCAGCCTCGAAGTGCCCGACCCGTGGGGCAACCTGGTCCGAGTGACGGTGGCCGGCCGAGCCTAGAAGCCGGCTGCGGCGGCCAGTCGGGCGGTGACGGCCGGATCGTGGGGGAGCGCGACGCCGTCGAGTTCGAGCACCGGCAGGACGCCGCGGACTGCGGAGACCACCCACAGCCCTTGGCTGGTCGGCAGGTCCTCCGCGCGGAACAGCGCCCGGCTCACGCCCACTCCGCCGGCTGCAGCCTCATCCAGGATCGCGTCGATGGTCACCGACGGGAGTATTCCGGTGCCCTCGGTCGGGGTGGCCCACAGCTGGTCGTCGGCAGCCACCAGCAGGCCCGTGGTCGGGCCCTCGAGCAGGAAGCCGTCGGAGGAGACGAAGATCACCTCGTCCACCCCGCGCCGGGAGGCCTCCCGCTTTGCGGCCACGTTCACCGCATACGACAAGGTCTTCACTCCGCCGAGCAGCCACGGTGCGTCCACGAAGGCGTCGCTGGCGTAGCCGCGGTTCAGCGTGATGGCTCGGACGCCTCGGCGGGCAGCGGAGGCGTCCGAGGCCGCTGTGATGGTGAGGAGCTCGGTGAGTCCGGCGCCGGAGCGCTCCGGCCCACGGGTGCGCAACAGCTTGAGCACGGCCTCGCCCGGGACTTCCCAGGCCGCCAGCGCCTCGGCGATCAGCGCCCGCCAGGCGTCCAGGTCGGGTGCGGGCAGCTCCAGGAGTGCCGATGAACGGGCGAACCTGGCCAGATGGCGTTCCAGGTGATCGACCCGCTTGCCCTCGGCGCCGACCACCAGCCGGGCCGCGTCGAAGCAGCCGTCACCCCTGGTGAAGCCCAGATCGTCGGCGATCAGCAGCGGAGTATCGGCCGCCACGACGCCTCGCCCGAGCACGGCCACCAACTGTTCCATGTGTGCACCTCCGCGGCTCACCCTATTGCCGGGCTGCCGCTCCGCCCGGCAGCGGCCACGTTCAGGCTTCGCGGGGCGTCCATGGTTCCGCGGGTCATCGGCGCGGCTTGCGCGTGGGCGGGACGCCACCGAAGTCGGCGAAACTCGCCCTGCTTCAGCGGCGCCTCGCTGACCACGGGATGTCTGGTCGATAGCCTTGTGAGGTGGTGTTTCGCAGTGTCGCGGAGCCGGGACGGAGGCAGGAGATGCAGGCGTTGAGTCGGCGGACGGCGCTGGTCACTTTGGCCGGTGCTGCGGGGGCGATCGCCACCGGCTGCGCGGTGACCAGTCCGGAGCAGACGAACCCACGGGCCAGTGTGACCGCACCGGTCTCGGCGGCTCCGACGCCCACGCCAACTCCGACCCCCACCGTGGATCCGCGACCGCTCGCACCGCTCACCGGCCGACCGGTCGCCGATGCCGCGTCGCTGGCGCATGCCGCGGTCGCCGTGAAGGTCTCCGACGTGCAGTCGGCCCACCCGCAGTACGGCCTGAACGAGGCGGACATCGTCTTCGCCGAGCCCAACGGGATCAGCTACATCCGGCTGTGCGCGGTCTTCCACTCCCGCTTCGCCGAGTCGGTCGGCCCGGTCCGCTCGATCCGTCCGGTGGACGTGCCGCTGCTCAGCCCGATGAAGCCGGTTTTCGGCAACACAGCGGCAGCCAACTGGGTGATGCGCTACGTGGCCTCATTCAGCAAGCACCTGGAGAACCTCTACTCGTTCAAGGCGGGTGTCCACGGCACCGGCGCCTACACGACCTTCCCGCATCGAGCCCGGGTGCACTCGGTCTGTTGCCACCCCGACAAGCTGCGACAGCTGGCCACCCAGAACACCGCGCCGCCGGCCAGGCCCTATCTTCCGTTCGCGGTCGGCGAGGAACTGCCCTCGACGCAGACTGCCGGCACGCCGGCCCGGAGCATCTCGGTGCCCTGGGGCCCGGGCGACACCTGGAACACCAGCTACCACTACGACGCGACCTCTCGGCAGTACCTGCGCAACGAGCCCTGGGGGCGCCATGTTCTGGCCGATGGTCAGCGGGTCCGCACCGACAACGTGATCGTGATCCGGGCGCGTTGGGGGATGGACAAGATCTTCGAGGGCACCGGAGCGCCCGATCCGGTCGTCCACATCATCAATGCCACCGGCACCTTCTTCTACGCCCACCAGGGCCGCTGTGTGACCGGCACGTGGACCAAGGGTGCGGTCGATGAGCTGTTCGAGTTCACCACGGACGACGGGAGCCCGCTGAAGGTGGCGCCCGGACGCACCTTCATCGAGCTCCCGCAACACGACGCCAAGGTGAAGCTCACCGCCTGATCGTCCCGATCAGCAGCGGACGGCCTCGACGAGCACCGACAGCCGGTTGCGGCCCAGCTGTGGGTTGGCCGCCCAGAACGGCTCCGGCACCCAGTCGGCCTCGATCGGCAGCTGCTCGGGACGCCATCCGGCGTCCTGCAGCCAGCCGGCCAGCTGGTCCGGGTGGGGCGTGCAGTGCCATGGCTCCCGCCCGCCGATGCTGCCGGTGATCGCATCGGCGTAGGCGCGTCCGGCCTGATCGCGGAGCGCGGCGGGGACGATGCTGTCGACGACCAGCCGCGACCCGCCGGGCAGCGGCGCCAGGCGTCCCAGCAGTGCCTGTAGATCGCCGTCGGTGAGGTACATGACCAGCCCGAGCGCGGCCACGAAGACCGGCCGGGTGACGTCGAGACCCGCCGCAGCCAGAGCGGGTAGCAGGTCGTCGGCGGCCAGGTCGGCCGGCACTGGATGCGCGGCGTCGGTGATGCCGGCTTGGCCGAACAGCTCGGCGCGCCAGGCCAGAACCTCGGGGCGATCCACCACCCAGGTGTCGATCTCGAACCCGCGGGAGACCGATGAGTCCAGCCCGGCGCCGAGCAGGACGAGTTGAGTCAGCCCGCTGCGCTCCAGGGCTGCGCGAGCGAAGCCGGCCCGGGCGGCCGTGGAGATCCGAGCCGTGGCCAACACCGGCTGCTCCGGCTGGGCCAGCTGGTAGCTCAGCGGGGACGGCTCAAACAGGGCGCACAGAGCGCGCGCGTCCGGATCTTGCAGGAGATGTGGGGGCCGGTCGACCAGCTCGTGGGCGGCTCGGGCGGCCGCGGACAACAGTGCGGAGAGCGACGCTGCGCTATTCGGTTCAATCACTTCAATTAGCTATCACCGCAGACGGCTAAGTCGAAATCGACGGGCCGGAATGCACGTGGGGCCCCCGGCCGTAGCCGGGGGCCCCACGCAGGTACGAACTCAGTGACCGATCACAGGTCGTAGTACATCTCGAACTCGTGCGGGTGCGGACGAAGCCGAATGGCGTCGATGTCGGCCCGCTTCATCTCGATCCAGGTGGCGATCAGATCGGAGGTGAACACGTCGCCGGCCAGCAGGAAGTCGTGGTCGGCTTCCAGCGCGTCCAGCACGTCGCCCAGGGAGCCTGGGACGGTGGGAACCAGAGCGTGCTCCTCCGGGGGCAGCTCGTAGAGGTCCTTGTCGACCGGAGCAACCGGCTCGATCTTGTTCTGGATGCCGTCGAGGCCAGCCAGCAGCATGGCCGGGAAGGCCAGGTACGGGTTGGACGACGGGTCGGGGCAACGGAACTCGATGCGCTTGGCCTTCGGGTTCGAGCCGGTGATCGGGATCCGGATGGAGGCCGAACGGTTGCGGCTGGAGTAGACCAGGTTGACCGGAGCCTCGAAGCCCGGCACCAGGCGGTGGTAAGAGTTCACGGTCGGGTTGGTGAACGCCAGGACGGCCGGAGCGTGCTTCAGCAGACCACCGATGTACCAGCGGGCCAGGTCGGACAGGTTGGCGTAGCCGGCCTCGTCGAAGAACAGCGGCTGGCCGCCCTTCCAGATCGACTGGTGGACGTGCATGCCCGAGCCGTTGTCACCGAAGATCGGCTTCGGCATGAAGGTCGCGGTCTTGCCGGCGGCCCACGCGGTGTTCTTGACGATGTACTTGTACTTCATCAGGTTGTCGGCCGCGGTCAGCATGGTGTCGAACTTGGTGGCGATCTCGCTCTGACCGGCGGTGCCCACCTCGTGGTGCGCGCGCTCGATGGTCAGACCGACACCGATCAGGTTGCGCACCATGTCGTCGCGCAGGTCGGAGAAGTGGTCTACCGGGGGAACCGGGAAGTATCCGCCCTTGTACTTGACCTTGTAGCCGCGGTTGCCGCGACCGTCGCCATCGGACTCAGCGCCGGTATTCCACGCGCCGGCCTCGGAGTCGATGTAGTAGAAGGAGGCGTTCTGCTTGGTCTCGAAGCGGGCCGAGTCGAACACGTAGAACTCAGCCTCGGGGCCCATGAACGCGGTGTCGCCGATGCCGGTGGAGGCCAGGTAGTTCTCAGCCTTGCGCGCGATGTTGCGCGGGTCGCGGCTGTAGGCCTCCTTGGTCAACGGGTCGTGAACGAAGAAGTTCAGCGCCAGCGTCTTCGACTTGCGGAACGGGTCGATGAAGGCCGTGGTCGGGTCGGGCATGAGGGTCATGTCGGACTCGTGGATCTTCTGGAAGCCACGGATCGAGGAGCCGTCGAAGGAGAGGCCGTTCTCGAACACGTCAGCGTCGAAGAAATCGGCGGGCACGGTGAAGTGCTGCATCACACCGGGAAGGTCGCAGAACCGGACGTCGACGGTCTCGACAGCCTCGTCCTTGATGTAGGCCAACAGGTCGTCGGCGCCTTGGAACATCTTTCCTCCACACGTAAAGGGATTGAACGGCTCCACGCTACGGAGGTGCCGTAACCGGACCATTGCACATATGTTTCGAGCAAGTTACACGCTGTCCCGGGTGGAGGCGGACGGCGTCCGCGGCAGCGAGCTGTCGGGACCGACCGCGCCTCGCGACCTACGCAGCCCCGGCTCGCGGTGAATTCACCAGTGGCTGATGGGCTGGATGCTCGCTCGAGCGAACTCTCCTGACAAGCACGTTTGCTACTCGGCTTGGAGTCCGCCGAAGGCTCGACTACGTTGCACCCATGCTTCGCTACATCGGAAAGCGACTGCTGAACTACGTCGTGCTCTTGTACGTAGCGGTGTCGCTTACCTACATGCTGGCCGCAACCCAGCTCAATCCCCGCGCGCTGTGGGCTGTTCGGCAGCCTCCGGTCGATCCTGCGATCGTCGAGGCTCAGCTGCGCCAGTACAACCTCAGTGAGAACGTCCCGCTCTTGGAGCGCTATTGGACGTGGTTCACCGGGATCCTGCATGGGGACTGGGGCTACTCTCCGGTCGGCCTGAATGTGGCAGAGCAGGTCAGCACCCGGATGTGGGTCAGCCTGCGGCTGCTGCTGATCGGCACGCTGGCCGGCATCGTCATGGGCGTCGCGGTCGGTGCCTGGACTGCAACTCGCCAGTACAAGGTGAGTGACCGGGTGATCACCGCACTGTCGCTGCTGGTCATCTCCACTCCCGCATTCGTGGTCGGCCATATCACCCAGATCCTGGCCATCATGTTCAACAACGCCACCGGCACCCGCTTCTTCGAGTTCATCGGTGAGACCGGCGAGGTCGGCAACTATCCATTCGCCGACTTGGTCGACCGAGCCCAGCACCTATTACTCCCCACGCTGGTGCTGATCCTCCTCGAGGTCGCATCGATGAGCCGGATCCAGCGAAACCTGATGCTCGACTCGCTGGGTGCCGACTACGTCCGCACCGCCCGGGCCAAGGGCCTGCCGCAACGCAAGGCTGTGATGAAGCACGCGCTGCGCACCGCCCTGATCCCGACCGGAACCTACGTGGCCTTCGCGGTGGCCACCATGTTCGTGGGAGCGACCTTCACCGAACGCATCTTCAACTTCCCCGGGCTTGGTCAGTACGGCGTGGACGCGATCACGCACCGTGACGTGAACGGCATCGTGGCGGTGACCGCCTTCTCCGGTGTCTGTGTGCTGGTGGGAGCCGTGCTGTCCGACATCATGGTCGCCATCCTGGATCCGAGAGTGAGGCTCCAGTGAGTACCGCCACGAGCGCCATCGCCGCGAAGCCGGCCAAGCGGCTCACCCGCGGACGCCTGATCTGGCGTCGTTTCCTGCGCAACAAGACCGCCGTTGTCGGTGCCATCGGCATCGTCTTCCTGTTCGGCCTGACGCTGTTCGGCCAGTACTTCCTGTACTGGAAGTTCGACGACATCGACACCAATGCCTTCCTGATGCCGCCGGACTCCGCGCATCTGCTGGGGACCACCCAGGCCGGCCGGGACGTCCTGGCGCTGACCATCCGCGGGCTGGGCAAGTCGCTGCTGATCGGCTTCCTGGTGGCGATGATCTCCACCTCGCTGGCGGCCATGGTCGGTGCGTCCGCCGCCTACCTCGGTGGCTGGTACGAGAAGGCCATGCTGTGGATCATTGACCTGCTGCTGGTGGTGCCGAGCTTCTTCCTGATCGCCGTCGCCACCAAGGGCGCCCCCGAAGGCGAATCGTCCTGGCTGATCCTGGTGGTGTTGCTGGCCATCTTCGCCTGGCCGCTGTCGGCGCGAGTGGTGCGCTCGCTCACCTTGTCGATCCGGGAGCGCGAGTACGTCCTTGCGGCCAAGTTCATGGGCATCTCGCCGTTTCGGATCATCGTCCGGCACATCCTGCCGAACGCGTCCTCGCTGCTGATCATCGACGCCACCCTCGGTGTCGGCGGTGCGATCCTGTCCGAGACCGGCCTGTCCTACTTCGGCTTCGGTGTCCAGGCGCCCGATACGTCGCTGGGCACGCTGATCGGTGAAGGTGCCAACATGGCCACCACCTTCCCGTGGATCTTCCTCGGTCCGGCCTCCGTCTTGGTCTTCCTGGTCATGTGCGTGAACGCGATCGGTGACGGTCTGCGCGACGCCCTCGACCCCAGTTCCGCCTCGGGAGGCCAGGCATGAGCGAGCTCCAGCCGTTGAAGAACCGTCGGACGCGGGCCGGGGACACCGTCCTGAGCGTCTCCGACCTCCACGTCACCTTCCCCAGCGAAGCCGGGCAGGTCCGGGCCGTCCGCGGCCTCAGCTTCGACCTGGCCGCCGGTGAGACCCTGGCCATTGTCGGCGAGTCCGGCTCCGGCAAGTCGGTCACGTCGCTGGCCGTGATGGGCCTGCACCCGCCCACGACCAAGATCACCGGCTCGATCAAGCTGCACGGCGAGGAACTGCTCGGTCGTACTGACGAGGAGCTCTCCAAGATCCGTGGACGTGACCTGGCCATGGTCTTCCAGGATCCGCTGTCGGCGCTGACCCCGGTGTACACCGTGGGCGATCAGATCGTCGAGGCGATCCAGGCGCACTACGACATCTCCAAGGCCAAGGCCTGGCAGCGCGCCATCGAGCTGCTCGACCTGGTCGGCATCCCGAACCCGCAGACCCGGGTGAAGTCGTTCCCGTTCGAGTTCTCCGGCGGCATACGCCAGCGGGTGATGATCGCCATGGCTATCGCCAACGACCCGGACGTGATCATCGCCGACGAGCCGACCACCGCCTTGGACGTGACGATCCAGGCCCAGGTGCTCGAGGTGCTCAAGACCGCCCAGAAGGAGACCGGGGCGGCCATCATCATGATCACCCACGATCTGGGGATCGTGGCGGGCATGTCGGAGCGGGTCGTGGTGATGTACGCCGGGCGTCCGGTGGAGACCGGCGCCGTCGACGACATCTTCTACACCCCGCGGATGCCGTACACGGTCGGGCTGCTGGGCACCGTCCCGCGCCTCGATCAGTCGTCGGAAGGCGCCTTGCCGGTGTTGGAGGGCAACCCGCCGTCGGTGGTCGACCTCCCGCCCGGCTGCCCGTTCGCGCCGCGCTGCCCGGCCGCGATCGACCGGTGCCGTTCCGGGGAGCCTGAACTGGTGACCACCACCTCGGTCGACCATCAAGCTGCGTGCTACCGGCTGGACGAGCTGGCCGGCGTCAGCCACGCCGAGCTCTTCCCGGCGCCCGAACTGAGCCCGTCCGGGCTTGCCGAGGTGCCCCGCGAGCAGCGTCCGGTTGTCCTCCAACTGAAGGGCCTGCAGCGGCACTACCCCTTGATGAAGGGTGCGATCTACCGCCGCCAGGTGGGCACGGTGCATGCGGTGGACGGGATCGACCTCGACCTGCGCGAGGGCGAGACCCTCGGCCTGGTGGGGGAGTCCGGCTGTGGCAAGACCACCACGCTGATGGAGATCCTCAACCTGTCCACGCCGACCGGCGGTGCGATCGAGGTTCTCGGCCAGAACACCGCCAAGCTGAACCGGCGGGAGCGCAAGGCACTGCGCCGCAACCTCCAGGTGGTCTTCCAGGACCCGATGGCCTCGCTCGACCCGCGGATGCCGATCTTCGACATCATCGCCGAGCCCATGGGCGTCCACGGCTACTCGAAGGCCGAGATCGAGAAGCGGGTTCGTGACCTGCTGAAGCTGGTCGGCCTGGAGCCGGCCCATGCCGATCGGTACCCGCAGCACTTCTCCGGCGGCCAGCGGCAGCGGATCGGGATCGCCCGCGCTCTCTCGCTCGAGCCCAAGGTGATGGTTCTGGACGAGCCGGTCTCGGCCCTGGACGTCTCGATCCAGGCCGGCGTGATCAACCTGCTGGACGACCTGCAGCGCCAACTGGGGCTGTCCTATCTGTTCGTCGCCCACGACCTGGCCGTGATTCGGCATATCGCCGATCGGGTAGCCGTGATGTACCTGGGCTCGATCGTCGAGATCGGCGACGTGGACTCGGTCTACGAGAACCCGCGGCACCCGTACACCCAGGCCTTGCTCTCGGCGATTCCGATCCCGGACCCGCAGACTGAGCGGTCCCGGCACCGGATCATGCTGTCCGGCGACCTGCCCAGCCCGTCCGATCCGCCGTCGGGCTGCAAGTTCCGGACCCGCTGCTTCCTCTACGAGGCACTGGGTGAGCCGGAACAGGCCAGATGTCGAGGCGAGGCCCCGCAGCTGACCGACCGCGCATCCGATCACAAGGCCGCGTGCCATTTCAGCGATCGGATCGCCCAGTAGTTGCCGAGTTGCGACAAGGGATTTGTTAGCAGGTCGTAACCACGGCCGATTCCGATCCCTGGGAGCGACCCGGTAACGTGAGTCCATGCTGGAGTGGGCCCGAGCCCCTGGTGCCCACCCTGTACGCAACAACGGAGGAAATGTGAAGGCTTCGAGAATTCTGGTGCCTGCGGTTGCCGCCGCTCTGGCGCTGACCCTGGCCGCCTGCGGTGGACCGTCAACCACCGCAAAGCCCAGCGCGGGTGGCTCGGCGTCCGGTTCCGCCTCGGCTCCGGCCAAGGCCGCCTGGGACATCAACGAGACCGCCTACGATCAGCTGTCGGCAGGTGGCGAGTTCGTCGGCTCCATCAGCTACCCCATCGCAACGTGGAACGTGAACTCGGTGGACGGCAACGACCAGGAGCTCCTGACGCTCGAGTCGCCGATCAGCCCCACCTACTACGACTTCAAGGGCGACGGCGAGGCGGTCATCAACAATGACTACCTCCTGGAGGCCAAGACCGAGGTCAAGCCGAACCTGGTCGTCACTCTTGAGCTGAACCCGAAGGCTGTCTGGAACGACGGCAAGGTGATCGGCGCCGACGACTGGATCGCCACCTGGAAGGCCCTGAACGGCTCGAACAAGGACTTCCGCGTCGCCTCCACCGATGGCTGGAGCGAGGTCACCAAGGTCGAGGCCGGCAAGGACCAGCAGGAAGTCATCATCACCTTCAAGTCCACCTACCCGGACTGGACCTCCATCGTCTCCGGCGGCCCGATCCGCGCCGAGGGTGCGGCCACTCCGAAGGCCTTCAACGATGGCTGGAAGGATTACGTCGACTCCTACTTCACCGGTCCGTTCAAGGTGGAGAACTGGGACAAGACCAGCGGCACCGTTGTGATGGTCCCGAACGACAAGTGGTGGGGCAAGAAGCCGCTGCTGACCAAGCTGACCTGGAAGCAGATCAAGGCCGAGGCCCTGGCTGCCGCCTTCGCGAACCACGAGGTCGACTACTACGACATCGGCGCCGACGCTGACGGCTACGCCCAGGCCAAGGGTGCGCAGGACTCCGTAGTGCGGATCGCGGCCGGCCCGAACTACCGTCACTTCACCTTCAACGCCAAGTCCCCGGTGCTGGCCGACGTGAACGTCCGCCAGGCGCTGTTCCAGGGCATCGACCGGACGATCATCGCCCAGTCCGACCTGGCCGGCCTCCCCGGTGACAAGGTGCCGCTGAACAACAACCTGTACGTCTCCAACCAGGTTGGCTACGTCGACGAGGCCAAGGCCACCGGCCTTGACTACAACCCGGACCAGGCCAAGGCCAAGCTGGACGCAGCTGGTTGGGCGCTCAACTCGTCCACTGGCTTCCGCGAGAAGGACGGCAAGGAGCTCGACGTCACCTTCGCAGTCCTCGGCGGCGTGAAGGCTTCGGAGAACGAGGGCCTGCAGGCTCAGAAGTCGCTGAAGGCGATCGGGGTCAACCTGAAGCTGAAGACGGTCGACGTCCAGAAGGACTGGCCGGGCGTGCTCACCAAGCACGACTTCGACATCATCGCCTTCTCCTGGATCGGTACCCCGTACCCGCTGCTCAACATCGGCCAGATCTACGGTGGCACCGAGAAGGACGGCAAGTTCGTCCCGAACGACTCGAACTTCGCTCAGCTGAAGATCGACAAGGTTCAGGAGCTCAAGCCGCAGATCGACACCGAGATGGATCCGGCGAAGCGGACCGAGCTGGGCAACCAGGTCGCGCAGGCGATCTGGGAGGCCGGTCACACCCTGCCGCTGTACCAGCGTCCGATGCTGGTCGGCGTGCGTGCGAAGCTCGCCAACATCGGCGCCCTGGGCATGGCCCGGGTCCCGAAGTGGGAGCTGGTCGGCTACGTGAAGTGAGCTGTACCGAGTAACTCAATGGGGTCGGACCTTCGGGTCCGGCCCCATTCAGCTTTCCGGGGTGGGGTTGCGCCCGTGGGCTGTCTGTTGGCGGTGCCTGAGCTTCGTCGTCAGATCCCTGAGCATGTCGAAGAGACGCTGCCGAAGGGTTGGCTTTTCAGGGGGCTTAGCAGACGGATCCCTGGGGGTGGCTTCGACCAACTTAGCCAACGCCTCCGAGCCTCATCGAAAGGGGACTGGCTCAGCCAGACAGATGCCGGGGCGGGCAGACGGGTGACAGGTAACCTGCCAAACTCGGGTTTTACTAGGAGAAATGAAGCGGTGGCCAGGACCGGGATCGAACCGGTGACCTTTCACTTTTCAGGCGAACGCTACTACCATCTGAGCTACCTGGCCGGAAGAAGCGATCGTGCTTCCAGCGACCCCGACGGGACTCGAACCCGCGACCTCCGCCGTGACAGGGCGGCGCGCTAACCAACTGCGCTACGGGGCCTTGATAAGGCCTCACTGGCCATCGTGCGCCAGCCCGGAAACTATAACGTAACCCCTCCCCGGCGCGGAAATCGGGGTTCGGCCATGATCATTCCGAGCGCCCGGGTCCGGCCAAGCCGAGCTCGTGGGCACGCACGGCAAGGGTCACCCGGTTGCTCGCCTCGAGCTTGACGAGCAACGTCGAGATCTGATGCTTGACCGATGACACGGCCAGATAGAGCTGATCGGCGATCTGCTCGTTGGTGTGTCCGGCCGCCAGCAGCTGCAGCACCTTGTGCTCGATCTCGGTCAGCTCGGGAGCCTTCGCACCGACCCGCTTGTCGATCAGCGCCGAGCCGCCACCGGCCAGCACGGCCACGCCATGGCTGGCGGCCTGGATCGAGTGCAGGAGCGCGGGGAGCGGCAGATCCTTGGGCAGGAAGCCGAGAGCTCCGGCGTGCAGCATGGCCGCTGCCGCGCTCGGGTCGGCCAGTGAGGTGAGAGCCAGCACTCGGGTGGTCGGCGAACTGGCCTGCAGCAGAGCGACGGTCTGGGCACCGCCCACCTCAGGCATGTTGATGTCGACCAGGGCCACGTCCGGGACGAGCTCTGCGGCGGCCTCAGCGGCTTCGGCGCCGTTGGCATAGGTGGCGAGTACCTGGATGCCTGCCGCGCGGTCCAGGACCTGCGCCAGCATCGTCCGGACGAACAGGTCGTCGTCGACGATGATCACCGTGGTCATCAGCTCACCGCCAGCGGGACGGTGATCCGGGTGATCCAGCGGGAGCCCTCTCCGCGGGACTCGATCGTCCCTCCGACCGCGGAGAGCCGTTCGGCAGCACCCAGCAGGCCCATCGAGGTCCCGTTGCTGGGCGCGGGGTGTGCAGCCACTTCGTTGATCACGGCCAGGTCGAGTGAGTCGGCGTCCAGGCTGGCCAGCAGGCTGCACGGACGGCCCTTCGCGGCATGGCGCTCGACGTTGGCCGCGGCCTCGCTGGCGACGGTCGCCACCACTTCGCCGATCCTGGCCGGGACCTGCTCCAGGTCTCCGTCGATCGTCACCGTGACCGGGAAACCGCGGTTGTCGAGCTGCTCGATCAGTTCGTTGATCCTGGTGGCCAGCGAACCGGTGGCGGTGATCGGTGCCACGGCGTCCGGTTCGCGCAGAGCGCTGAGCAGCCAGCGCAGTTCGCTGGAGGCGTGGCCGATGCCGTCGGCGATCTCAGTGAGCGTGGAGGGGTCGTTGGTGGCCGCTGCCGCCCGGGCCTGAAGCGAGAGCCGGACCAACGTCCGGGAGAGGCTGTCGTGGAGCTCGCGGGCCAAGCTGAGCCGTTGCTGGGTGAGTGCGGCCGCGCGCAGCTCGTTCTGGGCGTTGCGGTAGCTGCTGAACGCGTTGCCGACTGCCCACATCATGGCGATCAGAGCGGCCCAGACCAGGCTGGCGAGGGCGGCTGTCCAGCCCAGCCCGTACAGGTTGAACTGGATGCCCAGGTAGATCACCCAGTAGCCCAATGCCATGCCGAAGCGAATGCGGCGCTCACCCCGGATGCCGGCGCCCAGAATCGCGATCAGCGGCGCGTACTGACCCATCTGGCCCCACCGGTGCGGGGCGAACGCGTAGACCGCCAGGATGCAGGCCAGGGCGATCCCGGCGGCCCGGGGCCAGCGGACGGCCAGAGCCACGGCGATACAGGCGATCACGTCGATGATGATGCCGAGCGGCTCGTTCGAGACGCCGCCGAGCAGCACGCCGAGCGCGGCGAGGACGACAGCAAGGACGATGTCGACAGCGCCACTGGCGACTCTCGCGAATGGGCGGTTCCGCATGTACGTATCCAATCGCGTGGCCGGGCGATTAGCCAGTCGGAGCCGGAATCCTGTCCGAAATGGTCACTTGGTCGGACTCTTGGCGTAGGCCCTAGTCAACTGGTCAGAGATCGTTTGCCAGCGACCGCCGCGGCGCCCCGGGCTGGCAACCTCTGAGTCATGTTGGTGACGACGTTTTGGAACTCAATTCGACTGCGTACACAGGTGGCCCTGGCATTGCCCTTGGCTTCTGTGCTGGTCGCTTCGGTGGTCTTGGTTGGCGGAGTGCCAAGCCCAATGGAGTCGACGGCACCGAACATCTGTGACGTCATCCCGTACTGGCCGGGCTGCCCGCACTAGTACAAAAGATCTACCCACCCCTGAGCGGCGCGCCCTGTGGCGCGTCGCTCGGCATTTCCGGGCCGTGGCATCCCCAACGGGATTCGAACCCGCGCTGCTGCCTTGAAAGGGCAGTGTCCTAGGCCGCTAGACGATGGGGACCTGACCGGGTGAACTATACGGCCCTGCCCGGAGCGCGCCCAAACTGCCGGGCGGTGTCAGGGAGTCTGGAAGAACGAGACGTGGACGTGGTCGTAGTGGTTGGCAGTGTCGCCGCCCCGGTCGTCCATCTTCTTCCAGCTTCCGCGCTCGATCGAGTAGCTGCGCTGCCGCCAGATCACATAGTTCACGTGCAGCTTCTTGGCGTTGTCGATCAGGTACTGGGCCACCTTGTCGCCGAGGGCCTTGTTGGTCTTGTAGGAGGGGATCATCACGTCCACCGCGCGCCCGGACGGGTGGTCCTCGGAGTAGGAACTCGACGCCCGCCAGCCATACATCGTGCTGATCTGCGGGAACTCGTCGCGGATAGCGAGCACCGCCAGCTTCCCGTAGGCCTGCAGCTTGTTCAGCGAGGCCGATCCCAGGTCGACGATGGCCGGCTTCCGGGTGGTCAGTGAGGACGACGCCGTCCAGACCACCGAGCCGTTCCAGATCACCGCGGTGTAGGAGTTCTTGGTCGCCCCGGTCGCTCGAAGGACCTCATCCTTGCCGAGCTTTGCGGCGGCGTCCGACTCGGCGTCGGCGGCCATCCGTAAGGTGACGGCGTTCTTCGTGTAGAGGGTCGCGCTGCGCAGCGGCAGCACATACTTCTTGGGCGTCCCGGCCACGGCCTTGAGATAGCCGGTGATCACCCAGCCCACCCGAGTGCCGAACACCACCTGGGTGTATCCACCGGAGTGGGTGCCAGTGCCGTCCACTCGCTTGCCGACGGCGATGCTGGCCAGGCTGGAGGCGCTCACCGAGGCGCTGGCCCGCAGGGCGAGAGTGGTGGTGGCGGTGTAGCCGGCCACTGTGGCCGGACGAGTGTTGGTGGTCTTCGAGAGCAGCCGAGTGGCCATCCAGCCGGCGGTGCCGTCCGCCTTCACCTGGGTGTAGTCGCCGCCGGAGATGCCGGTGACCTCGACAACTGCACCCTTGGGGTAGGTGCGCACGATGGACGAGGACAGGCTCGACCCGGTGCGCAGATACACCCGGGCCGTGGTGGTCTTGCGTCCGCTCGGGCCGGTGGTGAACCGGGTGGCGGGCTTGGCGTCGGCCTTGAGGTAGCGGCGCTGGACGTAGCCGGTGGTCGACTCGTAGCGGATCGGCTGCCAGTCGCCGGACGCCTTCCCGGTGGCCAGCACATGGGCGCCCTTGGGCAGTGAGCCGAGCTGTGCGGTGCTCGTGCCCTTGCCGGCCCGCACGGGCACGGTGCCGACCGTGGAGTAGGTCTGGGTGGCTGCGCCGGCCAGGTCGGCGCTGAGGACGCCGCTGCCCACGAGGGCCAGGGTCACCACAAGCCAGGTGATCAGCTTGCGCAGGGGGGTGGCTGCTCGCACGATCGGGGCTCTTCCTTCCGTCGGCATGGCCGACTTCGTTGGCAGGGCGCGCCCGGCCCCAGGTGGACCATCCCTCCGGGGCCAGTGGGGTCGGGCTCGTCAGGGATGAGGCAGGGGACGAGTCTTCCCCGTGGCGTGCACCACACCCGTCCCTGCCTCGATCGGTTGGACTCTATTGAGAGTGCGGGCAGCCCGGCTATGCGCGGCGAGCAAATCGGCGCGGGGGAGGGCGCTGGGTGGCCTGGTTAGGCTGGCGGTATGCCCCTGACGGTCAGCCCCGAGCGATTCGACGAGTTGGTCGATGCCGCCTTGGCCCAGATCCCGCCCGAGCTGCTGGAACTGGTCGAGAACTGTGTGGTGATCGTCGAGGACGAGCCGGGCCCCGAGTACGGTGATGTGCTCGGCTTCTACGACGGAATCCCCTTGTCAGAGCGGACGTCTTCGTATGCGGGGGCGCTCCCGGATCGCATCTTGATCTTCAGTGGACCGCTGCAACGGATGGTCGCCGACGAAGACGAACTGATCGAGGAGATTCGGATCACCGTGTGGCATGAAGTGGCCCACTTCTTCGGCATCGACGACCACGAACTCGACGATCTGGGCTACGCCTGACCTGGTCGAACTCACCTCCAGCCTCGGTTGAGACCTGGCGACTGTGGTTTCGCTGTGGTTGAGCCCTGTGGGCTCGGCGCGGTGTGGCTAGCCGCCCAACACCCAGCAGCGCTTGGGTCCGGCCACGAATCGCGCACAGTGGCCCAGGCTCGCCGGCGGCAGGTACCCGGCTTGCAGGTCCGCCCGGGGGACGGGGTAGGTGCCGGTGTGCTCGGCCAGTTCGGCAGCCGCGGGCGGCGGGATGGTGATCGCGCACAGGCGCAGCTGCTGACTGACCGCATTGACCGCCAGCGTCGCCAGCACCTCGTCGGCGAAGCGCGGGGCCGCGATCAGTAGTGACCGGTCCTGGCTGCGCGCGCGGTCAAGAGCGGGGAGCAGTTCGCGGACTGTGGTGACCGGCTCGGCGGTGACCAGGATGATCGGTGCCTCCAGGACGGACCAGCTGGTCGCTGGATCGGTGACGAAGGCCTCATCGGCCCAGCCGTGGGGCAGGGCTGGGGCGTCATCGAGTTGGGTGGCGAGGTGGTCGCGTGCGGTCTCGTCCAGTGCGTGCGGGTAGCGGCGATCGGCGAGCAGGTCGGGTTCGAGGGCGTAGGTGGGTTCGGCGGCGTCGTCCGGGCGTCCGGGGATCGGGCGGTCCGGTGGGCCGCTGACCTGGGCGGCCCGGTGTCGGTTCGCGGTCCGGTCGGACAGCCAGCCGTAGGCGACCACGGCGACGCCGATCACCAGGACGGCGACGATTCCGAGGTATGCGGGGGCCACGCCTCCAGTGTGCACGCGCCGTGACGTAGAACTGCCCCGGATCACCGTGGTGCGATGATCCGGGGCAGAGTGCGAGGCTCAGAAGCCGATGATGCCCTTGAATCGGACGGTGCTGTCCTTGGTCACCTCGACGGTGCAGATCGCCTTGAACTTCCATTTGCCGCCGGCGTCGATGGTGCTGGCGGTGTCGACGCAGGTGCCAATGTTGGCGCTACTGGCGTCGAGGACGTCGAAGGTGATCGTGGCGATCGCGGTGACCGCCTTGTCGGAGGTGTTCGAGACGGTGCCGACCACGGTCGAGAGCCCCGAGTCGGACTCGACCTTCCAGCCGTCGTCCAGCTTGAGCACGCTGGACTTGTCGAGGTCCTTGGCGGCCTGTCCGGCGGCGCCGATGACGGCGGCGGTGATCACTGTCATCACGATGGCGATGATGATCGCCACGACGCCGAGAATGAGGCCCGCGATCGAGGTGCCGCGCGAGCGGCCCTTGAGGAGCAGACCGATGATGCCGAGAACAGCGGCGACGCCGCCCAGGAAGAAGGCGAAGGTGCCGACGATCGGAATGAAGGAGACGAGGACGGCAATGATGCCGACCACGAGTGCAGCCACGCCGACGCCGTTGCCAGGGGCGGCGGGAGCGGGGACCGGTTGCGGTGCAGGGGGCTGGACGTAGGTGGGATCGGACATGTGTGACTCCTAGAGCCGTCGGGGTGAGAGCCGATCGGTCAATCGGTGCTCATATTCAACCAGTCTTGAGTTTCACGCACGCGGAATGTCAGCGAGAGGTCTGATCGCCGGTGTGCATGGCTCGCCCGCGCGCCGGTACGCTACCTAGGCGCCTGTGGCGCGTGGGGCCTATAGCTCAATAGGCAGAGCAGCGGACTTTTAATCCGTAGCGTCTGAGCGTGAAACTGGCTGAATGTCAGCCAAGGTGTCAGCCGAGTTTGTCACCGTGGGCCGCAGATGCGTGCTCCTCGGCCCGCTTCATGAGGTCGACGGGGTTAATGCCGAGCGCCGAGCACATCATCAGGTAGGCCTCGACGGGCAGATCCGATGATCCCTTGAGTGCTCGTTGCACCGTGGACGAGCCCAAATGGGCCTCAGTAGCCAGGGCGCGGACACTTACCCGCTTGGCCAGCTTCGCCCGCTCGAACTCGGCTGATATGTATGCGGTTGCCGTCGCGGCAAGCACCTTCCGATTCCCAGTCATGGTGACCACTGTACCTAGATAGGTCCGGTGTCCCTCAAATCCTGGACGGAATCTCATTAGATGCTTGACAGTGTGCCTACTTAGGCACATGCTTGGCGTATGGCAAATCCCACCCTCGCCGCTGAGATGAGAGCCGCACTCGCTCGGCAACAGCGATCCCAATCCTGGCTGGCTGCGCAGGCGCAGATCAGCAAGGCGGCACTCAGCCGCAAGATGCGCGGCGAGACCGACTTCACCGTTCCTGAGCTGATCCAGTGCGCGAGCGCCCTAGGCATCAGCGCGGCCTCACTGATCGAGGCCGCGGCATGACCGCCCAGATCATCCCGTTCCGGTACGAGGGTCAGCGCGAACTCCGAACTGTTCTCATTGATGGCGAACCCTGGTTTGTCGCTTCCGACGTGGCCGCGATTCTCGGATACCGCATGGCGTCCGATATGACCCGGGCACTCGATGACGACGAGAAGGGTACGCACAGGACGCGTACCCCCTCTGGGGATCAGGACCTGCTCGTGATCTCCGAGGGCGGAATGTGGCGCGTGATCGTGCAGCGTCAGGTCGGCCGGATGGACGACGGGCCCCGCGAAGCGGTCAAGGCGTTCCAGCGTTGGGTTACCCACACCGTGCTGCCTGAGATTCGCAAGACCGGCAGCTTCGGCATCGCGAAGGCGCTCCCGCAGTCCTACCCGGAGGCGCTGCGTGCGCTGGCCGCTGAGGCTGAGGCTCACGAACTCGCGAAGCTGCGGATCGTCGAACTCGAACCGGCGGCACGGGCATGGCACAACATCGCCTCGTCCACGGGGGACTTCGAGGTCGGGGATGCCGCGAAGATGCTGTCCCGCGACCCCTCGATCAACATCGGTCCCCGGAAGCTGTTCGACTGGCTGGAACTGCACGGCTGGATCTTCCGCCGCCATGACGGACGGCCGCGCGCCTACCAGGGGAAGATCGACGCTGGCTTGCTCGCTGAGCGCGCCAACCGTCCCTACCTGAACGAGCGCACGGGCGAGTACGAGTCGCCGGCCCCACAGGTCCGGGTCACTCCCAAGGGCATGGACCGGCTGTACGCGGCACTCGGTGGGCAAGAGGCGGTGGCGTGATGGAGGAGCCCGCATTCCTCACCGTCCGATCCGCGTCCCTGCTGCTCGACGGCATCAGCGAAACGATCATCCGGGAAGCCATCGCCAGCAAAGAACTCGCCAGCGTGCGGATCGGCTCATCTACGAAGAAGACGCAGCGGCAGATCGACGGCAAGCCATCCGGTGCGATCCGCATTCCGCGCAAGGCCCTCATCGAATGGGCCGAATCCAAGACCGCCTGACCGATCAGCAGCTAGGGGGTTGCTGATCCCGGGGTGGGGTCGATGTTCGGGGGGACCGGCCCCACCCCACCCAAGACACCAGAGAGAAGGAAGCAATGAGCGAGACCAAGACATTCCACGTCGGTGACATCCTCAGCATCACGACCGGCAAGCTCGTCAGCCCTGACCACATTGGAGGCGTTTACAACATCCTCGGATGGCTCGTCAACGAGGACCTGATGACCCATCAGCTGCCCCGAGTGTCGCGCGAGTGTGAAGGCTTCCTCCGCGAGCAGTTCCCAGACCTGCCCACCGAAGCGCCTGAGTTCGACGGCAAGGAGTCCGTCTTCGCGTGGCTCGATCAGGTGGTCGCCGAGCACGGCGAGACCCGCGAGGTTCCGCGGATGCCGCAGATCGACCACACGCACATCGACCCGCTCCAGGAACTACACCTCCTGAAGCCCGACGCCGAGATCATCCCGATCGTCCTCGACTGACCCCCAAGACACAGATCGAGGGCTCCCCACCAGCCAGCAAGCCACGGGAAGCCCTCAGACGAAAGGAAGCCTAGCAGTGAAGACCTACACGCTCCATTGGACCTATACCGACCAGTTCGGATATCAGCGCCGCGAGATGCTGGAGCAGACCAGTTCGCTGGATCTGGTTCAGAAGTACGCCGCATCGATGTTCGCTGTGGTTGAGCCCGAGTCCTGGTGGATCGAGGCATCTGAGACTGTCGAGTTCCACGACTGCACCACCCAGACCGCTGCCGAGGTGGCGTCGTGACCTCCATCGAGCGCATTGGCCGGGTGATCGCGTCCGGCGAGTTGGAGTTGGCTGAGCGTCTGATCGTGCTCTATGTCGACCGGACAGCGAAGGGGCTCCGGCGATGAAGGCCCCGAACCACGGCATGCGAGTGAGAGTGACTACCACCGAGGAGTCGACTGGCGATGGGGTCGAGTTTGAGGGCTATCTCGCATATGCCCCGATGACTGCTGCCGACAGTGGCGAGGGATTCTCTGGGCTCGCCCTGATCGACGCGAGCCTTCACGACCCGCTCTTCCTGGCCACCACCGACCGGATCGAGCCAGCGCCATGAGCCGCCGCCGAAGTCCTCGCCCGATCGAGGACGACACCAACGACACACGGGTAATCGACCAAGCCCCGCCGAGCATGGGGAGAGGTGCGTCCATCGACGATCTCGGCCCTGAGGGAGAGGCGTGGGTCGAGGCCCAGCATGCAGCACTGATGGCCGCTGGCACTCCGGTGTCTCGCCGGACGTTGCGGGATCGGCTGCTGTGGCTGTGGGAGCACCCGTCCGAGCCTGCGACGGAGAGCCCTCAGTCGGTTCTCACGATCCGGCGGGTGGTCAGCGGCGTTTCTCGCTCGGTCCCGGTGGATCGGGCTGTGGGCGAACTCGTGGCAGGGAGGCTGTGATGAGCGCTGACGTGTGGATTGTGTGCGATCCCTGCCCTCATTGCGGGCGTGGATCTGATCGCTACGCCGAGCTGAATATCACCTACAACCTGTCGCCGATGCTCAAGGCGGCTGGCTTCTGTGGCTGGGGTGACCTGGTCGGCATGAAGGCCCGAGATGCGGGCGCTCACGTCCTGAAGGTGCTGGACGGCATGAGCACTGATCCGGCGCATTGGCGGGCGATGAATCCGCCGAACGGCTGGGGCGACTACGACAGATGCCTTCAGGGACGTATGCGCGAATGGGCCAAGCAATGCCTAGAAGCCGGTCCTGACGACACGATCGGCGGGTGGCTGTGATGCTCCCGACTTTCTTCAACGGCGGCGGTCTGCTGCTGGCCTGGTTCATCATCGGCGGCCTGCTCACCGTGGGCATGGCGCGCATGGTTCGAAAGGAGCAGTGATGAAGCGCTTCCGCTCTAGCTTCGTGAGCGTCGATATCGACGTTGCGGACGTGATCGACGAGATCGACGATGACGACCTGATGGAAGAGGTCAAGTCGCGGGGATTGGCGGTTCAGGCGTCACTCGCCAATCCGCAGCCACTTGCCGACTTGGTCAAGCAGTTCCATGACCGCGAGCATCGCGGCCCACTCGCCTGCTGCGCCTACGAGATGTGCGACGCCGTATATCGACTCGAACTCGCCGAGCAGCTGGCCGAGCGCCCCGAGTTGCCGAAGCTCGCAAAGGCCTCCTAGCCCCCACATCCTGACCCACCCCACCCAGCAGCCCCCGGTACCCGCGCTCACCGGGGGCTGCTGCACATCTGAGACCAGAGAGGACCAGGCCATGAGTGCTGGACGCAAGTACCGCCACCACGAACACGCCGAACCAACCACGTCGACGATCCGCGCCGGAATCCTGATCCTCGGACTGATCGTCATTGCAACCCTCATCGCCACCGTGCCACACCTGCTGTGGCCGTGACCTGCCGACAGTGCCGCGGGTCGGGCGTGATCTACGAGCCCGACCCTGACGGCCCGATCCCGCAACCCTGCCCCAACTGCTACTGCCCACGCTGCGACCGGCGCTGGACCCACTGCCAATGCCCACAGGAGGCGACATGTACCACGAACACCCCGAGCAGGACGACCAAGGGCCGCTGACTGCCGCGGAAGAGGCCGACCTAGCCGACCGGCTCTGCGCTGAGGACCTGGCCGATCTGCGGCTTCTCATGACCCACACCGACCCGCTAGCAGCCATCAAGGCGCAGGCCGAGATCTACGGAATCGAGGACTGATGCGCGAGCTAGGGCGTTGCGGCGGAGTGCTGCCCATGGTTCGCCATGCCGTCATCCGTGATGCAGGAGGCTCGATCATCGGCGAGGTTCACGCCGGCTGCTGTGCGCGGCAATGGTTCGCAACCGGCTATCGGGCGGACGGCTCATGGTGGCAGGTCGGTAGCAGCTTCGAGTTCCGCGCTGAGGCCGAGTCTGCGGTACGGGCTTGGGCTGCGAGCGAACGGCGGGTGGCGGCATGACCGCCCACATCACCTACCACCACGACCTGGAGCAGCGTTCGCCCGAGTGGTTTGAGCTTCGGTGCGGCATGGTGACAGCTTCGGTGATCGGTTCGCTGGTCACCGTCGAAGCACCCGATCCGCTGGCCGTCTTCTGCACTGGCTGTGGTGCTCATCCTGGGCTCCCATGCCTCAGCGCGAACCGGAAGACTCCAACACCCATGAAGGGCTTTCACTACTGCCGCACAGCCGATGCCGCCGACGAGCCGCCCACCTACGGCATTGCGACTGGCGACACGGCCCGAGCGGTCACCCTTCTACTTGCTGCCGAACGGATCAACGGGTTCAGCGACGACACCTACGAGAGCTTCGACATGCTGCGTGGCCGGATGGATGAGCCACTAGCCCGCGACCTGTACTCGAAGACGTACGAGCCGGTGACTGAGTGCGGCTTCATCGTCCGCGACGACTGGGGCTTCTCGATCGGCTACTCACCAGACGGTCTGGTGGGCGATGACGGGCTAATCGAGGTCAAGAGCAGGCGGCCCAAGATCCAGATGCGAACGATCCTCGCCGACGAAGTGCCGGCCGAGAACATGGCCCAAATCCAGACCGGGCTACTCGCGTCCAATCGTGCCTGGTGCGACTACATCAGCTACTGCGGCGGCATGCCGATGTGGCGCAAGAGGGTCTATCCCGACCCGGCATGGCAGGCAGCGATCATCGCCGCCACAGCCGCCACCGAGCAGACCATCGCCGAGATGGTCGCCAACTACAAGCAGGCAGTCGAAGGGCTGCCCGCGACCGAACGAATCAACTACAACCTGGAGATTGAGTGATGGACCACTACCGCGCCCGGGTGACGCTCACCCCAGGCTCCATCGCTGGCCTGGTGACGGCCGGGCGACGACATGTCTGCGATGGACACCTTGCAAGCGAGCGCCACTACATCGAGTCCGGCCAGCAGTACCTAGCGACCGCACTCCCACCCAATAACCCTGACGTTGGCAATCAGCAGTGGTGGCACCACCGCCTCTGCCTTGATTGCTGTCCAGCGGGGAATACGACCAGCGCCCAGAGGAGGTGCCTTTCTGATGACCGAGTCCGATATCGGCGACACCCTCGCCCCGAAGTCCGAGCAGCTAGACGCTGTCGATCTTGCTGATGGGCCTCGCGTGTTCACCATCACCGAGTGCCGCACTACCAAGGGCCAGGAGCAGCCGACCACGATCCGGTTTGCCGAATTCCCGCGCCCATGGAAGCCCGGGAAGAACCAGCGGCGGGTGCTTGCCTTCTGCTGGGGAGGCAAGGGCGCGCTCTATGTCGGACGCCGCGTCGAACTCTATTGCGACATGAACGTGCTCTACGCCGGCGAGAAGGTCGGCGGAATCCGGATCAGGGCCTTGTCACACATCGACGGCCCGATGGATGCACCGATCATCCCGACGCGAGGCAAGGGCGGCACCTGGCACGTTGAGCCGCTCTCCGAGGCTGCAGCACCCGCCGCCAAGCCGACCGAGCCGACACCGCAGCAGGTCGCCGAATGCACCGACGTGGACGAGTTGCGCAACCTCTACCGGGCGGCGCGCACCGACGAGACCAAGGCGCTGATCAAGGACCGCGTTGCGGCACTCGAAGCTGACCGTCGGCTGGTTCCCGAGGGAGTTCTACCGATCGAAGGAGGGGCAGCATGAGCACCAACTATCGGCCTGCGATGGCCCTGGCTCTGATCTTGGGCCTGCTGGGTGTCGTCGGCGTGATCGTGTCCGTGTTCTGGCTCGCACTGTGGGGGATCGAATGAGCATCTGGTGCAGCAGGATCACCGTCGGCTGGGAGGACGAGGGCGAGTCGGTCGGTGGCAAGGTCATCGACGAGAACGGCTTCCGCGATCCCCAGCCCTACTGGGTGGGTGGCGAGATCCGGTCATATGCCGAGGGATGGAGCAACCACTACCCGAACCCGGCCGATCAGGTCGAGATGCCCGCGGGCATCAGCCTCGCCGATATCGCCCCGTTCTGCGTTCCCGGCAACGACGACGCAGACGAGGGTGACGGGGTGGGGCCGTGGCTCCGGATCGGCATTGAATCTCCGAACGCGGTGACCCTTTGGGGGCGGTCGGAGAAGGGCGAGACGGTGCCCGATCCGCAGCACGCCGCCGTGATCCTCGACGAGGCCGCCGCCAGGGCACTGGTGAAGGAGCTTCAACGCTGGATCAAGCAGCCGAAGGTCCACCCGAAGGGGAACGGCCATGAACACTGACCCTGTCACCTGGACGGCCCTGGTCTTCCTGGCTGTCGTCGTGCTGCTGACCGGCTCCCTGGTCGCGGTCCGCAGACACAAGGCTCGCGGCTGGTGGGTGTGCATCTGCGGCACCCGCTTCCACTCCAACGACCTGCTGGACAAGCACATCAACGAATGCGAGGCAATGAAGTGAACGACATCAAGGTCATCGATGTTGGCGAAGATGGCGGGCGTTGGCTCGTCACCAACACCACCGACCCCAACGAGGCGCGGATCGCGGTGGTTCGCCACCTCCGTGAGCAGCTGCTGCCCAACGACCACGAAGTGTTCGCCGGCGAGGTTGAGGAACTGCTCGACGCCACCGAGCGCGTCTACCACTATCCGCTGTGCGCTGACCCGAGCACCGAGCGCCTGTACCACGAGTCCCCGGTGGGGAGTGGAGCGATCCGGTCGGACCGGATTGGCGGCAACGGAATCACCTTCGGGGTCTCCCCGCTGCCCGACCAGCGCGAGATGCGGAGGGCCAGGCGATGACCGACATCATCACGACCGCCGAGTCGTACCCCGGCCGCGTGGTTGCCCTGGAGTTCTCCAATGGAGAGCCGCGAGAGTGCGTCGAATGCTCGGATGCGGGTGGCTGTTGCGAGTGCTGCGATAGCGACAACCCGCGACCCGATGGTACCTACATGATTGTCCGCGTTGACGACGACACCGCTCGCCTCCATGCAGGCAGGGTGCTAGTCATCTACGACGGAGACCAGCCCACCGAGCCTGCCCGCTGCGCACCGAGCCGAGATGAGATCGCCGAGGCCATCTGCCGAGTCAACGACGGCGAGGCTTACGTCGAAGTTGGTCCGTGCTCTGCCTGCGAGTCGGCCGCTGACGCCGTCCTCGCACTATTCGCCGAGGCCCCTACCGTCGAGCAGGGCAAGGCCGAAGCGTGGAGTGAGGGCTTCAAGGCTGGACTTCGGCCCGACTCGTGGCAGGCGTACAACCCCTACGACCCCGCTTCGTTCGCAGCCGCTCAGCCAACCCCCGTGTTCGAGGCGATGGGCCTGCCGACACCTGAGGTGCCGAGCGTCTTCGTGGAAATCTTGCCTGGGAATGGGTTTCCGGCTCGTCCCACCCGGGCCAGGACTGATCGACACCGCCCCTACCTCCATCCTGGGCGAGCGTGCGGCGATGGAGTGTGCAACGAGGACTGTCCAAACCGCCGGGAGAACTCCGATGCCTGAGACCCGAGAGCAGATCATCGAGCGGATGGCGCGGGCCGAGTGGGGCGTTATCTGGCCGAACAGCGATCCGGACCTCATGGGTATGGGGTTCGTTAGCGCTACGGCCGCAGCCCTTCCCGTCGCCGTCAAGGCAGTCACCGACCGAGTGAGGGGCGGGTTGCGGGACGCGGCCTTCCAGGGACTCGTGACCACCGACGATCTGCTGGCCCTGCTAGATCAGATCGACGCTGAGCTAGGAGGCGAGCGATGAGAACCAGACTCACCGGTCGTCAGGTCTACTGGCGGACCGTCGCACGTCACCCACTGCAATGGCTGGCGTACCTGGCCAAGGTCGCAAGGTGCCGCACCCTGGGCCACCACTGGGTGCCGCAGGGATACGGGCATGTTCCTGGTCGGGCATGCGGTCGGTGCGGCCTCTGGTCAATGAACCTCTTCAGGGCCGACTCGTGATCGCCCGCCAGACCCGGATCATCGTCGCCCTCTGCGCGCTGTTCGTCTTCGTAGCCCTCGCCACCGTGCTCAACGCCTGGCAGGAGATGTTCGACCAGCTCGCATCGTTGGCCGGTTGGCTGCCCATCATCGGGGAGGGACTGCGATGAGCCGACTGATGTCCGTGGCATTCACCGAGCAAGCCGTGGTGGAGCGCCGAAAGACCGTCACCCGACGCAAGGGCTGGTGGCTCGACCGGAGCGGCCGGCACCTGCTGAAGCCCGGTGACCGCCTCACTCTCTGCCGGAAGGTCATGGGCCGAAAGCCTGGAGAGCCGCTGGTCCGCGTCGCCGAGGTCGAGGTGGTCAGCGTCCGTCGCGAGTCGCTGATGCTGCTCTACGGCGCCGAGTATGCCGACACTCCAACCTCTTACCTCGAGGCCTGCGCTGAGGTCGGACGCGAAGGCTTCCCCGACATGACGCCGACCGCGTTTGTCCGCAAGTTCTTCATCGATGCCCAGGGCATGAGCCCCACCGACGAAGTCACCCGGATCGAGTGGCGCTACCTCGAAGCCAAGGAGGCGTCGTGACTCGCCTCCTGGCTCTCATCCGCTACTGGATACTGACCCGATAACCCCAAGCGAGACCCCGCTACCTGCTGGTGGCGGGGTCTTCGCGTACCCCAAGAAGAGAGAACTGAAGGAACATGCTCACCCAACATCAGACCGCCACGACGCTCGACGTCACCGACTTCTTCTGTGGCATGGGTGGATCGTCGACAGGGCTGCGCGCTGCCGGCTGGCAGGTCAAGCTCGCGGCGAACCACTGGGACACCGCTATCGAGACGCACTCGGCCAATCACCCCGACACGGAGCACCTGTGCGCCGACCTCCAGGCCGTCGACCTGCGCTATCTGCCCCGGACTCGCGCGCTGTGGGCCTCGCCGATCTGCACGGAAGTGTCTCCCGCAGGGGGCCGCCGAAAGCGCGACCGTGGCGGCCAGGCAGGCCCGTCGCTGTTCGAAGAGCACGGCCATGTGGCCAGCGCCGCATTCGAGCGCACCCGAGTCACCTTTTCTGGGAGGTGATCCGCGCCTGCGAGATCCACCAGTACGAGGCCGTCATGATCGAGAACGTCGTCGAGGCTGCGGCCTGGGAACTGTTCGACATCTGGCTCTCCGCGATGGCTGCCCTGGGCTACGAAGTGCAGTTCATATCGGTTAGCGCCGCTCACGTTGGCGGCGAGGCGAACCCGCACGCACCGCAGTGGCGAGACCGGCTGTACATGGTGTTCACCCGCAAGGGAGTCCGTAAGCCGGACGTCGAGCCGCGACCTTTGGCCTGGTGCCCGAAGTGCGACGCCAATGTCGCCGCGGTGCAGTGGTGGAAGAAGCCCGGACGCCACATCGGCAAGTACCGGCAGCAGTACATCTATGTCTGTCCGGTCGGGAACCACGGCCAGGTGGAGCCATACGTAGCGCCAGCTGCGGCCGCGATCGACTGGACCGACCTCGGCATTCGGATCGGGGACCGGGTCGACCTCGGCATGCGCCCCCTCGCAGGGGGCACGCTGCGCCGGATCGAAGCGGGCCTACGCATGGTGTCCGATCCTGTGATGGTCGCAGCCGCTGGGAACACCTACGACGCGGCCACCGGGAAGCCAGGAAACTACCTGCGCGCCGACGACCCCCGCGTCTGGCCGTTCCCCACGCAAGCGACGAGCTCGCAGACTGGCATCGCCACCAAGTTCGTGATGGCCACCAACCACGACACCGGGGCTCGCGCCTTTGACCCAGACTGCGGGCCACTGCCGACCCGCTCCACCAAGAACGGCGAGGCGATCATCATGGCTGAGCCCTTCGTGACGATGCTGCGCCGAAACGGGACCGCCACGCCGATCGGCGATCCGCTGCAGACCTTCTCTGCCGGCGGGTTCCATCACGGACTCACTGTGCCGGCGGGTGCGATGCTCATGAGCCCGGCCTCCGGCGGCAAAGCGAAGCCGGTCACCGAGCCGACGCCCGCCCTGGTCACGACGACTCGACCGATGCTGGTGATTCCCTACCGCAAGGGCGCCAGGCCTCACAGTCTGGCCGAGCCGCTGTCGACCCAAGCAACTCATGAGAGCCACGGCCTCATGGCTGGCCAGGTCTCGGTCGAAGACTGCTACTTCCGCATGCTCCACCCCCGAGAGTCAGCGAACGCCCAGCGTTTCCCGGCTGACTACATCATCACCGGCAACCGCGGTGAGCAGCAGATGCAGGCCGGAAACGCCGTCGCGGTCAACGTCGCACAGTGGCTCGGCGGGCAGGTCGCCGAAGCGCTGAGTGCGGCATGAACCCCGCCCGCGGTGTCGCCCGCTCCGGTCGCCACTGGTGGGCCTGCACCCGGCCGGACTGCGACGCCTACGAATCCGGCCACCCAAACCTCGCCATCGCCCTCGCGCGGTGGCGCAAGCACGAAGAAGGACACCGATGATCCCGTACTACTCCGACGATTCGGTGACGCTGTTCCACGGGGACGCGCTCGCCGTGCTGCGCGAGTTGCCGGACGCTTCGGTGGACTGCTGCGTGACGAGCCCGCCCTACTTTGGCCTGCGTGACTATGGCGTGGCCGGCCAGATCGGCGCGGAGGCGTCCCCGGCAGAGTTCGTGGCCGTGCTGGTGGCAGTGTTCGCCGAGGTGCGCCGGGTGCTGGCTGACGACGGGACGCTGTGGCTCAACCTGGGGGACAGCTACGCAAGGCAGGGCGGATCGGGACGTGGCTCCGGGTCGATGCTTGAGGGGCGAAAGCACGGCCTAGCTCAAGAGAAGAACGACACCCGCCGGCGAAAGCCCGGCGTCGTGCTCCCGGAGAAGAACCTTCTCGGAGTCCCTTGGCGAACCGCCTTCGCCTTGCAGGATGACGGCTGGATTCTGCGCAACGACATCATCTGGGCGAAGCCGAACGGGATGCCGGAGTCCGTCACTGACCGGCTGAGCACCAAGCATGAGCACCTGTTCCTGTTCGCCAAGAGTCGCCGGTATTGGTTCGATCTGGACCTGATCAAGGTGGCGAGCACAGGCGAGGCGCCCGGCAATAAGCCGAACACCCTCGCCGCCTACGCAGACGCAACTGGCACCGAGAAGGGCGCGCGACGTTGGGGCGGCAACCCTGGATCGACGTTGCTTGAAGTCCACGAGAAGCGCAACCCCGGCGACGTCTGGGCGATCGCCACCCAGCCGTTCAGCGAGGCGCACTTCGCCACCTTCCCGGTCGAGATTCCCCGCCGAGCCATCGCCGCCGGATGCAAGCCGGGCGGCATTGTTCTCGACCCGTTCAGCGGATCAGGCACCACCGGCCTCGCCGCAGCTGAACTCGGCCGGCGCTACGTCGGCATCGACCTGAACTCTGACTACCTCGACCTGTCGCTGCGCACTCGACTCGCGCAGCCGTCAGCACTGATCCAAGGAGAGCCAGCATGACCGCCGACCCGATCAGCCTGCACGCGAACGTGTGCGCTTTTGACGGGTGTGGGCGTCCGATCAGAAGCAAAGGCCTGTGCAACGGACACCATCAACAACAACTCCGCGGCGAAACCCTGAGACCCCTCCGCCAGAGAGTCGCAAGGACCGCCCACCTCTGCCCGCACCCCGAAAGCGCCGACTGCTACACCCATCACGGGTGCCGATGCACCACCTGCTGCACGGCCCACACTCGCCAGCACAAGACATGGAGACACCAGGCAGCAACTTGCGGATCGCTGACGACAGACCCGACCGGCACCGTTCGGAGGCTTCGCGCACTCTGCCGAGTGGGGTGGAGTCGGCCAGAGCTCGGCGAGCATCTAGGAATCTGTCGTGCCGCCGTCGAGGCGCTGATAGCCGGACGTCGCACAACCGTCACCATCCGTGTGCGAGATGCCGTCGCCGCCATGTATGACGCGCTCTGGGAAGGGCCAGGAGTGCCAACGCCCGGCGCCGAGAAGGCGAGGAGATCGAGGGCGATTGGGGCGGCCCGACGACACGGGTGGGCACCACCGCTTGCTTGGGACGACGACATGGGACCAAACGGAATCGACAACCCAGCCGCGACGCCGTTCCTTAGCGACGCAGCCGAGACCACATTCGAGCGCATCAAGTGGCTTGTCGACGGCGGCCAATCCCTGGCCACGATCACCAGCCAACTCGGCATCACCGCAAGCGCCGTCGAGAAGGCGTGTCGAAGGTCCGGCGAGATCGACGTGTGGGAACGCATCAACATTGGAAGAAAGGCCGCCTGATGGCACGCGAATATGCCCGCTATTTGAGCGTTACTCACCGCGACCCGGATTGGCACAAACTAAGCACCGCGCACCACGATTGCTATATGGCCCTGCTATCCAGTGAGGACCTGACCTGGGCGGGCGTGGCACCCTACATGCCGGCCCGGTATGCGGGTCTCGCGTCCGATCTCAACGAGAAGCGAGTGCTGAAGCTGTGGTCCGAACTCGAAGCGGCTCGGATGATCGTCGTCGATGTGGCCACCGGCGAGGTGCTGGCACGCACATTCCTCCGCTATGACAACGTGCTGGCGAAGCCGAATCTCACCAAGGCGTTCGTCACCGCGTTCCTCAAGGTGCGCTCAGAGAAGGTGAAGAAGGTAGTCAGGCTGGAGTTGAGCAAGCTCTACCAGGAGTACCCCGACCTCGCGGGGTGGAAACAGATCGAGGAACTGTTACCGGAACTGTTCCAGGAACTGTTCCAGGAGCACGGGCGGTAACTGTTCCCGGAACAGATCCCGAACCATCTTTCAAACTTACCAACTCTCCACTCTCCAACTCTCCACGAGCGCTACGCGCTCAATGCTGACGCGGATGCTTCGCATCCTTGTCTTCGAATACCCCTACCGAACTCTGTAGGTGGTACAGACCAACTCAATTTTCACAACTTGTCAACAGACGCGCGCCCGAAAACGAAGGAGGGCAATATCCAATGAAGCCAACAAAGGACCAGTTCATCCTCGACGCGATAGCCACCAGGCCAGATCTTGTGCGGTCGATTCTGGATCGGATGATCGGCTATCCGAGGGAAGGCTGCTGGACCTGGCCCGGGGCGGGAACCTACGGAATGGTGTGGATACCGGGGCAGCCAAAGGGAACGATGTGCGTGGTCCATCGCGTCATCTGGCTGGCAAACCACGGCCCCATCCCGTCAGGGCTGGTGGTCGATCACGACGGCCCGCGTGGATGCAGGAACACCCGCTGCGCCAACCCAGCGCACCTGTGCCTATCAACCCATGCCGAGAACGTCTCCAACCCACACTCGCAGCGGACCCGTCCGCGAAAGGCCTGGGTCGCTCCCGAGCGCAAGCGAGACATCTTGGCTGAGGCCGGCCGCTGGCTCGGGCTCACACAGCGCGAGTACCGCCGCATCTACGGCCAATCCATCATCACGGCCGAGCTCGTGCTCGCCGGACCACCCGGAGACCCAGAGCGAGTCTCGGAAACAGTCTCCAGATCAAACCGAAGGAAGGAGCGCTCCCATGCCTGAGCCGATCACCGACGACCAGCGCGATCTGGTCTCCGAGGTGCGGGAAGCGCTGGCGAAAGCAACACCGGGACCTTGGGAGGCGTCAGCGTCGGACTCTGGGCACTCCAAGTTCGAGATGAACCACTACGTCTTGGCTGGACCGGTTGGGGACACCGTCTGCGACATGGAAAGCCATGTCCGGGTCTCGATCAACGAGCAGGTGGCGAAGGACGAAGGTGTTGCCGACGCCTACCTGATTGCCCATGCCCCCGAGTGGCTGGCTGCCCTGTGCGACGAGGTGGAGCGGCTATCCGATCTGGCCAGCGAGCGACGCTCGGAGGTCGTGCGGGCCACCCAAGAGGCACACGAGTGGGAGTCCGAAGCCGAGGACGCCAACGCTCGCGCCGAGGAGGCTGAGGCGGCAGTTGAGCGAGTGCGGGCGTTGGCTGCTGGCCTCGCTCGCCAAGGCACGCTCCCGATCTACGCATCAGCTTCCGAGATCGGCGGCTGGTTCCTCGCAGCCCTGGACGGTGAGTGATGGCCGACCACCTGATCGAGATGCAAATCGCCGCCGGTGAGGCTCACGACCTGCTGATGCGCTGGCAGCTGATCCGGGTACGGCTGCACCACAAACTCACGATCGAGACGGTCGCTGAGCGCATGGGCTGTGCTCCGCGGGACGTCATCCAGGACATGGAGCTGGTCGACAGCAACCCGACGCTGGGAACGGTCCGGCGATATGCACTTGCTGTCGGCGCGCTGCTGACCCGCGATGTGGTGCCCGAGATAATCGCCGAACCTGAGGCGGAGAGCTGATGTGTGGCCCGTGCACCGTCCGCGACCACCAGGGCTGCATCGAGCGAGTGCCCAGCGATCCCCGGCGGCGCTGCGTCTGCGCCGAGAACGGACATCGGGGGAGGCCGCAATGACCCACCGGCAGAAGCACAAGGGCAAGAAGCGGCCCCGTAGCTGGCACCACCGCTGGGCAGGCCCAGACCGGGCACTCAGGGCGGCGCTACGACGCCTCGAAGCAGCACTGGCGCGGACGGACTACACCGAGCCTGAAGTGCATCCGATCGACCCGGAGTCAAGGGCGTGGGAGCAACCGCCCGCCGTCGTCATAGGTCTAGCCACAGACCGGCTCATGGACGCGGTAGAGCGAACCGGCATCTACGCCGAGGACCTCGAAGCGCGAATGCGGCACGCCTTCCAGTCCCCAACAGTCAGATCCGCCCTCAACGAAATGCGCGACGCGATGGAGGACTCGTGACCCCGCAGGCCCGCGTCCTGGCGCTCGCCATGGCTGCCCTCTACGTCGCTCTCCTGCGGCTCATGGATGGCCGATACGGCACCAACGCCGTCTACACCCTCACCACCACCATCTACCTGCGAAAGGTCGCATCATGACGAACCAAACCAGCCGACGTATTGAACCCATCGGCACCCTCGACGAAGCCCTGGACCGCGCAGTCGCCGCCTACGACGAGGCGGACGCCAAGCTGATGAAGTTCATGGCGGAGCACGCAGACACTCTCGCCGAACTCAACAGGCTGCAGATTGCTCGCGCCACCTCCTACCACGATGCATCGAGCACCGCCGAGGCGATCCAGAAGCTCGGCTTTGTCGTTCGGCTGGGCCACGGCTTGGGTAGCCGTACCTATTCGCCAGCCAGCGACCTACGGCGGGCCCTGGACCGGCGCACCGAGGCTGAGGGGGAAGCATGACCGACGACGAACTGTGCCCGATCACCGACCTGCCGACCAGAACGTGCGGCTGCGCCCAGCACCACCGGCCTGAGGCCACGGTCGTGTCCCTGACAGCACTCGAACGTCTCGCCGGCCGACCACTGCCCGAATACCGGATGACGTACCGGGATCCGCGCTGGAAAGTCACCCATCCCGAACCGACCTCTTGCGACCATCGCAAAGATAGCCTGTGCGGGGATTGCGAGAAGCTCCTCGAAGACCTCCTGCACGACCTGCCCGCCCTGGTTGAGCAGTTGGGGGTGGCGGCCCGCAAAGATGTCCGGTTCGCCCCACACGGCCACAGGAAGGGCGATCAGCAGCATCCGGAAGAATCACCCATCCCCTGGTCTCCGGCAGCCTCACGAGCCCTGGATGAGCTTCTGACGGTGGTTCGGGACGAGAAGCTGAGAGACCCGGCCCGCCGAGGCATGGTTCTTCAGCAGCTGTCCCGACTCGCAGCGAAAGCCCACCGCATCCTGGAACGTCCCGAAGACATCGACTATGTGGGCCCGTGCCCCACCTGCACCGCCGACCTGTGGGTGATCCGCGGCGAACTCGTCACTTGCAAAACGTGCGACTACCGGGCCTCCTGGGTGGAGCATCACCAGAACGCTTTGGAAGCGCGAGGCGACCAGCTGATGACCATCCACGAAATCGTCACCACCCTGAAAGCTGCCGGGGAGCCGATCACCCGCAAGCGCATCGAATACTTGCAGGACCACCACGGACTCCCCCGCGAGAAGCGGGTCGTCCCGCACTGGCAGGGGCAGACCGTCGTCACCTCCGAAGTGTGGCTGTACCGGCTCGCTGATGTGCGCGAGTACGAAGCACTCCACAGACCAAACCGTGTCCTCCAAGACACCAGCAAGGAAGGCGGCTACCATGTTGGGTAGCACATCGGGTTTTGCGCGCCCTGAACAGGTTTGCGAACGTGCGTTCGAACCGTGGAGGCTCCCATGAATGAGCTGGTCGAGTTCCTCCAAGCACGCATCACCGAAGACCCGGCGGCCGAGTCCGAACTCAATGATCTGATCGTCGAGTACGACCGTCTCATGCGGGACAACCCAAACCACGTCTTCCCAGCCCCGATACCCAGCTTCGCGAAGCGGTATCGGGATCATCCCGACTTCAAGCCCGAGTGGGTGATCTGATGGACGGCCAGCGCGACTTCATCTGTGACGAATCGACCCGGCTCACTCCACGACTTGCCATGCTGGCGATTCCCGCTAGCAGGATGCGGGCCGAGATTGATCGGAGCCTCGAAGCCGTGCACCGGCTCACGCCCTCAGCCGAAGAGGCGCAAGAGGTTATCGATCGCGCCAAGCGCTCAGCCAGAGAGTCGACAATAGGCCTACGCCGAGCGCTCGACAACGAACTCACGAAAGCGCTCACCACTCCCCAGTCAGCCGCCGAGGCAAGCTGAACCGGAGCCGCATACTGGCGGCTGTCCCTACCTTCCGGCGGTCAGGGCAAGCGGCATAACCCGCAACCCCGACACGGCTAGGCCCACCGTGGAGCCAAACGGGCCACCTGATCCTCCCGACCCTCTCTCGCCCATAGCCGTCAGCCTCAGGCTGTAGAGCACCGGGCGTGCATGGTCTGCCGACACCACCGGAGTAGCTACCCGGCAGGACGACACAGCCGCACATGGGGCACCTAAGGCCGTGCGGGGCCATTCCATCGGGAAGTTGGGCCAGTAAAGGCCCCCGAGCCGACCGGGCGTAATCCCGGACCAACGGACGGTCACGCTGCCCCTGGGCTGCGAGGTGCACCGCCGTCCTTCATAGCGCGAACGGCGGGGACAAAACCAAGCGCATAAGCTCCGGCGCCAACTCCCCGGGCCGCCACTGGCCCCTCCGTTCGGCACCCACGAGCCGCGGAATGGCTCACCGCGCAGTCTCCAAACGGGCCACCTAAGACGCAGCCCTGCCCCAGGTCCATCAGGGCTGCTAGGTGGGGGTTGAGCAAACGCCAAGCTCCCCCCACCACCGACTTCCAGCAGACGGCTGGATAACCCCGCGATGGGGGACAACGAAAGGGGCGCAGATGCCCAAGGAAATGATCTCAACCAGCCTCGTGAACGACGCCGAGGTCCACAACGACACCCTGCACGTCGTCTGGAGCCGCCGCGGAGACCACCCGGAAGCACCCGATGGCTGGGTGAACGACGGCTTCATCCACGTGCAGATCGAACAAACCTATATCGGCCGGCCACACCAGATGTACCTGGCCGGAATGTCCCTGACCGCCGACCAGGCCGAACACATGGAGCGCACCCTCAGGCGGGCCAGACGAGGACTCACGCGTGGCCGCAACTGAGCGCACGATCAAGTACGCGACACGCTGCGACACCTTTGCCCGAGGCGTGGTCGTTCATCATCAGCCACCTCGAAGAACTCGGCGACGCACCCACCATCAGCATCAAGCCCTACTGGACCAACCTCGACACCGAGGACGAGCAAGTCGGCTTTGACGTAGGCGTATCCAGCACGAGTGAGGTCTGATGGCGCTCGAAGTAGTTCAGCTGCCAATCAGTCTTCCCATGGGGAATGTCTTCGGTGATCGCTCCCATTGGGACGGTTATGGCGAGTGGCGGCACAAGTGCTGGTTCTGCACAAAGTGGGACCCGAGGCGCAAGGGTGAGCCTGGCACTAAGCCGGACTATCCTCCGATGCCTCCAGGCTGCACCCTCTGTGCTCGATGTGGCGTACTGATCTACACCGGACAGGACGATCCCGACAACGAAGCGATGGCGGTCTGCCTCGACTGCGAGCGGGCCATCACCGACTGAACCCCTAGACCTACTCTCCGCCCCGAGCACCACAGCACACAACGTCACGAGCCCTGAGGCCCGAACCCTAGACAGCCGTGGGAAACGCCAGGGCGGAGAGTGGGACGGCTGATGAGCAAGCGCGTCTGCGGCACACCCGGATGCCCGAACACCATCGACGCCGGAGCCTATCGAGGACTCTGCGACGAATGCCGCAAAGACTGGGACAAGGCGCGAGGTAGCCGCACGGACCGCGGCTACGGGGCCGAGCATCAAGCCGAACGAGCCCGCATACTGAGCCGCATCGTGGCTGGCGAGGATATCCGCTGCGTCACCTGCAACAAGCCACTCGATACCAAGTTCCATCTTGGGCACAACGCCGACCGCACCGGATGGATCGGCGGCCAATGCCCAACATGCAACGACAGCGAGGCCGGAAAGGCCGCGCACATATAGACAACCTCGGCTGATCCCCGAGGCCAGGAAGCCCCGTCTCCACTCCGGAGGGCGGGGCTTCCGCATCTCCGGAGGAAACACCCATGAAGACCTGCACCATCGACGGCTGTGACCTGCCACTCCGGGCGCGCGGACTCTGTGCCCGGCACTGGAACGCCACCTACCGCAAGGACCAGCACCGCGAGGTTCCGTGCACTGTGTGCGGGAAGATGGTCGTGAAGAACGGACCAGGACTCAAGCGGCGCGTCGTCTGCTCCGACCGCTGCCGCTACTTCCTCACCTTCGGTCACGACATCGCCGAGCACCGAGAGTTGGTCGGTCCGGTAGTTAGGCGTAAGCCATCACGGCAGTCCGCCCCAGTGTCAGATGCCATCCTTCGGTTCGTTGCAGGATTCTGCGAGTGGTGCAGCACCTCCTACGTCTTCGACCTGCGGATCACCGGCACAGTCGCTCGGTACTGCTCAGTGGGCTGCGCGCGAAGGAGTCACCAGATGCGTCGCAGGGGGCGCGAGCATTCCGCCTCTGGCATCTACACGTGGTCCGAGGTCATCCGGATCTACCTCGCCATTGGTGGATGCGCCTACTGCGGTGAGCGAACAGACGACATGCAGCCCGACCACGTGATCCCGCTGTCGCGAGGCGGCTCAAACAGCATCACCAACATCGTTCCATCCTGCGGCCCGTGCAATGCAGACAAGCGGGACCTATACCTGCACGAGTGGTACGCCGATCGCGAGCGTCGCGGCCTAGCCCCACGCATTCTTGACCCGCGCATCAACCACCTCACTGACGCCTATCTGCTGGCCCTCACGGCATAGGGGGTTGGGGCAAAACCCCTAGTCGGATACACCGCCGGTGAGGGGCGTTTTTGGCGCGGCGGGTTCAAATGTTCCCGGAGGGGGCTCTAAATGGTTTCTCCGGTCGAGTACTACTTCGAGCAGGTTCGTCTTGCTGAGGCGGCTGCGCTTATGGCTGCTCGTCAGTGGGAGCGGCTCGGTAGTGATCTGGATAAGTGGCCGGAGATTGCGGGCAGGTTGGCGCTGATCGTGTCCGCTGCCCAGGTGCGTGCCGCGTCGAACGGGATCGCGTATGTCGAGGATGAGGTTGGTCCTCCGGTTGCGAAGGTTCAAGCCAAGTCCTTCGGCGGTTGGGCCTCTGATGGGATGCCGCTCGACTCGCTGTTGTATGGCTCGATCGTTCAGTCGCGAATGAAGTTCGGTTCGGGATTGACTGACGAGCAGGTGATGGCGTTTGGCGGTAACTGGTTGCAGATGGCTGTGCAGATGCAGGTGCTTGATGCCGGCCGTGGCGCTTCCGGTGTGGCGATCGCGGCGACTCCTCGGACGGGCTGGATTCGGTACGTGCATACTCCGTGCTGTCAGTCGTGCGCGGTGCTGGCTGGAAAGTTCTTCAGGTGGAACCAAGGCTTCCAGCGTCACCGTCGGTGTAAGTGCACTCATCAGCCGGTTGGGCAGGGTGCCGCGAAGGGTCTGACCTCCAACATTGCTCCGGATCAGATTCACGATCTGACTGATGCGCAGCGGCGAGCGATCGCGGATGGCGCCGACATGAACCAGGTGATCAACGCCTATCGGGGCGTCACGCCGAGTATGCGCAACCGCATGATCACGACGACTGAGGGCACGACTCGGCGGGGTTGGGCGTCGTACGTGAAGCGAACTCGGGCGCAGCTCAATGGTGAGCAGGTGGCCGAGACCGCGAAGAACGTCGGTAAGCGCGGTGCGGTCAAGAACTACGTGGAGCGTCGGACTAAGGCCCGCCCGAGCCCGGAACTGATCTATGCGCAGGACATTTCGCGTGAAGAGGCTGTGCGTCTTCTAGCTCGTCACGGCTACATCGTCGGCGACCTGAAAGGTGTCGCCCGCCTGTCCCTTCCCTAGCGCGCGACGCGCTGGGGTTTCCTGCCTGGCGCGATGCCAGCGAGGTTGAGGAGTGACCCATGAGTAGTGGTGGTGCACGCAATCGTTCTGGTCCTGCGAAGGATCCGAACTCCGGTCGTTCTGACCGGATTGGCTACAAGCTGACCGCGCTCCCGTCTGAGGGCTACAAGTCCGGTGCTCCCGAATGGCCGTTGTCCGAAGCATCCGTCACCGAGCTCCGGCTCTGGGAAGAGGCGTGGCGCACCCCGCAGGCGTGCGCATGGTCAATGCCGTCGGAGTCCTGGCGTGTTCGCACTGTCGCGCTGTGGGTTCGCGTCCGGGTCCGCTGCGAGGCTCCCGATGCGCCGGCTGCACTGCTGGGGCAACTGCATCGTTTCGCTGACCAGATCGGCATGACGACCGCCGGCCTGGCCGAGATGGGCTGGGCGATCGCCAAGGATGAACTCGCCGAGCGGCGCAGTGACGAGGCCAAGCCTGGCGAGCAAGTCGTAAAGCAAGGCTCTTCTCGGGATCGCATGAAGGTTGTCGGTGAGTGACGAACTCGCTCTCGACTTCAACCCGCTCCACACTCTCGGCTTCCTAGTCACTGACTGGGTCGAGCAGCACTGCAAGGTTCCCGGCGGCGTCTATGAGGGCGAGGCGCTGGTCTTCAACGGCTGGCAGCTGTTCTGCACCGCGAACCATTACCGGATCATCCCGAAGGCCATCTACGACCCGCGAAGGCTTCTGGCACCCTTCCACTACCGCCGATCAGTGGTAGTCGGCCCGCAGAAGTGCGGCAAGTCCCCGTGGGGCGCGGGCATGCTCTTGGCTGAGGGTGTTGGACCGACGCTGTTCGCTGGCTGGGCCCGTGGTGATGAGGTGTACCGCTGCGAGGACCACGGCTGCGGGTGTGGCTGGGAGTACCACTACCGGCCCGGTGAGGCGATGGGGATGCTACGGCGTAAATCGCTGCTCGGCCTCCTAGCCTTCTCTGAGGCGCAGACGCAGAACGTTTATGAGCCGCTGCAGACGATGATCCATAGCGGACCGCTGGCAGAGTTTGTGCACGTCCGTGAGGGTTTCATTCGGCTCCCGAACCGGGGAATGATCATTCCTCTGTCGAGGGCGGCACGGTCGAAGCTCGGAAAGCCGCTCACCGGCGCGCTTGGCGATGAGTCTGGTTTGTATACCAAGCAGAATGGCGTGCTGGACACGTGGCAGACGATGCGTCGCGGTGTGGCCGGTATGCAGGGTCGATCGATCGAGCTTACGAATCCGTGGGATCCGATGGAGAACAGCGCGGCTCAGCAGGCGTTCGACTCGCTGCGGCCTGACATCTTCCGCTACTACCGCAAGCCGCCGGCGAACTTGTCGTACGCGAATAAGCGTGAACGGCACAAGATTCACGTGTACGTCTATGCCGATAGCCCGTGGGTCGATCCCAAGGGAATTGATGCTGACGCCGCCGAACTCGTGGAGACAGATCCGACGCAGGCTGAGAGGTTCTTCGGGAACCGGCTTGTCCAGGGTCTCGGCGCCTATCTCACTGAGGCGCTGTACGAAGGTGTTGAGAAGCACGCCGCGGTTCCGGACGGGACTGCAGTGTCGGGCGGTTTTGACGGATCGCGGTCTGAGGACTGGTCGGCGCTGAGGCTCGAGACGATCGATGGTCATCGGTTCACACCGACGTACGGTCCGGACAAGCGGCCGGCTGTGTGGCGTCCGTCGGAGTGGCCGGACGGCCGCATTCCCCGCGGCGAGGTGAACGCCTGCGTCGACTGGGTGTTCAACCACTATGACGTCGGTCGGATCTACATCGACCCGCGGCACTTCGAAACCCAGGCCGATGCGTGGGCATCCGAGTACGGCGAGGACAGAGTCATTCAGTGGCCGACGAACTCGATCACACGAATGTTCCCGGCGCTGATCCGCTACCGCGAGGACCTGGCCGAAAAGCTGACCACGCACGAGCCAGACCCGGTGTTTCGCTCCTCCGCGCTGGCCGCCCGGAAGGTTGCGAAGCCGGGCGACAAGTTCATCCTCGGAAAGCCGTCGGAGAACCAGAAGATCGACGTCCTGATGGCTGACGTGCTCGCCCATGAAGCCGCCTGTGATGCTCGCGCTAGCGGGTGGGAGCCCGCCGGGGAATCTGCAATGTACGTCTACTGAAGGGTGGTGACCGATGACGCTAGTGCCGTTCACCCCACGAGCCACCGAGCCAGACGGGGCCACCCTAACCATCCTGGGCAACCTCGAGGCGGTTCGTGCGAGCTGGATCATGGGCGACCTCGGCCTCTTGGTTTGCGAGCAGTACTACATGGGGACTCAACCGCTGCAGTACATGTCGAAGGATCTGGAGAAGGATCTCGGCGAGACGGTCACACAGTTGGTCATCAACTGGCCGCAGATGGTCGCCGACGCCTACGCAGAGCGGCATGTCTGCACCGGTTTCCGTTACCCCGCTTCTGACGCCGGCGCCGCGGTTAGCGGAGACGAGCTGTGGCAGTGGTGGCAGGCGAACAACATGGACGAGCAGGCCAACATGGCCCAGGTCGACGCAATCTCGCTGTCGAAGTCTGCGCTGCTCGTTGGCCCCGCCGTAGGGAGTGGCGCACCAACCATCACGGCCGAGTCTGCGTTCGATGTTGCGTGGATCCGCGACCCGCGGTCTGGTGTCGTCATCAGAGGGCTCAAGGCGTGGGCCGAGTTTTTGGATGACCGCACCAGCATCCAGTGGCGGAACATCTACCTTCCCGGCCGACGGATCACCCTACGCACAGCGCCTGGGGGCGGTGGGTGGTATGTCGATCAGGACGTAAAGTCAACCGAACTCGTGCCGCTAGTGCCACTCGTCAACCGTCCCCGGTTGAAGCAGCGTGACGGCCGGACCGAGTTCGCCCCGATCATTCCTGTCGCGAACGCGGCCAACAAGATGGCCACCGACATGATGGTGTCCGGCGAGTTCCACGCCATGCCTCGCCGGTGGGTGTTCGGCCTCAAGGCGTCCGACTTCAAGAACCCGGACGGCACCACCCGGAACACTTGGTCTGTCATCAAGGGACGCCTGTGGGCGACGGAGAAGAAGCCGTCCGATGTAGCTGTTGGCCAGTTCACCGAGTCCTCGTTGACGAACTTCCACGACACCATAAAGCTCCTCGCGCGCCTCACTGCGCAGCTGTCTGGCATGCCGTCGGACTACATGAGTTTCGACTCAGTCAACCCGCCCTCTGCTGACGCGCTGCGGGCATCTGAGCGTCGCATGGTCAAGAAGTGTGAGGACCAGCAGGTGTCGTTCGGTGGCAGCTACGAGACGGCGATGCGGCACGCGATCCGGTTCGCGACCGGCAAGTACGACAACGCCGCGATGATGCTCGAAACCAACTGGCGCGATCCGGGCACCCCGACCACCGCACAGGTGACAGATGCCGCCGTGAAGAAGGTCACCACGAAGGGCGCCGATGGCCGGCCGCTCGTTCCGACCGAGCAGGGCCGCATCGATCTCGGCTACACCCCGCAGCAGCGCGACGACATGGTGCAGATGGAAGCCCGCGCCATGAACCTCGACCCCGACCAGGTAGCGCTGATGGCGCTCCTCGACGGCACCAAGTAACACCCCAACAACAGCCTCCCTGGCGAGCGAATCGTCCGGGGCCATCCAAGCGATTTGGAGAACACCATGTCCCTGCCCACCACCGAGCCCATCACCCCCGTTCCCACACCGCCCCCGGCTGCAGTATCGGTGCCACAAGCGCCGGCCAAGCCCGAAGCGGTACAGACCCCAGAGCCGAATCCGGAAGACGCCCTGCGCGCTCCCGGGTTGAAGGCGCTGGAGGCCGAACGGGAACGCGCCAAGAAGGCTGAATCCCAGCTGGCGGCGATCGAGCCCTACAAGAAGGTGCTCGACGGCCTGAACAAGCTGTTCACTCCCGAGGGGGCAGAGCAGCCGAAACCGGAAGACCTGATCCAGAAGCTCACCGAGCGTCTAGACCAGGCCGACCGCAAGGCCGCAGTGAACGAGCTTGCTCGCACCCACGGGATCACCAGCGATGACGACATCGCGCTGCTCGATGCAGTTGCTGATCCCCAGCAGCGTGAAGCGCTCGCCCTGAGGCTCAAGGGTGTTGCGGCGGCTATCCCGCCCGATCCCGGACAGGGCAACCATCCCGGCACTCAGACCCCTGAGGACGCCGCATACAACGCGTTCTTCCCTGACACGAGAAAGTGAGGATCCGGCCATGGCCGACTACCTCCCGATTTACAAGCCCGGTCAGGCCATCACCCTCAAGGCTTCCGCCGCCATCACAGGTGGGCAGCTCGTTGAGGTGACTGGTTCTGGCACCGTCGGACCGGCTGGCGCCGCGTCCACCAAGGTCGTCGGTGTGGCTGGCTTCACTGCTGCCATCAACGACAACGTCACCATCTTCACCGGAGGGGTACAGCATGCAGTCGCAGCTGGCGCCATCACTGCCGGTGACGTGGTCCAGGCCGGCGCGGCGGGAACGGTTGCCACTGGCACCACCGCCCCGATCGGCATCGCCCTCGCGGATGCGGCCGACACCGCAGACGCCCGCATTCTGATGAACCGATGAGAGGAAGTGACCTGAGATGAGCACATTCCCTCCGGGCACCGTCACCATTTCTGGGACCAACCTCACGGCGTCCTACTTCCTGTCCCAGCCGAACTTCGTGGCCCGCCGGCTGCGTGAACTGGCCGATCTGCGCTACGTCGGCAGCAACCTGCTGCGCGGACGTGCCGCAACCACCGGCGGTGCAGTCGGATACGAGGTCGCCGGAGAGTCCATCTTCGCCGACTCCGCTCCCGAGGTCGTCGCCCCGGGCGGCGAGTACACCCTGACCACGACCGGCGCCGGCACTCCGGCAGTCGCGAAGGTCAGCAAGTACGGCAAGGACTCCCTCGTCACCGACGAGGATGTCAAGCGCCGCAACATGGACCCGGTCAATCGGGGCCTGAATAAGCTGGCCAACTCCTGTGGTCTGATCGTCGATCAGGCTGTCGGTTCGGCCATCGCGTCCGCCGTTACCGCAACCGTGGCCGCCGCCGCCAAGTGGAACCTGTCGGCCACCGAGACCATCCTGCTTGACGTCATGCTCGCGCAGGCGTCAATCACCGGTCAGAACCTCGGCTACCAGCCGGACACCTTGCTGGTTTCCGACGTCGTCTGGGCATGGATGACCTCCAACAAGGGCATCGCTGCACTGATGGCCCGCGAGAACCTGAACAACCCGGTGTACACCGGGCGATTCCAGAATCTCGCCGGCCTCGACGTGGTTCACGTCCCGGTCGCCAACATGCCTGGCGGCGTAGGCACGAACGCCTGGGTCCTGGACACCACCAACCTTGGCTTCATTGCCAAGGAGGATCTGGGCGGCGGATACCTGCCTGCCGGTGATCTGGTGGAGTCCAAGACGATCCGTGAAGACCTGAACGACGGGTGGCGTCTGCGCGCCCGGGTCAACTTCGCGGCTGCTGTCACCGATCCGCTGGCCGGCTACAAGATCACCACGGTCGCCTGATGCCCAGGCGGGCCGTGAGCAAGCCGGTCGAGGAGCCGAAGCCGGACGAGGTGCAGCCTCAGCCGGTCGTGGAACCCGCACCGGTGTCGGCCACTGAGGCGGACGTGCCCGAGGCCGGCCCGGTCGAGGAACCGAAGGCTGATGAGCTCGAGCGGCTCACGGTCCTGTCCGTGTTTGCCCACGCAACGCTCAAGACCGGTGAGGTCAAGATGCTGAGCAAGGGCGACGTGGTCGAAGCAGACAAGTACGACGAGAAGTCGATGGCCCACCTCCGGGCCATCGGCTTCATCGGCTGATCGGAAAGGGTGGGGCCTGATGGCTGTTTCGTCCAACGATGTGGCAACTACTGCAGGCCTCACCCTCAACCCTGCCCAGGTTTCCCAGGTGCAGATGTGGATCACCGACGCGCAGATGCTGATCCGGATCCGCGCCGACCGTGAGCGGGTCGACGTTGCCTCGCTCGACTCGAGCGTCGTGGACTATGTCGTCCGGCAGGCCGTGGCTGCTCTGGTGAAGAAGCCGGACGCTGCCAAGGAAGTGTCGGTGCAGGTCGATGACGGCCAGGTGTCGAAGAAGTTCGAGTCGGCAACCGGGCAGATCGAGATCACCCCTGAATGGTGGGAGTTGCTGTTTCCGGCCGGTCGGGGTAGTTCGTTCTCAATCTCGCTGAGCCACTCATGACGCTCGGTGCCGAGATCGCTGCGGCGCTTCCCGAACTGCGCGCCGCCGCCATTTCTCGCATGACGGACACGATCAAGGCCACTCGGCCTGGTGCGACTACGACCGATCCGGCGACCGGTGCGGTGTCGACTGCCGGCGCAACGGTGTACGAGGGTCCGGGCCGTTGGAAGCCTGCAACCACGATCCCGTCTGCCGATGATGTGGCGACCTCTGGTCGGGTCCGCACCTCTGGTGAGGTTCATCTCCCGGTCGGCGCCTACAAGCCACTGCCGGGTGATGTGCTCGAATGCATCGGCTGTGTGCTCGACCCGAACCTGATCGGCCGCAAGACCGTGGTCCGCTCGCTGGTTGGCGGCTCGCAGGTCACCGCCTACCGGATCCCGATCGAGGGGGAATGATGCTTGAGGTCGACTTCTCTGACGTGCTGCGGGCTGCGGCCGAGATGGGCGGCAAGGGCGCCGCGGTCGTTGACGCGATCGAGCCGGTTCTGGAGCGGTCTGCGGTGAACATCAAGCAGGCGATGGCTGAGGAGTTCAAGAAGCATCGCCATTTCCGCCGGATCGCCCCTGATGTGTCGTATGACCGGATCGGGCATTTCACCTCAACGCTCGGCTACGAGATTGGCCCCACGCCGACCATGGATGCTGGCTCGCTGGCTGGTATCGCGGTTGAGGGTGGCGCGAATGGTGGCGGTGGCAAGGTGAAGATCGACCACATCGTCGATGTCGAGGCCCCGAAGACTGAGGCGATGATCATGGCCGCCATGGGGTTCCTGTGACCATCCTGCATTTGCACGGAGGCGTCCGTGCCCTGATGCCCGCTGGCGTCACTCACCACCTGGGTCAGGCTCCTGATGATGCTGAGGCTCCGTGGCTGGTGTCCAGCTTCGAGCGGCAGGAGACCGAAATCTCCGAAGCCTCCCTGCCACTGAGCTTCACTGATGCGCTCACCGTCACGATCGCCGCTCTCACTGAGGATCAGGCGAACTTCATCCTCGATCAGGTGTGCGAGTCGCTGATCGGTACCCGGGTCGAGGTTGAGGGCTGGCAGGTGGGGGCGATCCAGCCGCCGAGCGTGCGCGGCCCCTATGCGGCTGGCCTCAAAGCGACTGACACCGACCTGAAATACCAGGTGATCCGGGCCACGTTCCCGTTCACCGTCTCCCGCTAACCCTTTCAATCCATCAGCCCTCGGCACTCCGCCGCAGGGCTCTTAGGGCATGCCCCAAGGAGGCCCGCATGTACGTCCGAGTCCGAGATGAGAACGGCCACGAGTTCGACGTGCCGGAGGGGTCGCGGCTGATCACGCAAGACCTTGTCGAGCTGGTCGAGGGTGTGGAGCCGTGCAGCCTGCGCCGCCCCCCGAAGTTCGCGGCAACCCCGAGTGAGGCTGCGGAGGACAAGTCGGCCAAGCCCCGCCATCGGCCAGGCGCTCAACCCCCTGAATCTCCGGCGCAGCCGGATAAGTCGGAGTCAGACCCGGCTCCGGACAACCCTGAGAAGGAGTCAGAATGACCTACACCGTGCCGCCGTCGACTCCGGCTGACGGCAACATCAAGACCCTGTGGGTGCCGGCAATCGCCGACATCCGCGCACCGAAGCTGTCCGAGCTGAGCGCTGGGACCGTCGTCGACATCTCGCTGTACATCACCAAGGGCGGCTTCGAGTTCCAGCCCGAGCAGCAGTACATCGAGGACGGCCGCGAGCCGCTGAAGTTCGTCGGCCAGGCGCTCGGCAACGTGTCGGTTTCCAACACCGCGGTGACGGTGATCGACAACACCGGCGGCCCGTACGAGGCGGAGCACAACGCTGCGATCGAGGCTCTGGTCGGTGACGGCTACATCGTTCGCCGCTACGGCCCGGCGTGGGATGCGGCGCTGGCTGCAACCACACAGAAGGTGACCGTGCTCGACTGTGCGGCCGGCGAGAAGACCCGGATGGCTGCTGAGGCGAACTCGTCCTTCCGGTCGAAGGTGCCCCTGGCGGTGCGCGACTACGCCCAGGACGTCGCGATCGCGACTTCCTGACCCACCCCTGACGCTGGCCCGCCGTTCCCCTCTCTGGCGGCGGGCCGGCCCTCTTCCTGACCCCAAGAGAGGCCCCCAGGGAGGACTACCTGCATGATCACCATCAAGCGAGCTCGCCGCGTCGTGGATCTCGTCACTGACCTGAGTCTGGCCGAGGAGTACACCGCCGCCCTGCGTGCCCTGGATGAGGCCCGCGGAACCATGCCATCTGTGGCGATGGAGGTTGGCGAGTCGCCGGACGTGAAGGCTGCTGCTGAGGCTGTGCTGGATCTTGAGCGGCAGATGGCCGCCACGAGGATGAGCTTCACCGTCGAGGCCGTGACTCGCCTGCGTTGGGCTGAGTTCGTCGCTGCCCATCCGCCGCGTGAAGGTAACGACATGGACCGGGCGCAGGGCTTCGATGTGTCGAGCCTGGACGAGATCATTCCCGAGTCGATCAAGGCTGTGCATGGCGCCGATGGGAAGCCGGTCGACTTCAACCCGAAGGTTGAGTGGGCGGCGCTGTCTGCTGAGCTCGCGGATGGCCAGTGGTCGGAGTTCGCCGCGGCGATCGTCACGGTGAATGGGGCGAGCGAGGCCCCAAAATCGCGGGTCGCATCGCTCGCGATGCGCAGCTCCGACAAGAGCTAGAGACCGCCGAGCGCCTGGGCATCAGCCACAAGCGCTTCCTGGGTTGGGAGCCCACCACCACCTACACCTACGACGACGCCGGCCGCCTGGTGGAGTCCACCCCAGAGGCTGAGTGGGACGAGTCGCAGCGTGACGCGATGCTCGCCCTTCAGCGATACCGCGAGACGGAGCAGTGCCCGAAGTGTGGCGGCCCGAAGTGGATCTGCCAATCGCCCGAGGCCGAGTCGAACTACGTCGCAGGCGACCCGATCCGCTGCCACATCACGACGACGATCCTGCGCGCACAGAAGGACTACAGCGAGGGCGTGCACTCGCCGCACGAGCAGGCGCTGCTGTGGCCGATCAAAGTTCGCGACGCAGTGCCACTGCAGTAACGCCGGCCCCGAGGCCGAGGGCGAGCGCCAGATAGCCGATCCCGAATAGCGGCTGAGTCTGAGAGTCCGCTTCACGCTGGGCCATCTGCGTGGCCTCGGCGTCCGAGTAGCCGCGAATCGTATACCCGATCGAATATCCGGCGCGGACGCTTTGAGCCTGATCCCTGCCGTACGCGACCAGCCAGAAGCCCCCAATAAGCAGCGCGGCCGCTACCAGTCCGATCGCCCGTTTGAGATTCACAACTCCATGATGCCCGAAGGGTGGTGATCGCGTGAAGGATCGCACCATCACCCTTCGCATCGGTGCCAATATCACCGACTTGCAGGGCAAGTTGCGCAAGGCCCAGAACGACATGAAGGACTGGACCAACCAGGCGCAGAAGGATCTCCAGAAGAACCGTGCGCAGTGGTCGAGCGTGTCGAACACGGTTGGCGGTGTCGGCCTGGCGATGGTCGGCATGTCCGCGCTCGCGGTGAAGGGCTTTGCTGACTTCGACAAGTCGATGTCTAAGGTCAAGGCGTCGGGTGCGGATGCGGCGAACAACCTTGACGCTCTGCGGGCTGCGGCGATCAAGGCGGGCGCCGATACGCAGTACAGCGCCGCCGATGCTGCTGATGCGATCACCGATCTGGCTAAGGCTGGCGTGTCTGCGAAGGACATCCTTGGCGGCGGCCTGTCGGGCGCATTGTCGCTGGCCGCATCTGGCCAGATGGAAGTGAAGGACGCGGCCGAGGTGACCGCCACTGCACTGTCACAGTTCAATCTCCCCGGCACGAAGGCATCTCACGTCGCCGACCTGCTGGCGGCCGGCGCAGGCAAGGCCCGCGGTGAGGTGTCCGATCTTGGCATGGCGCTGTCGCAGGGCGGCCTCGTGGCCTCCCAGACGGGCCTGAGCCTCGAGGAGACCACGGCGGCACTGAGTGCGTTCGCTGCGAAGGGCATGCTCGGCTCGGATGCTGGCACGTCGCTAAAGACGATGCTGCAGCGCCTTACCCCACAGTCGGACAAGGCCCAGGAGCAATTCGATGCCCTCGGCATCAGCGCCTACGACGCCTCGGGGAACTTCGTTGGGCTGGCGAACTTCGCCGGCCAGCTGAAGGACAAGATGAGCAGCCTGACGCCGCAGGCCCGCAACGCCGCCATGAGTGTGATGTTCGGCTCCGACGCCGTGCGTGCCGCGAACGTGCTGTTCACTGAAGGTGCCGACGGCATCCAGAAGTGGACCGATGCTGTTGATGACTCAGGTTTCGCAATGCGGCAGGCCTCCACGCTGACCGACAACCTGGCTGGCGATTGGGAGCGGCTGAGCGGCAGCATCGACACGGTTTTCATTCAGTCCGGCAAGGGTGCGAACGACACCCTTCGTGGCATGGCCCAGTCGGCGAATGCTGTGGTCGATGCGATCGGCCAGATTCCGGAGCCGGCGCTGAACGCGATGGTGCTGCTGACTGGTGCTGGCGGTCTCGGCCTGAGCGGTGCCGCCGGAATGATGAAGCTGGTTGGCGCAATCAGCGACACAAAGGACGCCCTGGACAACCTCGGCAAGGGCGCGACCATTGCCAAGTTCAGCATTGCCGGAGTCGGGGCAGCGCTCGGGATTGCCACCATCGCTGTGTCTTTGTGGGCGTCCGAGGCTGCTGCCGCCCGGCAGCGCACCGATGAGCTCGCCTCAACCCTCGAAGTGACACAGGGGAAGGCGAAGGCCACCGGCGAGACTTTCGTCAAGCTGAATGAGCAGATGGCGAGCACCCGGACCGCGGACTGGGGGCCTTCGGTCCTCGACATGATGAACCGAGTCGGGGTCTCGGCGGCTGATGCGCAGCAGTACATCCTCGGCAATGCCGACGCGATCGCCAAGGTCAATGAGCAGGCGAACCGGTACACCTTCGCCAATGGCGCGATGGCCGGCGGTGTAGGGCTGATTTCGCAGCTGAACAGTCTGAAGGCCAGCTATGAGGGGTCGATCACAGCCACCGAGCAGAAGGCGAAGGCGGACCAGGAGGCGGGGGTTGCTTCCGATGGCAGCACGTCATCGCTGAAGCGGCAGACGGACGCTATCGATGATCAGGCGTCCGCGTTGAAGGAGCTCGATAAGGACATCTTCGACCATGCGAACGAGTTACTGAAGCTGTCGGGTACGGAGATCGGCTGGCAGGCGGCGCTCGACGACACTGCCGCCGCGATCAAGAAGAACGGCAAGGCGCAGCGCACCGCAAGTGGCAATCTCGACTTGAACACGAAGAAGGGTCGCGAGAACCGTCAAGCACTGAACGGTCTGGCGCAGTCGTCGATCGCGTATGCGCAGGCGCTGATCGACCAGGGCGCTTCTGGGGAGAAGGTCCAGAGGGTCATGCAGCGTTCGCGTGACGAGTTTATCAAGCAGGCTGTCGCGGCCGGCATGACCTCGACCGCAGCCAAGCAGTTGGCCGATGACCTGCAGCTGATCCCGTCCGATGTTCCGGTGCTGATCAAGACCGATCTGGAACGGAAGGGCATCGACGAGTGGACGGCATACAAGCCGGGCGACAAGTACCCGAACATCAAGCCGAAGCTCACCCAGTCGACCTTCAACGTCACCCTGAAGACGGTGTGGCGGATCAATGGCGGCCCAGGGTTCGGCCTGGCGGACGGTGGTGCAGTCTACGGGCCGGGCACTGCCACCTCTGATTCGATTCCGGCCCGGCTGTCGAATGGTGAGCATGTCCTGACCGCCTCGGATGTGCAGAAGGCGGGCGGCCAGTCCGCGATCTACCGTCTGCGCGCCGGCATCCAGTCTGGTGCGGCCAAGTTCGCCAACGGTGGGGCGGTCGATTTCGCCGATCAGGTCCGCGCCTATGCGGGCGGTGGCATGGTGCAGACGGCAGCCTCGAACGTCAGCTACGTGAACTCCACATCGACGCAGGCAACGAGGGTCGTGTACCTGTCTTCGACGGTCAACTATCCGGTCGCTGAGCCTGCGAGCGTCGCGACAAATCGGGATCTCCAGTACGCCGCGGCGCTGGGAGGGGATAACTGATGGCTGTCGGGGATATCGGCTGGCTGGTCAACGGCCTAGATCTGGAGATTGCGCTTGGCGGCTCGGTGCAGTCTGCGGGCATGTGGCGGCCGTCGGTGTCTACGTCACGCACTCTGATTCAAACCGCTGGTGAGCATGGCGCGGTTGCGGTCGGATTGCCGGTGTACGAGTCGCCGACGCTGAACATCGAACTGCTAGTGCGGGCGTCGTCGCAGACCGACCTCGAAGGCAAGCTCTCGCAGATTCACGCAGTGCTGGGCGCCCCGAACTTGACGGTGACTCGGATCTACAAGAGCGGCTCACTGTCGGCGCAGGCTGTCCTTGCTTCGATCGGGCACAGCGACTTCGTGTTCGGTTCGCTGACCCGCGTACTGATCAGTCTGTCGATCCCTGGCGTATTCCTCCGCGGCGACGTGTGGACTTCGGATGTGCTTGCGGCGAACTGGGATCTGACCGGTGCCGAACTGACGGGCTTGTCGGGGTCTACTGCTCCGATTGGTGACGCGATTCTGCGGGTGACGGGGCCGTGCACGAACCCGTACGTGTCCGATCCGACTTCGGGCACCGGCCTGCAGTACACGGGCACGGTCGCAGCCGGTCAATACCTGTTCATGTCGGCGCGGCCGTTGAAGGCTCGCCTGTCCACCTCGTCGACGGATTGGCTGTCGGGCGGCACCGACGTGTCGGCGGCGCTCACGTATCCGGCTGCTGGCCGTCTGCAGTTGTGGCCGGCGGTCCAGTCGGCGATGGTCCGGAAAGTCCTGTTCTCATGGACGGGCTCGGGCCGGACGACGGCAACGAAACTCACCGTTCGAGCGCAAGGAGCGTACCTGTGACCTTCGATGTTCGGCTGCGCGCCTACGAGCCCGGCACTGACACTGTGTTGGGGTTGCTGCCCGAGACGCTGTCGTGGGACGCCTCGGTGGTCCACAACAACGATGGCGCACTCAGCCTGAAGGTGTCAGCGCTGGCTGACGGTGGCGAGTTCGTGGCTCGGACGTTGAATGACGGGCTCGATGTTGCGCTCGAGGTGAACCTGACTGGTGAGCCGGACGGCTGGACGGAGCCGGACAACTGCCGGTTCCTGGCGGTGGAGAAGTCGAAGGATCCCGCCGATCCGGCGAAGGTGCAGGAACTTACGCTGCCGTCGTGGTCGTGGCTGCTGAACAAAATCTGCGACCTGAACACCGGGGCGCTGCAGGGCTCGAAGTCGAAGTACGCCGGGCAGCGGTTGTTCCCTGCCACCTCTGACGCTGGTGACGTGATGAAGAAGGGCCTGGACGAGCATGATGCCCGCTCTGGTCCTGCGGTGCCGATCGTCCGCTCGAGCTGGACGACGACGACCGATAGCCTCGGGCATTCGTGGGCGAAGAAGCTCGGCAAGAACGCGGAGGGTAGGGCGTTCCCTGCCGGCCAGCCGCTGCATGCCCGTCTGGATGCGCTGACCACGAACGGGAAGTGCGACTGGCGGACCCGGGGCCGCGGCCTGAGGATCTACAACCCGAACACGGCTTTCACGAACCGGTCCGCGACGGTGCATTTGCGTCTCGGTGATGATCTGGTCGATGCCCCGTCGAAGACTTCGCAGGCCGATCGGGTGGCGCGGCTGCTAGTGAAGGGTGATGGCAAGCACAAGGTCACCGTCAAGGATCCGACGATCCCGGAGCACTATGGCCGCTGGGAAGGCATGATCGACTCTGCCGGCGTCAAGGATGACGACGATCTGGAGGACGCTGGTCAGGCCGAGCTCGATACCCGGAACCGGATCCGGGGTGAGTACACCCGCACCTTGACGATGGCCGGCCCCTATCTGCCGTTCCGCGACTACCAGGTGGGCGACCTGGTGACGGCCCCGGGTGATGCTGGCGACGAGGTGTTGAAGGTGATGCAGATCACGATCAGCCGCGACAGCAAGGGTGTCCTCGGAGGCAACGTCGTGCTCGGTGACCGGTTCACGGCGAAGGGGCTGGCGACGGCCGCCCGGGTGTCGGCGATCACTAGCGGGTCGTCGGGGGTGTCGGGCAATGGCACCACCAACCCGATCGAGAGCGACACTAGGCAGGCTGCCGCGCCCGCTGGGTTCACCGTGACGCCGTCGTTGGTGTTGGGCGGGGATAAGCACTGGTCGGTGTCGGTGGGCTTGTCGTGGTCTGCGGTGACGACGGCAACGGACGGCACTGACTTGGAGGTGTCTGCCTATCGGGTGTGGGGGAAGCCGGACTCGGGTAACTGGCGCGAGCTCACCTCGACCGATCAGCTTGGGGTGACTCTGCCCGGCTTTGTCGTGGGTGCTGGCTGGACGTTCGCTGTGTCGGCGGTTCCGACGGTGGCGAGGTGGGAGTCTGCGTTCTCGACTCAGGTGGCGGTGACGCTGCCTGCCGACACGACCGCACCGAACAAGCCATCAGCGCCGGTGGTCGCCTCCTATCCGGCAATCGTGTCGATCAAGTGGGACGGCCTCGACTTTGCCGGTGCCGCGATGGCTGCCGATTTCGCCCGGGTCGACGTGCTGGCTGACACCGTGAGCCCGCCGGTGGTGGTTGCCGCGCAGATGTCGCGGGGCGGATACGTCGCGGTGACCGCGGATCCACACGACACCATCTATGTCTCTCTGATCGCCTACGACACGACCGGCAATCCTTCGGCGGCCACCACCCCCGTTTCGGTGGTGGTGAAGTCGGTCCTGGACGACACCGATCTGGCGAACCGGCTCGCGACGTCACCCCGCTACTACAACTCCGACCATGAGCCGCCGGCCACACCACCCGCATTGTCGTGGTGGAGGAAAGCGGACGGCACGGTCTGGCAGTACATATCAGGTGCGTGGGTTGAGCAGGCCAGCTCGCTGACGGGAACGACAACTGCAGCCCAAGTGATCGCTTCGCTCATGGCTGCAGTTGCTGCAACCGTGGGTGACCTGTCGGCCGATGCCGCGACGATCCAGACGCTCTACACCCAAGCCCTGACAGCGTCCACCGCAGTGATTGGTCTAGTGAAGGCCGATGTGGTCGAGGTTGCCGGCGGCGCAGTGAAGGTGAACGCGACTGGCTTTCACGGCTACAACCCATCTGGCATCGAGAAGACGACGGTCGGCACCGATGGAACGCTGGCCGCCGACTCAGCGAAACTCACCAAGGCCGAGGTGATTTCCGACGACGGAACATACATGGTTCGGCTCGGTGGCAGCGCCGTCGAGATCGGCACCATTCCAGCGCCGTCAGTGGCCTTTGCTCCAACCATGCGCGTAGGTCCCACTGGGGTGTCCATGGGCCCCCCCCTATATCCTGGCCCCACCTACCCCGTCACCGTGGGGCTGAACTCGTCTGGGATCCTGGAGATCAAGGGTCTTGGTGGCATTCGCTTCGTTGACCAGGATCAGGCCAGCATGAAGCGCGACAGCCAAACATGCGCGCAGAGCACCTGGCTCACCGTCGATATGGACACAGTTCCCGTCATCTCCGGAATCATCACAGACGACACCGCTGCACTAACGGACCTCACCGGGAATCGCCTGGTGCTTACCGAGGGCGTATGGCTGATCGGCGGCGGCGTAAGGGCCAGCCTCGGGACGGCCGCCTCAACCGAAGCGGTCCTGGTGGCAACAGCCAGCGCTGACCCGTCCGCGAGCAACACATTCATTGGCGCGGCCACGCCGTCAGCGTCCGGTGTGCACCGGTACGACCTCTGCACCCGAGTCGTGCTCAACTCGGCCCGGTCGGTCTACCTGCGCTACAAGTGCTCGTCTGCCACCAGCCACACTCTGACCGAGGCCACGCTGTGGGCTCACCGGATCGCATGACCACCACCCACCCCCTGGAGGCCTGATGCCAAACACCCCCGCGTCGAAGCCGGCCTGGTGGCGTCGGTGGATGACCCCGATCCTCGCTGCGCTGATCGCCTTTCTGCTCGGCATGGCTGCCCCCATTCCCGGCAAGCAGCCGTTCGTCGACGTGAACGACGCGATCCTCATCGCTGTGCTGGTCGCGGTCGGCGGCTTCCTCGCCCAGCTGTATCTACGGATGGGAAAGCTCGAGGACAAGGTCGCACAGCTGGAGGCTGCCCGCTCCGAAGCGCTCGACAAGCTGGGGGCGGCTGCGAGCTTCATCAACCGGATCGGCCTGTGGGTCGCCCGGGGATGCAAGGGGCCGATGCCGCAGCCGCCCGAACAGATCCGGGACCACATCGACGCCGAGCTCTGGGAGTCGGACGCTCCCGGCGGCACCGACTGACCTGACCCAACCCTCAACCCTCGAAAGGGGTCGCTTCGCCATGTCTGCAACCAGCAGCCTCGAGACTGCCGCCAACCTGCTCACCGCATGGGGCTTCCCTGTCGCCAAGCGCACCGGGTGGGCATCGAAGAAGGCCCGGACGGATATCGCGTTCAGCCCCTCAGGTGTGATCTTCCACCACACCGCCGCGTGGACCACCACCGATGCGCTGTTGTTCGACACTGGCAACGGCAAGATCAAGGCCCCACTGTGCCACTGGTCGATCGACCGTGACGGTCGGATCACTCTCGGCGCGGGCGGGTACGCGAACCACGCTGGGATCAACAGCAAGGCCGCAGTCGCGAAGATCCTGGCCGGCGCTGATGCTGAGGTGAAGCCCGGCCCCGACGACGATGGCTATTCCGCGAACCGGTACACAGTCGGTATCGAAGTGAAGTGCCCCGGCGCCTACAACGAAGCACAGCGGAAGGCTGCAGTCGCTCTCGGTGCTGCCCTGGTGATCGCGTTCGGCTGGGACAAGGCGAGGGTTCCGGCCGGTGCGCACAAGGAGATCACTCGCCGCAAGCCTGGCGATCCGGGCGACGACATGGGCGCGTTCCGGGCTGAGGTGCGGGCGCTAATCAAGACAAAGACTGCGCCGCCGCCGAAGCCCGCCCCCAAGTCTGCTCAGGTGACCGTCCTGGTCGCCAACTGCCAGAGCTACGACGGCGACTGCTCCGAGGCTGCATGGCGTGCCCGAGCGCAGCTGATGGCCAAGAGCAGCCCGGACGTGATCCTGGTGCAGGAGACGACCGATCCGGGCCGCAAGGCGATGTGCGACGAGCTCGGCAAGGGCTGGTCGTACCATTCGAACGGCAAGAGCGTCGCGATCCTGATCGGCCCTCGGGTGAAGAAGGCCGGCCTGAAGCGGACGGTCAGCTTCGGCACAGCGTTCGGCCATGGTGCAGTGAAGCTGCCGCTGAAGGTCGACGGCGTCGGCTTCGATGCGATCAGTCAGCACACCCGACCCGCATCGATCCTGCCCGACAAGATCGAGATCCAGCTGAAGAATGGCGACGTCGCGAAGGGTGCCACCCTGGCCGGCACATGGCCGGCGATCTTCGGCGGAGACTTCTCCCTGAACGACCCCCGGATCGCCGGCTGGATCCGTGCCACTCCGAAGTTCGATTCGGTGGATCGACCCGGCCCCCAGAGCCCGGATGCGATCTTCACCAAGGGCAGCAAGGTCAAGCTCGAGTCGGCGAAGCTCATTGACCCGGGCAACCTCTCCGACCACAAGTGGGTGGTCGCCACCTTCACGGTGTCAGCATGACCGACCTGGCGCGGATCGCCGAAAGCGACTACCAGGGCATCCAGACCAGGTACCTGCACATGTGGTGCCCCGGCTGCGACGACCTGCACCAGATCGTCTATGAGCGCACCGACCGACCGGGCGACGTCTGGCAGTGGGGCGGCAGCCTCGACGCTCCGACTATCAGCCCGTCGCTGCTGGTCCATGGCCACCAGTGGGCCGAGGGTGAATCGTTCCACAAGCCGAACCACCAGGTCGCGCCCGGCGAGGCCACGACCTGCCACAGCTTCATCAAGGCCGGCCAGTGGCAGTTCCTGACCGACTCCACCCACAACCTCGCTGGCCGGACCGTGCCGATGGTACCGGTCGACCAGTGGCCGTACTGATCGTTTGACGATAACTAACCATCATCGAAGGAGTCCTCATGTCTGACTACAAGCCCGCGATCCCGGCCAAGCTGCGGTCTGCGGTCTACTTCACCGGTCTCGCCGTCGGCTTCGTGACGATGCTGGCAACCGGTCTGTCTGCGATCTGGTGGCCCGACCTGGCCTCACAGGTCGCCGCCACTGGCGTCTCTGCCACTGCCGCTGTCGGCTGGCTCGCATCGGCACTGGGCGTCGCCTACAGGCCCACGGCCGATCAGCCAGCCGGGATCGTGTTCAACTCCACCTACCCGATCGGCGTGCCCCCGGAGGCCAAGGAGATCTACGGCACCGGGGTGCTACCGTGCTCGTCCACCGAGCCGGAGTCCGACGCGCTCTGATGGTCGAGGACGAGTACTGCATCTGTGGCGCGCTGCTCGTGACCCTGCCTGACGGATCAAAGGAGTGCCCGCGCTGCGACAAGCCCCGCCGTAAACGCTAACCCCCGCCCCCTGACACACTGCCGCCCCGGCCTCCATCGTGAGGCCGGGGCGGTTTTCGTGCGTCCATGCGTCTATAGCTTCCCGCGATTGCCTATAGATCAGACGCCGCGATCTATAGGTTGGCCCCCGGTGATCGCCTTCGCCACCGACTCCAGAGCAGCCTTCCGGGCGCGCTTGGTCGTGTGCGCGTAGTGCTCCTCAGCCGTCTTGATCGAGCCCTTCGCGTGGCCCAGGTTCTCGGCGATGACCTCCATCGGAACGCCCTGATCGAGCATGATCGAGGCCCCGGTCGGCCGAGCTCCCCGCAGCGGCACGTAGGGTACGTCAGCGCGGGTGAGGAGGTCCTTCCACCACTGATGGTCCACCCGCGGATCAGTCGGCTTGCTCTGGTCAATGCCGGGGAAAATCCACTCACTGCCGCTCATCATCTGGAGTCCGACGAACGCAGCCAGGTACTCCGGCGCTAGCTCGAGCACGCGGTCTGAGGTCTTTGACTTCACGCCAGTCACCACCAGACCCTTGCCCTTGTGCCGCTGGACCGCCCGCTGCACGTGCAGGGTTCCGGCTTCGGCGTCGAAGTCCTCATCCCACCGCAGGCCCAGAGCCTCACCCTGGCGCAGCATCAGCCCAAGAGCACAGATCGCCCGGACTCGCTCACGTCCACCACTGGTCGCAGCCATCACTCGAGCGGCGTGCTCTGGGCTCAGGTGCGGGGTCGGGTTGCTGTCGGCGCTCGGTGCGTCCTGCATGTCGGCAGCGTTGCGAACTACGCGGCCTTCAAGTAGCGCCACCTTCAGCGCTCGGTGGAGGATCGCGTGCGCCTGCCTGATCGTGGTCTCGGATCGGCCGGCGGTGCGCATTGCCCGGTAGAGCGCCCGCACATGGTCGGGGGTCAGCTGCTGCAGGCGCACCTTGCCGAGGTGTGGGATCAGCCACGTGTCGATGTAGGACCGGTAGCCGATCAGGGTCCGCTCCCGGATCACTTCACCTTTGCGGCGGGTGCGGGGTGCTATCTCGGTGATCCAGTAGCGCAGCCATTCCTCGGTGATGGCGGCGTCGGGGAGAACTCCGGCGTCCATCTGCTGCTGGAGTGCGCGCAGCTTGCGGACAACCTCGGCGCGGGTGCTGGCGCTGACCGTCTTGCGGATACGCTTGCCGCCACTCTCTCCGAGGTCAAGCACGGCCAACCATCGACCGTCGCTCTTGCGCTGGTAGATCGAGCCGTCACCCTGGCCGCGGCGGACCTTTCTGCCGCTTGCCGTAGACTCTTCCTTGGCCACGTCAGCCTCCCGCATAATGTCAGCCTACATGTCAGCCTAGCGCACGCTATCAGGGGGTAGTACCTGATAGCACCATTGTACCACTGACTAGGCTGAATGGCTGTGGGGCCTATAGCTCAATAGGCAGAGCAGCGGACTTTTAATCCGCGGGTTGTGGGTTCGATTCCCACTGGGCCCACCCCTTTGGCCGAGCCTGCCGAAGCCAGATGGCTGGCCGCCGATCGATCAACTTCGTATCCTGCGGCGGGACTGAGCGGATGCACCTGCCACCCGGCCGGATCCCTGCCGCGTCCGCTGGGGCTTGGCGGGACCGACGCTCGACACCACGTCCGCCTTGTAGTCGCAGCGAGGGAACCGGCAGCAGTAGGAGAACGGTCCGTATTCGCTGACCTTGAAGCGAACCGTGCCCTGTCCGCACTTGGGGCACGGTTGTACGGGGTCACGGTTGCCCGAACTGTCCTGCACCACGACGTCTTGGTCCTGGAGAAGCTCGACGACGAACGGTGACTCCAGGCCGGCGATGGTGAAGATCGTCACGGTGTGCCGAGCCCGCGTCAGTGCCACATAGAACAGGCGCCGCTCCTCAGAGTGGGGGAACTCGTCATCCCTGGCCATGGCGAGGCCGATCACCGGGTCATCATCGATCTGGCTGGGAAGGCCGAATGTGCCGGTGGTGAGGTTCGGCAGGACCACGTGATCGGCCTCTAGTCCCTTGGCCGAGTGGATTGTCCGGAACGAGACCCGTGGGCCAGCGAGCAGTCGGCGCGGCACTAGGTCGCGTTCGTGCGAGTAGCGCCCGAGCACGTCGATGCTGGCTGTAGGGTAGCGTGCGGCGAGGTCAAGCAAATGGCGCTCGATCGTTGGTCGAAGTTGCTGTCTGCTCTCCACCCGAACGACCACCACGGGAGCAGCGTTCGTCAGCGGTGAACTCGCGACGACCCGCTTCGGGAGCTGGCCGGGGTTGCGACTGATGAAGCGGCCGGCGACGTCCGCAATGCGCTGGGTGTTCCGGAAGGTTGTCTGCAACCGCAGCGTTGTCGTCGCGCCGAAGAAGCTGTCGAACTCGGTCATCGCAGATAGATCCGCACCGGCGAAACGGTTGATCGCCTGCCAGTCGTCGCCTACGGCCAGCAGATAGGCCTCGGGCTTGTCACACAACGCCTTGACCAGCCGGGCCCGCGATCTGCTGGTGTCCTGGAACTCATCGACCAGCACCAAGTCGAATGTGCGGAGTGATGGATGTCGCTCAAGCAGATCGGCGGCCTGAATCACCATGTCGTCGAAGTCGATCGCGCCTAGCGCCGCCAGGTCGTCTTGCCACCGATCGAAGATCTGCCAGAACAGCTCAAGGAACAGACGGCTTCGCCGGCTCGGTTGGCTCGTGAGCCGTGCATCGAGGTCGCCACGACTGAGCGACCCAGCCTTCACGTGCGACAGGAAGGTGCGCATCAGCTGAGCGAGCCGCTCATGGGTAGCAGCTGGGATACCGGAGATCGGACGATCGGGGTTCCAGTCGAGCTCGAGGCCGCGGCGCTGCAGTTGATCAGCGAGAGCTGAGAAGCCGTTCAGGTTGACGATCTCGTGCCAGGTGGTCTCGATCAACGAGGTGCCGTACTTGCGGTGAAGTGCGCGCTTCCATCGCATGCCGTCGGCGTACCCGGTGAACGAGGGCGGAGGAGCGCCGTCCGCCCCCAGCGCCCAGTGCTCGTGCCAGGCATCGATCTGCGGGTAGAAGAAGTCGGGACGATACTGGCTGTGTTCCTTGTCGGCCACGTCGTGGCTGTATGGCTGCTCGTAGCGGTAGTCGACACCGTTCAGGAAGAGCCAATCCGCAATCATGCGCTCGCCCTCGCTGCGAACGATCTCGCCACGATAGGTGTGGAAGCCGGTTCTGCGCTTGCTGCGGTCGTAGCTGTCGGGCTCCTCGAGGTCGGGGCGCTCCGACACCCGGCTGTAGATGAGTCGGAACATGTCCCATTTGAACCGGAAGTCCGGCGAAGCTTCCCGCAGCTCGTCGATGATCCGACTGACCTTGTCGACGTCACTGCCGTTCTCGACCCATGGGGCAATGGTGGGCTTGCGCCCGGTCGCGTGCCCGATCAGTGCACGCCCGAAGGAATGGAAGGTGGTGGCCTGGATGCCTCCCGCAGGTAGCTCACGTGCCGCCAGTCGCGAAGCCACCCGGGCGCGAAGTTCGGACGCGGCGTCCTTGTTGAAGGCGAGCATCAGGATCCGGTCCGGGGCAACGAAGCCTCGCTCTTGGGCGTAGGCCGCCCGGGCCACCATCACCGAGGTCTTGCCTGAGCCCGCTGCTGCAATCACCCGGACGCGGCTGTCGAACGCCACCACCGCCAAGGCCTGCTCCGGCGTGAGCGGTTGGCTCTCAATGCCGGCGAAGAAGGCGGCTTCTGCGGTCAGCTCTCCATGGAGGATGCGCTCGTTGGCGGTCTGAATCGCAGCAATCGGGTCTCGTGCCAACAGTGCGAGGGCGTCGCGCTCCTCTGGTGTGGTCAGGTCCTCTATCGGTAGGCGACCAAGGCGTTCCAGTTCCTCGGGAGTCGGGCAGAGCGCCATGACTTGAGCTACGCGGTCGTGAGGAATCCATCGTTGCTCGACCAGGTGATGGGCCAACAGCGCGCTGTAGTGCGACTGAAAGACACACGCGCGTTCGAGAGTCGACTGGACCTGTGCCCGATCTACGTGCCACTGGATCGCGTGGCGCAGTGAGGCAACGTCCGCCTTCGGAACGCCGTGAAAGCGGCGGGTGCTGCGTTGTCGGACGACCAACGCATGGCCGAACCACCACCGTCGTACCGAGAGCTGCGACACCGCGCCGTCAGTGAAGTACTCGTCGCCCGCGGTGGTCGAGAGCCGAAACTGGCCACCCGCTAACTCGAGGCGCCAGGTGGCCGATCGAGACGCTCCGGCGGGTCCCCAGACTCGGGGCGCGTCAGAATGCACGGGGTTGCCTCGTTTCGGCCGGGGTGGACCTCAACACTCTTCCATTCGGGTGTTGTTCGGCCCAGTCCCCGCGCGAGCGACTGAAGCGGCCGGCTTGCGAGGCGAGGGTCGGCTCAGCGGACCTGCAGGATCACCTTGCCGGTCGTGGCGCGTCCCTCGAGCGCCTCGTGTGCCGCACGTGCCTCGGCGAGCGGGAACCGGTTGCCGATCCGGACGTCTAGCGAGTGGTCAAGGATCGCCGTGAACAGCCCGTCCGCTCGACTCTGCAGTTCCTCGGTGGTCGCGATGTAGTGCCCCAGGCTCGGTCGGGTGACATACAGCGAGCCGCTGGCGTTGAGCCGCTGCAGGTCGAAGGGCGGCACTGCGCCGCTGGAGGCGCCGAACAGCACCATCAGTCCACGGGGGCGCAAGCAGGCCAGCGATGCGTCGAAGGTGGAGCGTCCGACGCCGTCATACACCACCGGAAGGCCGCCGCCTGCGACTTCGCGAACGAGGGCGGGGAGCTCGACGGGCAGGTCTTTCAGCAGGTCGTAGCGGATCACCTCGGCGGCTCCAGCGGCTCGCGATAGCTGCTCCTTCTCGTCGCTGGAGACCGTGGTGATGACCCGCGCTCCGCGGGCGGTGGCCAACTGAGTGAGCAGGAGCCCGACGCCGCCGGCGCCGGCGTGGACGAGGATCGTGTCGCCGGCCTGCACGGGGTAGGTCGAGGTGGCCAGATAGTGCGCGGTGAGCCCTTGCAGGGGGATGGCGGCAGCAACGTCAAGGTCGACCCCAGCGGGAACCTTCAAAGCGCGAGCAGCCGTAGTGCGGACGAACTCAGCGTAGGAGCCCGGGGAGTCGGCCCACGCGACCGTGTCGCCCACAGCCAAGCTTGTGACGCCCTCGCCGACGGCGGTCACTGTCCCGGCACCCTCGCTGCCCGGAATGTGCGGGAACGGCATCGGGTACATCCCGCCACGACGGTAGGTATCGATGAAGTTGACTCCGGCTGCGACCGCGTTGACGACGACCTCGCCCGGGCCTGGAGTCGGATCAGGAACCTCGACCAGCTCGAGGACATCAGGGCCGCCGGCCTGTAATGCCTGAATCGCGTGCATGCCCCGACGATAACTCGCCGATCCGCCTCGCCTGTCACGTCTCCTTCGGCGCGTGAGCGGCGTGGCGCTAGGAAGCGAGTAGAGCGTCGATCCGCTTCTTCAGGACGGCTTCAGGCTGCGCGCCGACCAGGCGAGTCACGGTCTTGCCGCCACGCAGGATCACCAGGGTCGGGATGCTCTGGGCGTCGAAGCGGGCCGAGGTCCGCGGGTTGTGATCGACGTTCACCTTCACCACCTTCACCTTGCCGGCGTACTGGCTGGCCAGGCGTTCGAGGATGGGTGCGACCATCCGGCACGGTCCGCACCAGGGTGCCCACAGGTCGACCAAGACGATCTGGTTCGTGTTGGTTGCTGCCGAGAATTCGGCATCGTCGACGTTGACCAGCCAGGGCAGCGGGCCATGGCAGGACGCGCATTGCGGGCGTCCGCTCGCGGTAGCCGGGACGCGGTTCTTCGTGCCGCAGGCCGGGCACGTGCTCACCCCAGAACTCATACGCCGAATCTAGCTCGGGTCGGGGTGCGGGTGCCGCGATTGATGGCGGACTGAGGCCGCGCTGGCCTGTGGTTGGCCCGCCGGGCTGCCTGGCCCTCCTGTGACCGCCAGCTTTGTCGTTATCAGAGGGGTGGTGGAGCATCGAGTCGATGCGACCGCCGATGTTGTCGTTATGAGCCCTCTGAGAGGCCGCCATAACGACGAAGTCGGCGGTCCTGCTTGATTCGAGTCTCGCAACGGCCTCCATAACGACGAAATCGGCGGTCAGTGTTGGCAGGCCGGTGATTCCGCCACACCCCGACCGCCAGGGGGTCTACCGGTGGCACACGAGGGCGCCGACGCGTACGGCTCGGGGGATCTCGGCAACTCGGTCGACGAGATCGATCAGGTCTGCAACCGCGGTTGCGGCGGCAGGGGAGCCGACCTCGACCCCTTCGGCGGTCCAGCGATGGCTGAAGTGGGAGGTTGTGGCCTGGATGGACTCACAGAGACTGCCGGTTGCGCGGCGCGCGGCAGCTGGCCCGATTCGGCCAGCGAGCATCGGTGTGGGACACTCATTAGGTGAGTGCGGTAGTCGCACTCCTCATCGCACCACAATCGAGCCTCGCGCCGATGGTCACACCATCTGAGTGCCTCTCGACCTTGGACAGTGGTGAACCAATCAAGCTGAAAGCAGTTCTTTGTCTCACACTGACTCTGCTCAGACGTCCTTTGTGGCGCTGGGCGTTCCCGCCGTGCTCGCCGAATCTCTGACCAAGCGCGGCATCGAATCGGCATTCCCGATTCAGCAGGCCACGCTGGCCGACACTCTCTCCGGCCGCGACGTTCTGGGCCGCGGACGTACGGGCTCAGGCAAGACTCTCGCCTTCGCCCTGCCGCTGGTGGCCCGCCTCGGCGGCCTGGTGGACGGCGCTCGCCGCGGCAAGGCCCGTCCGGGTGCACCGCGCGGCCTGGTGCTGGCCCCGACCCGTGAACTCGCCAACCAGATCCTGGAGACCGTCGAGCCGCTGGCGCGGATCGCCGGCCTTGGCGTGATGACCATCTTCGGTGGTGTCAACCAGTCCGGCCAGGTGCGGCGGCTGCGTCAGGGTATCGAGATCGTCGTGGCCACCCCCGGACGCCTCGAGGACCTGATCAAGCAGGGTCACCTCAGCCTGGATGCCATCGAGATCACCATCCTGGACGAGGCCGACCACATGGCCGACCTCGGCTTCCTGCCCGGCGTGACCCGGATCCTGGCTGCGACCCCGGCCGGCGGACAGCGGATGCTGTTCTCGGCCACCCTTGATGCCGGCGTCGACAAGCTGGTCAAGCGCTTCCTGAGCCGTCCGCTGGTGCACAGCGTCGACACCGAGTCGTCCCCGGTGGCCGCGATGACCCATCACGCCTTGCTGGTGGCCGACGCCACCCAGAAGCGCAAGGTCGTCCAGGTGCTCGCCTCGGGCACCGGACGCCGGCTGCTGTTCACCCGCACCAAGCATCAGGCCCGCAAGCTGGCCCGAGAGCTCACAGCCGAGGGCACTCCCGCCGTCGAGCTGCACGGCAACCTCTCCCAGAACGCTCGCGAGCGTGGCCTCAAGGCCTTCGCGGACGGTCAGGTGCGGGTGCTGGTGGCCACCGACATCGCCGCCCGCGGCATCCACGTCGATGACATCGAGCTGGTCGTCCACGTCGATCCGCCGGCAGAGCACAAGGCCTACCTGCACCGTTCCGGTCGGACGGCCCGCGCCGGCCACGCCGGCGATGTGGTCACCTTGGTGCTGCCCGAGCAGCGCCGCGACTTCCAGGCCCTGACCCGGGCAGCCAAGATCTCGGTCACTCCGACTCCGGTCTCCCCGAGCGACTCGCGGTTGCGCGACCTCGCCGGGCCGGCCGCTGCACTGGTGGATCCGGATCAGGCCGGCCCCGCCGCGGCTCGCCGCGGTGAGTCCAGCGCACCGCAGTCCGGTGGTGGACGTCCGAACCGTCAGCGTCGCGGCGCCCAGCCGTCCGTCGGTGGCGGACGCCCGCGCGGCCAGGCCCGGGGAACCCAGCCCGGCTCCGGCACCCAGCGTGCGGCCAGTGGCTCCGCGTCCACGTCCCGCAAGTCCGGACGTTCCCAGGCCCCGCAGCGCGCCGGTTCGTCCGGCGGTGTGGCGGCCTTCTCGCGACAGGGCGCCCGTCGCGGCGGCTCGCGTCGCGCTGCCTGAACGGGCAATCGCAGCCTGACCGCTACGACCGCCGAGCACCCAGCGATGGGTACTCGGCGGTCGTTCTGCGAGGACTTGTCTTACTCGCCGGCTTGATCGAGCGCTCGCGCCTCGACCGGAACCACCTGCTCCAGCCATGAGCGCAGCTGGGCCAGGTCGGACTCGGTGTGGAAGTAGTGACCGGAGTCCGGCGCGACGGTGAGGGTAGCGCCGGTGCGCTCACAGAACGTCTCGATGCTGCCCGGTGGCACCAGGTCGTCGTGTGCTCCTCGCAGGATGCGGGTCGGCGTGGCCCATCCGCCGACTGGATGCTCGGCGATGAACCGGTACTGAGCCCACTCGAGGGTCTCGACCGGAGTCGTGATGGTCTGCTGCTGACGCAGATCGTCCTCGGTGATGTCGAACATGGACATCAGGCCGCGCACGAGTGCGCCCATGTCGGTGACGGGGGAGAGGAGCCACGCCTCTTCGAGCGCGTCCGCCGGGATCGACACCAGAGACAGGTAGGCCCCGAGGCTGGTCGCGAAGCAACGCCGCCGCGGGAAGTGCTCGCCGGCCCACGCACACATGCCGGCCACTTCGCCAGCGGCGGCGCTGATCCTCAGTTCGTCCGGACTGCCGGGGCGGTTGCCGTGGCCGGGTAGGTCGAAGGTGAGGACCTGGTGGCCGCGCGGGACGGCCACGTCCATCAATGTCTGGATGTCGGCGTCAGCCTGGTGGGAGTACTTGCCGTGGACGGCAAGGATCACCGAGTCCGACGACGGGCCGGTGAGTACGGCCCGACAGGCCTCCAACTCGGCAACTGCTGAGCTTGTGTACACCCACGCACCTTAGGCATCGATGATCCGGGCCATCAATTTCTGATCATGGGCGAGTGGCGCTGACTAGCGCGGAAGCAGTCCGGACAGGTGCTCCATCACCACTCGCAGGGCGCCCAGGAACGGCCAGTCTTCGGGTGCGGCTTCGGGCGGCTGGTAGTGCCGCAGCCCCCAGGTGCTGACGAACAACACTGCCGAAATCGGGTTCCACAGCTTCGACTCGACCGCCTCGGGGCCGCTAGCGGCGATGCAGATGGCCAGTGACATCACCAGGATGTGTGCCCAGCGTCCGTAGTCGACGCCGACCACGAACAGCGCGGCCACTCCGAGCAGACTGGCCAGCGCCCAGGCCCAGTTGTGGCGCAGCCACGGTGAGACCGCGATCGGCAACACGGCCAAGATCAGCAGTGGCAGATAGCCGACTTGCATCGGCAGGGACGTCCGAACCAACTCCAGGCCCTCCTGCGAACTCCAGCCCAGGGCGCTGATCGCACCCTTGCAGAACATCGACGAGCGGACCCCGTGCCCGCCGATCGCTCGACAGATCTGGCCGGTCGTACCGGACGCCACCGGCACCCAGGTGGACGCGACCAGGCCGGCCACTCCGACCGCGACGAACAGTCCGGCGGAGATCCGTCGCCACAGGCGCAGCCGGTCCCGTCCGGGTTCGCCGGCCAGCAGCAGGAAGCCGGCCGCCGGCACCACCAGTACCGTCGCTTCCCAACTGAACGCGGCCAGACCCCACAGTGCCAGGGCGAGTCCGATCAGGGTGCCGCGCAGCCAACTCGGCAACCGAGTGGCCAGGTTCGTCCAGGCCAGCACGATCAGGACCACGAAGATGAGGATCTCCTTGCGGAAGCCGCCTTCGATGTCCCAGCCGACGAAGGGCAGTGCGGCCGGCCCGCAGATCAGCGCGATGCTCGACCAGCTGTACCGGCATCGGTGTAGGTAGGTGAGCGCGAAGGCCAGTATCAGGGCGTAGCAACCGACCTGGAACCAGAACAACCACCACAGGCTGCCCGGGCCCTTGGGGGTCAGGATCAGCCAGAGCTGCCCGAACAGGCCGCGCCGGACGAACCCGCCGCCGTAGTTGATCAGCCAGTCGGCGCTTTGGTAGAGCCCGGACACCTGGGCCACGACGACCCGATAGGCGTCGATCGAGCGCCACAGTGCCAGGGCGAGGATCGCCCAGGCGAAGCCGGCGCGGACGAGCAGGCGGACCCCTGCATTGCGGTCAGTCATCGCGGCAGCCTAGCCAAGAACCGCCGAGAATGGGAGCGCTCCCAGAGGACCCCTAGTGAGGGAACGAAGAAGCTGGGCGCGGATCCACCGGCCGGCGGCTCAGGGCCTCAGCTCGCCCCTGGTGTCGTATCGCCTCCGCCGGAGGTCGCCACGATGACGGCTGCACTGTGGGGCTGAGCCGAGTGGGTGGTTCGCACGTCCGCATCGCTCAGCTCCTGCACACGCAGAGCTCGTCCAGGCGGGATCGGGCCAGTCAACGTCCGCAGTCGGTGCCGGAATCGTCGCAGCAGCGGTAGTCGCAACCGCCAAGGAACCGCATGGGGCTGGAACAGGATCTGGATGCTCACCATCGCTCCGGTCAGCCACACCAGCCGGCGATAGCCGACCTGGTCCTGCTCCCAGCGGCCCGTCGCCTGCAGGTCATGGCGCACGAGGTTCAGCGCCGAGGCGACGGCGAAGGCGTGGCGTGCTGCGAAGCTTCCGGTGATGCTGTCCCGCCGCATGCAGTAGTGGTAGTACGAGCGGCGGGTGAGGGCGACGCTCGTGCAGCGGGCCAGGATCCGTGGGGTGGTCGCGATGTCCTCGTAGTAGATGGCCGGGAAGGGCGCCTCCTCACCCAGGAGCGCCCGTCGATACAGCTTGTTCCACGCGAAGGACGGCATCCTGACCGGGTTCAGGGCCAGGCTCGCTGCCCGGTCGCCGCTGAGCAGGGACGCCCTGGGCAGGAACGGGAACGGTGCCCTGAGCCGTCCGAGGTGGAACCACAGCCCGCAGACCACAACGTCCGCCCCGGAGGTTTCGGCGATCCCGACCAGCTTCGCGTAGAACTCCGGCTCCACCCAGTCGTCGGCATCGACGAAGCCCACGTACTCTCCGCGCGCCACGCTCAGCCCCGCGTTGCGGGCCGGGCCGACATTGCGATGGGGCTGGCTGATCAGGTGCACCTCGGGATGGCGCTCGTGGTAGTCCTGCATCACCGCCGCGGTGCCGTCGGTGGAACCGTCATCGACCACGATGATCTCCAGCGGACGATGGGACTGTGCGAGCAGTGAGTCCAGGCAGCGCGGCAGCAGGTGTGCCACGTTCCAGGCCGGCACGACCACGCTGACCAGCGTCGGCATCGCTCACCGTCCTTGTCCCGTTTATCAGTGCAGTATTGCCGTGGCCTCCAACCGCCGGGCTGCGGCTAGCGCTTCAGTACCCGACGAGCCGCGAACCGCTCCAGCGACTCGCGGACGGAGCCGCGCAGGACGAACTCGATCCGCTCGACCAGAACCTTCGGGTCCTCGGCCATGTCGGTGGCCAGCCAGTGCATGACGTGCCCGACGACGGCCAGTGTGTAGTGGTCGATCACGAAGTCGCGATCAGCCGGGGCTAGCCTCAGATCGCCCTCGAGCTCGCCGACGATGACGGCCATCATGGCCCGCAGGGCCTGGTGCAGGAAGCGCTCGAGTTCGGCGTGACGCAGCGAGCGGATCACCGCGTAGGTCTGGTCGCGGTGCCGCTTCATGTAGACCAGCATCTGCCGGCAGCCTTCGGCCCATTCGGCGTAGCTGGCGTGGGCCATGATGTGGTCGGCCAACTCGCTGGTGAACACCCAGGCGGCCAGGTCGTAGATGTCGGTGAAGTGGTGGTAGAAGGTCTGCCGGTTCACTCCGACCGCGGTGGTCAGTCCGGACACGGTGACCTTCGCCAGCGGCGTCGTCCGCAGCGCCTCTTTCAGGGCGGCGGCCAGGGCCAGCTTGGCTTTGGGAGTGCCACTGGAGTGAGATGTCACGCGATTCTCCGAGCAGACTGGACAGATCACCGAATCTGTCTATTTCGGCTCAACTGCGGCGACCCTAGCATCGAAATCGCAGGCGGACGGGTTTCCTCTGCATCGATCGAAGCCGATCGACCCCGGCCGTCGGGAGGTAGAGAGATGTTTCTGTTCGCGCCGATTCCCTGGTACTCCTGGGTCGCCTGGTTCGTGGTGCTGGGAGCCCTGATCGGGCTCAACGAGGTCACCCGTCGCTGGAAGTGGGTCGGGCTGGCCTTCTTCGTGGCCCTGCCGGTGATCCTCACATTGTTCGTCTGGCCGCAGACCGCCGGTGCGGGCTCGTCCACTGGAACCTGGTTCCACTGGGTGAAGGTCTACTCGGCGCTGGCCGGTTGCCTCGGCTTCATGGCCATCCGCTACATCCCCAAGCTGGCCGCGAACCGCTGGGCGCTGATCTTCCCGGCCGCGATCCTGGCCATCAACATCGCCGAGGCCTGCATCCGTGACTTCCAGGTCGGCGCCATGGGCGCCAACGGCATGGTGGACGGCGTCTTCATGGTGTCGGGCCCGTGGAACTACCTCAACGGCATCGCCGGCCTGATCAACCTGGTCACCATCTGTGGCTGGTTTGGCATCTTCATCTCTAAGGACTCATCGAAGGACATGATCTGGCCCGACATGCTCTGGTTCTGGATCATCGCCTACGACCTGTGGAACTTCGCCTACGTCTACAACTGCGTCGGTGACCACGCCTTCTACGCCGGTGCCGCCCTGCTGATCTCCTGCACCATCCCGGCCTTCTTCATCAAGAAGGGCGCCTGGCTGCAGCACCGTGCCTCCACCTTGGCGCTGTGGATGATGTTCACCATGGCCGTCCCGGGCTTCGTGACCGCCTCGCAGTTCTCGGTGAACGCCTCGCACAACCCGGCCGCCCTGATGACGGTTTCGGTGATCTCGCTGGCCGCCAACCTCGCCGTGCTGGTCTACCAGGCCTACACCGCGATCACGCGCCACAAGAACGTCCTCACCGATGAGCTCTACGACCATCTGGCCGGTTACCAGGAGGTCGCCGCGGCCAACCGGGACGTCCCGCTGGCCGCCGCAGGGGAGCCGGTCGCGATCCGCTGACCTGCTCGCCGAGCCCTCGGCAACACCGCGATCTCCGTCCGCAGACTGCCTGCGGGCGGAGATCGCCGCATTTCACAACTCCAGGAATTCATCCGCGAGGGTGCCGCGTCGGCGAGATAGTGATGTTGCACACGCTCGCCGCTGATCGGCATGCGGGCGGCGGGCCCGGATGACGGGAGGTGAGAGCCGATGCCGGATGCGGATAGCACGGTACGGTGCCAGATCGGGACGGGCTTCTGGCGTCTTGAGCTCGACGGTCGAGTCGAAAGGCTCGATCTTCGCCTGACGGCGATGGCGGACGGAGCCGCGAAGACTGAAGCGGTGGAGCATCTAGAGAGCGCCACACTTCTCTTGCAGGGCCGGCAGACCCTGGGTGAGGCTTGGACAGGAATGCGGGTGGAGCGCGCCTGGACCGAGCTTCGCCTCGCCGAGGAGGCGTACTACGCGGCCATCCCGGACCCGGACAAGGCCGCCGCGGTCGCAAGCACCGTTCTTGCCGAGGCCAAAGCCCAGCTGGATCCGACCGACCCCAGGACGGTTGCGCTGGCGAAGGCGATGAAGACCCATCCGGTGGCAGACCACCTCGGCGCACTCACCGAACCCCTGCTGGCGGCCGGCATCGCGGCCCATTCGGCCAGCGATCTCGGTCACCGAGCCCAGCGGCAATTTCGAGGGCTGCTGAGGGCCATCACCCTCGGTCTCGCGGCGCTTGCGGTGCTGGTGGGCGTCACGGTCATGGTCGTGCCGGTGCCGTCAGGGTGGCTTCCGGTGCCGACCGGGATCCCCACCGGTGCGGGGATCGTGTTGGCCATGGTGGTGGGTGCCTTCGGGGCGCTGTTCCCGGCGGTCCCGTCGTTGTCCCAGGCGCCGGCGAACCCCACGACCTACAGCCCCGACCTGGTTCAGGCCCTGCTGAAGATCGTGGTTGGTGCCTGGTCGGCTCTGGTCGGGCTGGTCGCCGTATCGGCCGGTGTGCAGGCGGCACCGACCGGCGGCAGCTCAGTGGCCGGCTTCGTCCTGATGTGTGCGGTGTTCGGGGCCAGCCAAGAGGCGCTGACCCGGTTCGCCGATCACAAGGCGGCCGCAACCAAGCCGACCACCACCTGACCGGAGGTCCGGGCAGGAGGATCAGCCGACGGGGACCGCCGGACGGATCGCTGCACGCCAGATCTCCGGATCGCCGATCACCTGATGGTCGGCCAGCCAGGCGGAGTAGGGCTCGATCAGTTCGGTGCGAAGGGTGCCCCAACGTCCCTCGTGCAGCCAGGTGGAGGAGATCAGCTCTCCGGAGCGAGCCAGTAGGCGGCGCGAGAAGTAGGGCGTGATCCGCTCGTAGAGGTCGGGGATCACCGAAGGATCGGCCGCTGCCGCCTCGTAACCCCGAGCGGTTGCCTCGACGAAGCGGCGCACCAGTTCCGGATTGTCGGCCAGCACGTCCTCGCGCGTGCCGAGCAGATAGCTGTGGTAGCCAACCCCCAGATGGCGATCCACCTCCCAGGCGCGCAGCTGATGGGAGGGGTAGTCCTCGCGCAGGTTGTCCCAGGCCCAGTACGAGCCGAAGGTCGCGTCCACCACACCGTTGGCGATCTCAGCCGCGGTCAGTTCGCGCGAGCCCAGGTCGACCAACTGGACCCGGTCCGGGTCGCCGCCGTCGCGGGCGACCAGCTCGCGGACGATGGCGCGTCCCCGAGGTGTGGGGTTCAGTCCGAGTCGGCGTCCGCTCAGATCGGCGAGCCGCTCGATGCCGGAGCCGGCCACGGTCAGCACGGTCTCTAGGCCACGCTGGTTCACCGCGGCGACGCCGACGAGCTGCTGGCCGAGTTCTCGGCGCTGCAGCAGCCGGTTGCTGGGGAACACGCCGAAGTCTGCGCGTCCGCTGTTCAGGTACTCCAGCCCGTCGCCAACCCAGGCGTCGAAGGTCACCAGCTCCAGCTCGATTCCGACCTCGGCGTACCAGCCGCGCTCGCGAGCCAGGTAGAAGCCGGCCGAGTTGGGCCACGGGTGGAAGTACTCGCCGACCAGTCTGACCCGATCAGTCATCGATGCTCTCCTTCGTGGTTGTGTCCAAGATGACGTCCGCCCTTCGCAGTGGGCGGGTGCGGGCAAAGTAGGAGCGCTCCTGCTCGGCCCAGCGCTCCCAGTGGGGACGGTAGGTGTCCCCGTCGCGCTCCAGCGCCCGCTGTCGTCGCTCGAGTGGCTCCGCAGTGACCCAGATCCGCAAGGCGGCATGCGGTGAGCCCAGCGGATGCAGGGCGCCGACGCCTTCGATGATCAGCCCGGCGCCGGGAGACATTTCACGAGGCTCGGTCTTCCGTCCGGCCGCCCAGTCGTACGGACGCCAGCTGGCCGGACGTCCGGCCGCCAGCGGCAACACCACGTCCCTGGCCACTTCCAGCGCGCCGGAGTTCAGCCCGCCCCAGCCGGGGTAGACGTCGTCGAGCCGGAGCAGCCGGACGTTCAGCCCGGCGTCGAGGCCACGCTGATGCAGCTGTCGGGCCAAAGTGGACTTGCCCGAGCCGGACGGCCCGTCGATGAGGATCAGGCCGGACTGGTCCAGCCGAGACAGCGCCAACTCGATCGTGGCCTCCCAGTTGGTGAGGATCTGGGCGGTCATCAGGTGTTCCTCAGCAGGAAGACCCACGTGCCGGCGGCCACGGCACTGGCAATGGCAGCCGCGGCCACGGCCACGGCCAGAACCACGATCAGGAGATCGCCGCGGCGCAGCTGGGACGGTCTGGCCCAGGTGCGCACCGACGACGAACCGAAGCCCTTGGCCTCCATGGCGGTGGCCAGCTTGCTGCCTCTCCGGATCGACAACACGAACAGTGCGAAAGCCTGACCGGCGAAACGCTTCAGCCGATCGAGCCAGTTGCCGGTGTCGGCCACGCCGCGAGCCCGCCGGGCCAGGCTCAGCTGGCGCCAGTCGTCCAGGAAGAGCCCGACCAGCCGGACTCCGGCCAACCCGCCCAGCACGAATCGGGCGGGCAGTCTGAGGATCTGGGCCAGCCCGTCGGCCAGATCGGTCGGGTCAGTGGTCGCGAACAGCACCACCCCGGGCAGCCCGATGGCGAGCACCCGCAGGGAGGTGGCCAGACCCAGGGCGATCGAGCCGTCGGAGACGTGGATGAACCAGATGTCCAGATAGGTCTGGCCGGAGACCCTCCCGTACAGGGACGTGGTCAGGCCGGCCAGAAGCCCGGCCAGCCAGACCGGGAAGGTGCGCTTCCAGAACTCGGCCCAGCTCAGTCCGGCCCAGGCGAACAGGATCAGGTTCAGCGAGACGGCTACGGCGGCCGACACCCAGTCGATCGAGGTAAGGAGAGCAAGGGTCTGGATCAGCACCGCGGCCATCTTCGCGACCGGGTTCAGCCGCGCTGCCGCGCTCCCTAGAACGGGTTGGACGGAGATCGTCATCGTGCCACCTCGATCGCTTTGGCTCCGGTGTAGACGCCCCCATCGAAGGCGGCCTCCAGCCGGAGTTCGGTGTCGGCCAAGGCGGTGGTGAAGGCGCGGTCGTGGGTGACGGCCAAGATTCCCCGCCCGGCGGCCAGCAACTCGTCCAGCAGCAGCACGAGTTCCCGCCAGGTCTTGGCGTCCTGGCCGAAGGTCGGCTCGTCGAGGATCAGCACCTTCGGACGGTTGGCCAACACCGCGGCCACGGACAGCCGGCGCTTCTCTCCGCCGGAAAGGGTGAACGGGTTCGCGCCGGCCAGTCGGTTCAGCCGGAGGCGTTCCAGCAGTTCGTCGGTGCGCGACTCCACTTCCGAGGATGGCAGGCCAAGTGCGCGCGGCCCCAGCCGCAGCTCGTCGGCGACGGTGGTGGCCAGGAACTGATGGTCCGGCTCCTGGAAGACCGTGCCGATCCGGGTCAGGAGTTCCCGTGAGCGCCAGGCGAACGGGTCGGTCCCAACGCCGTCGGCCAGGGACGGATGGGCGACCACTCGTCCGGCTTCGACCGGGATCAGGCCGCCCACGGTCAGAGCCAGAGTCGATTTGCCGGCCCCGTTGTCGCCGGTCACCGCGATCAGCTCGCCGCGGCTGAGTTCCAGGTCAATCTGCTCGGCGACCAGATGTCCGGGGACCCGCGCCGTGGCCAGTCCCTCGGTGCCGAGGAGGGTGGTGGCCTCCGGCACAGTGCTGCGTCGGTGGGACGGGTGATGGCCGGGCACCCACACTCCGGCCTCGGCCAGGCGGGCACCCTGGCTGGCCAGGACCGAGCTGGTGGGCCCATCAGCCAGGACGCCGCCGCCGGCATCCAGGACGACCACCCGGTCGACCAGATCGGCCCAGATCTCGACCCGGTGCTCGACCACTACCAGGGTGGATCCCGTGCTCTCCAGCACCGAGTCCACCGCCGTCCGCACTTCGAGAATGCCGTCGGGGTCGAGGTTCGCGGTGGGCTCGTCGAGCAGCAGTAGCCCTGGACGCATCGCCAACAGGCAGGCCAGCGCGAGCCGCTGTTTCTGGCCGCCGGACAGTGCGGCCGTGGAGTGATCCAGCGGCAGGTTCAGCCCGACATCGGCCAGGGCCTGTCGAACCCGGGGCCAGATCTCGGCCCGGGGGACAGCAAGGTTCTCCAGCCCGAAGGCGACTTCGTCACCGACTCGGCTCAGCACCACCTGGGCGTCCGGATCCTGCTGGAGCAGGCCGATTCGTCCGCGCTGCTTCACCGGGGCGAGCCCATCGACCAGCAGCTGTCCGCGCTGTTCACCTTCCTCGGCTCCGCCGAGCACCCCGGCCAGCGCGTGGATCAGGGTCGACTTCCCAGCCCCGGACGCGCCCAGCAGTAGCACCCGTTCGCCGGGCTGGATGGTGAGGTCCAGCCCGGCGACGGCGAACGCTTTGCGCCCGGAGTGCCGCCAACCCCAGTTGTGGGCCTGGATCTGCGCTCCGCGCACTGAAGTCACCTCAGACTTCCTTGGTGGCTTCCTGACCGGCAGCGAACCGCTGCAGGGCGCCAGTCTTGGCCAGGGCCTTGACCAGGTAGTACGACCCGATCCCGGCGATCACGATGCCGGAGACGATGGCGCTGACGAAGTAGACCGACTGGAAGAGCAGGTCGACTCCGGGGTACCAGAGGATCAGGTCGTTGATGGCCAGGGCGACGCCCGCCCCGGCGCCGGCAAGTGCGGCCACTCCGAGGTTGAACTTGCGGTAGAGGAAGATCGCCAGAACGATCTCGGCACCCAGACCCTGAACCAGGCCGGACTCCAAGGTGAGGAAGCCCCACTGGGTACCGACTAGGGCCGAGACGACTGCGGCCAGCAGTTCGGTGTAGATGGCCGCGCCCGGCTTGCGGACGACCAGGCCACCCAGGACGCCGGCGAACAGCCAGCCGCCGCCGAGGATGGACGAGAAGCCGGGCAGGATCTGCAGGGGTGCGCTCAGACCGTTGTAGGCAAGGCCCCAGGCCCAGAAGACGACGCCCGAGGCAACGCCGATCACGCTGGCGATGACGATATCGATGACCCGCCAGGCGTACGGACTCGCCGTGACCGGGGCTGCTGCTGCTTCAGTTGATGTAGACATGTTCGGATCGCTTTCTCATGCAATGACAGATGGATGGAAGGTGGGTGAGGACGAGCGGTGCGGATGGCTGGGACATCGCTCCATCGCACGGACGCCGCGCCGGTCTGCGGCGCTCAGGCGTTCAGGTGTCGGTCTGCTGGCTCGTGGACCGGTCATGACTGGCTCACCAGCCTCGCCTCGGGGATCGCCGACCACTCCTCGAGGGAGCCGTCGTAGATCCGGACATCGGGGAAGCCCCAGTGGACCAGGGCCAGTCCGGCCAGGCTGGCGGAGATGCCACCTCCGCAGTAGAGGACGACGGGACGTGCCGGATCGAGGCCGGACAGTGCATCCGGGCCGGGCCCGTCCAGCAGCGTTCCGTTGGCTCCGAGCAACCCATGGCCGGCCAGGTTGAGGCTGCCCGGAATGTGTCCGCGACGGGTGTAGCGAGTGGGGACGCGTCCCCACATGGCGTCCTCGGACAGTGCGCAGACCAGTTGGACGTCGCTGGCATCCCCGGCGTCGAGGATCGCTTCCACCTGGCGACGGTCCACCCAGACCCCCAGGTTGCGGACGGCCGGCGGTGCGGTCGGCTGTGGTGTGGCTTCGGTGGGCTCGCCACTGGCGAGCTCGCCGCCGGCCCGGTGCCATTCGGCCAGGCCGCCGTCGATCACCTGCGCATGCAGGCCGGCGTTCCGCAGCGTCCACCACAGCCGGGAGGCCCACATCTGGCTGTTCTGGTCGTACAGCCAGATGGGGCGAGTTCCGTCGATGCCGGACCGTCCGAGCTCGGCGGCGAAGGCGCCGGGATCCGGTGCGGCGAAATGGAAGCCGGCGTCCGGGTTGACCCACTGGGTCAGGAGATCGACGTGGCGAGATCCCGCGATCCGCTCGGCGAGCCACCCCGAACGTCCGCTGCTGGCCCGGTAGTCACCGTCGTACTGTGCGGCGGCCAGGCGGAGCGAGCCGTCCAGGATGATCGGGTCGAGCCGGGCGCGTCGGGCTACCGCTTCAGCCGCCGGGATGACGGTGAATCGGGAGTCCGTGCCCGCGGACAGGTGTGCGGTGCGGGCAGCGGGACGTGGCGTGGTGGTGGTCACAGATGGTCCTTGCGAGTGGGCGCCGATCGGTGGGGCGCAGTGTGTCGAGTCAGCTGTGGTGACATCGCGTCCGCGGCAGGCGGGCGCGACCGGTCATGAACCGGCGACCGGCGGTGGGCCTGGTCATGCGTCCTCCTTCCGGGAGATGGCAGGAGCATAGCGCATACGCGTGTATACGCAATAGGTCAGACGTCGGCCACGGAGTATCTCGGTACGCCTGTGGAGGCTCGAAGGAACTGAGCCTTCGAGCGGAGGGGTCCCCGGTTAGGCCGGACGGAAGAGGTCGGCGCGGAACCGGTAGGCGTCCCCGCGGTAGCGGTTCATGCCCAGCAGCACCGGTTGGCCATCGGCGGTGTAGGCCACCTCGGTGCCAATCAGGATCGGTGCGCCGGTGGGGCAGTTGAGCAGGGCGGCGATCTCGCTGTCAGCGGCGTCCGCCTGAACCGTGTAGGCCGAGCGATGCAGGCTGATCCCGCACAGCTGTTCGAGCTGCTCATACATCGACTTGTCGGTCATGTCCGCGGTGGCCAGCGGTTCGGCGCCGTCGTACTTCACCACCACCAGGTCGACGCAGATCGGCTGGCCGTCCATGCCGCGGACTCTGCGCAACTCGATCACCGGAGCGGCCGGGGCGATGTGCAGCTGTTCGGCCTCCTCGAGGGTGGCCGGACGGACGTGCTGAATCAGCACGCGGGCGGTCGGACGCAACCCGCGCGCCCGGGCCATCTCGCTGAAGGACTGGAGCTTGCTGGGCACCTCACCCAGCACCGCGCTGTTCACGAACCAGCCGCGCTGGGAGGAGCGTTCCAGCTTGCCGGCCTCTTCCAGCAGGCCCAAGGCGCGACGCACCGTCACCCGGCTTACTCCCAGGCGGAGCGCCAGCTCACGTTCTCCCGGAAGTCTGGACCCAGGGGGGTACTCGCCGCGCTGCAGGCTCAGTTCAATGTGCCGATAGGCGGTATCCGTAACACCAGACATAGCTGGAGCATACCAGTTGTGGCGTTCCTGAGTTACTGGTCTGCAAAGTTGCGCCAACTGGACTAGCTGGTATCTTTGGAGGTGCTCAGCCCACATTGATGTGGTGAGCCCCCACAGCGCGAAGGAGTATGGAGTGAAGCAATCCAGAACGGTCCGCCGGACCCTCGCAGCAGCACTTACCGCGACAGCTCTGTTGGCAGCAGCAGGCTGTGCGCCTGGTGGCACGGCACCCGCCCCGGCACCCTCGTCCTCGTCCTCTCAGGCCGTCGTCACCGATGTCGCGGCCGCAGGCAACGTCACCTTGAAGATGTCCGACTTCTGGGGCGGCAGCGAGGGCGAGTGGATCAAGTCGATGATCCAGAAGTTCCAGACCAAGTACCCCAACGTCAAGATCGAGCGCACCCAGGAGGACTGGGGCCAGCTCACCTCGACGCTGAACCTCCAGCTGGCCGAGCAGGACGGCCCCGACATCGCCACCGCCAACAATGGCTGGCAGTCGCTGGGCACCCTGGCCAAGGGCAATCTGGTGCTCAACCTCGACAAGTACTCCACCGCCTTCGGTTGGGACAAGCTGATCCCCAGCACGATCGCTCGGCAGAACCAGTTCACCACCGACTTCAAGACGATCGGTTCGGGCTCGCTGTTCTCGACCCCGGTCGCCCGGGTGTCGCTGATCGGCATCTACTACAACGTCGAGAAGCTGAACAAGCTCGGCATCACGCCGCCGACCACGCTGACCGAGTTCGAGGCGGCCGCCGCCAAGATCAAGGACGCCGGTGAGATCCCGATCGCCTATGGCAGCCAGGATTCCCCGACCGCGGTGCTGCTCGGTCTGCAGGCCATGTACGCCAGCGCCGACGCCATCAACAACTTCACCTACGGCGATACTGCAGTCACCGCTGATCAGGCCGGGCTCACCAAGGCCGCGGAGACAGTGAAGAAGTGGAACGACTCCGGTTGGTTCACCCCGCATCACGAGGGCATCAACTACCAGGACGCCGTCGCCAACTACCTTGATGGCAAGGGCATCTTCCGCTTCGAGTACACCGGCTCGCTGGGCCTGACCGACGCCCAGCAGGGCAAGTTCAAGTACATCCAGTTGCCCCAGGCGTCCGGCAGCGGCACCGTCGGTGTGGGCGCGGCGCCCTCGGCCATGGTGATCGCCAGCAAGTGCAAGAACCCGGACGTGGCTGCCGCCTTCCTCGACTTCCTGATGTCGAAGGACGCCGCCCAGGCATCGGCGGACTTCGGTCTGATTCCGCTGATGCACTCCGACATCACTGTCCCGGAGAAGATGGCCACCCTCCAGACTGAGGCGGCCGGTGCCGACGCCATCGCCAAGTCCGACGGCTTCGTCCCGTACTTCGACTGGACCAGCCCGACAATGCTGGACACCTTGAACCAGCAGATGCAGCTGCTCTACGCGGGCAAGACCGACCCGGCCGGGCTGGTCAAGGCTGTCGATGCTGACCGCAACGCCTTCCTGACCGGTTCCAAGTAACCCGCCAGGCAGTCGCGAAGATGAACACCGTTGAGGCTCGCGCCACCCGATCTTCGGGTGGCGCGAGCCGCGGGAGCCGCCGCGCAGGGCACTCGCCCCGAGCTCGGAACAAGCGGATCGGACTGGCCTTCGTGGCACTTCCGCTGGCGTTCTACGCCATCGTGGTGCTGGTCCCGCTGGCCCAGTCGTTCCAGTACTCGTTCTACGCCTGGGACGGAGTCTCGGCAGCCACGTGGGTGGGCCTGGGGAACTACATCACCTTCTTCACCGATCCGGTGCTGCAGTCGACGCTGGGCCACGTCCTGGTGCTGATCCTCTTCTTCTCGGTCCTGCCGATCCTGCTCGGGTTGTTGTCGACGGCCCTGATCACGCGTCGCAAGCTGGCCGGGATGGCGGTCTTCAGGTTCATCTACTTCCTGCCGCAGGTGCTCACCAGCGTCGTGGTGGCCCTGGTCTTCAAGCGGATCTACGGGCCCGAAGGGGCGCTCAACTCGATGCTTCGCGCAGTGGGGTTGGACGCGCTGACCCGCAGCTGGCTGGGTGACTTCACCTGGGCGCTGCCGGCACTGGGCATGATCGGCACCTGGGTCACCTTCGGCTTCTGCATGGTGCTGTTCATCGCCGGCATCTCGAACATCCCGACCGAGCTCTACGAGGCCGCCCGAGTGGACGGTGCCGGACCGCTGCGGGAGTTCTTCGCGGTGACGCTGCCGGGCTTGCGGGCTCAGATCGCCGTGGCGCTGACCTTGACCATCACTGGGGCATTGCGCACCTTCGACCTGGTCTGGGTGACCACCGGTGGTGGTCCCGGCACGGCGACCCTGACTCCGGCGGTCGCGCTGTACCGAGCCGCCTTCGTCAACCCGCAGGTCGGCAAGGCAGCCGCCATCGGCATCGTGATGGCCCTGCTCTGCTTGGCCATCGCCATGGCCATCTCCAAGTTCTCGGAGCGTGACTGATGTCCAAGAAGCTCGAGGCCGTCTTCACCTACCTGATCCTGGCCGTGCTGGCCGTGGCCGTTCTGTTCCCGGTCGGCGCCTTCGTAGGTGCCGCGCTCAGCCCCGATCGCGCCGGACGTCCGGTGCCCGGCGTCGTGGAGTGGAGCAACTTCGCCACCGCCTGGCAGGAGGCCGACTTCGCCCGGGCTATGACCGTCTCCTTGATCATCACCTGCTCGGCTGTGGCCGGACAGCTGATCTTGGCCGTGCTCGGCGGCTATGGCTTCGGGGTCCTGGGAGTCAGCGGTCACAAGGTGCTCTACCCGCTGATCGTGCTCGGCATGATGATCTCGACCGAGGCCATCATCGTCCCGCTGTACTACCAGTTCCGCAGTTGGGGGCTGACCAACAGCCTGCCCGGGGTGATCCTGATCCACCTGGGAATGGGCGTCCCGTTCGGCATCTTCTGGATGCGGGCCGCCTTCCGCAGCCTGCCGGGCTCGCTGTTCGAGTCCGCCGAACTCGACGGAGCCGGTCCCTTGCGGATGCTCTGGTCAGTGGCGCTGCCGCTGGTGCGTCCGGCCATCACCACCTTGCTGCTGCTGAGCTTCATGTGGACCTGGAATGACTACTTCATCTCCCTGGTCTTCCTGCACGGCGATAACCAGCCGGCCACCGTCGCCCTGGGAGTGTTCCAGGGACGACATCTGACCCTGTTCAACCTGATGGCCGCCGGCGGCCTGATCGTCGCCGCTCCGGTGCTGATCCTCTACGTCATCTTCCAGCGGAAGTTCATCTCCGGGATGCTCGCCGGCGCCCTGAAGGAATGACCAGGCATCCGATCCCGTCACCCCGTCCCGCTTCAACCAGAGGTACTGCTATGACCAATCTGCCCATCATCGTCGCCACCGCCGAGGAGGTGGGGGCCCGCGCTGCGGCACTCATCGCCGACGGACTTCGGACGGCGTCAGCCGCCGGCCGGGACTTCCTGCTCGGCTGTCCCACCGGACGCACCCCAGCCCCGGTGTTCCCGGCGCTGGCCGAACTGGTGTCGGCCGGCTTGGACGTCAGCCCGCTGGTGGTCGTCTTGATGGACGAGTACCTGGAGCCGGACGGTGACGCTCTGCGGCGCGTCGACCCTCGCCGCGAGTACAGCTGCATCGGCTATGCCGAACGCCAGATCCTGGCTCCGCTGGTCGACGCCGGCGGAGCCCCGGTGCGGGTCTGGTGCCCCGACCCGGCTGACCCGGAGGCCTATGACCGGCAGATCGCCGCAGCCGGCGGCATCGACTTGTTCCTGCTGGCCTCGGGGGCCAGCGACGGTCACATCGCGTTCAACCCGCCGGGTTCGCCGCGCGACTCCAAGACCCGGGTGATCGAGCTGCCGGAGAGCACGCGGCACGACAACATGTCTACCTTCCCGGTGTTCGCCAGCCTCGACCAGGTGCCGCGGCACGGCATCTCGGTGGGCATCTCGACCATCGTCGACAACAGCGCCCAGGCCCTGCTGCTGCTCACTGGGGCCGACAAGCGCGACGCCTTCGACCGGATCGCGGCTGCCGACGACTATGACCCGACCTGGCCGGCCACTGCGGTGAAGGCCTGCCGCGACTACCAGGTCCTTGCTGACGCCGACGCAGCGCGTCCCTAATACTCGAACCCATCACGAGAGGAAGAAATGGCATCTATCAAGCTGGTCTACATCGGCGGCGGCTCGTCCCGCGGCGCCGGCACCATGGCCTCGTTCCTGGAGCGCGGTGAACACTTCCGCGGCTCTGAGGTGGTGCTGGTCGATCTGGATCCTGAGCGGTTGGAGATCGTCAGACGGATGTCCCAGCGGATCGCCGACAACAAGGGCTTGGACATCACGATCACGGCCACCACTGATCGGCGGGCCGGGCTGACCGACGCCGATGCCGTCCTGACGAGCTTCCGTCCGGGCAACTTCGAGGCCCGCGCGCTGGACGAGCGGATCCCGCTCAAGCACGGCGTGATCGGCCAGGAGACCCAGGGACCCGGCGGCTTCTTCATGTCGCTGCGCTCGCTGAATCAGTTCACCGGCATCATCGAGGACATCAAGGCGGTCGCTCCGAAGGCGGTCATCTTCAACTACACCAATCCGGTGAACATCGTCTCCCAGGCGGTCAGCCGGTTCACCGACGTGCCGATCTACTCGATGTGCGAAGGCTTGATGTACTTCCCGAACACCACCCTTCGGGCAGCGCGGCTGGATCCGGCACGGGCCAAGATCACCATGGCCGGGGTGAACCACAACGGCTGGTCGTTCGAGCACCTGTACGACGGTGCCGACCTGATGCCGCTGCTGGATCAGGCCTGGGAAGAGCGTCGCAACGATCCGACGATGGACATCCTGGAGCGCCGGATGCTGGAGTTGGCTGTGACCATGCGGTCGGTCCCGGCTGACTACTTCCAGTACTACTACTACGGCCCGGAGATCCTGCGCGAACTCCAGGGAGCGCGGCTGACCCGGTCGGAGACGATCATGCAGGCGCTGCCGGATTACTGGCAGCACTACACCGAGCAGTCCTTCGCCGACGTCCCGGATCTGGATCCGAACCGCTCCCGCGGCGGCATCCATGAGCTCGAGCTGGCCCTGGACGTGATGGACGCCTACTACAACGACACCCCCGAGCGGCTGCCGGTGAACCTGCCGAACACCGGCGGGGTGCTGCCCGGCTTCGATGAGGACGTGGTGGTCGAGGTGTGGTGCCAGGTGGACGGGTCCGGGGTGCACCCCGAACCGCAGAAGCCGCTGCCGCACACCGTCCGCGGGATCACCCAGCAGCTGGCCGAGTACCAGTACCTGGCCGCCGAAGCGGCCTGGATCGGCACTCGCCGTGACGCGATCGCCGCGTTGGCTGCGAACCCGCTGGTGCCCGGCCTGCGGGTGGCCGAGGAGCTGTACGACGAGATGGCCGCCGCTCACGCCGCCTACCTGCCGGAGCGCCTGCTGCGATGAGCGGGCACTTCCTGGCCCTGGATGCGGGCAACTCCAAGACGGTGGCCGTGGTCACCGACGCCACGGGTGCGGTCCTTGGCCGCGCCCGTGGCGGGCGTGGCGACATGTACAACGCCACGTCCGTGGACGCCGCGTCCGAGGCTGTGCTCGGGACGGCTTCCCAGGCACTGGCCGACGCCGGAGTGGCCGCCGCCGCAGTCCGAGCAGCGGCCTTCCGGATCGCCGGCGTCGACTGGCCGGAGGACGAAGCCTGGTGGCGTGATCGGATCGCCGCCGGCCTTCCCGGCCTGCAGAGTGTCGACGTCGCCAACGACGGCGTCGCCTCGCTGCGACTGGGCTCGCTGGACGGGGTCGGCCTGGCCATCACCGTCGGCACCGGTCCGGCGATCGCCGCTCGGAACCGGGATGGTGATCAGGCGTGGTCGGGCTGGTGGGTGTTCGACAACCTCGGCGGCTGGGGGTTCGCGGAGACGGGCATCAACGCGGTCTGCCTGGCCTGGATGGGGCTGGGCGAGCCGACTGCGCTGACCGAGCCGCTGCTGGCGATGTTCGAGGTGCCCGACCCGTGGGAGCTACGACATTCGCTCACCCGCAGGTTCCGGACCCGGCCGACCGACGACGAGTTGCGGGCCACCCGGCTGGTCCTGCAGGTGGCCGCCACCGGTGACCCGGTGGCCCAGGGGCTGGTCCGTCGGCAGGCGGCGGCGTTCGTCCGCTACGGCGAGTGGGTGGCCGGTCAGGTCTCGGCCGTTCCAGGGCCGGACTTCCCGATCGTCCTGAACGGCTCGGTGATCACTTCCGAGCACTCGATCTTCCGCGATGAGCTGGTCGCCGCGCTGCAGCAGCGGTTCCCGGACGCCCCGGTGCGGGTCAGCACGGCCGCCCCGCTGGCCGGCTGCGTCCTCGATGCCCTCGCCTTGGGCGGAGTGCGGCTCACCGATGAGCTGCGTGAGCGCGTGGCCGCGCTTCCGTATCCGCCCGGCTTCCTGGGCACCTAGTCAGACGTAACTTTCGGACAAGGAGTACCTCTGTGACCACCGCAGACGTTGTGGTGTCCCAACTCAGCCTCGAGCAGCTGGCCGCCATGGTCAGTGGCGCCGACGACTGGCGCACTGTGGCCATCCCGGAGCTCGGCCTGGCCGCGGCCGAGGTCAGTGACGGCCCGCACGGGCTGCGCACCGAGACCGGCGTCGATCAGGTCTGGATCCCGTCCACGGCCTTCCCGACGGCGTCCGCGCTGGGCGCCACCTGGGACCGGGACCTGATCCGTCGGGTCGGCGTCGCCCTGGGTGAGGAGAGCCGGGCCATGGGCATCCAGCTGCTGCTCGGGCCGGGCATCAATCTGAAGCGAACGCCGCTGTGCGGGCGCAACTTCGAGTACTTCTCCGAGGATCCGGTGCTGACCGCCGAGTTGGCATCCGCCTACATCGACGGCCTGCAAAGCCAGGGCATCGGTGCCTGTCTGAAGCATTTCGCGGCCAACAACCAGGAGACCGAACGCACCGAGATCTCGGTCGAGGCGGACGAGCGGACCCTGCGTGAGCTCTACCTGGAGGCCTTCCGCCGGGTGATCGCGACCGCGGACCCGTGGGCCGTGATGTGCTCCTACAACCGGATCTGGGGGACCCACGCCTCGCAGCATCACTGGCTGCTCACCCAGGTGCTGCGCGACGAGTGGGGCTACGACGGGCTGCTGGTCTCGGACTGGGATGCCGTCCACGACCCGGTCGCCGCAGTGGCCGCCGGGATGGAACTGGAGATGCCGGGAACCGGCGGACGCAGTGCGGCCGCGATCGTGGCCGCGGTGAACGAGGGACGACTGGAGCGGGCCGTCCTGGAGCGCGCCGCCCGCCGGGTGGTGGCGTTCGCGCTGCGGGCGCTGCCGGACGGACGTCCGGCACCCAGCCCGGTCCGCGACCCGGGCATCGTCCCTGGTCAGCCGCTCAGCGCCGAGCAGCGGGCCGGGCTGGGTGAGGAAGCTCACCACCAGCTGGCCCGGGAGGCCGCCACGGCCGCCATGACCTTGCTCCGCAACCAGAACCGCGTGCTGCCGCTGGCCGCCGACAGCACGGCGAAGCTGGCCGTGATCGGCGGGTACGCCACGGTGCCGCGGATCCAGGGCGGCGGATCAGCCGGGCTGGAGCCGCTGCGGGTGGACCAGCCGCTGGCCGCCATTACCGCCATCGCCGGGGATCGGGTCAGCTACGCCCCGGGCTATCCGCTGGCCCGGACCGATTTCTACCGCGAGTTCGAGATCGAGGGGCCGGCCGATGCCGACGCGCTACGTGCCGAGGCGGTCGCCGTGGCTGAGGCCGTCGACGTCGTGGTGGCCTTCGTGGGCCTGCCGATCGCCGCCGAGGTCGAGGCCGCCGATCGGCACAGCCTGGAGCTGCCGGCCGACCAGGTGGAGCTGCTGAAGTCCCTAGTGGCAGTGGGCAAGCCGCTGGTGGTGGTGCTGGCCGCCGGCTCGGCGGTGACCATGGACGAGTGGCATGACGGCGCCCACGCGATCCTGCTCAGCTGGCTCGGCGGCCAGGGGGTGGGGACGGCCGTGGCCGAGGTGTTGTTCGGCCGCGCGGAGCCGTCCGGGCGGCTGGGGGAGAGCTACCCGATGCGGCTGGCCGACACCCCCGGCCACGACACCTTCCCCGGTGCTGATGGCGTGGTTCACTACGCCGAAGGCCCGTTCATCGGCTACCGCTGGTATGACGCGCAGCACCTCGACGTCCGCTACCCGTTCGGCCACGGGCTGTCCTACACCGACTTCGCCTACGGCGAGGCCGAGCTGGTCGCTGCCGATGGGGACGCCGTGGAGGTGGCGGTATCGGTGACCAACACCGGCCAGCGCCGGGGCAGCGAGATCGTCCAGCTCTATCTGGAGCCGCCGGCCGGAGGGCCGGCCCGTCCACCACGCGAGCTGCGGGGCTTCGAGAAGCTCACCCTGGAGCCCGGGCAGACCGCCACGGCGCGGTTCCGGCTCGGCGTGCGCGACTTCGCGTTCGCCGACACCGAGGCGCAGTGTTGGCGGCAGCTGCCGGGCCGCTACCAGGTCGTCATCGGATCCTCGTCGCGAACCCTGCACGCCCGGCTCGACGTGCAGCGCCAGGCCGCCAGCCTGCCGTTCGGCCCGAGTGCGGTCTCGTGAGCCCCGTGGCTTCACCGATCGTCCCGCTGGCCGACCGGTTGGACGAGCTGGTGCTCTATCAGGCCTACCCGCAGAGCTTTGCCGACGGCAATGGCGACGGGATCGGCGACCTGATCGGGCTGCGCGAGCGACTGGACTACCTGGCCTGGTTGGGGGTGGACGTTGTGTGGCTGAACCCATGCTTCGTCTCTCCGTTCCGGGACGCCGGCTACGACGTGGCCGACTACCTCACGATCGCCCCGCGCTACGGCAGCAACGCAGACCTGGCCGCGCTGTGTGAGGCCGCCGCCGAGCGGGGGATCGGGATCGTGCTGGATCTGGTCGCCGGGCACACCTCCGACGAGCACCCGTGGTTCCTGGCGGCCTCCACGCCAGGAGCCGAGCCGGCCGTCCGTGATCGGTACCTGTGGTCGCCAGAGCCTCGGCCCGGCTGGGTCGCGCGACCCGACGGCAGCGCCTACCTGCCCAACTTCCTGGACTTCCAGCCGGCGCTGAACTACGGCTACGCCCGACTCAACCCGGACGAGCCGTGGCGCCAACCGGTGGACGCGCCCGGTCCGCGGGCCAACCGGGAGGCGCTGACCCAGATCATGGCGCACTGGTTCGAGCTGGGCGTCGCCGGCTTCCGGGTGGACATGGCCGCATCCCTGGTCAAGGACGATCCCGAACTCGTCGAGACCCGTCGGCTGTGGACCGAGCTGCGCAGCTGGATCGACCAGCACTATCCGGGCCGGATCCTGATCGCCGAATGGGGAGATCCGGCCCTGTCGGTGCCGGCCGGCTTCCACGCCGACATGTTCGTCCACTTCGGTGGCAGCGACAACGGACTGCCGTTGCGATCGCTGTGGCAAAACGGCGGCGGCACGGTCAGCGACCACTGGCCTGCCCATCCGTCGTGGGCCGACGCGTCCGGCCAGGGCAGCCTGAAGACCTTCGCGGCGGCCTGGCTGCAGGCCGTTCGGGCGATCACGGCGGCCGACCCGAAGGCTGGCTACGGCCGATCCGGGGTGATCGGCCTGCCCACCGGAAACCACGACTTCAGCCGGCTGGTCGCCGGCAGCCGGGACGCCCGGCAGGCCGCGGTCGCGCTGGCCCTGGTGTTCACCTGGCCGACCATGCCCTGCCTCTACTACGGCGATGAACTGGGCATGCGGTACCTGCCCGGGCTCGAACCTTTCGAGGGCTCCCGGTTGGAGCCGCGGTTCGAGCGGGCCGGCTCCCGGACCCCGATGGCGTGGGGCGACCTGGCCCGGACGCCGTTCGCGCCGACCACCACCGACAGCCACTACCTGCCGGCCGACTGCACGCCCGGAGCACCGAACCTGGCCGACCAGTTCGACGACCCGGACTCGCTGCTGCACCTGACCCGGGAGCTGATCTCGCTGCGGCACCGGGACCCTCGGCTGGCCGCCGGAGCGCCGCTGTGGCTGCTCGCCGACGGCTATCCGGCCGGCTACCTGCGCGGCGAGGACGAGTCGCTGCTGGTCGTGCTGAACCCGTCCGAGCGTCCGGCCAGCTGGCCGTGGGCGCTGGCGGAGCAGTCCCGAATCCTGCTCGGGCAAGGAGCGATGCTGGGCCACGAGCGGGTGGAGCTGGAGCCCTTCAGCTTCGCGGTGATCGACCTGGGAGGAGCCGAGGGTGAGCGCGACAATCAGTGAGCGCGGCCCGGTGGTGGCAGCGCCGTCCGGCTTTCTGTGGGGTGCTGCGACAGCTGCCCACCAGACCGAGGGCGGCAACGTCAACACAGGCCACTGGGTGGCCGAGTACGCACCGGGCACCGCGGTGCCCGAGCCGTCCGGGGATGCCTGCGACTCGTTCCACCGCTACGGCCAGGACATCGCCCTGCTCGCCGAGTCCGGGCTGGGCTGCTACCGGTTCTCGATCGAGTGGGCCCGGATCGAGCCGGAGCCCGGGGTCATTTCGCGGGCCGCGCTGGCGCACTACCGGGCCATGATCGACGCCTGCCTGCCCGCCGGGGTGCAGCCGATCGTCACCCTGCACCACTTCACCTTTCCGCGGTGGTGGCAGCAGCGCGGCGGCTGGCAGGCGCCGGACGCCGTGGACCGGTTCACCCGCTATGTGGAGGCTGCGGTCGGCATCCTGGCCGACGTGGCCTGGGTGATCACCATCAACGAGCCGAACATGCTGGTGATCCAGCTCGGCGCGATCACCGACACCACTTTGGGCATGAACGCGGTCGGCGTGGACGAACAGCGCGCCCAGGCGATCGCCGCCGCGCATCATGCGGCGGTCGACGTGGTCCGCGCGTCCACCCGGGCCCGGGTCGGCTGGAGCGTGGCCAACCAGGCCTTTCAGGCCGTCCCCGGCTGGGAGGCGCAGCGCGACGCCTGGCGGTACTGGCGCGAGGACTTCTTCCTGGAGCAGGCCCGCGGCGACGACTTCATCGGCGTCCAGGCCTATCTGCGCACCCTCATAGGGCCCACCGAGGACTCACTCGGCTACGGCCCGCAGTCGTGGCCGGACGGCACCCGGTTCACCTTGACCGGCTGGGAGTACTACCCGGCCGCGCTGGGTGATGCCGTCCGGCACACTCATCGACTGACCGGGCTGCCGATCCTGGTCACCGAGAACGGCATCGCCACCGCGGACGATGCCGAGCGGATCGAGTACACCCGGGCCGCGTTGGCCGGACTGGCGGCAGCAATGGCCGACGGCGCGGACGTCCGTGGCTATCTGCACTGGTCGCTGCTGGACAACTACGAGTGGGGCTCGTTCGCGCCAACCTTCGGCCTGGTCGCGGTCGACCGGGACAGCTTCGTCCGGACCGCCAAGCCGAGCCTGTTCTGGCTCGGCGACCTGGCCCGCCGCGGCGTCCTGCCGGTCTGAAGGCGGCGATTTCCGCTCGCTGCCTGCGGCGGGACGCAGGCGCACTGTTCAATGGCCGGGTGACCGATGCTACGGCGACACCCCCTGCCGTCAAACGGATGAAGTTGCGCTACGCCGGGACCTGTTCTCGGTGTGGTGCCGAACTCGCCGCGGGCGAGCTGGCCGACTACGACCGGACGAGCAGGTCCGTGGCCTGCGTGAGTTGCGGTCCGCGGCGCGGGCTGGACGGGCCGGCCGAGGCCAGCGAACCCCCTCGGCGTGCCATGGCCGCAGAGTCGGCTCCGCTGCTCGAGGCGGTCGACGGCACGGCCGGTGGTTCGGCCAAACAGGAGTACGAGCGGCGCCACGATGCGCGCCAAGAGCGGGTTCAGGCCGCCCATCCCCGGATCGGGAAGTTCCTGCTGGCGGTGTTCGACGACCCGCAGACGACGACGGCCTGGGCCAGTGGAGCCATGGGGGAGGAGCGGCTCGGCGACATGCTGGCTGAGGTCGCCGGACCGAGTCTTCGCGTGCTGCACGATCGCCAGGTGCCCGGGACGAAGGCGAACATCGATCACCTGGTCGTCTGCCCGTCCGGAGTGTTCGTGGTGGACGCCAAGCGCTACCGCGGTCAGCGCCCGGAACTGCGCATCGAGGGCGGGATCATTCGTCCGCGGGAGGAGCTACTCATCATCGGCGGACGCAACCGCACTCCGCTGGTCGACGGCATGCACAAGCAGGTGGGGCTGGTTCGTCAGGTGCTGGCCGACGAGCCGGAGGTCCCGGTGCGCGGCGTGTTGTGCTTCGTGGAGGCCGACTGGCCACTGATCGGCGGGGCGTTCACTGTGCAGGGCGTCAACGTGCTCTGGATGAAGAAGCTGAAGGCGCTGCTGGCCGAGCCCGGTCCGCTCGGGCCCGACGAGATCGCCGAGCTCCAATGGCGGCTCCACGAGGCGTTACCGCGAAAGGTCTAGCCCTCGATCATTTCGTGCCGCATCTCCTGCACGTAATGATGTATAGTAAACATCATTGAGGAGGTATGAAATGCTCTATCGATCAGCGAAACTCGATGAGCGTGAGCTTGCTGTGCTTGCCGAGATCGAGGATCTTCGGGTTCGGCTGCGCTTCGTTCTCAATGAGCCGCATCGCTGGACCGGTTCACTTCGACGCCTCTCCTTTGCCCGCAACATTCAGGGTTCGAACAGCATCGAAGGCTACGACGCACGACTGGACGACGTCGCCGCGGTCGCGCTCGGAGAGGAGCCGTTGGACTCCAGCACCGAGACGCGAATGGCGCTTGAGGGCTATCGAAACGCGATGACCTATGTGCTGCAGCGCGCTGACGACCAGGACTTCGAGTGCAGCGTGAGCCTGCTCAAGAGCCTGCATTTCATGATGACCGGGTATTCGCTGCTCAACCGTCCCGGCCGTTGGAGAGCCGGCTCCATCTACGTGCAGCGCGAGCAGACTCAGGAGATCATGCATGAGGGTGCCGATGTCGACCACGTTCCCGGACTCATGGCAGAGCTTGCCGCGTATGTGAACGACTGCGCTGATGACGAGTTGCTGGTGAAGGCGGCTATGGCTCACCTGAACCTAGTGATGATCCACCCCTTCCGGGACGGGAACGGGAGGATGGCGCGCTGTCTGCAGAGCCTTGTGCTGGCTCGCAACGGCATCTTGTCCCCGGTGTTCATGAGCATCGAGGAGTACTTGGGTCGCAACAGTCAGGCTTACTACGACGTCCTGGCTCAGGTCGGAGGCGGTCACTGGGCTCCGGAGCGGAGCACCACGGCGTGGGTGCGCTTCACGCTGACCGCGCATCTGCGGCAGGCGTCCACTCTGCGTCGCCGGGTCGACGATGCAGAGCGTATGTGGATGGGTATCGAGCGGCTGGTCGGCGCCCGGGAGGAGCGGCAACTGGCTGCGCTCAACGATGCCGCCATGGGGCTGCGACTGCGTCGCGCCACCTATCTGAAGATCGCTGCCGAGTCGGGTAGCACGATCACCGAGCAGACTGCCGGACGAGATCTCAAGGCGCTGGTCGACGCCGGCTATCTGGAGCCGCACGGCGAGAAGAGGGGGCGCTTCTACGTGGCAACGCCGACTCTTCGAGAGGTCTGGCTCGGAGTCCGGGGGAGCCGGGCTGTTCGCGACGACGCCGACCCGTTTGCCGGGTGAGCCGAGAGCCTTCAGGAACTGGGTGGCTCTGGCACGAGGTGATGCCGAGAACTGCCGACCCCGCATAGTCGGTGGCGCGAACCCATTGACGGGGCGGCTCGCGCGGGCGAGATTGGCTGTGACGACGCAGTCACACCTGGGAGGACCCCGGCCATGCAGAAGATCGTCCCGAACCTCTGGTTCGACCACACCGCCGAGGAGGCGGCCACGTTCTACGCATCGGTCTTCCCGAATGCGCGGATCATCGACATCCACCGCTACCCCGACGAGGGCTTACCCGACTTCCAGAAGGAGTTCGCCGGTCAGCCGGTCACTGTCGAGTTCGAGTTGGGCGGCTACCGGTTGGTCGGCATCAACGCCGGGCCGGAGTTTCGTCCGAACCCGTCGGTGTCGTTCTTCGTGAACTTCGACCCGTCGGTCGACGACCAGGCCCGCGAGCATCTGGACGATCTGTGGACCGCCCTGGCCGCGGAGGGCAGCGTGCTGATGCCGCTGCAGGAGTATCCCTACAGCCGCCGCTACGGCTGGGTCGAGGACAAGTGGGGAGTCAGCTGGCAGCTGATGTTGACCAACCCCGAGGGCGAGCCGCGGCCGTTCATCGTCCCGTCGATCATGTTCGGCAGCACCGTCCAGGGACGGGCCAAGGAGGCCATCGACTTCTACCTGGGGTTGTTCGGTGGACGTCCGGGCACTATCGCGACCTACCCGGCCGAGGCCGGCCCGGTCGCCGGCCAGGTGATGTTCGCCGACTTCCAGCTGGTGGGCGAGTGGCTGGCCGCAATGGACGCCGCCGACCAGGACTTCACCTTCACCCCCGGAGTCTCGCTGCTGGTCTACTGCCACGGGCAGGAAGAGCTGGATCGCTGGTGGGGCGAGCTCAGTGCCGTCCCCGAGGCCGAGCAATGCGGCTGGTGTCAGGACAAGTTCGGCCTGAGCTGGCAGCTGGTTCCCGACAACCTGGACGAGCTGATGGCCGGCCCGGACGCCTACGCCACGCTGATGAGCATGGGCAAGATCGACATCGCCGCCTTCGGCTGAGTCCTCGCCGCACGCCTGGCCGACCGGTCGGCCGACGGCGTCCTGGCTAGTCCTGGGCCGGTCGGGGCTGCCAGTCCGGATCCGGATGCCCGCGCAGCGGACCGACCTTGGTCAGCAGCAGCAGCTGCTCGTCGACCAGGTTTCGGGTGTAGTCGCGGATTCCGGCGCGCACTTTCTCGGTCAGATGAGGGGCGGCGAAGACGTGCATCCGCACCGCGCCCTCGATCACATCCAGCAGTGGGGTCACCTTCGTCCACGGCGGGAGTTCGCCGCGCTCGATCGCGGCCCGGACGTGGGCACGCATCGGAATCACGGTGCGCTGGGACATTCCCTCGGTGATCTGCGGGAACGGGTCGACTCCGGCTGAGGCGTCGATGATCGCCCGCTGCAGGGCCAGCGAATGCTCACCCAAGTACAGATCGGCCATCCGGTTGGCCTCGGCGAGCAGCAGCTCGCGGATGCCGCTGAACTCGCCGGTGAGCTCGGGGATGTAGGCCTCGAAGGCGGCGATGAGGATGTCGGTCTGGCTGCTGAATCGGGAGTAGAGCAGGGCCTTGCCGACTCCGGCTTCCTTGGCGATGGCCGACATTGTGGTGCCACGCCAGCCCTCGCGACCGTAGAGGTCGATGCCGGCGCGGAGGATCCGGCCTTCGGCGGTCTCGTCCAGGGGACGGCCGACTCGGCGCGGTGAGTGCGGAGAGCTGAAGCCGCCAGCGTCTGCAGGCAGTCCGGGCAAGGTGGGGTCCCCTTTCGGCGCACTCATCGACGCGCCACTGATCGAACGGTAGCGCGTTTCGGTTATGGACTGCTAGTGTCTGAAATAACTTCAGACGGCAACAGTCTGAAAAGTACGTACAGGCTTCGGCCTTCCCAATGAGGTGGAGGAGTGCATGGCTGAGGACGCGTTCGACGCGATCATCGTGGGGGCCGGGCCCGCCGGTAGCACCGCCGCCACGGTGCTCGCCCGGGCTGGTCTCGACGTGGTCCTGATCGACCGTGGCGTGAGTGCCGGCAGCAAGAACCTGTCCGGCGGTCGGCTGTACACCCACGCCCTCGGCAAGGTCTTCCCTGACTTCGCCACCGAGGCTCCACTCGAGCGCCTGATCACCAAGGAGCGCATCTCTCTGCTGACTCAGGAGAGTGCCTCCACCGTCGAGTTCGGCAGCGGAAAGCTCGGCGGAAAGTCCGCGTCCTACTCGGTGCTGCGAGCGCCGTTCGATCAGTGGCTCGCCGACCAGGCAGAGGCGGCCGGGGCGAGCGTGATCACCGGAATCCGAGTGGACGACCTGCTGCTGCGTGACGGTCGAGTGGCAGGTGTCGTCGCCGGCGAGGAGGAGATGAGCGCCAAGATTGTCCTCCTCGCCGACGGCGCGATCTCGTTGCTGGCCCGCCGGGCCGGACTGATCGGCGAACCGAACCCGCATCACTACGCGGTCGGCGCCAAGGAAGTGATCCAGCTCGGCGAGGACGTGGTCAGCCAGCGGTTCGGGCTGGCCGCCGGTGAGGGCTGCGCCTGGGTCTTCGACGGTGACTGCACCGACGGGCACATCGGTGGCGGTTTCCTCTACACCAACCGCGACACCGTCTCGCTCGGCATCGTCACCACCATCGGCGACCTGGGCTACAGCGACGTCCGGGTGCCGGAGATGGTCGAGCGGCTGAAGCGCCATCCGGTGGTGGCCCCGCTGATCGCCGGCGGCACCCTGGTCGAGTACGGCGGTCACCTGGCCCTCGAAGGCGGCTACGACGCCGTCCCGCAGCTCGTCCACGAGGGCGCCCTGCTCTTGGGGGACGCCGCGGGGCTGGGCCTGAACACCGGCTACACGATCCGCGGCATGGACCTGGCCATCGAGTCGGGCCGGATCGCCGCCGAGACCGTGATCGCCGCACACGGACGCAACGACTTCTCGGCCGCCTCGCTGGCCGAGTACGCCGACCGCCTCAAGGAGAGCTTTGTGCTCACCGACTTGGCCTTCTATCGCCGGTTCCCGAAGTTTTTGGAGGACACCCGCGGGATGTTCACCGATTACCCGAAGCTGGCCGAAGACGCCATGCTGTCTTTGTTCTCCGTGGACGGCAGCAAGCCCGAACCGATCACTCGCTCACTGCGCACCGCAGCGCGACCGATCGGTTTCGGACGCCTCGTCCGGGACCTGTGGCGCGGCCTTGGCGCAATCAATGGACGGGCCTCTGTCGCCGGGGCCCTGGGCGGTGCCGCGATCCGCGTCCGCGGCACCGCCAACCGCAAAGGGGGAACTCGATGAGCCTGGAGTCCAAGCTCGCCGTCGATCGCTTCGCCGTGGACGAGGAGTCGGCCCACATCACGCTGGCCGACACCTCCGGCGTCCCGCGCAAGACCCTCGAACTGCTGGTCCGGGGCTGCCCGGCCGGGCTGTACCGGCTCAATGACGACGGCAGCCTCGACTTCGACTACGCCGGCTGCTTCGAGTGCGGCACCTGTTACGTCCTGGCCCACGGAACCGCGCTGGCCTCCTGGTACTTCCCGCGCGGCGAGATGGGCATCGAATACCGCCGCGGATAGCGGCTCAACGGCAAGAAGGAAGCACCTGATGGGTATGAAGTTCCCGCTCCTGTCCTCACCGCTGCAGGTGGGGGGAGTGGTCCTGCGCAACCGGATGATGACGACGTCGATGTCGCCGGGAGCGGGCTACACCGACCAGAACTCCCGGCCGACGCAGCGGTTCCTGAACTACCTGGAGCAGCGCGCCGCCGGGCAGACCGCCCTGATCACTCAGACCCTCAGCCCGCACGAGCGCTCGGCTGAGCACCCCGGGCTCTCTCCGATGCCCGGCTGCTACGACGACAGCTGCCTGCCGCACCTGCGCCAGATGGCCGAGGTGGTGCATCGGCACGGCGGCCTGCTGGTCGGCCAGCCCTACTTCGTCCACGACTGGAAGACCAAGGCCGACGAGGACGAGGTGGCCTGGGGCCCGTCCGACATCACCATCTTGAAGTTCATGGGCCCGTTCCGCCGGATGGAGGCCCAGCACATCGCGTTGTTCAAGCAGCAGTTCCTCAACTGCGTCCGGGTGATGAAGGACGCCGGCTGGGACGGCGTCGAGGTGATGGCCGGCGTCGGCGGGATCCTCAACCGCTTCCTGTCCCCGGCTACCAACGATCGCACCGATGAGTACGGCGGCAGCCTGGAGAACCGGGTCCGGCTCACCGTCGAGGTGATCTCCGAGATCCGGGCCATGGTCGGCCCCGACTTCCCGATCATCGTCCGCTGGTCGCCGGTGGAGTACGTGAAGAGCGAGAACGGCGCCGGGCACACCATCGAGGACGCCCTGAAGGTGGTTCCGTTCCTGGAAGCCGCCGGCATGGACCTGCACAACCTGGCCGTCGGCTGGCACGAGTCGAGCGTTCCGCTGACCACCAAGGAGATCCCGGACGGCCACTGGTCGTGGATCTCCCAGCAGATCAAGACCGTGGCCACCAAGCCGGTGGTCACCGCCTACCGGGAGACCGATCCGGTGGTGATGGAGCGGATCCTGCGCGAGGGCAAGGCCGACCTGATCGGCGGCCTGCGCTACTCGATCGCCGACCCGGACTTCCCGCGCAAGGTGGTCGAGGATCGACCCGAAGAGCTGCGGATGTGCATCTGCTGCAACCGCTGTATCGATGACGTTGTTGGCCGTGAGCTTCCGTTGACCAAGTGTGCGGCCAATCCGCGGCTGGGCGCGGAGCTGGACACCCTCACCCTGCCCCCCGCCACGGCACCCAAGAAGGTGATGGTGGCCGGCTCCGGCCCGGCCGGCATTTCGGCAGCAATGACCGCTGCCGATCGGGGCCACACCGTGACCATCTACGAGGCCGGCCCGCGGGTCGGTGGCTCGGTGAAGATGAGCTCGATCTTCAGCCCGCTGCATGAGCGACTGCTGCGCTCCTTCCGGGTCCAGCTGCGGCTGCACCCGCAGGTGAAGGTGGTGCTGAACACTCCGGTCACCCCCGAGTTGGTGCGCCAGGTGCGTCCGGACGCCGTGGTGGTGGCGATCGGCGGCGAGCCGAAGGGGATCGACGTCCCCGGCGCCGACGGGACGAATGTGGTCACCTCCCACGACTTCCTGGAGATGCTGAACGGGCACCCGCCGAAGAAGCCCGGACTGATCAACAAGATCATGTGGAACTGCGGCGCGGTGTTCCTGCGGCTGTACTACACCCCCGGCTTCGCCCGGGTGATGAGCAAGCGCAGCCCGTGGCCGCTGGGCAATCCGCTGGCCATCGTCGGCGGCGGACTCCCGGGCTGTGAGCTGGGCCATCTGGCCATGGAGAGCGGCCGCAAGACCACGATCATCGAGGCCGGACCCAAGATCGGCCACGACGTCGGCGGCAGCGACCGGTTCCATGTGGTGGGCGCCTTCCGCAAGGCCGAGAACGTCACCACGCTGACCAGCTCGGAGATCACCAAGATCACTCCGCGCACGGTCGAGGTCGTCCAGCGCGGGCCCTCCGGCGACCAGCCGGTCAGCGTCCCGGCCAAGACCGTGGCGGTCACCCTCGGCTTCCAGGCCAACCGCTCACTGTTCGAAGCCCTGCAGGCCACCGGTGTCGAGGTGTACGAGGCCGGCGATTGCGCCGACCCCGGACGGATCGCGGACGCCACCAAGGCCGGCTACCAGGCCGCCTGCCGGATCTGAGGAAGGACTCACCATGGACGACGCCGTCTACGCCGAGCAGCTCGAGCCCGGCATCACCGTGCTGGTGCTGAACCAGCCGCGCAAGAAGAACGCCATCAGTGCGCCGATGATGGTCCGGCTAGGGGAGTTGCTCCGCCAAGCCGACGCGGACGAGGCGACCCGGGTGGTCATTCTGCGCGGCGCCGGGGAGAACTTCTCCAGCGGCGGTGACCTGCGCCAGACCCCACCGGATCAGGTCAGCCTGGCCAACACTCGGGCCACCCTGCGTCCCTACCTGGACGTGATTCGCCAGGTCCGGCGGATGGCCACCCCGGTGATCGCCATGGTGGACGGCTACGCCGTGGGCGGCGCGTTCTCGCTGATGCTGGCCTGCGACCTGGTCTGCGTCTCCGACCGGGTCCAGGTGGTGCCGGCCTTCTGCAAGATCGGCATCGTCCCGGAGATGGGGCTGGCCAAGTTCCTGCCGCAGCTGGTCGGCGACAAGCTCGCCAAGGAGCTGCTGTTCACCAATGCGGTGCTCGGCGCCTCCGACCTGCTCGGCTACCGGCTGATCAACCGGGTGTTCCCGGCCGATCAGCTGGTCGACGGCACCCTGGCCCTGGCTCGGGAGGTGGCCGCGATGCCGGCCCTGTCGATCCAGCTGACCAAGGGGATGCTTAACGCCGGCTACGACGACGGCCTGGACGCCATGCTCGAGACCGAAGCCACCGCGTCCCCGTTCTGCGCGCACAGCGGAGCCTTCCGCGCGCCCGGCGGCGAGCAGAGCTGAGCCGGCTACGTCGATGAACGCCCTTCCACCCGCTTCGGGTCGGCCCAGCCTGGCCGGCTTCGCCAATGTCGCAGAGCCATTCGTGGCTGCTGCGCGGGCAAATCCGGAGCGGACCGCGATCATCTGCGGCGGGCACGAGTACAGCTATGCCGAGGTCAACGCCCGGAGCAACCAGATCTGCGCGCTGTTGGCTGCGCGTGGGGTGCGTCCCGGTGATGCCGTGGCCTACTTCCTGCCGAACTGCGCCGCTCTGATCGAGGTCTACTACGCCATTCAGAAGCTCGGCGCGGTGGCGGTCCCGGTGAACGCCCGCTCGATTGCACCCGAGCTGGAGTACTTCCTGCGTACCTCGGACGCCACGGTGCTGCTGTTCTCGAGCCGGTTCGCCGAGGTCGTCAGTGCGGCCCGCGGCGAGGTGGACGGGCTGCGGTCGGTGCTGTGCGTGGACGGCGCAGTCGAGGGTGCGGAGGATCTGGGCCCGCTGCTGGACAGGTTCAGCGCCGCCGAGCCGGAGCTGTTCCGCGAGCCCGAGGCGCTGTCCCGGATCCAGTTCACCGGCGGCAGCACCGGTGCCCCGAAGGCGGCCGAGCGCACCCACCGGGCCGACCTGACCGAGTTCGAAGGAGTCTTCGGCTCCAACGGGATGTTCGCCGATGAGGCGAAGGTGGTGCTGATCCAGTGCCCGCTGGAGCACCACGGGGGCCACTCCTGGTTCGGCAGCGCGCTGGCCCTGGGGGCCACCTTGGTGCTGTGCTCGTCCTTCGACCCGGATGAGATTCTGACCAGCATCCAGCGCTACCGGGTCAGCTACATCATCTTGTTGCCGCCGACCACCTACGTGCGGCTGATGGCGCATCCACGGCTGGGCGAGTACGACCTGTCCTCGGTGCGACTTGTGCAAAGCTCGGCCGGCGGCACCAGCCCCGAGATCGTGGCCGACATCTATCGGACGTTCCCGAACGCCATCATGAACTACGGCTGGGGCCAGACCGAGTCCGGCCTGGGCTGCAGCCTGGTGCTCACCCGGGAGATGGCGCTGAAGCGGACGCCCCGGATCCGCAGCATCGGCCGGCCGATGCCGCTGATGGAGATGCGGATCGTCGACGAGGACGGCCAGCCGGTCCCCGACGGCGTTGTCGGCGAAGGCGTGTGTCGCTCGGCAGCGGTGATGCGCGGCTACCACGGGCAGCCCGAACTGACCGCGGCCGGCTTCACGGCCGACGGCTGGTGGCGCACCGGCGATCTGATGCTGCGCGACTCCGACGGCTACTTCTACCTGGCCGGGCGCAAGCGCGAACTGATCAAGTCCGGCGGCGAGAACGTCTTCGTCGGTGAGGTGGAGTCGGTCGTCCGCGAGCATCCGGCCGTGCTGGACGCCATGGTCTACGGCGAGGCCGACCCGGTGCTGGACGAGGCCGTTGCCGCCGTGGTCGAGCTGCGTCCGGGCGCCTCCCTCACCCTTGCCGAACTCCAGTGCTTCTGCCGGGGACGGCTGGCCGGCTTCAAGAAGCCGCGCTCGCTGACGGTCCTGCCCAGCCTGGGCCGGGACTTCGCCGGCAAGCTGCATCGGGCCGAGGTGATCCGGCGCAGCCGTGATGCCCGGGCCCGGCTGGCGTCGCTGAAGCGTCGTCCCGAGCTGGACGAGGTGCTCACCCAGGTGCACAGCGACCCGGCCGTCTACCGGGTCACCATGCCGATGCTGCCCCGGCACGCCGCGACCACCAACGCCTACCTGGTCGAGGGGACCCAGGGCTGGCTGCTGATCGATCCGGGTGCGGCCAATGAGGTTGCCCACGGCAGCCTGCTACGCGCGGTCGAACACCTGCAGGCCGAGGTGTCTGCGGTCTATCTCAGCCACGAGCATGCCGATCACTCCGGACTGGTGGCCCGCTGGCTGGGGGAGTCGCCGCTGGTTCGCAGTGCCGCCGCCTTCGGCCCGTCCCGGGTCAGCGAGCGGTTCACGGCGGCCGGCTTCGCGGCCGACGAGGTGATCCTCTACGCAGGCCTGCAGCTGCGCGCCTGCCCGGCCGAGGTGCCCGAGCTGCCCAGTCTGCTGGTTGGCGACGGCGATCAGCTCACCCTGGCCGGCCTGGAGATGCAGGTGGTCGCAACCCCCGGCCACACCGACGGGCATCTGTGCTTGTACCTACCGAAGTCGAAGCTGCTGTTCAGTGGTGATCACGTGCTCTTCGAGCTGCCGCCGGCGCTGTTCTCGGAGACGGGTGATCCGGTGGCCAACTACTTCGAGAGCCTGCGCCGAGTGGCCGCTCTCGACGTCGAGACCGTCCTGCCCGGCCACGGCCGGGCTCGCGGACGCGACGAACTGGCCACCCGGCTGCGCCGGCTGCGGCGGCACCACGAGCGCCGCCAGGCCGAGCTGGTCGCGCTGGTCGCGGCCCATCAGCCGGTGACCGCGGCCGAACTGATCATCACCCATCGAGCACCGCACCGGGAGTGGACAAAGGTCGCCCCCGGGCGTCGCTGGTCGATCGCCAGCACCACCTTGGCCCGGCTGGAGCACCTGGTCGCATCCGGTGCCTTGGCCACCACCATCGGCCCGGACGGGCTGATCCGCTACCACGTCGAAAGTAACTGAAAGAGGACGAGATGGACTTCCAGATCACTGAGGAGCAGGAACTCCTGCTGGAGAGCCTGCGCGAAGTGATGGCGCGCTCCGGCAGCGAGGACTACATGAAGGAGTGCTACGCCGAGCATCGCTACCCCCAGGAACTGGTGGACGCTCTGAACGAGGCGGGCTTCTCGATGCTGGGCGTGCCCGAGGAGCACGGCGGCACGCCGGTCGACACCCTCACCTTGATGCTGGTGGCCGAGGAGATCTGCCGCCTCGGCGGGCCGCACTTCGTCTTCGGACAGGCGCTGTCGATCGCCGACATGCTGGAGTTCGGTTCGCCCAAACAGCAGGCCGAGTGCATGGGCGAGATCACCGCCGGCCGGGTCGGCTTCGTCCTGGGCTTCACCGAACCGCAGGCCGGCTCGGACTCCAGCGCCATCGCCACCACCTTCACCCGCCGCGACGGCAAGGTCTACCTGAACGGCCACAAGACCTTCATGAGCAATGCCCAGCGGGCGCGCTACATGCTCTGCCTGGCCCGCAACTCCGAGCCGGACACCGAGGCCAACAAGAAGAACGCCTTCACCATGTGGTGGGTGCCGATGGCCGCCAAGGGGATCACGGTCGAGCCGCTGTCCAAGATCGGCTGGCACATGATGGACACCTGCGAGGTCTACCTCGACGAGGTCGAGCTGGACGAGTCCGACCTGGTCGGAGTCGAGGGCAACGGCTTCATGCAGCTGATGATCAACTTCGAGGTCGAGCGCCTCCTGATGGCCTCCAGCCTGCTGGGCATGGCTGAGTGCGCCTTCGAGGACGCCGCCCGCTACGCCAACCAGCGGATCCAGTTCGGCAAGCCGATCGGGGCCTTCCAGCTGACCCAGGAGAAGATCACCTACTCCAAGCTGCGCATCGAGAACATGCGCAACCTGATTCACAAGACCGCCTGGAAGATCGACAACGGTCAGTCGGTGCAGATCGACTCGGCGCTGGCCAAGCTCTACTGCGCGCAGGAGGCCAACAAGGTCATCGACGACGCCATGCAGATCATGGGCGGCATCGGCTACACCACCGACTGCCGGATCTCTCGGCTGTGGCTGGACGCCCGGGTGCAGCGGATCGGCGGCGGCACCGACGAAGTGATGATCCACATCGCCGGCCGCTCGATCCTCAAGCAGTACCAGGACTGAGGCTCAGCCATGAAGAGCATCGTCAGTGATCTGCTGGCCGAGCAGGCCCAGGTGGACGCCGTCCTGGACGGGCTGCCCGAGAGCGTGTGGAACTCGCCGTCGGCAAACTGCGAGTGGACGATCAAGCAGGAACTGCAGCACGTGGCGGCTTTCGACTACGCCGCGGTGCGGATGATCGGCGGCGGGTTCACCTGCGTCAACGGGGTCTCCGATGTGGAGTTCGGGCACGACGCGATCTACACCCCGACCGCCTTCGGCCACCTGACCGGCGCCGAGACGATGACCTGGTGGCGCGAGCAGCGCAGCCGGCTGGCCGTGACCTTCCTGGACACCGACCCCAAGGCCCGGATCCCGTGGGCGCCGGGGCTGCCGATGTCGGCCAAGTCGCTGGCCTCGGCGCGGCTGATGGAGCTGTGGGCGCATTCGGTGGACATCTACGACGCCCTCGGCCTGGATCCGGTGGTCAAGGACCGGATCGTCAGCACCTTGTTCCTGTCCTGGCAGGCCCGTCCGAACGCTTACCGGATCAACGGGCTCGAGCTGCCCGATACCCCGCTCTACCTGTCGGTGACGTTGCCGTCGGGGGAGCTGTGGAATCGCGGCGAGCCGGACGCCGCCAACCGGATCAGCGGCACGGCCCGGGACTGGGCGCTGGTCGCCGTGCGACGCCGCAACTGGATGGACACCGACCTGGAAGTGGTCGGTGACGAGGCCCGACGGTTCGCCGGCATCGTCCAGACCTTCGCCGGGGAAGCCTCCTCGGTGGCTCCGCCGAAGAACCCGCGGTAGGGGACGACGATGCCAGCACGTCTTTCCCAGCCGGAGTTCGGCCTGCTCAACGGCTACCGGGTGGTCATGATCGGGCTCTCGGTGGCCGCCCCGTTCGCCGGTGAGCTGTTCGCCGAGCACGGCGCCGAGGTGATCTGGATCGAGAACCCCAAAGCGATCGACTCCTCCCGGGTGGCTCGCCGCTCCGGGGCCTGGCAACAGGACCGGCGCAACATGCGCAGCCTGTCGCTGGACTACGTGCATGGCGCCGGACGGGAGGTCTTCGCCCGGCTGATCGAGACCGCCGATGTGTTGGTCGAGGCCTCGGTGGGCGGCCGGTTCGCCAAGATCGGCTACTCCGACCAGACCCTGTGGGAGCTCAACCCCGGCTTGGTGATCGCCCACATCTCCGGCTTCGGCCAGACCGGCGACCCGAGCTATGTGTCCCGGGCCAGCTATGACCCGATCGCGCAGGCGTTCGGCTGCGTGATGCGGATGAACGGGTTGCCCGGACAGCCGTCCGCGCCGGCCATGCCGTTCCCGGCCGACTATGCGGCTGGCATGTTCGCCTTCGGGATGGCCAATGCGGCGCTGCTGAAGCGCCAGCAGACCGGACGCGGCGAGAGCCTCGACATCGCCCAGTTCGAACTGATGATGCGGCTGCAGGCCAACTATCCGACCGACTACTACCGCTATGGCTTAGACTACACCAAGGAAGGCAACCGCAGCCGGATCTGCGCCCTGTACGGGACCTACACGGCCGCCGACGGTGAAGAGCTCTACGTGCTGGTGCTCGGAGCCGGGGTGGTGCCGAAGGTGCTGGCCCTGCTCGACCTCGACTACGGCAGCGAGCTGTTCCCGACCGGCTCCACCTTCGTCCCGGTGGATACCGTGGCTGCGCAGGTGCTGGAGGCGTCCTTCGCCGAGTTCCTCAGCGTGCACACCGCCGCCGAGGTCGAGGAGATCCTGGCCGGGGCGGGTATCCCGTGTTCGCGGCTGATGGATTACGAGGCAGCCCGCACTCACCCGCAGTACGTGGCCCGTCAGGTGATCACCGAGTGGCTGGCCACCGACGGACAGACCCGGATCCCCGGCGTGAAGGTGGTCCCCGAGGTGGCCGGCTATCCCGGCCAGGTCTGGCGCGGCGCCCCGACCGTGGGCATGGACAACGACGAGATCCTGGCCGACTTGGGGATCTCCGCGCAGCTGCGCGACGAGCTCTACGCGGCCGGCCAGTTGACCCGCCGAGAGTACTTCGAGACCACCGGCGGCTGACCCGTCCGGTTCCCACGTAAACCCACATCCACTAGCAGAAACAGAGGTAGGCCGATGAGCCCCTTGCCCCCTCCGAAGTTCGGAAACCTGCAGAACCTGAAGGTGATCAACGCCTCCTCGGTGGTCGCCGGCCCGTTCATGTGCGAGCTGTTCGCCGAGCAGGGTGCCGACGTGATCCAGGTGGAGAGCACCCTGGTGCCCGACATGTACCGGCTGTGGCCGCAGTCGTGGTCCATGGAGCGGCGCAACCAGCGCTCGATGACCCTGAACATCCCGACCCCGCAGGGCAAGGAGGTGCTGTTCCGGCTGCTCGCCGACGCCGACATGCTGGTGGAGTCCTCCCGCGGCGGCACCTGGGCGTCCTGGGGGCTGACCGACGAGGTGCTGTGGCAGGTCAAGCCGGATCTGGTCATCGTCCACGTCTCCGGCTTCGGCCAGACCGGCGACCCGGGCTACCTGCGGCGGGCCTCCTTCGACTCGATCGGCCAGGCGTTCAGCGGCTACATGGCCATCAACGGCTTCCCCGATCCGCTGCCGCCCTACGTGACCAAGCCCTACACCGGTGACTTCATCGCCGGCCTGTTCGGCGCCTGGTCGTCGCTGGCCGCGGTGATCCGGGCCCGGGAGACCGGGGTCGGCGAGAGCATCGACGTGGCCCAGTTCGAGTCGATCGTCCGGCTCCAGGCGTCCTACCTGACCGACGGACTCAACAAGGGCAAGCAGGCTCCCCGGATGGGCAACCTCGACACCGTCGGTGCTTGTCAGGGCACTCAGCAGTGCCGCGACGGCTGGATCTTCATCGCGGTCGGCGGCGCCAAGGCTGTCCGCGGCATGATCGAGTTCTTCGGCCTGGGCGATGACCCGGACTTCCAGGGCACGATCCAGTCGATCACCCGCAACTTCCCCGAACGGGCTCGCAAGTTCACCGAGAAGCTGGACCAGTTCTGCCTGGACCACACGGTGGCCGAAGTCGAAGCGACTTTCGCTCCGATGGGCGTCGCGCTCAGCCCGATCATGACCTACCAGATGATGCTCGAGAACTCCCATTACCAGCAGCGCGGGGTGTTTGAGAGCTGGCAGGACATCCAAACCGGCGAAGAGATGCTCGGTGCCACTCCGGTGCCGAGATTCGCCAACAACCCGAGTCGGACGGTGCGCGGTGGTGCCCCGTACGACTTCGACACCCGCTCGGTGCTGACTGAGCACGGCTTCAGCGACGAGCACATCGACGAGCTCTACCAGCTCGGAATCCTCAACAACGGCGCGAAATAGCGCCACAACCGTCACCTGACAGAGAGGTCAAAATGACAACCAACGCCACGCCGGGCAACCTCGCCCCGCTGGCTCCGAAGACCGGTTTGGGCTCGAACTATGCCTGGCTGATCGTCGTCGCCTGTATCGGCTTCTACGCCATTCCGGTCGGAGTGGTGGGTAACACCTCGGGCGTCTTCCTCACCCCGGTGATGAAGGAGACCGGGTGGGATCGCACCACCGCCTCCTTGTACATGACCCTGCAGCCCTGGGTTGCCGCGCTGTGCACGCCTTTCGCCGCCAAGATCATGGCCAAGTACAACCCGCGCTGGGTGCTCACCATCACCGCCGCGCTGTACGGTCTGGCGACCATCTGGACGGCCTACGCCACCCAGCCCTGGGAGTGGCACGCCTACGGCGTCATCTACGGCATCTGCTGCTCGTTCTTCATGTTCTTCGCGGTTCCGACCCTGATCAACGCCTGGTTCCGTAAGGGAGCCGGGGTCGCCCTCGGCGTCGCCGGTGCCACCTTGAGCCTGATCGCCGCCCTGTGCAGCCCGTGGGCACAGTCGATGATCGCCACCAGCGGCTGGCGCTCGGCCCGCCTGGTGTTCGGCATCATCATCACCGTCATCCCGACGATCCTGACCGCACTGTTCGTCCGCCGCGATCCGGCCAGCATGGGCGTGCTTCCCTACGGCGCAGAGGCGCAGTCCGCGGCCTCGTCCGATGCCCCGGGGGCCTCGGTTCAGGACGGCGCCACCCTCGACCAGGCGCGTCGCTCGTTCTCGTTCTACCTGCTGATCCTGGTGGCCGGCTTCTTCGTGCTCTGCGCGGCCTTCTTCCAGCAGATCCCGTCGTTCGCGGCGACCGGCCCGCTGGGTGCCGCCGCCGGTGCCCTGGCCGTCTCGATCGTGATGATCGGCTCGACCATCGGCAAGTTCCTGCTCGGCTGGATGAGCGACAAGATCGGCAGCATGGCCACCGGCGTCTTCGCCGCGCTGTGCGGTGCACTCGGTGTGGCCATGGCCTTCTTCTCCGGAGCCAACGTGACGGTGTTCTACATCGGCATGGGCATCTTCGGCATCGGCTTCGCGGCGCTGACTGTGGTGGCTCCGATGCTGGCCCGCGAAGGTTTCGGGACGGCGAACTACTCCGACATCTACCAGTGGGTCTCCACCGGCATCTTCATCTTCAGTGGTGCGGCCGCGCTCATCTACGCGCAGATCTTCGACCTCACCAAGAAGTTTGACGCTGCGTTCATCCTGGTCATCGTCATGTACGTGCTGACCGCGGTGTTCATCCCGATCATCGTCAAGAACGCTCGCAAGAGCTGGGCCAAGGCCTGAGTCGTTGCTTGCTGGGACGGCCAACGGGCCGTCCCAGCAGGGGACGCGGAAAGCGACTTCAATGACCAGTACGTCTTCGCGCAGTTGGTGGCCCTGGCTGGTTCTGCTGGGCTGCATTGGTTGTTACTCGATCCCGGTGGGGATGATCGGAAACACCGCCGGGCTGTTCGTGGCGCCGGTGATGACCGAGTTCGGCTGGGACCAGACCAGCACCACCATGTACCGCACCCTGCAGCCCTTGGTGGCTGCCGTGTGCACCCCGATCGCCGGACGGATGTTCGCCCGGTACTCGCCGCGGGTGATCCTCACCATCACGTCGGTGATCTTCGGCCTCTCCTCGGCTGCCACCGCCTACGCCACGCAGTTGTGGCAGTGGAACCTCTACGGCGTCATCTACGGCGTGACGTGCGCCTTCTTCATGTACCTGGCAGCCCCGGTGCTGGTGAACCGCTGGTTCCACAAGAGCAACGGCCTCGCCTTGGGGCTCACCGCGGCCGTCCTCAGCGTGCTGGCCGCCCTGACCAGCCCGATCACTCAGGCCCTGATCACCTCGCACGGCTGGCAGTACTCGCGGCTGGTGATCTGCCTGGTGGCCACCGTGATTTCGGTGGTGCTCACCTTCCTGTTCGTCCGGGACAGCCCCGAGAAGATGGGACTCAAGCCCTACGGCGCCGATGAGGCACCGTCCGGCAACGAGCCGTCCGATGCCGTCCGCGGTGGCGAAGGTGCCACCCGCGCGCAGGCATTGGCCAGCCCAGGGCTCTACCTGGTGATCCTGATCGCGGCCATCATCGTGATGACGGCGGCCTTCTTCCAGCAGGTGCCGGCCTACACGGCCAAGAGCCCGCTCGGCGCAGCGGCCGGGGCGATGGCGGTCTCGATCGTCATGATCGGCGGCACCATCGGCAAGCTGGTGCTCGGCTGGCTGGCTGACCGGATCGGCGTGAAGCCGACCTCGATCGCAGCCATGCTGTGCGGAGCCCTCGGCATGCTGCTGGCCTATCTGGCCACCGACGTGTGGCTGTTCTACCTGGGCATGGTGATCTTCGGGGTGGGCTATGCCGGCCTGACCGTGATCGTCCCGCTGCTGGTGCGCAACTGTTTCGGGAGCCTGAACTACGCCGAGATCTACTCGTGGGTGTCCACCGGCATCTTCTTGGCCACCTCGCTGTCGTTCCTGATCTACGGACGCATCGTCGACCTGACCGGCTCCTTCGCCTGGTGCTTCTACCTGGTGATCGGGCTCTACCTGCTTGCTGCGGTGCTGATCGTGCCTGCGGTGAACCTGTCCCGAGGCGCCTGGGTGCCGAAGGACCGAGACCTGACAACCAAGGTGGGAGTTTGATGAAGATCGTTGCCTGTTTCAAGGTCGTCCGGGACGAGCGTGACCTCGTGGTCGCGCCCGACCGGACGGTCACCCTCGACGCCTGCGGCCTGCGGGTCGGTGACTACGACCTCAATGCCATCGAGGCCGGCGCGCAGCTGGCCGCCGATGGCGGTGAGCTGGTGGCGCTGACCGTGGGTGGCGAGGAGGTTCGTGACTCCAAGCTGCGCAAGAGCGTCCTGTCCCGCGGCGTGAGCGCGCTGACCTCGGTGGTCGATCCGAGCCTGACCACGGCCGACGCCGGCGTCACCGCCGAAGTCCTGGCTGCGGCCGTCGGACGGGTCGAGGGCGTCGACTTGGTCGTGTGCGGTGAGGGCTCGGCGGATCGCTATGCGCAGCAGGTGGGCGCGCAGCTGGCGGCCCGGCTCGGGCTGCCGTACCTGAACGCGGTCAGCAAGATCGAGGTCTCCGCGGACGGCCTGGTGGTCGAGCGGACTCTGGACGGGGTGGTCGAGACGCTGGCAGTGCCGCTGCCGGCGGTGCTCTCGGTGACCTCGGACCTGAACTCGCCCAGGATCCCGACGATGAAGGACATCCTCGGGGCCGGCAAGAAGCCGGCGACCGACTGGTCGCTGGCCGACCTGGGAGTGGCGTGCTCCGGACCGGCTAGGGTGGCCGGGCCGGAGCGCGCGCCGGAGTCCCGGCAGCGGGCCGGAGCCGTGTATGAGGCGGCTCAGCAGCAGGAGTTCTTCGACGCTCTGCGTCGGCTGATCGGGAAGGATGCCAAGTGAAGGCGAAGCGAGCCGTTGTCTACGGCGAGTCGGTCGGGGGCTACGCGGAGTTGTGCGCAGGGGCGTCCGCCCTTGCCGAAGAGGTGATCGCGGTGGTGGTCGGGTCGGCCGACCAGGCGTGCGCGGTGGCCGAACTCGGGGTGGCGGTACGCCTGCTGGAGATCTCCGAGGACGTGTGGCTGGACGACTGCTGGCCGGTGCTGATCGAGGAGATCACGGCCCTGCAGCCGGAGCTGGTGCTGCTGCGGGCCGGCAAGCGGGTCCGGGCGTTGGCCGGACGGCTGTCGGTGGCGACCGGGATGCCGGTGGCCAGCGATGTGGCCTCCCTGGCTGAGGCCGAGGCCGGCTTCGAGTTCGGGCTGGTCCGCTACGGCGGAGCGACCGAGCAGGCCTCGGTGGCGCCATCGGTGATCGCCATCGTGGGCCCTGGACTGTTCGCCCCGGCCGCCCCGGTCGGCGGCGGATCGGTGACCACCATCGACGCCGCGGTGGCGTCCGGCCCGATTCGGCTGATGTCGCGGGCGCCGCTGGCCGAGGAGAGTGTGGATCTCGGCGTGGCCGAGGTCGTGGTCGGCGTGGGCCGGGGGATCGGCTCGGTGGAGAACGTGGCCCGGGCCGCCGAACTTGCCCGCAAGCTCGGCGGTGAGCTGGCGTGCAGCCGTCCGATCGCCGAAGGGCTGGGCTGGCTGCCCAAGAACCGCTATCTGGGGGTCTCCGGCGCGGTGATCTCACCGAAGGTGTATCTGGCGCTGGGCATTTCCGGCCAGGTGCAGCACCTGGTGGGCGTGAACGGTTCGAAGGCGATTGTGGCCATCAACAAGGACAAGAATGCGCCGATCTTCGGTCATTGCGATCTTGGCCTGGTTGCCGACCTCGAGGCGATGCTGCCGGAGCTGCTCGACAAGCTCGCCTGAGGCTGGTGGACGTCTGCGTCACGTCCACCACTGAGCCAGGTTGGGGGCCCGCGGGGTGGCCTCCAACCTGGCTCTTCTGCGTCCGGCCCCGGTTGGTCGTGAGCCGCGGACCCATGGGGAGCGGACCGGGAGGCCAATCCCGATGAATGAGTGGTGAGATAAATGGGAAATCCCTACCCAACGGCATTCATTTGGGGGATATGCTCGCCGCCACTGTTGTACTGACCCACACTCCCGAAGAGGTCACCATGGACGGCGCTGTCCACAGTCACGAGCATGCCGATATCGACGCCGAAGGGCTCGTTGACAAGGGGTTACGCAAGGGTTCGGTGTCCCTGGTTGCGGCCGTGTCAATCGGGCTGGCGGCCACGGCGCCGGCCTACTCGCTGACCGGCGCGCTGGGCTGGGGTGCGGCCGCGTCCGGCTACCAGTTGCCGATCATCTTCCTGATCTCGGTGATCCCGATGTTCTTCGTGGCGCTGGCCTACAAGCACATGACCGAGGTGGCGCCGGACTCCGGCACCGTGTTCACCTGGGGCTCGATGGCGATCGGCCCCTACACCGGCTGGATCGGTGGCTGGGGGCTGTTCTTGTCCAGCACGCTGGCCGGGGTCGGCGCGGCCGAGGTGACGGTGAATGCCGTAGTCACGGTCGCTGGGCTGGAGGACCCGCCGATCCTGCTGCGAGCGGCGATCGGTGCGGCGTTCATCCTGCTGACCACCTGGCTGGTGGCCCGGGGTGCGGAGGAGTCGTCGCGCACCACGCTGCTGCTGACCATCGTCCAGTACGGCGGACTGATCGTGTTCGCCCTGATCATGGTGGCCGCCGTGCTCAGCGGCAATGCCGCCCCGACCGCCGAGCCGTTCTCCTGGGAGTGGTTCAACCCGCTGGCCATCAACGGCTACGACGCCATGATGGGCGGCTTCCTGGTGGCGCTGTTCATCTTCTGGGGCTTCGATGCGTCCCTGGCCATGTCGGAGGAGTCCGGCGGCAACGCGAAGCAGGCCGGACGTACCGGCGTGATCTCAATGACGATCATCCTGGTCACGTACGTGGTCTTCGCGGTCGCGGCCCTGGCCTACGCCGGGATCGACGAGACCGACCCGCTCAGCCTCACCCATCCCGACAACATCGACGACGTGTTCGGCTCGATGGCCACGGCCGCGGTCGGGACCTGGGGTGCGGTTGTCGCGGCCCTGATCATCGCGGTGTCGGCGTTCTCGGCCACCATGTCGACGGTGATGCCGACCGCCCGCAACCTGCTGGCCATGGCCAGCTACAAGGCGCTGCCCAAGCGCTTCGCCAGCGTGGACGAGGCCACCGCGGCCCCCAAGGTGGCCACCTGGGCCATGGGCCTGCTGACCTTGGCGATCTACCTGGGCCTGAGCCTGACCAGCGACTCGATCGTGGCCGACTCGGTCTACAGCGTCGGCATCTCGATCTGCGTGTACTACATCGTCGCGTCGCTGTCGTCGGTGGTGTACTTCCACCGGACGGCGTTCGCCTCGGTGCGGACGGCCTTCGGTCAGGTGATTCTGCCGGCGATTGCGGTGGTCGTTCTCGGCTACGTCCTGGTCGTCGAGGCCGGCAACATGATGGACCCCGAGTACGGCTCCGGCAGCTCAGTGATGGGCGTCGGCACGGTGTTCATCGTCGGCGTCCTCGGAATGGCGCTGGCCATTCCCCTGATGCTCGCCTGGCGGATCAAGGCCCCCGCCTTCTTCAAGGGTCGGACGCTCCCGAAGCAGCGGGCACACTGGGTTCGGGATGGAGCTGGCCCGTCTGTTGGTGATTCTCGCTCTGAACTCGAATGACGGACCTGTGTCTGTCGGCAGCCGTTCAGGTCGCGTGAGCGCGATCTTCGCTCTCGGACCTGTGGTCACCGAGCCGAGGACCAGTGGTACGGGATCACATGGACAAAGAACTGCGCTAGCGCGTTGGCCGCAGCGGCGACGAGCCCAACCTTCAGGGCCACCAAACCGGGCCTATAGAGGCAAGACCCACCGCCAAGCCGATGAAGTCTCGCTTGACTGACCTGCCACGCCTCGAACTCATCTATCCCGCCTCCTTCCCAGAGACTCTCGCCAGTGTCATCTGAGCAGAAGGTGCCGACACTTCGGATGGGCACCCTCGAACTGGCTGCATCGCGTGCGATCCTCAACCGTCGCAGCATCGCCGTGGCTAGGAGGACTCGGAGCGTCCCCGGCGAGCGCCAGGCTCGTACGGATATGGTGCTTTTGGACGAGCAAAGACGATCCTTTGTGATCGGACCAAATGGCCCGACTGGAGAGGTTGCGACTGGACGTCGACCGAGCGAGTCTGTTTTCGTGCCCGTGCCGAAGAAGGACCAGGCGGCGAACATCCAGGATGCCCTGTCCGACGGCCTCGAAGTCGTCGGCGAGAAGATCGCGGGCAACCACGCCATCGACCAGCTCCGCCGCGAAGTCAGCATCTGGCGCCAGCGCGGCTACCAGCGGGTCGGCCCGATCTCGCGCAAGCTCTTCAACCACTGGGCCGATCCAGATCGGGACAAGAAGTGGTGGGGATCGACGGATAGGGCCGCCTACCCGTGCGCCGCCCACCGCGCTAAAGGGACTGCCACGCACCGTTGGGAGTCCCAGGGCAGACTCGGCAGGAAGTGTCGCAGCCGCCTTCTCCTACTTCCTCAGAAACTGGCGCACGGCATTATCCTGCAAAAAAGTGTGCGGGTCGATCTTCTGTTTGGACGACCAGGCGATGGTGAGTTCCCGCGGGTAGTTGCCATCAGGACCAAAGCGACGCTTCTTGGAAAGACTATCCCATTCCCGAACAAGTTTGGGAAGGACTATCTGTGTCGATTTCAGGTACTGAGAACCAAATGTTGCGTACTGGCTCTCTAGCCACGGGGCGAGCACGTATATTGTGCGAAAGACTGTGTCGCCGTACATTCGCACGAAGTCTCGGCGATCCAAGTCTCCGGTGAGGACTAAGGTCGAGACGACGTCGAGGTATCCGACCCAGGTGGCGATATTTTCACGACTCGTATCGTTCCACTTTCTGTGCTTGTCGCGGTCCAGCTTGTAAATTGCCTTGCGGGCATCCTTCACTTGAGTGCGACGGAACCACTCGGCCACTTGAATAAGCGATTGAACTCGCCCATGCGTGCGGTTTGAGCGATAAGTGACGATCGCGGCTCCGACGCTCAAGAGCACGAATATGGCATTGGCTGCTGTAGCAGCTGCAATAATCTCATTCATTTCCTGCGCAGCCTTCGTTGAGTGAGAGTGACTGTGTACGTGAGCGTGCAGAGATAGTCTTCAGAACTCGAGCGCGGCTCGTTGCGACCTGGATCGCGCTTGCTAGCTTCTCCAGTCCGACAAGACCTTCCTCTGGCAGAGCGGCTAGCGCGTTAATTCCGTCCGAGCCGGAATTCACATCCAGCAGCGTCGTGCCCAGTATGGAGGCCGCCAGCTGCGGCAACCACGGATTCGCCGAGTTCGAAGACTCAGTGCCATCTGGATTAGGCGCCTCAAGGGACGCCTGCGGAGGGACATCCAGGACGAAGTGGTCAGTGCTGCATGCCGGATAGATGAGTCGCGCCAAGTCCTGATGCTCCTCGGCAAGGAAATATCTAGACACGCCGTCAAACATCACTTCACAATATCTGGCCGCTATCAACAAGTCCCGCCACTCAGCGCTTGAGTCGAGGAGTGACACAGGATGCACCGATTCCACTACGATTATCCACGGTCTGTACTCATCCAGATCTATGCCGCGAAGCGCGTTGGCTTCCGCTCCTTCAACATCGAGAACCATGAAGTGAAAGGCCTCCCGAGCCCACTCCGCGGAACGGAGCAGATCGTTCAGCGTTACCATTCGAGACGACGTGCGCGTGACGCGGTCGGGATATGAGTCGGCAACGCTTGGCACCATCGTCGATCTCGCGCCACCAGAGACGCGGTAGAAGGGCACGGAGTCCCGAGTCGAGTCGCCGATCAGCGCCTGAACAACGCAATCATCTGGACGCATAGCACGGCACAGGTGGGCAAACTCCTCCTGCGGCTCTACGAGGATTCCTCGCCACCCTCGCTCATAAAGAGCGTAGCTTGTGGACTTGACGCTGGGATGGTACGCGCCTACCTCGAGGTAGTGGCCGCGATCAACCGCGCCACCAAGCGCCCTGTATAGAACCACATCCTCTTGGTTCTGGGCATAGGAGCGAAAGACTTCTTGAGAAGGTGTCATGTCCCTGACCACTAGTGGTTGGCTACTTGATTCAATCCTATCCTTCGCAGTCGGCGGTTCAGGGCCGCTAGTCACGTCGAAGGCGTTGCCATACGAGATCGGCGGATGATGATGGCCGACTTGCTCAACTCTAGGACCTTGGCTCGCGCCCGAGCTGCCCGCCGGGTCGCTCTGCGAGGCGGACAACGAATGGGGCAGCCGGAGTCCTGATTGGGAACATGTTCTCCCGCGTGAAGTATGCGCCGGGCCGTCTCGGGATCTCGACCGAGGTGCGGCACGGCTCAACGCACCCTCCACTATCACCAGGCAAGCCTGGCGCGAGTAGCTACCGTCAGCGCCAGTCGCTGCCGAGGCGCGCGAGGCCGAACGCGTACTCGACCTGGTCCTGGGAGAGGATCGGGCGGAAGCCACTCAAGAAGCCCGTCAGCCGGCGGCGGGAGACGACGGCAACATCTTCGGGGCGTCGCCTGATGGTGAGGCTTTCTGCATGGACCACGGCGATCACCGGCTGGACCCCGACGGTGGTGTGGAGAGCCCGGCCGAGCCTGGCGGCGACGCGCTTGCCCTCGTAGTGGGCGGCCCCGATCTATGGGACGCGGTTCCCGTTGACCATGAACGTGGCGCCAGCGACCCAGATGCGTCCGCGTGGGTGGTGTTTTGCGTTGATGGTGAAGATGCCGCACGGCCCGATGACCAGATGGTCGATGTCGGCGCCTTGGCGGCCAACGGGTAGCGAGTGCAGGACGTGCCAACGTGGGTCGACGGTAGTCAAGCGAGCGAGTTCGGCCGCAACGAGCCGCTCGCCTTCAACTCCGACCTCCCAGCTTGACCGCCGGTGTGCTCGTCGTCGGCCCCTCCCGGTCGGCACGGCGGCGGCCTGAGCGGCGATCACAGTCTGAAGACGCGAGCCGGGCGCGCTGAACGCGAGATCCGCCACTGTCGGCTCGCCGTCGGGAGGCGGCCAGTCGCCGACGAGTAGCGAGTCGCCCGGGCGCCCTTGTGGATCAGCCCAGGGGTGGGCGGTGTTGGTCACCATCGGGACTGTAGAACTCCGCTGGCTCTGGGATGCCCTGGGGGTGTAGAAGGCCTCTGGTTGCCGGGGAAGGTACAGGCTGGGCATCAGCCGAGCGTGTGGCCGACCAGGCGTCCGGGCCTCAGGCGTTCCGGCGTAGGTAGGCGATCAGCTCGGAGCGCTTGTGGATGCCGAGCTTGGCGTAGATGTGCTGGACGTGGGTGTTGACGGTGTGGGGCGAGATCACCAGCTTCTCGGCAACTGCGGCAGCGGAGTAGCCGAGTCCGATCAGGGCGACGATTTCGCGTTCGCGTTCAGAGAGCTGGAACTCTGTGGCCACCGAATCGACCATGGCGTCCAAGTCGCTGGCCTCGGGAGGTCCGGTGGTGATCACGTGAATGGCGTACTCCTGGCGAACCATGGTCATCGCGAAGCCGCCCAAGACCACAATCAGCACGACGAACGTGGGGGCCAGCGCGACCGTGGCGACCTGCGGCATCCGAGCGAAGATTGTGCCGACAATGATCGCCAGGGTGACCCCGAAGCGGAAGGCGCTGCGCGAAATCGCGAACGCAACCAACGGAGACAGGTAGCCACGCAGGGTCAACACGCCCATGAAGCGCACGAGAAGCAGCTCTAGCAGCAGACAAGTGGCGAGGGCGAGAAGGAACTCGACCAAGTGCGTTTGTGGTGTGGCCAAGAAGGTGGCACAAGCGGCGATCGTGGGCAGAAGAAGCCAGGCGAAGGGCGAGAAGTTGTACCCGCGGCGCCTGGTCCAGAGCCGGACTCCTGCGTAAGCCAGGATCAGGATGGCGCCGCAAGTCACGCCCCAAGCGAACGGGTAGTCGTCTGCCAGCAGATTGGTGAGGGGGATGATCATCACCAGCAGGAAGCAGGTGAAGGCAGCCGTCGCCGACGCCACGGCTGCGGTGACGATGGGGTGCCGGGCGTCGTCCCTGGTCGCGCGTGGCAGCAGCCGTGGAGCTCTGGCGTGTGTCTGTAGCCGAAGGTTGAGGTGCAGCAGAAGGCCGGAGGCAAGGGGGTAGGCCGCTATCACCAGGCTGCGCGCCGGGTTGGGGATCACTGCTGTCGCAATGACCGTCACGAGGAGGAGTCCGCCGTACACCGGCGCGATATGTTCGATCGCGAAGTCGGCGGCCTGGTCGGCGAGCCGCTGGCCCCACATCAGCCACATGATGGCGCTGAAGGTCCCGGTGGTCAGGCTCACCACGAAGTACGGCCAGGGGTTCGGCATGGACCGGTCGAGCAGCCCAGACACCGCGCTGGCAGTGGAGGAGAGCACGGCGGAGGTCCAGATGAGAGCCGGGGTGACGGGCATCCGTGCAGTCCGGCCGAGGCGCCACACGAACAGCAGTGGCACCACCACGGAAGTAAGGGTTGTGGTCACCCGCGACAACACGAGGGTGTCGCCGGATTGAACCAGGCTGGAGACGGGAGAGGTGACGAACCACACCGAGTAGGTCCAGCACAGCAGGAGGGCTAGCCCTACGTAGCGCGTCTGAGGGCCAGCGGCGACGCCGTATGCAGCGGCGGTCGTCGTGGTGCTCGCACCGGCGTCCATCATGGTTCCTTCGGGGCGGGTGTCGGCGGGCCCGTCCAGTCCGCATCTCGGCGATCTTCGCCAAACGAACTGCGCATGATGTTCTCATACCCGCGCCACGGCATCAGTCATTTCTAGTGAGTCGGTGCGCGGCCGGTCAGCGAAAACCGATGAACTTGCTTACCGTGCGGAAATAGGGATGATCACGGGATGCGCGCGCAGCCCGCGCAATGCAAGGTTGTGTCATGCCCCATCCACCCGGGGCATGAAGCGATCAGGTGATGGGCTCCCCCCGGGCCATCCGAAACCAGATCGCCCCTAGATGAGTCGGCCCCTGAGGAACACGAAAGCCGCAGGTTGCTAGACGACTTGTCCATCGGCTCGGGTGAGGCCGCCACCACACCCGAGCCGATGTCCTGCGTTGGGGCTGAGAGTTGCCCAGGTGTCCGATCGACCTGCAGTTGCCGCCCATCCGGCGACTCGGCGAATCAGCCGAGCGTGTGGCCGACCAGGCGTCCGATCCAGTAGGTGATGCCCATGGCCACCAGGCCGCCAAGGACGTTGCGGAGGATCGAGCGCAGCACCGGGGTGCCGCCGGCGCGGGCGCTCAGGTAGCCGGTGAGGACCAGGGCGGCGACCACAGCGACCACGGTGATCGGGATCTTCAGGGCGGTCGGGGCGATCAGGATCGCGAGCAGGGGGAGCGCGGAGCCGATCGTGAACGACACCGCCGACGATCCGGCGGCCACCCAGGGGCTGGTCAGCTCGTCCGGGTCGATGCCCAGTTCGGTCTCGGCGTGGGCGGCCAGGGCGTCGTGCTCGTGCAGCTGGACGGCCACTTGGTGGGCCAGTTCCGGGTCGAGGCCCTTGGCCTCGTAGAGGCCGGCCAGCTCGGCCAGCTCCTCTTCGGGCATCTCTTCGAGTTCGCGTCGCTCCTTGTCGAGCAGCGCCTGCTCGGTGTCGCGTTGGGCGCTCACCGACACGTACTCGCCGACCGCCATCGACATGGCGCCGGCGGTCAGCCCGGCGATGCCGGCGGTGAAGATGGGGAAGAACTCCAAAGTGGCGCCGGCTACGCCGATGACGATGCCCGCGGTCGAGACGATGCCGTCGTTCGCGCCCAGGACGGCCGCCCGCAGGCTGTTCAGTCGGCGAGCGTGTGAGCCCGCCTGGGCCTCAGCCGCTTGGTAGCCAGCCGGGTCGTCCCCGGCCAAAGTCCCGCGCTGCGTCATGATGCCCTTCCCGATCTGCTCGAACCGAGTCGAGCATAATCACGGGTCCTGCCGGAAACCGGCGAATGGGCCTCTTGCTCAGCAGTCCTTGGAGGTCGCACCCGCCCGGGGCGAGCAGCGGCGACCTCAGTCTTCCTTGTTGGCCGCCTTGATCCGCTCGCGCTCGGCGATCACCTTCTGGTGGACGTCGCGCTCGACGTGCAGCCAGCGCGGGGGATTGGCGATCAGTTCGCCGATCTGGTCGGCGGTGAGGGCTTCGGTGATGCCGCCACGGACCAGGCCGGAGCGGGAGACGCCGAGCTTGGCGGCCACCACGTCGCGGGGGAACGGTCCGTTGCGGCGCAGCTCGACCAGCCACTCCGGCGGGTTGTCGCGCAGAGCGTCCAGCTCGTCACGGGTGATCGGTGAGCTCTGGAACTCGGCCGGAGCCGCGGGCAAGTAGATGCCGAGCTTGGCGGCTGCGGTGATGGGTTTCATTGTCTGGCTCACCGGATCAGCCTAGCTGGCCGCCGCCCGGGTTACCCTAACCGGGTGGAGAACCAGGAGCCGGCGGGCCAGCGCGACCCTCGGCCGAACGGACTGCGGGTCGGTTTCGTCCCGGGAGTGACCCTCACCAAGTGGCGCCGAGTCTGGGCCGAACGGTTCCGCAGGGCGACCCTGGAGACCGTCGAGGTTCCCCGGGCCGAGCAGCGGGACGCACTGCTGGCCGGCGATGATCGCCTCGACATGTGCTTCGTCCGGCTGCCGATCGATCGTGACGGGTTACATGTCATCCCGCTGTATGAGGAGCAGCCGGTGGTGGTGGTCCCCAAGGATCATCCGCTGGCCGACTTCGCAGAGGTCAGCCTGGCCGACCTCGAGGGCGAGCCGATCCTGCCCGATCCGGAGTCCGCGGACGCCGCCGATCGGACGGCCTGGGCCGGTGGCCTGTGGCTGACTCCGCAGTCGGTGGCCCGCACCCAAAGCCGCAAGGACTTGGCCATTCGTCCGCTGACGGACGCCGAGCCGACCACGATCGGCCTGGCCTGGCGGGTCGGCGACGAGAACTCGCTGATCGAGGAGTTCATCGGCATCGTCCGCGGACGCACCCTGAACTCATCGCGCACCCAGAATGCGCGCGAGGCCCGCCGGGGCGACCCGGAGCCGACCAAGGCCAAGAAGGCTCAGAAGAGAGTGATCACGCCGGTCGCCAAGGCCACGCCGAGGCCCAGAAGGGGAACCCCCAAGAAGCGGTAGAGCCAGTTCAGCTGGAAGGTCTCACCCTCGCGGGCGAACTGACCGAGGATGGTCAGGGCCAACACCGGCATCCCCAGCACCACGAAGGCGACCTGGACGAACTGTGCCGGATCGGGCACCAGCCACTTCACGAGTGCGGCCAGGGCGCCGCCGATGATCAGGAGCGCCACCGTCCGGATCAGTCCCTTCGGAATCCAGCGCACGGCTCTGCTCAGGTTGGGCAGTTTCGCCTGGTAGGCCGCGAGCACCAGCGGGACGAAGAACAGCACGATCCCGATCGCCAGGTAGCCGTTGAAGCCGATGTAGACGTAGGCGAAGAACAGGTACAGCGCCGTCCGGAGGGCCGCCGAGATGATCTGCTGACGTCGGCTCGGGGGACTGAGCTGCGGCGGGGCGACCGCCGCCAGTCGCAGCGGATAGAAGTGCGCCGCCACCGACTCCAGCAGATAGCGACAGACCATGCCGGCGGCGAACATCGCGACGATCTGCGTGGTGCTGGCCGCCAGCGGGAACTCGGCGCCGGCGATCGCCGAGGTCGCCTTGACGATCGCCGACAGTGCCCACGCCCCGATCAGAGTGGCCAGCACGATGTCGGCCAGTCGGTCGAAGCGCTCAGCGGGGCTGGTCGACGGTGGACGCCGCAGCGGACGTGCCGCCGTCCCGGCCAAGGTGGCCGCGAAGAACACCAGGCTGATCGCCAGCACGGTGCGCACCGCCTCCGGTGAACTCAGCCCGCCGCCGAGAGCGATGGTCAGCCCGTAGGCGATTGCGGCGCCGAAGCCGGCGCTGGCGTCCAGACAGGACAGCACGACGATCGCCAGCACCAGGCCGAGCGCAGGCGGCACGGCCACCAGTCCGGCCGAGAACCCGGCCGCCACTCCCAACCCGATCCCGGCCAGCTGGATCAGCAGTGACCAGGTTCCCCACATGGCCCGCAGATAGGCGGCGTCCCCGAACAGCCGCGCCACCATCGGTGACCACGCGTTCAGCCGCGCCGGTGCGCTCAGACTGATCGCGTCGAACCTGGCCACCATGGGGGAGACCCAGGTCGCCGAGCGATCGCCCCAGGCCGTGGCCTCGCGGCGGAACTTGTGGTGCTTGACCTCGACGGCCTTCAGCGTGCCTCGGCCACGCCTGGTCGCAGCCGCGGCTGCCCCGGCCGCTGCGGCGCCGCCGAGACCCTCGGCTGCACCCACGCCACCACCGAACGTCCCCGCAGCCAGGGCGGACGCTCCGGCGGCCCCCGCGCTGAGCACCCCGAGCAAGGTGAGCGCGGTCAGCATCGTGTCCGCCGACTCGTGGGCGTGCTCGGCCGAGGTCGGGTCGTAGCTGGGGTAGCTGATCCCGCCGATCGTCTTCTGCTCTACCGGTGGCGGGGCACTGGGCGATATCTGGGGCGTGGCGGCCGGCGTCGGCTGCGGAAGCGGCGCGGTGGGCGTGGCTGAGGGCCGCACCACAGTGGGCGCGGGCGTCGGCACGTCGGAGGGCGACGGCGTCGGCACGTCGGTGGGTGATGGCGCCGGAGTAGCGCTGTGGCGAGGGACCACCGGGACGGTCACCGTGTAGCCGGCCACCGCGCGCACCGAACTGCCGTCGGTGCCGAAGCCGTAGGCGGCCAGCGTGTGGCGGCCGGCCTCCAAGGTGGTTGGCACCTTCAGCCGCAGGGTCGCGTCCCCGGCGCTGTCGGCGATCGCGGTACCTAACAGGATCGGCGTCGAGTAGGTGTAGATCGACACCTGTGAGCCCGGCGCGAAGCCGCTGACCGTCACCTGGAAGTTGGCGCCGACCGGCACGCTGTCCAGCGCCTGTCCTCGTTGGTCGCTGACCGTGGCGGAGGTGTCGCCGGTGGAGGTGGTCGGTGCAGAGCCGGGGGCGATCGACGTCGGTGCGGTGAACGTCCCCTCAGCAGCTGTCGCCCCGGACGCGCCCGCGTCGGTGGCCGCCTGTACCGAGAACCGGTAGTCGGTCTTCGGCTTCAGGCCGGTGATCACGCACCACGTCCCGGTGGTCTGGCAGCTCGCTCCGCCCGGCTGTGCGGTCGCGGTGTAGCGCACGTGGCCGGCGCCGCCATTGTTGGCCGACGGTGTCCAGGACACCGATGCCTGGTTCAGACCCATCGTGACCGCCACGTCAGGGACGGCCGAAGGCGGCCCGGCCAACACGGTGACGCCGAGCTCGGCGGACGCGCCCAGATAGTCGATCGTGGCCGGGATCTCGGCGCGCAGCACGCAGCTGCCTGCCGAGCGGAAGGTGAGCGCGCGACCGTCCAGGGCACATCCGGCGCTGCCGGCGTCCACAACGGAGTAGCTGATCGTCCCATCGCCTTCCGTGGTGGCAACCGGCACCGAGGTGCCGCTGTCGGTGAACTGCCAGGACGAGGCCAGCTCCCAGCCCACGCTGCGGGTGAGCTTCGCCACGGTGACGGTGATCTGGGCGTGCGCCTCGAGGTTGTTCTCGGTGGCGGACGCGACGGCCTGCAGGGTGCAGGTGCCCACACCGGAGAAGCTCAGCTTGCCCTCATGCAGCGTGCAGTCGGCCGAGCCGGCGTCGGTCACGGCGTAGCTGAGCTCGCCGGCGCCACTGGTGCTGGCCGCCGGCAGGGCGTCCCCGCTGTTGCTGGGCAGCAGCGAGTAGTCCGACCAGCTGATCACCTGAGCGGACGGGTTGATCTCGCCGGCGATGTGCGGATCGAGCACATAGTTGCCGGCCTCATCGCCGGTCAGGCTGAGCCCGTCGATGGTGACGCTCCGGGTGCCGGCTCCCGCCACCTCGTAGCGGGCCCCCGTGATCGAGCCGGCGACCTGAACCTTGTCGGAGCCCAGTACTCCGCTGAGCTGCGCGGTCCCGTGCACCGATGCGTCGGTGGTGCCGTCGTAGTCCTTGACGGCGGTCAGTCCGGTCAGGGTCAACTGTCGTTTGGCGACCTCGACCTCGTCCTCAACGGTCTCGGCGGCCGCATAGTTGGTGCTGCCCGCCTGAGCGGCGCGAACCCGACAGCTGCCGGCCGCGACGGCGACCAAGCTGCCATCGGAGACCGTGCACACCTGAGGAGTCAGCGAGGTCAGCTCCACGCTCAGCTCGGAGCTGGACGACGCGGTTACGTCCCCCGACTCGCCGTAGGTCAGGCTGTCGGGCAGGTTCAGGCTCACTGTCTGCGACGCCTGCTGAATGTCCCCGGCGATGGTGTCGGCCAGCAGGTAGTTGTCGGCCTGGGCTCCGGTCAGGCCGAGTCCGTGCACGGTGACCACCCGGGAGCCGGCCTGCGCAGAGTCGAAGCTCGCTTCGGTGATGGTGCCACTCAGGCCGACCTGATCGCCGTCCACGACGCCGCTGAGCCCGGCCGTCCCGGTCACCTCCGCGACGGTGTTGCCATCAAAGCGTTTGGACGCACTCAGGCCGGTCAGGGTCAGGGTCCGAGGTTCCACCGTGAAGGTGCTGCGCACCGCGGGCGCGGCAGAGACGTGCGGTCCGCCGCTCTGGGTTGCCTCCAACTCGCAGGTCCCGATGCCAGTGGGCGTGATCGTCCAGGTGCCCACATTGTCGGGGTCATAGCTGGCGGACGAGGCGGTGCAGACCAGGGGCGTCAGCGAGTTCAGGCTTACTGGCTGAGCCATGCTGGTGCTCGCCGAGTAATCGCCCGTGTCGCCATAGGTGAGGCTCTCCGGCGCAAGCGCAGTGATTGCCTGGGGACATTCGGTGAGCAGGGTGAGCGGGACCGTCGAGTGCAGCGTGTAGTTGCCATTGGCGCCGGCGTCATAGCTGGTTGCGACGACATAGCCGCTGGCGTTGACTGGCACATCGGCGAGGTAGGCGTCATAGCTCTCCGGCCCGGCACCGGAGTCATCGTCTTCGGCCGACACCGTGGTCTGGTCGAGGAGTACCTGAAGGAAGGGGTCGAACCACCCCTCGTCGGAGCCCTCCATGTAGAAGCTGGCATCGCCGACATCGGCAGACGTCACCCACAGATCGCCGTAATACCCGTAGCCACGCGCGGGATTCATGCAGGATCCGCTGGTCAGAGACCCGGTGTACTGATAGGCGAAGCTGAGCGGCGCTCCGTCGTTGTCGGCCACCTCCGCATGCGCGGGAGTGGCGGCGGCGATCGATGCCAGCAGCAGACCGGCCACCGAAAGGCCGATCAGCGACAGTCTGGCCGACCGTCGGCCATGCCGGACGGGACGGGCTGGAGAGGTGATGGTTCTCTTCTGGAGAGCGCCAGACATCAGCTACTCGACTCCTCATCGAAAAGCGTGGGACGGGCGGGCCGCGGGGGCCCCGCGCCGACACCGCACTCCTCGGTCGCCCAGGTTTTGGTGAATTCCGCGGCTACTGGCTGATCAGGGCGGGTGCTGGCGGCTTTCTGGTATGCGCATTGGTCCAGGCACTGGTGCAGAAATGGCTATATCGCCGCTGTGCCAGCACTGGCCGTGATCGGCTGCCCCGGCTGTCGTCGAGTTTCCGGGTCAGCTGTCCTGGGCGGCGGACATGGAAGTGGCCAGGGTGCGTGCACCCTGGCCACTCGTCTACGGCGACACCCTCACTCGGTCAGGGTTGCCTTCACATTGGCCATGGCGTCGGCGATGTCGGTGAGCAGGTCGTCGGTCAACGCCTCCTCCTCCAGCGTCTCGCCCAACAGCTCGGCGGCCTTGTCCAGGCCGAGCAGGCCGGCCCAGCGCCGCAGCGTCCCGTAGCGGGTGATCTCGTAGTGCTCGACGGCCTGGGCCGAGGCGATCAGCGCCGCATCTCCGGCCGGGGTGCCACCAAACTCGCGCAGCGCGCCGCGTCCCTCCTTCAGGATGCCCTCGATGCCGTCGCACTTCTTGATGTCCGGCTCGACGCCGAGCAGTCCGAACACCTGCTCCAGGCGGACGATCTGGCCCTCGGTCTCGCTGTGGTGATGGCGGAAGGCTTCGCGCAGGCGCTCGGACTCTGCGGCCGACTCCAACTCCTGCAGCGATCCGAGGATCTCCTGCTCGGCGTAGTACACGTCCTTGAGCGTCTCCAGGAAGAGATCGTCCAGTCCTTTGGTTTCCATCTGTTCTCCTTGCGTGGGGTGCTGTGGTCCTGCGTCTGGATACCCCGGCCGGTGGGCCGGAAGCCGTCACTCGTGATCGTTCTTCGGCCCGGGAAGTCCGGACGGGTAGAAGTCGGTCTCCCGAACGACTTCGCCCTCGGGAGTGCGGGCCGCGCCGGTGCCGGCCTCGCCGGGTTGGTCGGAGGAGGAGTCCTCGGCTGCCGACATGCGCTCAGCGACCGGCTCCGGATCGGCGGGGTTGGCCTGGGAGGAAGGTCCCTCCTGCCATTCGCCGATGTCGGTGCGCATGGCCGACTCGTCGTCCTCGTCGCGCGCCTGGGCGTCGGCGTCGGACGGATGGTGGTTGTTCTGACTCATGGCTTCTCCCTGCATCGAGGTGGCCTGTCGGCTACCTCCGTCCAGTACCCACTGGGCAGGCGGCTACGCGTGCGGTTTGGCCGTTCCGGTGGTCGGGTACTGCTCGAACAGACACCCGCGCTGACCAATGCACTCCTCGTGCCCCCACCCCCAGGGAAGCGCCCGGTGCCGGGGCCGACAAGGAAGTACGGCCCGGCATCGGGTCTGTATCCGGCGCCGTGCGATCGACGCCCTCCCGCTGGACGTACGAAGACCCCGCTACGGCCGCGCCGTACCGGGGTCTTCATCGCCGGGCCCCAACGTCCTTGAGGACGACGGGATGTCGGCCGGGTGCTACCGCTGGGAACGAAGCCCGAAGCTGGGTGGCCCGGGAAGCGGGACGGTGGGTTCGGTCGTGCCGCCGAGCCGCGGGCCGGCTGACGGGCCTGGCTTCTCCAACTCGTCCGGGTTGGGTCCCAGGTTGCCCGAGCCTGACGACTCAGGGTCGGTCACCCCACTGTTCCCCGGGCCGGGGTTGCCTGCACCGGACGGGAACTGCGCGGCGCCGGTGGGTTCCTTGGTGTCCAGATCCGGCCCAGGGTTGCCCGATCCCTCGGGAAACTGCGCGTTTTCCGGTGTCGCGATGGTTCCGGGACCGGGATTGCCGGACGCAGAGAGATCCCTGGCGTCGGCGCGGGTGCTCGGTTCGATGTTGTCGTTGTCCATGGGTTCCTCCGTACTGCCAGCCGTGGCAACCGGTTCCCGGCTGGCACGCTCTGCAGCTACCGAACAAGTAGCCCGAAATGGCCCACATCAAACCGAAATCGCGCAAGAGGTTCTGGCGCCTTGTGGCTCAGAAGGTCGGCAGGCCGCCGGTGACGCCGATGATGCTGCCCGAGACGTAGGACGCCTCCAGCGGTGAGGCCAGGTACACGTAGGCCGGTGCCACTTCGGCAGGCTGTCCGGCCCGGCCCAGCGGTGAGTTGGAGCCGAACCTGCTCACCTCTTCGGCGCTGCGGGTGGCTGGCTGCAGCGGCGTCCAGATCGGTCCGGGGGCGACCGCGTTCACCCGGATCCCGCGCGGGCCGAGTTGCTGGGCCAGGTTCGCCGTGATCGAGTTGATCGCGGCCTTGGTGCCGGCGTAGTCGACCATGTTGCCGGACGGGTCGTAGGCCTGGATCGAGCTGGTGTTGATGATCGACGCCCCGGGCCCCAAGTGCGGGAGAGCGGCCTGGGTCAGCCACAAGGTGGCGGTCAGGTTCGTCTGGATCACCCGGTCGACCAGCTCGGGCTCGAGTCCGTCGATCGTTCCGCGATCGTTGCGGGTGTAGTGGAAGCCGGCGTTGTTGACCAGGACGTCCAGGCCGCCGAGGCGCTCGACCGCAGCGCTGATCGCGTTGCGGCAGGCCTGGGCGGAGGTGAGATCGGCAACCACAGAGAAGCCGCGGCGTCCGGCCCGCTCGATCCAGCTGAGGGTGGCCTCGGCGTCCGGCTGCTCCTCGGGGAGGTGGACGATCACCACGTCGGCACCTTCACGGGCGTAGGCGATGGCTACCGCTCGTCCGATCCCGGAGTCGCCGCCGGTGATCATGGCCAGCAAGCCGTTCAGCCGGCCGTGGCCGACGTAGCTCTGCTCGCCGTGATCGGGCTCCGGGGTCATCTCGCCGGTGAGCCCGGGCGGGTGTTGTTCCTGGGCCGGGAAGCCTTGCCAGGTGTCATCTGTGGTCATGACCTCCCCATACCCACTGGGGGCGCGGGCAAGCAGACCGCCGCGGGGGCCCGTCCGTTTGAGGTCGGTGGCGGCGGGTATTGAACGGCGAACGGCAACGAGAAGGAGTCACATCATGGGTATCGAAGACAAGGCCCGTCACGCGGTCGAAGACACCAAGGGCAAGGTGAAGGAAGGCTGGGGCAAGCTCACCGACAACGAGCGGCTCGAGACCGAGGGCAAGATCGATCAGGCCAAGGCGTCCGCCGGCAAGGCTGGCGAGGCGATCAGGGACGGCGTCCGCGACGCAGCCGATGAGGTCACCGAGACCGCCCGCAACCTCACCGACGGACGCAAGGACTGACGTTCGCCGATCCTCGCTCGCGGGCCCTTCCGTGAGTGACGGCGTCTGAGTCGACGGAGTCGGACGGCGGGGGTTCCCGTCAAACGGAGCCCTCGCCCCGACCCAAACGCCGGTAGGGCGCCCCGCAGTGACCCGTGCACCGCCATGCGCGGGTCATTGTGCTGTCCGGGGACGGACGGGTCCGCGACCAACTACCTGGTTCTGGGCGACCTGCGGTGCACAAACTGCGCCTGGGCTGGTTTGGGCGGTCAGCATAGAGTTCTGTGCATCCGCTGAGGAAGCACGTTCCTCCAGGTACACCCATCCACCTGAGAAGGAGCTGGCCGATGGAGCTGCCCCACCGTGAACAAGACCAGGCAAGTGCTGGTCTGCGGGTGGCCGGCCGGTTCGACAGTGCCGACGACGCCTGGCCAGGTCTGGACTGGAATGGTGCTCCGGTCGAGGTCACCGAGGTCTTCGGTCTGCTCCGCACTGTCGCCGACTCCGTCTCTGACGGCGTGCTGATCCTCGACCCGGACGACCGGGTGATCGGTTTCAATCAGGCCTTCGCCGAGTTGACCGGCTACTCCGAGGACGAGGGCCCGTTCGAACCGCCCTTCCCGTGGTGGCCCACCGAGTCGGAGGACGCGGCCGCACATCAGCTACTCGCCACCGCCCTGCGCGAGACCGGGTCGGGAGCCAACCTGGATCGCGATCTGGTGATCTTCCGCCGCGATCGCCGTCCCTTGGTGGTGCAGTCTCGGGGCACGGGTCTGCTGGCCCAGGACGGGACGGTGGTGGCCCGGCTGCGGGTCGTCCGCGACCTGACCAAGGACCGAGCGGCAAAGGCCCACCGGCGCGATGCTGCGCAGGCGGCGGTCGACTTCGTCACTGCCGACGACCTGGAGACCCTGCTGGAGACGGCCGAGCGAAGCCTGGCCCGGCTCTTCGACGGAGATGCCACGATCTGGGTCCGCTCAGGACGCGAACAGGTGGTGTTCACCTCGGGGATCTTCGGTCGCACGCGCGAACTGGCCGCCGGAGTGACGGCGGCGCTGAACGGCACCACCAGCCCGGACACCATCAGCCGGCGTCCGGGCATTCTGCTCCTGCCGGCGCTGTCGGGGGAGTGGCAGGCGAAGGCTTGGGTCCAGTTCCCCCGTCCGCGTCGGATCGGACCGGACGAGTTGATCGTCGCCGACTTGCTCGCCCAAGCCCTGACCAACGCCGTCCAGCGGCTCGCCGACGCCGAGCGGGCGGCGGGCCGGGAGGCGCAACTCAAGGAGGCGGTGGCCAGCCATCGCGCGGTCGGCCAGGCCGTCGGCATTCTCGTCGAGCGACACAAGCTCCTGCCGGAGGAGGCCTTGGCTCGGCTGCGAAAGGCGAGTCAGGACAAGAACCTTCGGATGCGCGACCTCGCCGAACGGATCCTTCAGACCGGCGAAGAGCCCGACGAGGTCTGACCGCGGGTCACGCCGGCGATCCTCACGACCCGGTGTTCCCGGCGTAGCTGCCCGGATCTGCCACGAACCGGTCGTGGCACACCTCGGAGTTGAAGTAGTAGGTCTGGGCGTCGTAGGTCGCACTGGCCGCAGCAGTCTGAGGGTCGATCGTCCGTCCGCAGACCGGGCATTCCATCGGCATCTGCATCCTCCCGCTTGTCGGTGCTGTCCAGTTTGAGTACCCGTGCTGAGCCCGGGCGAAACAGGACAGAACGGCCCGCAGGGGCGCCGGGAACCTCCTTTGGCGGCCATTTGATGGCCAGTCCGGGCTCCTCATCTCCGTCCGCTCAGCCTGCTCTTGTGACCCGCCGTCACTGCTCTGACTTGGGCGAATGTCGTCGGCGATGGTGCCGACTCGGCGACCGCCAGACTGCGCGGGATTGAGTAGTGGGGTTGTCCGATGGCCATTGCTGTGTCAGGCTCGAAGTAGTCGGGGGCGGTCAAGAATCGTGCTGACCCCAGGCGTGATCCCTTCGGGAGTCGTCATGCCAACAGCTCTATCCATTAATCGAGAAGCTCAAACTCACCATCTGTTTTCCAGACTTTCCAGGGTGAGTGATCCGAAGCGAAGAGCAGCGATCACCGCTGAAGTGGTCGAGTTGAATCTGGGCGTCTGTGATGCCGTAGCCAATCGCTTCGTCAATCGCGGCGTCGAAAGGGACGACCTGATCCAGGTCGCCCGACTAGCCCTGGTCAGGGCGGTGTCGAGGTTCCGTCTGGATGCCGAGCGGCCCTTCCTGTCCTTCGCCGTACCGACGATCACCGGAGAGCTCAAGCGCTACTTCCGTGATCACGGCTGGATGGTCCGGCCGCCGCGATCGATCCAGGAGGGACGGGCTCGCCTGGCCGAGGCCGGACGCCAACTCGAGCAGGAGCTGGGACGTCCACCCACGATCTCCGAACTGGCCGGGGCCACCCGCCAGAACCGTCAGGACGTCGCCGAGACCCTCTCGGCAGGCGGCGGCTACCGTCCGCTGTCGCTGGAGGCGCCGCTCGACGGTCGCGGGACGGTGGCCACCATCGCCGACCTGCTCCCGGTCGACGACCAGGAGCTGGAGTCACTGCCCGAGCGGCTGGCGCTGCGTGATGCGCTGGCCACCCTGCGTCCGATCGATCGGATGGTCGTGCAGTGGCGGTTCGCCGACGAGTGCAGCCAAAGTGAGATCGCCAAGCGGTTGGGCGTCTCTCAGATGCAGGTGTCCCGGATGCTGCGCCGGCTCCTCACCCAGTTGCGGGAGTCCGTGGGGAGTTAGGTGGTTCTGCTGCCGGCGGACGGGTGTCCGCGGGTCCGCCGGCAGCAGGCCTATGGTCAGCCGCGCCAGGTCCAGCGCAGCCGGGCGTAGCCGAGCGCGAGCTCGACATCTCCGGGCTGGAGTTGGGTGGGCTGCCGAAGCAGGAACCCGGCCAACTGGCGCCGGGAGATCAGCGGTAGTTCGGTGGGCAGCGCGGCCGCCTCGGCTGGACTGAAGCCGACCGGGACCAGCAGATGGCGTACCCACACCGGGGACTCCATGGCTCGGCCCAGCACATGGCTCGCCCGCTTGGTGAACCCCGCGCCCCGGAAGGCCGGGCTGGTCGGGGTGATCACATCGATGGTGAAGACGCCGCCCGGGCCGGCGACCAGGAAGTCGACGGCGGCATTGTCGATGCCCAGGTCGTCGCTGCTCAGATAGTCCCAGTCCGGTTCGCGGCTGATGAACGCGTTGAGTTGCCGAGTGAGGACCTGGCGCTCGGTGGTTCCACGCCAGAGCCGGTACCGATCCGTCAGAGCGTCCAACCGGCCCATGTCCAATCGCGGCAGTGCAGAGTCGGTGGACTGGGAAGCTGGGGAAGTGCTCGTCCGTGTGCGGGGAGCGCGCGTCGAGCGCGGTTTCGCCGACGTGGTGGGCCGAGCCACCGGCGTCCACTCCGGGACTTCCTCGACCACCGTTCGCCGGGGAGTTGGCTCATCGCCGTTGGGCCGCCGACCGGACTCGACCGACTCCAGCAAGGCCCGACGCGGCGTGTACGCCATCGGAATGCCCGGCTGCACAGCGGCGATCGCTGTTTCGAAGGCGGCCTGGAGCTCGGGTACCTCGATCACCCGCTCACCGGTGTGGACGTCCACCCAGCCGATCGGGTTGCCCTGCTGCGTCTTCACATAGAGCCGAGCTTGTCCATACATCAGCCAGCGAGTGACGGTCAGGGGTTCGGACAGCAGGTGCGCGGCATAGCCATGCTGAAGCCTGGCGATGACGGCACTCTGGGCCGGGGTTTGGGCGCGATCAAGTCGCGGTTGAGTGTTGGCGGACACACCTCAAGGTTGCCAGCCGGGTGGCGGGTCAACTAGACCCCCTCCGGGCGACACGCCGACGAATTCTGGGCAGGGTGAATCCGGTGGAGTGGGTCTGCCGTCTCGACTCGATGTCCGGGCGACGTCGGCACGGTGGTGACGCCGGTTGTCAGGCGGGTAATCCTGGCGTTCGCCGCATCATCACGAAGCTGTAACAAATGGCTCTATCCGGCGCGACCGGCAACCCCTAAGATCAAGTCATGTTCGGTCAGAAGCCAACAGTTGCAGGCAAAAACAGTCATGCTCGCGACTGAGCGGCATGCCCGAATCCTCCGTCTGGTCGCCAGTCGGAAGGTGGCCAGCACCGAGGAGCTGGCGACACATTTACAGGTGTCGGCCGAGACGATCCGGCGCGACATTCGGGTGTTGGACGAGCTCGGCCAGCTGCGCCGGGTTCGTGGCGGTGCAGCCTCGGTGTCGGCGCCGATCGGCGAGCCTCGAGTGGAGGAGCGGCAACTCCTTCGACGCGAGGAGAAGGCCACCATCGGACGGCTGGCCGCCGGCCTGCTCGAGGACGGCCAGACCGTGATCCTCGATCTGGGCACCACCGCCATGGAGGTGGCCCGGGCCATGGCTCCCCGGTTCCGTGGCGTGGTGGCCACCAACTCGCTGCTGGTGGCCGGCGAGCTGGCCGCCTATCGCGACATCGAGGTCCTGGTCTGTGGTGGACGAGTGCGGGCCGGCGACTTGGCATTGTCGAACGCCACCTCGGTGGACTTCTTCCACGGCCTCAACGCCGACATCGCCCTGGTCAGCTCCGGCGGCGTGGACGCCGAGCACGGGCTGACCGACTTCTACCTCGACGAGATCGCCACTCGCCGAGCCATGCTGCGCAACGCCAAGCGTGCCTTCGTGCTGGCCGACTCGGCCAAGTTCGGCGTCGTGGCGCCCCATTTCGTTGCCGAGCTCGGAACCGAGCTGGGCCTGATCACCGACCGCACCCCGAGCGCTGAACTGGAACGCGCGATCGTCGAGAAGGGGGGTGTCGTCGTCAGCCCCTCGCCGGTGAGCGCCGGCGTGTGAATCGTCCAGAAATAGCTGTCGGGTGACGCCAACGACGTCACCCGACCCGGAAGCCCTCCCAGTTACTCGGCAAAGTTCCAAAGGAGTTCTCCATGTCCGATCCTGTCACACAACCGAAACCTGCCGTCGCAGACGAGGCTGACGCCCACGTCGCCAACGCCGGGTACAAGCAGCAGTTCAAGCGCACCTTGGGGCGTTTCGAGTCGTTTGCTGTTGCCTTCTCGTTCATCTCGATCACCACCGGTCTCTTCTCGACCTTCGGTGTGGTGCTCAACTCGTCCGGCCCGGCCGGCATCTGGACCTGGCCGATCGCCACGGTCGGGACGATCCTGGTCGCGCTGGTCTACGGCATGCTGGCCAGCCGGATCCCGCTGTCCGGCTTCTCCTACCAGTGGGCCAGCCGGCTGGCCAACCCGGTGGTCGGCTGGTGGTTCGGCTGGGTCTCGTTCGCCTTCCTGACCTCGGTGACCATCTCGGTCGACTACGCCTTCTCGCAGGTGGCCCTGTTCCCGTTGCTCGGCTGGGAGTACGACCCGCTGAAGGGCGCGATCGCCACGGCCATCGTGATGGTGCTGCAGGCACTGCTGATCATCTGGTCGACCCCGATCCTGACCAAGATCAACAACGCGGCCGTCGGGGCCGAGCTGATCGCCATGATCGGCCTGACCGTCATGATCGCGATCGCCGTGATCGCGGCCGGCAACGGTGACATCGGCAACTGGACCGCTACCGGGGTGGCGCCCACCGAGGGCTACTTCGGCTGGCTCGGCCCGTTCATGATGGCCTTCCTGCTCGGTGCCTACACCCTGGTCGGCTGGGAGTCGGCGGCCAACCTGAGCGAGGAGACCAAGAACCCGAAGAAGGTCATCCCGGCCGCCATGGTTCGCTCGGTCCTGGTCTCCGGCGTGGTCGGCACCCTGTTCCTGATGGCGATCTCGGCCGGCATCGGCGGCGATCTGGAGAAGATCTCGGCCAGCACGTCCCCGGTGGCCGACATCATCGGACGCACCGTCGGGCACACCCTCGAGGTGGTCATGCTGGTGGTGGTCTGTGTGGCCATCTTCGCTTGTGGCCTGGTGATCATGACCTCCAACAGCCGGTTGATCTACGCCATGGCCCGGGACGGCCGGATTCCGTTCGCGGAGACCTTCACCAAGGTGCCCCGGTCCACCGGCGGCCCGATCTGGGCGACCGTGCTGGCTGCGGCGGCTTCGATCCTGGTCACCCTGGGCTTCTACGCCAACGCGGACGCCCTGGCCGGCTTCCTCGGCGCGGGCACCCTGATGCCGGCGCTGCTGTACGCGGCCACGGTGATCCTCTACATCGCCACCCGGCGCAAGTTCACCCACAGCCCCGACGACTTCCAGCTGGGCAAGTGGGAGTGGCCGGTGGTGATCGGCGCCTGCATCTGGCTGACCGTCGAGCTGGCGATTCTGATCATCCCCGAAGCCTTCCGGGTTGCTCAGTACTACGCCATCGGCACGATCCTGCTCGGGGGCGTGGTCTTCGCCATCTTGTGGTTCACCCGCCGGGACAGCCTGACCAGTGAAGTCGGGACGGATGTGAGCCAACTGTGACCGTTCTGGCCATCGACCAGGGCACGTCCGGCACCAAGGCGATCGTCGTCGACCCCAGCGATGGGGTCGTCGGCATCGCCGAGGTGCCGGTGCACCCGGTCTATCTGGGCGACGGTGGCGTCGAGCAGGACCCGCAGGAACTGCTGGAGTCGGTGCTGGCTGCCGGCCACCAGGCGCTCTCTGCGGCCGGACGCTCAGTCGATGTGATCAGCCTGGCCAACCAGGGCGAGACCGTCCTGGCCTGGGATCCGGCCACCGGGCGTCCGCTCAGCCAGGCCGTGGTCTGGCAGGACGGACGGGCGGCCGGCATCTGCGCCGAGTTGGAGTCCCAGCGGGAGCTGATCGAGGGCCGCACCGGGCTGGCGCTGGAGGCCTACTTCTCGGCGCCGAAGCTGGCCTGGCTGCGCCGCAACGTGACCAATGAAGGGGTGGTCACCACCACCGACGCCTGGTTGCTCCGCCAACTCACCGGCGAGTTCGTCACCGACGTGACCACCGCCTCCCGGTCACTGGTCCTGGATCTGGATCGGCGAACCTGGGATCCGGAGTTGCTCGAACTGTTCGCCCTGGGCAATGAGCCGCTGCCCCGCATCGTCGCCTGCGACGAGGTGATCGGCGAGAGCTCCGCCTTCGGAGCGCCGATCCCGGTCGGCGGTCAGGTGGTCGACCAGCAGGCCGCCCTGTTCGCCCAGGGTTGTCTGGAAGCCGGGCAGGCCAAGTGCACCTTCGGCACCGGCGCGTTCCTCCTGGTGAACACCGGCGAGACCGGTCCGCGCTCGGGCAACGGGCTGACCACCTCGGTGGCCTGGACGTTGCGCGACCAGACTGCCTACTGCCTGGACGGCCAGGTGTTCACGGTGGCCTCGGCGGTCCGCTGGCTCACCGACGTCGGACTGATCTCCGCCCCGACCGACCTCGACCCGCTCTCGGCCGACGGCGCCGGGGACGTGCTCTGCATCCCGGCACTGGCCGGGCTGGCCGCCCCTTGGTGGCGCGGAGATGCCCGGGCCACCTTCACCGGAGTCGGGCTGGCCACCACCAGAGGCAACCTGGTGGCGTCGGTGTTGCAGGGCATCGCTGCCCAGATCGCCGAGTTGGTGGCGGTCGTCGAACAGGACACCGGGGAGCCGTTGCAGCTGCTCCGGGTGGACGGCGGCTTGACCCGCAGCAAGGCCCTGATGCAGGCCACCGCCGACCTGTGCCAGGTGCCGATCGAGGTCTACTCGTCCCCGCACGCCACCGCGCTCGGGGCTGCCGCCATGGGTCGGCTGGCCATCGATCGCTCATTGAGTGTCGGCGATGCCGTGGGCACCGCCGGAATCAGCGGCCGCTATCAGCCGCAGTGGGGAGCCGACCGTGCGGCCGACTTCCTGAACCGCTGGCACGACGTGGCCGGCCGGAATCTGGAGGAAAAGCAGTGAACAGCGTGACCTCGGCTCCCACCCCGGAGCCGTTCGATGTGGTCGTCATCGGTGCCGGTGTGGTCGGATCGGCTGTCGCCCGACAGCTGTCCGGCTACCGGCTTCGGGTCGGCTTGGTGGATGCCCGTCCCGATGTCGGGGACGTCACCTCGAAGGCGAACACCGCAATCCTGCACACCGGCTTCGACGCCAAACCAGGCAGCCTGGAATCCCGCCTGGTTCACGACGGCTACCGGTTGCTGGGCGACTACGCCGCACAGGTCGGCATCCCGGTGGAGCGCACCGGCGCGCTACTGGTGGCCTGGAACAGCGAGCAGTTCGAGGCGCTGCCCGGGTTGGCGGCCAAGGCGCAGGCCAACGGCTATGCCGAGACCTTCCAGATCGATGCCGACGAGGTCTACCAGCGGGAGCCGCGGCTCGGGCCGGGAGCTCTGGGCGGCCTGGTGGTGCCGGGGGAGTCGATCATCTGCCCGTGGACCACGACCCTTGCCTACGCCACCGAGGCGAAGGCCCGCGGGGCCGTTCTGCTGCTCGGACGCCGGGTCACCGGCATCGAGGTCGGCGCAGAGCTGACCACGTTGGCCACCGAGGCCGGGCCGATCAGCACCCGGTGGGTGGTGAACGCCGCCGGCCTGGGCAGTGATCACCTCGATCAGGCCTTCGGCTACCAGCGCTTCACGGTGACCCCGCGCCGGGGTGAGCTGTTCGTCTTCGACAAGCTCACCCGTCCGATGGTCAGCGAGATCCTGCTCCCGGTGCCCTCTGCCAAGGGCAAAGGCGTGCTGATCTCACCGACCATCTACGGAAACGTGATGCTCGGCCCGACGGCGGAGGACCTGACTGATCGCACCGACACGTCCACCTCGGCCGGCGGCTTCGCCGAGCTGCTGGCCAAGGGTGCGACGATCATGCCCGAGCTGTTGGCCCAGGAAGTGACCGCCAGCTATGCCGGTCTGCGGGCTGCCACCGAGCACTCCGACTACGTGGTTGACGTCGACCCGGCCCAGCGCTACCTGTGCCTGGGCGGGATTCGGTCCACCGGGCTCACCTCGTCTATGGCGCTGGCCGTCCATGCGGCCGAGCTGCTGGCCGGCGCCGGACTGGAGTTGGCCGAGATCCCCGAGGCCGAGATGCTGGCACCGCCGAGGATGGCCTGGATCGGCCAGGTCGGCACCCGGCCGTTCGCCGATGCCGACAAGATCGCAGCCGACCCGGCCTACGGCGAGATCGTCTGTTTCTGCGAGCGGGTCACCCGCGGAGAGATCCGGGACGCCTTGGCCTCCCCGATCCCGCCGATCGACCGTGGCGGCCTGGGCCGCCGCACCCGGGCCACCAACGGACGGTGCCAGGGCTTCTTCTGCGGCGCTCGCGTCGACGAACTTCTGAACGGAGGCAAGGCAGATGCGTGAGCTGCGTAAGACCCAGGTGGCGATCATCGGTGGCGGTCCGGCCGGACTGACCACGGCGACCTCCCTGGCCGGAGTTGCCGACGTCCTGCTGCTCGAACGGGAGGCAGAGCTCGGCGGCATCCCGCGCCACAGCAACCACTGGGGCTACGGCTGGCGCGACCTGCGGACGGTGCTGACCGGCCCGGCCTACGCCCGTCGGCTGGCCGGGAAGGCGGCCGAGTCCGGTGCCCACCTGCTCACTTCGGCCATGGTCACCGGTTGGGACGAGCGGCGCCTCGAGGTGACCACGCCGACCGGCCTGCTCACCGTCGAGGCCGACGCCATCGTGCTGGCCACCGGGGCCCGGGAGCGGCCCCGGGCAGCGCGCCGGATCCCCGGTGACCGCCCGGCCGGGGTCTACACCACCGGTGAACTGCAGAACCAGGTGCACCTGTTCGGTCATCGGATCGGCCAGCGGGCCGTGGTGGTCGGCTCCGAGCTGGTCTCCTGGTCGGCGGTGCTGACTCTGCGTCACGCCGGGGTGAAGACCGTCCTGATGACGTCGGCCCGTCCGGCCGCCGAGACCTACGCCGCGGTCGCACTGGCCGGACGGGTGGCCTTCGGGGTGCCGGTGGCCACCCACACAACGGTGACCCGGGTGATCGGCAAGGGACGCGTGGAGGGCGTCGAGGTACTCGACCACTCCACCGGCCAGACCCGGGTGGTGGCCTGCGACACGGTGATCTTCACCGCCGACTGGATCCCCGATCACGAGCTGGCCGCTCAGCTCGGGCTGCCGCTGCAGCCCGGTTCGCTGGCACCGCTGGTGGACGCCGCTCTGCGCACCGAACTGCCCGGAGTGTTCGCGGCCGGCAACCTGCTGCATCCGGTCGACACCGCCGACAACGCGGCCCTCGATGGGCGTCAGGTGGCGGCCTCGGTGCGTGGCTGGCTGGCCGATCAGGCCGCTCCGGCGGCCGGGGTCCGGGTGGAGCCGACCGGCCCCCTGCTCTGGGTGGCTCCGGGCCTGGTGCGTCCGGGCACTCCGCAGCCGGTGCGTGGCCGGCTGGTGGGCTGGGTGTCGGAGTATCGCCGGTTCCCGACCGTGGTGGCCCGCCAGGACGGCAAGCAGATCGGTAGTGTTCGGACGCCGTGGCCGGCCGCCCCGGGACGGATCTTCCGGATCCCGAACGCCGTGCTGGCCGAGGTCAATCCGGCCGGGTCGCCGGTCCAACTGAGCCTGGCGGGGTGATCACCTGGCCGGTGAGTCAGCTATGGGTGACCACGTTGTCCAGCGGCTCACCGGCCAGCAGGTGCTCCAGCTGGCGGCGCAGCAGCGCAGCCACCCGCGGGTAGGTGGCATCGGAGTTGCCGCCCTGATGAGCGGTGATGATGGTGTTCGGGGCATGCCACAGCGGGTGCTCGGCCGGCAGCGGCTCGGGATCGGTGACGTCCAAGGCGGCGCGCAGGCGTCCGCTGGTCAGCTCGGCCAGCAGCGCCTCGGTGTCGACCACCCGTCCGCGGGCCACGTTCACCACCAGGGCGCCGTCCGGCAGCGCGGCCAGCCGCTCGGCGTCGAGCAGATGATGCGTGCTCGCGGAGTAGGGGACCGTCAGCACCACGATGTCGGTGCGGGCCAGCAGCTGCGGCAACTCGTCGATCCCGTGCACGCCCGGACGCGCCGTGCGCGCGACCAGGCTGAGCTCGACCTCGAACGGACGCAACCGATCGACCACGGCCTGGGCCACCGAACCGGCCCCCACCACCAACACCCGGCGATCGGCCAGCGAGGGCAGCTCCGGGCTGAACCAGCGTCCCTCGCGCTGCGCGACCAGCGCGTCCGGCAGACCGCGCTGGGCGGCCAAGATCAGCGCCAGCGCCAACTCGGCGGTGCCGGTGGAGTGGACGCCGCGGCCATTGCAGAGGGTCACCCCGGGCGGAATCAGCGGCAGGGCGTGCTCGAAGCCCGCCGAGGGGAGCTGGACGTAGCGCAGGTTCGGCACCTCGGTCAGCCGACGCCAGCGATCCGGCTGCACCCAGTAGTGGCCGATCTGGACCAGGCTGACCCGCTCGGCGACCTCGGTCGGAAGGGGCGAGAGCAGGTCCCACAGGACCAGCTCGACCCGGTCGGAAAGGTCGTCCAGCCGGTGCAGCAGATCGGTGTCCGGGACAGTCACGGTAAGCACCTTGCTGAGTCTGCCAGGTCGTCCGGGCGATCGGTGCAGAGGCCCTAGCGGCGGACTGATTCGGGCCGTCGGAACGGCTCTCCGCAGGCCCCGTCCAACCCTCAACCCCTAGTCAGCAAAACCTCAAGTAACTCTGTGCACTCACGTCACAGCTGTAAAACTCACACATGCCGGCCCCCAGCAGGAGACCGGTGGTGCCCCCAGATAGGGCGCGCCAGCAGCTGTGCGAGCCCCGCTCGACAGCCAGGAGAAGGGTGAGACGATGCGGCAGTCCGTTATCGCGCGACGCCTGATCGCTGTGCTGCTCAGTGCGGCGCTCGGTGGCACGATCGCGCTGTCCGCCCCGGTTGCTTCGGCATCGGCGGCGAGCGACACCGATCTGGCCACGCTGCAGGCGAAGGTCGTCTATCTGCAGGGCAAGGGCGACCTCAGTGGACGTGACGCGGCCATCGCCGCCATCAGCAAGCAGTCGGCCTGGCAGGGCAAGCTCTGGAAGGGCTTTGTCGGCGACTGGACCCGGGTCCTGGCCGGAATGAAGATGAACACCAGCGTCCCGTCCGGGCTGCCGAGCAAGAACCATGCCTTCGTGGTGTTGGGTTCTGCGCTGACCTCGTCCGGCAAGGTATCGGCCAAGCTCGAACGCCGGCTCAAGTTGGCACTCAAAGCCGCCCAGACCTACCCGCACTCGACCCTCCTGGTCAGTGGCGGGGCGCCGCGCAACGGCAAGACCGAGGCCGCGGTGATGAAGGCCTGGCTGCTTGACCACGGCGTGGACAAGGACCGGATCATCACCGAGACCAAGTCGTCCAGCACGGTCGGTAATGCCCGCTACTCGATGGAGATCCTCGCTGACCGGGGTGGCTTCACCAGCTACACGGTGGTCACCGACTCCTCGCACATCCGCCGGTCCTCGGTGCTGTTCCTGGCCGCGAAGCTGCGGGTCGAGGAGAACCGGGGCAAGGCGTGGTCGATGAAGCCGGTCGCCAACCTGGTCTTCCCGGATCTGGCCACCGCCGGGCAGAAGCCACTGTCGGCGTCCTCGGCTGCCTACGCGGCCTCGAACGTGGCCGGTGTGTTCGGCCTGACCGCGAAGTACAAGGCGCTGGCCGCCGGGCCGTCCCCCTCGGTCACGCTGTCCTCGATCCGGGTGACGGAACCGACCGACCTCAGCTACGGCCTCGGCGAGAAGCTGAACCTGGCCGGGTTCGTGGTGACCGCCGGCTACAGCGATGGCTCGACCCGGGTGGTCACCGACGACGTCACGTTGTCGGGGTTCTCCTCGGCCAAGATCGCGACCGGCACGGTCACGGTGACCTACTCCGAGGGCAGTCGCACCAAGGAGGTCAGCTTCGACTATCAGGTGGGCAAGGCAGCCAGCAGCGCGAAGATCACTCTCGGCGCAGCCAAGGCCAAGCTGCTGAAGACCAAGCTGTCGGTTCAGGTGAAGATCGCCGCCGGCCCGGTGAAGCCGACCGGCAAGATCAGCCTCTACTTGGACGGCAAGCTGGCCCGCACGGTCACGCTGAAGAAGGAGGCCGCCGGCGTCGCGAAGTTCACCTTCGTGTTCAGCAAGACCGGCAGCCGACAGTTCACCGTGAAGTACTCCGGCGACGCCCAGACCACGGCCGTCAGCGGCAAGGCCGTGAAGGTCACGGTCACCAAGTAGCGACGGCCTAGCCGAGCTTGGCCTCGCACGGCGGGGTGCCCCACCACCAGGCCCAAGACCACGGGCGGGGGTGAAGCTCGAAGTTGTTGGTGCCCGACTTCTTGAACGTCTGGTTCGCCTTTCCCCAGGTCAGGGTGAGTCGGTAGCCGACCTTGTCCGGGTCGTTGACGGTGACCCTCGCGAACGGGTTCCTCCAGTCGCCGCACTGCTTGTTGCTGAGCCACGGCTGGGTGAGCTTGGTGCCGATGGCGACCAGCTTGGTCACCGGCTTCCTAATCACCTTGGTCGCGGTGACCTTCCCGTCGGTGTAGGTCACCTCCTTGAGCCCGTTGACGCCGGCCCGCACGACCTTGGTCTTGCCCTTGTGCAGCCCCGCGTCCTTGTGGGTCACGGTGGTGAACGGGACGGTGAACCGTTTGGTGGTGATCTGGGGCAGGTTGGTCATCGTCACGGTCGGCGTCGGCGTGATCGTCGGGAGGGTGGCAGTCGGTGTCTCCACCGGATCAGAGGTGCCCTGCACCGTCGACGGCGGACGGTTGGTGGGCGTCGGACTGGCGCCGGGAGCCGGTGAGACCAGCGGCGCCGATGGCCCGGCGTTTCCCGGCGGCGTGGAGTGTGAACTGAGGATCGTCGGCGAGGTCAAGGAAGCGCCTCCGACGACCAGCACGGCCGCCAAGGTCACCAACGCGCGCCGATACTGGGCTCCGGTGGATCGCTCAGTGCCAGCCATTCTGACTCACCTCCTGTGCCTCGTCCTGCTCGAACCAACTTCCTACCGGGCCGACCACTGCGACCCAGTGCCGTACTCCGCCGGCCACGATGGGCCAGGCCGCGCTGGGCAGCCAGCGCTCGGAGCGCCCCGGTGAGCGCCAGCGGACGGCATCCGCTGCGGCCAGGGCGTCCAGTTCTGTCGGTGCGGCCGGGCCCCATTCGCTGATGGCCTTCAGCGCCGCATTCTTCACGGCTGCCATCCTCGTCAATGATGCATTGGCAGCGGCCCGCGGGCTTGCTGTCAGCCGGGTCCACTCGTCCGGGCTGAGCCATTGCGCGGCGGACGGCTCCAGGCCCGGCTCCGCAGTTTCCGCACGCACAGCCACCCCGATCGGGCCGGCCGCGATGGCGGCCACCACAACCGCGTCCGCGCGGCCCAGGCTGACCGACGCGTCGACGGTCGGCCAGAACGGACTCAGTCCGCCACCAGAGGAGCGGATGAAGCCCCACTCGTCCGGTCGATGCTCCGGATGCGCGGTGCTGAGCAGCTGGCGCAGCAGGATCCGAGCCAGCAGCGACCGAATCTCGGCGCTGGGGCTGATCGGAGCGTCCCGCAGACTGAGGTCGTCCTCCAGGCATTCCTCGGGGATACCGAAGCCGGTCAGCGCCTGAGGCAGGTTCAGGTCCATCAGCGGAGTCGGGGACAGGTCGAACACCGCCACTGTCGCCGACAGCCGAGGAACCATGATCCGCTCGGCGGAGAAGCTGGTGCCGAGCAGCGTGAACTCCTCGGCGGGCGTAGGTGGGCTGGACGGGACCGGCTCGAGGGTCGGCAGCGGCGCCTCGGCCACCAGCGCGGCCGGAGCGACGGCTGGTGGGGTGGCCTTGGGTCGTTTGGTCTTCTTGGTGCGCGCGGCCGGTGCCTTGGCCACCGCGACTGGCTTCTCGGTGGGGATCGGCTTCTCGGCGGACGTCGGCTTCGGCGTCCTCTGCTTGCGAGGGCGGGCCGGCCTGCTGTGGTCCTCGCCGCGAGAGCGGGCCGGTCGGGCCGAGGGTTGCGCAGCGGGCGGCTGGTTCGACGGTTGATCGACGCTGGTCGCGGGCACGATCTGGGTGGCCGGGTTGCCCAGCCAGGAGCTGCCCGGCGCTCCGAGCTGAGCGAACAGGACGGCGTCCGCGGCGACCTGAGAGTCCGCGCCCAACTGGGTGCCGGCCAGCAGCAGGCTTCGGTTGCCCAGCACCGTCCGCTCGCCCAGAGTGATCTCAGCCAACGTGTAGGCGGCGTTCTTGGTCTCGTGGCTCTGCAAGGCCGCACCCTGGCCCAACATCGTCTGGTCGCCGATCTGCGCCAGGCGCGGCTCGCTGAGTACCGCTCCGTCGTCGAAGACGCAGCGGCCGACCTGAGCGCCGCGCAGTCGCCACCACAGCGGACGCAATGCCGTCCCGGAGAGCAGTGCGGGTGGCTCCAGGCCAAGCCGGCGCGCCCGATGATGCCGGCTGAACCGGAGATCGCGGATGGCGAAGGTGACCGGCCGGGCCGGAATGGCCGAGCGAGCGATGGCCTCGGCGATCAGCCAACAGCTCCAGCGGATCAGGGCGACACCTACGATCAGCAGGGAGCTGATCAGCCAACCCGGCAATGCGGTGGCGGTCAGGGCCTGGACTCCGGTGAGCGCCAGGGTTATCCAGATCCAGCTGACCAGCAACTGCAGGCCGGTGGTGGTCAGGTCGGAGCGGGCCCGGTCGGCCAACTGCCGATAGAGCTCGGGCAGCGAGCGTCCCCATTCGGTGCGCTCCGACGCTGGCCGATCGGTCTCCACCGCCGGGCTGCCGATCAGGCTGGTCCGGATCCGGATCGGGCCGCTCACCGGGACCGCGGTGCGAGCGGCCACCTCGCAGGAATCGCCCAACCGGGCTGCGCTGGGCCAGGTGACCTGGTCGCCGATCGAGCAGTCCGTCCCGATCCGCGCCGGGTGCACTCGGAAGGCGTCCGCCGCACATTCGATGTTGGCGATCCACACCCGGTCTCCGGCCACGCTGCCGGCGCCCCAGGTGATCGCCGAGGGGTTGTCTTGGCCGATCAGTTCACCGAACGCCTCGAAGCCGCCCGGACGCTGGCGCAGCCGCCAGCCGAGCAGACGAAGCCGTCGGGCGGCCAGGACTGAGCTACTGAACAGGGCGTTCGGCCAGGACAGGTTCGACCAGGCCCGGACCAGCCGCACCAGGGACCAGCGTCCGCCGGGAAGCGGGAACACCCGGCTGTCCTCGCTGAGCGCGGCGACGGCTCGCGGCAGTGCGGTCATGACGAAGGCGGCCAGCAGCGCCAGCACCAGCGCCGCGCCGGACAGGGCCAGCGACCAGGCCAGGGTCAACGGCAGCCCGAAGGCGGAACCGTCCGCGGCTGCCGAGAGCAGTTCGACCAGCAGGAACCGGCCCAGCCAGCTCACCGCGGTGGCCACAGCGGCCAGCCCGGCGATCCAGGCGACCAGCTGCAACCAGGCATAGCCGACCTGTCGGACCCGCTGACTCACCCGCGGCTGGGTGATCAGTTGCGGCAGGTTTGGTAGCTCGGTATCCACCGGACGGGCCGGCGAACCGTGCCAGCTCTGCCCGGACGGAACCTGCTGGCCCGGCTGCAGGCTCGCCGAGTCGGCCAGCCGGGCATGGTCGCCCAGCGCACTGCCCGGCTCGAGGACACAGTCGTCGCCGACCACGGCTCCGGCACCCATCCGGGTGCGATCGAGCAGCAGGGCGCCCGGCGCCGGCCGGTAGCCGGCCACCAGCGTGCGCTCACCCACGAAGCAGTTGGGTCCGATGTCGAGCAGATCGGGAACCGGGGGAGTCGAGCAGAGCAGCACCGTGCCGCGTCCGATCCGGGCGCCGGTGCTGTTCAGATGCCAGCGCTGCCATTCCGAGCCGACCAGTCGAGCCGCCGGCGCGCTCCGCACCAACGTCGTGGCGACCCAGAACCGGAAATGTCGGAAGCTCCACATTCTGATCCGGCCGGGTCTCACCCGTCCGACCAGAAGCCATTTGCCGATCACGGAGATCAGCTGCCAACCGGCCAGAACCAGTGCCGTCCACTGCAGCGCAGTCAGATAGCCGAAGGCCAGGTTTTCGGCGGCGGTGATCCAGGAGAAGCCCCAGGCCAGAACGGTGCCGACAGCCGCGGTGGCCAGGAGCAGGACGCTCAACTGGGCGATGCCGGTCAGGGTGAAGGCGAGCCGAGGTAGGGCAGGCGCAACCGGATCTCCGGACACCCCCCCTACTTCCGGACGGACTGCTCCGCCCGGTTGTTGCACAGTCATCTGGCCCCCCGGTCCAAGATGCCCTGGCTGGTCCCATTGTTGAAAGGCCTGAAGAATGCCTCACGAAATGGGCCCGCTCGTTCCCCCGAAATCGAACTCTCCCTGCGCCGAACGGTGCCAAATGTGGGCCTCGCTGTCAATCCGAACTGGGCGTTCTGCTCATCGGAGGTGGACGCCACAGCGCTCGGGGCTACACTTTCGCCAACCAGCGGCAGGGGAGATCCATGTTGGGCAGGCGACATTGGGGGCGATTCATCGCCACCGGTCTGCTCGCTGTCACCGGCCTGATCGGGCTGCGGCAGGTGCTGCCTTTGCTGCGATTCGACTCCAGTCTGTGTCTGCATCCGGCGGCCGGCCTCGGTGAGATCGGCCTGCAGCTGCATGTCTTCAGCGCCTCGGCCAGCTGTCCGCGCGGCTCCTATCTGTCCGGCGAGAGCTTCGGCGCGCTGGTTCAGGTCTCCTTCGCGGTCTCGATTCTGGCCGTCGTGGTCGGGACACTGCTCGCACTGAGCGCCCTGGGAGTCGGCTGGTGGGCGTCCACTGTGCTGGGCCGACTGCGCGATTGGCTGCGCCGTCGCCTCACCGTCGCCCAGGCTCCTCGCCTGGCTGCGCCCGAGCGGGCTCTGGCCAGCGTCCTGGTTCCGGTCCGCGTGGCGCGGACCATCCCCTCGCCGCAGTCGCGGCGCGGTCCTCCTTTCGGTTGCTGACCCTCCTGCGGTAGCCGCCGACGGGGCGGGGTAGCTGAGCGCTGTCCCGGGCCTGTGGTTGCCGCACCCATCGGCCCGTGCCTGCTGCCGGGCCAGTTCCCCGCAACCGAAAAGAGCAACCCATGTCCAAGAAGCCTGTATCGCCGGCCAACCCCGGCAACCCATCCCCGTCCGGTAACCGTCGTGAGCGACTGCGCGAGGAGCAGCAGCGCGCCCAACGAGAGCGCCGGGTTCGCACGATCCTGATGTCCGTAGCCGGCCTGGCCGTGCTGGCCACCGTGATCTGGGGCGTGTTCGCCCTGGTCAGCGGCGTCCCGGCGCGCCCCGCGGCCGGCTCGGTCGATGAGTCCACCGTCGTCATCGGCAAGGCGGACGCCAAGGTGCGCGTTGACGTCTTCCAGGACTTTATGTGCCCCTACTGCGGCGCCTTCGAGCGCGCCAACAGCCAGGATCTCAAGGCGATGGTCGACGCCGGCACCGTCCGGTTGGTGATCCACCCGATGTCCTTCCTCGACCAGCAGTCCGGGACTGCGCGCTACTCGACCCGTGCGGCGAACGCGCTGTTCACCGTGTACAAGGCAGAGCCGGACAAGGCGTTGGCCTTCAACGCCGCGCTGTACGAGAACCAGCCGCAAGAGGGGACGCCCGGACCCACCGATGACCAGCTGAAGTCACTGGCCACCGGAGTCGGGGTGAGCCAGGCCGTGGCGGACAGCTTCACGAAGATGGCCAACGAGGCTGCCGTCGTCCAGGCCACCCAGTCGGCGTTCTCCTCCGGAGTGACCAGCACTCCGACGGTGAAGATCAACGGGGAGAAGCTCGCCGGAGATCCGACCCAGCCCGGCGTACTCAAGGCCGCTGTCGAAGCGGCAGCTCGGTGAGCGACGTCGTCGAGCGAGTGCATCGGTTCCGGCAGACCAACGGCTGGCTGTTCGGGACGATGCTCTTCTCGGCCTGCCTCAGCCTGTTGGCATCCTTCGTGTTGAGCGTGGACGCCATCGAACTGGCCCGCAACCCGGGGGCCGACCTGGCCTGCAACATCAACCAGGTGATCAGCTGCGGCACTGTCGGGTCGTCCTGGCAGGCCAGTCTGCTCGGGTTCCCGAACGCCTTCCTGGGACTGATCGCCGAACCGGTGGTGATCACCATCGCGGTGGCCAGCCTGGCCGGGGTGAAGTTCCCACGGGGCTTCATGCTGGCCGCCCAGGTGGTCTACACGATCGGGGTGGCCTTCGCCTACTGGCTGTTCTTCCAGGCCATGTATGTGATCGGTGCGTTGTGCCCGTGGTGCCTGTTGGTGACGGTCTCGACCACTTTGGTGTTCGTCACCTTGACCCACGTGAACCTGCGGGACGGGAACCTGTTCCTGCCGCCCCGGGCTCAGCAGGCTGCGCTGACCGGGCTGCGACTAGGGGTGGACGCATTCATCGTGGTCGGCTGGCTGTTGGTGCTGACCGTGCTGGTGGTCAGCCACTACGGAACGGCTCTGCTGGGTTAGCGGCCCGGGCTCGTCCCCGCAGCACGACGGGGGCGGGCTGCTCGGGCGGCTAGGACGCGATGCCGAGGGTCCGGTAGGCGCGGCGAATATGGTGTTCGACCAGGTTCGCCGCGGCCGCCGGATCTCGGCCGGTGATGGCAGCGACGATCTGTCGGTGCTCGTCGATCAGCTGGTCGCGGTGGGCGGTCCAGTCGGGCAGCGCTTTGGATGAGGCTCGGATCCGCTCCCGGACGGCTTCGCGCAGGCCCACGGTGAGGTCGGCGGTCAGCTCGGCACCACTGATCCGGGCGATCAGCACGTGCATCTCGGTGTCCAGGGAGTTGAAGTCGTCGATCGCTTCGACGTCGTTCATGGCCTCGACCAGTTCCTCGAGTCGCTGGAGCGCCTCCGAGTCGGCTCGCTGGGCGGCCAGAGCGGCCGATGACCGCTCCAGGGCGATGCGGGTCTCGGTGAGGTCCGCATCGGCGGCGGTGGACAGCGACAGGTGCAGCTGGAAGAGCCGGGCCAGGGCGTCCCCGCGTGCCGGAGCGATCCGGGTACCGCGGCCGGGCCCGGTGCTGGAGGTGATCAGGCCTTGGGTCTGCAGGACCCGCATGGCCTCGCGGACCGCCGAGCGGCTCACCGACAGTTCGGCGGCCAGATCGCGTTCGGTGGGCAGCTGGTCGCCGACGCGGTGTTCCCCGGACAGAATGCCGGCCTCGATGTGTCGAAGCACGATCTGGTAGGTGTGCAGCCCGGGTCGCTCGTCGTCTGTGCTCACCCTGACATTGTCGCGGACCGGGGTGTCACTTGACGCCAGAACGGGGCAGGTACAGAATCTGAATTGGTCTGACCAATAGGGAGAGACTGTGACGGGCACTGGAGCCCGCTGGCCCGGCTCAGTCCGGTGCCGAAAAGGAGGAGCGATGCCGCCGGTCCCCGCGTTGCGTTGTTCGCAACCTGCATCAACGACGTCATGTTCCCGAACACGCCGAAGGCTGTGGTGACCCTGCTGGAGCGGCTGGGTTGCACGGTGGAGTTCCCGCTGGAGCAGACCTGCTGCGGTCAGCTGTTCACCAACACCGGCTACTACGACGCCGCGGTACCGAACGTCCGCAACTACGTCAAGGCGTTCGAGTCCTACGACTACATCGTCGGCCCGTCCGGCTCGTGTGTGGGCGCCGTGCGCCACCAGCACCCGATGCTGGCCGAACACGCCGGTGACCAGGGGCTGGTGAAGGCGTCCCAGGAGGTCGCGCTGCGGACCTACGACCTCACCGAGTTCCTGGTGGACGTGCTGGAGCTGACCGATGTGGGCGCCTACTTCCCGCATCGGGTCACCTATCATCCGACCTGCCACTCGGTACGCGTGGCCAAGGTGGGGGATCGGCCCTACCAGCTGCTCAGCAAGGTGAAGGGCCTGGATCTGGTGCCGCTGCCCGATGCCGAACAGTGCTGCGGCTTCGGCGGCACCTTCTCGCTGAAGAACCCGGACGTCTCGGTGGCCATGGGTACCGACAAGGCCCGCAACGTCCGCTCGACCGGGGCGGAGTATCTGGTCACCGGGGATAACGCCTGTCTGATGCACATCGGCGGGCTGCTGCACCGCGAGCGGGCCGGGATCAAGCCCATTCACCTGGCCGAGATCCTCGCGCAGACCGAGGAGGTGGCCCGATGACGGCCCAGCCGCAGGCCCGCCGGACGCCGGCGCCCTCGTCCACCTATCTCGGGATGCCGAAGTTCGCCAAGAACGCCAAGGCCGAGCTCGACGACCCGCAGCTGCGCAAGAACCTGCGCCACGCCACCACCACGATTCGGGCGAAGCGGGCCGACCGGGTGGCCGAAGTGGCCGACTGGGAGGATCTGCGCCGGGCCGGTGAAGCCATCAAGACCCGGACGCTGCGTCACCTGGACACCTACTTGGCCCAGCTGGAGGAGTCGCTGACCCGTAACGGGGCCACCGTCCACTGGGCCCGGGACGCCGCGGAGGCCAATCAGATTGTGATCGACCTGGTCCGGGCCAAAGGCGTGGACGAAGTGGTGAAGGTCAAGTCGATGGCCACCCAGGAGATCGACCTCAATGAGGCGCTCGAGGGCGCGGGCATCGCGGCCTGGGAGACCGACCTGGCCGAGCTGATCGTCCAGCTCGGACACGACCGGCCCAGCCACATCCTGGTGCCGGCCATCCACCGCAACCGCTCCGAGGTGCGCGAGATCTTCCTGCGGGAGATGAAGAAGTACGGCACCCCGGCACCCGAGGACGTCTCCGACTCCCCGGCCGAGCTGGCAGGTGCCGCCCGACGCCACCTGCGGGAGAAGTTCCTGCGGGCCAAGGTGGGCATCTCCGGGGCGAACTTCGCTATCGCCGAGACCGGCTCGCTGGTGGTGGTCGAGTCCGAGGGCAATGGACGGATGTGCCTGACCTTGCCGGAGACTCTGATCAGCGTGGTGGGCATCGAGAAGGTGCTGCCCACGGTGGCCGACCTGGAGGTGTTCACCCGGCTGCTGCCGCGCTCGTCCACGGGGGAGCGGATGAACCCGTACACCTCGCTGTGGACCGGAGTCACGCCGGGCGACGGGCCGCAGGAGGTGCATGTCGTCCTGGTCGACAACGGCCGGACCAAGGCGCTGTCCGATCCGATCGGTCGGGCCGCCCTGCGTTGCATTCGCTGCTCGGCCTGCCTGAACATCTGCCCGGTCTATGAGCGGGTCGGCGGCCACGCCTACGGCTCGGTCTATCCGGGCCCGATCGGCGCGATCCTCGGCCCGCAGCTGCGCGGCATCGAGACCGAGCTGGACAAGTCGCTGCCGTTCGCGTCGAGTCTGTGCGGGGCGTGCGGGGACGTCTGCCCGGTGCGGATTCCGATTCCGGACATCTTGGTGCACCTGCGGCACAAGGTGGCCCAGACCAAGCACATCCCCAAGCTTGAACCGACCGCGATCGCGCTGGCCGGCTGGGCGTTGAGCGACTACCGCAACCTGCAGTTCCTGGAGCGTTTCTCTGGCTTGGCCGGGAAGATGTTCTCCTCGCGCAGTCACCTGGGCGCCATGCCGTGGCCGGCTTCACCCTGGACCAACGCCCGCGACCTTCCGGTTCCGGCGCAAGAGTCCTTCCGCCAGTGGTGGAAGAACAACCACAAGGAGGGCGAGCGATGAACGCCCGCGACGAGATCCTTTCCCGGATCCAGACGGCCCTGGCCGACGTGATCGAGCCCGACCCGGGGCTCGATGTGCCGATCGAGTGGGTCTACGAGCGTCCGACGCCGATGCCCGATGTGCTGGATCGCTTCGTCGAGACCGTCGAGGACTACAAGGCGCTGGTGGTGCGCGTCCCGGCCGCCGAGGTGCCGACCCAGGTGGCCACGCTGCTCGGCGGCGCCGGAGTGTCGTCTGCTGTGCTGCCGGGTGGGGTCGACCCCACCTGGCGGACGGCGGTCACCGAGGCCGGCATTGCGGTGCGGGAGGACGATCCGCCGCTGGACCGCATGGTGCTCAACGAGATCGACGCCGTGGTCACCGCTGCCGCGGTCGGCGTGGCCGAGACCGGGACCATCATCCTCGATCACGCTCCTGACCAGGGGCGTCGGGCGCTGACCCTGGTGCCCGACACCCACCTGGTGGTGGTGCGCGCCGAGCAGGTGGTCTCCGACGTCCCCGAGGCCGTCGGACGCCTGGGCGCCTCGGTCGCGGCCGGCAGCCCGCTGACCTGGATCAGTGGCCCCTCGGCGACCTCCGACATTGAGCTGAGCCGGGTTGAGGGCGTCCATGGCCCTCGGAAGTTGCTGGTGATCCTCGCCGAGTAACCCACGTTGGCTGAGCCTGCGACCGTTGGCCGTTGATTGGTTGAGTGAGTCAAGTGTCCCGACGCGCCCGAGCGTGAGCAAGGATGTCTGCGTGTGGGTACGGGTGATGGGCTGGATGATGGCCGACGACGAGCCGCCGCGGCCTAGCGTCGGCTCCCTATTGAGGTCCGTAGGGGTGCGGGCCCGCGGCGCGGTCGTCGCCGCTGATCCCCGTGAACCCGATGGGATCGTCGAAGTCGCCGGCGGTAGCGGCCCGGGTGAGCAGGTCTATGCGGTGACTGGGATCGCGAGCGAGGTTCGTGACATCTGGAGTGGTGCCGAACGTGGGCGCAGACGCGAGCATTGCGGGGCAGAGTTCGTGCTGAGGGTCGGAGCGGACCAGTTCCAGGTGCAGTTCGATGGGCACGCGTCCGAGGTGGCGTCCGGGGCGCGGGTCACAGTCACCGGCCGCCTCGAACTCGTTGGTGAGTACGAGTGGGAGTCGTTCCAGCTCCCCGACACCCGCACAGACTGGCTCGTCACCGAGATCGTCGAGTTGTCCGACGACGACATCTCGGCGCGACTCGCACGTCCTTCGACCGAGTAGGGCCGGGGTCCGGTTCCGGTAGCGCCGGCTGGGCCGGAGAGGTCTCTAGCGGAAGTTGGTCTGGTTGATCTGACCACCCGAGTTGGTCCGGGAGGCCGCGACGCACCCCCAGATGATGCTGGCCGGCCACACCAGAATGCTGCCGACTCCGGCGGTCACTGGCAGCATGACGAGGCTGATCAGCAGCATCACGATGGCGCCGGAGACTGTGGAGTAGAACATGCCCAGCGGGCCGAAGAAGAAGGTCAGGACGAAGGCGACCCCGACCGACTTCCTTCGTTCGAAGGTCCCGGCCACGGTCGCGGTCTGCACGACGTTGTTGATCACGATGTTCGGCGGATACATCGGTTGTCCGTACGGCCCGGGTTGACCCGGCGCCTGGGGGTATGGGCCGGGCTGCATAGCCGCGGGATACGGCGGTTGCGGGTAGGTGCTGTAAGCCTGCGGTACGGGCTGCTGTGGGTACATGGTCGGCCATTGCTGCTGGCCGTAGCCGGGCGGCTGGCTGGTGGGGATCGGTGCGGTGGGCCACTCGGGGTTCTGGCCGGGCGTCGCCCCACCCGGCTGGTAGGGCCCTGGCTGGGCGTTCGGTTCGGTCATGTTTCCCCCACGGTCTCGGCCCGGCCAACGGCCGGGGGACTCTCGCGCCAGCCTAATCTCGGCCACGTTCTCCGGTGCGGCTTTCCGCAACATGATGAGGCCGCCACGGGATTATGCCCCGCTCGGTGCGATGGCCGAGCTTGTCGAAGCCGCCTCAGGGGCACGCCCCGCTCAGCCGTCGAGACTGGTCTCACCATCGCCGTTAGTGCCTCTATGCAGAGCCGTATAGGGGTACTGGCATGGACATCGTCGTCAACCTCTCGGCGACGGATCAGGGAGCAGACAGAATGAACGTCGACAGCGCAGCAAGCCCGGCCACCTGGCCCACGGACCACGGCTATGTGGCCAAGGCCACTCCGCGACCGGGGAACGGATGGCTCGTCAACGTCCACGCCTTCGATCCCGATGCCCCCGATCACACGAGGCTCGTGGGGGCCACCGAGGCGCCCACTCTTGAGCGGCTTGAGGAACGGGCATGGGACTTCGTCCATCAGATCGACGACTCGTCCGAGGTCCGCATCGTCGCTGCCCCCGATGTGGGCGACGACCTGATGACCCGCGTGATTGGCGCCTGGAAGGCGATGGCTGACGCGAAGGAAGCCGAGGCCGCGGCCGCCCGTCAAGTGCGCGAGGTCGTCCGGGAGTTGCGGACGCTCGGCCTCTCCCTGGCCGACATCGCCTTCCTCACCCATGTCTCTCGCGGACGGGTCTCGCAGCTCCTGATCTGAGGCACCCCATACGATGCCGCTGTGGCCGAGCGCATCATGTACGTCCAACTGAAGTCGGGCTTCGATGGTGACCGCGGGCCGGCCTGGATCGCACGGGTCGAGTTCAGCCGCTCGTGGCGGTCGCTGCGGTTCCATGGTCGGAAGCTGCGGCGCGTCGCGGGCACGGCGAGTGCGAATGCCGACTCGAACTTCTATGACGTCGAGACGGGCGAGCGCTACTGGGTCTCAGGGCCCAAGCGAGACCGGACGGACGGGCGGTACTCAGCACAGCAGCCGGTTGTCGACGATGATGCTCGCAGTGCGTACGAGGCATTCCTGAGTGGCGCTCCGATTTCTGGCCGCGAGCACGGCTGACGCGCGCGTCTGCCGGGCTCAGGCGGGATCAGGGATGCCCAGTTCGCGTCGGGTTGATGCAGGTCAGTGCCCTCGATAGCCAGCCAACGACATCAAGGAAAGCGCGAGCGCGAGCACTAGGCTCCAGAGGAAGTACTTCCAGATTGCCCATCGAGCCCGGCTCGCTCGGGCAAGCAAGCCAATGGTCACTGCCGCAACGACCGGGCCAAAGGTGAGCCGGCCCACCACGTACGGGACGGATGCTTGGGTTGGAGCCAATGGGGTGATCAACAAGCAAGCGAGAAGCCACCAGCTGCCTGCCGCGAGGAACGCGCGTCGGAACGGGCGAGGATTGGCTCGTTCGGTCAGCCACAGAACCCAGCCTGCCGGCGGTGGTCCCCATGCGGGATCGGGCTGCCAGCCCGGGTCGGGCGTCCAGTCTGGTGGGGGTGCGGGCCAGTTGGGCGGCGGGTTGTAGCGAGGCTGTGGTGCCATGGCGCAAGCCTTTCAGGCCGATGCCTCGGCTGCCTCATAAGGGCGCGAAGCGCCGTGATTTGTCCGCTGCCCGGTGGCCCGGCGTGGAGTCGGGCGGTGGTTTCGCGGTCCTGGGCAGTTCTCCTGCTGTTGTGTCGCTGTCGCGCTGTGCGTCCTACGCTGCTCGCATGGTGACGCCGGTGACCGTTGATGAGTACATCGCGGGCTTCCCGCCCGAGGTGAGGGATCGGCTCGAGCGGGTCCGCGCTGAGATCGTTGCGGGCGTCCGGGGTGCCGACGGTGGGCAGCCCGAGGAGAAGATGCGATACGGCATTGCCGCGGTGATTCTGGGCGGTAGGCATGCCCTGCACTTCGCGGGCTGGAAGAGGCACATCGGGCTCTATCCCGTGCCGCGGCTGTCCGAGCCGTTGGAGAGCGAGATCGCGCCGTACCGAGCCGAGAAGGACACCGTCTCGTTCCCGCACTCCTCGGAGATTCCCTACGACCTCATCGGACGGGTCGCTGCGGAGATCGTCCGCCTGCGCGCGACCGACCGCGACGCCTAGTTGGTCGGGTGAGCTCCTGGACTTGCGCTGGTCTCCTCGTCGGAACGAGGCAGGCGCGGGCGTCGGCGTCGGGATGTGCTCGACTAAGTGCTGGTCTGTGGCTCGATGGCGTTGGCTCGGACCTCAGCCCGTGCACCAGCTCTCGGTTGACTCCGCGAGTCTGCTGGCCTGGATCGGTGGATCGTCGGACGCCTCCGATAGGGGCTGCGCCGGATCTGGTGGCGGAGTGCCCATGCAATCGGAGTGCCTCGAGGCTGTACAGCGCGCGCGGCGCAGGGCGTCAGTCCAGCTCGTCGTCAGGCGTGGCCGGAATGGTCTCGAACCCTAGGGACTCGACGGGGGACCAGTTGCCCGTGCCATAGACATGCTCGCCGATCCACCTTGTGAGGTGGCCCTGCAGCGTCCGATGGACGAAAGGTAGCCCTCGCTCCGTCACCAACGAGAACAGCGAGAGAGCGAGGAAGGCGAAGACTGACGCAGAGATTATGAAAGAGACCAGGCCTGAGAGCTGCTGGACGAGTAGTCCCGGGAAGCTGAAGATCGCACCAAGTGCAGCCAGAACCGCAAGGGTCCCTATCGCGGCGAGTGATACTCCTCTCGCTGCGGCCTCCGCCTTCGCGAGAAGAGACTGTCGATCTGCCGCAAGGGTGTCTTTGGCACGCTCAAGGCCCTCTCTCGTCTTCGCGGCCTCGCGCCTTACTGCTACCTCTCTCTGGCGTGCGTCGTCCAGCGTCCGCTGTGCCTCGGCGTCTGCCTCCAGAGCGATGTTCATGCGCTGACGCTCGAGCACCTTCTCGACGGTGGCGTCCGTGAAGTTCTCGGGCTCTTCCGAGGTGTCAAACATGATCAGCGCCCGCACTTCAAGCGACTGTCTCAGGAGCACGTAGTCATCGGGACTCACATCGCCGGACTGGAGCAGCCGATCAATCTTCTCAACATAGAGTTTCCAGAGGTGGTGATCGACTCGAATAGCAGACACGCAGTCCGCTATGAGCTGCTTTGATGGCAGATTAGGAGAAACCAACTCCTGGGAGACCCATAGTGCGGTGGTCAAGAAAAAGTCTGGGATGCACAGTGGAATTAGCCCTCGCTCAAGCTCCTCGAGCTTTGCGAACTTCCGGGCGCCCCGAACAAGTGCGGTGTTCGTCGTAACAAACACCGCGCCCGCGCGCGCCAAGCTTGAGGCAGCGCGGCCGCGACGGAGGCGATAGACAGAAGTAATCGAGTCGATGTCCTTGTACCGCGCTTCAGTGCTCGTATAGTGAACCTCGCCTTGCAGTATTGCATCTAGGCGGTCCTCATCAACGGTCAGCCGTGCAACATGCTCTGGCTTATCATGGATTGTGACGCCGGCTGACGCCAGCTTCTCCTCGAAAGCGTCTCGAAACTGAATGACGTCTGAATATGTCCAGCCGGCCGCGACCATGTACTCCGTTGCCTCTCCGTAGTAGTGGCCGCCGCCCCGCCGTACATTGCTCGCAGACGCGTCCAGAACGCCCAGACATTCCTTGAGCGTGTGGTCAAAGCAGCGCAATGACGCTCCGCGTGAGATAGCTAGGGCTGCAAGGTCGTCTGCCGCCCGCTGGAAGTCGGGGCCGCATGCGCCGGTGAGGCGCAGGAGAAGGGTTGTATCCAGAAAGATACGCAGCCCTCCGAGTCGGCGATCAATACCGGCTGGGTCGGGAAAGTAGAGCGCTGACGCGATGACGCCGCCCTTCACAACCGTTGACAGTGCTACGGCCAGCGTGGGGTCGTTTTGGAATGCACTCAGAACAAAGGAGGCAACTACATACTTCAGGCTGCCGACCTCGACCTGAGGATCCGCGACGATTGGGCGGCCTTCAATTACGGTCTTGAGGAGTGGGACTGTCTCATCTCGAAGGAACTCAAGGAAGCTGCCCGCAAATTGCTCGGGCGTGAGGTCCACACCGAAGTCGTCCTTGGCGAATGCCACTCCTGCTCGCATGAGCATCTCGTAATTCTGTTGGGCGGTGGCTCGGGAGGATGATAGATCATGCTTGGCGAAGTCTTCCCGATTGAAGACAAGGATGCCATGATCTTTCTTCAGTAGACCGTCGCGGGCCATGCCGTTCGTGAGGGTCTGGATCACGGCCGAAGGCATATCGATTCCGAACTCTGCGGATATCGCCGAACGAAGGGAGGGGGTCGAGACTGCCTCCGTACCCGAGTGGTATAGCCGATCAAGGACGAATGGCCGAAAGTTCTCGAGCACGCTCCTGCCAGCCCGATCTGCATTAACCTTGAGCATTGCCATGCTCACAATGGCATTGACCGTCATTTGCGGACCTCGCTCTGTCGACATTGTCCCTGCCGGCAAGGATAGTGATCGCTGATCGCAGGCGGGCGTGTTCGTCGGTATTCCCGTCGCGACGCTTAGGTCTGCGCCGCTCAAGGCGGATGGGTGCGGCGAACTGACGGTCGGGCCACATGTGCGGAGTCTCTCCCCGATCGTCGCGCGGTCTCTTGCTGCTGGAGAGGCTGTGCGCGGGGCGAAGCTTCAGGCGTTGTGATGGTGGTCAACCGGCGGCGAAGGGATCCCCTCGCCGATGCGCTAGGTGCTATGCTCCTTACCGACCGGTAAGTAAGTGAGGTAGAAGTGGACGAGAAGCAGCGGAACCGTCTGCTGGGGGTGCTGTTCGTTGGCGTGCTGATGGGTGCGCTCGACATCGCGATCGTGGGGCCGGCGCTGCCGGCGATCCAGGCCCAGTTCGGGCTCGACTCGCGGGCCGTGTCGTGGATCTTCAGCGTGTACGTGCTGGCGAACCTGATCGGCACTCCGCTGATGGCCAAGCTCTCCGACAACTTCGGACGCCGTGCCATCTACCTCACCGACGTGGCGCTGTTCGCGATCGGCTCGGCCGTAGTGATCGCCTCCGGGCTGGCCGGTGGCTTCGTGCTGCTGCTGGTCGGACGGGCAATCCAGGGCTTCGGCGCGGGCGGCATCTTCCCGGTGGCCAGCGCGGTCATCGGTGACACCTTCCCGGCCGAGAAGCGGGGGAGCGCGCTAGGTCTGATCGGCGCGGTCTTCGGCATCGCCTTCGTGATCGGCCCGATTCTGGGCGGCGTCCTGCTGCTGGCCGGCTGGCAGTGGCTGTTCGTGATCAACCTGCCGATCGCCGCCGTGGTGATGGTGCTGGCCTGGAAGGTGCTCCCGCACGAGCGCCAGGCGGACGCCGTGAGCTTCGACTGGCTGGGCATGGCCCTTCTTGCCGTGGCCCTGGGCACACTGGCCTTCGGCCTGGTCAACATCGACACCGCCAACTTCGTCGGCTCGCTGGCCACCGTGACCGTGTGGGGGTCGCTGGCCGCGTCCGTGGTGGCGTGGGTGCTGCTGGTGCTGGTAGAGCAGCGCGCGGCCAGCCCGGTGTTCCCGGTCGGCCTGTTCGCCCGTCGCCAGCTGCGGCTGGGCTACCTGCTCACCGCCGGTGCCGGTCTTGGCGAAGCCAGCCTGGTGTTCATGCCGCTGCTGGCCGTCACCGCGCTCGGTGTCACCAGCGGCGTGGGCAGCTTCCTGCTGATGCCGGTGGTGCTGGCCATGGGCGCCGGTTCGCCGATCGCCGGACGCCTGCTGGATCGCTACGGCTCACGGATCGTGATCGTGGTCGGCGTGGCCATCATGACCGTCGGCATGTTCCTGCTCAGCGCCACGGCGAACGTACTGTGGCTGTTCATTGTCTCCGGCCTGCTGATCGGTTTCGGCATGTCGGCGCTGCTGGGCGCACCGATCCGCTACGTCACGTTGAACGAGACCACCGCGGCCGAGCGGTCCTCGGCGCAGGGCCTGGTCAACGTGTTCACCAGCATCGGCCAGCTCGTCGGCGCGGCCGTGGTCGGGGCGGTCGCGGCCTCGGCCAGCGCGCCGGCAGTGGGCTACACCAGCGCATTCGCCTTCATCGGCTGGATCGGCATCGTGCTGCTGATCGCCGCGGTCTTCCTGAAGTCGAAGACCGCCGAAGCTCAACCGGCCGTGCGGTAACGTCCGACCATGCGCGCGCAGATCCTGCAGACAGCCACCGTTCAGTTCGTCGAACGGGGCTACGACGGGGTCTCGATGCGGGAGATTGCCGAGGCCTGCGGGATCACCAAGGCCGCGCTGTACTACCACTTCGCCGGCAAGGCCGAGCTACTCGCGCAGATCTTCACCGACTATCTCGACCAGATGGCCGAACTGGTCGAGGCCGGACGAGCCCGCCCCGGCACCGTGGAGGAGCGGATCCGCTGGCTGATCGGGAAGATCTTCGAACTGCCGGTCGAGCAGCGGGCGATCATCCGGCTGGCCCGCCACGACGTGGTCCGGCTCAACGAGGACGACCGGCAGAGCTTCGGCAAGGCCTACTCCGAGCGGTTCTTGCAGCCGTTGGCCGACCTGCTGGCGCAGGGGAGTGCCAGCGGCGAGTTGCGTCCGTTCGACCCGAACTGGGCGCTGTGGGTGCTGCTCGGGATGCTCTACCCGTTCCTGGCCCCGCCGGCGGCCGCCGTCGACGCACGGGCGGTCACCGAGTTGCTGGACGTCTTCTTCCATGGGACGGCCGCGCCGGCGTCCCCGCGGTGAACCGCTAAATCACCAGGCCTGATGCACCACCTGGCCGGCCACGATGGTGGCCGCCACCGGCATCGACCTCAGCCGCTGAGCGATGGTCGCACTGTCTCCATCGGCCAGCGGATCGGCATCCAGCAGCACCAGATCGGCCGGCGCACCTGCGCTCGGCGTGCCCCGTCCGTCGGTGCTGGAGGCCAGGACCTGCGCCGGGGTCAGCGCGTGCTCGGGATGCCACGGGGCATCGCCGGGTTCGCCGCGATGGACGCCGGCAGCCATGGCCAGCCACGGATCCAGCGGCGCCACCGGAGCGTCCGAGCCGAGAGCCAACTCGACTCCGGCCTGGGCCAGCTCGCGTAGCGGGAAGCTGCGCCCGGCCCGCTGCTCGTCCCAGATCACCTCGGTGACCCCACGGTCGTCAAGCAGGTGGGCTGGCTGCACGCTGGCCACCAAACCCAGTCGGGCTAGCTCGGCTACCTGCTCGGGGCCGGCCAGCTGGGCATGCTCGATGCTGCCGCCAGCGCCGGTGGCAGCGAACGCGTCCAGGGCGATCTGCACAGCGGCATCACCGATTGCGTGCAGCGCCACCCGTAGTCCGGCCTGATCCGCCCGGCCGAGCAGCCGGGCCAGCTCGGGGCCAGGGACGTTCTGCACGCCATGCCCGCCGTCGGCGTACGGCTGGCGGCAGTGTGCGGTCTGGGTGTTCAGTGAGCCGTCGGAGATGATCTTCAGCGCGCCCATCGTGAGCAGCGGCTCGCCATCAATGACGTCACCGGTCTTCAGGCCCGCCGCGATCGCCTGGTCCAGATCGACCGGGTAGGTGGACGTCCGGACCCGCAGGCCGACTCCGACCTGGCGGTAGCGGGCCGGCCAGCGGACGAAGCCCGGCTCGAACTCGTAGTCGACGATGCCGACCACGCCACGGGCAGCGGCCGACCGCATCGCTGTGGCATAGGCCGACGGCCCGACCTGGGCGTCCTCTGCGGCCAGCACGGCCGGCAGCAGATCGAACCACTCGGCCTCCCGCAGCAGGCCGTCGCGAGGGGCCAGCCCGAAACGACGCAGCGCGGCCGCGTTCAGCCAGCCCGAATGCGCGTCCCCGCTGACCAGCACCACCGGACGAGCGCCGCTGGCCTCGTCCAAGGCGGAGGTGCTCGGCGGCTCGGCCCAGGCGGACGGACGGAACCCGCCCCCGACCAGGACCTCGCCGGGAGCTCCCAGTCCGGCCCGCACCCGAGCCAGAGCCTCGGCTCGGCTGGTGGTCCCGGCTAAATCGAGTCGAGTGCCCTGCCGCGACCACTGGCCCAAGTGGGTGTGCTGATCCCACAGCCCGGGGATCAGCCAGCGGCCGGCGGCGTCCAGCTCGTCCTCACCGGGCAGCCGGTTCAGCGATGGGGCCACCTCGGCGACCCGATCGCCGACGATCCGCAGATCGACCAACCCGGCTGGTGCCGCCGAACCGACGGGCACCAGCCGGAGCTGTCGAAGCAGCACCTCAGTCGAGCAGGTCGGAGACGCGCACGCAGTCCAGGCCGAAGGCGTCAGCCACGCCGGGGTAAGTGACCTGGCCGGCGTGGGTGTTCAGACCCAGCGCCAGCGCGTGATTCTCCTTGCAGGCCCGCTTCCAGCCCTTGCCGGCCAGCTGCAGCGCGTAGGCCAGGGTGGCATTGGTCAACGCCCAGGTGGAGGTGTTCGGCACCGCGCCGGGCATGTTGGCCACGCAGTAAAAGATCGAGTTGTGCACCTGGAAGGTCGGGTCATCGTGGGTGGTCGGCTTGGAGTCCTCGAAGCAGCCGCCCTGGTCGATGGCCACGTCCACCAGCACCGAGCCGGGCTTCATGGCGGCCACCATCTCGTTGGTGACCAGCTTGGGAGCCTTGGCTCCGGGGATCAGCACGGTCCCGATCACCATGTCGGCGGCCAGCACCTGCTCCCGGACGCTCAGCTTGGAGCTGACGATTCCGTGCACCCGGTTCTCGTAGCGCCAGAAGGTGTTGCGCAGCTTGTCCAGGTCGGTGTCCAGGATTGTCACGTCCGCACCCATGCCGAGCGCGACATTGGCCGCGTTCTGCCCGGCCGTCCCGCCGCCCAGGATGACCACCTTGGCGTTGGCCACGCCGCCCACGCAGCCCATCAGCACGCCGCGGCCGCCCTGCGCCTTCATCATCGAATGCGCGCCGACCTGCGGGGCCAGGCAGCCGGCCACCTCGGACATCGGGTACAGCAGCGGCAGCAGCCCATTGGGCAGCTGGACGGTCTCGTAGGCGATCGCCGTGGTGCCGGACGCCAGCAAGGCATCGGTCAGTTCCTTGTCGGCGGCCAGATGCAGGTAGGTGAACAGCAACAGGTCCTCGCGCAGGTAGCCGTACTCGGACTCGATCGGCTCCTTGACCTTGAGCACCATCTCGCCGATCGCCCAGGTCTCGGCTGCGGTCGGAAGGATTGTGGCGCCTTGGGCGATGTACTCGGCATCGGAGATCGATGAGCCGATCCCGGCACCGGCCTGAATGAAGACTTCATGTCCGTGGCCGACCAGCTCGGCAACACCGACGGGAGTGATGGCCACCCGATATTCGTGGTTCTTGACCTCGGCGGGTACGGCGATCCGCATCCTTGCGTCCTTTCGGTTCAGGGCCGGCCCTGCCCGACCCGAGGAAAGTCTCCTACACCACGGTTAAGACCGGATGTCGGCACACCTGTGAGGAACGCCGTCGACGAAGCGCTAGACTCGGTCCCGAACGTGCTCCGGGGTCGGTGTAAGTCCGAACCGGCGGTGATAGTCCGCGACCCGTTCCTGCTTGCAGGAGCGGTTGACTCGGTGAAACTCCGAGACCGACGGTGAAAGTCCGGATGGGAGGCAGCACGCGGCGTCGCCACGCATATTCGCGTTGGCGACCCGTTTGCGCATCCCACCGCCTCGAAGCTGAGGCGGAGGAATAGGTGAAGCGCGAAATCGCAGCTCCAGTGGCCCTCGGGGGGCTGCTGATCGTCGGCTGGCTGGTGACAGCCGGCGTCAAGGCGTCCCCGCTGCTGCCCGGACCGGGCGCGGTGTTCAGCCGGTTGGCCGGCTTCCTGGTCGACCCCACCTACTGGGGCTACCTCGGTACCACGGTCCTGGAGGCCTTCGGTGGTGCTCTGCTCGGCACAGCTGTGGCCTTGCCGATGGCCGCACTGATCCACCGCTCGCGATGGGCGGCCGCCGCGATCAACCCCTTCCTCGGCGCCACTCAGGCGATCCCGGCCGTGGCGATCGCGCCGCTGCTGGTGCTGTGGATCGGCTACGGGCTGGGCTCGGTGATCGTGCTGTGCGCGCTGATCGTGTTCTTCCCGATCCTCATCTCCACGGTGATCGGCCTGCGCCACGTGGACGCCGACGTGGTCGACGCAGCCCGAATGGACGGGGCCGGCGGCTGGCAGCTGCTCACCCAGGTCGAGTTCCCGATGGCGCTGGCCTCGGTGCTCGGCGGCGTCCGCAACGGCGTCACCCTCTCGGTCACCGGCGCCATCGTCGGCGAGATGGTGATGGGTGGCAGCGGACTGGGCACCGTCCTGACCGTCCAGCGCGACTTCTTCGATACCGCCGGAATGATCGCCACCGTGATCGTGCTGGCCCTGATCGCCTCGGCCGCCTACTCCCTGATCCACCAATGGGAGCGCAACTCCCGGGTGATCGACTCCTTCCGCAGGTCCTGAAAGGTAACTCATGCGTACGTCCGTCCTGGCCACCCTGGTCGCCGCCCTGCTCGCCCTCGGTGGCTGCTCGGCTCCGGCGTCCACTCCGACCCCGAGCAGCACCGCCGCGCTGCCCACGACCACGATCGGGCTGACCTACATTCCGAACGTCCAGTTCAGCCCGTTCTACGTGGCCGAGGCCCAGGGCAGCTTCACCAAGGTCGGCGTGAGCGCCGAGCTGCGTCACCATGGCGCCTCCGAAGGGCTGTTCACCGCCCTGGTCGCCGGCCAGGAGCAGTTCGTGGTGGCCGGCGCGGACGAGATGCTGCAGGCCCGCTCGCAGGGGATGGACCTGGTCGCGGTCTCGGCCTACTACCGCAGCTACCCGGTGGTGGTGATCGTGCCGGCCAGCTCGCCGATCACCAGCCTGGCCGACCTGAAGGGGCGCTCGATCGGCATCCCGGGCAAGTACGGGGAAAGCTGGTTCGGCCTCCAGGTGGCCCTGCGTAGCGCCGGCCTGAGCGAGCCCGACGTCCAGATCAAGGAGATCGGCTACACCCAACAGGCTGCGCTGCGCAGCGGCAAGGTGGACGCCATCGTCGGCTTCTCCAACAACGACCTGGTCCAGTCGGCGCTGTCCGGCTTCGCCGCGCGCTCGCTGCCGATCAGCAACAGTGACGTCCCGCTGGTCGGGGCCAGCCTGATCACCACCGGTGCCTACGCCAAGGCGCACCCGGAGGTGGTCCGCTCGGTGGTGGCCGGGACCCTGGCCGGAGTCAAGGCCGTGGTGGCCGACCAGGCTGCGGCGCTGAGCGCGTCCGCCGGCTACATTCCGGGGCTGGACGCCGCTGACACCAAGGCCGCCGCGCAGGCGACCCTGGCTGCCACGGTCCCGCTGTGGAAGGGTGCGGACGGCGTGATCAACGGACGGCTGGACCCGGCCCAGTGGACCAAGATGGCTCAGTTCATGGGGACGAACGGTTTGACCCAGACCACCCAGGATCCGACACTGGCAATGAGCAACGACTACCTCGGCTAGAACGTAGCTCTCGCGAGATACCCTCTGAGCAGGTCTGTGCTAATTCCACGGTGAGATAGGAGGGGGATGTCCTCAGTGACGGTGCCCAGCTGGGACGAGTATTTCCTCAATATCGCCTCCGCAGTGGCCACCCGAGCCAAGTGCACCCGGCGCCGAGTAGGTGCGGTTCTGGTGCTCGATCGACGGATCATCGCCACCGGCTACAACGGGGCTGCGCCGGGTCACCCGGACTGCCTGGAGGGCGCCTGCCCGCGTGGACAGCTCAGCTACGACCAGATTCCCGGCCTGGGTGACTACGACCGTCCGGGGACGCCAGGGTTCTGCATCGCCATCCACGCCGAGGTGAACGCACTGCTGTTCGCCACCAGAGACACCAAGGGCGCCACCGCCTACATCACCGATCCACCGTGCCCGGGCTGCCGCAAGGCTCTTGCCGCCGCGGGCATTGAGAGAGCAGTCTGGCCGCAGGGTGAGCACGACGCCGCACAGCTGGTGGATTGGACCAGGTAGGTAGTCCGTTGAAATTCAGTCTGAAGACCTCGCAGCTCTCCGCCTGGGTGGAGCGCGGCGTCGCCCTGTTCTGCCTGGGCACCTTGATTCCGGCGGCCTTCGCCGCAGCCGGCCAGGTGCCCTACCTGGCCACCTGGTGGCTGGCTGTGGTGGGCGGCGGCATCATCGTGGCCAGCCTGGGAATGATGGTCTTCAGCTTCTTGGGTCGCAGTCTGAACCTGTGGGCACTCGGCTATGTGGTACTGGTCACCGTCGGCCTGATCACCTGGCCGTGGGCATGGCAGTCGAGCTCGCCGGCCTCCAGCAGCCCGTGGATCTGGATGTGCCTGGGGGTGGCGTCCATCTGCCTGGCCGTGACCATGGGGACGGCCTGGGGCCTGGGCTATGCGATCGTGGCCGGAGTCCTGTTCGCGGTGATCCGGATGACCCCGTCCGGACAAGGCGCACCGCTGCTCGGCGCGGTACAGGACATGATCGTCCTAGTGATGAACGCCGCGGTGGTGATCGTCGCGCTGGGCGTGGTCGGCAACTCGTTCAAAGACCTGGACGAGATCGAGGAGAACTCCCGTCGTGAGGCGACCGCCGCCGCCATCGAGGACGCGCTGCTGGAAGAGCGGCATCGGCTGGACGGCATCGTCCACGATGAAGTGATGACCACCCTGGTCGCCGCCGCGAACCACCCCGACGACCAGGCGGTGGCCCAACAGGCGCAGAAGGCGGTGGAACGGCTGGCCCAAGCCGAGGCGCCCACCGAAGCCCGACTACCAGTGACCGGTGATCAGCTCACCTGGCTGGTCAGCGATGTGGTGTCCACGCTGGTCCCGCAGTCCCGATTCACCTCCCAACTCGAGGACATCCTGGTCCCGCAGCCGGTGGCCAGCACGCTGGGCATGGTGGTGCGTGAGGTGGCGCTGAACGTCGCCAAGCACGCCCAGGCCGAGAAGGTCGAGGTCAGTCTGACCAGCCCGGCCCACGGTGCGGTCGAGATCACCATCGCCGATGACGGGATCGGCTTCGACCCCGATCTGGTGCCCAAGCGTCGGCTCGGCCTGCAGGTGTCGGTGGTCTACCGGATGTGGGCGATCGGCGGACATGCCGAGATCCGCTCGGCGCCCGGCGAGGGCACCGTGGTCACCTTGACCTGGACGCCCACCGAAGAGCTGGTCGCCACCGAGTCCGATGCGACTCCGGGGCGGCGTCCGCGGCGCGGAATGCCGGACATCCCCGACCTGTCCCGTCCGATGTTGGTCCGCCTGGTTTGGGTGCTGGTCGCCCTGCAGTTCCTGCTGGGCTGGACGAGCCTGGATCAGGTCACCGCGGTCTGGCCGGTCTTCGTGGCCCAGGCGCTGGCCGCGATCGCCACGGCGGCCACCTTGTGGCACTCGGAGGAACACCCGATCGGCGTGGGTAGAGCCAGTGCCGTGGTGGCCATGCTGCTGGCGCTGACCCTGATCGTCCAATCGGTGCTGCCGCAGGGCTACTGGCCCGGCTACGCCACCTGGCACAGCACCGTGGTGATGGTCCTGCTGGTGGCCGTCCTGGTCAGAGGACAGGAACGGATCGCCTGGGCCGGGGTGGTGCTGTACGCCCTGGTGTCGGCGGTCTGGGCGATCAGTCGCGGCTTGGACGTGGGCGACACCCTGCGGGTCGGCTTCGGGCCGTTCTCCTGGATGCTGGTCGCGCAGTTGCTGCAGGCCTGGCTGATCGACATGGGCGACCGGATGAACACCTCGCGGCGCTCGTCGGCCCAGGCCAACAAGGCCATCGCACAGAGCTTCTCCAAGATGGTGCTCCGGGACGTCTGGCTGACCCAGCTGCGTGCCCAGGTCGGGCCGCTGCTGAACCGGATCGCCGACCCCGACTATGTGCTCTCCGCAGAGGAGCGGGCCAACTGCCTGGCCCAGGAGAGTCGGCTGCGCGATGCCATGCGGGCCGGCAACCTGGTCACCGAGCTCACCTCGGACGCCATTGAAGTCGCCCGGGGACGTGGTGTGGATGTCCGGTTGGTGGATAGCCGGGGCACTAGACTTCCCGAAGATGTTCGCACGGCATTGACTCGCCACCTCGGTCGTCTGCTGACCGACAGCTCAACCAAGAGAGTGGTTGCCAGAGCTGCCCCGGAGGGCTACGAGGACGTGGTAACGGTTCTCGCTGTGCGCGAGGATGGCAGCAGCGAGCTCATCGGCTTGGACGCAAGCGGCAAGGCAAGCACAAAGTAGGCAGGGGCACATGATCAACACCGCCGTAATCGACGACCACGAGGCCATTCGCATTGGAATGGCCGCCGCGCTCGAAGCCAACCCCGGTCACCAGGTGACCCTGGTCGGTGGTGCCGGCACCGTGGACGAGTTCCTGGCGCAGGACGTCCCTGCCGATGTGGTGCTGCTCGACCTGCAGCTCGATGACGGCTCCGACCCGCTGGACAACACCGAGCGGCTGATCGACGCCGGCTACAAGGTGCTGGTCTACTCGATCGCCGACAATGTCCGCCTGCTCCGCCGGGCGCTGGCCGGTGGCGCCGCCGGGGTCTGCCGAAAGGCCGAGCCGCTCGCGGTGACCCTGGCGTCCATCGAGGCCGTCTCCGAGGGCCAGGTGGTGATCAGCCAGGAGATCCTGGCCGCAATCGAAGGCGACGCTTCCTACGTGGCTGCCAACCTCGGTCCGCGCGAGCGCGAGGTGCTGGCGCTCTACGCCGGTGGCTTCGAGGTGCCCGAGGTGGCCGAGCGGCTGACCATCACCGAGAACAGCGTCAAGGAGTACCTGAAGCGGATCCGGGTGAAGTACACCAACGTGAACCGGCCGGCCGCTAGCAAGCTGGATCTGTTCCGCCGGGCCATCGAGGACGGCATCGTCCCGCCGGTCGAACCGCACCAGTAGTCAGACACAGCACGAGGCCCCGTCCGATCGGACGGGGCCTCGTTGCGTCTGGTGGGTCAGGCTGTCTCTGCTGGATCAGTACCAGCCGTGGGCTCGCTTGTACGACCAGGCCTGGCAGGGAGTGCCGTAGCGGGTCTTCACGTAGTTCAGTCCCCAGGCCAGCTGGGTGGCGGGGTTCGTCCGCCAGTCGGCGCCGTAGGCGGCCATCCGCTTGCCGGGAAGCGCCTGCGGGATGCCGTAGGCGGTCGAGTGCGGGTTGTCAGCACTGACCTGCCAGCGGCTCTCCTGAGTGATGATCTTGTCGTAGCAGGAGAACTCTTCGGCACCCCAGCCGTACCAGTTGAGCATCATCTGGCTGGCGATCGCGCGCGGGTCGGTGGTGCCCGGCTCGTAGCCCAGTTCCTTCACCTTCTGCTGGTGCTGGGCCTCCAGGCTGGCGACGTGCTGAGCGATGGCGGCCTGCTCGGCGGAGAGCAAATGGGCGCGGTAGGCGGCGGCCTCGTTGGTGTAGGTGATGGCCGGAGTCGAGCCGCAACTCGTGTCCAGGATCGGGGCCGCGTAGGCCGGCAGCCCGCAGGCCAGTCCGGTCGCGGTGGCAAGCGCGAGAATGGCCGTCCGGAACTTCCCTGGCACGTCGGCGATTCTCGCACATGAGAGTCTCTCAGGCTACGTTCAGGCGCCGGGTCTTGCGTAGCGGACGCCTGCGGCTTGCTGATGCAGGGCTTTGGCCGGGCACTGACTAGCCTGGGATGGTGCTGCTGCGGGTTGCCGAGGACGATCAGTTGGCCGCCGCGTTGGCCGCCGCGCTGGCCGGAGGGCCGCCGGTGACCCCGCGAGCGCCGGAGTCCGCCCTGGCCGCGATCCGTCCCGACCTGCCGGTGACCGAGCCCGGTGCGGCTGCGGTGGTGGCCACCTCGGGCTCGACCGGCGATCCGAAGGCGGTGGTTCTTACCGGCGCAGCGCTGGAGTTCTCCGCCCGGGTCACGCATGAGCGGCTGGGCGGCCCAGGGGAGTGGGTCTGCGCCCTGCCCACCCACTATGTGGCCGGCCTGATGACCGTGGTGCGTTCGGTGGTGGCCGGACGCGGCCTGCGCTTCGCCTCCCCGGAGCTGGACGAGTTGCCCGCACCCGGCGAGCGCAGCTACTTGTCGTTGGTGGCCACCCAGCTGCACCGGGTGTTGGCCCGTCCCGAGCAGACTGCCCGGCTGCGTGACTACGCCGGCGTGCTGGTCGGCGGCAGTGCCGTCCCCGACGGGCTGCGCGAGGCGGCGCTGACCGCCGGGGTGAACCTGGTGGCCACCTACGGGATGAGTGAGACCTGCGGTGGCTGCGTGTACGACGGCGTCCCTCTGGATGGCGTCGGCGTCGAACTGGCCCAGGAGCGGATCGGGCTGCGCGGGCCGATGGTCTTCGCCGGCTACCGCCTGCGTCCCGAGTTGACCGCGGACGTCCTGGACGGCGACTTGGTCTGGACCAACGACCGGGGCCGATTCGACCCGGACGGCCGGCTGGAGGTGCTCGGCCGCTTCGACGACGTGGTGATCAGCGGTGGCGAGAAGGTCGATCTGGCCGCGGCCCAGCGACTGGTCGACCAGCTGATCGGGCCCGATGAAGGACCGGTGGTGTTGCTCGGCATCCCCGACCGGCAGTGGGGCGTCCGGGTGGTCGCGGTGACCACGGGCGGGTGGAGTCTGGACGTCCTGCGGGACCGGCTGCGCGCCCGGCTGGGACGGGCCGGGCTGCCCAAGGAATTGCGGCGAGTGGCCGAACTGGCGTACACATCGACGGGCAAGATCGACCGGGCCGGCCTCATCGCCGCCTGGCAGGACGAAGGGTGAGCATGGCCACAATCAGCAACTGGATCGAAGGCACGCGGCCGAGGACCCTCCCGGCGGCCATCGCTCCGGTGCTGGCCGGCAGCGGGGTCGCCTGGTTCGCCGGCGGCTTCGACCCGGTGCTGGCAACGCTGGCCCTGGTGGTCTCGCTGGCCCTCCAGCTGGGCGTGAACTTCGCCAACGACTACTCCGACGGGATCCGCGGCACCGACGCCGACCGGGTCGGCCCGCTGCGCCTTGTCGGTTCCGGGCTGGTTGCGCCGAAGCGGGTGCTGGTGGCCGCCTTCGGCTGCTTCGCGGCGGCCGCGGTGGCCGGGCTGTCCGCGGTCTGGATCACCGGTGACTGGTGGCTGCTCGCGGTGGGTGCTGCGGCGATCGCGGCGGCGTGGTTCTACACCGGCGGCCCGCACCCCTACGGCTACCTGGGCCTGGGTGAGGTCTTCGTTTTCGTCTTCTTCGGCCTGGTCGCGGTCGGCGGCACCGTCTACCTGCAGCTCGGCTGGGTGCCGATCTCGGGCTGGTGGACCGCCGTGGCCGTGGGCGCCCTTGCCTGCGCGATCCTGGTGGCCAACAACCTGCGCGACCTGGAGACCGACCGGCTGGCCGGCAAGCTCACCCTGGCCACCAAGCTGGGGGATCGGGGCACTCGGGCCTTCTTCTTGGCCCTGCTCGGCCTCTCGACGTTGGCCGTGCTGGGCGTGGCCGCCACCAGCAGCTGGTGGGCGCTGCTCGGCCTGCTGATGGCGATCACCCTGGTCGGGCCGGTGATCCAGGTGATCTCCGGAGTGCGCGGGCCGCGGCTGATCCCGGTGCTGAAGCAGACCGGGCTGGCCGAACTGGCCTGCGCCGCCGGACTCGCCGTCGGGCTGCTGATCGCCCGCTGATGGACGCCGTCGCCTACGCGCTGCCACTGCGGCACCGATTCCGCGGGATCACCGTGCGGCAGGGCCTGCTGCTGCGCGGCCCGGCCGGATGGGCCGAGTGGAGTCCGTTCGCCGAGTACGGTCCGCGCGAAGCCGGCCAGTGGTGGCTGGCCACCCAGGAGGCGCTCACCGAGGGTTTCCCGGCTCCGGTGCGTACGGACGTCCCGGTGAACGTAACCGTGGCCGCCGTCGACCCGCAGACCGCCTACGACATCGTGGCCGGTTCGGGCTGCGGCACCGCGAAGGTGAAGGTCGCCGATCCCGGCCAGTCGGCAGAGGACGATCTGGCCCGCGTGGAGGCCGTCCGGGCCGCGCTGGGCACGTCCGGCCGGATCCGGGTGGACGCCAACGGCGCCTGGGACGTCGAGACTGCGGCCACCCGGCTGGCGCAGCTGGCCCGGGTCGGACTGGAGTATGCCGAACAGCCCTGTGCGAGCACCGAGGAGCTGGCCGAGCTGCGGCTGCTGCTGGCCCGTCGTGGAGTGGACGTCCTGATCGCCGCCGACGAGTCGATCCGGCGCAGCGGTGACCCGGAGCGGGTGGTGGCCTTGCAGGCCGCCGATGTGGCGGTGCTGAAGGTGCAGCCGCTGGGCGGCGTCCGGCGCTGTCTGGAGCTGGCCGAGCGGCTGGGGCTGCCGGTGGTGGTCTCCTCGGCGCTGGAGAGTTCGGTCGGACTGGCCGCCGGGGTGGCGCTGGCCGCCGCCCTGCCCGAGCTTCCCTATGCCTGCGGGTTGAACACCGCCGCCATGTTCACCGCCGACGTGACTGCCGAGCCGCTGCGCGCCGTGCAGGGCCGGATCGCGGTGCGTCCGGTCGTGGTGGACGAGAATGGCCCCTGGCGGGCCGAACCGAGCGTGACCGAGGATTGGCTGGCCCGACTGTCCCGAGCGAGCGGAGCGATCGATGAGTGACTCCTACGCCTGCGCCGAGGCGGTGCTGACCCAGCTGGTCGCCCAAGGCGTCCGCGAGCTGGTGCTCTGCCCGGGCTCGCGCAGCGCGCCGCTGGCCCTGGTGGCTCAGGCGGCCGATCGGGCCGGCGCTGTGCGCCTGCACGTCCGGGTGGATGAGCGGACGGCCGGCTTCCTCGCCCTCGGCCTGGCCAAGGCCGGACGCGGCCCGGCCGCAGTGATCACCACCTCGGGAACCGCCGTCGCGAACCTGGCCCCAGCCGTGCTGGAGGCGCATCACTCGGCCGTCCCGCTGATCGTGGTCACCGCCGACCGGCCGGCGTCGTTGGTCGGCTTCGGTGCCAACCAGACCACCGAGCAGGCCGACCTGTTCACTGGTTTCGTCCGCTATCGGGCCCGGGTGGCCTCGAGCGCACCGGCGGCTTCCTGGCAGGCTCAGGCGGCCCGGGCGGCCGTCCTGGCCGAAGGAGCACTCGGCGGAGACCCCGGACCGGTGCACCTGAATGTCGAACTCGGAGTGCCGCTGGTGCCGTCGGCCGGGCCTCGCGCCTGGCCGGCCGCCTTGCCTGCTCCGCTGGTGACGCCGGGCCGGTCGATCGCTCAGCCGGTGGCGCTGCCGGGTACTCCGCGCACCGTGGTGCTGGCTGGGGACGCGAGTCCGTCCGTCGGAGCCGCCGCCCGCGCGCTGGCCGAGAGCTGTGGGCTGCCGTTGCTGGCCGAGCCGTCCAGCAATGCCCGATCCGGCCCGAACGCGATCCGTACGGCCCGGCTGCTGCTGGGCACCGACCTGGGCGCCGCCATCCAGCGGGTGCTGGTCTTCGGGCGTCCGACGCTGTCCCGTCCGGTGAGCGCGCTGCTGGCTCGCCCGGACGTCGAGATCGTGGTGGTCAGCGACCGCTCCGACTTCCCGGATCCGGGCTGGCAGGCCCGGCTGGTGGCCCCCGCGGTCACCGTCGAGCCCGGCCCTGCCGAGTGGCTGGCCGCCTGGCAGGCGGCCGATGCGCTGCGGCAGGAACACGTGACCGCCACCCTGGCCGAGGTCGGCACGCTGACCGGCCCCGAGCTGGCCGACCGCGTGGTGGCCTCGGTGCCGTCCGATGCACTGCTGATCCTGGCCAGCTCGAACCCGATCCGGGACGCCGACCTGGCCTCGATCCGTCCGGACGCCCTGCTCAGCTACGCCAACCGCGGGCTCAGCGGCATCGACGGGACGATCTCGACCGCTATCGGGCTGTGCCTGGCCGGTGGCCGGCCCGGCGTCCTGCTGTGCGGCGACCTGGCCTTCACCCACGATGTCGGCGCGCTGGCCATCGGGTCGGACGAGCCCCGTCCGGAGCTGCGGATCGTGGTGGCCGACGACGCCGGCGGCAGCATCTTCGCCACTCTCGAGTACGGCGCCCCGGCCTTCGCCCAGGCCTTCGAGCGCGTCTTCGCCACCCCCACCGGCCTCGACCCGGTGACCCTGGCCGGTGGCTACGGAGTTCCGGCCCGCCGGATCGATCCGGACGACCTGGCCGCCGCCCTGGCCGCCCCGATCAGTGGCCTCGAGGTGCTGGTGGTCGGCCTGGATCGCACCGGCCGCGCCGACCTGGACGCCCGGCTGGCCGCCGGTCCGTCCGCCGGCTAGTCGATGGAGCTGATCACCCAGACCCTGGCGGGACTGCCCGGCTGGGCCTGGCTAGTCCTGATCGGCGCCGCCCTGCTGGTCGGCTTCGGAAAGACTGCGATCGGCGGAGTGGTGATGATCGCCGTGGTGGCTTCGGCGATGGTGCTGCCCACCAAGGAGTCCACCGGCTTCATGCTCCTGCTGCTGCTCACCGGCGATGTGGTGGCGGTGTGGACCTATCGCCACAACGTCGACTGGCGGTTGATCGGCCGGCTGGTGCTGCCGATCCTGGTCGGGATCGGGGTCGGTGCCGGCTTCCTGCGCTGGGTTGACGATCTGGTCCTCAAGCGGACCATCGGAGTGATCGTGCTGACCCTGCTGGTGGCCGGCTTCTGGCCCGACAAGCTGGCTGCACACCGTCCCTGGGTGGGTCGTGGCTACGGAGCGTTGGCCGGCTTCACCACCATGGTGGCCAATGCCGGTGGCTCGCCGATGAGCCTGTACCTGCTCGCTGCCAAGTACGACAAGTGGCGCTTCCTGGGCACGACGTCGTGGCTGTTCTTCGCGGTGAACCTGACCAAGCTGCCGGTCTCGATCGGCCTGGGAATCATCTCTCCGCGCACGGCCGTGCTGGCCGCGGTCCTGGTTCCGGTGGTGCTGCTGGGCACCTGGCTGGGCCGACTGACCATCGCCCGGATCGATCAGGTCACCTTCGACCGGCTGATCACCGCGTTCGTAGCGCTGGCCGGGCTCTGGCTGCTGCTGGGCTGATCAGTGCTGCTGGCGCAGCCAGCCGCGCAGCGCCCAGGTGGCCCGGACGTCGTCCTCGTTGTAGTCGAGAACTCGCTGTTTGGCCTGCTCGCGGGCGGTCGGGTCGGCACCATGGACGGCCTCGTCGAACCAGATCATGCTGTTCAGGCCGCCGGGATCGTCATCGCGCCAGTGGAAGCCGGCTCCGGCCGAGGCGACCACCTTCAGGCCGAGTCCGTTCGCGCCGAAGAAGTGCGTCCGGACCAGGGCGAACAGATCGATGAAGTGGTCCTTGGCGTAGCCATTGGCCCATTCCAGGACGTCGTCGCCGGGCCGGGTCAGCCGCTGCAGCCGGATCAGTTCGTAGTCGGAGTAGTGGAAGACCAGCGAGGCGCGTCCGTCCACCAGCTCGCGCAGCCAGCTCATGGCGGACCGGGCCAGGGCCTGCTCCTGCTCCTCGTCCAGGTCCTCGAAGCCAGCGAAGCTGCGGTAGTAGGGCTCCTGGTCGCCGGAGTCGACCCAGAAACCCCACAGGTAGACCCGATCCTCCCGGGACGTCTCGATGTCGATGTCGATCTCGAGGTCGGCTTTGGGCAGCTCGATGGGGCCGGTGGTCAGCCGGTCCAGCTGGCGTCCGTGGTGGAGTAGCCGAGAGCGACGCTGGGCCAGCCGGATCCGATCCTCTGCGCCGAACCGGTGCTGCACTCGCGGCAGGTAGTCAGGCAGCAGGGCGTCCAGGTCGGCCGCGGCCAGGTCCCGGACCGTGACGATCCCGGAGCTGCGCAGCACGGTGATCTCATGAGCGTCCAGCGGCGACTTGCTGATCCGCAGGCTGAGGTCGTCGTCGTCGAGCTGGGGACGGCAGACCGTCCACCACGCGCAGTAGCCGCACTCGTGGTTCACCACCGGGGCCAGCAGCGGGGGATCGCCGGCCGTGGAGGCGGCCGCTGCTTCGGCCAGGCCGACCCGATCGGCGAACTCGGCGTCGTAGCGCTCCAGCGCGCTCACTGAACGCGGCCCGTCGCTGGAGCCGGCGAGCGCGGCCGGCGCCGGAACGCAGGCCTCGGTCAGATCCAGCCAGACCGCCAACGGGCCTTCGCCGCAGTTCACCTCGTTGCCGACCACCAGGCCCTGCGGGCCGCCGGCCGCCGCCCGGCCCAGGCTCTCCAGGAGCCGCCACAGATGGGCCAGCTGCACGGCATTGGCCCAGCGCCAATGCCAGCGGTAGCGCCAGCCGGTGCCGGTCCGCCGGACGGTCAGGTCATCGAGGGTGGAGTAGCTGAACGGCTGATCGTCCTTGCGGGCGTCCACCACCCGCTGAAACTTGATGGTGCCCGGGATGTAGCCGCCGGCCGGGTCGCGGACCAGCAGCTCGGGACGTCCCTGGCGATGGCCGGCCCAGTCCCGGGGGAGCAGCCCACCGATGATCACGTCGGCACCGGCGTCCATGGCGGCCAGACAGGCCTTTTCCTCGGCCTCGCTGCCCGGCGTCTCGGGGATGCGCAGGTCGACCACCTGGGCCGCGCCGGCCTTCAGCCGCTCGATGGCCGCTGCACTGAACTCGGCTGCGCCGGGAAGCCGGGGGATGTTGATCGGTTCATCGGATCGCACCATGCCCGGATGGAAGGCGTGATGGGTCTTGACCGGGCAACTCCTGGCCGCGTACGCGTCGAGCGTGAACTCCATCAGGCGTGTGCCCGGTGCAGCGCAACGATCCCACCGGTGAGGTTCTTCCAACCCACCCCGCGCCAGCCGGCGGCGTGCATCAGGTCGGCCAGCGACTGCTGGTCGGGCCAGGCCAGGATCGACTCGGCCAGGTAGTCGTAGGCGACCGGGTTGGACGAGGCCAGCCGGGCCACCTTGGGCAGGACCTGGCCGAGGTAGCCGCGGTAGCTGGCGCGCAGCGGCGTCCACACCGGGGTGGAGAACTCGCAGATCACGATCCGTCCACCGGGCCGGGTGACCCGGTGCAACTCGGCCAGCGCCGTCGGAACGTCCTCGACGTTGCGCAGCCCGAAACTGATGGTGACCGCGTCGAAGGCGTCATCGGCGAACGGGAGATGCAAGGCGTCGGCATTCACGAAGGTCAGCTCGGGCACTCGCTGCTTGCCCACGGTGAGCATGCCCTCGCTGAGATCGGCGGCCACCACCACGGCTCCGGCCTTGGCGAACGGACGGCTGGAGGTTCCGGTCCCGGCAGCCAGGTCGAGCACTGTCTCACCGGGCAGGCCGGCCACCGCGGCGACCGTCTGAGTACGCCAGTAGCGGTCCTGGCCGACGGAGAGGAGATCGTTGACCAAGTCGTAGCGCGGGGCCACCTTGTCGAACATCTGGGCGACTTCGGCCCGCTTTCGCATCAGATCGGCCCGGACCTGGTTCGCTGCATGCACGTCCCATAGCCTGCCACGCCTCACCGACATGATGCTTATCGGGCGCTCCGGCGGGCGTCGAAGTCCGCCTCGGTGCCCGTTCCACGGCCCGTGCGCGCCGTCAGTACGGCCCGGTGCTACCGCTTCGGTGACGGTGCTACCGCTGTACGGGTAGCTTCGCGGCGGACGGGTAGCGCGGCCGTGTGGACGGGTAGCAACCGGAGGGCAGCGCCGTCAGGGCGGCCCGCCGGCGGTCGGTGGACGGCGGGGCTTGGTGAATGCGGGAGAATCATCCCCATGGCTCGACGGACTCCGGTGCTCAAGGTCACCGCGCTGAAAAAGGCCTTCGGGCCGGTGGTGATCATCGATGGCTTCAATCTCGAAGTCGCCGCAGGCGAGGCGATCGCCCTGACCGGACGCAACGGCGCCGGCAAATCGACCGTGCTGCGCTGCCTGGTCGGTGCGGATCGCCCCGACTCGGGCACCATCCAGGTCGAGGGTGTGGCGGTCAGCGAGACCAACCCGCAGATCCGTCGCGATGTGGCCGCGGTGATCGACGACTTGGACTTCTTCCCCGACCTGAGCGTGGTCGAGCATCTCGACCTGCTGGCCAGGGCACATGGCGTCCCCGACCCCGATCATGCGGTTGATGAGGTACTGCACGAGGTGCAACTTGTCGCCCAGTCCGGTCAGCTGCCGCCGACCCTGTCCTCGGGCGAGCGACGCCGGTTGGCCCTGGCCACGGCGTTCGTCCGTCCCCGCAAACTGCTGATCCTGGACGAGCCCGAGCAGCGGCTCGATGTCGAAGGCGTGGCCTGGCTGGCCGACCGGCTGGTGGCCGAACGCAACCGCGGGCTGGCCATCGTGATGGCCAGCCACGAGCCGAGCCTGGTGGAGAAGGTGGCCACCCGGGTGATTCGACTCGGAGACCGGGCCCGGGTCGAGGCCTGACGTGGCCAAACGAACCCGAAAGCCCACGGCCGGCAAGCCGTCCGGCCCGGTCGCGCCGGACGTGGCTGAGCCGACTCCGGCACCGGTGCCGGTGCAGCGCGAGTTCTTCTTCCTGCCCGACGTCGAGCCGGAGCCGGTCGAAGCCGAGGAACTCCATGAGCTGATGAAGCTGTGGCGGCACGGCCGAGCAACGCGGACGCTCGGTCAGGCCATCTCCGATGGCTACGTCACCGTCTTCACGATCTTGATGCTCGGCGCCATGATCACCTCCGGCGTGCTCAGCGCCCAGCAGGGGATGGCCGGCTGCACCACCGGTGCCTGTGCCAGCAGCCGCCTGCTGCTGCCCACCGCGGTCCTGCTCGGCAACTACGCCGTGGTGCTCGGGCTGGCCCGGCTGTTCGGGCCGGTACTGGTCTCGGCCGCGGAGGGCTCCTGGCTGCTGGACGCACCGCTGGATCGGCGCCGGCTGCTCAGTGGGCGACTGGTGGTGCCGCTGGTGGCCGCCTTCCTGTTCCCGGGCCTGATCACCGGCCTGGTGGCTGGGCTGACCGGGATGGACTGGCCGGCCGTGGGGATCTGGACGCTGGCTGCCGCTGCCGGGAGCGCGGCGCTGGTCGCCTTCTCCGCGGCCCAGCAGGCCAGCGAGCGATCCCGACTGCTGATGCTGCTACAGAACCTGACCGGTGCCGCGGCGCTGGCTGTGATCGCCCTGGTGGTGGCCGTGGCTGCCGACAAGGTGCCGGCCGAGGCGCTGTCCGGAATCGATGCGGCGCGCTGGGTCTTCCTGGGCGTGGCCGTGGCGGCCCTGGCGGCCGGCACCTTCTGGCTGATCCTGGCGTTGCGCCGGCTCGACCAACTGCGGCGGACCCGACTGGCGTCCGGCGGCGCCCTGGTCAGCGGCATGCAGGGGGCCATGTTCGCCCTCGACTTCGGACTGATCCGCGACATTCTGGTGGAGCGGCGAGCCGCCGCGATCGGCCACGTCCGGCCGACGCGCGGACGGGGCCTGGGCCTGACCGCGCTGATCTGGCGCGATGCCGAGCGGCTGCGCCGCAACCCGAAGATGTTCATCGGGCTGGCGGTGAGCCTTTTCGTCCCCTACGCCGTGGACGCACTGCGGCTCAGCCAGTTGAACCCGCTGATCTCCGGACTGGCCCTGGTGGCGGCCATGATCCCGTTCCTGGGCAGCCTGCGGGTGCTCAGCCGGACCGGCGGCCTGGCCCGCGGGTTGCCGTTCAAGACCGCCTCCTTGCGCACGGCGTCGATGGCGGTCCCGGCCGCCGTGGCCTTGCTCTGGGCGCTGGCAGCCGTCCCGGCCTTCGTGGGAGTGGCCGGCACCGGCGCCGATCGCAGCCTCGAGGACGGGCTGATCGCGGCCCTGATCACCGGTGCGGCCGGCTTGCTCGGCGGCGTCCGCTGGGTGACGGCCAAGCGGGTGGACTTCGGCGCGCCGATGGTGGCCACCCAGAACGGTGCGGTGCCGCCGGCGCTGATCTTCAACCTGCTGCGTGGCATCGACATGGTCGCCCTGATCTGCGCTCCGGTGATCCTGGGCTGGCCGGCCTACTGGTCGGCGCTGCTGATCGTGGTCACCTTCGTCGGTCTGCGCGGGTCCTTCAACGTGGAGGACCTGCGGACCGAGGCGGAGGCGGCTCAGCGTGAGCTCGATTCGGCCAAGACCGAGCGGACCAAGACCAAGGTGCCGCCGCCACGCCGCTGATCGGCGAGGATCGACGGCGACACCGAACTGCTGAGGATCCCGGCTAGGTTTGGGCTCATGACGAAGTTGCGGCAGGTTCGCTGGGGTCGGATCGGCCTGTTCTATGCGATCACCTTGGGTTGGGCAGTGGTGGTGGCCGGCGGCCTGTACCTGGCGGGACAGCGGTCGCTGGACCCGTCCGCTGCTCCGTGGTGGGTCGCAGTCCTGCTGACCGTCGTCTTCCTGCCCGCGCCGCTGGTGGCGGCCCGGATCCTCGAGCGCCGCGACTCCGCCGACGACCGGCTGCGCGCCGAGTTCAGCTCCGGCTGGTGGCGGCATTGGCTGTCCCTGATCGGGATCACGGCGATCGGCCTGGTCGTCCTGGTCCTAGCCCTGGTCGGCGTCACCTGGTTGGCGGGCAACGTGCGCGGAATGCCGGACGCCGGGACGGTCCTGTTCAGCCAGCCGGACATCGTCTCCAGTCTGCTCACTCGGCAGTCGTCCACCGATGCCGCCGGAGTTGCCGCGCTGAGCGCGGTGACGCCTGGGCTGTGGGGCTTCCTTGCGATTGCGGTAGCTGCGACCCTGCTTGCGGCGGCCACGGTGAACGGCGGCTTCGCCTTCGGCGCCGAGTACGGCTGGCGCGGGTGGCTGGCTGACGAGCTCAGCCCACTGGGCAGCTTCTGGATGAACCTGATCGTCGGCATCCTGGCCGGGCTCTGGTACGCCCCGCTGGTACTGCTCGGCCACGGCTACCCGGGGTACGCGGTGCTGGGGGTCGGCTTCATGGTTGCCTGGAACGTCGTGGTCTCCTTCCTGCTGTGGCGGCTGCGCCAGTGGCAGGGCAGCCTGTTGGCCCCGGCGATGTTCCATGGCGCGCTGAACGGCGTAGTCGGCTTCTTCTGGGTGGTCACCGCCGGCGGGCATCCGCTGCTGGCCGCACCGATGGGGCTGATCGGCATCGGGGTGCTGGCCGTGCTCACTGCGGTGCTCTGGCTGGCCACTGCGCCGGCCGTACGGGCCGCGAAGGCGGCCGAGCCGGCACTGGCCTGAATTCAGCGCCCCCAGTCGCCCAGAGCGCCTTCCAGAGCGCCTAGGGCGGCATCCACCAGTGAGTGGCGCTGCTCGTCCGGGCAGCCGAGGTCGACCCAGCGCAGGCAGGCCTGGTCGAGGAACCCGAAGTAGCCCCACAGTGCGTACTCGTGGCGGACGGTGTCGGGGGGCAGCAGGTCGGCCAATGCGCGGACGTAGCCGGTCCGCGCCGCGTGCCGGATGCGGACGGCCTCGGCCGGCTCGCCGGCCCCGCCGAACGGCGCCGCCCACGCGGCGGGATGGTCGGCGATGTGATCGAGATAGACCAGCAGCGACGCGCGGACCCGGTCCCGGGCCGGGACGCCGGGGGAGAGTGCGGCGTCGGCGGCGGTCTGTTCTGTGCGCAACTGCTCGATCGAGGCGGCCACCACCGCCGCGAACAACTCAGCCTTGCTGCCGAAGTAGTGGAAGACCAGCGCCGGGGACGCCTGGGCCGCCTCAGCGATCTGGGCCACCGACACCTCGGCATAGGGCGCGACCGCGTACAGGCGTCCGGCGGCGGCCAAGATGGCCTCACGGCGCTGCTGAGTATCCAGGCGTTGCCGAGGGCGGCGGTCGGTGCGGGAACTCATGGCACTATCTTACCGGCTATTGAGCTACACTCAGTAACGTTATTGAGTTCGAGTTAGTAGGAGCCTCGATGAGCCTGGAACACGCGATCTGGTGGCACGTCTACCCGCTGGGTGCACTCGGTGCGCCGATCCACGACGTCGGCCAGGTCGCACCGGCCAACCGGCTGGTCCGACTGGAGGCGTGGCTGGACTACGCCGTCGAGCTGGGCTGCTCGGGCCTACTGCTCGGCCCGATCTTCGCCTCGACCAGCCATGGCTACGACACCCTCGACTACTTCCGGATCGATCCCCGGCTCGGCGATGACGCCGCCTTCGACCACCTCATCGAGGAGGCCGGACGTCGTGGCCTGCGGGTGCTGCTGGACGGGGTCTTCAACCATGTGGGGATCGCCCATCCACTGGTGGCCGAGGCGGTGGCCGCCGGCCACGGGCTGATCCGCCTGGAGCAGGTGGACGGCCAGGTTCAGCCGGCCGGATGGGAGGGCCACGGCGACCTGGCCCTGCTCGACCACAGCCGTCCCGAGGTGGCCGACCTGGTCACCGAGGTGATGCTGCACTGGCTGCGCCGCGGAATCGCTGGCTGGCGGCTGGACGTGGCCTACGCGGTGCCGTCCGCGTTCTGGAGCGAGGTGATCGACCGGGTCCGGACCGAGTTCGCCGACGCGATCTTCCTGGGTGAGGTGATCCACGGCGACTACGTCCGGATCGTCACTGAGGGCCATCTGGACTCGGTCACCCAGTACGAGCTGTGGAAGGCGATCTGGAGCTCTTTGGCCGACCGCAACCTCTGGGAGCTGGACTGGGCGCTGGCTCGGCACGCGGAGTTCTGCGCCGCCCTGCTGCCGAACACCTTCATCGGCAACCACGACGTGGACCGGATCGCCAGCACCGTCGGCCCGGACGGAGCGGCGCTGGCCGCGGCCATCCTGTTCAGCCTGCCCGGGATGCCCAGCATCTACTACGGCGACGAGCAGGGCTTCACCGGCACCAAGGGCACCGGACGCCACGCCGACGACCCACTGCGTCCGCCGCTTCCGGACGGCCCGGACGCGCTGGCGCCGGACGGCTGGTGGCTGTACCGGCTCTATCAGGAGCTGATCGGACTGCGCCGGCGCCATCCCTGGCTGGCCACCGGCGAGGTCACCGTGCTCGGCAAGGACAACAGCTGGATCGAGTACGAAGTGACCGGTTCCGGCCAGAAGCTCGCCGCCCGGATCAGCCTGGAACCGACCGCGTCGGTCCAGCTCAGCGTGGCCGGTGGTGAGTCGCTCAGCTGGCCGCGGAGCTGACCCCGAGCACCTGGTGCATCGGGAGCAGCTTGGCCACGGTCTCGGCCCACTCCTCGGCCGGGTCGGACTCGGCCACGATCCCGCAGCCGGCGTAGACGGTGATGGTCTCGGGACGGTCGGGATCGATCTGGCCGCAGCGCAACGCGATGGCGAACTCGCCGTCGCCATTGGCGTCCAGCCAGCCCACCGGGCCGGAGTAGCGGCCACGATCCAGCTGCTCGAGTTCGGCGATCAGGGCGGCTGCGTCGGCGGTGGGCGTCCCGCAGACCGCGGCGGACGGGTGCAGCTCACCGGCCAGCCGCAGCGCACTCACCCCCGGGCGGACCACGGCGGTCACATCGGAGGCCAGGTGCAGCACGTTGGGCAGCTCCAGCACGTAGGGGGCGTCGGGCACGTTCATCCCCGAGGTGAACGGGGCCAGCGCCTCGGCCACCGAAGCCACGGCCAGCTCATGCTCGGCCAGGTTCTTGCCGGACCGGGCCAGGGAGCGGGCCAGCTTCAGATCGAGTTCCTCGGCGCCGTTGCGCCGGATCGTCCCGGCCAGTACCCGGGACGTGACCAGGCCGCCCTCGCGGCGCAGCAGCATCTCCGGCGAGGCGCCGATCAGGCCTGCCACGCAGAAGGTCCAGCAGTCGCGGTACTCCTCGCTGAGCCTGCCGACCAGCCAGCGCGGGTCCAGCGGACGCTCGGCGGTGTGCACCTCGGCCCGGGCCAGCACCACCTTGCTCAGCTCGCCGTCCGTGATCCGGGTCACGGCGGCCTCGACGATGCCGCGCCAGTCGGCTTCGGCCAATCCGCCGACATCACGGCGCAGGCCGGACGGTGCCGCAGCGGCACTCTGGCGAGGCGGCAGCTCGGGCTGATCGCCCGGTCCGCCGATCAGGGTCAGCCAGCTGCGTCCGCGGCGTCGGCCCAGGATCAGCCGGGGGACGATCAGCAGCGCCTCGGAGCGCGAGTGCGACGCAGCGAAGGGGAACGAGCCGAAAGCCAGCGGGCCGGTGCCGCTCAGGTCGAGCAGTTCGCTGTCGTGCTCGAGTTCGGCGCACAGTCGGCTCCACCAGGCGTCCGCCTCGGCGAAGCTGCCGCCCTGGAAACGGGCCACCTCGCCGAACCCGATCATCCCCTCGCCGCGGCGCAACCAGGCGACCGCGTCCTGCCGGGGGAGATAGCCACTCAGCTCACCAGGATCGGGGATTTCGATGGTTCGAGCCTGCAGTTTGCCCAGCGGCTCGTGATGACGCACCCGGCAAGGTTAGTCCTTGGTCGGCCGGCAGGCACCTCGGCCCCAAATGGCCTCGCCGGGCCGTTTTGCCTACACTGACCGGTACCGAGCCAGACACTGCAGGGAGCGCCAATGCCAGAGCCCGAGGCGGCAACGCCAGTCGTCGGCTCAACTGCAATCACCGCCGAAGTCATCGTGGTCGGCGCCGGCCCCGGAGGATCCTCCGCGGCCGCCTATCTGGCTGATCGCGGCGTCGACGTGGTGCTGCTGGAGAAGTCGAGCTTCCCCCGGGAGAAGGTCTGCGGCGACGGACTCACCCCGCGTGCGGTCAAGCAGCTGATCAAGCTCGGCATCGACACCTCACCCGAAGCCGGCTGGACCCGCAACCGCGGCCTACGGATCTATGGCGGACGCACCGAGCCGTTCGAGTTGAACTGGCCGGAGCTCGCCGAGTTTCCGCCGTACGGGCTGGTCAAGGCCCGTTCCGAGTTCGACAAGCTGCTCGCCGATCGGGCGGTGGCCGCCGGTGCCCGGCTGTTCGAGAACACCAACGTGACCGAGCCGATCATCGATCAGCTCAGCGACCGGATCGTCGGCGTCGTGGCCAAGGACGGACGCCGGTTCACCGCGCCGATCGTCATCGCCGCAGACGGCAACTCCTCGCGGCTGTCGGTGTCCATGGGACTGACCAAGCTCACCAACCGTCCGATGGGCGTGGCGGTGCGGGCCTACTTCACCTCCCCGCGCAGCGATGACGACTACATGGAGTCCTGGCTGGAGCTGTGGGACGGCAAGCCCGGAGAGTCCAACCTGTTGCCCGGCTACGGCTGGGTCTTCGGGATGGGCGACGGCACCGTCAACGTCGGCCTGGGCACGGTCGCCTCGAAGGCGGACAAGGCTGGGCAGAATTACCGCGAGATGTTCTCCCGCTGGGTTGCGGCCACTCCCGAGGAGTGGGGCTTCCGTCCGGAGAACCAGCTCGGACCGATCCTGGGTGCCGCTCTGCCGATGTCGTTCAACCGGCAGCCGGCCTACCATCGCGGCCTGCTCCTGGTCGGTGATGCCGGCGGCATGGTCTCCCCGTTCAACGGCGAAGGCATCTCCTATGCCATGGAAGCCGCCGAGATGGCCGCCGACGCCATCGCCGATGCCAAGTTCCGCGGTTTCGGGTCTCCCAGCGCCGAAGCGGCGCTGCGCGGCTACCCGACCCGGTTGAAGTCCGAGTGGGGAGGGTACTTCCGGCTGGGTCAGGTCTTCGTTTCCCTGATCGAGCACCCGCAGGTGATGCACCTGTGCACCCGGTATGGTCTGCCCCGGCCCACGTTGATGCGGTTCACGATGAAGATGCTCGCTCATCTCTACGACACCAGGGACGGTGATTGGATGGACAAGGTACTCACTGCCCTGACAAAGGTGGCACCCTCAGCATGACGTGCACGCCGCAGGGAACTACGAAGAAGGGACGGTGCTACCGATGAGCCCCTACATTCCACTCCTGGGGATCTTGGTTCTGGCCGCCGTGTTCATGGCGATCTCGATCTGGCTCAGCGCCTACGTCGGTCCGCGCCGCTGGAACCGGATCAAGTACCAGTCCTACGAATGCGGGATCGACCCGACGCCTCAGGCGACCGGTGGCGGACGCTTCTCGATCAAGTACTACATCATCGCGATGCTGTTCATCGTGTTCGATATCGAGACGATCTTCCTCTACCCCTGGGCGGTCACCTTCGACAAGCTGGGCCTGTTTGCCCTAGTGGAAATGCTGTTGTTCATGGTCACGGTGTTCGTCGCCTACGCCTATGTCTGGCGTCGCGGCGGCCTGGAATGGGAGTGAAGGTAACCGCGAATGGGCATTGAGGACAAGGTTCCCCAGGGCGTGGTGCTGACCACCCTGGAAGGGCTGTTCGGCTGGATGCGTCAGGCCTCGTTCTGGCCGGCCACCTTCGGCCTGGCCTGCTGTGCGATCGAGATGATGACCTACGGTGCGCCGCGTTTCGACGCCGGCCGCTGGGGCCAGGAGGTCTTCCGCGCGTCACCGCGCCAGGCCGACCTGATGATCATCTCCGGCCGGATCAGCCAGAAGATGGCGCCGGTGCTGCGTCAGGTGTACGACCAGATGCCGAACCCCAAGTGGGTCATGGCCATGGGTGTGTGCGCCTCCAGCGGTGGCATGTTCAACAACTACGCGATCGTCCAGGGCGGCGATCACCTGGTCCCGGTCGACATCTACGTGCCCGGCTGCCCGCCGCGCCCGGACATGCTGATCGATGCCATGTGGAAGCTGAAGAAGGGCATCGTCGCCAAGCGTCCGATCGGTCAGAACGAGATCGACGCCCAGGACGCGGCCGAGGCCGCTGCCCTGATCGCTCCGGCCACCCATGAGCTGAAGGGGCTGCTGCGATGAGTGACAACGACGCGCTGCTCCCCGAGGCCGGGCCGGCTCCGGCCGCGCAGACCACCCCGATTCGTCAGGGCATGTGGGGGACCGGCAGCGGCGACACTTCCGGCTACGCCGGCCTGCGCCGCAGCGTCGAGTGGCCGGCTGCGGCCACGGCGCCTTACGGCTCCTGGTTCGACGACGCGCTGGCTCGCTTGTCCGTCCTGGTGGCCGACCCCTTCTACAAGGTGGTCGTCGATCACGGTGAGCTGACCGTCTACGTCGCGCGCGAACGCATCCTCGAGGTGATGCAGGCGCTGCGTGATGACGCCTTCCTGCGCTTCGAGTTCTGCGCCTCGGTCTCCGGCGTGCATTACCCCGACGAGCTGGGCAGCGAGTTGCACGTGGTCTACCACCTGCAGTCGATGACTCACAATCGCCGGATCCGGATCGAGGTCACCTGCCCGGACGCCGACCCGCACGTCCCGTCCGTTGTGGCCACTTACCCGGCGGCCGACTGGCACGAGCGTGAGGCCTGGGACATGTTCGGGATCATCTTTGATGGCCACCCGCACCTGACCCGGATCCTGATGCCGGACGACTGGGTAGGCCACCCGCAGCGTAAGGATTACCCGCTGGGCGGGATCCCGATCGAGTTCAAGGGCACCGTGGTGCCGCCGGTCGATTCCCGCAGGAGCTACTGATGAAGGAAACGACAGACTTCTACGCGTCGGCGTCCGAGGACGTCGCCGAGGGCGCTGTCTACACCGCCATGGGCGGCGGCGACTGGGCCGATATCGCGGCTGAGCAGGCCGAACGTGGTGACGAGACGCTGGTCATCAACATGGGCCCGCAGCACCCGTCCACCCACGGCGTGCTGCGCCTGATGGTGGAGGTGGACGGCGAGACCGTCACCAGCATCCGTCCGGGGATCGGCTTCCTGCACACCGGCATCGAGAAGAACATGGAGTTCCGGTCCTGGACCCAGGGCACGACCTTCGTGACCCGGATGGACTACGTGGCCCCGATCTTCAACGAGGTGGCCTACTGCCTGTCGGTGGAGCGGCTGCTCGGGATCGAGGACAAGATCCCGCAGCGGGCCAGCGACATCCGGGTGCTGATGATGGAACTGTGCCGGATCGCCTCGCACCTGGTCGCGGTCGGCACCGGTGGCATGGAGATCGGCGCCCTGACCGTGATGACGATCGGCTTCCGCGAGCGGGAGATGATCCTCGACTTCTTCGAGGCCGTCACCGGCCTGCGGATGAACCACGCCTACGTCCGTCCGGGTGGAGTCGCCAACGACCTGCCCGAGACCGGGATCGCTCAGCTGCGCGACGTGATCAACTGGCTGGAGAAGCACCTGCCCGAGTATGCGGCGTTCTGCAACGAGAACCCGATCTTCAAGGGCCGGATGTGCGGCATCGGCTACCAGGATCTGTCGGCCTGCTTCGCCCTCGGCGTGACCGGCCCGATCCTGCGTTCCACCGGCTATGGCTGGGACCTGCGCAAGCAGCAGCCCTACTGCGGCTACGAGACCTACGACTTCGACGTGATCACCTGGGACACCAGCGACGCCTACGGTCGGTTCCGGGTGCGCCTGGACGAGATGTGGGAGAGCCTCAAGATCGTCAAGCAGTGTGCCGATCGGCTGGAGGCCTCCACCGGCGAGCCGGTGATGGTCGATGACCCGAAGATCGCCTGGCCGGCCCAGCTGGCCGTCGGTCCGGACGGCCAGGGCAACTCCCATGAGCACATCAAGCACATCATGGGCGAGTCCATGGAGGCGCTGATCCACCACTTCAAGCTGGTCACCGAAGGTTTCCGGGTGCCGGCCGGACAGGCCTACGTGCCGATCGAGAGCCCCAAGGGCGAGCTCGGCTGCCACGTGGTCTCCGACGGCGGCACTCGTCCGTTCCGCTCGCATATGCGGGACCCAGGGTTCAACCACCTGCAATCCGTGCCGATCCAGTGCGAGGGCGGCATGCTGGCCGACGTCGTGGTGGCCATCGGCTCCCTCGACCCGGTGATGGGAGGCGTGGACCGATGAGCGGACACGAGTTCCAGTCGTTCTTCCCCAACTCGGGGGAGGTCGACATGAGCGATCCGAGCACCTCGATCGACGAGAAGACGATCGAAGAGTTGCGGGCACTCGCAGCGCGCTACCCGCAGCCGCGGTCGGCCCTGCTGCCGATGCTGCACCTGGTGCAGAGCGTGGACGGACGGGTCTCCCCGGCCGGCATCGAGATCTGCGCCGAGATCCTCGGGATCACCCCGGCTCAGGTCTCCGGTGTGGCCACCTTCTACACGATGTACCGGCGCCGTCCCGGCGGCAAGCACCACGTCGGGGTCTGCACCACGGCGCTGTGCGCGGTGATGGGCGGCGACGCGCTGCTCGATCAGGTCAGCCACAAGCTGGGCATCGGCCCGGACGAGACCACGCCCGATGGCACGTTCAGCCTCGAGCGGATCGAATGCAATGCGGCCTGTGACTTCGCGCCGGTGATGACGGTCAACTGGGAGTTCATGGACAACATGACCCCGCAGAAGGCCGAGAAGCTGCTCGACGACCTGGCTGCCGACCGCGAGGTCACCTCGACCCGCGGCGCGACCATCACCAGCTGGCGTGAGGCCGAGCGAGTGCTGGCCGGCTACCCCGACGGACGTGCCGACGAGGGCCCCAGTGCCGGCGAGGCGTCCTTGCTGGGCAAGCAGCTGGCCGATGAGCACGGCTGGACCGCACCGAAGGGGGAGCAGGCCTGATGAGTGATGTTCTGACTCCGGTCCTGTCGGCCAACTGGGGCACCGAGCGTTCCTGGACGCTGGACGGCTACCGGGCCGGCGGCGGCTACACCGCCATCGAGAAGGCCCTGAAGCTCTCTCCGGACGAGGTGACCACCCTGGTCAAGGACGCCGGACTGCGCGGACGTGGCGGGGCGGGCTTCCCGACCGGCATGAAGTGGAGCTTCGTGCCCAAGGACAACCCCAACCCCAAGTACCTGGTGGTGAACGCCGACGAGTCCGAGCCGGGCACCTGCAAGGACATGCCGCTGCTGCTGGCCAGTCCGCACACCCTGGTCGAGGGCATGATCATCGCCTCGTATGCGATCGGCTGCCACACCGCCTTCGTCTACATCCGTGGCGAGGTGCTGCACGTGCATCGCCGGATGCAGGCCGCCGTGGCCGAGGCCTACGCGGCCGGGCTGCTGGGCAAGAACATCCTGGGCTCGGGCTACGACCTGGACATCATCGTCCACGCCGGCGCCGGTGCCTACATCTGCGGTGAAGAGACCGCGCTGCTGGATTCGCTGGAAGGCCGCCGCGGTCAGCCGCGGCTGCGTCCGCCGTTCCCGGCCGTGGCCGGCCTGTACGCGTCCCCGACCGTGATCAACAACGTCGAGTCGATCGCCTCGGTTCCGGCCATCGTCGGCAACGGTGCGGCCTGGTTCTCCTCGATGGGCACCGAGAAGTCCAAGGGGATGACCTTGTACTCGCTGTCGGGCCATGTGCGTCGTCCCGGCCAGTTCGAGGCGCCGCTGGGGATCACCCTGCGCCAGCTGCTCGACCTGTCCGGCGGGATCCGGACCGGGCATCAGCTGAAGTTCTGGACTCCGGGCGGCTCGTCCACCCCGATCCTGACCGCCGAGCACCTGGACGTCCCGCTCGACTACGAGGGGATGGCCGGCGTCGGCTCGATGCTGGGCACCAAGGCACTGCAGGTCTTCGACGAGACCACCTCGGTGGTGCGCACCACGCTGCGCTGGGTCGAGTTCTACAAGCACGAGTCCTGTGGCAAGTGCACGCCGTGTCGTGAAGGCAACTGGTGGATGGTCCAGATCCTGAAGCGGTTCGAGGCCGGCGAAGCCGAAGAGGGCGATGTCGAAAAGCTGCTCGATGTGGCCGACAACATCGGCGGCAAGTCGTTCTGTGCCCTGGCCGACGGCGCGGTGGCCTGTGTCACCAGCGCGGTGCGGCACTTCCGTTCCGAGTTCGAGGCCGGCTATCACACTCCGGCCTGGGAGCTGTTCCCCTACGGTCGTAGTGCCCTGTTCGCGGTGGCAGACAAGTCAGGAGCGCACGCATGAGCGTGATTGCCAAGGCCGGCCAGGACGTGGCTGCGGTCGACACCATCACGGTCACCATCGACGGCATCGAGGTGGCCGTGCCCAAGGGCACCTTGGCCATCCGGGCCGCCGAGCTGGTCGGGATCGCCATCCCTCGGTTCTGTGACCACCCGCTGCTGGATCCGCAGGGTGCCTGCCGCCAGTGCATGGTCGAGGTTCCCGATGCCGGCAACGGCCGCGGCTTCCCCAAGCCGCAGGCCTCCTGCACGCTCGAGGTCGCCAACGGGATGCAGATCAAGACCCAGCACACTTCGGCGGTGGCCGCGAAAGCCCAGACCGGCATGCTGGAGCTGCTGCTGATCAACCACCCGCTGGACTGCCCGATCTGCGACAAGGGCGGCGAGTGCCCGCTGCAGAACCAGGCGCTCAGCAATGGTCACGGCGAGTCCCGCTACCAGGGGGTCAAGCGCACCTACCCGAAGCCGGTGCCGATCTCGTCGCAGATCTTGCTGGACCGGGAGCGTTGCGTGCTGTGCGCCCGCTGCACCCGGTTCTCCGAGCAGATCTCCGGCGACCCGCTGATCGCTCTGGTCGAGCGCGGCGCGCTGCAGCAGGTCGGCAAGTACGCCGATGACCCCTATGACTCCTACTTCTCGGGCAATGTCGTCCAGATCTGCCCGGTCGGCGCCCTGACCTCGACCTCGTACCGGTTCAACAGCCGGCCCTACGACCTGGTCAGCACCGAAGTCACCTGTGAGCACTGCGCGGCCGGCTGCACCTTGCGGTCCGACCAGCGCCATGGTGTGGTTCGCCGCCGGCTGGCCGCGAATGCGCCCGAGGTGAACGAGGAATGGAACTGTGACAAGGGCCGATTCGCCTTCGTCTCGGGACGCGGCGAGGATCGGCTGACTACTCCGCTGGTCCGCCGGGACGGCGAACTGAAGCCGGCCTCCTGGGCCGAGGCGATCGACGCAGCCGTGACCGGACTGAAGGCGGCCGGCGAGCGGGTCGGCGTGCTGACCGGCGGCCGACTGACCATCGAGGACGCCTACGGCTACGCCAAGTTCGCTCGGACGGTGCTGGGCACCAACAACATCGACTTCCGGTCGCGTCCGATCGGTACCGACGAGGCGGCCTTCCTGGCCGATCGGGTGGCCGGACGCAGCGTGAGCGATGCGGTCACCTACACCGACCTGGAGACCGCCGGAACCGTGGTTCTGGTGGGCCTGGAGGCCGAGGAGGAGGCTCCGCTGGTCTTCCTGCGGCTGCGCAAGGCGGTCCGCAAGAAGGGCCTGGCGGTCAAGGTGATCGCGGCTCGGCTGAGCAACGGCAGCACCAAGCTGAACGCCGAACTGATCTCCACCGTCCCCGGTGAGGAGGCGGCCGCTCTGCGCGGTCTCGACCTTCCGGCCGGCGCGGTGATCCTGGTCGGCGAGCGAGCTGCTCTGGCGGCGGGCGCGCTGAACGCCGCCGCCGAGGTGGCCGACGCAGCCGGAGCCCGGCTGGCCTGGGTTCCCCGGCGTGCCGGTGATCGCGGTGCCATCGAGGCCGGCTGCCTGCCCAACCTGCTGCCCGGCGGACGTCCGGTGGCCGATGCCGCCGCTCGGGTCGACGTGGCCAGCGCCTGGGAGACCGAGTCGCTGCCGTCCGCCGCGGGCCTGGAGGCGCCGGCCATTCTGGCCGCGGCTGCTGCCGGTGAGCTGGGCGCCCTCGTGGTGGCCGGCTTGGAGCCGGTCGACTTCGCCGACGCCGCTGCGGTGCGGGCCGGGCTCGATCAGGTCGGTTTCCTGGTCAGCTTGGAGAACCGCACCTCTGAAGTCACCGATCGGGCCGACGTGGTCTTCCCGGTGGCGCTGATCGAGGAGCGGTCGGGCACCTTCTGGAACTGGGAGCATCGTCCAGGTGCGGTCAGCCAGGTGATCCGGGGGACCGGCGCACCGATGACCGACCTGCGGGTGCTGGCTGCTCTGGCCGACGCGCTGGGCGCGCCACTGGGCATCCGCACCACCGCGCAGGCCGCTGCCGAGCTGGCCGAGCTGGGCAGCTACCAGCGTCCGGCCGCCAAGAAGTCGGCCGCCAAGGCGTCCACGAAGTCGGCCAAGGCCGCGGCGAAGGCTTCTGGCCAGGGCGAACAGCTGGTGAAGCTGTCCACTTGGCGCCAGCTGATCGACGGTGGCCGAGGCCAGGACGGTGAGTCTGCGCTGGCCGCCACCGCGAAGCCCACGGTGGCCCGGATCAGCCCGGCGCTGGCCGAGCGTCTCGGTGCAGCCGATGGCCAGCTGGTCACCATCACGGCTGCAGCCGGCTGGTACACGATGCCGGTCGCGATCAGCGCCGACATGGTCGATGGGACGGTCTGGTTGCCGACCAACTCGGCCGGAACCGGGCTCGGCGAGCTCGGGGTGGTCTTCGGCGACGAGGTCGCGCTGAGCCTGGGAGGCGAGGAATGAACGATCCGTGGTGGTTGGTCCTGATCAAGGTCGTCGTACTGTTCGTCGTCCTGCTGCTCTGGACGATCTTCAACGTCTGGTACGAGCGGCGGCTGGTCGGCAAGATGCAGCACCGACTCGGCCCGATCATGAACGGCCCGTTCGGTCTGCTTCAGGCCTTGGCCGATGGCATGAAACTCCTGATCAAGGAGGACTTCATCCCGTCCATGGTGGACCGGGTGCTGTTCGTCCTTGCCCCGATCATCGCCGGAACCGCGGCCTTCACGGCCTGGGCTGTGATCCCTTTCGGCGGCGAGGTGGAGATCTTCGGCGTCAAGACCTACCTGCAGCTGGCTGACCTGCCGGTCGGCGTGCTGGTCCTGCTGGCGGTGACCAGCATCGGCATCTACGGCTTCGTGCTGGCCGGCTGGGCGTCCAACTCGCCCTACTCGCTGCTCGGCGGCCTGCGGTCCAGCGCCCAGATGATCTCCTACGAGATCGGCATGGGACTGTCCCTGGTCTCGGTGTTCCTGTTCTCCGGCTCGATGTCGACCCACACCATCGTCGAGGCGCAGCGCAATGAGGTGGTCTTCTTCGGCTACCACACCACTCTGCAGAGCTGGTACTGGCTGATGATGCTGCCGGCTTTCGTGGTCTACGTGATCTCGATGGTCGGTGAGACCAACCGCGCACCCTTCGACCTGCCCGAGGCGGAGTCGGAGCTGGTCAGCGGCTACATCACCGAGTACTCCGGCTTCAAGTACGCGATCTACTTCCTGGCCGAGTACATCAACATGGCCACCGTGTCGGCGATCGCCACCACCTTGTTCGTGGGCGGCTACCTGCCGTTCTGGCCGCTGAACCTGGTGCCCGGCCTGGACAACCCGTGGCTCGGCCCGATCTGGTTCGCGGTCAAGGTGCAGCTGTTCATCTCGCTGTTCGTCTGGCTGCGTGGCACCCTGCCGCGGTTCCGCTACGACCAGTTCATGAGCCTGGGCTGGAAGGCGCTGATCCCGATCTCCTTGGTCTGGGTCGCCCTGGTGGCCACCTTCCGTGGGCTGGGTAACGCCGGCCTGCTGCAGGGCCCGCTGCTGTACCTGGTGATCGGTGTGGTGGTGCTCGGCCTGCTGGTCTTCGCCTTCGTGGGTGAGAAGCCCGAGGTCCCGCCGCCCACCCGTCCGACGGTGCTGGACGCGTTCGCCGGCGGCTATCCGGTGCCGCCGATGCCGGGTCAGGCGCTGCCCGAGTTCAGCAATGTGGTCGCCCCGGCTCCTGCCGAGTTGACCGATGTCGACCAGACCAGCGGAGGAGAGAGCTGATGGGCGCTTTCGATGCTTGGGCCGGCTTTGGGGTGACCTTCCGGACGATGTTCCGGAAGACCTTCACCCAGGGCTACCCGGAGAAGGGCAAGGAGAAGGTCACCGCGCCCCGCTTCCACGGACGCCACCAGCTGAACCGCTGGCCGGACGGTCTGGAGAAGTGCGTGGGCTGTGAGCTGTGCGCCTGGGCCTGCCCGGCGGACGCCATCTACGTCGAGGGTGCGGACAACACCGATGTCGAGCGGTACTCGCCCGGCGAGCGGTACGGCCGGGTCTACCAGATCAACTACCTGCGCTGCATTCTGTGTGGGCTGTGCATCGAGGCTTGCCCGACCCGCGCGCTGACCATGACCAATGACTTCAAGCTGGCCGACGTGACCAGGGAGAAGATGATCTACACCAAGGACCGTCTGCTGGCCCCGTTGCTGCCAGGGATGGAGCAGCCGCCGCATCCGCGTCGGCTCGGGGCCGATGAGAAGGACTACTTCCTCGGCCTGCCGTCCACCGGGCAGCCGGACAACCGGACGCCCTCGGTCGGCGATGACCGGGAGGCCGGACGATGAGTGGAGCAGAAATCACCTTCTGGATCGCCGCACCGTTGATGGTGGTGGCGGCCGCGCTGGGCCTGCTGGTCTTCCGCAAGGCGGTCTACTCCGCGTTGTGCATCGCGTTCGTGATGATCAACCTCGCGGTGCTCTACGCCTCGCTGGACGCCATGTTCCTGACCTTCGTCCAGATCATCGTCTACACCGGCGCCATCATGATGCTGTTCTTGTTCGTGCTGATGCTGGTCGGCGTCGATAGCCCGGACTCCATGGTCGAGACCCTCAAGGGTCAGCGCTGGGCCGCCGGAGCGGCCGTGGTCGGCATGCTCGGGCTGATCGTTTTCGGCATCGCCGGAGCCCTGAGCGGCGGACCCAAGGTCGGCCTGGACGCCGCGAATGCGGCCTACGGCGGCAACGTCGAGTCGCTGGCTGCCTTGATCTTCGGTCGCTACGTGTTCATCTTCGAGCTGACCTCGGCGCTGCTGATCACCGCGGCCATCGGCGCCATGGTGCTCGGTCAGCACGCCCGCACCAAGCCCAAGGCCACGCAGGCCGATCTGGCCGCTGAGCGGATGCGCCGCTACGCCACCGACGGTGTCCACCCGGGCACCCTGCCGAACTCGGGCGTCCTGGCCCGTCACAACTCGATCGCCACCCCGGCGCTGCTGCCGGACGGCTCAGTGAGCGATGCCTCGGTCTCGCCCACCCTGGTCTCCCGCGGCGTGATCGTGGACGCGCCGGCCATGAGCCAGATCACCGCTACGGCCTTCGACCAGGTCGAGACCGCTCAGGAGGAGGACCAGTGAGTCCGGACAACTACCTCTACCTCGCCGCGGCGCTGTTCGCGATCGGCACCGCTGGGGTGATGCTGCGCCGCAACGCGCTGGTCGCCTTCATGTCGGTCGAGCTGATGCTGAACGCGGCGAACCTGGCGATGGTCGCCTTCGCCTCGGCCCGCGGAAACCTGGACGGGCAGGTGGCCACCTTCTTCGTGATGGTCGTCGCGGCCGCCGAGGTCGTGGTCGGGTTGAGCATCATCATCACCATCTACCGCACCCGACGGTCCACCTCGGTGGACGCGGCGAACCTGCTGAAGCTGTGAAGGGCCGCAACTGATGATCAGTCTGGAAACGACATTCGCCCCGGTGCTGGCCACCGGCCTGACCAGCTATGCCTGGTTGATCATCGCCATCCCGGCGATCTCCGCGGCGATCCTGCTGCTCGGTGGACGCCTGCTGGACCAGGTCGGTCACTGGCTCGGGGTGGCTGCGGTCACCGCGTCCTTCGCCATCGCCGCCACGCTGTTCGGCTCCCAGTTGCTCGCCGACGAGTCGTCCCGGGCCATCTCGGTGCCGCTGTACACCTGGATCGCGGCCGGAACCTGGAAGGTGACCGCCGGACTGCTGATCGACCAGCTGTCGATCCTGTTCGCGCTGCTGATCACCGGCGTCGGTGCGCTGATCCACGTCTACTCGGTGGGCTACATGGCCCACGACGAGCGGCGTCGACGCTTCTTCGCCTACCTGAACCTGTTCATCGCGGCGATGCTCACCCTGGTGCTGGCTGACAACTACCTGGTGCTGTTCGTCGGCTGGGAGGGGGTCGGTCTGGCCTCGTACTTGCTGATCGGTTTCTGGCAGCACAAGCCGTCGGCTGCCGCCGCGGCCAAGAAGGCCTTCGTGATGAACCGGGTGGGCGACCTCGGCCTGACCATGGCCGTGATGAGCATGCTGGCCCTGTTCGGCAGCTCCTCGTTCGCCGCGGTCAACGCCGGCGCCGAGCACCTGGACTCCTTCTGGGTCGCCACGATCGGCCTGCTCCTGCTCGTGGGCGCCTGCGGTAAGTCCGCCCAGGTTCCGCTGCAGGCCTGGCTGCTGGACGCCATGGAAGGCCCCACTCCGGTGTCGGCGCTGATCCACGCGGCCACCATGGTCACCGCCGGTGTGTACCTGGTCGTCCGCAGCCACGCGATCTTCTCGATCTCGCCGGTGGCCTCCACCGCCGTGGTCGTGGTCGGTGCGGTCACCCTGCTAGTCGGCGCCTGGATCGGTACCAGCAAGGACGACATCAAGAAGGTGCTGGCCGGCTCCACCATGAGCCAGATCGGCTACATGATGCTGGCCGCGGGCCTCGGCCCGGTCGGCTATGCCTTCGCCATCTTCCACCTGCTCACCCACGGCTTCTTCAAGGCCAACATGTTCCTGGGTGCCGGCTCGGTGATGCACGCCATGGATGACGACGTGAACATGCGCCACTACGGAGCGCTGGCGAAGGTGACCAGGATTACGTTCCTCACCTTCGGCATGGGCTACCTGGCGATCATCGGGTTCCCCTTCTTCGCCGGCTACTTCTCCAAGGACCACATCATCGAGGCCGCCTTCGAGGTGAGCACTGTGGCCGGGATCGCCGCGCTAGTCGGCGCGGGCATCACCGCGTTCTACATGACCCGCCTGATGCTGATGACGTTCTTCGGCGAGAAGCGCTGGCGCGAGGGCGTGCACCCGCACGAGTCGCCGCTGGTGATGACGGTGCCGCTCATCATCCTCGCCGTGTTCTCCGTCGGCGCCGGCGCGCTGATGAACTGGTGGATCCAGGATTGGCTCGAACCGGCCGTGGGCAACCACGTCCAGGAGATCTCGATTGCGCCTGGTCCGATCGGCTGGCTGACCATGCTGATCGTGGCCGCCGGCGTGGCCCTGGGCTGGTACCTGTTCGGCCGTCAGCCGGTTCCGGCCGAGGCTCCGGCCTCGCGCAACCCGTTCACGGTGGCCGGCCGCAACGACCTGTTCGGCGATCTGGTCAACGAAACCGTGGTGGTTCGTCCGACGATGCTGGCCGCCCGCGGCCTGGTCGCCAATGACGACCGGGTGATCGACGGCGGGGTCGGTGGCCTCGCAACCTTGACGGTCGGCCTGTCCAACCAAGTCAGGAAGCTGCAGACCGGCCAGGTCAGAAGCTACGCCCTGACCATGACCCTCGGCGTTGTGCTGGTGGGCGTGATCGTGATTCTCAGTCAGCTGGGCTGAGGGAGGAACTAGAGATGACAATCCCTTGGCTGACCTTCCTGGGTCTGGTGCCCCTGGTCGGCGCGGTGACGTTGCTGCTCCCGGTGAAGGAGCTGGCCCGCGTGCTCGGCATGTTCTTCGCCGTGATCACCGCAGTGGTCGGCATCGTGGTGACCACCCTGTACGTAGGCGGCGCGGCTCTGGCCGAGCAGGTGCCCTGGATTCAGGCCTTCGGTGCCTGGTGGGCACTCGGCCTCAACGGCATGAGCGTGCTGATGGTGATTCTCACCGTCCTGCTCACCCCGATGGTGCTGCTGGCCGAATGGAAGCTGCCGAACGCCGGACGGTGGAGCCCGCAGGTGTTCGTGGCGCTGGTCCTCTTCCTGGAGAGCCTGTCGCTGTTCACCTTCATGGCCGATGACGTCCTGCTGTTCTACCTCTTCTTCGAGGCCACGCTGATCCCGATGTACTTCCTGATCGGCGGCTTCGGTGGCGAGGCGCGGGCGGCGGCAGCCCTGAAGTTCCTGCTGTTCAGCCTGGCCGGTGGCCTGGTCATGCTGGTCAGCGTGGTCGGCCTCGGGGTGGTCTCCACCGAGCTGAGCGGAACTCCGACCTACCTGCTGTCCGAGCTGGCCAAGCTGCCGATCGGCACCGACCTGGGCCGCTGGCTGATGATCGGCTTCCTGGTGGCCTTCATCGTCAAGGCGCCGATGGTCCCGCTGCACACCTGGCTGCCCACCACCGCCGAGCAGGCGACGCCGGGCACCTCGGTACTGCTGGTCGGCATCCTGGACAAGATCGGCACCTTCGGGATGATCAAGTTCTGCCTGGGCCTGTTCCCGGAGGCCAGCCTGTGGGTGGCCCCGGTGATGGTGATCCTGGCGCTGATCAGCATCATCTACGGTGCGGTGGCCGCGATCGGCAGCTCCAACCTGCTGCGGCTGGTCGCCTACACCTCGATCAGCCACTTCGGCTTCATGGTGCTGGGCATCTACACCTTCACCACGGTCGGAGTGTCCGGCTCGATCTTCTACATGCTCAACCACGGCTTCTCCACGGCGGCGCTGTTCCTGGTGATCGGGTTCCTGATCAGCCGGCGCGGCTCGGCCCTGGTCTCCGACTTCGGGGGAGTGCAGAAGGTCGCCCCGGTGCTGGCCGGTGTGTTCCTGATGGCCGGCCTTTCCGGCCTGGCCCTGCCCGGCATGTCGAGCTTCGTCTCTGAGTTCATGGTGATGGCCGGTGCCTGGTCACGGCAGCCCTGGCCGGCCGCAGTGGCTGCGCTCGGCACCGTGCTGGCTGCGGTCTACATCCTGCTCATGTACCAGCGCACCATGACCGGACCGGTCACTGAAGCGGCCAGTACCCACTTCACCAGCGACCTGAACGCCAGGGAGAAGTGGGTGGCAGCGCCGCTGCTGGCGATCATCCTGCTGCTCGGCTTCGTCCCGGGGATCGCGCTGGACGTGATCAACCCGACCGCCGCAGCCACGATCAGTCACGTGGGGGCCCCTGACCCGGTGGCGCCGTTTGGAGAGGAAGGCAAGTGAACATCACTGCTCCGACGTTCGAGTGGCTGGAGCTCGCGCCGGTCCTGATCGTGCTGACGGCCGCCATCCTCGGCGTCATCATCGAGGCCGCGGTGGCCCGTCCCTACCGGATGGTCAGCCAGGTCGGCCTGATGGTGGTCTCGCTGGTCGCCGCACTGGCCATGCTGATCGACAACTTCATGAACCAGCGCACCGGCACCCTGGTGGTTGCCTCGATGGTCCTGGACGGACCGGCCTACCTGGCCTGGGCCGCCCTGCTGGTCTTCGGCCTGCTCTCGCTGCTGCTGTTCGCCGAGCGTCGGCTGGCCAATGGCGCCACGGCGTTTGCCGCATCGGCCGCGGCTGTCCCGGGCAGCCTGCCGGAGTCCGAGGCCGCCGTGGCGCGCCACGAGCACACCGAGGTCTTCCCGCTGGCCCTGTTCTCGCTGTCGGGCATGCTGGTCTTCGCCGCAGCCAATGACCTGATCACCGCCTTCGTCGCGCTCGAGGTCATGTCGCTGCCGCTGTACCTGCTGTCGGCGATGTCTCGCCGGCGTCGGCTGCTCAGCCAGGAAGCGGCGCTGAAGTACTTCCTGCTCGGTGCGCTGAGCTCGGCCTTCTTCCTGTTCGGCATCGCCCTGGTGTACGGCTTCTCCGGCTCCTTCGGGTTCCGGGAGATCGCCGCCTCGATCAGCGACCCGGTCTACGGCCGCGGCCTGCTGTACACCGGCATGGCCTTCCTGGCGATCGGCCTGCTGTTCAAGATCGGCGCCGTCCCGTTCCACAACTGGGTGCCGGACGTGTACGTCGGTGCGCCGACTCCGGTGACCGCCTTCATGGCCATCTGCACCAAGTTGGCCGCCGTGATGGCCGTCCTCCGGGTGTTCTTCGTTGCCCTCGGCGGCGAGCGCTGGACCTGGCAGCCGTTGCTGGCCACGATCGCCGTGCTGACCATGGTCATCGGCGTGGTGATCGCCGTGGCTCAGACCGACATCAAGCGACTGCTGGCCTACAGCTCGATCTCGCACGCCGGGTTCATCCTGGTGGCCGTGGTCGGCGCCTCGGTGGGCACTGCCGCCGGTGCGTCCAGCAGCGTGGCCTCGATCGTGTTCTACCTGACCGCCTACGGTTTCGCCACGATCGCCTCCTTCGCGGCCGTGACCATGGTTCGCGATGCCGCGGGCGAGGTGCACTCGATCGCCGGCTGGTCCGGGCTGGGTCGCAGGAACCCGTTCCTGGCTTCGGTGGTCGCTCTGGCCATGCTCAGCTTCGCGGGCATCCCGCTGACCGGTGGCTTCATCGGCAAGTGGGCCGTGTTCACCGCGGCCTGGCATGGCGGGTTCGCCTGGCTGGTCATCGTGGCGATCGTGGCCAGTGTGGTGGCGGCCTATGTCTACTTCAAGGTGATCATCGCGATGTTCTTCGGCGAGCCGGTGGCCGGAGTCGAGGTGGGTCGGGCCAGCGCCTTCACGCTGGTTCCGCTAGTCGTTGGCGCTGCGGCAACGCTGTACCTGGGTCTGTTCCCCGGTCAGCTGCTGGACCTGGCCACGGCTGTCGGAACCTTCCTGCGGTAGGGCTATGCTGACCGCCGTGACCGACCAGCAGCCGCCGATCGAAGACTTCGACCCCGCCTTCACCGCTCGGGTGACCGAGCTTCTCGAGCGGGTGGAGGAGCGACTGCACGAGGTGGCTGCGGCCAACACCGAGTTCGTCACCCAGGCGTCCCGCCACATCGTCAACGCCGGCGGGAAGCGGTTCCGTCCGCTACTCGTGGTGCTGGCCGGCCTGATCTCGCCCAACTTGGACGAGGACGCCGCGATCCGCGCCGCCGTGGTGATGGAGCTCACCCACGTGGCCAGCCTCTACCACGACGACGTCATGGACGAGGCCGACCTGCGCCGGGGCGCCCCCAGCGCCAACAGCCGCTGGGGCAACACCGTGGCGATTCTGGTCGGTGACTACCTGTTCTCCCGCGCCTCGCGGATCGTGGCCGGGCTCGGCCCGGACTTCGTCGAGCTGCAGGCCGAGACCTTCTCCCGGTTGGTCCAAGGCCAGATCGCCGAGACCGTCGGTCCGCTGGACGGCGAAGACCCGCTGCAGCATTACCTGAACGTGGTGGCCGACAAGACCGGCTCGCTGATCGCAGCCTCCACGGCCTTCGGTGGCATGGTCTCCAGCCTGCCGGCCGGCCAGCTGAAGGCGCTGACCGCCTTCGGTGAAGAGATCGGTGTGGTCTTCCAGCTCAGCGACGACCTGCTGGACATCGAGTCCGACACCTCCGGCAAGACGCCGGGCACCGACCTGCGGGCCGGCGTGCCGACTCTGCCGACGCTGCTGGCCAGGGAGTCGACCGATCCGGCCGACGCGCGGCTGCTGGAGTTGCTCAACTCCGATCTCAGCGACGATGACGACCTGAGCGAGGCGTTGTCCCTGATGCGGGCGCACTCGTCGCTGGCCAAGGCCCGGGCTGAGGTGAACCGGAGGGCCGAGGTGGCGCGCAGCTTCTTGGCGCCACTGCCCGAAGGGTCGGCCAAGCAGGCGCTGTCGGCGCTGTGCGACTCGGTCATCGGCCGCTCGGTCTGATGGAACTCACCAGCCGCTCCGCGGTGGAGTTGGCCGAGGCGGTCCGCCGCCGCGAGCTGACCGCCGTGGAGGTGGCGTCCGCACACTTGGAGCGCTCGGAGCGGCTCGCCGGTCGACTGGGCGCCTTCGCGCGGCTCACTCCCGAACTCGCGCTGCGCACTGCAGAGCTCCTGGACGCCCGGTTGGCGGCCGGTGAGCAGGTCGGCCCGCTGGCCGGGGTGCCCTGCCCGATCAAGGACCTGAACGCCGTGGCCGGGATCGGCATGGAGGCCGGCAGTGCGGCCATGGTCGGCTATGTGCCGGAGGTCAGCGACGACCTTGTCGAGTGGCTGGCCGATGCCGGAACTGTCTGCACCGGGAAGACCGCCACCCCCGAGTTCGGCCTGCCCTGCTACACCGAGCCGGCCACCGGCGAGCCGGCCCGGACTCCCTGGGACCTGACGCGGATGGCCGGCGGCTCCAGTGGCGGGGCGGCAGCGGCCGTGGCCGCCGGGCTGGCCCCGATCGCCCAGGCCTCCGACGGTGGTGGGTCGATTCGGATCCCGGCTTCCTGCTGCGGCCTGGTCGGGCTCAAGGCCAGTCGTGGCCGGATCAGTCCGGGGCGTGGACGTGTGCCCGGCCCGGGCCTGGTCAGCGACGGCGTGCTCAGCCGGACGGTGGCCGACACGGCTTTGGCCCTGGACGTGCTGGCCGGCCAGCGGCCCGGCGACACGTACTTCGTGCCGAGCCAGCCGGACGGCTTCCTGGCCGCCTCCCGGCGGGATCCCGGCCGGCTGCGGATCGGCGTGCTGACCACCCCGGTGATCGCCGAGGCCGACGTCCATCCGGCCTGCCGCACGGCGGCCGAGCAGACTGCCGCCCAGCTGGCCGCTCTGGGTCACGACGTGGTCAAGGCGCCGGTCCCGTTCCCGGTGGAGCGCTGGGCCGCCTTCCAAGCCCTGTGGGCGGTCGGCGCGGCCAGCATCCCGCTGCCACCGGAGGCCGAGCCGCTGTTGCGTCCGCTGACCCGGTGGCTGCGCGAGGTGGGGCGCAACACGTCCGGCCTGGCCTACGCCGGAGCCGCCGGGGCGGTGCAGCAGTTGACTGTGGAGGTCGCCGAGGCCTGGGACGGCTATGACGCCGTGCTGATGCCCACCCTGGCCCAGCCGCCGCTGTCGATCGGGGCGATCCGCGACGACGACGACCCGGCCGCCGACTTCGCCGCCCAGACCCGGTTCACCCCGTGGACCAGCGTGTTCAACCTCTCTGGGCGTCCGGCCATCTCACTGCCGCTGCGCACCGCGCAGATCGACGGGATCCGGCTACCGATCGGCGTGATGCTGGGCGGCCGGTTCGGCCAGGAGTCGCTGCTGCTCAGCCTGGCGACCCAGCTGGAGGCCGAGGTCGGCTGGCAGCACCCGTTCGTGGCCGCGGAGTTCTAGGCGCCGGCGAACTTGTCCGGGACGCCGTCGGCATCGGCGTCCATTTCTTCGGACTCGGCGATGGCCCGGTAGTGCCGGTTCCGGGCGCCCAGGACGACGGCGGCCAGTAGTGCGGCCAGGACCGAAGCAGTGAGCACCGCCACCTTGCCGACATCGTCGTGGGGCGAGCCCTGACCGAAGGTCAGCTCGCTGACCAGCAGCGAGACGGTGAAGCCGATCCCGCCCAGAATCGACAGGCCGAACAGATCCACCCAGGACAAGTCCGGGTCGAGGTGGGCGTGGCGCAGCCGGGTGACCAGCCAGGTGGAGCCGGTGATCCCGATCACCTTGCCGGCCACCAGGCCGAGGATCACGCCGAGGCCGATGTTGCTGGTGGCCGCGGCCACAAAGCCGTCCCAGCCGCCCAGGGTGACGCCTGCGGAGAAGAAGGCGAACACCGGGACCGCGAAGCCCGCCGAGAGCGGCCGCAGCCGATGGTCGAAGACCTCGGCCAGGCCGTCGGTGAAGCTGCTGTCCTTGGGCGGACGGACCGGCACGCAGAAGGCCAGCAGCACGCCGGCCACGGTGGCATGCACCCCGGAGGAGTAGACCAGCACCCAGGTGGTCACTCCGGCCACCACCAGCAGGGTCACCCTGGCCACCGGGTTGCGCAGCCAGAAGCCCTGGGCCAGGTTCACCAGCAGCCCGAAGGCGAGCAGCGGGACCAGAGCCGCGGCCAGGAACCCCAGCCGCAAGTCCGAGGTGTAGAAGAACGCGATGATGGTGATGGCGATCAGGTCATCGGCCACCGACAAGGTGAGCAGGAAGGTGCGCAGCGCCGCCGGCAGATGCGAGCCGATCACCGCCAGCACGGCCAAGGCGAAAGCAATGTCGGTCGCTGCCGGGATCGCCCAGCCGTGGCTGGTCGCCGGATCGGTGAAGGTGAACCCGAAGTAGATCAGCGCCGGGACGGCGACGCCGCCGAAGGCGGCGACCACCGGCACCAGGGCAGTCTGCGGGTTGCGCAGCTCGCCGGTGACGAACTCCTGCTTCAACTCCAGCCCGACCAGGAAGAAGAACAGTGCCAGGAGGGCGTCGGCGGCCCAGTGGCCGAGGCTCAGGTTCAGGTCCAGCCCGAACAACTCACCGCCCAGATGCACGTCGCGCAACCAGCCGTAGAAGCCCGGCGCCAGGTTGGCAACCAGCAGCGCGGCCACGGCGCCGACCAGCAGCAGAATGCCGCCGACCGACTCCAGCCGCAGGATGGCCGAGACCCGGCGGAACTCCCGGTAGGCGCCGCGCGCCAGGGTGTTGCGGACCGCGGGACGATCGGTCACCAGATCTTCACCCGGTCCTCGGGCGCCAGCCAGGCGTCGTCGGTCTCGGTGACGCCGAAGGCCTCGTAGAAGGCTGGGACGTTACGCACCACCTGATTGCAGCGGAACTCCTCAGGGGAATGCGGATCCGTGCTGATCTGCTGGCGCAGTGCCTCATCGCGGCGCTTGGTCTGCCAGGCCCGGGCCCAGGACAGGAAGAACCGCTGCGCGGCCGGGATCCCGTCCACCGGTTCCGGCTCGGCGTCGCCCAGGGAGAGCCGCCAGGCGTTGTAGGCGATCGACAAGCCGCCGAGGTCGCCGATGTTCTCACCGATGGTCAGCTCGCCGTTGACGTGCTCCTCGGACAGCTGCGCCGGGGTGAGCGCGTCGTACTGGGCGATCAACGCCTTGGTCCGCTCGGTGAAGGCCGCCCGGTCGTCCTCGGTCCACCAGTCGCGCAGCCGGCCTTCGCCGTCGCAGGTGGAGCCCTGATCGTCGAAGCCGTGCCCGATCTCGTGGCCGATCACCGCACCGATGGCGCCATAGTTGCAGGCGTCGTCGCCGTCGGCATCGAAGAAGGGCGGCTGCAGGATCGCGGCCGGGAACACGATCTCGTTGCGCAGCGGATGGTAGTAGGCGTTGACCGTCTGCGGGGTCATCAACCACTCCCAGCTGCGGATCGGCCCGCCGAGCTTGCCCAGCTCATCGGCCAGGGCGAAGTCGGTGACCCGCAGCACGTTGCCGATCAGGTCGTCGGGGACGACCACCAGGCCCGAGTAGTCCTTCCAGACCTCGGGGTAGCCGATCTTCGGAGTGAAGGCGGCCAGCTTGGCCAGTGCCTCGGCCTTGGTGTCCTCGGTCATCCAATCCAGCTGCGAGATCGAGGTGTGGTAGGCCTCGAGCAGCCGGCCGACCAGTTCGTCCATCCGCGACTTGGCCGATGGCGGGAAGTGCCGCTCGACGTACAGCTTGCCGACCGCCTCGCCCAGCGCGCCCTGGACCAGGTCGATGCCGCGCTTCCACCGCTCGCGCAGCTGCGGGGTGCCCTGCAGGACGGTGCCGTAGAAGTCGAAGCGCGCTTGGACCAGCGGCTCGGGCAGGTAGGGGGAGAGGCTGGAGACCAGCGCCCAGCGGCACCAGTCCTTCCAGGCCTCCAGGTGTTCGGCAGTGAGCAGCTCGGCCAGGTCGGCCAGGAAGCTCGGCTGGGCCACGATCACCTGATCCAGTTGCGGCACCCCGGCTACCGTGAGCACCCGGGTCCAGGCGATTCCGGAGGCGTCCAGCTCGGCCCAGTCGGTCGGGTTGTACATCTGGCGCAGGTCGCGGGTGCGCACCTTGTCCCAATGCCGGGCGGCGATCGCGGTCTCCAGAGTGAGGACGGCGTCGGACGCGCTGGCGCTGATCGAGGCGATGGTCAGGCTGCGATCGATGTGGTCGCGGTAGGCCACCAACTTCTCGGCGTGGGTGGGCAGCCGGTAGTACTCCTCATCGGGCAGACCGATGCCGTCCTGGTTGAGGAACAGCGCGTAGCGGGTCGGGTCGCCGGGGTCGGCGTCCACCTCGAGGCCGAGCGGGGCACCGGTGCCGCGGCGCAGGCTTCGGCCGAAGTAGTCCAGCAGGGCGTCCACATCGCCGATCTGATCGATCTCGGCCAGCAGCGGCTGGAGCGGGTCCAGGCCACGCGCCTCTACCTGCTCGGTGTTCATGAAGCTGCCGAACAGATGCTCGACCAGGGCGCCTTCGGAGCCGGGGACGGAGCCCTCAAGGCTGGTCACGATGTCGCGAATGGCCCGTTCCGAGTCGTCCCGCAGATCGAGGAAGACTCCGGCCGCCGGTTTATCGGAGGGAATCTCGACGGTGTCCAGCCAATGCCCGTTGACATGGCGGAACAGATCATCTTGGGGACGGACGGTCGGATCAAGGTCGAAAGGGCTCACGACGGCAAGGCTAGCCGGTGATGCTGACTGGCCGGAGGCAACGCCCGTAGGTGTTGGTCGGGACTAGCCAAACAGTGCCAGAAGTGCCTGTGCGATCGGCGTGGCGCCCTCGGAGGTGTTGCCGAGGACGGTGGCTGTTTCGCCGGTGAGCGGACTGTAGATCGACCGCATGGACACTCCGGCATCGCAGCCGTCTGCGATCACACCGACGCTGGTCGGGTGCAGCCAGACCCCCAGCCCATGGCGCAACCCTTCCTCGGGGATGTCCCAGCGGGGATGGATCATCTGCTCCACCAACTCTGCGCTGATGATCTCGCCGGCCAGAAGTGCCCGCCAGAAGCTGCGCAGGTCGTCCACCGTGGTGTAGCAGCCGCCGTCGCCATTGCCGCGGGCCGGGAGGTGGAAGATGTTGGTCCGCTCGCCGGCATCCTCCAGATAGCCGATGGCGGCATTGGCCGGCAGCTCGTCGGAGCGAAGATAGTCGGTCCGGGTCAGTCCGGCCGGCTGGAAGACCTTCTCGCGCACGATGTCGTGGAAGCCGCGGCCGGTGACTCGCTCGATCACCAGGGCGAGAACGATGAAGCCGTAGTCGGAGTAGGAGAAACGGGCGCCAGGGGGGAACAGTTGGCGGCGCCGGTTCAGTTCGGGGACATAGCCCACGGTCTCGGCCAGCACCTGGGGTGCCGCTGGGAGCAGATAGTCGGCCGGGTGCCAGTGATCCAGGTCATCGAGGTAGTCCGACAGGCCTGAGGAGTGTGACAGCAGGTGCTCGACGGTGATCGCCGGATCCAGCGTGGGGATGTCGTCGCCGACGAGGGTGCGCACTCGGGTGGACAAGGTGAGAAGTCCGGCGTCGACCAGGCTCAACACGGCGGCCGAGGTGAAAATCATGCTCCCGCCGGCCATGCCGAACCGCGTGGTGCGGCTGTTGCGAGTCTTGAAAGCCCGGTTGGCGAGCCCGGTGCATCGCTCGAACAGGGAGTCGCTACGGGTGTCGACGGCGACGACGCCGCTGAACCGCCCGGACGCGATTGCCTGATCGAGGGCTCCCTCGTCGATCTGCATGCGCCCATCATCGCCCCAACTGTCAGGCGGTCCAGGTTTCCTCGCCGGTGATCAGTCGCTGCAAGTCGGCCAGGCGCTTCGGCTGATCACCGGCCGGCTGCAGCTGCGCCCGGGCCAGATCGTCATAGCTGGGTGCCTGGACGTCCCGGAAGATCCCCACCGGGGCCAGGCTGAGCCCGCCGGAGTCGGTGATCCGGGACAGCGCGAAGGCCAGTTGCGGGTCGTCCGCGTGGGCGTCGTGGACGATCACCTGGGCCAGCCCGACCTCGGCCACCGGGGCGGTGGCCAGGCTACCGTCCGGACGCCGGATCACGCCCATCGAGTTGTCCGGGCCGAAGGTCACCGGCTCGCCATGGCGCAGGTTAATCAGCCCGCCGTCGGCCGCCTTGAGTCCGGCGAAGGCGTCGTCGTTGAAGATCGGGCAGTTCTGGTAGATCTCCACCAGAGAGGCTCCCCGGTGGTTCACCGCGGCGGTGAGCACCTCGTTCAGGTGCGCCCGATGCGAGTCGACGGTCCGGGCCACGAAGGTGGCCTCCGCGCCCAGCGCCAGCGAGATCGGGTTGAACGGGGCGTCCACAGAGCCGACCGGGGACGACTTGGTCACCTTGCCGCGCTCGGAGGTGGGGGAGTACTGGCCCTTGGTCAGGCCGTAGATCCGGTTGTTGAACAGCATGATGGTGATGTTCACGTTGCGCCGCAGCGCGTGGATCAGGTGATTGCCGCCGATGCTCAGGGCGTCCCCGTCGCCGGTGACCACCCAGACCGCCAGGTCCGGACGGGTCATGGCGATCCCGGTGGCGATCGCCGGCGCCCGGCCGTGGATCGAGTGCATTCCGTAGGTGTCCAGGTAGTACGGGAACCGCGACGAGCAGCCGATCCCGGACACGATCACGGTGTTCTCCCGGCGGATGCCGAGTTCGGGGAGCAGACCTTGGAAGGCGGCCAACACCGCGTAGTCACCGCAGCCGGGACACCAGCGCACCTCGGCGTCGGAGACGAAGTCCTTACGGACCAGGGGCTCGAGGGACAGCGGCACTCCGCTCAGACCGGTGATCGACGGCTCGCTCATCGCAGATCCTCCTTGATGATCGAGATCAGATCGGCGGCCAGTTCGGCCTGGGACAGTGGCAGCCCGGTCACCTTTGTGTAGCTGGTCACGTCCACCAGGTAGCGGGCCCGCAGCACCATGGCCAGCTGGCCGAGGTTCAACTCCGGGACGATCACCTTGCGGTAGTGGCGCAACACCTCACCCAGGTTCGCCGGCAACGGATTCAGGTGTCGCAGGCCGGCGATGGCCACCGCGTGGCCGGCCTCGCGGACCTGGCGGGCCGCCGCCTGGATCGGGCCATAGCTGGAGCCCCAGCCCAGCACCAGCAGCTCGGCGGTGCCGTCCGGGTCGTCGACGGTGAGGTCGGGGACCAGCTCGACCACCCGCTCCACCTTGTCCTGACGCAGCCGCACCATGGCTTCATGGTTGGCCGGGTCGTAGGAGATGCCGCCCGAACCGTCCGCCTTCTCCAGGCCGCCGACCCTGTGCTCCAGGCCAGGGGTGCCGGGGATCGCCCACGAGCGGGCCAGCCGCTCGTCTCGCAGGTAGGGCCAGTACCCGCCGTCGGGACGGTTGGGCTCGGTGGCGAAGTTCGGGCTGATGTCGGGCAGATCGGACAGCTGCGGCACCTGCCACGGCTCGGAGCTGTTGGCCAGGAAGCCGTCGGAGAGCAGGATCACCGGCGTCCGGAACTCGATCGCGATCCGGGCTGCCTCGTAGGCGGCGGTGAAGCAGTCGGCCGGGGACTGGGCGGCGATCACCGGCAGCGGCGCTTCGCCCGGACGTCCGAACAGGGCCTGGGTGAGGTCACCCTGCTCCGTCTTGGTGGGCATCCCGGTGGACGGTCCGGCGCGCTGGATGTCACAGACCACCAGCGGCAGCTCCAGCATCACGGCCAGGCCGATGGTCTCGGCCTTCAGGGCCATTCCCGGCCCGGAGGTGGCGGTCACCCCGAGCTGACCGGCGAAGGATGCCCCGACCGCGGCGCCGACCGCGGCGATCTCGTCCTCGGCCTGGAAGGTCATCACGCCGGACGACTTCAGCCGGGCCAGGTGATGCAGCACGTCGGAGGCCGGCGTGATCGGGTACGCGCCGAGGAACAGCTGCAGGCCGGCCTTGGCGGCCCCGGCCAACAGGCCGTAGGCCAGGGCCAGGTTGCCCGAGACCCGGCGGTAGGTGCCGGCCGTGATCGGTGCCGGCGGCACCACGTAGCGGTGATGGAAGAGCTCGGAGGTCTCGCCGAACGCGAAGCCGGCCTTCAGCGCGGCCACGTTGGCGGCCAGCAGCGGCGGGCGGTCGGCGAACTTGCGCTCCAGGAAGTTCATGGTGACTGCCTCGGGACGGGTGTAGAGCCAGTCCAGCAGTCCGAGCGCGAACATGTTCTTGGTGCGCAGCGCCTCGCGCCGGTTCAGGCCCAGCTCGCTGACCGCACCCACAGCTAGCGCCGAGAGGTCGAAGGAGTGCACCTGGAAGTCGTCCAGGCTGCCGTCGGTGAGCGGGTCTTCGGTGTAGCCGACCTTGGCCAGGTTGCGCGCCGTGAAGTCGGCGTTGTCGACGATCAGGACGCCGCCGCTGCGCAGGTCGGCGATGTTGGCCTTCAAGGCCGCCGGGTTCATCGCCACCAGGACGTCCACCCGGTCGCCGGGGGTGTGGACGTGATGGGCGGCGAACTGCAGCTGGAAGCTGGATACTCCGGCAAGAGTGCCTACTGGCGCGCGGATTTCGGCAGGGAAGTTGGGCAGCGTCGAGAAGTCGTTTCCGGCGGCCGCGGCATCGTGGGTGAACCGGTCGCCGGTCAGCTGCATCCCGTCTCCGGAGTCGCCCGCAAAGCGGATTACGACGTTGTCGACGGTCGCTACGTCTGTCATGCGGTGTCTCTCTCGGTTGCCCAGTATGGCGCCGGGCAAGTCTAGGCGCTCCACGCCGGGCCGGAGTAGGCAACTTCGCCACCATTGTCGTCGGTCGGGGGCCTGTTCGCGGTGGGATCGAGGGGCCATCGGAGGGGTCCGGCCCCGGTTAGGCTGGGGTCATGTCGTCTGCCCCGCTCGGATCCGCGCGCGAGGTATCGACGACCCCGCAGCCGGCCGCCGAACCGGATCGACGGCTGGCGGCGATGCGCCGCGAGTTGGCCCGCGCCTGGCGGCACCGTCCGGTGCGCCGCGGGTTGCTCGGCTCAGCCTGCATCGTGTTGGGCTCGCTGACTCCGGCCTACCTGCCGCAGAACTCTCCCTGGTGGGATCTGGTTCGCTGGATCGGGCTGGACAACTGGGTCGGCAGGGCACTGGGGACGGCACTGGTCGGTCTCGGGGTAGCCCTGCTGATCGAAGCCTGGTTCCGGCTTCGACCCAGCCTCTACCACGAGGTCAAGCACTGGCCGGTGACCCTGCTGTGGAGCCTGCCCATGCTCTTCGCGCCGCCGATCTTCAGCCATGACGCCTACGCCTATGCCGCTGAGGGCTGGCTGCTGCAGAACGGGCTGAACCCCTACCTGAACCCGATCAGCGTGCTGCCCGGAGCCTTCGCCGACCAGACGGTGTGGCTGTGGCGCTACACCACCGCCATGTACCCGCCGCTCAGCCTGGAGATGTTCCACGGCCTGGTGGCGCTCGCCGGAAACGACCCGTACTTTTCCACGCTGGCCATGCGGCTGCCGGCCCTGGTCGGGGTCGGCCTGATCACGGTCTACCTGCCTCGGATCGCCCATCGGATGGGCGCTGACCCGGCGATGACCGCCTGGTTCTCCGCGATCAACCCGGTGCTGATCATCGACCTGGTCGGCGGCGCCCACAACGACGGGCTGATGATGGGCCTGGTGGTCTTGGCTCTGTGGCTGGTGGTCGGTCGTCCCGGAGTGTCCGCGGCCGAGCCGGAGCTACGCAGCGATCTGCACGACCGTCCCGGCTACGACTGGCGATTCTGGGTGGCTGCTGTGCTGGTCGGGGTGGCCGCCTGCATCAAGCAACCGGCCATTCTCGCCTTCTATCCGGTGGCGCTGGTCGGGCACCCGTGGACCCGGCTGCGCTGGGCGGACAGCTGGCGGGCGCTGCGCCGGCTGACCCTGAGCCTGGCCACTGCGGTCGGCACCTTCGTGGCGATCACGGCGGCCACCGGGCTCGGCTACGGCTGGGTCCAGGCCGCGGACGTCCCGGGCAAGGTGCTCACCTTGGCTCCGTTCTCCTTGGTGGGAGCCGGCCTGCGGTTCCTGCTGGAGTCGCTGGGACGCCCGGCCACCGGCCAGCTGGCCATGGACGCGCTGCGCTACGTGGGTCTCGGGGTCACCGTGGTGGCCATCGGTTGGTTGGCGATCACCACCGGACGGCGTCGTCCGATCACCTTCTTGAGCTGGTCCTACTTGATCTTCGCCTTCGGTGGAATCGCGCTGAACAGCTGGTACCTCACCTGGGGTGGCCTGCTGCTGCCGCTGGCCAAGCCGGGCAAGCGGATCATCGGCACCGCGGTCACCATCACCACGATCCTTCTCGCCTACGGCGCCGGCAGCCTGGCCTGGCGCAACGACATGGTCGCCATCGGCTGCGCGGCGCTGGCCGCCCTCGGAATACTGCTGTACCGCCACATTCAGGAGCACAACCGCATTGACCTCCCTCAACCAGAAGATGGCTGAACCGACCCTGAACGTCCGCCGCGAGGCCGGCATCGGTATGATCGAGGTGAATCGCCCGGCCGCCATCAATGCCTTGACCGTGGAGATGCTCGAGCAGTTCACCGATGCCGCTGTCGAGTTCGCCCAGGACCCGCAGATCCGCCAGGTCCAGCTGACCGGAGCCGGTGAGCGCGGCCTGTGCGCGGGCGCGGACGTCCGGCAGTTGCGGGAGTTGGTCTTGTCCGGGGGTGACGTCCGCGGCTTCTTCGAGACCGAGTACCGGCTGAACCTGCTGATCGCCACCTACCCGAAGCCGTACCTGGCCCGGATGACCGGGATCACCATGGGCGGCGGCCTGGGCATCTCGGTGCACGGCTCACACCGCACGGTGGACGCCACCAGCCGGCTGGCCATGCCGGAGACCCAGATCGGGCTGTTCCCCGACGTCTTCGTCTCCTGGCTGCTGGCCCGCCTGCCCGGCGAGATCGGCACCCACCTGGCGCTGACCGGAGCCAGCATCAATGCCGCGGACGCGCTGCGGCTGGGCCTGGCCGACGACTGCGCCGGGCCGGTTCCCGAGCCCGACCCGAGCCTGGCCGGGTCCTGGATCGCCGAGTGTTACGCCGGGAACGACCCGGTCGAGATCCTCGGCCGACTGGGTGAGCACGCCGATCCGGCGGCCCGGGCTGCCGCCGACGAGCTGGCCAAGCGTTCGCCGCTCAGCCTGGCGGTCAGCCTGGAAGCGCTGCGACGGGCGGCCGCGTTCGGCGACCGGGTCGCCCAGTACGACCAGGAGCTGGCTCTGGCCGTCCGGCTGACCACCGGTCCGGACTTCATCGAGGGGGTGCGGGCGCAGCTGGTCGACCGGGACCGCAACCCGCGCTGGGCGCACGGCAGCCTGGACGAGGTCAGCCGCGCCGAGGTCGAGTCCTACTTCGTTCCGCTGGACTGATCAGCGCCCGGCCGGGTCGGCGTAGTCGACCACGACCGGGGCGTGATCGCTGATCCGGGCCGGATAGGACTCGGCGCGATCGGTGCCGCCATTCACCGCAGCCTGGGCCAGTTCCGGGGTGGCCAGGTGATAGTCGATCCGCCAGCCGGTGTCGTTGGTGAACGCGTTGCCCATCCAGCTCCACCAGGAGTAGGGGCCGTCCGCGTCCGGGTGCAGCCGGCGCACCACGTCCACCAGCGTGCGCGGGCTCTGCACGCTGCCCAGCCATTCGCGCTCCTCGGGCAGGAAGCCGACCGACTGCTGGTTGCCTCGCCAGTTGCGCAGGTCCTGCTTGGTGTGGGCGATGTTGAAGTCGCCCAGCACCAGGAACTCCCGGCCGCGCGCCTTGGCGGCCAGCCGGGCCTTGGTCAGGTAGGGCCGAAAGCTGCGCAGGAAGGCGAGCTTGTGCTGGTAGCGGGCCCGTTCGGCCTCGGTGTCGTCGTTGCGACCGCCCTTGGGCAGATACAGCGAGGCCACGGTGAGCCGCCAGCCGCACAGGTCGTAGTCGGCCTCCAGGTAGCGGCCCTCGGAGTCGTGGCGGTAGCCGAACCCTTCGCGGATCGCCTCGGGCGCCACCCGGCTGAGCAGGGCGACGCCATTGCGTCCGGCCCGGTCGCCGGGGTGGTAGGCGAAGTGGTAGCCGGCGTGGGCGACGTCAGGGACCTCCGACAGCGGCGCCCGCACCTCCTGCAGTGCGACCAGGTCGGGCTGGCGCTCCTGCAGCCACTCGACGAAGCCGCGGCGCACCGACGCGCGGATCCCGTTCACGTTGACGGTGGCGATCCGCATCAGTTGTTCCGTCCTCGGGCGGCCACCGGCCAGCGTCCGCCGCTGCTCAGTTGGTAGTACTCGTTGAGGTTCACGGCATTGCAGGCGTGGTTCGGCACGATGGCCACGGTGCTGCCCAGGCCCGGCAGCGCTCCCGGCCACTCGATGGTGGTGTGGTGCTCACTGAGCGCCACGATCCGGGCGTCAGGGACGTCCAGGACCCGGCCGTATCCGGTGGCCCAGGCGGCCCGATCGGCGCCGAGCGCCTTGCTGCCGGCATCGCAGATCACTCGGCCGCCGGCGTGGGACACCACCGTCGAGATCACGGTCAGGGCCACCTGGTCGAAGCCGATGGTGCCGAGTTCGACCTGCTGGGCGTCCCCGAAGACGTAGACGCCCGGACGCAGCTCGTTGGCTACTGTGCCGCTGTAGGCCAGGGACGGCGTCGAGCCACCGCTGAGCACACGAGTCTCCACATCGGAGGACCGCAGTTCGTCTCGAGCCTGGGCCAGTGCGGCGGTCTCCTGTTCGGCTGCCGTGGCGCCGGCACCGGGGGAGTAGCTGTGGCCAGGGAAGGTGAAGGCGCCGGCCACGTCCAGGCCGAGCTCGCTCAGTTCGGCGGCCAGCTCACCAGCGCGCTCGGCGGGCACACCGCTGCGATGGTGTCCGGAGTCCAGCTCGACCAGCACCGAGACGTCCAGTCCGGCCAGCCGGGTGCCGGCTTCGACGCTGTCGCAGCCGATCGTCAGCCGGACTCCGGTCGCGGTCAGCGCAGCCAGCCGAGACCGATCAGCCTCGTCCACCCACAGCGGATAGCCGATGAACAGGTCGCGGGCCCCATCACCGGCGAACACCTCGGCCTCGCCGATGGTGGCCACGGTCAGCCCGACCGCTCCGGCGGCCAGCTGGCGCTCGGCGATCTGCGGGCACTTGTGGGTCTTGGCGTGGGGACGCAACCCCACCCCTGCCTGGGCGCAACTGTGCGCGGCGGCGGCGAGGTTCGCCTCCATCCGGGCGACGTCCAGCCGCAGATAGGGGGTCTGGCCCATGGCTGTCTCTCGGTCGGCCGACGGACTAGCGGTAGTTGTCGAACTGGACGGCGAAGTCGTAGTCGGCTTCCCGGACCATCTGCTGGACCTTCTGCAGGTCGTCACGGCTCTTGCTGAAGACCCGCAGCTCCTCGCCCTGCACCTGGGTGCGGACGTTCTTCAGTCCCGCGTCACGGACCAGCTTGACGATCTTGGCCGCGTTCTCCCGGCTGATGCCCTGCTTGGTGGTGGCGGTGATCTTCCAGATCTTGCCGGAGATCCGCGGCTCGCCGGCGTCCAGGCACTTCAGGTCGATCTTGCGGCGGACCAGCATTGTCTGGAACACGTCGAGGATGGCCTTGACCCGCTCCTCGCCGCCGGCCTCCATCTCGATGGCCTCACCCGACCAGCGGATCTCGGCTCCGGTGCCCTTGAAGTCGTACCGATTCCGGATCTCCTTGGACGCCATGTTGAGGGCGTTGTCGACCTCTTGACGGTCGACCTTGCTGACGATGTCGAATGAACTCTCACCTGCCATGGACGCCATTGTGCCCGATTCGAAAGCAGCGATCTGCTTTGCTACGCTGTCCCGGCACGGCAGGTTGCCCGAGTGGCCAAAGGGAGCGGTCTGTAAAACCGTCGGCTCAGCCTACGTAGGTTCGAACCCTACACCTGCCACGCAGCAAGGCCCCTGGTGAGGAGTACCTCCTAGCCAGGGGCCTTTTGCATGCCTCAGCGGGAGCCTATCTCAGCGGCCGGTCATCGCCCGAACGTCCAGCGCTGCGGCCAACTGCTCGGCGGTGAGCTCGCCGCGTTCCAGGTAGCCCAGGTCGGCCACGGCCTCGGCGATTGTCAGGTTCTGGGCCACCGCGTGCTTGGCGATCTTCGCGGCCGCCTCGTAGCCGATGGTCCGGTTCAGCGGGGTCACGATCGACGGGGACGACTCGGCCAGCCGCAGGCAGCGCTCGGCGTCGGCCACGATCCCGTCCACGCAGCGTCCGGCCAGCAGTCCGCTGACCTTGCCGAGCAGGCTGATCGACTCCAGCAGGCTGTGCGCCATCACCGGCAGCATCACCAGCAGGTCGAAGTTGCCCTGGGTGCCGGCGAAGGTGATGGTCGCGTCGTTGCCGATTACCTTGGCGGCCACCATCACGGTGGCCTCGGGCAGTACCGGGTTCACCTTGCCCGGCATGATCGAGGACCCCGGCTGCAGGTCGGGCAGGTGGATCTCGGCCAGCCCTGCGCGCGGCCCCGAACCCATCCAGCGCAGGTCGTTGGCGATCTTGACCAGGGACACTGCGACCGTCCGCAGCGCCCCGGAGACCTCGACCAGAGCGTCCTGGGCGGCCTGCGCTTCGAAGTGGTTCGGCGCCTCCACGAAGCCCAGCCCGGTGTGCTCTGCGACCAAGGCGATCACCCGTGCCGAGAAGCCGGGCGGGGTGTTGATCCCGGTCCCGACCGCAGTGCCGCCCAGCGCCAACTCGCTGAGCCGGGGGAGAGTGCCCCGGACCCGGTCGATCCCGTAGCGCAGCTGGGTGGCGTATCCGCTGAACTCCTGGCCCAGGGTGATCGGGGTCGCGTCCATCAGGTGGGTGCGACCGGCCTTCACCACGTCCGCGAACTCCTCCGACTTCGCCTCCAGGGCGGTCTGCAGGGTGCGCAGGCCGGGCAGCAGGGTGGTCTGGATGGACTGGACTGCGGCGATATGGATCGCCGAGGGGAACACGTCATTGGACGACTGGGAGGCGTTCACGTGGTCGTTCGGGTGCACCGGACGACCCAGTCGCCGACCGGCCAGGGTGGCGATCACCTCGTTCACGTTCATGTTCGACGAGGTTCCCGAGCCGGTCTGGAAGACGTCGATCGGGAACTGGTCGGGGTGAGTGCCGGCGATCACCTCGTCCGCTGCGGCCACGATGGCCTGGGCCAGGTCGTCGGCGATCACGCCCAGCTCGGCGTTGGCCAAGGCCGCAGCCCGCTTGAGCTGGGCCAGCGCCGCGATCTGGATGCCGGGCAGCCGGAGCCCGGAGATCGGGAAGTTCTCGACTGCTCGCTGGGTCTGGGCGGCATACAGGGCGTCGGCGGGGACCCGCACTTCGCCCATGGTGTCGTGCTCAACTCGGAAATCGCTCATCGCTGCTCCTCTGTTCGATCTCCACCCTAGGTAGCCTTCCGGCTTCGGCCTAGAGTGAGTTTGTGACCCCCTCGATGGCCGACCTCAGCGACAGCATCCTGCTGGCCGCTGCGGCCATCCCGTCGGGTCGAGTGAGTAGCTATGGCGATCTGGCCAAAGTCGTCGGCTGCGGACCCCGTTTGGTGGCCCGGGTGCTGTCGACCAGCGGCGGCTCGACCTGCTGGTGGCGGGTGGTGCGCTCGGACGGCACCATCGCCGCTCCGTACGTTGTGGAGGCGTCGGAGTTGCTGGCCGGGGAGGGCGTCGTGGTTCGGGACGGACGGGTCGAGATGGCCCGATTCCGGGCCGAACTGTGACTGTCGGAGGCCGGATCGTCCCCGCTGGTCAGGGGCTCCGCGGAGCCCGAAGTGAGGGTCGAAATGGCCGGATTCGAGGGCCCGAAACGGCGGATTTGGGGACCACCCCTTTGGTGAGGTAGTCTCAACCGCTGTCCGGCCCCTATAGCTCAGTCGGCAGAGCGTCTCCATGGTAAGGAGAAGGTCTGCGGTTCGATTCCGCATGGGGGCTCTGCGTTCGGATTTACGGAGTTACCGCCCGTGTCCAGTGATGGAAGTCCGAACGGGGGCGGGATAGCTCAGGCGGTAGAGCAAGCGGCTCATAATCGCTGTGTCGCGGGTTCAAGTCCCGCTCCCGCTACCAGCTAGCACCTAGCGAGTGAAAGAGAAGGAAGTCTGATGGCCAAGAAGGCAGCCGACGTTCGGCCGAAGATCACCTTGGCGTGCACTCAGTGCAAGGAGCGCAACTACATCACCAAGAAGAACCGGCGTAATGACCCGGATCGGATGGAGCTGAAGAAGTTCTGCCCCAAGTGTCACCAGCACACTGCACACCGCGAGACCCGCTGACCGTGCTCTCGACCAAGCCGCCCGTGATTTCGCGGGCGGCTTCGTTGCGTTCGCAGGGCCTGCGATGACCTGGGCCGTCACCGATCGGGCCCACCGGGTCGGGCTGGTTCTGCTCGTGCTGGTCTGCGTCGGCGCGGCCACCCCGATCCTGCTCGGTTCGACCTCTCTGCCGCTGATGGCGATCACCGCCATCAGCGTGGTCTCGATGTGGCGGATGTCGCTGGCCCGGACGGTGCAGGTCAGCCTCGACGCGGACGGAATCACCAAGACCCTCGGCACCAGGAGCTGGCGCCTGGCCTGGAGCGAGGTCGAGGCGGTCAGCTTCACCCGCTTCCTCGGCTCCGACCAGCTGTTGCTCACCGGTGAGCCACAGCCGCACTGGTCGGCCTCTGATCGGCTGTTCAGCCTCGTCCCGGCCGGCACTCGCGCCGTGCAGGTGCCGACCACCCAGCTGGCCGCGGTGGGGGAACTACTGGCCGACCACGGTCTGCTCTCTCGCTGAGCGCCGAACGGCTCCACGGCGGGCCACGGTCGGGCCGCTAGCCTGTGCACATGCCGATCTCTGAGGCCCATGTCGGGCGCAGCTACCCGGCCACCTCGCCTTATGAGGTGACCGGACCGAAGATTGCCGAGTTCGCCACGGCCCTTGGCGAGCCGGACAATCCGGCCTATCACGGGACGGACGCGATCGCGCCGCCGACCTTCGCGGTCGTGCTGGCGGGCGCGGCCTGGTCGTCGTTGTTCGCCGATCCGGAACTCGAGCTGAGCCTGGCCCGCACCGTCCATGTCGATCAGGGGTTCCGCTGGTCGCGTCCGCTGCGCCGCGGCGACCAGGTCACCGCCCAGCTGACCATCGAGAAGGTGCGGGTGCGGGGGAGTGCCGCCTTCATCACCATCGCCGTGGCGTTGGCCACCACTGCCGGTGAGCCGGTGGCGGTGGCGTCGTCCACGCTGCTGCACCAGGGGGAGGCCCAGTGAGTGCCACGCTGACTGCCGGGCAGGTGTTGCCCGGCTTCACCACCCGAATCACCCGGGCCGACCTGGTCCGTTACGCCGGAGCCTCCGGCGACTTCAACCCGATTCACTGGTCGGACTCGGCCGCGGCCGCCCTGGGGCTGCCGACGGTGATCGCCCACGGCATGTTCACCATGGGGCTGGCCCTGCGCGTGGTCACCGAGGTGACCGGCGATCCCGGTGCCGTGGTCAGCTACTACGTCCGGTTCACCAAGCCGGTGCCGGTGCCCGAGGACGGTACTGAGGTGCGGTTCGCCGGCGTGGTCACCGAGGTCACCGAGGGCATCGCCAAGATCTCGGTCGAAGCCGCCGTGGCGGATCAGTCCGTCCTCGGTGCGGCAGTTGTCGAGGTCCGCCTTGGCTGAGTCGCTGGCCGCACACACCACCTTCCGGATCGGCGGCCCGGCCGGTCGCTGGCTGGCCCCCACCTCCGAGGCCGAGCTGATCGAGGCGGTCGCCCAGGTGGACGCGGCCGGCGAGCCGCTGCTGATTCTGGGTGGCGGCTCGAATGTGCTGATCTCCGACGACGGCTTTACGGGCACGGTCGTGCACACCGGAGCGCTGCGCGGCTGGCAGATCGAGGACCTGGCCGCCTGCGCCGGCGCCTTCGTGAACGTGGCCGCCGGTGAGCCGTGGGATGACTTCGTCCAGGCCGCCATCGAGCACGAGTGGGTCGGCATCGAGGCGCTGTCCGGGATCCCGGGCCTGACCGGCTCCACGCCGATCCAGAACGTCGGCGCCTACGGCCAGGAGGTGGCGCAGACCATCGCCCGGGTGCGGGTCTACGACCGGGCCGAGCACCGGGTGGTCACTCGCGGTGTGGCCGAGTGCCACTTCGGCTACCGCAGTTCGCTGTTCAAAGCCATCCCGAACCGCTTCGTGGTGCTCTCGGTGAGCTTCCAGTTCCGGCTGGGCGGGCTGTCCGCGCCGATCCGATACGCCGAACTCGCTCGTCGGCTCGGCGTGGCCGAGGGGGAGCGGGCTCCATTGGGCCAGGTGCGCGAGGCCGTCCTGGCCCTGCGCAAGGGCAAGGGCATGGTCTGCGACCCTGAGGATCCGGACAGCTGGAGTGCGGGCAGCTTCTTCACCAATCCGCTGCTCACGCCCGAACAGGCCGACCGGCTTCCGGCCGAGGCGCCGCGCTTCCCGCAGCCGGACGGACGGGTGAAGACCAGTGCCGCCTGGCTGATCGAACACGCAGGTTTCGGCAAGGGATTCGCGGTCGGTGCGGCCCGGGTATCGACCAAGCACAGCCTGGCCCTGGTGAACCCGGGGACGGCCACGGCAACGGATGTGCTCACGCTGGCCGCGACGATTCGCGAAGGGGTGGCGACCCGCTACGGTGTACTGCTGTCGACCGAACCCGTGCTTGTGGGGGTCACCCTGAATGGTCAGGACATTGAGCCCTAATCGGCCCGGCTCGGTTCGACTCACTTCGCCAAAACCCGTACACTCCTGTACTTGGTGACTACACACCGGCTGGGCCATGCCCACAAGGCAAACCTGGTCGAGCTGGTCACCACCCAAGGGCAATAGCTCAATTGGCAGAGCAGCGGTCTCCAAAACCGCAGGTTGGGGGTTCAAGTCCCTCTTGCCCTGCTGGTCTGGCGTTCGGCCGACGAACGCCAGGTATCACTGGAACTACGGAAGCGAAGGGCGACCAAGTGGCCGAAGATGTGGACAAGGCTGAAGCTGACGTCCCTGCCGACGCTGCGGCTGAGGATCTCGAGTCCGCCGAGTTGACCGAGGTCGACGAGGCTGAGCTCACGGCGTCCGAGCGTGTAGCCATGGCGGCGGTAGCCGCCCGTCCAGTGCGCAAGCAGAGTGCGGAAGGCGCGTCCGGCAAGGGCGCCGCGACTCCGAAGCAGCGTCGGCGCAACCCCGAGGATTACGAGCGGCGGGCCACTCCGGCCGAGTTCGTCCGTGAGTCCGTCGCGGAGTTGAAGAAGGTCGTCTGGCCGACCCCGAGCCAGCTGCAGCAGTACTTCATCGTGGTGCTGGTGTTCGTGCTGATCATGATGGTGATCGTGGCGCTGCTCGACGTCGTTTTCGGCGCCGGAATGCTGAAGATCTTCGGCTGATTGAGGAAGCGAGAACTGTGACCACAGACGAGAACCTGCCGAACGATGACTTCGAGATCGATCTGAGCCTCCCCGAGGCTTCCACCAGCGACGACCTGGATCTGAACCTGGATTTCGGTCAGGACAGCGAGACCTCCGACGAGGACATCCTGGCCAACCTGACCGCGGCTGAGCCCGAGCCGGAGCCTGAGCCGGTGGCTCTGGACGCCGACGAGGAAGCCGTCCTGGAGCAGCTGCGCCAGGACCTGCGCAGCCAGGTCGGTGACTGGTACGTGATCCACACCTACTCAGGTATGGAGAACCGGGTCAAGCAGAACCTGGACAACCGGGTGAAGACCTTGGGCATGGAGGACTACATCTACGAGGCCGTGGTCCCGACCGAAGAGGTCATCGAGACCCGTAACGGTGCTCGCAAGACCGTCACTCGGACGGTCCTGCCCGGCTACGTGCTGGTGCGGATGGAACTGACCGACGCGTCCTGGGCCGCAGTGCGGCACACCCCGTCGGTGACCGGCTTCGTGGCTCACGCCAACGCCCCGGTTCCGCTGAGCCTGGACGAGGTCGAGAAGATGCTGGCTCCTGCGGCCCTGGCTCGGGCCGCCGCCGCTTCCACCGGCACCACTCGGCGCAGCACCAAGAAGATCGAGATTGCGGACTTCAATGTCGGCGACTCGGTCATGGTCACCTCCGGCCCGTTCGCCGGGGTGCACGCAACCATCACCGAGATCAACGCCAACAGCCAGCGGCTCAAGGCGCTGGTCGAGATCCTCGGCCGGGAGACTCCGGTCGACCTGACGCTCAGCCAGATCCAGAAGGTCTAGGCGAGAAAGCGGGCGGCCTGCCCGGGCCGTCCGATGTAGTGACAACCAACCAAGAAGGACCCACTAGTTATGCCTCCCAAGAAGAAGGTCGCCGCCATTGTCAAGGTGGCACTGAACGCTGGTGCGGCTACTCCTGCTCCGCCGGTCGGTACCGCGCTCGGTCCGCACGGCGTCAACATCATGGAGTTCTGCAAGCGGTACAACGCCGAGACCGAGGCCCAGCGCGGCAACGTGATCCCGGTCGAGATCACGATCTACGAAGACCGCACCTTCAGCTTCATCACCAAGACCCCGCCGGCCGCAGAGCTGATCAAGAAGGCCGCTGGCCTGAAGAGTGGCTCCGCGCGTCCGCACAAGGACAAGGTGGCCACGCTGAGCGCTGACCAGGTTCGCGAGATCGCGCAGACCAAGCTGCCCGACCTGAACGCCAACAACATCGACGCGGCCATGAAGATCGTGGCCGGCACCGCCCGTTCCATGGGCGTCAACGTCGAGCTCTGATTCACCCAATCCATCCAGTGGCAGGGTTCGCACCCGGACCACGACTGGCACCCGGCCCATCCGAGGGCCGCACGACAAGGAGACCAGCATGAAGCGAAGCAAGGCCTATCGGGCCGCAGCCGAGACCATCGACGCCGACCAGCTCTACAGCCCCGAGGCTGCGCTGGGCCTGGTGAAGAACGGCGCATCGGCCAAGTTTGACGAAACCGTCGAGGTCGCCATGCGGCTCGGCGTCGACCCGCGCAAGGCGGACCAGATGGTCCGCGGCACGGTCAACCTCCCCAACGGCACTGGCAAGACGGCACGGGTCCTCGTCTTCGCCACCGGAGATAAGGCCGCTGAGGCCCTCGCTGCGGGTGCTGATGAGGTGGGCGACGACGAGCTCATCGACAAGGTATCCAAGGGCTACCTGGACTTCGACGCTGTGGTGGCCACCCCCGACCTGATGGGCAAGGTCGGTCGGCTGGGCCGCGTGCTCGGCCCGCGTGGCCTGATGCCGAACCCGAAGACCGGGACGGTGACCGTCGACGTGGCCAAGGCCGTGTCCGACATCAAGGGCGGCAAGATCGAGTTCCGGGTCGACCGGCACGCGAACCTGCACTTCATCATCGGCAAGGCGTCGTTCACCGAGCAGCAGCTCGTGGAGAACTACTTCTCCGCGCTGGACGAGGTGCTGCGGCTCAAGCCGAGCGCGTCGAAGGGCCGCTACATCAAGAAGATCACCGCGGCCTCCACCATGGGCCCCGGCGTGGCCGTCGATCCGACTCGGGTGCGTCCTGCCGACGAGTGATCCTCGCTGACGTCAACGGCCGGCTCTCGCCTCGCGGGAGCCGGCCGTTGCCTATTGGCCTCGATTTGGTCGGCGACCGGCCGGCAGCGTAGACTGCTAAGAGCCAAAGACCGCTGGTGCAGCCCTGAGAAATCAGGACCGATAAATCCCGCGTAGGTGTCTGTGAGTCGCTTCTTCGAAGTCGTCCCCGGTTGCCTGCGCACCGGGGTTTTTCTTTTGCCCCAGTAGTCAGCGGCGAACCTGACAGATGTGGGAAGGAGACTCATGGCGAGGCCGGACAAGGCAGCCGCCGTTGCGGAACTGGCTGAGCAGTTCACCAGCTCTGCAGCCGCTGTGCTGACCGAGTACCGCGGACTCACCGTCAAGGACCTCAAGGCTTTGCGCCGGTCTTTGGGTGAGGACGCCACCTACGCCGTGACGAAGAACACGCTGACCACGATCGCTGCTCGCGAAGCGGGCATTGAAGGCCTCGAGGACACCCTCGCCGGCCCGACGGCGATCGCCTTTATCCGCGGTGACGTTGCCACCGTGGCCAAGGGATTGCGTGACTTCGCCAAGGCGAACCCGCTTCTGGTGATCAAGGGCGGTGTCATGGACGGTCGTGTCCTGGACGCCGATTCGGTCAAGAAGTTGGCCGATCTGGAATCCCGCGAGGTGCTGCTGGCCAAGCTGGCCGGTGCCATGAACGGGAATCTGGCCAAGGCGGTCGGCCTGTTTGCCGCTCCGCTTTCGGCGGCCGCTCGTGCGATGGACGCACTCAAGACCCAGAAGCCCGCCGGGGATGCCCCGGCAACCGATGCAGCTGCCGCTGCTGAGGCCACCACTGACGCGGCTGACGCTGCATCCGAATAAGAGAAAGGAAGCCGATAATGGCAAAGCTCACCACTGACGAGCTCCTTGAGGCATTCAAGGAGATGACCCTGATCGAGCTCTCCGAGTTCGTGAAGCTGTTCGAGGACACCTTCGGTGTCACCGCTGCCGCTCCGGTGGCCGTGGCCGCCGCTGCCGCCCCGGCCGCTGCCGGCGAGGCCGCTGCTGAGGAAGAGGTCAGCAACGAGGTCGACGTGATCCTCGACTCCGCTGGCGACAAGAAGATCCAGGTCATCAAGGAGGTGCGCGCTCTCACCAACCTGGGCCTGAAGGAGGCCAAGGACCTGGTCGAGGCCGCTCCGAAGCCGGTGCTGGAGAAGGTTGCCCGCGACGTGGCCGCCAAGGCCAAGGAGGCCCTCGAGGCCGCCGGCGCCGCTGTCACCATCAAGTGACGCTCTAGGCTCCAGCCTGGAAACACTTCACTGGCGGCAGTCCCTCGCGGGGCTGCCGCCAGTGGCATATCCGGACAGCCTCTGTGGCTGATCGGGGCAAGCAGAAGGGCGACAACTCGAGGAGTTGTCGCCCTTCTGACTTACTGGGGGTGGGTTTTCAGTTGATCAAGTCTGTGTGGAGAAGGGAGCGTCAGCCCTTCTGGGGCCAGTTGCCCTGGCCATTGGTGGAGACGGTGGTGCCGCCACCGATGCGGCCACCGGCGTTATCACTGGAGACGACGCTGAGCGGCAGAACCGCCAGTGCGCCAGCGACTGCAACTGCTGCGACGATCTTCCGAACGATACCCATCTGGGGCCCCTTCCCTGAGGATTACTTAAAGGAAGAGTACAGACTAGTTGACTAGCTTGTCAAGATTTGACAAGGTTCCTGTCGAGTTGGAGATCGGAGGTCGAATGGACGCGTCCAACGCTGTGCAATTCGGCGTTCTGCTCCGGCAGGCACGTAAGCGCAAGGGTTGGTCCCAAGCCGAGCTCGCCGGGGACAAGTACACCGGCAGCTACATCTCCCACCTGGAGAGTGGGCGTCGGTCGGCAACCCCGGAAGTCATCGAGTTCCTCTGCCGCCAGCTCGGGATTCCTCCCGAGGAGTGGGGAGTGACCTCGAGCGGCCAGGTCAGTGATCAGCCCAGCAGTGCCATGGAGGACTTGCTGCTCGCCGAGCGAGCGTGGTCCGAGCGGGACTGGGCCGGCGCGATCAAGTACGCGACTCGAGCGGTCGAGATCGCCGAGCGCACCCACGATCAAGGACGGCATTGGGAAGCGCTGTATGTGCTTGCCCAGGCCAACTTCGCCTCCGGCAACTTCCCCGAGGCCGCCGAGCTGGCAGAGCAGCTGGCCGAGCATGAGACCGGTGGACGGTTGCCGGTGGCGCGGGCCCAGGCGCTGAGCCTGGCCTCGTTCGCTCACCGCTCCGCGGACCGGCTGGGTTGGGCGGTGGCCTTCGCGGCCCGTGCCGTCGAGGCGGCCAGCGCCGCGCCGCCGGTGGTGCTCTCTGACGCGCTGATGGCGCTCGTCAGCGCCATGACCGAGGCTGGACACTCGCTGATCGAGAGCCGGCCGTATCTGGACCGGCTGGAGGCCGTGGAGCCGGAACTGTCCTCCGATCACGCCAAGGGCATGGTGGAGTGGACCCTCGGTGCGGTGGCGATCGCCGCCGGTGAGCCCGACACAGGCGTTCCCCACTTCGAGAAGGCGCTTGCCCTCCTCGACTCTCGACGCGATGTTCGGCTCTGGCTACGCCTTCAGCGCACCTTCGCGGAGGCGAAGGTGGACGCCGGCTTCCTGGATGGAGTGCCGCAGATGCTGCAGAACGCCTCGGTGGGGCTGAGCCTGGTCGGCAACAAGCACGACCTCGCCGAACTGCGCCAGGCCGAGGCCAAGCTCGCCTTGGCCACCGGCGAGCCGCAACGGGCGGCCGAGCTCATGGAGGAGGTCCTGGCCGATCCCGCGCTGGGCGCTCCGGACGTGTCGCACGGCTCGACCAGGCTGGTGCTGGCCAACGCCTACGCCGCGCTGAACAAGGTCGGACTAGCCCGGGAGCAGTACGCGCAGGCGGCGATCGCCCTGGAGAACGAGGGGCGCCTGCGGTCTGCGTTGCGCGCATGGCGTCAGGCATCGGAGTTGAAAGAAAGTTCTTGACTGGCAGTTGACAAAGGCTGTCAAGTCTGATCGACTTATCCCTGTCGACGCGCCCCCTAAGCGTCGGACGAAGAACACCACAGGCCGGTGCCTTGTTACATACCGCGGCTACCCCTCCCGCGAGTTGGCAAGTGCGCCGGCCTTGTGGTGTCCGTCCGGGAGTATCCTTGGTGCTGAGTTGAGCAGGGTTGCGCTGCGCCGACGGCCAGCCAGCGACCCAGTTGCCATCAACGAGCGATTTCGGTAAGCTATCGCTTTGCTCATTGCCATCAACGACCCGTGTACTTGACTCGGGCCGTTCTGCGTGCAACGAAACCGGTAGTCCCGGCTTTGTGGAAGGACCTCACCTTGGCCGCCTCGCGCACTGCGTCGAAGAACACCAATGTTGTCTCAGCCAGCGGCAGGATCTCATTCGCGAAGATCCATGAACCGTTGGAGGTGCCCAATCTGCTAGATCTCCAGGTCGAGTCTTTCGACTGGCTGATCGGCAACGAAACCTGGGCCAACCGAGTGGCCGCCGCCAAGGCAGCAGGCCGCACGGACGTCAACACCAAGTCCGGCTTGGAGGAGATCTTCGAAGAGATCTCTCCGATCGAAGACCTCTCCCAGACCATGTCGCTGTCGTTCCGCGACAACCGGTTTGACGAGCCCAAGCACACCGTCGAGGAGTGCAAGGACCAGGACTTCACCTACGCGGCCCCGCTGTTCGTGACCGCGGAGTTCATGAACAACGACACCGGCGAGATCAAGAGCCAGACGGTCTTCATGGGCGATTTCCCGCTGATGACCGACAAGGGCACCTTCGTGATCAACGGCACCGAGCGGGTCGTTGTGTCCCAGCTGGTGCGTTCCCCCGGTGTCTACTTCGAGCAGACCGCCGACAAGACCTCGGACAAGGACATCTTCACCTGCAAGATGATCCCGAGCCGCGGCGCCTGGCTGGAGTTCGAGATCGACAAGCGTGACATGGTCGGTGTCCGCGTGGACCGCAAGCGCAAGCAGAACGTCACCGTGCTGCTGAAGGCGCTGGGCTGGACCAACGAGCAGATTCTGGCCGAGTTCGGCGAGTTCGAGTCGATGCGGCTGACCCTGGAGAAGGACCACACCGCCAACACCGACGAGGCGCTGCTGGACATCTACCGCAAGCTGCGTCCGGGCGAGCCGCCGACCCGTGAGGCCGCCCAGCAGATGCTGGAGAACTACTACTTCAACCCGAAGCGCTACGACCTGGCCAAGGTTGGTCGCTACAAGATCAACAAGAAGCTGGGCACCGGGCTGCCGTTCGACACCCAGGTGCTGACCATCGACGACATCGTCGCCGCGATCCGCTACATCGTGTCGCTGCACGAGGGTCGCACCGAGATCGGTGACATGCCGGTCGAGACCGACGACATCGATCACTTCGGCAACCGTCGCCTGCGTACCGTCGGCGAGCTGATCCAGAACCAGCTGCGGATCGGCCTTGGCCGTCTGGAGCGGACCGTCCGGGACCGGATGACCACTCAGGACATCGAGGCGATCACGCCGCAGACCCTGATCAACATCCGTCCGGTGTCGGCTGCGCTGAAGGAGTTCTTCGGAACCTCCCAGCTGTCGCAGTTCATGGACCAGACCAACCCGGTCGCCGGTCTGACCCACAAGCGGCGTCTGTCCGCGCTCGGCCCGGGCGGTCTGTCCCGGGATCGCGCCGGTATGGAGGTCCGCGACGTCCACGCGTCCCACTACGGCCGGATGTGCCCGATCGAGACTCCGGAAGGCCCGAACATCGGCCTGATCGGCTCGCTGGCATCCTTCGCCCGGGTGAACGCCTTCGGCTTCATCGAGACGCCGTACCGCAAGGTGGAAGATGGGGTCGTCACCGACCAGATCGACTACCTGACCGCGGACGAAGAGGATCGCTACGTCATCGCCCAGGCCAACGCCAAGGTGGCCGCGGACGGCAGCTTCATGGAGGACCGGGTCCTGGTCCGCGAGCGCCACGGTGAGGCGGACGAAGTCCTGCCCAGCGAGGTTCAGTACATGGACGTCTCGCCGCGCCAGATGGTGTCGGTGGCGACCGCGCTGATCCCGTTCCTGGAGCACGACGACGCGTCCCGAGCCCTGATGGGTGCGAACATGCAGCGCCAGGCGGTGCCGCTGATCCGCAACGAGGCTCCGTTCGTCGGTACCGGCATGGAGTACCGCGGTGCGGTCGACGCCGGTGACGTGACCGTCGCGGCCAAGCCCGGTGTGGTCACCGGGGTGACCGCCGACGTGATCGACATCACCAACGATGACGGCACATACTCCAGCTACCGGCTGGCCAAGTTCCGCCGCTCCAACCAGGCCACCTGCATCAACCAGCGTCCGCTGGTCAGTGTTGGTGCCCGGGTCGAGTCCGGCAGCCCGCTGGCCGACGGTGCCTGCACCGACGGTGGCGAGATGGCCCTGGGCCGCAACCTGCTGGTGGCGTTCATGCCGTGGGAGGGTCACAACTACGAGGACGCGATCATCCTGTCCCAGCGACTGGTTCAGGACGATGTGCTGACCAGCATCCACATCGAGGAGCACGAGATCGATGCCCGCGACACCAAGCTCGGTGCCGAGGAGATCACTCGGGATATCCCGAACATCGGTGAGGACATGCTGGCCAACCTCGACGAGCGCGGCATCATCCGGATCGGTGCCGAGGTCGGCACCGGCGACATCCTGGTCGGCAAGGTCACCCCGAAGGGCGAGACCGAGCTGACCCCGGAGGAGCGGCTGCTGCGCGCGATCTTCGGCGAGAAGGCCCGCGAAGTCCGCGACACCTCGATGAAGGTCCCGCACGGCGAGACCGGCACCGTGATCGGCGTCCGCGTCTTCGACCGCGAGAACGACGACGAGCTCCCGCCGGGAGTCAACCAGCTGGTCCGGGTCTACGTCGCTCAGAAGCGCAAGATCTCCAACGGTGACAAGCTGGCCGGCCGTCACGGCAACAAGGGCGTCATCTCCAAGATCCTGCCGGTCGAGGACATGCCGTTCATGGAGGACGGGACTCCGGTCGACATCGTCTTGAACCCGCTGGGTGTGCCGTCCCGAATGAACATCGGGCAGGTGCTGGAGACTCACCTCGGGTGGGTCGCCAAGACCGGTTGGGATATCGCCGGGGTGGACGAGCCCTGGGCCGAGCGGCTGCGTTCGGTAGGACTGGAGAAGGTGCCCGGCGAGTCTCGCCTGGCCACCCCGGTCTTCGACGGTGCCAACGAGGAAGAGATCGCCGGTCTGCTGGAGCACGGTCTCCCGCAGCGCGACGGGATGAAGCTGGTCAACGCGGGTGGCAAGGCGCGGCTGTTCGACGGCCGTTCCGGCGAGCCGTACCCGGAGCCGGTCGGTGTGGGCTACATCTACATGCTGAAGCTGCACCACCTGGTCGATGACAAGATCCACGCCCGGTCCACCGGTCCGTACTCGATGATCACCCAGCAGCCGCTGGGTGGTAAGGCGCAGTTCGGTGGTCAGCGTTTCGGTGAGATGGAGGTGTGGGCTCTGGAGGCCTATGGCGCAGCCTGGGCTCTGCAGGAGCTGCTCACCATCAAGTCCGACGACGTCCCGGGCCGCGTGAAGGTCTACGAGGCGATCGTCAAGGGCGAGAACATCCCCGAGCCGGGTATCCCGGAGTCGTTCAAGGTGTTGGTCAAGGAAATGAAGTCGCTGTGCCTGAATGTTGAGGTGCTTTCCAGCGACGGGACTGTGGTGGAGCTGCGCGACTCGGAGGATGACTACCGGGCCAGCGAGGAATTCGGGATCGATCTGTCCCGGCGCCCCGGTGCTGACTCCTTCCGCTCCGTCGACGAAGTCTGAGTTCAACTCAGTCCCAAGACAACTCGAGACTCACCCAAGTTGGTCCCACGCTCCGGCGTGGGGGAAAGCGAAGCAACGTGCTGGACGTGAACTTCTACGACGAGCTGCGGATCGGGCTGGCTACGGCCGACCAGATCCGGGAGTGGTCGCACGGCGAGGTCAAGAAGCCCGAGACGATCAACTACCGGACCCTGAAGCCTGAGCGCGACGGCCTGTTCTGCGAGAAGATCTTCGGCCCGACCCGGGACTGGGAGTGCTACTGCGGCAAGTACAAGCGGGTGCGCTTCAAGGGCATCATCTGTGAGCGCTGTGGCGTCGAAGTGACCCGCTCGAACGTCCGCCGCGAGCGGATGGGCCACATCGAGCTGGCCGCCCCGGTCACCCACATCTGGTACTTCAAGGGAGTGCCGAGCCGGCTGGGCTACCTGCTGGACGTGGCGCCGAAGGACCTGGAGAAGGTCATCTACTTCGCCGCGTACATGATCACCGCGGTCGACGTCGATGCTCGTCATCGTGACCTGCCCTCCTTGGAGGCCAAGGTCGAGGTTGAGCGCAAGCAGCTCGAGGCGCGTCGCGATGCCGACGTCGAGGCTCGCCTGCACAAGCTCGAAGAGGATCTGGCTCAGCTGGAGACCGAGGGCGCCAAGGCCGACCTGAAGAAGCGGGTCCGCGAGGGCGGCGAGCGTGAGGTCAAGCAGCTGCGCGACCGTGCCCAGCGTGAGCTGGATCGTCTCGACGCGGTCTGGAGCCGGTTCAAGGGCCTGAAGGTTCAGGACCTGGAGGGCGACGAGATCCTCTACCGCGAGATGAAGTCGCGCTTCGGCAAGTACTTCGAGGGCTACATGGGTGCCGAGGCGATCAAGAAGCGCCTGGGGACCTTCGACCTCGCGGCCGAGTCCGAACTGCTCCGCGAGATCATCCAGACCGGTAAGGGCCAGCGCAAGACTCGCGCCCTGAAGCGGCTCAAGGTCGTTTCCGCGTTCCTCAACACCACCAACAGCCCGCTGGGCATGGTGCTGGACGCCGTCCCGGTGATCCCGCCCGACCTGCGCCCGATGGTGCAGTTGGACGGTGGCCGGTTCGCGACCTCCGACCTGAACGACCTGTACCGCCGCGTGATCAACCGGAACAACCGGCTCAAGCGACTGCTTGACCTGGGTGCGCCCGAGATCATCGTCAACAACGAGAAGCGGATGCTCCAGGAGGCCGTCGACTCGCTGTTCGACAACGGCCGTCGTGGCCGTCCGGTGACTGGCCCGGGCAACCGTCCGCTGAAGTCGATCTCGGACATGCTGAAGGGCAAGCAGGGCCGGTTCCGTCAGAACCTGCTCGGTAAGCGCGTCGACTACTCCGGCCGTTCGGTCATCGTGGTCGGCCCGCAGCTGAAGCTGCACCAGTGCGGCCTGCCCAAGAACATGGCTCTGGAGCTGTTCAAGCCCTTCGTGATGAAGCGCCTGGACGACCTCAACCTGGCGCAGAACATCAAGAGCGCCAAGCGAATGGTCGAGCGCCAGCGTCCGGTCGTGTGGGACGTCCTGGAAGAGGTCATCGCCGAGCACCCGGTGCTGCTGAACCGTGCACCAACCCTGCACCGACTCGGCATCCAGGCATTCGAACCGCAGCTGATCGAGGGCAAGGCCATCCAGCTTCACCCGCTGGTCTGCACCGCCTTCAACGCGGACTTCGACGGTGACCAGATGGCAGTTCACCTGCCGCTGAGCGCCGAGGCGCAGGCCGAGGCCCGGATCCTGATGCTGTCCACCAACAACATCCTCAAGCCAGCCGACGGCCGCCCGGTGACCCTGCCTACTCAGGACATGATCATCGGTCACTACTTCCTGACCATCGAGCGCGAAGGGCTGCCCGGCGAGGGCCGCGCCTTCTCCTCGGTGTCCGAGGCCTACATGGCCTTCGACAACAAGGAACTGGGTATCGGCGCGCCGTGCCGGATCCGGCTGACCGGGATCGTCCCGCCGGCCGGTGAGGAGACCCGGGCCGATGGCTCGATCATCCTGAACACCACGCTGGGTCGCGCCCTGTTCAACGAGGCGCTGCCGGCCGACTACCCGTACGTGAACGTCGAGGTCGGCAAGAAGAAGCTGGGCCAGATCGTCAACGACCTGGCTGAGCGGTACCCGAAGGTCGAGGTCGCAGTGACCCTGGACCGGCTGAAGGCGCTGGGCTTCAAGTGGGCCACCCGTTCGGGTGTCACGGTCTCGATCGGTGACGTCCAGACTCCGCCGAACAAGCCGGAGATCCTGGCCACCTACGAGACCCGGGCTGCGAAGATCACCAAGCAGTACGAGCGAGGCAAGGTCACCGAGGAGGAGCGTCACCAAGAGCTCGTCCAGCTGTGGAATGACGCCACCGCCGAGCTCACCGCTGCGATGGAGGCCAACTTCACCAAGGAAAACCCGATCGTCATGATGGTGCACTCGGGCGCTCGAGGGAACATGACCCAGATGCGCCAGATCGCCGCCATGCGAGGCCTGGTGGCCAACCCGAAGGGCGAGATCATCGCCCGCCCGATCAAGTCGAACTTCCGTGAGGGCCTGTCGGTCCTGGAGTACTTCATCTCCACCCACGGTGGTCGAAAGGGTCAGGCGGACACCGCTCTGCGTACGGCCGACTCCGGTTACCTGACTCGTCGTCTGGTCGACGTCTCTCAGGACGTGATCATTCGCGAGGAGGACTGCCTCACCGAGCGTGGTCTGACTAAGGTGATCGCGGCCGAGGCCAAGGCCGGCGGCAAGCTGGTTCCGGCCCGCAACGTCGAGACCGCGGTCTACGCCCGGACATTGGCCTCTGATGTGGTCACCGAGGACGGCAAGGTCCTGCTGAAGGCCGGCGTCGATCTCGGCGATGTGAACATCAAGAAGCTGCTCAAGAACGGCATCACCGAGGTCAAGGTGCGTTCCGTGCTCACCTGCGAGGCTGCCACCGGCACCTGCGCAGCCTGCTACGGACGCTCGCTGGCCACCGGCAAGCTGGTCGACGTCGGCGAGGCCGTCGGTATCGTCGCCGCTCAGTCGATCGGTGAGCCCGGCACCCAGCTGACGATGCGTACCTTCCACACCGGTGGTGTGGCCGGGGACGACATCACCCAGGGTCTGCCGCGTGTGGTCGAGCTCTTCGAGGCTCGCCAGCCCAAGGGCAAGGCTCCGATCGCTGAGGCGTCCGGCCGGATCCGGATCGAGGAAGGTGATCGCCTGCGCAAGCTGGTGATCGTCCGCGATGACGGTGACGTCGACCTTGAGTACACCCTGCCGCGCCGGGTTCGCCTGGAGTGGGAGGACGCTGCCGGCGTCCAGCACTCGATCGCCGATGGCGTTCAGGTGGCGGCCGGCGAGCAGCTGTACGCCGGTACTCCGGACCCGCAGGACGTGCTCCGGGTGAGCGGTCTCCGCAAGGTGCAGGAGCACCTGGTGGAGGAGGTCCAGGCGGTCTACCGGACCCAGGGTGCTCCGATCCACGACAAGCACATCGAGATCATCATTCGGCAGATGCTGCGCCGGATCACGGTGATCGAGTCGGGGGACACCTCGATGCTGCCCGGTGAGCTGGTCGACCGGAAGCTGTTCGAGGCTGAGAACCGCCAGATGGTCACCGAGGGCAAGATCCCCGCGCAGGGCCGTCCGGTCCTGATGGGTATCACCAAGGCGTCGCTGGCGACCGAGTCCTGGCTGTCGGCGGCCTCCTTCCAGGAGACCACCAAGGTGCTCACCGATGCCGCGATCCACGCCAAGTCTGACTCGCTGGTCGGCTTGAAGGAGAACGTCATCCTGGGCAAGCTGATCCCGGCTGGTACCGGTCTGGACCGGTACCGCAACATCCGGGTGGAGCCGACGGCAGAGGCGCGGGCTGCGGCCTACGACCTCACCTACGACCCGTACGACTATGACCTGTCGGTCGGCGGTGCGCCGGTCGGCCTGGACGAGTACGACACGGGGGAGCTGCGCTGATCATGCGGATCGTCATCGCATCAGACCACGCCGCAGTTGATCTGCGGCTGGAGATGGCGGCCGAAGCCAGGGAGCTGGGTCACGAGGTCACCGACCTCGGCCCAGCTCCGGGCGAAGCGCTGGACTATCCGGTGAACGGGGCTCGGGTCGGACGGCTGGTAGCAGCCGGCACCTACGACCTCGGGCTGCTGGCCTGTGGCACCGGGGTCGGGATCTCCATCTCGGCCAACAAGGTGCCGGGAATCCGGGCTGCGGTCTGCTCGGAGCCGTACTCTGCACGGCTGTCCCGAGAGCACAACAACACCAACGTGCTGGCCCTGGGTTCCCGTGTAGTGGGCCCCGGGCTTGCCCGCATGATCGTCCGCGAGTGGTTGGCCGCCGAGTTCCAGGGTGGCCGGCACGCTCGTCGGGTTGATCTGATCACTCAGATCGAGCAGAGCCTGGATGCGACCGCGCATTCAGACTCGTCCCACTAGCCCCGCTTTGACGCTCATGGCGGGGATCAAGTAATCTTGCACGCTGTGTTCGGGTGACCGAACCATGCGTGCGTGCGCCGCGTCCGGCCAGGGTTCAGGCTGGTGGCGCTCGGCGCGCGCCACGACAAGCCTCAAGGAAAGAGATACCAGCCGGTGCCCACTATCCAGCAGTTGGTCCGCAAGGGCCGCACGGACAAGGTCAGCAAGAACAAGACCCCTGCGCTGAAGGGTTCACCGCAGCGCCGTGGGGTTTGCACCCGCGTCTACACCACCACGCCGAAGAAGCCGAACTCGGCGCTGCGCAAGGTTGCGCGCGTGCGGCTGTCGTCGGGCGTGGAGGTCACTGCCTACATCCCGGGCGTCGGCCACAACCTGCAGGAACACTCGATGGTGCTGGTCCGTGGTGGCCGAGTGAAGGACCTTCCCGGTGTTCGCTACAAGATCATCCGCGGCTCGCTGGACACCCAGGGTGTGAAGAACCGCAAGCAGGCTCGCAGCCGCTACGGCGCGAAGAAGGAGAAGTAATGCCTCGCAAGGGTCCCGCCCCGAAGCGTCCGATCGTCGTCGACCCGGTCTACGGCTCGCCGCTGGTCTCTCAGCTGGTCAGCAAGATCCTGCTGGACGGCAAGAAGACCACCGCGCAAAGCATCGTCTACGGCGCCCTGGAGGGCACCCGGACCAAGACTGGTGTCGATCCGGTGCAGACCTTGAAGAAGGCCCTGGACAACATCCGTCCGGCCCTCGAGGTGAAGAGCCGTCGTGTCGGTGGCGCCACCTACCAGGTGCCGGTCGACGTCAAGCCGGCTCGCGCCAACACGCTGGCCCTGCGCTGGCTGGTCAGCTTCTCCCGCGCCCGTCGCGAGAAGACCATGACCGAGCGTCTGATGAACGAGTTGCTGGACGCCTCCAATGGCTTGGGCGCTTCGGTGAAGCGTCGCGAAGACACCCACAAGATGGCCGAGGCCAACCGCGCCTTCGCTCATTACCGCTGGTGATCTCGCACCAGATCTGAACCCAAAACAGGGCACGGTCTCACCACCGTGCCCTGTGCCCTGAATAAACCAGCTTGTAGAACGGAAGGTTGAGGCCCAGTGGCCATTGACTTGAAGCAGGACCTGGCGAAGGTCCGCAATATCGGCATCATGGCCCACATCGACGCCGGCAAGACCACCACCACCGAGCGGATCCTGTTTTACACCGGCATCAACTACAAGATCGGCGAGGTGCACGATGGCGCCGCGACGATGGACTGGATGGAGCAGGAGCAGGAGCGAGGGATCACCATCACCTCGGCTGCCACCACGTGTTTCTGGAAAGACCACCAGATCAACATCATCGACACCCCCGGCCACGTCGACTTCACCATTGAGGTCGAGCGGTCGCTGCGCGTGCTGGACGGTGCGGTCTGTGTCTTCGACGGTGTCGCCGGTGTCGAGCCGCAGTCGCAGACGGTGTGGCGTCAGGCCACCCGCTACGGCGTGCCGCGCATCTGCTACGTGAACAAGCTGGACCGCACCGGCGCGTCCTTCGACTACTGCGTCAAGACCATCCGCGAGCGTCTGAACACGGTCGCCGCTGTGCTGCAGTTGCCGGTCGGCGCCGAGTCCCACTTCCAGGGCGTGATCGACCTGGTCCGCATGCGTGCCCTGATGTGGCGCGGCGAGACCACCATCGGCGAGGACTACGTCGTCGAGGAGATCCCGGCCGACATGGCCGATGCCGCTGCGACCGCCCACGAGGAGCTCATCCACGTGCTGGCCGACCACGACGACGAGTTCGCCGAGGCCTGGCTCGAGGCGGAGGAGACCGGCGAGGAGCTGACCGCTGCGCAGATCAAGGCCGCCATTCGTCGCGCCGTGATCGCCAACAAGATCACCGCGGTGATCTGTGGCACCTCCTTCAAGAACAAGGGTGTGCAGCCGATGCTGGACGCCGTTCTGGACTACCTGCCGTCCCCGCTGGACATCCCGGCCATCCAGGGCTTCAAGCCCGGCCACCCGGACGAGGTCATCGAGCGGCACACCTCCAACGAGGAGCCGCTGTCGATCCTGGCCTTCAAGATTGCCGCGGACCCGCACCTGGGCAAGCTGACCTACATCCGGATCTACTCCGGCGTGCTGAAGGCCGGCCAGCAGGTGCTGAACTCGACCAAGAGCCGCAAGGAGCGGATCGGCAAGATCTACCAGATGCATGCCAACAAGCGTCAGGAGATCGACGAGATCGGCGCCGGCATGATCGTGGCGGTGATGGGTCTGAAGGACACCACCACCGGTGAGACCTTGTGCGACCCGTCCGACCCGGTCGTGCTGGAGTCCATGGACTTCCCGGCACCGGTGATCGAGCAGGCCATCGAGCCGAAGACCAAGTCCGACCAGGAGAAGCTGGGCATCGCGATCCAGCGCTTGGCCGAAGAGGATCCGACTTTCCGCGTCCACACTGACGAGGAGACCGGCCAGACCATCATCGCCGGCATGGGCGAGCTTCACCTCGAGGTGATGATCGACCGGATGAAGCGTGAGTTCAAGGTCGAGGCGAACATCGGCAAGCCGCAGGTCGCCTACCGCGAGACCCTGCGTCGTCCGGTGGAGAAGGTCGAGTACACCCACAAGAAGCAGTCGGGTGGTTCGGGTCAGTACGCCAAGGTGCTGGTGGCTCTCGAGCCCAAGCCGGCCGGCGAGGGCTACGAGTTCGTGAACGCCGTCACTGGTGGTCGCATCCCCCGGGAGTACATCCCGGCCGTGGACGCGGGCATCAAGGAGGCCATGGCCTTCGGTCCGCTGGCCGGGTACCCGGTCGAGGACATCAAGGTCACCCTGCTGGACGGTGCGTACCACGACGTCGACTCCTCCGAACTGGCCTTCAAGATCGCCGGTTCGATGGTCTTCAAGGAGGCCGCCCGTAAGGCCGACCCGGCTCTGCTGGAGCCGATGATGGCCGTCGAGGTGACCACCCCGGAGGACTACCTGGGCACTGTGATCGGCGACATCAACAGCCGCCGTGGCCACGTCCAGTCCATGGAAGAAGCGCACGGCAACCAGGTCGTCAAGGCTCTGGTGCCGCTGAGCGAGATGTTCGGCTACGTCGGCGATCTTCGCTCCAAGACCTCCGGTCAGGCGTCGTACTCGATGGAGTTCGACTCCTACGGCGAGGTTCCCAAGTCGGTGGCCGACGAGATCATCGCGAAGGGCCGTGGCGGCGCCTGAGTTTGACTCAGGCCACCCGGTAGAGAAAACTTGGCATGGTCCGTGCGCTGAGGCGTCGGACCGTGACCATGCAGTCAAGAATCAGTAGCGCCCCGCGAGCCCGCGTGGCGACAAATCCGAAAAGGAGCCCAAGTGGCAAAGGCCAAGTTCGAGCGGACCAAGCCGCACTGCAACATCGGCACCATCGGGCATATCGACCACGGCAAGACCACGCTCACCGCGGCGATTACGAAGGTGCTCCACGATAAGTACCCCGAGCTCAATGCGGTGTCCGCGTTCGACCAGATCGACAAGGCGCCCGAGGAGCGTCAGCGCGGTATCACTATCTCGATCGCGCACGTCGAGTACCAGACCGAGAAGCGTCACTACGCTCACGTTGACTGCCCGGGTCACGCTGACTACGTGAAGAACATGATCACCGGTGCCGCCCAGATGGACGGCGCGATCCTGGTCGTGGCAGCTACCGACGGCCCGATGCCGCAGACCCGCGAGCACGTGCTGCTCGCCCGTCAGGTCGGCGTGCCGGCGATCGTCGTCGCGCTGAACAAGTGCGACATGGTCGACGACGAGGAGCTCATCGAGCTCGTCGAGCTCGAGGTTCGCGAGCTGCTCTCCAGCCAGGAGTTCGACGGCGACAACTGCCCGATCGTCCGCGTCGCCGCCTTCCCGGCGATGAACGGCGACGAGAAGTGGTCGGAGTCGGTGCTCGAGCTGATGAACGCGGTTGACGAGTACATCCCGCAGCCGGAGCGCGACACCGAGAAGCCGTTCCTGATGCCGATCGAGGACGTGTTCACCATCACCGGTCGTGGCACCGTGGTGACCGGCCGTATCGAGCGTGGCATCGTCAAGACCGGCGAGACCGTCGACATCATCGGCATCGCCGAGAAGAAGCAGACCACCACCATCACCGGTGTTGAGATGTTCCGCAAGATCCTCGACGAGGGTCGCGCGGGTGAGAACGTCGGCCTGCTGCTCCGCGGCACCAAGAAGGACGATGTCGAGCGCGGCATGGTCGTCATCAAGCCGGGTTCGACCACTCCGCACACCGACTTCGAGGCGAACGTCTACATCCTGACCAAGGATGAGGGTGGCCGTCACAAGCCGTTCTTCTCCAACTACAGCCCGCAGTTCTACTTCCGTACCACGGACGTGACCGGCGTGGTTGCGCTTCCTGAGGGCACCGACATGGTGATGCCTGGTGACACCACCGACATGACCGTGCACCTCAACAAGCCGATTGCCATGGAGGACGGCCTGAAGTTCGCCATCCGTGAGGGTGGCCGGACCGTCGGCGCCGGCCGCGTGACCAAGATCATCAAGTGACCTTGGTTCGCTAGCACGAACTGAAGAAGGCCCCCGCCAACGGCGGGGGCCTTCTGCTATGCCCGGAGCCGGCGCACCGGGGCGTAGACCACACTGGCCCGTGACCGGTGCGGTCACGGGCCAGGGGAGTGGTGTCTGTGCTGTTCAGCCGGCGAGTTCGGCGCGGGTGGGCGGGTTGGCGCCGACCCGGGAGACCGTGATGGCTGCGCAACCCAGAGCCCGCTGGACGGCCGGCAGGACCTCGTCCCAGCCTGCTGCGTAGAGCCGGCTGCGCGCGTCCGTCCCGCCGAGCAGGCCGGCGTCCAGAAGCCCGGAGATCAGGCCGGCCATGAACGAGTCCCCGGCCCCGACCGTGTCGGCGACTGTGGTGGGCAGGGTGGGCAGGCAATGCAGTTCTCCGGCCAGGAGGAGTGCGGCCTCAGAGCCGCCCTGGGTGATCGCGCACAGCGCCGGGCCGAGCTCTGCCCAGTGTCGCAACACCTCAGCCACGGGTCGGCCCGGGTAGAGCCAGGCGGCGTCCTCCTCCGAAGCCTTGACCACGTCGGACAAGCTGATCAGATGCTCGATGACCGGGAGCACCGCCTCCGGCTCGCCCATCAGGGTGGGCCGGGCATTGGGGTCGTAGGAGACAGTGGCCTGCGCTCGAGCGGCGGACACGATCTCGGCCACGGCCGCGCCACCGGGGGAGAGGGTGGCGGCGATCGAGCCAGTGTGGACGTGGCTGCCAGCCGGTACCGGCACCTGGGCCGGGTCCAGGCGCCAGTCGAGGTCGAACTGGTAGGTGGCCACGCCGGCCTCGTCCAGATGGGCGGCGGCGGTCGGGGTGCGCTCGGCCGCGCAGCTGTCGGCGGTCAGTGACACCGCCTCCCGGGCCATCAGCTCGGCGATCCGAACCCCACGGGCGTCGGTGCCGATGTGGGTGGCCAGCCGGGTGGGATGACCGAGTCGAGCCAGGCCGATGGCCACATTGGCCGGGCTACCGCCGACATGCTCGCTGGGCTCGCCGGAAACCGGAATGACGATGTCGATGAGGGCCTCCCCGACGACGGTGACCTCGGTGCTCATGGGTTGGTTCCTTCCACGTCGATGTGTACTCCGGTGCGCTCGGCGCTCAGCTGCCAGACCAACTCGCCGACACCGGGCACCAGGGCCGAGGGTGGCAGCGTTACCGCGCCAGCCGGTCCGGATGCGCCGAACCGGCGAGTGGGGCCGTAGTAGGTGGCCGGAGGGTCAGTGGTGGCGGCCAGCAGGATCGGCTGGGCGCCGTCGGCCGCCGACTGAATCGTCCCGGTCAGATCTCCGATCCGATCGACGAAGGCGGGGAGGCCGGCGGTGGCGAAGATGGCAGTCTGGGCCCAGCCGGGGTGGGCGGCCGTGGCGGTGACCGGGCTGCCGGCGTCCCGCAGCCGACGGGCCAGTTCGGTGGCGAACACCACTGTGGCTAGCTTGGAGTCGGAGTAGGAGCGCACCGTGGAGCCGGTCGGACGGCCCAGGCCGGCATCGATCCGGCCTCGCCGGGCCATCATCGAGCCGAGCATCACCACGCGTCCGGAGGCGGCAGTGAGGGCCGGCCACAGGCCAGCGGTGAGGGCGTAGGCACCCAGATAGTTCACCCCGACTTGCAGGTCGAAACCGTCCTCGGTCACCTGGGACGGGTCGGCCGCGGAGAGTCCGGCGTTGTTGATCAGGACATCCAGCGGACGGGCACCCACCCGAGCGGCGAAGGCGGCGATGCTGGCCAGCGATCCCAGCTCGATCAACTCGACCTCGACCTGGGCGCCGGGATGGGCTGCCCGGATCTGGGCAGCAGCCCGCTCACCCCGTTCGGCGCTGCGGACGCCCAGAACCACCCGTGCGCCGGCCGCAGCCAGGGCCTCAGCGGCCGCGCGGCCCAGGCCGCTACTGGATCCGGTGACCACCACCCGGCGGCCGCTGAGCGCGGGCAGGGGCAGTGGTGGCAGGCGATCGGCTACCGACTTCGACGCGGACATGGCGGCCTCCTGGGTTGGTCGGGGTGGGGCAGGTCAGCCCTGGCGACGCTGAATGGCCGCCCACTCGTCCCGCAGCCCGACCGTGCGATGGAAGTGCCCGGCCCGATCGGGATCCAGGGCGAAGTAGCCGATCCGCTCGAACTGGACCACGCTGCCCGGTGCCAGCTCGGCAACCGCAGCCTCGGCCCAGCACTCGCCGAGCACCTCGCGGGAGTTCGGGTTCACGTCGTCCAGAGCCTCGCCGGTGGCCTCACCGGGAACAGGGGCGCTGAACAGGCGCTCGTACAGGGCCACGCTGATCCGGCTGGCGTGGGCGGCGGAGACCCAGTGCATGGTGGACTTCACCTTGCGGCCGTCCGGGGCGTCCCCGCCCTTGGTGGCCGGGTCGTAGGTGGCGTGGACGGCGACCACTTCGCCGTCTGCGTCCTTCTCCACCGAGGTGGCCGTGACCAGGTAGGCGCCGCGCAACCGCACCTCGCGACCCACGGTGAGCCGGAAGAACTTCGGCGGCGGCACCTCGGCGAAGTCCTCGGCCTCGATCCACAGCTCGCCACAGAACGCGACCTGGCGGGTCCCGTCCTCGGGGTTCTCCGGGTTGTTGGTCACCTCGAAGTACTCGGTGACCGGCGTCCCGTCAGCGTTGGTGGGCCAGTTGTCGATCACCAGGCGCAGCGGGTGCAGAACCGCCATCCGGCGCTGTGCGGTGGCATTCAACTCGCGGCGGACGAAGGCCTCGAGGGCCTCGATGTTCTGCCGACTGTTGGTCCGAGTGGTGCCGATCTCGCGGCAGAAGCCACGGATCGCGGACGCCGGGTAGCCGCGGCGGCGCAGGCCGCTCAGAGTGGGCATCCGCGGGTCGTCCCAGCCGTCCACGGTGCCATCGGCGACCAGCTTGGCCAGCCGACGCTTGCTGGTGACGGTATGGGTGAACTCCAGCCGGGCGAACTCGATCTGCTTGGGCGCGGTGGCCGGCAGGGGCAGCTGGGCCAGGTACCAGTCGTACAGCGGACGATGGGTGTCGAACTCCAGGGTGCAGATCGAGTGGGTGACTCCCTCGATGGCGTCACTCTGGCCGTGTGCCCAGTCGTAGGTGGGGTAGAGGCACCACCGATCGCCGGTGCGGAAGTGGTGGGAGTGGCGGATCCGGTACATCACCGGGTCGCGCAGCGCCATGTTCTCGCTGTTCATGTCGATCTTGGCCCGCAGCACCTTCTCGCCGTCGGCGAACTCGCCGTCGCGCATCCGGCGGAACAGGTCGAGGTTCTCCTCGACCGAGCGGTTGCGGTAGGGGCTCTCGATGCCGGGCTTGCCGAAGCCGCCGCGCTGGGCCGAGATGGTCTCGGTGTCCTGGTCGTCCACATAGGCCAGGCCCTTGCCGATCAGGTACTCGGCCCATTCGTAGAGCTGATCGAAGTAGTCCGACGCATGGAGCACGGCGGCCGGACGGTAGCCCAGCCACTCGATGTCGGTGACGATCGACTCGACGAACTCGGTCTCTTCGGTGTCCGGGTTGGTGTCGTCCAGGCGCAGGTTGCAGATGCCGTCGAAGTCGTCGGCTGTGCCGAAGTCGACGGTGATGGCCTTGGCGTGGCCGATGTGCAGGTAGCCGTTGGGCTCGGGTGGGAACCGGGTCTGGACGCGTCCGCCGTAGGTCTGCTGCTCCAGATCCCGCCGCACGATGTCGCGGATGAAATCGTTGGCAACAACAGGCTCGGTCATGGGCGAAAAACTAGCATGTCGGCGGCCCTGGCCCGGTTCGTGGCTGCGGTGCCGGTCGCCGGTGCCGAGCCGCTACCGGCGGTGCGTGCACTAGGCTGATTCGGCCATGACTCAGACTCCAGCTCGCCTACGCGTTGCGCCCTCGCCGACCGGCGATCCGCACGTCGGCACCGCCTACATGTCCTTGTTCAACCTGGCCTATGCCCGAGCCACTGGTGGCCAGTTCGTGCTGCGGATCGAAGACACCGACCGGGCCCGCTACGTGGCCAGCTCCGAACAGCAGATCTTCGACACCCTGCACTGGCTCGGCCTGGACTGGGACGAGGGCCCCGACCTGGGCGGGCCGTATGCCCCGTATCGGCAGTCCGAGCGGCTGGACACCTACCGCCCCTTCGTCGACAAGCTGATCGCCGACGGCCACGCCTACTACTGCTGGTGCTCGACCGACCGCTTGGCCGAACTGCGCGCCGAGCAGCAGGCGTCAAAGGCTTCGGTGACCGGCTACGACCGGCTCTGCGTGGGCAAGACCCGCGAGGAGCGGGCTGCGCTTCCCGGCTTCAGCGAGACCCCGGTGGTCCGGATGCTGGTGCCGGAGGACGTCGAGCTCACCTTCACCGATCTGATCCGCGGCGAGGTGAACGCGCCCGTCCCCGACGACCAGGTGATCCTGAAGGCTGACGGCTTCCCGACCTACCACCTGGCCGTGGTGGTCGACGACCACCTGATGGGGATCACCCACGTGGTCCGCGGCGAGGAGTGGATCTCGTCCACCCCCAAGCACCTGCTGCTCTACAAGTGGCTGGGGCTGACCCCGCCGGCGTTCGCGCACATGCCGCTGCTGCGCAACACCGACAAGTCCAAGATCTCCAAGCGCAAGAACCCGGCGGCACGGCTGACCTGGTTCGCCGAGCAGGGCTACCTGCCTGAGGCATTGCGCAACTTCCTGCAGCTGCTGGCCTACCCGCCGGTGCACGAGGGGACGGACGTCGCCAGCTTCGGCGAGTTCGTGGCTGCCTTCGACTGGGCCAAGGTGAACACCACCGGCCCGATCTTCGACCTGACCAAGCTCGGCGCCCTGAACGCCGACTACATCCGGGCGCTGGACGCCGACGAGCTGGCCGATCGGATCATCAGCTACGCGCTGGCCAACGGCCAGCTGACCGACCCCAGCGACACCCAGCTGAGCCTGCTGCGGGCCGCGGTTCCGCTGATCCAGGAGCGGCTGGTGCTGCTCAGCGAAGCGGTGCCGAAGTTGGCCTACCTGTTCGCGGCCGACGATGAGCTGGTCATCGACGCCGATGCGCTGGCCAGGGCCGGCGACAATGCGTCCGCTGTGGTGGCGGCGACCAGCCAGGCGCTGGCCGAGCTGGGGGAGTGGAACCACGAGGCCATCCAGGCCGCGTTGCGCGAGGCCCTGGTGGACGGGTTGGACCTGAAGCCCAAGTTCGCCTTCGGCCCGGTGCGGCTGGGGATCACCGGCTCCAATGTCTCCCCGCCGCTGTTCGAGTCGATGGAACTGCTGGGCCGCGAGTCCTGCCTGGCCCGTCTGGACAGGCTGGCCGGACGGCTGTGAGCCGGGTCGTCGCGATCTTCGGGGGCCGCAGCGAGATTGGACTCGCGGTGGCCACCCGGCTCGCGCCCGGTGCCACGGTGGTGCTCGCCGCCCGCCCCGGACCGATGGACGAGGCAGTCGACGCCTGCCGACAGGCCGGCGCGACTCGGGTGGAGGTCTTCGACTTCGACGCCGATGATGTCGCTGCCCAGCCGGGCCTGGTCGCGGCGATCGAGGAGCGGGTCGGCCCGATCGACGTGGCCGTGTTGGCCTTCGGCGTCCTCGGCGACCAGAAGCGGGCCGAGGCCGACGCCGAGTTCGCCGCTGCCGTGTTGCACACCGACTTCATCGCTCAGGCCGGGTTGCTCACCGTCCTGGCCGACCGACTGCGTCCCCGCGGGCACGGCACGATCGTGGCCTTCTCTTCGGTGGCCGGAGCCCGGGTCCGTCGGGCCAACTACGTCTACGGCTCGGCCAAAGCCGGATTGGACGGGTTCGCGTCCGGCCTGGCCGATGCGCTGCACGGCTCCGGGGTGCATCTGGTGATCGCCCGGCCCGGCTTCGTGATCGGCCGGATGACCCAGGGCATGGAGCCGGCCCCGTTCTCGTCCACCCCCGACCAGGTGGCCGATGCCGTGGTGCGGCGGATCGAACGCGGCCGCGGTGTGGAGTTGTGGATCCCCTGGCAGCTGAAGGCCATGTTCGCCGTGGCCGCCGTCGTTCCGCGGTCCCTGTGGCGCAGGATGCCGCGCTGACCATCGGACGCTGAACCTCGGCCATGATGCCGAGGCAATTTGTTGTCCGCCACAACTAATAGGGGTAGGCTGCCCTCATACGTCGCCAACGATGGCCGGCGTTGAGGATGCCGACTCCTCGCAGCCCGCATGGACGCGGGCCTTCTCGAGGCGTGGCTTCCTGGCCATCTGCGCGTCGTTCAGCGACAGCTCAACCAGAAGGGATTCACGCTGATGTCCATGACATTCGGCATTATCGTCGGGAGCCGAGAGTTCTTCCCAGGTCACCTCGCAGCCACCGGCCACAAGCACATCGTCGAGGCAGTCACCCGGGCGGGCCATCAGTGCGTCATCCTCGGCGCGGAGGACACCGAGCACGGTGCAGTCCAGTCCTATGAGGACGCGAAGAAGTGCGCGACGCTGTTCAAGCGGCATGTGGACGAGATCGACGGGATCATCGTCACCCTCCCGAACTTCGGTGAGGAGCGCCCGATCGCCGACGCGATTCGTCTGTCCGGGCTGAAGGTGCCGGTGCTGATCCAGGCGACACCCGACGATCCGGGGAAGATGTCGATCCAATGGCGCCGCGATAGCTTCTGCGGAAAGATGTCGGCCTGCAACAACCTTCATCAGTACGGCATCAAGTACTCCCTGACGACCTCCCACTGCGTGGATCCGCTCAGCGACGAGTTCGGCGAAGACCTGGCGCGTTTCGCGGCGACCTGCCGCATCGTGGGTGGCCTGCGTGGGTTGCGCATTGGTGCGATCGGCGCGCGTCCACAGGCATTCAACACGGTCCGTTACAGCGAGAAGCTGCTGGAGGCGTCCGGGATCTCGGTGATCACCTTGGACCTTTCCGAGATCCTGGGCCGGGTGGACCGGCTGTCCGACGGTGCTCCGGAGGTTGCGGAGAAGCTGGAGGCCATCAAGAACTACATTCCGGTGCACGGAGTTCCCGCCCCGGCGCTGCTGAAGCAGGCCAAGCTGGCGGCCGTCACCGAGGACTGGATGCGGGAAGCCGACGTCGCGATCAGCGCGATCCAGTGCTGGACCTCCATCGAGGAGAACTACGGCGTCGTGCCCTGCACGATGATGAGCATGATGAGCTCGAAGTTGATGTCGAGCGCCTGCGAGGTTGACGTCTGCGGGCTGGTCGGGATGCACATGCTGGCCCTGGCATCGCAGACTCCGAGCGCTCTGTTCGACTGGAACAACAACTACGGCAGCAATGCCAACAAGGCGGTCTGCTTCCACTGCAGCAACCTGCCCCGAGAGTTCTTCAAGGACTACAAGATGGACTTCCAGGAGATCATCGCCGGCACCGTGGGCAAGGAGAACACCTATGGGACCGTCGACGGTGTGGTGAAGTCCGGGCACATGACCTACCTGCGGATCAGCACCGACGATGCTTCGGGACGCATCCGTGGCTACGTCGGCGAAGGCAGCTTCACCGACGATCCGCTGCACACCTTCGGCGGTGCCGGCGTCGTGGAGATCCCGGAGCTGCAGAAGCTCGTCCGCTACATCTGCCAGAACGGCTTCGAGCACCACGTGGCTGCCAACTACGCCGCGGTGAGCGGTGCGGTGGTGGACGCAGCCGAGAACTACCTGGGTTGGGACATGCACGTCCACGAAGGCTGACCGCTCGACGCCTGCCCGTGGCGTCGGCCCGACGGGGTGCGCCCTGCGGGCCCGCGACCGGCTGCCATGCACGTGCGCTGATCGGGGCCTCCTGAGCCCTGAGGCCGCTGGCTGTGCCGGGTCACAGAGGAACGACCTGTGGCCCGGCGCTCGGGTCACAGTCAGGTTGCGCCGGGCTCCGGCGGTGCGCGCCCCAGCCGCTCAGTCGAGCGCGACGAGTTCCTCGGCCGGCGCCGGCGCCGTGCTCATCCCGTCCAACCGGATCAGCACGACTCCGGCAATGATCCCGACCCCGCCGAGGAGCTGCATCGGACTGGGGATCTCGCCGAGTATCAGTGCGGCCACCGCGGTGGCGAACAGCACTTCCGACAGGCTGACGAAGCTGGACAACCGCTCACCCATCAGCGGGAGTCCGGCCAGGCCGAGCGCATAGGCGGCGGCAGTGGCCACCACGATCACCACCGACAGCGGCACCCACCACGGCACCTGATGGCCGAGCAGGGTGACGTCCACCAGCGGCGCGGAGTAGGGGAGTGCTCCGACCGCGATCAGCAGGCCGAGCGCCACCGCCCCGATCGGCAGGCCGAACGCCGGCAGTGCCAGCGCCGGGAGCTTCGAGTCGCCGGAACCGATCGCGAAGTACGCAGCTGCGCCGACCATGGCCCCCATGGCGAACAGCACGCCCAGGCCGTCCAGCCGGGCTCCGGTGAGGTCGAGGACGCAGAAGAGTCCGACCACACTGGCCGCGCTTCCGGCCAGAATCAGCCCGGACGGCGCCTTGCGGGTGCGCACCCAGGCCAGCAGCACCAGCGCCACCGGGGCCATGTACTCCAGCAGCAGCGCCACACTGACGCTCATCCGGGAGACCGCGGAGAAGTACATGCCTTGCGCCATGGCGACGGCCAGCAGTCCGAAGGCGAGCACCCGGAACCACTCAGCGCGCAGTTCTCCCCAATGGCCGCGCATAGCCCACAGCCCGAACGGTGCCAACAGGACCGACGCGACCAGCACCCGCCAGAACACCGCCGCGCCCGGAGTCCAGCCGGCCTCCAGCAGTGGACGGACGAAGGTGCCCGAGGTTGCGAAGGCCAAAGAAGCGGCCAAACCCAGGGTGATTCCGGCTCCGATCCGGCTATGGTGGTGGTCGGCGGGCGATGGCGGGTTTGAGAAGCTCACCCGGCCAATAGTGCCCGTCCCACGGGATTTGGCAGGACGCCGCCCAGCATGAAAGAATCGACAGGTTGCTCCGACAAGGACGCCCGCTGTGGCGGCCTTTCGGCAAGTCTGGCGCGCGGGTGCCGGGCCCTACCACGACCAATCAAAAACGGTCATGTGCGGCCCAGAACTGGTCCGACACGCCCGACCCCGGGGGTCGGAGGAACATACTCGCTCGGTAGATGCAGCCGGACGAGACAGCCTAGAAGAAGGACGAACCAGTGGCGGGACAGAAGATCCGGATCCGACTCCGGGCTTACGACCACGAGGTCATTGACTCGTCGGCGAAGAAGATCGTCGACACTGTGACCCGTACCGGCGCCAAGGTGGCAGGCCCTGTGCCCCTGCCGACCGAGAAGAACGTGTTCTGCGTGATCCGTTCTCCCCACAAGTACAAGGACAGCCGCGAGCATTTTGAGATGCGCACCCACAAGCGGCTGATCGACATCCTCGACCCGACGCCGAAGACGGTGGACTCGCTGATGCGACTCGATCTTCCGGCCGGTGTCGACATCGAGATCAAGCTCCCGTGAGGTCAGGCGTCATGAGCGAACGAAACGTGAAGGGGCTGCTGGGCACCAAGCTCGGCATGACCCAGGTCTGGGACGAGAACAACAAGGTCGTCCCGGTGACCGTCATTCAGGCCGGTCCCTGTGTGGTGACCCAGGTCCGCACTCCCGATGTTGATGGCTACTCCGCCGTTCAGCTCGGTTTCGGTGCGGTCAAGGCCAAGGCCGTCACCAAGCCCGCTGCCGGGCACTTCGAGAAGGCAGGGGTCACCCCGCGCAAGCACCTCGTGGAGCTGCGCACCGGTGACGCCAGCACCTACACCTTGGGTCAGGAGCTCACCGCCGAGCTGTTCGAGGCGGCCGAGATCGTGGACGTCACCGGCGTCACCAAGGGCAAGGGCACCGCGGGTGTCATGAAGCGGCACGGCTTCGCCGGTCTGCGGGCTACCCACGGTGTGCACCGCAAGCACCGCTCGCCGGGCTCCATCGGCGCCTGCGCCACCCCGGGTCACGTCTTCAAGGGCACCCGGATGGCCGGCCGGATGGGTGTCGAGAAGGTCACCGTGCAGAACTTGTCCATCCACGCCGTCGACGCCGAGCGCGGGCTGATCCTGGTCAAGGGCTCGGTGCCCGGACCCAAGGGCGCCCTGATCGTGGTGCGCACCGCGGCCAAGAAGGGAGCTCAGGCATGAGCGAGACCCGTACCGTTCCGGTGCTGGGCACCAAGTCGAGCAAGGCCGAGCTTCCGGCTGACCTGTTCGACGTTCAGACCAATGTGCCGCTGATCCACCAGGTTGTGGTGGCTCAGCAGGCCGCTGCTCGTCAGGGCACCCACGCCACCAAGACCCGCGGCGATGTCGCCGGCGGTGGCGCCAAGCCGTGGCGTCAGAAGGGCACCGGTCGCGCCCGTCAGGGTTCGCGCCGGGCTCCGCAGTGGACCGGCGGTGGCGTCGTGCACGGCCCGCAGCCGCGCAGCTACGCCCAGCGCACCCCGAAGAAGATGATTGCTGCCGCTCTGCGCGGGGCGCTCTCGGATCGGGCTCGCGACGGCCGCATCCACGTTGTCGATTCCGTGGTGACCGGCGAGCAGCCGTCCACCAAGGCCGCGCTGCAGGCGCTGGCCAGCCTCGGCGGCAGCAAGCTGCTGGTGGTCCTGGATCGTGACGAGGACGTCGCCTGGCTGAGCCTGCGCAACGTCGCCTCGGTGCACGCCCTGGCCGTCGACCAGCTGAACGCCTACGACGTTCTGATCAGCGACGACGTCGTGTTCACCTCCGCTGCGCTGGCCGCCTTCGTGGCCGGTCCGGTGAAGGGCGAGGTCAGCCTGACCATCGAGACCGAGGAGGACGCGAAGTGAGCGACCTGAAGATCCGCGACCACCGCGACATCCTGTTGGCCCCCGTGGTCAGCGAGAAGAGCTACGGCCTGCTGGACGAGAACAAGTACACCTTCCTGGTCTCTCCGGACGCCAACAAGACCGAGATCAAGATCGCGGTCGAGTCCGTGTTCGGGGTCAAGGTCACCGGCGTCAACACCAGCAACCGCGAGGGCAAGCGCCGTCGCACCAAGTCGGGCTGGGGCAAGCGTCCTGACACCAAGCGCGCCATTGTGAGCGTCGCTGACGGTCAGCGCATCGATATCTTCTCCGGGCCGCTGGCCTGAGCCGAGATAGGAAAACGAACTCATGGGTATCCGTAAGTACAAGCCGACCACTCCGGGCCGTCGTGGCTCCTCTGTGGCCGACTTCGTCGAACTGACTCGCTCCACGCCGGAGAAGTCGCTGCTGGCTCCCAAGCCGAAGACCGGTGGCCGGAACAACTCCGGCCGGATCACCACCCGGCACATCGGTGGCGGTCACAAGCAGGCCTACCGGCTGATCGACTTCCGCCGCTACGACAAGGACGGTGTTCCGGCCAAGGTCGCTCACATCGAGTACGACCCGAACCGCACCGCCCGGATCGCGCTGCTGCACTACGCGGACGGCGAGAAGCGCTACATCATCGCTCCCAACGGCCTGGTCCAGGGCGCGATGGTCGAGGCCGGCGAGGCTGCCGACATCAAGCCCGGCAACAACCTGCCGCTGCGCAACATCCCGGTGGGCACCACGGTGCACGCGGTGGAGATGCGTCCAGGCGGTGGGGCCAAGCTCGGTCGTTCGGCCGGCGCCAAGATCCAGCTGATCGCCCGCGAGGGCAAGATGGCCACCCTGCGTCTGCCGTCCGGCGAAATGCGCCTGGTCGATGTGCGCTGCCGCGCCACCATCGGTGAGGTCGGCAACGCCGAGCAGTCGAACATCAACTGGGGCAAGGCCGGCCGTAGCCGCTGGAAGGGCGTCCGCCCGACCGTCCGCGGTGTTGCCATGAACCCGATCGACCACCCGCACGGTGGTGGTGAGGGTAAGACCTCCGGTGGTCGCCACCCGGTTACTCCGTGGGGCAAGCCCGAGGGCCGTACTCGAGACAAGAACAAGGCGAGTTCTCGCCTGATCATCCGCCGCCGCAAGTCCGGCAAGAAGCGCTGATAGGACAGGTGAGGTAACACAATGCCACGCAGCCTGAAGAAGGGCCCGTTCGTCGACGACCATCTGGTCAAGAAGGTCGACACCCAGAACGCGGCGGGCACCAAGCAGGTCATCAAGACCTGGTCGCGTCGCTCCATGATCACCCCGGACATGATCGGGCACACCATTGCGGTGCATGACGGCCGCAAGCATGTGCCGGTGTTCGTGACCGACTCGATGATCGGCCACAAGCTGGGCGAGTTCGCCCCCACCCGCACCTACCGCGGGCACATCAAGGAAGACAAGAAGTCGCGCCGCCGCTGAGTGGGCGAGAAGAGGAATTGATTCAAGTGAGCAATAAGGAGCGACCCACCCGTCGCGCAGCCCTGCTCGGGGATCGTCCTGGCTCGTACGCGATCGCGCGTCACGTCCGGATGAGCCCGCTGAAGGTTCGTCGCGTCGTTGATCTGGTGCGAGGGATGGACGTCACTGACGCCCTGAACACGCTCAAGTTCGCGCCGCAGGCGGCCTCCGAGCCCGTGTACAAGGTGGTGGCCAGTGCCACTGCCAATGCTGAGACCACTGCAGGTCTCCGCGCTGAGGAGCTTTTCGTCTCCCAGGCCTTTGTCGACGAGGGGATGACCCTGCGTCGAATCCGGCCGCGGGCGAAGGGTTCGGCCAGCCGGATTCTCAAGCGGGCCAGCCACATCACCGTTGTTGTCGAGCCCAAGACCGTGAAGGGAGCCTGAGCATGGGCCAAAAGATCAACCCCCACGGCTTCCGCCTCGGGATCACCACTGACCACAAGACCCGTTGGTACGCCGACAAGAGCTACTCGGATCTGGTCTCTGAGGACGTCAAGATCCGTCGCTTCCTGGCTAAGAACCTCGAGCGCGCCGGCATCTCCAGCGTCGAGATCGAGCGTCGCAGCGAGCGGGTGACCATCTTCCTGTACGCGGCACGCCCGGGCATCGTCATCGGCCGTAACGGCGCCGAGGCGGAGCGGGTGCGCGCCGAGCTCGAGAAGCTCACCAGCAAGCAGGTGCAGCTGAACATCCTCGAGGTGAAGAACCCCGAGACCGATGCGCAGCTCGTTGCCCAGGGCATTGCCGAGCAGCTCGGCGCCCGCGTGGCCTTCCGCCGCGCGATGCGCAAGGCTCAGCAGAGCGCCATGCGCGCCGGTGCCCTCGGCATCCGGATCCAGTGCTCCGGCCGTCTTGGTGGCGCCGAAATGAGCCGTTCGGAGTTCTACCGCGAGGGTCGCGTGCCGCTGCACACCCTCCGGGCGGACATCGACTACGGGTTCTACGAGGCTCGCACCACCTTCGGCCGGATCGGCGTGAAGGTCTGGATCTACAAGGGCGACGTGTCGGGCAACCGCGCCGAGCGTGCCGCTCAGAAGGCAGCGCGCGCCGCAGCCGGCGGCCAGCGCCGTCCGGCCCGTGGCCCCCGTCGCGATGGCGCCGGTGCCGGCCGTGGGGATCGTCCCGAGCGCGGCGGACGCCGTCGCGCCGAAGCCGTCGCTGAGGGCGTCACTGCGCCCGAGGCCGTAGAGACCGCAGGAGCCTGACCATGTTGATTCCCCGTCGAGTCAAGCACCGTAAGCAGCACCACCCGAACCGGAGTGGCGCGGCCAAGGGTGGCACCAAGCTCGCTTTCGGTGACTACGGCATCCAGGCTCTGGAGTCGTCGTACCTGACCAACCGTCAGATCGAGAGTGCTCGTATCGCCATGACCCGCCACATCAAGCGTGGCGGCAAGGTCTGGATCAACGTCTACCCGGATCGCCCGATGACCAAGCACCCTGCGGAGTCCCGGATGGGTTCCGGTAAGGGTTCACCCGAGTGGTGGATCGCCAACATCAAGCCGGGCCGGGTGCTCTTCGAGCTCTCCGGTGTGGACGAGCCGGTGGCCCGCGAAGCCATGCGGCTGGCCATTCACAAGCTGCCGTTCAAGGCTCGCTTCATCAAGCGGGAAGTAGGTGACATCTGATGGCCAAGACTGTCACGGCCACTGAGCTTCGCGGACTGAGCCGCGATGAGCTCAACGCCAAGGTGCTGGAGTTGAAGGAAGAGTTGTTCGGGCTGCGGTTCGCCGCTGCCACCGGTCAGCTCGAAACCCACGGCCGGTTGCGCGAGGCCCGCAAGGACATCGCGCGGATCTACACCGTGCTGCAGGAGCGCAACCTCGGCATCGTGCCCGATCCGGATGAGGACAAGTGAGTCAGATGAGCGAGCAGAACGAAGCCCGCGGGGCACGTAAGGTCCGAGAGGGCCTGGTCGTCTCCGACAAGATGGACAAGACCGTCGTGGTGGCCGTCGAGCAGCGGATCAAGCACCCGCTGTACGGCAAGGTCATGACCAAGTCTGAGCGGCTCAAGGCCCACGATGAGGCCAATGAGGCCGGCGTGGGTGACCGCGTTCGGGTGATGGAGACTCGTCCGCTTTCTGCCACCAAGCGGTGGCGCGTGATCGAGATCCTCGAAAAGGCCAAGTGACCAGGAGAGATTGCAGATGATCCAGCAGGAGACGCGACTCAAGGTCGCCGACAACACCGGTGCGAAGGAACTGCTTTGCATCCGCGTGCTGGGCGGCTCCAAGCGTCGCTACGCCGGTCTCGGCGACAAGATCGTGGCCACCGTCAAGGACGCCATCCCCGGCGGCAACGTGAAGAAGGGCGAAGTGGTCAAGGCCGTTGTCGTCCGTACCGTGAAGGAGACCCGTCGTCCCGACGGCTCCTACATCAAGTTCGATGAGAACGCCGCCGTCATCCTGAAGAACGACGGGGAGCCTCGCGGCACCCGCATCTTCGGCCCGGTCGGCCGTGAGCTGCGCGAGAAGAAGTACATGCGAATCATCTCGCTCGCGCCGGAGGTGTTGTGAGCATGGCGAATTCGCTCCATGTGAAGAAGGGTGACCGAGTCAAGGTCATCGCCGGCAAGGACAAGGGTCGTGTCGGCGAGATCATCGCGGTCTTCCCCGGTGACGGACGTGTGATCGTCCAGGGCGTGAACCTGGTCAAGAAGCACAAGGCAGCCACCCCGAACCAGCAGACCCGGCAGAACAACGCCGCCGGGATCATCACCACCGAGGCACCGATCGACGCCTCCAACGTGCAGCTGGTCGTGAAGGTGGACGGCAAGGACGAGGTGACTCGGGTCGGCTACGAGCGGCAAGAGGTCACCAAGCGTCGTCCCGACGGGACCGAGTACACCGCTACTCGCAGCGTCCGGATCGCGCGCAAGACCGGGAAGGAAATCTGATGGCCGCCACTGCGACCAAGACTGCGCCCAGGCTCAAGGAGAAGTACCGCTCCGAGATCGCCCCGGCGCTGCTGGCTGAGTTCAAGTACGAGAACGTCATGCAGATCCCCGGTCTGACCAAGATCGTGGTGAACATGGGCGTCGGCGAGGCTGCTCGCGACTCCAAGGTGATCGATGCCGCGGTGCGCGACCTCACGGCGATCACCGGCCAGAAGCCGGTGGTCACCAAGGCCCGCAAGTCCATCGCTCAGTTCAAGCTGCGTGAGGGCATGCCGATCGGCTGCCACGTCACCCTGCGTGGCGATCGGATGTGGGAGTTCACCGACCGGCTGATCACCTTGGCGCTGCCCCGGATCCGCGACTTCCGCGGTCTGTCGGCTCGTCAGTTCGACGGCAAGGGGAACTACACCTTCGGTCTGACCGAGCAGGTCATGTTCCACGAGATTGATCAGGACCGGATCGACAAGCTGCGGGGGATGGACATCACCTTCGTCACCACAGCGGAGAACGACGAAGAGGCTCGGGCGCTGCTCAAGGCTCTCGGCTTCCCGTTCAAGGCCGCGGCGGACGAAGTCGCCAAGGTCGCGAAGAAGAAGGGCCCGGCTTTCTCGGGCAAGAAGAAGAAGTGAGCTGATCAGCCATGGCAAAGACCGCTCTGAAGGTGAAGCAGGCCCGCAAGCCGAAGTTCGCCGTTCGCGCCTACACCCGCTGCAACAAGTGCGGCCGGCCGAAGGCCGTGTACCGCAAGTTCGGCCTGTGCCGGATCTGCGTCCGGGAGATGGCTCACGCAGGTGAGCTGCCCGGCGTCATCAAGTCCTCCTGGTGAATCGATACCAGGACAACCACAACCCGCCGAAGGTCCGGGCGTAGCCCGGAAACCATGGTGAGAAAGAGGCATCACAAGTCATGACCATGACCGATCCCATTGCGGACATGCTGACTCGGGTGCGGAACGCCAACCAGGCGTACCACGACTCGACCAGCATGCCGCACAGCAAGATCAAGGTTGGCATTGCCGAAATCCTGAAGGCCCAGGGCTACATCGCTGACTTCGAGGTCATCGATCCCGCTGAGGGCGAGGTCGGCAAGACCCTGAAGGTTACCCTCAAGTACGGCGCTAACCGTGAGCGCTCGATCGCCGGGGTGCGTCGCATCTCCAAGCCGGGCCTGCGCGTGTACGCCAAGTCGACCGCACTGCCCAAGGTCCTCGGTGGCCTCGGTATCGCGATCATTTCTACCTCCCAAGGTTTGCTGACCGACAAAGAGGCCAACTCTCGTAGCGTGGGCGGCGAAGTCCTCGCCTACGTCTGGTGAGCAGGAGGAGCTGATATGTCACGCATTGGAAGGCTTCCGATTGCCATTCCCGCCGGAGTGGACGTCACTCTGGACGGCCAGACCGTGTCGGTGAAGGGCCCCAAGGGCACCCTGGCCCACGTCGTCGCCGAGCCGATCAAGGTCTCTCGCAACGATGAGGGTCAGCTCGAGGTGACCCGCCCGAACGACGAGCGCACCAGTCGCTCGCTGCACGGACTCACCCGCACCCTGGTGGCGAACATGGTCACCGGCGTCACCGACGGTTACGAGAAGAAGCTCGAGATCGTCGGCGTGGGTTACCGCGTCACCTTGAAGAGCCCGCAGGAACTCGAGTTCGCGCTCGGCTTCTCGCACCCGGTCATCGTGAAGGCGCCCGAGGGCATCACTTTCTCGGTGGAGGCGAACACCAAGTTCACCGTCTACGGGATCGACAAGCAGGCGGTCGGCGAAGTCGCCGCCAACATTCGCAAGATCCGCAAGCCTGAGCCGTACAAGGGCAAGGGCGTGCGCTACGCCGGCGAGCGGATTCGCCGCAAGGTTGGAAAGGCTGGTAAGTGATGGCCAGTTCACTTTCGGTGCACAAGGGCATGGCCGATCGCGCTGCCGCGCGACTGCGTCGCCAGGCTCGTGGTCGCAAGAAGGTTGCCGGTACCCCCGATCGTCCGCGCTTGGTGGTGTTCCGGTCCAGCCGTCACATTGCCGCCCAGGTCATCGACGACACTGTCGGCGTCACCTTGGCCAGCGCGTCCTCCTTGGAGCTGCGCTCCGAGGCCGGCGACAAGTCGGCCAAGGCGAAGGCGGTCGGCAAGCTGCTCGCCGAGCGGGCCAAGCAGGCGGGTGTCGCGGATGTCGTCTTCGACCGAGCCGGCAACAAGTACCACGGACGGATCGCAGCGCTGGCTGACAGCGCCCGCGAGGCCGGCCTCGGATTCTGACGGAAGCGGAAGGGTAACAAGCGATGAATACAACCCAGCAGCGCCGCGGTGCCGGCGCCGCCGGCGGTGGTGAGCAGCGTCGCGGCCGCGATGACCGTCGAGGTCGGGATGCGGCTGCCGAGAAGGAGAAGAGCCAGTACCTGGAGCGCGTAGTCGCTATCAACCGGGTGGCGAAGGTCGTCAAGGGCGGTCGTCGGTTCAGCTTCACCGCACTGGTCGTGGTGGGCGATGGCGACGGCATGGTCGGCGTCGGCTACGGAAAGGCCAAGGAGGTGCCCGCGGCAATCGCCAAGGGTGTCGAGGAGGCCAAGAAGAGCTTCTTCCGCGTGCCGCGGATCCAGGGCACGATTCCGCACCCGGTCCAGGGTGAGAAGGCGGCTGGCGTGGTCATGCTGCGTCCGGCCTCCCCGGGTACCGGCGTCATCGCCGGTGGCTCGGCTCGCGCCGTCCTGGAGTGCGCCGGTGTGCACGACGTGCTGGCCAAGTCGCTGGGCTCGGACAACGCGATCAACGTGGTGCATGCCACGGTGGCCGCGCTGCAGAGCCTCGAAGAGCCGGAGGCAGTGGCCAAGCGTCGCGGCCTCCCGGTTGCCGACGTGACCCCGGCCGCGATCCTGCGGGCTCGGGCGGAGGGAGTTCACTGATGGCACGCCTGAAGGTCACCCAGATTCGTTCTGGGATCAGTGGAAAGCAGAACCAGCGCGACACCCTACGTAGCCTCGGGTTGAAGCGCATCGGCGACGTGGTGGTGAAGGAGGACCGTCCCGAGATTCGGGGGATGGCCGCCGCCATTCCGCACCTGGTCGTCCTTGAGGAGGTCGAGTGACATGGCACTAAAGGTTCATCACCTGCGTCCGGCCCCGGGCGCCCACACCGCCAAGACCCGCGTGGGTCGAGGCGAGGGCTCCAAGGGCAAGACCGCCGGCCGCGGTACCAAGGGCACCGGCGCACGCAAGAACACCCCGGAGAACTTCGAGGGTGGGCAGATGCCGCTGCACATGCGGCTGCCCAAGCTGCGTGGCTTCAAGAACCCGTTCCGGGTGGAGTACCAGGTCGTCAACGTGGCGCGCATCGCGTCCTTGTTCCCCGAGGGTGGCCAGGTTTCCCCGGCCGACCTGGTGGCCAAGGGTGCCGTCCGCGACGGTGAGCTGGTCAAGGTGCTCGGCAATGGCGAGATCTCGGTTGCGGTTCAGGTGAGCGCGCACGCGTTCTCCGGCTCTGCGAAGAGCAAGATCGAGGCCGCTGGCGGAAGCGTCACCGAGCTGTAGATCGCACGATTCATGCATGAGGGCTCCGGCATCGTCCGGAGCCCTTGTGCGTAGTCGGACCGCGATGCGAGAAATCGCGTCGGCCTTGATAGAGTTTCCCGGGTTGGCCGGACCTAGTCCGCTGCCCCATGTGGAGCTGCCGACAGGCAGCGCCGCCGAAGACGATAAGGAGTTGGGTCGGTAACATGCTTTCCGCATTCGCGAATGCGCTACGGACACCTGACCTGCGCAGGAAGATCCTGTTCACGCTGATGATTCTGGCGATCTTCCGTCTGGGCTCGGTGATCCCGGCTCCGAACGTCAACATCCAGGCGGTGAACACCTGTCGGATCCAGGCAAGCAGCGGTGACTCTGCCGGCCTGTACTCGATGATTCAGCTGTTCTCCGGTGGTGCGCTGCTCCAGCTGGCGATCTTCGCGCTGGGGATCATGCCCTACATCACCGCGAGCATCATCTTGCAGCTGCTGACGGTGGTCATTCCGCGGCTGGAGGCCCTCAAGAAGGAGGGCGCCTCCGGGACCGCGAAGATCACCCAGTACACCCGCTACCTGACCATCGTGCTGGCGGTGCTGAACTCGACCGCGTTCGTGACCCTGGCGGTGAACGGGCAGCTGTTCCCGGGCTGCAATGAGCAGCTGGTCTACAGCAAGGGCCTGTTCCCGATCATCACCATGATCCTGACCATGACCGCCGGAACCGGCGTGATCATGTGGCTGGGCGAACTGATCACCGACCGTGGCGTCGGTAACGGCATGTCGGTGATGATCTTCACCCAGATCGCCGCGCAGTTCCCGGCCTCGCTGTGGGCCATCGCGCTGTCCCGGGGCACGATGCCCGGCAACGACAACATGCCGAATGCGCAGGGCTGGCTGATCTTCGCTCTGGTGCTCGCCATCGGCCTGGCGGTGATGGCGGCCGTGGTCTACATGGAGCAGGCGCAGCGCCGGATCCCGGTCCAGTACGCCAAGCGGATGGTCGGACGCAAGCTGATGGGTGGCACCACCACCTACATCCCGATCAAGGTGAACCAGGCCGGCGTCATCCCGGTGATCTTCGCCTCCTCGATGCTCTACCTGCCGGTGCTGTACGCCCAGTTCCAGGCCGGCAACCCGGTGTCGAACTGGATCTCCACCTACCTGACCACCGGCAGCTGGGTGTACGAGACGGTGTTCTTCCTGCTGATCATCTTCTTCGCCTACTTCTACGTGTCGATCACCTTCGATCCGGTCGAGGTCAGCGACAACATGAAGAAGTACGGCGGCTTCATCCCGGGCGTCCGCGCCGGACGTCCGACCGAGCGCTACTTGGCCCACGTGCTGTCCCGGCTCACCGCGCCCGGCTCGATGTACCTGGGGATCATCGCGTTGATCCCGGCGATCGCGTTCATCCTGCTCGGCACCCACAACAAGTTCCCCTTCGGCGGTACCTCGATTCTGATCATCGTCGGAGTGGGCCTGGACACTGTGAAGCAGATCCAGAGCCAGTTGCAGCAACGAAACTATGAAGGATTCCTCAGATGAGACTGCTCATCATGGGCCCCCCCGGCGTCGGTAAGGGCACCCAGGCTGTCGGCATTGCCGCTCACTACGGCATTCCCGCTATTTCAACCGGAGACATCTTCCGTGCCAACGTGAAGAACCAGACCCCGCTGGGCCTGGAAGTCTCCCGGATCATGGCCGACGGCGGCTATGTGCCCGACGAGATCACCAACGCGATCGTTGCCGATCGTCTGGTCGAAGCCGACGCTGCCGCCGGCTGGCTGCTCGACGGCTACCCGCGCACCTCCGGCCAGGTCGTCGCGCTCGACGAGGCTCTGGCCAAGAGCGGTCAGACCATCGATGCGGTGATCTCGCTGGTCGCCGACACCGACGTGCTGGTGGCCCGGCTGCTGAAGCGGGCCGAGCTCGAGGGCCGCGCGGACGACAACGCCGACACCATCCGCAACCGGATGGTCATCTACACCGAAGCCACCGACCCGCTGCTGGCCACCTACCGCGACCGCGGTCTGCTGGTCGAGGTGGACGGCATCGGCTCCATCGACGAGGTCGCTCAGCGGATCACCGCAGCGCTCGACGAGAAGCTGGCCTGATCATGAGCCGGCGCCGGCCGGTCATCGAACTGAAGAACGACGACCAGCTCCGCAAGATGCGGGCCTCTGGTCTCCTGGTCGCGCAGATTCTGGCGGCGGTCCGCGAAGCGGCCCGTCCCGGAGTCAGCCCGATCGAACTGGATCGCCTGGCCGCGGCAATGATCGCCGACGGCGGGGCAGTGTCATCCTTCCTCGGGTATGGCGGCGGCTACGGGCTGCCGCCATACCCTGCGGTCACCTGCATCTCGGTGAACAACGTGATCGTCCACGGCATCCCGGCGGAGCGTCCGTTGGTCGACGGCGACCTGGTCAGCGTCGATTTCGGCTTGTCCATCGACGGTTGGCACGGCGACTCGGCCATCACCTTCGGGGTGGGTGAGCTCAGCCCTGAGCGAGCTGCCCTCAGCGAGGCGACCAGGAACGCCATGTGGTCCGGGATCGCCGCGGCACGGATCGGTGGACGGATCGGCGACATCAGCGCGGCCGTCGAGCGCTCGGTGCGCAGTGCCCGGACGAAGTACGGAATCGTCGGCGAGTACACCGGACATGGGATCGGCTCGGCCATGCATCAGCCGCCGGACGTCCCGAACCTGGGTCGGGCCGGTCGCGGCGAACAGCTGGTCAAGGGCATGTGCCTGGCCGTCGAGCCGATGATCACCCTGGGTTCGCCGAACACCGCAGTGCTCGACGACGAGTGGACGGTCGTCACCCGGGACGGCTCGGTTGCTGCTCACTGGGAACACACCGTCGCGCTCACCAGCCGTGGTCTGTGGGTGCTCACCGCTGCCGATGGCGGCGAAGCCGAGCTCACCGCTCGCGGCGCGAAGTTCGGCCCGCTGGCGGACTGATGAGTCCCCGGGTCGTCCTGGTCGGCCTTGGCGCGGTCGGGGCCGGCTACGGCAGCGTGTTGCGACAGGCCGGGATCGATCTCGAAGTGCTGGCCGACCCGGCCCGGATCGCTCGCTACGGCAGTCGACCCACCGTGGTGAACGGCCAACCTGTCGCCTTCGCGATGGTGACCTCGGCCGAGGCGCCGGCGGATCTGGTGCTGGTCGCGGTCAAGCGCGGCGCACTGGAGGAGGCCATCGAGCTCCTCACGCCGCAGGTCGGGCCGGGCACAGTGATCCTCAGCCTGCTCAACGGCATCGACAGCGAAGAGGTACTGGCCGCGGCATTCCCGCAGGCCACCGTCCTCCTGGCGCTGAGCGTCGGCATCGACGCCGTCCGGGACGACCGTGAGGTGCACTACTCGTCGCTGGGCCGGATTGTCTTCGGTGAACCGGCCAACCCCGGCCCCCGCGCCGACCAGGTGGCCGCGGTGGCGGCGATCTTCGACCGGGCCGGCGTCGCCTACCAGGTGCCGTCCGACATGGTTCGTGAGCTGTGGTGGAAGTACCTGATCAATGTCGGGGTGAACCAGGTGTCGGCCATTATCGGCGCTCCGTACCGGGTGTTCCAGGTGGAGGGGGAGGCCCGGGCCGTGATGATCGCCGCCCAGCGCGAGGTGATCGCGGTGGCCAATGCCCTGGGCATCGGCCTGGGCGAGGCGGATCTGGACCGCTGGCTGGAGGTGCTGGCTGGACTCGGCCCGGACAACTTCACCTCGATGGCCCAGGACGCCCTGGCTGGACGCCCCACCGAAGTGGACAGCTTCGCGGGGACGATGATGGCTCTGGGGGAGCGGACCGGCGTGCCGGTGCCGGTGAACACCGTGCTCTTTGGCCTTCTCAAGGCCCGCGAGGCGGTCCTGGCTAGGCGCTGAACTCTCAACCTCTGCCGCAGGCCTGGCCCGCCCGGATGCCCGCTCGGCATTCGGTCCCGCTAGCCTGGGCGGGTGAGCAGTTGGTCGGGACGTCGCCTCGTGGCCGGACTGATCGACCTCGGCGTGGTGGCCGTGTTCGGTGGGCTGCTGCTCCTGATCTTCACCGGCTTCCAGGTCGGACGCCAGCCTGCGCTGAGCAACCTGGCCACGCATCTGGTGCAGGCCGCATTGGTGGCGGTGGCCGGCACCCTGATCCTGGCCTGCTTCGAAGCCAGCCCGCTGGAAGCGACCCCGGGCAAGCTGGCGTGTGGGCTGCGGCTGCGTCGCGACTCGGACTCCGGCCACCTCGGTCTGGGTCGGGCGATCGTCCGCAACCTGTTCAAGCTCGGCCTGCCGGTGCCGTTGGCCTACCTGGCTGCACTGGCCGCCTACGACGGCGGTGGCTGGCCGGCGTGGGTGGGTGTCGGGGCGGCCGCGGTGGTGGCGGCGAGCTATCTGGCCGGGGTCCTGCTCGGCGACGGCCGGCCCGTCTACGATCAGCTGGCCGGAGCTGTGGTGATCCGCACGGCACCGGGTCGACGGTACGCCTGAGTACGCGGGTTAGCGCCCTGAGCGGACCGGTCACTACACTTCGCAGGTGACGCAACAAGAAGTTGACCTCCCTTTGCCCCGATTCAGCGACCTCGGACTCGACGAGCGAGTGCTGAAGGCGGTGAAGGATCTTGGGTACGAGTTGCCCACGGCGATCCAGGCGGCGACCATTCCGCCGCTGCTCGAAGGACGCCATGTCCTGGGCCGAGCGCAGACCGGCACCGGCAAGACCGCTGCCTTCGCGCTGCCCATCCTTTCCCAGCTCGACTACAGCCAGAAGGCCCCCGAGGCGCTGGTGCTGTGCCCGACCCGCGAACTTGCGCTGCAGGTCTGTGAGGCCTTCGCCAGCTACGGATCGCACCTGCCGAACCTGCACCTGCTGCCGGTCTACGGTGGCCAGGCCTATGGCGTCCAGCTGAGCGCGTTGCGCCGCGGCGTCCAGGTGGTCGTCGGCACCCCGGGCCGGATCATGGATCACCTGGAGAAGGGCACCCTGGATCTCAGCCAGCTGCGCTTCCTGGTCCTCGACGAGGCCGACGAGATGCTCAACATGGGCTTCGCCGAGGACGTCGAGACCATCCTGGCCGGCACTCCGGAGGGCAAGCAGGTCGCGCTGTTCTCGGCCACCATGCCGGCCCCGATTCGCAAGATCACCAAGCGCTACCTGGTCGATCCGATCGAGATCAACATCAAGAGCAAGACCACCACGGTGGCCACCACCACCCAGCGCTATCTGCGGGTCGCTCCGGCCCAGAAGCTGGACGCGCTGACTCGCATCCTCGAGGTGGAGAACTTCGAGGCCATGATCATCTTCGCCCGCACCAAGCAGGACACCGAGCAGCTGGCCGAGCGGCTGCGGGCCCGGGGCTTCGCAGCCACCGCGCTCAACGGCGATGTGGCTCAGGCCCAGCGCGAGCGGATCATCAACCAGCTGAAGTCCGGCAAGCTGGACATCCTGGTGGCCACCGACGTGGCCGCCCGCGGCCTGGACGTGGACCGGATCAGCCATGTGGTCAACTACGACCTGCCCACCGACACCGAGTCGTACGTGCACCGGATCGGCCGGACCGGCCGCGCCGGACGCACCGGCGACGCCATCTCCTTCGTCACGCCCAAGCAGTTCTATCTGTTGAACCAGATCGAGAAGGCCACCCGGCAGTCGGTCACCCAGATGCCGCTGCCCTCCATCGACGACGTGAACAGCACCCGGCTCACCAAGTTCGACTCGGCCATCACCGCGGCGCTGGAGTCGGACTCGGTGGACACCTTCCGCGACATCGTGGCCCACTACGTCCGCGAGCACGACGTGCCCGAGGTGGACGTGGCCGCGGCGCTGGCCATCGTCATGCAGGGCGATGTGCCGCTGCTGCTGGAGGAGTCCAAGCCGGAGCCGTATGTCCGCAGCGAGCGGGGCGAGCGCGGTGAGCGTCCGACCCGCGGCCAGCGGTTCGAGCGGGACGATGATTCGCCGCGCGAACGGCGTCCGCGCAACCAGGTCGAACTGGCCACCTATCGGATCGCAGTGGGTCGCCGGCATCGGGTGCAGCCGCGGCAGATCGTCGGCGCGCTGGCCAATGAGGGCGGCCTGCAGCGCTCCGACTTCGGTCACATCGATATCCGGATCGACCACTCGCTGGTCGAGTTGCCCGCCAAGTTGCCGCCGGAGGCCTGGCAGGCGCTGGCCGAGACCCGGATCTCCGGGAAGCTGATCGAACTCGGCCGGGTGAGCAGCCGTCCGGCCGGTGGGCCGGGCAGCAAGCCCCGCAAGGCTCGCCCGCGCCGCGAAGAGCGCTAGTCCTGGCCCCACCGTGGTGTGCGGAGTAACGACTCACAATCGACACCCGCTCGAAACAAGGCGGTTTTAGCCTTCGAGACGTGAGTCTGCTGTTTCGTGACTACGCCGGCACGCCGAAAGCCTTCGATGAGGTGGTGGGTGCCGAGGGCGTACGGGTCGCCTATGGGTCGGTGCTGCGGCAACTCGGCAAGCTCGATGGCGAAGAGGTCCGCGCTCGCGCGGAGTACCTGAAGTCGACCTACCTCGATCAGGGGGTCACCTTCGACATCGGCGGCGAGGAGCGTCCGTTTCCGCTGGACATCGTGCCCCGGGTGCTGCTGTCCAGCGAGTGGGCCGAGGTCGAGGACGGAGTCGCCCAGCGGGTCCGAGCACTGGAGGCCTTTCTGGCCGACGTCTACGGCGAAGGGCGAGCCTTCCGCGACGGGGTGATTCCCCGCCGGGTTGTGGTCACCTCGCCGCACTACCACCGGGTGGTCGCCGGGCTGCATCCGGCCAATGGCGTCCGCTGCCATGTGGCCGGGATCGACCTGATCCGCGACGAGGTCGGCCGGTTCCGGGTCCTGGAGGACAACGTCCGAGTGCCGTCCGGGGTGTCGTATGTGATGACCAACCGCCGGGCCATGTTCTCCGCGCTCCCGGAGGTGACCAGCCGGCACCGGATCCGTCCGGTGGAGGGCTATCCACTGCAGCTGCTGGCCGCGCTGCGGGCCGCGGCACCGTCCGGCGTACCCGACCCGACCGTGGTGGTGCTCACCCCCGGGGTGTTCAACTCCGCCTACTTCGAGCACGCCCTGCTGGCCCGGATGATGGGCGTCGAGCTGGTCGAAGGCCGTGACCTGGTCTGTCACAGCGGACGGGTCTCGATCCGGACCACCCACGGGCTGCGCCCGGTGCACGTGATCTACCGCCGGGTCGACGACGAGTTCCTCGATCCGGCCCAGTTCCGCTCCGACTCGGTGCTCGGCTGCGCCGGGCTGCTCACCGCGGCCCGGGCCGGCAACGTCACCATCGCCAATGCCATCGGTAACGGAGTGGCCGATGACAAGCTCGTCTACACCTATGTGCCGGATCTGATCCGCTACTACCTGGGTGAGGAACCGCTGCTGGCCAGTGTCGACACCTGGCGGCTGGAGGATCCCGCGCACCGCGAGGAGGTGCTCGATCGGCTGGCCGAGCTGGTCCTCAAGCCGGTGGACGGCTCCGGCGGCAAGGGCATCGTGATCGGGCCGAAAGCCACCGTCAAGCAGCTGGACGCGCTGCGCGCCCGGATCCTGAAGGATCCCCGCGGCTGGATCGCCCAACCCGTCGTCCAGCTGTCCACGGTGCCGACCATGATCGACGGCCAGATGGCGCCCCGGCACGTCGATCTGCGCCCCTTCGCGGTGAACTCCGGCAGTGACGTCTACGTGCTGCCCGGTGGACTGACCCGGGTGGCCCTGCCCGAGGGTGAGCTGATCGTGAACTCCAGCCAGGGTGGCGGCTCGAAGGACACCTGGGTGCTGGCCCGCGATGCCGTCCGGGGTAAGCGCCGCCGCCGGCGCGGCCGGGACGTGGTGGCCTCGGTGCCGCTGGTGGACCTCGGCGAGGAGAAGGTGGCTCATCAGCAGGCCCAGCAACAGCAGCAGACCCGGGTCGGAGGTGGATCGTGCTGAGCCGGATCGCCGAGTCGCTGTTCTGGATCGGCCGCTACCTGGAGCGGGCCGAGGACACCTGCCGGATCGTCGAGGTGCACCTCCAGCTGCTGCTGGACGACCCCTCGGTCGACCAGGACGATGCCGCGCTGACCCTGCTGGCCGTGATGGGGGCGCCGTCGCTGGAGGCCGCCGACACCACCGAGGTGCTCCGGCTGCTCAGCTATGACCCCACCTCGCCCTGCTCGATCGCCGCGGCCCTGGGCGGAGCCCGGGAGGCCGCCCGGCGGGCCCGGGAGACGGTCTCGATCGAGATGTGGGAGGCCATCAATACCACCTGGAACTCGGTGAAGGGTGGTCGGCTGCAGCGGATGCGTCCGGCTTCGGCGTTCCGGCACGTCCGGGAGCGCTGTGCGGTCATCTCCGGCACCGCCGACCAGACAATGAGCCACGATGAGGGCTGGCTGTTCCTGGCCCTGGGCCGCAGCATCGAGCGGGTGGACATGACCGCCCGGCTGATCTCCACCGCGCACATCACGGCGGGCACCCAGAGCTCCTGGAACAACGTGCTGCGCGGCTGCGGTGCCCATCACGCCTTCGTCCGGTCGTACGGCGGCGTGACCACCGACACCGATGCGGCCGAGTTCGTCCTGCTGGATCGGCTGTTCCCGCGCTCAGTCGTACACAGCCTGGCCGCGGCCGAGGCGGCCCTGGCCGAGCTGAACCTGGCCAGCGGCCGACGAGCCGGCTACGAGGACGAGTCCACCCGGCTGCTGGGGACCGCGCGATCGGCGCTGGAGTACCGGGCGCCAGGCCGAATCCTGGAGGATCTGCCGGCCCGGATGACCGAGTTGCAGCGCACCTGCAACCAGGCCAGCGAAGCGATCACCGAGCGGTACTTCAGCAGCTCGGCCGCGGCGAGCTGGAGCGGAGGCAACTGATGGGTCGACAGCTGCGAGTGGTGCATCGCACGGGCTACCGCTACACCGGACTGGTCAGCGCCTCGCACAACGAGGCCCGGATGACTCCTCGGGCGACCCGGGAGCAGTTCGTCCAGGCCACCCGGCTGGACATCAACCCGGTCGCCTGGACGCACACCTTCACTGACTACTGGGGCACCTCGGTGACCGCCTTCGAAGTGGCCGAGCCGCATCAGCGCCTGGACGTCGTCGCGGTCAGCACCGTGGAAGTGGGCGACCGGCTGGCCGTCGGTCCCGGAGTCGAGTGGGCCGAGCTGGCCGAGGACTCGTTCATCGACAAGCACATCGAGATGCTGGCGATCAGCGAGCATGTCGATCCTGGAGCCGAGCTGCGCCGGATCGCCACCGAGGCGGCCCGAGACTGCGCGCGTCCGGCCGAGGCGGTGGCCGCGATCATCGGCCGGATCCGCGAGCGGGTCGCCTATGTGCCCGGCTCCACCCAGGTGAACACCCGAGCGGCCGATGTCTGGGAGATCCAGGCCGGCGTCTGTCAGGACCTGGTTCACCTCGGGCTGGGAGCCCTGCGCAGTGCCGGAATTCCGGCGCGCTATGTCTCGGGCTATGTGATGCCCTCCGCCACCCCGGTGGTCGGCGAGGTGCGGGTGGGGGAGTCGCACGCCTGGCTGCAGTACTGGGACGGCGCCTGGGTCGGCCTGGATCCGACCAACGACGTCGCTCCCGGCGACTTCCATGTGGAAGTCGGGGTGGGCCGTGACTACTTCGACGTCCCCCCGCTGAAGGGCGTCTACTCCGGCACCGAGTCCTCCGACCTGTTTGTCGAGGTGGAGATCACCGTCCTGGGCTGAGCACAGGACGGCAGCCGCCACGTTGCTCGGTATCGCGACTTCGGCCGTGGTGTGATCCCGACCGCGCGCCCGGACGCCCCACTTGACGAACTGTCGGAGGGGCCGCCTATGATGTCCTTGAATCGAAAAGATGTTCGAATACATCGAATCGATCGGCCGAGCTGGGGAAGGCTCGTGGCGGGCCCTCGGGCCCGTCCGATCTCCGGTGCGGGCGCTCCTCGACCCAGCGCCCGCGCCGGGGTCATCGGCCCGCTCAGCCGGGACAGTCTTCGTGGGGAACCGGCAGGGGCGACTCGTGGTGAGTGATGACGATGGGGCCACGCCGCCCCGGGCGGCGCCTCGGCTCACGATGACCGCCGACGAGCAACCGACAGCTCCGATTCTTCATGTGGACATGGACGCGTTCTATGCGGCCGTCGCGCAGCGCGATCGTCCCGAACTCGCCGAAGTGCCGATGTGGGTGGGTGGGGCCGAGCGGGGCGTGGTGCTCTCGGCCAACTACCGAGCCCGCGCCTTCGGGGTACGCGGTGGAATGTCGGTGGTGGCGGCTCGACGGCTGTGCCCGCAGGGCGTGGGCGTCCCTGGCGATTTCGGCAGCTACACCGAGGCCTCCTCGGAAGTACGAGAGATCCTTCAGACCTTTTCGGCCAAGGTGCAGATGGCCTCCATCGACGAGGCCTATCTCGAGCTGCCGAGTGGGCCGCGGGCCGTACCTCCGGCTGAGGTCGGCGCCCGGATCAGGGCGATCATCTTCGATGAGCTGAAACTCACCTGCTCGGTGGGAATCGGACCGAACCGCCTGGTCGCGAAGATGGCGGCCAACGCCGCCAAGCCGGACGGACTGCGCGAGGTGGACGCCGACGAGGTGATCGGCTTCCTGCATCCGCTGCCGGTGGAAGCGCTGGTTGGGGTAGGCGAGTCGGCCGCCACCAAGTTGCATCGCTTGGGCGTGGTCACCATCGGTGACTTGGCCCAACTCTCCGCGGTCGACCTACGCCGGGCCTTCGGGCCTCATGCCGGCCTGAGCCTGCGGGCGCTGGCCTGGGGGCAGAGCTGGTCGGCCGAGTTTCATCAGCCGGGGACCAGGGGAGTGGGCTGCCAGATCACCGGGTACCGGGATCTGGCCAGCGTGGACGAACTGCACGCCGTGCTGTTGCGGGTCGTCACCAAGGTGGCCTCTCGGATGCGTGCCGCCGATGTTCTCGGCCGTCGGATCACGGTCGGACTGCGCTACGCGGATTTCACCAGTGGCTCAGCCTCGGCCACGCTGGCGATGCCCACTGACGTGAGTCAGGAGCTCTATCTCGCCGCGCGCCAGGTCTGCACCCGGCTGCGCGGCGGACGCCTCGGTGTGCGCCGGGTCGGGCTGCGAGTCACTGAACTCAGCGACCGCTCCCGGGTGGCGGTCCAGCCACGCCTGGACGAGCCGGACCATGGCTGGGCTGACCTCGACCGGGCCGGCGACCGATTGATCGAGCGTTTCGGCCGTGGAAAGGTTCAGCGAGCAGTGCTTACCAGGCGCGATGGGGTCGTCGGTTCCGAAATACCTGATCGCAGCCTAGACTGGCGCTGAAGTAACACCGGAGGAGGTGACCATGGCCCTCACTGAAGAGGAGCGGAGGCGACTCGCCCAGTTGGAGGCTGACCTGGCCGCCGACGATCCGAAATTCGCCAATGCGCTTCGGGGCAGCGGACATCGCTGGGCACGCCGCCAGACGGTGCTCGCCGCGCTGCTGTTCTTCCTCGGACTGGCCGCGCTGGTCGGCGGGATGGAACTGCACTGGCTGATCAGCGTCCTCGGGTTCGTGGTCATGCTGGGAGCTGCGGTGCTGGCACTGCGTGGTTTCGAGCAGGCCGACGCCGCTGCGGGGACCACCGATCACCGCCAGTCCGGCGATCGCAGCGATGAGCGTCATCATCGCCCTTCCGGCGACGGCAACTAACCTCGCCGATCGGCTAGCTCGGGTCTCCCCTGCGGCTACCCAATCTCGGTCGTAGCGACTTCGGCCACCACTGCGCAAGCAGAGTGCGGCGTCGTCCGGCCAGTCCCGCACTCAGCGTCTGCAGCAGCGGCATCAGCCCCTCGGGCGAGGCCGGTTGCCGGTCGAACCGAGCGCGCTCCACGGCCACTGCCAGCTGGAACAGCGCGGTGGCCGCGGACTCGTCCAGGTGTTCGGCCGCCTGCTTCGCCTGCAGTCGCGGCGAACCTCGCTCAAGCCGAATCCCGGCATCGGCCAGGCGTGCGGTCGCCTCCGACCAGGCGCCCTCTGCGGCCGGACCTGCCTCGGTGCGATGCAGGCGAAGCAGGCTGAGTCCGAGCCGGACCAACCGAGGCAGTGCCAGCAGCAGAATGGCGGCGGCGATCCAGCCGACGATCGGCCAGATCGGCGCTCGCTGCTCCGGGGCCGGTGTGGTGGGCCGAGCGGATTGGCTGGGACGGGGCACCGGCGCCTCGCTGGTTCGCGGCGCTGTCGACGTGGGGGAGACTGTCGGTTCCGCACTGGAGGTCGCCGTCGGGCCACCCTCGACCGCGCCGGGCGGGGTTGCGTCCAGGGCCACCCAGCCCAGGTCATCGAAGTACAGCTCGGTCCAGGCGTGCATGTTGCGCACCCCGACCTGCCAGACGTCGCCGCTCTTGCGTCCGGGCAGGAAGCCGACCACAACTCGCGAGGGGATGCCGGCGATCCGGGCCATCGTGGCCAGCCCGCCGGCGAACTGCTCGCAGTAGCCGACTCGGCTGCCGATCAGGAAGTCGTTGAGAGTGCCGATGGTCGTCCCGGGCGCCATCTGCGTGGAGTAGGTGAACTCTCCCGAGCGCAGGAAGTCCCGGAGCGCCAAGGCCTTGGCTCCGGAGCTGCGCAGGCCGCTGGTCAGGTTGTCGACCAGGCCGGTCACCTCCGCTGAGATCCCCTCGGGTAGTTCCAGGGTGAGTCCCCGGTCGCCCGGATCGCCGGCCTGAGCGCTAGCCAGTTCCTTGTCCAGGTCGAGCATCTGCCAGCCGGTCGCTGTGTAGTGCAACCCGCGGGTAGCAGTGGCCTGGGTGTCGCCGACCGCAGCAACGGCGAGCGTCGTCCGGTCGTAGCGCCAGTCGCCGGTGGCGCTGTAGCTGGTCGGCACCCACGGCACCGGCAGCCACTGGCTGGTGAAGTCGCCGACCGTGACGTCCAGCTTCACCCAGCGCTGCTCCCCGGGCGGGCGGCCGGACGCCATCGGCCCCGGGAAGAGTTCAGTCGGCACCAGGCCGAAGCCGCTGTCGGTGAAGCCGCTGAGTGCGGCCAGTCGCAGATAGCTGCCCTTGCCGTCATCGCTGCGGTAGCTCAGCACCGGCCGGTCGGTGACCGCGTTGATGTTGCGGATCAGGTCGAGGCTCGGGTCGACCAGCTGGACGCCGCCGTTGATGCCCTGGCCCCAACTCTGCTTGGCTGCCGGAAGCCGTCCGGTGACCACCATGGCCGCGACCAGGGCCAGCACCGTGGTCAGTGCCGCGATGCTCAGGATTCCTCGGCGCAGACCGGTCACTGAGGCGCCCGGACTCTCCTGCCCGGCACGGTTCCGGGTGCTGGTGGCCAGCAGGATCGCATAGCCGAACGCCGGTACCGCGAAGTGCCAGAAGCCGGTGAGATCCGGTGCGATCACCACGTCCGCGATGAAGCTGGGCAGCAGCAGGGCCAAGCCGAGCACCGAGCTTCGGACCGCCTCGCCGATCGCCTCCAGGATCACGAACACCAACCACAGCAGCACCCCACTGAGTGCGGCGAAGCCCACCTCATACGCCATCGGAGCCACCGACGCCTGGATGTGGATCACCGTCTTGGTGATCAGTCGCACCGGGTTCTGGCTGGCCGGCACGACGATCGGGATCAGGATGAGGGCGCTCAGCTGGAGCAGGCGGGCCGCCCAGCTCGGCGCGCCCAGGTGTCGCACGCCGATCCCCACGGCTGCGCTGGCTCCGATCAGCAATGCAGCGAGCACCAGGTAGGTGCGGTCGCTGGTCAGCACGACCAGCGGGAAGCCGGCCGTGAGGGCGGCCACCGCGCAGGCGAGGGTGGTGCGGTCGGCCGGAGTCATCGGCTCCACCCTCCGAATGCCTGCCACGCCGGCGCTACCGAAGTGGACGGGTCGGCGATCACGGCATGCCAGCCGGCCTGGGAGAGCCGGTCGACGGTGGCCTGGTCGGATCCGGTTCCACCGACCAGGATCGCCCAGCCGACCCGGCCGTGGCCCAGAGCGGCGGCGAGCTCGGCTTCGTCGCTGCCGTCCACCCGGCCGAGGATGGCCACCAGCAGCTGGCTGGCCCCCTCCGCACCCGCGGCAGACAGGGCGGTGGACAGGCTGCGCGTGCTGCTGGCTTCAAGATCGGTGAGGTGTTCGAGGATCAGTTCGGGCTCACCGCCGGACAGGCTCAGTCCGTCCACGTCGATCAGGCTGGCCGCGAAGCCGTCCCTGGCCAGCTGCAAGGTGATCGATGCCGCGGACGAGATCGCCCATTCCAGCCGAAGGTCGGGGTTGCGCCGTGCGTAGCCGTGGCTGCGGTTGTCCACCAGCACGCTGGCCCGCGGATCCCAGGACCGTTCCTCACGACGCACCATCAGCTCGCCGAAGTGCGCAGTCGAGCGCCAGTGGATCCGGCGGACGTCGTCGCCGGTCTCATACTCGCGGATCAGCACGTCGTCGGCGCCGCTGAGCCCGCTCTGCCGGATCAGCGGGTCGCTGAGCGAGCCCTGGCCGGTGGCCGGACGCAGGCTCGGCAGTACCTCTACTCGAGGCCGGGCGACCAACTCGACCGAGTTGTCGGCGCTGCGCAGCGCACGGGCCAGACCTAGACCGTCGCCCAGGCTCTGCTCGGTCGGACCGATCTGATGCCGACCCCGCCAGGCCGGGGTGACCCGATAGGTCAGCCGGCGACGCCAGCGGCCGACCCCGGCCGGGATGATGTACCACCGGGCTTCGCCCAGGGCCGGCGCCAACCGGTCCCGGAGTCGGAACACCCCGCCGAAGCTCAGCGCGCGGGGAGCCGGGAGCAGCTCGACCTGCGCGGTCTCGCCGACGCTGACCCGTAGCGAGCTGACCTGACGACTCACCCGGCAGCTGATCGAGGCCGGCAGCAGGAGCAGCCAGCTGAGCAGGGGAGCGGTGGCCAGGAAGACTCCCGGCCAGGCCAGCGGTCGTTGTCCCAGGCTGAGTGCCACCACCGTCCAAGCGATGCCGCCGATGAGCAAGCCCCAGCCACGCACGGTGAGCGGGTTGCCGACCTTCATCTCACCGCTTGGCCGGCACCGCAACCGTGGCGATCGCCGCAGCCACCGCATCGGCCGGATTGCGGCCGGCCAGCTGAGCGGCGGGACTGAGCAGGACCCGGTGGGCGAGGGTGGGGATCGCCAGGTCGGCGATGTCTTCGGGGATCACATAGCCACGCCCGTCCATGGCGGCCCAGGCTTTGGCTGCGCGCATCAGTTGAAGGCTGGCTCGAGGAGATGCGCCCAGTCGGAGTTCCGGGGCGGCCCGTGTGGCCGAGACCACGTTCACCAGGTACTGCTTCACCTGCGGATGGACGTACACCCGCCGGACGATCCCGATGGCCTCCATCACGGTGGCCGCCCTCGCTACCGGAGCCAGTGGCCCCAACGGATCGGTGTCACCGTGATGCTCCAGCATGGCCACTTCCGCGGCCGGGCTCGGGTAGCCGATGTCGATCCGCAGCCCGAAGCGATCGCGCTGGGCCTCGGGCAGTGGGTAGGTGCCCTCCATCTCGATCGGGTTCTGGGTGGCGATCACCAGGAACGGGCGGGGCAGTTCGTGGCTGACCCCGTCCACGGTCACCCGGCGCTCTTCCATCGCCTCGAGCAGGGCCGACTGGGTCTTCGGGGAGGCGCGGTTGATCTCGTCGCCGATCACCAGGTTGGCGAACACGCTGCCCGGCTTGAACTCGAAGTTGCCGCTGGACTGGTTGTAGACCGAGACCCCGGTGATGTCGGACGGCAGCAGATCCGGAGTGAACTGGATCCGCCGGACCGTGGCGTCGATGGTCTTGGCCAGCGACTTGGCGAGCATGGTCTTGCCCACTCCTGGCACGTCCTCGATCAGGAGATGTGCCTCGGCGAGGAGAGCCGCGGTCGCGAGCTCGATCGCTTCCGGCTTCCCCTCGATCACCGTGCTCACCGCTTCTCGGATCGACCGCGCCAATGCGGTGACCCTTGCGATGTCGTCCTCGCCGATGCCTTCCACTTCGCCCCTGTCGTCTTTGGTGCCGGACCGTGCCCAGCCTAACCGGCGATCGGTGGTTGTGGGGGCGTGTGGATTTACTCATCAAAAAGCGACCTCGGTGGGGGAAAGTGGAGTACTGTGGGGCCAAGTGGAGGAAAGGGAAAGGGGAGTGGGCACCATGTTTCTGGGCACCTACACCCCCAAACTCGACGACAAGGGACGGTTCTTTCTGCCTGCGAAGTTCCGCGAGCAGCTGGCATCCGGCCTGGTCATCACCCGTGCGCAGGATCGCTGTCTGGCCGTATGGCCGACCGAGGCGTTCCTGGCCGAGGTGGCGAATGCGGCGACCGGACCTTCCACTGTTCGAGGAGTGCGCGACTACCAGCGGATGGTGGCCTCGGGTGCCTCGGACGAGTTGCCGGACAGCCAGGGCCGGGTGACCGTCCCGCTGCCGCTCCGGGCCTACGCGGGCCTGACCAAGGAGATCGTCGTGATCGGGGCCTTCAACCGCCTCGAAGTGTGGGATGCGGCGACCTGGGCGGAGTACTCGGCGACTCAGGAGGAGGCCTTCGCGGCCTTGGATGAGGGAACCCCCTCGGTGGGCTGACCACCGAAGGACGGTTCGCGCGTGGCGGCTTCAATCCGCGTGCAGACCCTCCTGGCGCACCTTCCCCGGTGCCAGGAGCGGAGACCGCGGATTGAAACCACGACGCACGAACCAGCAACCAGGCAGAGCGGACAGGCAGGGTCGAGATGAGCGAAGCCGGCGGCAGCGTCGCCCCTCAGCACCATCCGGTGCTGTTGGAGCGTGTCGTCGAGTTGTTGGTCCCGGCCCTGGCCGAGCCCGGCTCGGTGTACGTGGACGGCACCCTGGGCTTGGGCGGCCATGCGGCCGCCATGCTGGAGGCGGCGCCCCAGGCGAGCTGCATCGGGATCGACCGGGATCGGCATGCGCTGGCCCTGGCCGGCGCCCGGCTGGCCGGTTTCGGCTCGCGGGTCGAGCTTCACCAGGCGATCTACCACGAACTGCCGGACGTCCTGGCTGCGGCCGGACGTCCGAAAGTCCAGGCGATCCTGCTGGATCTAGGTCTGTCATCGCTGCAGATCGACGACACCAGCCGCGGCTTCGCCTATGCGACCGACGCGCCACTGGACATGCGGATGAACCAGGAGCAAGAGCTCACCGCCGAGGTCATCGTCAACACCTGGTCGGCCGACCAGATCGCCCGCATCCTGCGTGACTACGCCGATGAGCGGTTCGCCCGGCGGATCGCCGACCGGATCGTCGCGGCCCGTCCACTGCACAGCTCGGCGGACCTGGTGCGGGTGGTCACCGATGCCATCCCAATGGCGGCCCGACAGACCGGGGGACACCCGGCCAAGCGGACCTTCCAGGCACTGCGGATCGCGGTCAATGCCGAGCTCGACTCGTTGGCCAAGGTGCTCCCGGCCGCCCTGGACGCCCTTGCCCCCGGTGGCCGCCTGGTCGTGCTGGCCTATCACTCCGGCGAGGACCGACTGGTCAAGCGGGTCTTCGCCCAAGCGAGCTCGGATCGGGTGCCGGTCGGCGTCCCGTCCGTCCCGGTCGGCTATGCCGCGAACTTCACTCTGCTCACTCGCGGCGCCGAACAAGCCTCGGACGCCGAGATCGCACTCAACTCGCGTGCCAAGCCGGTCCGGCTGCGCGCCCTAGCCAGAAAGCAGGAGGAGGCCCGATGACCGCCCAACTCGCCCCTCGTCCGACTCCGGAACGCCGCCGACCGAGGCTGCGCCCGGTCCCGCAGTCGGCCTCCAGTCTGGCCACGATCCCGTTCGTCGCCGTGGTCGCGGGACTACTCGCTCTCGGCATGGTCGGCATTCTGGTGTTGACCACGGCCCTGCAGAGCCAGGCGTTCGTGGTGCAGGACCGGCAGCACCAGGCAGCCGTACTGGCTACGAAGGTCTCCGGGCTGCAGGCGGCCGTTGCCGACAAGCGCTCGGTGCAGAGCCTGGCCGTGGCTGCGCAGTCGTTGGGAATGCGTCCCAACCCGGTCTCGGCCAACTTGCGACTCGATGACGGGGACGTGATCGGCAAGGCGTCGGCGGTCAGTGGCATCGAGGTTCCCTCGATCCGTTACCTGACCGATGAGCAGGTCGCCGCGCAGGTCGCGGCCATGGACAAGGCCGAGGCGGACCGCAAGGCGAAGGCAGAAGCCGCGCGTAAGGCGAAGGCGGACGCGAAGGCGGCTCAGGCGCAGGCCCAGGCCGAAGCGGACGCCCAGGCCGCGGCCGGAGGTCAGACCGGCGGAGCCCCCCAGGCAGACACCACGGGGCGTGGCTGATGTCGCGGCCTCTTGATCGGTTCTTCCTGGCTCGGGAGGCTCGGCCCGCCAAGCAGGCCAAGCCGGCCAAGCGTCCGACCACCCGCAAGCGGCCTGTGGTCAGCTCGGTGACCCGGCTGCGGGCGCTGTTGATCGGGATCGCTGTGATCTTCTCGATGGCGGCCGGCCGCGCCGTCCAGGTGCAGGCCATCGATGCCGACACCGTCGCGGCCGAGGCGGCCAGCCAGATCACGGTGACCCGCGACCTTCCGGCGTTCCGTGGCGAACTGACCGACCGCAATGGCGAGGTGCTGGCCTTCACCGAGGACACGGTGTGGGTGATCGCCGATCCGTTGGCGATCATGACCAACGGCAAGCTCAGCCCCGATCAGATGACCGACAAGGACCGTCAGGTCGCCGCGGCGGCGCCGCAACAGCTCGCCCAGTTGCTGGCTACCCGGCTGGGCGGCTCGGTGGACGGCTATCTGCCGAAGCTCACCAAGGCTGGGAGCCGCTACCAGATCCTGGTCAAGCAGGTGCCGGCTGCGGTTTTCCGCGAACTCAATCAGGCGGTATCGGACGCCGGGCTGCTGGGACTGTTCAAGGAGAGCCACCCGACCCGGCGCTACCCGAACAAGACTCTGGCCGCGAACGTCCTGGGCTTCGTCAATGAAGCCGGCGACGGTGGTGGCGGCCTGGAACTGGTGCTGAACTCCCAACTGGCCGGCAAGGACGGCAAGGAGATCTACGAGAACTCGCCGAACGGGAAGATCCCGCTGGGCACCAACGTGCTGCAGCCTGCCGTGAACGGGCTGGACTACCAGCTGACCATCGACGCCGGGCTGCAGTGGGAAGTCCAGCAGATCCTCGGCGACCGGGTCCGCAAGACCGATGCCAACTCCGGGATGGCGATCGTGATGAACGTCAAGACCGGCGAAGTGCTGGCCCTGGCCAACTACCCGACTTTCGATGCGAACACCCCCGGTGACGCCGATGCCAAGGACTTGCAGAACCGGGCCGTGACCACGCCGTACACCCCGGGATCGGTGCAGAAGGCGCTCACCTTCGCCGCGCTGCTGGATCAGGGTTTGGTCCGTGCGGACGATGTCGTGAAGGTCCCCGGGAAGATCAAGTCCGGCGACAAGTACGTCAGTGACGCCTGGGATCACGGCACGTTGACCCTGCTGGCGCGTGGCGTGCTGGCCAAGTCGTCCAATGTGGGGACCATCGAGCTGGCTCGCAAGTCCACCAAGCAGGCGTTGCACGACTACTACGTGAGCTTCGGCCTCGGCCAGAAGACCGGGATCGGCCTGCCCGGTGAGTCGAAGGGCGTCCTGCCGCCGGCCGACATGCCTGACTACAGCCGTGACGGTCTGGCCTTCGGTGGTAGCGCGGTCTCGGTGACGCTGATCCAGCAGGCAGCTGCCGTGGCCGGCATCGCCAACGGTGGGGTCTACAACCCGCCGCGCCTGCTCAAGTCCCGCGCTCTGGCCGACGGCACCTCGGAGAACCTGCTGACCGGAGAGCCGCGCCGCGTCGTCTCGGAGCAGACTTCGGCCGAGGTGGTGTCGATGATGGAGGCCATGGTGCAGCACACCAGGGCGCACACCTTCGACATCCCCGGCTACCGGACCGGCGCCAAGACCGGAACCTCGCAGAAGCTCGACCCGAAGACCGGGAAGTCCACCGGCCTGGTCACCTCGACCATCGGGGTCGGGCCGGTCGAGGATCCGCAGATCGTGGCGTACGTCGTGATCGATCATCCGCGCCGTGGTTCCTCGGGCCAGTCGGTGGCCGGACCTGCCTACCGCGACATCATGGCGCTCGCCCTGGCTCGCTATGGAGTCCCGCAATCGACCGGCAAGGTTCCGAAGCTGCCGATCGAGCCCTGACCAGGTTTGGCTAGGGTAGCCCTCGATGAGCAGCACTTCGGCACCATTGCGGCCGAGCCGGAACCGTCCGGTTCAGCTGAGTGGCTTGTTTCCCTCGGCCCCTGACCTGAGCGTCAGCGGGGTCAGTATCGACTCCCGCAGTGTGCTCCCCGGCGACCTCTATGTCGGCCTGCCCGGCGCACAGACGCATGGGGCACGCTTCGCGGCGACTGCGGCCGAGGCCGGAGCGGTGGCGCTGCTCACCGATGCCGCCGGAGCCGAGTGGGCCGCCGGCAGTGCGCTCCCGGTGGTCGTGGTGGCTGATCCGCGGGCCGAACTGGCCCGGGTGGCCGCCGAGGTCTATGGACGTCCGGGCGACCGGCTGGCGCTGTTCGGGGTGACCGGCACCACGGGCAAGACCAGCACCAGCTTCCTGCTGGCGGCCGGTCTGGCCGCGGCCGGCCATCAGGTCGGCACCATCGGCACCATCGGCTTCCGGTTGGGGGAGCAGCAGCTGGCCTCGGGCCGAACCACGGTGACCACGCCGGAGTCGTCCGATCTGCAGGCGCTGCTGGCCTACCTGGTCGAGCGCGGCGCGGACGCCGTGGCCATGGAGGTCTCCTCGCACGCGCTGGCCCTGCATCGGGTCGATCAGCTCCGGTTCGGCGTGGCCGGCTTCACCAACCTGGGCCGCGACCATCTGGACTTCCACCTCGACCAGGAGAGCTACTTCCAGGCCAAGGCCGAGCTGTTCCGCAACGGCCGGGCCGCGGCCGCCGTGGTCTGCATCGACGATGAGTACGGTCGCCGCCTGGCCGACGAGATCCGGGCCGGCGGCCAGATGCCGCTGCTGACCACCGGCGCGGACGACCGGGCCGACTACTACGTGGCTTCGTCCGAGCTCCAGCCGGACGGTAGCCGGCTGGTCCGGCTGGCCACCCCGACCGGCCAGGTCGGCTTCCGGCTGGGTCTGCTCGGCGAGTTCAACCTGCGCAACGCCACCACGGCAGCCGCGATGCTGGACGTGGCCGGACTCGACCTCTCGGTGGCACTGTCGGCTTTCGGAGAGGCCGCAGTGCCCGGACGGATGCAGCGGGTCGACCTCGGCCCCGGCGCCCCCGGCGTGATCGTGGACTTCGCACACACTCCGGAGTCGGTGACCGCCGCCCTGAACGGGATCCCGCAGGGGAGACGGATCGCCGTGCTCGGCTGTGGCGGCGATCGTGACCAGGCCAAGCGCGGCCCGATGGGAGTGGCGGCGGCTACCGGAGCCCAGGTGGTGATCGTCACCGACGACAACCCGCGCAGCGAGGACCCGGCAGCGATCCGGGCCGCGGTGCTGGCCGGAGCCCGAGCCGCGGCCGCGGAGAGCGGGGCCGAGGTGATCGACGGTGGTGACCGGACCCACGCCATTCGCACCGCACTGCGGTTGGCCGGTTCAGACGACTGGATCGCGATTCTGGGTAAGGGGCACGAAAGCGGTCAGCAACTGGCCCACGAGACGATCGCTTTCGACGATGTGGCTGTGGTCGGCCGCGAGTGGCGGGCCGTTATGGGAGAACCTGATGCATGAGATGACCACTGCGCAGCTGGCTGCGCTGGTCGACGCCCGACTGATCGGCGACCCGACTGTGACGGTCGGTCCGACGGTCGTGATTGATTCCCGACTGGCCCGGCCGGGCAGTGTCTTCGTGGCCCTGCCCGGAGAGCGGGTGGACGGACACGACTTCGCGGCTGCTGCGGTGGCCGGCGGGGCAGCCGCCGTCCTGGTCGGACGCGAACTGGACCTTCCGGTTCCGCAGCTGCTGGTCGCCGATCCGGCCGAAGGGCTGGCCCGGTTGGCTCGCGGCCTGGTGGACGAGGCGATCGCCGGTGGCCTGGTCAGCGTGGCCGTCACCGGCTCGTCCGGGAAGACCAGTACCAAGGACCTGATCGCCCAGGTGCTGGCCGTGGCCGGCGAGACTGTGGCACCGGTCGGCTCCCAGAACAATGAGATCGGGGTGCCGCTGACCGCGACCCGGGTCGACACCGGTACCCGATACCTGGTCAGCGAGTTCGGTGCCCGGGGGCTGGGCCACATCCGCTGGCTGTGCCAGGTGGTGCCGCCGCGGATCGGCGTTGTCCTCAATGTGGGCCAGGCGCACCTGGGCGAGTTCGGCTCGCAGGCCGTGATCGCCCAAGCCAAGGGCGAGTTGGTGAAGGCATTGCTGGCCGACGGCTGGGCGGTGTTGAACGCCGCCGACCCGCTGGTCGCGGCCATGGCCGGACGGACGGCGGCGCGGCTGGCCAGCTTCGGAGCCGCGGACGGCCCTGGTGAGCTTCGGGTCTGGGCCGATTCCGTCGAGCTGGACGAACTGTCTCGGGCCGGCTTCGACCTGCACGCCGCCGGACTGGCCGAAGGTGTGGCCCGGGTCAGCCTCCAGGTGAGTGGCGCCCACCAGGTGGAGAATGCTCTGGCCGCCGCAGCCGTCGGCCTGCTGGCCGGGATCGACCTCGCCGAGGTGGCGGACGCGCTCAGCCGAGCCGAGGCTCGGTCCCGCTGGCGAATGGAACTCACTCAGCGCCCGGACCGGGTGCTGGTGGTGAACGATGCCTACAACGCCAACCCGGACTCGATGGCGGCCGCGCTCCATTCGTTGGCTGGGCTCCGCCGTCCGGCCGGTCGGCTACTGGCGATCCTCGGTGACATGCTCGAGCTGGGCGACACGGCCGCCGAGTGCCACCGACGGGTCGGCGCACTGGCCGCCGAACTGGGCATAGACCACCTGATCGTGATCGGCGACCACGCCGAGGATCTGGCCGCTGGCGCGCGTGTCGGGGGTGTCGGGGTTAGCATGGCGCCCGATCGGACGGCAGCGCTCGCGACTGCAGCGGACTGGCTGCGTCCTGATGATGCGGTACTGGTCAAGGCATCACGTGGCTTGGCGCTGGAGACGGTGGCACAGGCCCTCGCCGAGGGCCGGTCGACGCTGGAGGTTAGGGAATGAGGAGCATCCTGCTCGCCGGGGCGATCGGTCTGATCGGCACCCTGTTGGGCACCCGCTACGCGATTCGCTTCCTGGTGCGGCGCGGCTACGGCCAGTTCATCCGTGATGACGGCCCGACCAGCCACCACACCAAGCGCGGCACGCCTACCATGGGCGGCACCGTAATCATCATCTCGGTCGTGCTCGCCTACATCCTGGCCCACCTGGTCACCTGGACCCCGCCGACCGCCTCGGGTCTGCTGGTGCTCGGCCTGGTGGTCGCCCTGGGTCTGGTCGGCCTGGCCGACGACTGGATCAAGATCAGCAAAGCTCGATCGCTGGGTCTGCATGCCTGGGTGAAACTGACCCTGCAGACCGCAGCGGCCATCGCCTTCGCCATTGCGGCCCTGTCGATGCCGAGCACCCGCGGTGTGTCCCCGGCCAGCCAGTTCGTCTCCTTCCTGCGTGACCTGCCCTGGATCTGGTTGCCGCTGCCGTTGGCCGTGGTCTGGATCGTCTTCCTGGTGGCCGCCTGGTCGAATGCCGCCAACCTCACCGATGGCCTGGACGGGCTGGCCACCGGTGCCGGCGCCATGGTCTTCGCCGCCTACGCGATCGTGAACATCTGGCAGTACAGCCAGTCCTGTGGTGTCGGCGGCCCGCAGTGCTACGTGGTGCGCGACCCCTACGACCTGGCCGTGGTCTCGATCGCCCTGGCCGGGGCCTGTTTCGGCTTCCTGTGGTGGAACGCCAGCCCGGCCAAGATCTTCATGGGTGACACCGGCTCGTTGGCGATCGGCGGCGCTTTCGCGGCACTGTCGGTGATGACCCGGACCGAGCTGCTGATGGTGATCGTGGCCGGCCTGTTCGTGATCATCACCGCTTCGGTGGTGCTGCAGGTCGGCTGGTTCAAGATCTCCGGAGGGAAGCGGTTGTTCAAGATGGCCCCGCTACAGCATCACTTCGAGCTGCTGGGCTGGCAGGAAGTGACGATCACCGTCCGGTTCTGGATCATCTGCGGCATGTGCGTGGCTACCGGCCTCGGTGTGTTCTACGCCGAGTGGGTGGTGGGGCAGCCGTGAAGTCCTGGTTGGCTACTGCGGATCGGCTCTCGCCGTGGTCGCAGGCCACGGTCGTGGTGGCCGGGCTGGGTACGTCCGGTTTCGCTGCTGCGGACGGCCTGATCGAGCTCGGCGCCAAAGTCATCGTCCTGGATGACTCACTGAGCAGCGAGAATGCCGAGAAGGCCAAGCTCCTGGAGTTCCTGGACGCCGACGTCCGGCTCGGGCCGGGCTCGACCGCCCAGCTGCCGGCCGACGCCGACCTGGTGGTCACCTCGCCGGGCTGGCGACCGTCGGCTCCGCTGCTGGCCCAGGCCGCGCTGCGGGGGATCCCGATCTGGGGCGAGGTGGAGCTGGCCTGGCGGATGAGCCTGCCCGATCGGCAGGTGCCGTGGCTGGCGGTCACCGGCACCAACGGCAAGACCACCACGGTCGGGATGCTGGAGTCGATGCTGACCGCGGCCGGGCTGAAGACGTCCGCGGTCGGAAACGTCGGACGCCCGATCGTCGAGGCCGTCCTGGACGACGTCAACTACGACGTGCTCGCCGTGGAGCTGTCCAGCTTCCAGCTGCACTGGACCAACAGCCTGGCGCTGCATTCGGCCGCCGTGCTGAACGTGGCGCCGGATCATCTGGAGTGGTACGCCGACCGGGCCGGCTGGCCGGACGGGGTCACCGACTCGATGACCGCCTACACAGCCGACAAGGCCCGGATCTTCGAGCGTGTCCAGCACGCCTGCGTCTACAACGTGGCCGACCCGGTCACCGAGCACCTGGTCGAGGAGGCCGAGGTTCAGGAGGGTGCTCGGGCCATCGGCTTCACCCTGGGCATTCCGGCGGTCTCGATGCTGGGCGTGGTGGACGAGGTGCTGGTCGACCGCGCCTTCATCAGCCAGCGCTGGGATTCGGCCATCGAAATCGCCAAGGTGTCCGACGTCCAGCCCTACGCCCCGCATAACGTGGCCAACGCGCTGGCCGCAGCCGCCCTGGCCCGCTCCTTCGGAGTGCCGCCGCAGGCGGTCGCCGAGGGCCTCAAGCGGCTCCGGCTGGGCGACCATCGGATCCAGACCGTGGCCGAGCGCAACGGCGTCCGCTATGTCGACGACTCGAAGGCCACCAACCCGCATGCGGCCGCCGCCTCGCTGGCCGCGTTCGACTCGGTGGTGTGGATCGCCGGGGGACAGGCCAAGGGAACCACCTTCGACGAGCTGGTCACCCAGGTGGCCGACAAGCTGCGCGCGGTGGTGGTGTTCGGCATCGACCGCGCCGTGATTGCCGACGCAGTCGCCCGACACGCACCTCAGGTGCCGCTGATGGTGCTCGATAACAGCGATCATGGTGCGATGAAGCAGGCGGTGGAGTGGGCGGCGTCCCGGGCCAATCCCGGTGACGTGGTGTTGCTCGCCCCCGGCTGCGCCAGTAGAGACATGTACACCGACTACGCCGAACGCGGCGCGGCCTTCGCAGAAGCGGTGGCCGGACTCAGCGGATAGGAGGTAACCGGTGGCGATCCTGTCTTCCCCCTTTGAGGATCGCCACGGAACCGAGTCGGCCCAACCCGCCAAGGGCCGCCGACGGAGTCTCGTGGTCGACTGGCTGGCCCATCCACAGGCCAGCTTCTACTTGGTGCTCGTTCCGGCAGTGCTACTGCTGGTGCTGGGCATGATGATGGTGCTTTCCGCCTCCAGCGTGTACGCCTACGTGCGCTGGGACGGTGACTCGTACTACTTCGTGAAGCGGCAGGCCGTCTTCCTGCTGGTCGGCGGTGCGATGGCCTATGTCTTCGCCCGGTTGCAGCCGACCCAGCTGAAGGTGCTCGGCTGGGTGCTGATGGCCGCCGCCATGATCCTGCAGGTGCTCACCTTCTCCCCGCTGGGCTACTCCAACAACGGCAACACCAACTGGGTGAACCTCGGCTTCTCGTGGTTCAACATCCAGCCGTCCGAGGTCGCCAAGCTGGCCATCGTGATGTGGGGTGCCGACATCTTCGCCCGCAAGGAGAAGCTGCTCGGCGACGTCCGACACCTGCTGATCCCATTCCTGCCGGCCTCGTTGGTGATGATCGGCCTGGTCGTGCTGCAGTCCGACCTGGGCACCGGGATGATCCTGGGCGCGATCATGCTGTCCGTGCTCTGGTACGTCGGGGCGTCATGGAAGGTGCTGGTCTCGATCATCGGCGGCGTCGCGGCGGCCGTGGTCGTGCTGATCCTGACCGCCCAGTACCGGATGTCGCGCATCTTGGGCTTCTTCAACCCCAATCTCGACCCGCTGGGGATCAACCACCAGCCGATCCGCGCCCAGTTCGCGTTGGCGTCCGGCGGTTGGTGGGGGCTCGGGCTGGGCGAGAGCCGTCAGAAGTGGGGCGGCCTTGTCGAGTCGCACACCGACTACATCCTGGCCGTGATCGGCGAGGAACTCGGACTGGTCGGGACGCTGAGCGTCCTGGCCCTGCTGCTGATCCTCGGCTATGCCGGTTTCCGGATCGCGATGCGCTCGGACCTGAAGTTCTGCCGCTACACCGCTGCCGGGATCACCAGCTGGTTCATGATCCAGGCCCTGGTCAACATCGCCGTGGTGTTCCGGATGATGCCGGTGCTCGGCGTCCCGCTCCCGTTGCTGTCCTACGGTGGCTCGGCGTTGATGGCCAACCTGATGGCTCTGGGCGTCCTGCTGGCCTGCGCCCGCCAAGAGCCGGCTGCGCGGGCCTACTCCGAGCGGCATCGGGCCAGCCGCCGCAAGACCCTGGTGACTACGGCGGTCGGTGCCAAGTCGTGAGTGGACTGCCCATCATCCTGGCCGGCGGAGGCACGGCCGGGCACACCTCGCCGCTGATCGCGACCGCGGAGCGGCTGCGCGAACTCAGTGACGTCGACCTGCTCTGCATCGGCACCCCGAAGGGCCTGGAGTCGCGGGTCATCCCGGCGGCAGGACTCGAACTGGCGTTGATTCCGCCGGTTCCGCTGCCACGCCGGATCACCCCGGCGCTGTTCTCGGTGCCGGGCCGATTGGGCCGCGCCGTCGCCGAGGCGGGCGCCATCCTGCGTCGGCACCAGGCCGAGGTCGTGGTCGGCTTCGGCGGCTATGTCTCGCTGCCGGTCTACCTGGCCGCCTGGCGGGCCAAGCTGCCGATCATCCTGCACGAGGGCAATGCCGTGCCGGGCCTGGCCAATCGAGTCGCCGCACGGTTCACGCCGTGGGTGGCCACCACCTTCCCGAACACCGCATTGCCGCACGCCCAGCAGGTCGGCCTGCCGGTGCGGGCCGCCATCGCCGGGCTGGACCGGGCTGCTGGACGGTCGGCGGCGTGCGCCCAGTTCGGACTGCCGGCGGACGGGCCGGTGCTGCTGGTATCCGGCGGCTCGCAGGGCGCCCGCAGCCTGAACCAGGCCGTGATCGGCGCCCGGACGGCGCTGCTGGCCGCGGGGATCAGCATCCTGCACGTGCTCGGACCGGCCAACCTGACCGAGGAGACCGTGGCCGTGGTCGACCCGGACACCGGGGCCGGCTACCGTCCGGTCGGCTACGTGGACGAGATGGGCCAGGCCTACGCCGCCGCCGATCTGATGGTCGGACGCTCCGGGGCCGGCACTGTGATGGAGACCGCGATGATCGGGTTGCCGACCATCTTCGTCCCGCTGCCGCACGGCAACGGCGAGCAGGCCCGCAACGCCGACTTCCTGATCCAGGCGGAGGCCGGCCTCCTGGTCCCCGACGCCGAGCTGACCGCAGTCGGGCTGACCGCCCTGGTCACCGAGTTGTTCGCCGATCCACAGCGCCTGGCCGCTATGTCGGCCACCTGCAGCGAGCTGGCACCGTCCGGAGCGGCCGATGCGCTGGCCCGGTTGGTGCTTCGAGTGGCCGGTCGACCAAACTGAAGCCATGCCTTTGATCCAGCCGGTTCCGCTGTTGCCCGTCCCTGAGTTGGGACGGGTGCACTTCATCGCCGTCGGTGGAGCGGGCATGAGTGGCATCGCCGCGTTGTACGCCGACCTCGGGGTGGCGGTCAGTGGCAGCGACCAGCACGACTCGGCCACCCTGCGGGCGCTGGCCGATGCCGGAGTGACCACCTATGTCGGCCATGACCCCGCCCAGCTGGGTGCCGCAGAGACGGTCGTGGTCTCGTCCGCGGTCCGCGAGACCAACCCCGAGCTGGCTGAAGCCCGTCGCCGTGGCCTGCGCGTGTGGCATCGCAGCGCGGCCCTGGCGGCGCTGATGCTCGGCCGGGTCGGAGTCGCGGTCAGCGGCACTCACGGCAAGACCACCACCTCGGCCATGATCGCCACGCTGCTCACTGAAGTCGGCGCCGATCCGGGTTATGTGGTCGGCTCGCCGCTCCGCGACACCGGGCGCAGCCATCGGCTCGGCTCGGGTGAGAGCTTCGTGATCGAGGCCGACGAGAGCGACGGCTCATTCCTGCAGTACCCGGCGCAGCTGGTGGTGATCACCAACATCGAGGCTGACCATCTGGACAACTGGGGGACTGCCGAGGCCTATGCCGACGGCTTCGTCCGGCTGGCCACGGCTGAGACGGTGACCACCGTGGTGATCAGCGCCGACGATCCGGGGGCGGTCGCGCTCACTGAGGTCGTCCGGGCCGCCGGGAAGCGGGTGCTGACCTTCGGCGCGTCGGCCGGGGCCGACGTCCGGCTGACCGGGATCGGCCACGGCCCGCGCGGCGCCACCGCGATGCTGACCGGCCCGGACGAGTCCGGGCCGCTGGAGTTGGCCGTCCCGGGACGCTACAACCTGCTCAACGCAGCCGCGGCCTATGCGGTCGGGATCAGCCTCGGGGTGTCCGGTCCGCTGCTGCGCGCCGCGGCGGCTCGCTTCGGCGGCACCAATCGACGCTTCCAGCCGGTGGCCGAGCGGGGCGGCGTCCGAATCTTCGATGACTACGCCCACCACCCGACCGAGGTGGCGGCCACCTTGACCGCAGCCCGCGAGCTGGCCGGCAGCGGACGGGTAGTGGCCTGCTTCCAGCCGCATCTCTTCTCCCGGACCAGGGACTTCGCTACCGAGTTCGGCCAGTCGCTCGGACTCGCCGATGTCGTGGTGGTCTGCGGCATCTACCCGGCGCGCGAGGATCCGATCCCCGGGGTGACCGGCGAGCTGGTCGCCCAGGCAGTTTCCGATCCGAGCCGGGTCCACTACGTCGAGCAGATCGACCAGGCTGCTGCCGTGCTGGCCGGCCTGGTCGCGCCCGGCGACCTGGTGGTGACCATCGGTGCCGGCGACGTCACCAGCGTCGGTCCGCAGCTGGCCGCCGCACTGGCGAGAGGTCCGCAGTGAGCCTGAGCGACGCCACCACCCGGCTGGACCTGCGGCGCCGCCAGGAGCGGCAGCACCGCTGGCTGCGGATCGGCGGCATCGCGGTGGCGGCGCTGGCCCTGGCGGCCGTGGCCTACCTGGTCTGGTTCTCCCCGGTGTTCGCGGCCCGCGAGATCACCGTGACCGGCAACAAGCTGCTCAGCAAGACCGATGTGGTCGCCGCGGCTCAGGTCGTCCCCGGGACGCCGATGGCCCGGCTCGACGTCGACGCCATTGCCGATCGGGTGGCCGGCTTGCCGGCGGTGGCCCGGGTCACGGTGAGTCGGGACTGGCCGGACCGCTTGACCCTGGCGATCACCGAGCGCACGGCACACCTGTCCATCCCGGCCGGGGCCGGCTACCTGATCGCGGACGAGTCCGGGGTGGTCTTCCAGGCGGTGCCGGACCAACCGTCCGGCCTGGTGCGCGTGGTGGCCGATCCCAGCAATCAAGGCGTGCTCGCCGACGTGGGAGCGGTCTTCTCGGCGCTGAGCGACCAGCAGCGCGCGCAGGTCAATCGGCTCGAGGCTCCGAGCCGGGACGGCATCGTGCTGCGGATGCGCGACGGCGCCAAGGTGATCTGGGGGAGTGCGGACGAGTCGAGCCTGAAGTCTCAAGTGCTGGCCCGGTTGTTGCCGCTGGGCGGCGACATCTTCGACGTCTCGGCGCCTGCCTTCCCGGCGCGCCGCTGATCTTGGCCCGCCTCAACCCTGAAGCGGCACTTGAGGGACTCGCCGAGGCCCAGGTCATTCTTGGACAGTGCGAAAAGGGGTCTCCTAGCCTGGGTCCGCACGCCGAAGCACGTTGCCCTTCCCCGCCATGGCTTCGTCGAGCCCGTATAAGGCAGCAGTTGCTCCAGTGAGGGTGGGTGACGTGGGAACTGCATCCCAGAACTATCTGGCCATCATCAAGGTGGTCGGCGTCGGTGGTGGTGGCGTTAATGCCGTCAACCGAATGATCGAGTCGGGATTGCGTGGGGTCGAGTTCATTGCCGTGAACACCGACGCCCAGGCTTTGTTGATGAGTGACGCTGACGTCAAGCTCGACATCGGTCGTGATCTGACCCGTGGACTTGGCGCTGGCGCCGATCCGTCCAAGGGCCGGCAGGCCGCCGAGGATCACTCCGACGAGATCGAAGAGGTGCTCAAGGGCGCCGACATGGTCTTCGTGACCGCCGGTGAGGGTGGTGGCACCGGTACCGGTGGCGCGCCCGTGGTGGCTCGGATCGCTCGTTCGCTGGGTGCGCTGACCATCGGCGTGGTCACTCGTCCGTTCAGCTTCGAGGGGCGGCGCCGCTCGTCCCAGGCCGAGGACGGCATCTCGACGCTGCGCGAAGAGGTCGACACCCTGATCGTCATCCCCAACGACAAGTTGCTGGAGATGACCGACCATCAGGTGGCGATCCTGGACGCCTTCCGGCAGGCCGATCAGGTGCTGATGCAGGGCGTGTCCGGCATCACCGACCTGATCACTACGCCCGGCCTGATCAACCTGGACTTCGCCGATGTGAAGGCGGTCATGTCGAACGCCGGCTCGGCGTTGATGGGCATCGGCTCGGCGCGCGGTGAGGATCGAGCCCGGGTAGCCGCCGAGATGGCGGTGTCCTCTCCGCTGCTGGAGGCCAGCATCGAGGGTGCGCACGGCGTGCTGCTGTCGATCGCCGGTGGCTCGGACCTGGGCCTGTTCGAGGTCTCGGCTGCGGCGAACCTGATCGAGGCGGCCGCCCACGAGGACGCCAACATCATCTTCGGCACGGTGATCGACGATGCACTCGGCGACGAGGTGAAGGTGACCGTGATCGCCGCCGGCTTCGATGGCGGGCAGCCGCCCAAGCGGGCTCCGCGACCGGAACCGCAGCGTCGTCCGCAACCGGCCCCGGTGCGCCCCGAGCCCGTGGCCGTCGTCGAGGAGCCGGCTCCGACCGAACCGGTCGAGCCGGTGGTTCCGATCACTCCGGTCACCCCGGTCGTGCCCGGCTACATCGGTAACGACGACCTGGACGTCCCGGACTTCCTGAAGTAGGGACTCTTGTTCAGCTATCGAGTTGACCCCGGCGCCGACGGCGTCGGGGTCGCTTTCTGTGACGGCGTCGCGCCGGACGGTTCCCGCCTCGACCTGGGGCTGAGCGGCTACCCCGGGTGGCGCTCGCCGGATTGGGGCCTGGTGGAGGCCGAGATCGGCGTCCCGGTCCTGAACGCCTACCAGGTGCACAGCGCGCGGGTGCTCGAGGTCGATCCGAGTACGGACGCCCAGGCACTGGCTCGGACCGAGGCGGACGCCCTGGTCAGCGCCGCACCCGGGATCGGACTTGCGGTGCGCGCCGCCGACTGTCTTCCGGTGTTGTTCGCCGACCTGCAGCGGGGGCTGATCGGAGCCGCTCACGCCGGCCGGGTCGGCCTGGCCGGCGGCGTCCTTCCGGCCACGGTGGACGCACTGATCGGCCTGGGGGCGACGCAGCTGTCGGCCTGGATCGGCCCGCACATCTGTGGGCAGTGCTACGAGGTGCCGGCCGCACTGCAGGCGGAGTTCTGTGTGGCGCTGCCGCAGGCCCGCGCCCGGACCAGTTGGGACACCCCGAGTTTGGACCTGGGTGCTGCCGCACAGGCCCAGCTGGTCGCCCTCGGGGTCACGGTGACCCGAGTGGATCCGTGCACCAGAACCACCCCCGAGCTGCACTCCTACCGGCGTGACGGCGCCGACGCGGGCCGGCAGGCGGCGGTGATCTGGCGGCCCAGCCTCTAGGCGTGTCGCCGGTGGGCCTCCCCGAGGAAGCCGGTCGCGGCGGCTAAAGTCGAACTGAATCGGGCTTTGGAGGGCTGAAAGATGGCGGATCGCTTGAAGAAGGCAGCCGTTTGGCTGGGCCTGGTGTCCGACACCGACTACCCAGAGGTCGAGGCTGAGCAGGACGAGGCCACCGAGGCCGTCCCGACCGGCACGGACCTGGAGACGCGGCCGGCGGCTACCGCGAGCGTGACCGAGCTCGGCTCCCGGCGTCCGGTGAAGGAAGCTGCGCCCAGGGTCGCCGACATCAACCGGATCATCACCGTGCATCCGCGGACCTACAACGAGGCTCGCACCATCGGCGAGAACTTCCGCGACGGCATCCCGGTGATCATGAACCTGTCCGAGATGGAGGAGTCCGACGCCAAGCGTTTGGTCGACTTCTCTGCGGGGCTGATCTTCGGCCTGCGAGGCAGCATCGAGCGGATCACCAGCAAGGTCTTCCTGCTCTCGCCGCACAATGTGACCGTGGCGGCCGAGGACAAGGAACGCCTGGCCGGCGGTTTCTTCAACCAGTCCTGAGCCGACCAGCGGATAGCCGGCTCGACCGGTTCCGCCGGGTGGACTCTTGACCTTCGGTTTACGGCCGTGAGCGTGCAATCCCATCGATTCTTGGATTCAGCCAAGCTGTGACACTAGCCTGAGAGCACTATCGGGATTGCTGAAGCTTGTCCCGTTACCGACACGTGAGGTGAGCAATGACCCTGACCCTCGAGCAGGTCCGCCAGACCCGCTTCCACCTGGCTCGACGAAACGGCTACGAGCCCGTCGACGTCGACAACTTCGTCGACAAGGTAGAGGCGACTCTCTCCCAGCTCACTGAAGAGAACGGCAGCCTGAAGAAGCAGCTCGAGGCGCTGTCCAGCTCCGAACCGTCCAGCATCTTCGTCCCGGGCGACAACGCCGAGGCCGACAAGCTGCGCTCTGAGCTGTCAGCTCGTCAGCGGGAACTTGAGACCGTGCGCGGCCAGCTGGCCGAAGCACAGGCCGCCGCCGAGAAGGCCAAGGCCGAACTCGCCGAGGCGCAGGGGCTGCTGGCAAACACCAAGGCCGCTGCCTCGAAGTCCGGCGCGGACGCTCAGGCGGCCGCACAGGCCGCTCAGGCCGCCGCTGCGGCCCAGGCCAAGGCAGAGATCGAGTCGCTGCGTGCTGAGCTCGCTGAGGCCAAGCAGGCCGCTGCTGCGGCTGCTGCAGCTCCGGTGGTGGACGGCCCGAGCGGCAAGGTCGAGAACATCATCGTCACCAACTCCGCCGAAGCCTCGCCGGCGGTCACCCGGTTGCTGCAGATGGCGACCGAGCAGGCCGAGCGGCTGGTCGGTGAGTCCCAGGTGGACGCCGATCGGATCGTCAGCAGCGCCCGCGCCGAAGCGGAGACCGTCATCGACAGCGCGAACCGCAAGGCGCACGAGGCCCTCACCGATGCGCGCACTCGCGCCGACCGGATCGAGTCCGAAGCCCGTGTGAACGCCGAGAAGCTCACCTCTGACGCACAGGCCAAAGCCGATCAGGTGACCGGCGAGGCGGACGCCCTGCGCACCGAGCTGTTCAGCGCGTTGGAGGCCGAGCGGGATTCGCTGCGTGGCAAGGTCGATCGCCTGCGTTCGTTCGAGCAGAGCTACCGCAGCACGCTGGCCAACCACCTGCAGAGCCAGCTCCGTTCGCTCAACGAGGTGACCTTGCAGCCCGGCGATGTGCCCGAGATCCTGACCGAGCCCGGACCGGGTTCCGCCACGCCGCGCCTGGACGCCCTGCTCAACGAGAGCAACTGACCGAAACGGGTGGTACTCTCCCTGCTCAGACAACAGCAGGAGGTGCGAGTCCATGCCGTCGGCTAACCGTGTGAAGCCCACCGTTCGGGCCAAGGCCGCCTCGTTCCCGATCGCTGAGGGCGAGGATCCCTGGACCGAGGACGAGGTCGAAGAGATCCGCCAGGAGTTGCTTGCCGACATCGCTCGGATGGAGCGGGCGATCGAGGTGGCCGAGGCGGGTTTGGCCGATCTTTTCGAGGAGGGCACCGACGGTGCCGGACGTGATCCGGCCGATGTCGGCTCCTCGAACTTCGAGCGCGATCAAGAGATGTCGCTGGCCCAGAACGCCCGCGACATGCTCGATCAGGCGCAGCAGGCCTACCGGATGTTCGAGGCCGGCAACTACGGCTCCTGCGAGTCCTGCGGGCAGCCGATCGGGAAGGACCGCCTTCAGGTCTTCCCGCGGGCCACGATGTGTGTGGCCTGCAAGCAGCGGGAGGAACGCAGATAACCAGCAGTGAGAAGACCGGCATGTCGCCGGTCGCGGTGTGGTCGTGGGTTCTCGGGATCGGGGCTCTGGGGCTGGTCGTCGATCAGGTCACCAAGGCGGTGATGCTGGTGGTGCTGGATCCTGCCCATCCGATTCCCCTGCTCGGCGGGTTGGTCACCCTCCAGTTGCTGCGCAATTCTGGAGCCGCCTTCAGCATGGGCGAGGGATTCACCATCGGGCTGGCCATCATTGCCATCGCGGCCCTGATCGGGGTGCTGGCCTGGTTCGTGCCGAAGGTGCGCCATCCGGGCTGGACCGCGGCCATGGGTCTGCTGGTCGCCGGGATCAGCGGCAACCTGGCCGATCGGCTCTTCCGTGACCCGGGCCCGTTCCAGGGCCATGTCATCGACTTCATCCAGCTGCCCTACTTCGCCGTGTTCAACGTCGCCGACATGTGCATCACCGCGGCTGCGGTGGTGGTGATCTGGCTGACCTTGATCACCAAGGTCGGCTTCGACGGCGTCCCATTCGCCGATGCTGCACCCGAGGCCGGCGCCGATGCCGGCCCGACGGATGAATAGCGTCTGGCTGGTTCCCGACGGCCTGGACGGCGAGCGCGTCGACCAGGCTGCCGCTCGGATGAGCGGATTATCCCGCAGCCGGATCTCCGATCTGCTGGAAGCCGGCGGAGTCCTGGTGAACTCCGAGACCGTGGCCAAGTCTCATCGGGTCCGTGGCGGTGATCTGCTCGAGGTGGCGGTGACCACCGCCCCCACCGTCCAGGTGGTGCCGGTCGAGGTCGCCGGAATCGGGATCGTCTACGACGACGCCGACATCGTGGTGGTCGACAAGCCGGCCGGAGTCGCGGCCCACCCCAGCCTGGGCTGGGACGGTCCGTCCGTGGTGGAGCACCTGGCCGCAGCCGGCTTCCGGATCTCCACCTCGGGAGCACCCGAGCGGCAGGGGATCGTCCAGCGCCTCGACGTGGGCACCTCGGGTCTGATGGTGGTGGCCAAGAGTGAGTCTGCCTACACGGTCTTGAAGCAGGCCTTCCGCAGCCGGGAGGTCGCCAAGACCTATCACACCCTGGTGCAGGGCCATCCGGATCCGCTGGAGGGCACCATCGAGGCCCCGATCGGACGCCATCCGGGCGCGGACTACAAGATGGCCGTGATCGCCGGCGGACGGGCCAGCGTGACCCATTACCAGCTTCTGGAGGCGTTCCGCTCCGTATCTTTGCTGGAAATTCACCTGGAGACCGGACGAACTCACCAGATCCGGGTGCACATGCAGGCGATCAAGCACCCTTGCGTGGGCGATCCGACCTATGGCGGAGATCCGGTTCTGGCGGCCCGACTAGGGCTTCAGCGGCAGTGGCTGCACGCCGTTCAGCTGTCCTTCACGCATCCCCGCAGCGGCGAACTGGTGACCTTCAATTCGCCTTACCCCGACGATTTAGCCACGGCACTGGAGTTGGTCCGGCACTGACCTGCGCAGGTTGTAACACGAGGCGGCTAGGGTTGGGCAACGTGCGTAGAGCGAAGATAGTGTGCACGATCGGTCCGGCGACTGATTCGGCCGAGGCAATCGTCAACCTGGTGAACGCGGGAATGAACGTCGCGAGGCTCAATATGAGCCACGGCGATCACCTCCTGCATGCCGAGCGGGTCCGGTGGATCCGCGATGCGGCCCGAGTCGCGGGCCGACCGGTCGGCATCCTGGCCGACCTGCAGGGCCCCAAGATCCGTCTGGGCAACTTCGTCGACGGGGAGGCCTTCCTGAACGCTGGTGATCGCTTCGTGATCACCACCGAAGACGTCCTGGGCACCGCCGAGCGGGCCGGGACCACCCTGAACACGCTGACCGCCGACGTCACCCCCGGCGACCAGATCCTGATCAACGATGGAGCCATTGAGCTGCGGGCGGTCGAGGTCACCGAGACCGACGTGATCACCGAGGTGATCGTCGGCGGCCGAGTGTCCGATCACAAGGGGATCAACCTGCCCGGCGTGCCGGTCAGCGTCCCCGCGTTGAGCGAGAAGGACGAGCGGGACCTGCGCTGGGCTTTGCGCCACGGCGTCGACATGGTGGCGCTGTCCTTCGTCCGCAATGCCGCCGACATCGTCCCGGTCCATCAGGTGATGGACGAGGAGGACCGGCATGTGCCGGTGATCGCCAAGCTGGAGAAGCCGCAGGCGATCGACAACCTCGACTCGATCATCGACACCTTCGACGCCTTCATGGTGGCCCGTGGTGACCTGGGCGTCGAACTGCCGCTGGAGGACGTCCCGGGCGTGCAGAAGCGGATCATTGACGCGGCCCGGACCTGGGCCAAGCCGGTGATCGTGGCCACCCAGATGCTGGAATCGATGATCACCTCGCATCGCCCGACCCGCGCCGAGGCCTCTGACGTGGCCAACGCGATCCTGGACGGCGCGGACGCGGTGATGCTCTCCGGTGAGACCGCCGTGGGGGAGTACGCCATTCAGGCCGTCGAGGTGATGTCCCGGATCATCAGCCGGACCGAGTCCGAGGGACTGGACAAGATCCGTGGCCTGGCCTGGGATCCGCACACCGTCTCCGGGGTGATTGCCAAGGCGGCCATCGAGGTGGCAGAGCGAGTGGGGGCCAAGTACCTGGCCGCATTCACCATCTCCGGCGACACTCCGCACCGGCTGGCCCGGCTGCGCTCCGAGGTGCCGATCATGGCCTTCACCCCGCTGCCGAAGACCGCCCAGGAGTTGACTCTGTGCTGGGGCGTTCAGTCCTACGTCACTCCGGAGTACACCAACACCGACGCCATGGTGAAGTCGGTGCAGGATGCGCTGGCCGCAACCGGCTTCATGGCCACCGGCGATCGGGTGGTCGTGGTGAGCGGCAACCCGGGCCGCCACATGCACAAGACGAACGCGCTGCGCATCTACGAGATGGACTGACCCACTCCGACCACGGGTAGCCGAGCGCCCGGAGGGTCGGCCGCTAGAGTCTGGGCGTGGCCGATCCCCGGGTGAGCAGGGCTGTTCGGACGGCGGCCGGCATTCCGGCGGTCGTCGTCGGGGCCTTCCTTGCCGTCCGCCCGTTTGCCGCGCCCGAGCTGATGGCCCTGTGTGTGAGCCTGGGGCTGGCGGTCGCCGCCCTGGTGGAACTGGTCCAACTCAGCCGGGAGCGCCCGGCCAAGCTGACCCTGGCGATCTGCTTCGCCGTGGGCAGCGCTCTGATCGGACTGTGGCAGCCGGTGAACCTCTCGCTGGTCGGCGCGGTGACTGGAGTGCTCCTGATCCTGGCCGGCGGCGCCGAGTTGTGGTCGGCCGCGCTGCTCAGCAACCCGCACTGGCCCAGGCTGCTGAACAGCCCGTCGACAGCCGGCTTCTGGGCATCGCTGCTGGTCGGCGGCGCTTCCATCGGGCTGGGCAGCCTTGCCGTGGTCTGGGTGGATCGGACGCTGCTGCCGGCGGCGGTTGTTTTGGGGCTGTACCTGCTGATCGCCGGCCTCGGCATCATGGTGGACGCCTGGGCGGCCGATCGGCCAACCGTGGCGGCCAACCGAAATCGACTGGTCGGGCGAGGGCTGGCGCTCCTGCTCGGCTTGGCGCTGGCCCTGGCTGGGGCCGGCCTGGACGGCGGTCGCGTCGCGCCGGGCCCGTTCTACAGCCCGGCCATGGTCGGTGGGCAGCATGCCCCGGGCAAGCTGCTGCGCGCCGACAGCTACGCCGGAGCGACGACCCCCGGGGTGGTGGCCGCTCGGCTGCTCTACCTGACCACCACGGCTCAGGGCAGTCCGATCGTAGCCAGTGCGGCGATCTACCTACCGGCCGATCGGGTGACCGAGCAGTTGCCATTGGTCGTCTGGCTGCACGACGGCACCGGGCTTTCGCCGTCCTGCGCGCCGTCGGTGCGGGGACTCGCCTCCGGTGGCATGTCCTTCCTCGACCAGGTCACCGGAGCCGGCTACGCGCTGCTGGCGCCGGATCTGCCGGGCCTGGGCGTCGAGGGCGCCCCCAGCTACCTCCTCGGCCAGCCGGAGGGCAGGGCGGTGCTGGACGCGCTGCGGGCCGCACGGCAGCTCAACGGCGTCCGGTTCGGTGAGGCCGTGCTGTGGGGTTTCGGGGAGGGCGGGCATGCGGCGCTGTGGGCCGGCCTGATCCGGGACGACTACGCGCCGGAAGTCACGTTGACGGGGCTGGCGGCGCTGGCTCCGCTGACCGATCTGTCCGGGGTACTGGCCAGTCCGGATCGCGGAGCGGAGCGAGAGGCCGTGGCCGCCCGTCTGATCAGCAGCTACGCGGCCGTCTACCCGGAGATCGACGGCAACGACTACCTGCTGCCGACGGCCCGGGCGCGGGTGAGCGAGACCGCGGCCCGCTGTCAGGGTCAGCCCGGCCCCTTGCTGCCCTGGTTGGGCTCCGGGCTGAGCTGGGCGCAGTCACCCACTGCGGGGGCGTTGGCGACTCGGCTGGCCGAGAACCGTCCCGACGGGCGGATCCCGGTCCCCGTGCTGCTGGGGCAGGGCGGACGGGACCAGTTGGTCCCAACTGACGTCCAGGACGGCTACGTCGCCGCGCAGTGTCGCAGCGGAACCCGGATCGATTATCGGGTCTACCACGAGCGGGATCACCGCGGCCTGGTCGCGCCCGCCTCGCCGGCGGTCACCGACCTGCTGACCTGGAGCTCTGCGCGCTTCACCGGCCTCACTCCGACCAGCAGTTGCGGTTGAGCCGCTGCGTCAGGCGCGAGCGCTCGGGCTGCGGTAGGCGGTTCGACGAGGCTGTCCCGCCCCGGCGAGAGCTGGGGACGGGGCGGCTTCTGCACGCCCAGCGTCAGATCGTCAGGATCTCGCCTTGTCCCTCATCTTCAGCGTCGTCCGGCTTCACGAGCTCGTCCATCTCGTAGCTCAGCCTCAAGAGCTGATGTGTGAACCCGGCCACATCGAGAGCTTGCTTCTCTGTGACGGGCGTTATCTCGTGATTCGCGTCATTCCCGATGTCTTTGATCCGGTCCACCCAGGTTCGCATCCGCTTAGTGATGACGCCTTCGGCCTCAAGGTGATTGACGCACTGGGCATAGGTCGGAGCTCTGTTGCTCTTGTCCTTGGCCGGGAGGCCGGTAGCAACCGCCACGTGGAACAAGAGCTTCCGACACATCATGGCTGACGCTGTGAAAGCACCGGCAGCGAGGCACGACCGAATCTCAGCCCACACGGCCGCTTCAGTGTTTGGTAGTCCTTTAGGAACATCAAACGGCTGAGCACCAGGGAGGGTCACCCCCCACTCTCGGACGAAACCGCGACCACAGCCGACACATCGCAGCCAATAGAGCTCACTCTCCGGAAGGAAGGCGACGACACCCATCTGCGTACCTCCACAGTCAGGGCAATGGCCTGTGTCCCAGGCGACGTCGTTGGTTTTCGTGTAGTCGTGGTCGATACGCTTGATGTTGCTGAACACTCCGCTCACAGCGACAGCATCGCAGGTGGCTCCGACACTCGTGGCCGAACCCCGAAGGCGACGCAACGCCGGCAACCCTTGAACCAACCTTGCCGCGCCACGGGAACCCCAAAACAGAGCCTCGCGAGCGGGCGTCCGGAGGGGGCTCTGAGGGGGTCTCGGCCGGGCCTGGGTTGCACGGGAGTTGCAGGGTCTTGGCGTCCGGAGACCACCGGAGCGGTTCCGCCCCTAACCAGAGCCATATCGAGTCGAGTACCGGGAAGGGGAGTCGAACCCCTACGCCCTTGCGGGCAGACGGGTTTGAGCCGTCCGCGTATACCATTCCGCCACCCCGGCAGGTAGGCACAGATTCTGCCACAACTTGGCAGTGGCTGTTTGCCGCGCGGTACCCTCAACCCAGCACAGCAAGGCTGATCGGTAGGAAAGTGAAGATGGCGACCACAAGCGATGTGAACCCCTCGGCAGAGAACCCCCTGCGCGTTCTGGTGGCCGAGGACGAGGCCCTGATCCGCCTCGACTTGGTCGAGCTGCTCACTGCGGAGGGCTACCAGGTGATCGCCGAAGCCGGCGACGGCGAGGAAGCTCTCGCATTGGCCCGCTCGCTGGAGCCCGATCTGGTCGTGATGGACGTGAAGATGCCCAAGATGGACGGCATCACGGCGGCCGCGGCGATCGCGGAGGAGCGGATCGCTCCGGTGGTGATGCTGACCGCGTTCAGCCAGCGTGAGCTGGTCGAGCGCGCCCGGGACGCCGGTGCCATGGCCTATGTGGTCAAGCCCTTCGATGCCTCCGACGTGGTGCCGGCCATCGAGATCGCGATCGGCCGGTTCGCCGAGATCCGCGCGGTCGAGGCCGAGGTGGCCGATCTGGAGGAGCGGTTCGCTTCCCGCAAGGCCGTCGACCAGGCCAAGGGCCTGCTCCAGGAGGGGCTGGGCCTGTCCGAGGCCGAAGCCTTCCGCTGGATCCAGAAGACCGCCATGGATCTGCGCAAGTCGATGCGCGAGGTCGCCGAGGGCGTGATCGATCACTCCAAGAGTGGTGGCAAGCCCAAGCCGCTCAAGAAGTAGCTTCCGCTCAAGAAGTAGCTGCTCGCTGCAGGGAGACCGTCACCCGGGCCACACACACCAAGGTGCCGGCGTCGTCGCGGAGTTCCACCTGATAGGTGGCCAGAGTGCGTCCGATTCGGATGGCCTCGGCCGTGCCATGCACCCAGCCGTCCCGGGCCGCGGCCAGATGGGTGGCGTTGAGCTCGACTCCGGCGGCCCGTCCGTCCGGCCCGACTTCGGCGATGGCGGCCACTGAGGCGAGGGTCTCGGCCAGCACGCAGGACGCGCCGCCGTGCCACAGTCCGAAGGGCTGGGTGTTGCCGGCCACCGGGCAGCGGCCCTCGGCCCGGGCTGGCTCCAGATGCAGCAGCTCCAGCCCCATCCGCTCGGCCAGTGGGCCCAGTGGCAGCTGAGCGATCTGTGCAGGGTCCATGGGGAAACCCTGACACAGGCCGAGGTGGCGGTGGGGGAGGCGACGGCTAGAGTTCCGGTTTGTGACGACCCCAGCTGGAGCTAGCCAACCGACCCTGCTGCTGATCGATGGGCATTCGGTGGCCTATCGGGCCTTCTTCGCCCTTCCGGTGGAGAACTTCGCGACCACCACCGGGCAGCCGACCAATGCCGTCTATGGCTTCACCTCAATGCTGCTCAACGTGCTGCGCGACGAGCAGCCCACCCACGTGGCGGTCGCCTTCGACGTCTCCCGGAAGACCTTCCGCAGCGAGCGCTACGTCGACTACAAGGCCAATCGCGCGGCGTCGCCGGCCGAGTTCGCCGGCCAGGTCGACCTGATCAAGGAAGTGCTGGACGCGCTGCGGATCGTCCACATCGAGAAGCCCGGCTTCGAGGCCGACGACATCATTGCCACCCTGGCCACCCAGGCGCCGGCGTCCGGACTGCGGGTGCTGATCTGCACCGGCGATCGGGACACCCTGCAGCTGGTGAACGACTCGGTGACCGTGCTCTACCCGCGCAAGGGCGTCTCCGACCTGGCCCGGCTCACCCCGGACGCGGTCGTCGAGAAGTACCTGGTGCCGCCGGCCCGCTACCCGGAGCTGGCCGCGCTGGTGGGGGAGACCAGCGACAACCTGCCCGGGGTGCCCGGGGTGGGTCCGAAGACCGCAGCCAAATGGCTGACCGCCTACGACGGCTTGGAGAACCTGTTGCGCCAGGTCGACTCGGTGCCGGGCAAGGCCGGGGAGTCGCTGCGCGAGCACCTGTCCGACGTCACCCGCAACCGCGAACTGAACGCCCTGGTCGGCAACCTCGAGCTCGGCGTCGGCGTGGACGAGTTGGCTCGCCGCGACTGGGACCGCGAGGCCGTCCACTCGCTGTTCGACGGCCTGGAGTTCAGGGTGCTGCGGGACCGGCTGCTGGAGAACCTGCCCAACAGCGAGGCCGAGACCGCCGGCGGCTTCGAGGTGAGTGGCGAGACCCTGGCGCCGGGCAGCGTCCGGGCCTGGCTGGACGCGCACGCCCGCTCCGGGGTGGTCGGGCTCGACTTCGCCGGTCAGTGGCGAGCCGGGGCCGGCGACCTGACCGGGATCGCGCTGGCCGCCGCCGACGGCAACGCCGCCTTCATCGAGGTCACCGAGCTCTCCCCGGACGACGACGCCGCGCTGGCCGCCTGGCTGTCCGACCCGAGCCTGCCCAAGGCTGTCCACTACGCCAAGGGGCCGTTACTGGCGTTGTGGTCGCGTGGCTGGGAGCTGGCCGGGCTGGTCAGCGACACCCAGCTGGCCGCCTATCTGCTGCGTCCGGATCAGCGGGTCTACGACCTGGCCGATCTGGCGGCGCGCTACCTGCACCGGGAGCTCTCCGGCAACGCGGCGGCCGACGACTCCCAGGCCGCCTTCGACTTCGACGACAGCACCTCCACCGATGCCATGGTGCGGGCCCGTTCGGTGATCGACCTGGCTCAGGAGCTGGAGGCGCAGCTGGCCGACCAGGGCGGCACCACCTTGTTGCAGGACGTCGAGTTGCCGCTGACCAGGACCCTGGCCGTGATGGAGCGGGTCGGCGTCGCCGTCGACCTGGATCGGCTGGAGCGGCTGCGTACCGACTTCGACACCGCCGTGAGCCAGGCCGAGAGTGCGGCCTTCGAGGCGCTCGGGCATCCGATCAATCTCGGCTCGCCCAAGCAGCTTCAGGTGGCGCTGTTCGACGAACTGGGGATGCCGAAGACCCGGCGCACCCAGACCGGCTACACCACCGATGCCGAGTCGCTGGAGTACCTCTACGCGACCACCGAACACCCGTTCCTGGCCCATCTGCTGCGACACCGCGACCAGATCCGGCTTCGCCAGACCGTCGAGGGGTTGCTGAAGTCGGTGGCCGACGACGGACGGATCCACACCACCTACGTCCAGACCATCGCGGCCACCGGACGGTTGTCGTCCACCGACCCGAACCTGCAGAACATCCCGATCCGCACCGAGGATGGCCGGCGGATCCGGGAGGCTTTCGTGGTCGGGGACGGCTATCAGACTCTGCTCACCGCGGACTACTCGCAGATCGAGATGCGGATCATGGCCGACGCCTCCGAGGACGCCGGGCTGATCGAGGCCTTCTCCTCCGGCCAGGACTTCCACACGATCATGGCCTCCCGGGTCTTCTCGGTGGCCCCGGATCAGGTCAGCGGTGCCCAGCGGGCCAAGATCAAAGCCATGAACTACGGCTTGGCCTATGGGCTGAGTGCGTTCGGGCTGAGCCAGCAGCTGAAGATCGAGGTGTCCGAGGCTCGCGGGCTGATGGAGGAGTACTTCGAGCGGTTCGGTCACGTCCGCGACTACCTGGCTGGGATCGTGGCCGAGGCGCGCAAGACCGGCTACACCCAGACCGTGCTGGGCCGGCGCCGCTACCTGCCCGACCTGAACTCGTCCAACCGGCAGCGCCGCGAGATGGCCGAGCGGGCCGCGCTGAATGCGCCGATCCAGGGCTCGGCCGCCGACATCATCAAGGTGGCCATGCTCGATGTCGAGACCGCTCTGGCCCGCCGGTCACTGCGCAGCCGGATGCTGCTCCAGGTGCACGACGAACTGGTCTTCGAGGTCGCCGACGGCGAACTCGAAGAGCTCACCGAACTGGTCCGGGACAAGATGGGGCACGCCGTCGAGATGACGGTCCCGCTGGCGGTGTCGGTCGGCACCGGCGGTTCCTGGCACGACGCCGCACACTGAGCGCAGCGCTCGTCCGCGCGGACGGCGCTCCAACGCACGAGAGCCCGCCGCCACCCTCGCGGCCCGCATGGCAGCGAGCACGTAGAGGGGAGCGGCGAGCTCTCGACGGAATGGGGCCTGCGCTCAGCGCAGCACGGCCAGAACCTGCTCCACGGTGGCGTCACCGTCGGTCCAGCTACCGGTCAGCGTGCCCAGCGGCGTCCGGTTGCCGGGGACGTGCGCGCCGTCCAGCACTCGCACCACCCGGACCGACTCGGTGGCGGCATTGGAGACCGGGACGATCCCCGAGCCCAGCACGGTCATCGACTTCTCGCCGCGGGACAGCTCAGCCTCGTTGTCGCCCTCGTGGATCACCCGGAGCAACTCGACCACGTAGACCGGGTCGCCCACGGCGTCGTAGGTGTAGCGGGTGCCCAGCGCGGAGTGCTCCATGGTGCCGATCAGCGAGTCCTCGGCGTCGGCCAGCGGCTCGCCGCGGTAGGTGAGCGGAACCTGGTAGGTGACTCCGGCGGAGCGGACCAGGATGGTCTCGATGCCGACCTCGCCGTCCGGGTCGACGAAGCGGTAGGACGCGACTCGCTCCAGGTCGTCGGCAGGGCCCGTGAACCAGGACTGCTGCGGCAGCCAGCCGGCCAGAAGCTCAAGCTTCGACGGGGTCAAGGTTGCGTCGTGGATCTCGGCGGTGCCGCTCATGGTTTCCTGGTCCTCCTAGGTGCTTACTGCCAGCCTAGTCAAAGACGCTAGTACACGCAGGCCGGATTGACCCCCCCTCGGCTTGATAGCTAGGCTATCGGCTGCACTGCGACTGGCATGACCTCATACGGGTCAGGCACGCTTTTGTGCGGAATCCAGGCCCCTGTGGCCAAACCCGTGCGGGGCAGGTGGTTCGGTGCGTCCACAACCTGTATCACAAACCATCGGAGCCCTACTACATGACCTCAACTCACGAGGCAGCCATCGTCGCAGTTGACGACCTCGGTTCGCCCGAGGCATTCCTCGCAGCGGTCGACGCGACCATCAAGTACTTCAATGACGGTGACATCGTCACCGGGACCGTCGTCAAGGTCGACCGGGACGAGGTTCTCCTCGACATCGGCTACAAGACCGAAGGCGTCATCCCCTCCAAGGAACTCTCCATCAAGCACGATGTGGACCCGTTCGACGTGGTCTCCGTGGGCGATGTGATCGAGGCCCTGGTTCAGACCAAGGAGGACAAGGAAGGCCGGCTCATCCTGTCCAAGAAGCGGGCTCAGTACGAGCGCGCCTGGGGCACGATCGAGAAGGTCAAGGAAGAGGACGGTGTGGTCACCGGCCGCGTCATCGAGGTGGTCAAGGGCGGCCTGATCATCGACATCGGCCTGCGTGGCTTCCTGCCCGCTTCGCTGGTGGAGATGCGCCGGGTGCGCGACCTGCAGCCGTACGTCGGCATGGAGCTCGAGGCCAAGATCATCGAGCTGGACAAGAACCGCAACAACGTGGTCCTGTCCCGCCGTGCGTGGCTCGAGCAGACCCAGTCCGAGGTGCGTCACACCTTCCTCAACCAGCTCACCAAGGGCCAGATCCGCAAGGGTGTCGTCTCCTCGATCGTCAACTTCGGCGCCTTCGTCGATCTGGGCGGCGTGGACGGCCTGGTGCACGTCTCCGAGCTGTCCTGGAAGCACATCGACCACCCGTCCGAGGTTGTCGAGGTCGGCGACGAGGTCACCGTCGAGGTGCTGGACGTCGACATGGACCGCGAGCGCGTCTCGCTGTCGCTGAAGGCGACCCAGGAAGATCCGTGGCAGACCTTCGCCCGGACACACCAGATCGGCCAGATCGTCCCCGGCAAGGTCACCAAGCTGGTGCCGTTCGGTGCGTTCGTTCGGGTCGAGGAGGGCATCGAGGGCCTGGTCCACGTGTCCGAGCTGGCCGAGCGTCACGTCGAGATCCCCGAGCAGGTCGTCACTGTGAACGACGACGTCATGGTCAAGATCATCGACATCGACCTGGAGCGTCGTCGGATCAGCCTCAGCCTCAAGCAGGCCAACGAGGGTGTGGACATCGCAGCCGACGATTTCGATCCGGCGCTGTACGGCATGTCCGCCTCCTACGACGAGCAGGGCAACTACATCTACCCCGAGGGCTTCGATCCGGAGACCCAGGAGTGGAAGCCCGGCTACGAGGCACAGCAGCGGGCGTGGGAGCAGCAGTACGCCGAGGCTCAGGCTCGTTGGGAAGCTCACAAGAAGCAGGTCGAGGAGGCCGAGGCTGCCGATGTGCAGGCCACGATCGCCGAGGCCAACACCGCGGCGTACTCCGCTGGTGCTGCTGACGAGACCGTTGAGGGCTCGCTGGCTTCGGACGAGGCCCTGCAGGCCCTGCGCGAGAAGCTGACCGGCGGTCGCTGAGTCATAGCCAGACAGAAGGTCCGGTGCCCCGATGGGGCGCCGGACCTTCTGCTTTCCTGGCATGCTGGGCGCCATGCGGTTGGCGGGAGCGTGGCGATGAGCGGGCGGCGGGTGCTGCATCTGGGGCTCACCGGCGGAATCGCCTCGGGGAAGTCGACGGTGGCGCAGCGCCTTGTCGAGCACGGCGCACTGTTGATCGACGCCGACCTGCTGGCCCGCGAGGTGGTGGCCCCGGGAACCCCGGGGCTGGCCGCGGTGGCGGCTCGCTTCGGTGCCGGCGTTCTGGCCGCGGACGGCTCGCTCGACCGGCCCGCCCTGGGGCGGGTGGTGTTCGCCGACCCGGATGCGCGGCGCGACCTGGAGCAGATCATTCACCCGGCGGTTCGCGCCCGGGCTGCGGAGCTGCTGGCGTCCGCGCCGGACGGGTCGGTGGTGGTCCAGATGATCCCCTTGCTGGTCGAGACTGGCCAGGCGGACACCTTCGATCTGGTGGTGGTGGTGGACGTCCCCGCGCAGCTGCAGGTGCAACGGCTGATGGCGCGTGACGGGCTGAGCGAGGCCGAAGCCGAGGCCCGGTTGGCCGCCCAGGCCGACCGCACGCAGCGCTTGGCCGCAGCTGACGCGGTGATCGACAACACCGGCCACCCGGCCGAGTTGCGGGACGCCGTGGACCGGTTCTGGGCCGCGCAGGTGCTGCCCCGGCTGGCCGAGCGGGGCTGATTCGCCTCCACGAGGAACTGTCGGTGGGGCGTCCTATGCTCAGTCTGTGCGACCAGTGACCGATGTGAAGCGACGAGTGGCCCCGTTCCGGGTGGAGTCGGACTTCGATCCGGCCGGCGACCAGCCGGCTGCGATCGACGAACTCGAGCGCCGGATCAACGCCGGTGAGCAGAATGTGGTGTTGCTGGGCGCCACCGGCACCGGCAAGACCGCGACCGTGGCCTGGCTGGCCGAACGGATCCAGCGTCCGATGCTGGTCATGCAGCCCAACAAGACTCTGGCCGCCCAGTTCGCCAACGAGCTGCGCCAGTTCTTCCCGCAGAACGCGGTGGAGTACTTCGTCTCTTACTACGACTACTACCAGCCCGAGGCGTACGTCCCGCAGACCGACACCTACATCGAAAAGGACTCCTCGCTGAACGAGGAGGTCGAGCGGCTCCGGCATTCGGCCACCAGTTCGCTGTTGACCAGGCGCGACGTGATCGTGGTCGCCACGGTCTCGGCCATCTACGGCCTGGGCACGCCCCAGGAGTACGTCGACCGGATGATCCAGCTGCGAGTGGGTGAGGAGATCGGTCGGGACGCACTGCTGCGCCGGCTGGTCGACATTCAGTACGCCCGTAACGACCTGGCCGGCACTCGGGGCACCTTCCGGGTCCGCGGTGACACCGTCGAGGTGTTCCCGATGTACGAGGAGCACGCGGTCCGGGTGGAGTTCTTCGGCGACGAGATCGAGGCGCTGTCCACCATGCATCCGCTGACCGGCGAGGTGCTCAGCAATGACTCCGAGATCTACATCTTCCCGGCCTCGCACTATGTGGCCGGTCCGGAGCGGATGGAACGGGCGATCGGCGGGATCGAAGCCGAGCTGGCCGATCGGCTGGCCGAGCTCGAGGGGAACGGCCAGTTGCTGGAGGCGCAGCGGCTGCGGATGCGAACCAGCTACGACATCGAGATGATGCGTCAGATCGGCACCTGCTCGGGCATTGAGAACTACTCCCGGCATATCGACGGCCGTGAGCCGGGCAGCGCCCCGAACTGCCTGTTGGACTACTTTGGCGAGGATTTCGTCCTGGTCATCGACGAGTCGCACGTCACGGTGCCGCAGATCGGCGGCATGTATGAAGGCGACATGTCCCGCAAGCGGACCCTGGTCGAGCACGGTTTCCGGCTGCCGTCGGCCATGGACAACCGTCCGCTGCGCTGGGAGGAGTTCGTCGAGCGGATCGGGCAGACGGTCTACCTCTCGGCCACGCCCGGTCCCTACGAGATGGCCAAGGCGGATGGGATCGTCGAGCAGCTGATCCGGCCCACCGGCCTGGTCGACCCGGAGATCATCCTCAAGCCCACCAAGGGCCAGATCGACGACCTGATGGGTGAGATCCGGCTGCGCACGGAGCTCGATCAGCGAGTGCTGGTCACCACGCTGACCAAGAAGATGGCTGAGGATCTCACCGACTACCTGATGGAGAACGGGGTGCGGACCCGCTACCTGCACTCCGAGGTGGACACTCTGCGTCGGATCGAGCTGCTCCGCGAGCTGCGGCTGGGAGACTACGACGTGCTGGTCGGGATCAACCTGCTTCGGGAAGGTCTCGACCTGCCCGAAGTGAGCCTGGTGGCGATCCTCGATGCCGACAAGGAAGGCTTCCTGCGTTCGGCACGGTCGCTCATCCAGACAATCGGTCGAGCCGCTCGAAATGTCGACGGCCAGGTGCACATGTACGCCGACAAGATCACCCCCTCAATGGCGGCCGCCATCGACGAGACCAACCGGCGCCGGGCCAAGCAGGTGGCCTACAACACGGAGCGGGGTCTCGACCCGCAGCCGCTGCGCAAGAAGATCGCCGATCTCACCGACCTGCTGGCAAGGGAGGACGTCGACACCGAGGTCCTGGTCGCCAAGGCCGGTGGACGCCGCGGCACCGCGCCGGTGCCGGCCTCGGGCCAGCGCGAGCGGGATCTGGGCTCGATGCCGTCCACCGAGCTGGCCGGCCTGGTCTCCGAACTCACCGAGCAGATGCACGCCGCCGCCGCGGAACTGCAGTTCGAGTTGGCCGCGCGGCTGCGCGATGAGATCGCCGACCTGAAGAAGACCCTGCGCCAGATGCTGGAGGCGACCCGCTGAGGCGCTTTTGCCCAGATCCCGCGGGACACGGGATAGTTGGGTGCAGTGCGGGCCGTCCGGCTTGCACTAGCTGGGAGACGCCGGAATGCATGTGAGCCCCGAGGCGTGGCTGATCACGATCGTGGTGATGGCGGCGGTGTTGATCGCCGACGTGGTGGTGATCGGGCGCCGTCCGCACGAGCCATCGATGAAGGAAGCGGGGATCGCCATCGGCGTGTTCTCTGCGCTCGCCGTGGCCTTCGGCCTGGGGGTCTGGTACTTCAGTGGGCCGCGGTTCGCCGGGGAGTTCTTCGCCGGCTGGCTGACCGAGTACAGCCTCAGCGTGGACAACCTGTTCATCTTCGTGCTGATCATGGCCAACCTGCGGGTGCCGCGTGAACTCCAGCAGTACGCCCTGATGGTCGGCATCGTGCTGGCACTGATCTTCCGTGGCATCTTCATCGCCCTCGGCGCCGCGGCCATTGAGCGGTTCAGCTGGGTGTTCTTCGTGTTCGGCGCCTTCCTGATCTACACCGCCATCAAGCTCTACCTCGACTATCGGCAACACGACGAAGACGACGAGGTCACCGAGAACGCCATGATGCGTTGGGTGCGCCGGGCGTTCCCCTCCACCGACGGCTTCCGGGGCACCAAGCTGACCGTCCGCGAGGCCGGCAAGCGGCTGATCACTCCGATGCTCTTCGTGGTGGTCGCCCTCGGCAGCACCGATCTGCTGTTCGCTCTCGACTCGATTCCGGCCATCTACGGGCTCACCCAGGAGGCCTACCTGGTCTTCACGGCCAATGTGTTCGCCCTGATGGGCCTGCGGCAGCTCTACTTCCTGATCGGCGGCCTCCTGCAGCGGCTGGTCTACCTGTCGGTGGGCCTGTCGGTGGTGCTGGCGTTCATCGGGGTGAAGCTGGTGCTGCACGCCCTGCACGAGTACCACCTGGACGAGCGCTGGGGCTTCAGCGCCGAGATCCCGATCTGGGCCTCGCTCACGGTGATCATCGCGACGCTGGCGGTCACCACCGTGGCCAGCCTGATCAAGTCCGGCCGGGACGCTCGGCAGCAGGCCGAGTAGCTCAGCTGAGCAGGGGCAGCACGAGGTCGTCAGTGCCTTCGACGTGGTCGGTGCGGCCCCGTCCGGACAGCCAGAGCCACAGCTCGATGTCGGTGCCGCGGACCTCGAGACGCGGTTCACCGGTGCCGAGTTCCCACTCCACGCCTTCTCCGACAAGTCGAACCGACGGCAGGGGGTGCTGCTGCCGGCGCTCGATCACCCAGCGCAGCAGCCAGCCGGCCTCCTCGCTGTCCACGGCGGTGAGGTCGCGGTGCGGATCCAGGTCGTAGTGATGCATCTCCAGCTCGTTCAGCCGAGCCAGCGGCAACCGATCCAATGGGCAGATCTGGCCGTGCAGGGCGATCGTGCCGGTGCTCCAGTCGGCAACCGCGTCGATGGCTCGCTGCAGCGCCCCGGCGCTGGTGTCCAGGTCTATCTGCAGCTCCAAGCCCGAGCGGTCCGCACCCTCCTCGAGCACCCGCCGCTCGTCGGCGGCTGTGGGACGCCCCGGCTGAGGCTCACCCGACTCCACTGCGCTGAGCGCATTGGTCAGATAGTCCGCATTGCGGGCCAGATGGGTGGCCAGATGGGCGCGCGTCCAGCCCGGCAGTGCGGTCGGCTGGTGCCACTCGGTTTCGCTGATCCCAATGGTGTGTCCGAGCAGCCGCTGGGTGGCGTCGGCGAGCCAGCGATGCACTTCCGCGGGCGGTTGATCGGTACAGCTGCTCATGGCAGTTCACCCTATGGCCGTTGGCGGCCGGCGGCCAGCCTGCTCATCCCCGGTGGTAACTGTCAGAGGCTCGGCTTAACATGCTCGGCGTGAATGATCGGCTGATCGTGCGTGGAGCGCGCGAGCACAATCTGCGCAACATCAACCTCGAACTACCCAGGGATTCCCTGATCGTCTTCACCGGACTGTCCGGCTCGGGGAAGTCGAGTCTGGCCTTCGACACCATCTTCGCCGAAGGTCAGCGGCGCTATGTGGAGAGCCTGTCCGCCTACGCCCGGCAGTTCCTCGGTCAGATGGACAAGCCTGACGTCGACTTCATCGAAGGCTTGTCGCCGGCGGTCTCGATCGACCAGAAGTCGACCAGCCGCAATCCACGGTCGACCGTGGGGACCATCACCGAGATTCACGACTATCTGCGACTGCTGTTCGCCCGCGCCGGACGGGCGCACTGCCCCGAATGTGGCGAGCCGATCTCCAAGCAGTCGCCGCAGCAGATCGTCGATCGGCTGCTGACCCTGCCCGAGGGGACCCGGTTCCAGGTGCTGGCTCCGGTCGTCCGCGGACGCAAGGGCGAGTACGTCGACCTGTTCCGGCAGCTGGCCAGCCAGGGCCTGGCTCGGGTCCGGGTGGACGGAGAGCTGCACCAACTGGTCTCGCCACCGACCCTGGACAAGCAGAAGAAGCACAGCATCGACGTGATCGTCGATCGACTCGCGGCCAAGCCCGGGATCAAGCAGCGGCTCACCGACTCGGTGGAGACCGCCCTCGGCCTGGCCGGCGGCGTGGTCACCGTCGACTTCGTCGATCGCCCCGAGGACGATCCGCAGCGGGAGCGCCGCTACTCCGAGCATCTGGCCTGCCCCAACGAGCACGACATCTCGATCGAGGAGCTGGAACCGCGCCAGTTCTCCTTCAACGGGCCGTGGGGCGCCTGCCCGGAGTGCTCGGGCATCGGCACTCGGATGGAGGTCGATCCGGAGCTGGTGGTGCCCGATCCCACCAAGAGCCTGGCCGAGAATGCGGTCGCCGTGTGGAGCACCCCGTATGTGGCCGGCTTCTTCCAGAACATCTTCGCAGCGCTGGCCGAGCAGGAGGGGTTCAGCCTGGACACCCCCTGGGAGCACCTGCCGTCCCGGGTTCAGCAGATCATGTTGCTCGGTGTGCCCGGCCACGTCACGGTGCACAGCCGGACGCGACACGGCCGCGACCACAGCTATCGGGCCAAGTTCGAAGGGGCGCTGCCCTACATTCGGCGTCGGCACGCCGAGGCCGAGTCGGACAACGCGCGCGAGCGGTTCGCCGGGTACATGCGCGAAGTGCCGTGTCAGTCGTGTAATGGGGCCAGGCTCAAGCCGTCCTCGCTTGCCGTCACTATCGGCGGGCGGAACATTGCCGAGATCTCGAACCTGAGCATCGCCGAGGTGGCCGTGTTCATGCGCAGCCTCGAGCTCACCGAGCGTGAGGCGAAGATCGCCGAGCGGGTGGTCAAGGAGATCAACGAGCGGCTGCGCTTCCTGCTCGACGTGGGCCTGGATTACCTCAGCCTGGCGCGTCCGGCCGGCAGCCTGTCCGGAGGCGAGGCCCAGCGGATCCGGCTGGCCACCCAGATCGGCTCCGGGCTGGTCGGCGTCCTGTACGTCCTGGACGAGCCGTCGATCGGGCTGCACCAACGGGACAACCATCGGCTGATTGAGACGCTGCTGCGGCTGAAGTCGCTGGGCAACACGTTGATTGTGGTCGAGCATGACGAGGACACCATCAAGGCCGCGGACTGGGTGGTCGACGTCGGCCCCGGGGCCGGTGAGCACGGCGGTGAGGTGGTCGTCTCCGGTTCGGTGGAGGAGTTGCTGGCCCACCCGACCTCGCTGACCGGTGCCTACCTGGCCGGACGGCGTCGGATCCCGATGCCGAAGACCAGGCGCCCGGGCAACGGCAACGCCATCACCGTCCATGGCGCCACCGAGCACAACCTGCGCAACGTGACCGTCGACTTCCCGCTCGGGAAGCTGGTCGCCGTCACCGGGGTGTCCGGCTCCGGCAAGTCGTCCCTGGTGAACAGCATCCTGTACACGTCGCTGGCCAAGAAGCTCTACAACGCGCGTGCGGTCCCCGGACGGCACCGGACGATCACCGGGGTCGAGCACATCGACAAGAGCATCCACGTCGATCAGTCGCCGATCGGCCGGACGCCGCGGTCCAACCCGGCCACCTACACCGGGGTCTTCGACAACATCCGCAAACTTTTCGCCGAGACCCCGGAGGCCAAGGTCCGCGGCTACCAGCCAGGCCGGTTCTCCTTCAATGTGAAGGGCGGACGCTGCGAGAACTGCTCGGGCGACGGCACCATCAAGATCGAGATGAACTTCCTGCCGGACGTCTACGTGCCCTGCGAGGTCTGTCACGGCGCCCGCTACAACCGGGAGACCCTCGAGGTCCACTACAAGGGCAAGACCATCTCCGAGGTGCTGAACATGCCGATCGAGGAGGCCGTGGAGTTCTTCGCGCCGATCCAGTCGATCGCCCGGCATCTGCGCACCCTGGTCGACGTCGGCCTGGGTTACGTCCGGCTCGGCCAGCCGGCCACCACGCTGTCCGGCGGTGAGGCGCAACGAGTCAAGCTGGCCGCCGAACTGCAGCGCCGGTCGACCGGACGCACCTTCTACGTGCTGGACGAGCCGACCACAGGCCTGCACTTCGAGGACATCCGCAAGCTGCTCGAAGTGCTGCAGTCGCTGGTCGACAAGGGCAACACCGTGGTGGTGATCGAGCACAACCTGGACGTGATCAAGGCCGCCGACTGGCTCATCGACCTCGGTCCCGAAGGCGGCAGCCGCGGCGGCCTGGTGCTGGCGGAGGGAACCCCGGAGGAGGTGGCCGAGAACCCGGACTCGTACACCGGTGCCTTCCTCAAGGAGGTCCTGGCGGCCAGCCAGTCGGCTTCTCAGGAGGCTCTGCCGGCCTGAGTGGGGCAGGGGAGAACCCTGGTCACAGTCCGATAACAGGTGTTGTGGCTCTTGCCAGACCTTTCTTTCGGCTCCTAAAATAAGACTCGAAGTTAGGAGCAACGGTGCCCAACAAGATCTCCACCCAGGATGTCCGACGAGCCAATCGGGCCCTCGTGCTGCGCCACCTTCGGCTGAACCACCCGACCTCACGCATCGATCTCGGTGCGATGACCGGGCTGTCGCCGGCCACGGTGACCAGCGTGGTGGGGGAGCTGCTCGCCGAAGGAACCATCGCCGAGACCGGCTTCCGGAGTTCGGCCGGTGGGCGCCCGCGCACCCTTCTCGAACCGCGTCCGGAGTCGGCCTATGTGCTCGGCTGCGATATCTCCGAGCATGAGTTGACCACCGCCTTGTTCGACTTCACCCTGCAGCAGCTCGACTCCCGGTCCTACACCTTCCCGGAGCGCCAGCTGGATCTGGCCACCGCGACCACGGTGATCGCCAACCAGGTGCGTGAGCTGATCGGAACCTTGTCCGAGACCGGCAACCGGGTCCTGGGGCTGGGCATCGGGGTGCCCGGCATGGTGGAGGAGCCAGCCGTCCCCGAGGGGGACTCGCTGATCCATGCCGAGCTGATCGGCTGGCGGGACGTGTCCCTGTCCGGGCTGTCGGCCGAACTCGGGCTGCCGGTCTTCGTCGACAACGGCGCAAAGACCACGACCTTGGCCGAGGCCTGGTGTGGCGAAGCCCGCGGAGTTGAGCACGCCATCCTGGTGCTGATCGGCGACGGCGTCGGTGCCGGCGTGATCACCAATGGACGGCTCTACCGCGGTGCCACCTCCTCGGCCGGCGAGTGGGGCCACACAAAGATCGATCTTTCCGGGCGGCCGTGCCGCTGCGGATCCCGGGGTTGCGTCGAGACAGTGCTCGGCGCATCCGGGGTGCTCCACGCCTGGCCGGGCCAGGCGGAGGTATGGAAGGGCCGGGAGCCGGAGGGTGTCGCCTCCTTGCTGGCCGCTTTCGATGCCGGTGATGAGGCCGCCGTCACCGTTGTCACAGAACTGATTGATCACCTGGGTCTGGCGCTGTCCGGCCTGGTGAACCTCTATAACCCGCAGAAGATCATCCTGGGCGGCTGGCTCGGCCAGATGATCGCACTGCGGTTCCTTGGGGACGTGCGGGAAGCGACGCTCCGGCATTCCCTCCCTCAACCCGGGCGTCAGGCCGTGGTGGAGCGATCGCTTCTGGGAAGTCGGGGTCCCGCGCTCGGCGCGGCGATCCTGCCGATCGAGCGCTACATCGAGTTCGGGTTGTCACATCCGCTCACCTCTAGCTAGCTCCGAAAGAAGGAAACGTAATGAAGCGTCTCATTCCTCTCGTGGCGGGTATGGCCTTGGCCGCCTTGTCGATGTCGGCCTGTTCCGCACCGTCCACCCCGGCCTCGTCCGGCTCCGCTCCCGCCAGTTCGAGCTCGGCTCCGGCGCAGGCGATCAAGATCGCCTTCCTGATGCCGTGTTCCACCTGCGCCGACCGCTTCGAGTCGAAGGACAAGCCGTTCTTCATCGAGGCCGTCAAGGCGCTCGACCCGTCCATCGAGGTCATCGCCAACAATGCGCAGGGCGACGCAGCCGTCCAGCTCCAGCAGGCCGAGGCTGCGCTCACCAATGGTGCGAAGGTCCTGGTGACCAGCCCGTTCACGGCAGAGTCCGGGGCGGCCATGGTGGCCAAGGCCAAGGCGGCCGGCGCGAGTGTGGTCGCCTACGACGGCCAGATCGAGGGTGCGGTTCCGGACGCCTACATCTCGTTCCAGAACGAGAAGGTCGGCGAGCTGCAGGGTCAGTACCTGCTGGACAACCTGCCCAAGGGTTCGAAGGTGGCCATGATCAACGGCGACATCACCTCGGCCCCGGGCCTGGCCTTCAAGAAGGGCGCGCACAAGGTGCTCGACCCGGCCTTCGCCTCCGGCGATCTGAAGCTGGCCTATGAGTCCGACACCCCGGGCTTCGACCCGGCGGCCGGCCAGCGTTCGGTCGAGCAGGCTTTGACCAAGCTGAAGGACGACGTGCAGGCCATTCTGACCCCCAATGACGGCCTGGGTAACGCGGCGATCGTCGCACTCACCGCACGCGGGCTGAACGGCAAGGTTCTGGTCACCGGCCAGGACGCCACCGACGCCGGTCTGACCAGCATCGTCGCCGGCGACCAGGCCATGACGGTCTACAAGCCGATCAAGGCCGAGGCCGAGGCTGCCGCCAAGATCGCCGTGGCCCTGGCCAAGGGAGACCAGGCAACCGTGACGTCCCTGGCCACCCAGAAGGTCAACAACGGCACCGGGGACATCCCGGCCATGCTGCTGGATCCGGTGGTGGTGACGGCGAAGAACATCGCCGACACGGTGATCGCTGACGGCTTCACCACCTGGAAGACGATTTGCGTCGGTGCTGCGGCCGAGAAGTGCCCGAAGCAGTGAGCGCACGAGTATTCGAGTCGGGGCCGTCCATCGCGGCGGCCCCGACCCTCCAGCTGCGCGGGATCGAGAAGCGCTATGGGCAGGTGAGTGCCTTGTCCGGGGTGAATGTCACCGCCAAGGCCGGCGAAGTCACCGCTCTGGTCGGCGACAACGGCGCCGGCAAGTCCACCTTGATCAAGGCCATCGCCGGCGTCCACCGGATTGATGCCGGTGAGCTCCTCCTCGACGGGCAGCCGATCCAGCTGACCTCGCCACGCGACGCCACCGAGCACGGCATCGAGACCGTCTACCAAGACCTCGCCCTGTGCGACAACCTGGACGTGTCCGCCAACCTCTACCTGGGACGAGAACTGCGCCGGAACCGCTCGGCGCTGCTCGACGGCGAGGCCATGGAGGCCCGCTCGGCGCAGGTGATCAGCGAACTGGGTGCGCGACTGCCTGGCTTCGACGTCCTGGTCTCGGCGCTGTCCGGTGGCCAGCGGCAGGCCGTGGCGGTCAGCCGGGCGGCCCTGTGGGGCAGCCGGGTAGTCCTCCTGGACGAGCCGACCGCCGCTCTCGGAGTCACTCAGACGGCCATGGTCTATGACCTGATCAGATCGTTGCGCGACAAGGGACTGGCCATCGTCGTGGTGTCCCACAACCTGGCCGACGTCTTCGCTCTTGCCGACCGGATCGTGGTGCTGCGGCTGGGTCGCAATGCCGGCGAGTTCGTTCCGAGCGAGTCCAGCCCGGAAGCCGTGGTGGCCGCCATCACCGGCGCCGACACCGTAGGGGAGGGGCGATGACCAAGTCCCTGCTGCTCGGCAAGAGCGCCGGCACCCGGCTGGTTCTGGTCGGCCTGGCCCTGGTGTGGGTGCTGTTCCAGCTCCTCAATCCGAACTTCCTTTCCCCGCGGAACCTGTCGAACCTGCTGCTCCAGATCGCGGTGCTGGGCACCTTGGCGATCGGCATGGTGGTCGTCCTGGTGCTCGGCGAGATCGACCTGTCGGTCGGAGCCATCGCCGGGGTCAGCGCCGGCCTGCTGGCGCTGCTGATCAGCCAGGGCCTGCCCTGGTGGGTGGCGATCGGGGCCGCACTGGCCGCCGGTGGCCTAATCGGCTTCATCCACGGCTCGATCATCACGGCCTTCGGCATCCCGTCCTTCATCGTCACGCTGGCCGGACTGCTGGTCTGGCAAGGCGTCCAGCTTCAGCTGGTGGGCGATCAGGGTCAGATCCCGATCCGCGACGTGGTGATCCGGGGGATCGCCTCCACCTACGTCCCGACCCTGCTCGGCTGGCTGATCGCCCTGCTCGGAGTAGCCGCGATCTTCGCCGCTCGACTTGTCCGTCGTCGCCGTCGCGAGCGGTTCGGCCTGGCGGTCCCGGCCCTGTCCGCCGACCTGCTCGGTGCCGGCCTGGCCGGCGTGGCCGTACTGGCGGTCTGTGCGGTGCTGAACTCCTACTTCGGCATCCCGTGGGTGTTCGTCCTGGTGCTGACGTTGCTGGTGGGCTGCTCGGTGGTCATGGAGACCACTGCCTTCGGGCGGCACATCTATGCGATCGGTGGCAACCGGGAGGCGGCTCGACGGGCCGGGATTCAGGTGCGGAGGCGGACCATCACGGTGTTCGTGGTGATCTCGATGATCGCGGCTCTGGCCGGCATCATCGAGGCGTCGCGCCAGTTCTCCGCCTCCAACTCGCTGGGCGGCGGGACGCTCCAGCTCAATGCCATCGCTGCCGCCGTGATCGGTGGAACCAGCCTCTTCGGCGGACGCGGACGGATCTACCAGGCGCTTCTGGGTGCCCTGGTGGTCGGCAGCGTCCAGAACGGACTGGATCTGCTCGGGCAACCCGCCGCCATCAAGAACATCGCCACCGGCGTGATCCTGGTCACCGCGGTGGCCGTGGACGCCGTCGGGCGCCGCCGCCGGCTGGCCCGCGGTGCCGCAGAGTGAAATCAGGAGATAGACCAATGAGCATTCGTTTCCCCCAGGGCTTCGTCTGGGGAGCTGCCACCGCCGCCTATCAGATCGAGGGCGCGGTCACCGAGGACGGGCGCGGCCCGAGTATCTGGGACGAGTTCTGTCGGCATCCGGGAGCCGTGGGCCGCGGCGACAACGGCGACATCGCCTGCGATCACTACCACCGCTGGCCCAGCGACTTGGACCTGCTCGAAGAGCTCGGCGTCGGCGCCTACCGGTTCTCGGTGGCCTGGTCGCGGATCTTCCCCGAGGGCACCGGACGGGTGAACCCGGCCGGGCTCGACTTCTACGAACGCCTCGTGGACAGCCTGCTCGAGCGTGGCATCACCCCGATGGTCACCCTCTACCACTGGGATCTCCCGCAGGCGTTGCAGGAGACCGGCGGGTGGGCCGATCGGGCCACTGCTGAGAAGTTCGCCGACTACTCGGCGAGAGTCGCCACCCGACTCGGCGACCGGGTGGAGTCGTGGATCACGCTCAACGAGCCGTACTGCAGCGCCTTCGTCGGCTATGTCGAGGGACGCCACGCGCCGGGCATCGTCGATGAGGCCACCGCCGTCCAGGTCCTGCACCACCTGCTGCTCGGCCACGGGCTTGCCACCAGTGCCATCCGGGCGACCGGGGTGCCCGGGAAGGTCGGCGTGACCTTGAACCTGACGTCGCCGCACCCGGCATCGTCGGCTCCGGAGGACCTGGCCGCCTACCGCCGGCTGGATCTCTATGAGAACCGGATGTTCCTCGATCCGGTGCTCGGCAGGGGCTACCCGGCCGATGCCGAGGAGTTCTACCGCGGCATCACCGACTTCGGCTTCGTCCAACCCGGTGACCTGGACGTGATCGCTGCGCCTATGGACTTCCTCGGGGTCAACTACTACGAGCGGCACCTGGTGGAGGCCGATCCGGCCAATCCGCGCGGCTGGCGGCGGTTGCCCGATCCGAACCCGACCATCAGCGGAATCGGCGTCCATCCCGAAGGCTTGGGTGAGGTTCTCGATCGAGTCAGCGAGTACACCGACCTTCCGCTGATGATCACCGAGACCGGGATCGCCCTGCACGACTACGTCGATCCGGAACGTCGGATCCACGACCAGGAGCGGATCGACTTCTACGACGGCCACGTCCGGGCCGCGGCGGACGCCATCGCCAGGGGAGTGAACCTGGTCGGCTTCTTCCCGTGGTCGTTCATGGACAACTTCGAATGGGCCTGGGGCTACGGCCACCGCTTCGGCCTCTACTACGTCGACTACGCGACTCAGGAGCGCATTCCGAAGGACTCGGCGTCCTGGTATGCGCGAGTGACTCGCGCCAACGGGCTGGAGTAGGCCCGCCCCTCGAGCGGTGGGGACGTGACCAAACGGCCTGGGCACGTCCCCACCTTCACATCGGCCGACTGTCGGTGCCATGGCCTACGCTCTTTCGTGATGTCCTATGGCTGATCCCGCAAGCTACCGCCCCAAGCCGGGCACCATTCCGACCGATCCCGGCGTCTATCGGTTCAGTGACCCCGACGGCGTGGTGATCTACGTCGGCAAGGCGATCAACCTGCGCCAGCGGTTGAACTCCTACTTCGCCGATCCGGCCGCTCTGCACTTCCGCACCCAGACCATGGTGCGCACCGCTTCCAAGGTCGAGTGGACGCTGGTCCGCAACGAGCTGGAAGCCCTGCAGCTGGAGTACACCTGGATCAAGCAGTACGACCCGCGGTTCAACATCAAGTACCGCGACGACAAGTCCTATCCGTGGGTGGCGATCACCTGGGCCGAGCAGTTCCCGCGGGTCTTCGTCGGTCGGGGCGCCAAGCGCAAGGGCAACCGCTACTTCGGCCCCTACGCCCAGGCATGGGCGATCCGGGACACCATCGACTCGCTGCTGCGCGCCTTCCCGATGCGCTCGTGCACCAACGGCGTCTTCAACAGCGCTCGGTCGTCAGGGCGTCCGTGCCTGATGGGCTACATCGGCAAGTGCGCGGCGCCCTGCGTCGATCGCATCTCGGAGAGCGCGCATCGCGAGCTCGTCGAGGGGGTCTGCGACTTCCTGGCCGGGCGCACCAATGTGCTGTTCCGGCGGATCGAGGCCGAGATGCGGATGGCGGCCACCAATCAGGAGTACGAGCGGGCTGCCGTACTGCGCGATCAGCTGGCAGCGCTCCGGCAGGCTACCGACCGGAACGCCGTGGTCCTCGGCGACGGCACCGATGCCGATCTGGTGGCATTGGTCGAGGATCCGCTGGAGGTGGCCGTCCAGGTCTTCCGGGTGCGCGATGGACGGATCCGCAGCGAGCGCGGCTGGGTGGCCGAGCGCAACGACGACGCCGACACCGGCGAGCTGCTCGAGCAGTTCCTGCTCCAGCTCTACGCCGAGGGTGACGAGCCGCCGCCGGAGGTGCTGTTGCCGGCCTTGCCCGCGACTGCGGAGACCCTGGAGGAGCTGCTGGCCGAGCAGCGCGGCGGACGGGTCCGCTTGCATGTGCCGCAGCGCGGCGACAAGGCGGCCCTCCTGGAGACCGCAACCCGCAATGCGGCCGACTCGCTGGCCATGCACAAGCTGCGTCGGGCTGGTGACCTCTCCACCCGGAGCCGCGCGCTCGAAGAGCTGCAGGAGGCACTGCAACTGCCCACCGCCCCGCTGCGGATCGAGTGCTATGACATCTCACATATCCAGGGCACCCAGGTAGTGGCCTCGATGGTGGTCTTCGAGGACGGCCTGGCCCGCAAGAGCGAGTACCGCCGCTTCGTGATCCGGACCGTCGAAGGCAGCAACGACGTGGGCGCCATGCATGAGGTGCTCACCCGCCGGTTCAGCCGGTTGCTGGCCGAGCGCGCGGAGGCGTCCGCCACGGACGGGCCGCTGCTGATCGACCCGACCACGGGCGAGCCGAAGAAGTTCGCCTACGCCCCGGCGCTGGTCGTGGTGGACGGCGGTGCGCCACAGGTGGCGGCAGCGCAACGGGCGCTGGCCGAACTCGGCCTCACCGACATCGCGCTGTGCGGCCTGGCCAAGCGGATGGAGGAGGTCTGGCTGCCCGATCAGGAGTACCCGCTGATCCTGCCCCGGGCCAGCGAGGGTCTCTACCTGCTGCAGCGGGTCCGCGACGAAGCGCACCGGTTCGCCATCACTCACCATCGCGGCCGACGCAGCGCGGCCATGGTCGAGTCCCTGCTGGACGAGGTCCCCGGGCTGGGCGAGGTGCGCCGCAAGGCGCTGCTGAAGTACTTCGGATCGCTGAAGAAGCTGCGCGCGGCCAGCGTCGAGGACTTGGCCCAGGTGCCCGGTATCGGCGAGCGCACCGCGTCCGCCATCGTCGAGGCATTGGCCAGCAGCGAAAAACTGCCCGCAGTGAATGTGACCACCGGCGAGATCATCGAGTCCTGACTCCTCGATAATGGAGGCATGGACGCCTCCGCCGTACCCGTCCGTCTCCTGGTCATCACCGGCTTGTCCGGTGCCGGTCGTCGGACGGCAGGTCACACATTGGAAGACCTCGGCTGGCTGGTGGTCGACAACCTTCCACCGAGCCTGCTGCCGGAGCTGCTCGAGATCTCCCGGGATCGCGACTTCCGCCGGGTGGCGGTGGTGCTGGACGTCCGCTCGCGCTCGGAGTTCGAAGCCATCCCGGCCGCCTTCGCCGAGCTCGGCCGGGCCGGCATCGTCCCGCAGATCCTCTTCCTGGACGCCAACGACGAGTCCATCGTCCGGCGCCAGGAGGGCGCTCGTCGCCCGCTGCCGCTGCAGGGCACCGGTCGGCTGCTGGACGGGATTCGCCGCGAGCGGGCCATGCTGGCCGGTCTGCGTGCGAGCGCCGATCTGGTGATCGACACCAGCAGCCTGAACGTCCACGAGCTCTCCGGACGCGTGAGCGGAGCCTTCTCCGGCGATGTCGAGCCCGGTCTCCAACTGTTGCTGATGTCGTTCGGCTTCAAGAACGGGTTGCCGATCGATGCCGACATGGTCTTCGACGTCCGGTTCCTGCCGAACCCGCATTGGGTGCCGTCGCTGCGCCCGCAGACCGGGCTGTCCCAGCCGGTCTCCGCCTATGTGCTCGGCCAGCCCGATGCCGAGCCGTTCCTGGAGCATCTGCTCGGGGTGATCGATCTGGTCCGGCCGGGCTACCTGCGCGAGGGCAAGCGGCAGGCCATGGTGGCGATCGGCTGCACCGGAGGCAAGCATCGCTCGACCGCCATGGTGGAGGAGGCGGCCCGCCGGCTCCGTGAGCGGGATCTGTCGGTCCAGACGATCCATCGTGATCTGGGGCTGGAGTGACCGGCTTCGCGCCCACCCCTGCGGTGGTGGCTCTCGGCGGTGGGCACGGGCTGTCGGTCAGTCTCAGCGCGTTGCGCCAGCTGACCCATCGCCTCACCGCCATCGTCACGGTGGCCGACGACGGCGGCTCGTCCGGACGGCTCCGCGCGGAGTTCCCGATCCTGCCGCCCGGCGACCTGCGAATGGCGTTGGCCGCCCTGTGCGGCGATGACCAGGTCGGACGGGCCTGGGCGGAGGTCCTTCAGGCGCGCTTCCCCGGCAACGGAACCCTCGGCGGGCATGCCATCGGCAACCTGCTGATCGCCGGGCTCTGGCAGCAGCTGGACGATCCGGTGGCCGGCCTGGACATGGTGGCCTCGATGCTGCACGTCGAGGGACGAGTATTGCCGATGGCCGCGGTGCCCCTGGTGATCGAGGCCGACGTGATCGGTGCCGACCCCAGCCGCCCGGACGAAGTCAGCCTGGTGGTGGGCCAAGAGGCGGTGGCCCTGGCCAGGGGAGACATCGCCGCAGTCCGGCTCCGTCCGTCCGATCCGCCGGCGGTGCCTGAGGCCGTCGCCGCGATCGCCGAGGCCGACTACCTGATTCTGGGTCCGGGCTCGTGGTACTCCTCGGTGATCCCGCATGTCCTGGTCCCGCAGTTGGTCGAGGCCATGCAGCAGACCAAGGCCAAGCGGGTGCTGACCATGAACCTGGTGCCCACCGAGGACGAGACGCCCAGCTACACGGCCGCGCGGCACATCGAGGTGCTGGCCGAGCATGCCCCGCGGCTGCGCTGGGACGTGGTGCTGGCCGATCCGAGCTTCGCCAACGACCCCCATCTGGCCTGCTTCGCGGCCTCGCTGGGTGCCGAACTGGTGGTCACGCCGGTGCAGATGAGGGACGGCTCGCCCCGTCACGACCCGTTCCTGTTAGCTTCTGCCTACGCCGGGATCATGGGTCTGTAGGCTAGGCAACTACTTCTGACACGGTCGCGAAAGGCGGACATCTTCACGATGGCAATGACGCAGCAGGTCAAGTCCGAGTTGGCCACCCTTGAAGTGGCCAAGCCCGAGCTGCGCAAGGCTGAGGTGGCCGCCCTGCTCCGATTTGCCAACGGCCTGCATATCGCCGGTGGTCGGATCGTGGTGGAGGCCGAGCTGGACACCGGTGCCGCCGCGCGCCGGCTGCGGACCGCCATCGCCGATCTGTTCGGCTTCAGCTCGGAGTTCGTGGTGATCACCGGCAGCGGACTGCGTCGCGGCACCCGCTACGTGGTTCGGCTGATTCGCGACGGTGAGTCCTTGGCCCGCCAAACCGGTCTGATCGACACCAGGGGACGTCCGGTCCGCGGCCTGCCGGTTCAGGTTGTGTCCGGCAGTATCGAGGTGTCGGTGGCCGCCTGGCGGGGTGCCTTCCTGGCGCACGGCTCGCTGACCGAGCCGGGCCGATCGATGGCTCTGGAGGTGACCTGTCCGGGATCGGAGGCCGCCCTGGCCCTGGTCGGTGCGGCCCGCAGACTCGGGATCAGCGCCAAGGCCCGCGAGGTGCGGGGAGTGGATCGGGTGGTGATCCGTGACGGAGACGCCATCGCCGCCATGCTGACCAGACTGGGCGCCCATGAGTCGGTGCTGGCTTGGGAGGACCGCCGGATGCGTCGTGAAGTGCGCGCCTCGGCGAACCGGCTGGCGAACTTCGACGATGCCAACCTGCGTCGCTCGGCCCGGGCTGCGGTGGCCGCCGGTGCGCGGGTGAAGCGAGCCATGGAAATTCTCGGTGATGACATCCCCGAGCATCTGCTGGATGCCGGCAAGCTCCGCCTCGAGCACCGCCAAGCCAGCCTTGAGGAGCTGGGTCAGCTGCACAACCCGCCGCTGACCAAGGACGCCGTGGCCGGACGAATTCGGCGACTGCTGGCGACCGCCGACAAGCGGGCGGCCGAACTGGGCATTCCGAACACCGAGGCGGGGCTCAGCCCCGACCTCCTCGACGAGCGGGACTGAAGTCCGCCGATTCTGCCGAGTGGGCTAGCGCACCCGTGAACGGATACGCTATGAGGGAGCCCGGCCGACCATCGATGGGCGGCCAAGTCAGTTCCCAAAGGAGACTCTCAAGACATGACCGTCAAGGTTGGTATCAACGGCTTCGGCCGCATTGGTCGTAACTACTTCCGCGCGTTGGTCGCCGCCGGCGCCGACGTGGAAGTTGTCGCCGTCAACGATCTCACCGACAACAAGACCCTCGCCCAGCTGCTGAAGTACGACTCGATCCTGGGTCGCTTCCCCGGTGAGGTCACCGCTGACGAGACCGCGCTGTACGTCAACGGCAAGGAGATCAAGGCTTTCGCTGAGCGCGATCCGGCCAACCTGCCCTGGGGTGACCTGGGCGTTGACATCGTGATCGAGTCCACCGGCTTCTTCACCGACGCCACCAAGGCCAAGGCGCACATCACCGCCGGCGCCAAGAAGGTGCTCATCTCCGCTCCGGCGAAGAACGAGGACATCACCATCGTGATGGGTGTGAACGACGGACTCTATGATCCGGCCGCTCACCACATCATCTCCAACGCTTCCTGCACCACCAACTGCCTGGCCCCGCTGGCCAAGGCGCTGAATGACGGCATCGGCATCGTCAAGGGCCTGATGACCACCATCCACGCCTACACCCAGGACCAGAACCTGCAGGACGCCCCGCACTCCGATCTGCGTCGCGCCCGCGCTGCCGCCCTGAACATCGTCCCGACCACCACCGGTGCGGCCAAGGCCGTGGCCCTGGTGCTGCCGGAGCTGAAGGGCAAGCTGGACGGCTACGCACTGCGCGTGCCGACCCCGACCGGCTCGGTGACCGACCTCACCTTCGAGGCCTCTCGTGAGACCACCGTCGAGGAGATCAACGCGATCGTCAAGGCCGCTGCCGAGGGCCCGCTCAAGGGCATCCTGGAGTACAGCACCGACCCGATCGTCAGCAAGGACATCGAGACCTACCCGCTGTCCAGCATCTTCGACGCTCCGCTGACCAAGGTCATCGGCAACCAGGTCAAGGTCGTGTCCTGGTACGACAACGAGTGGGGCTACTCCAACCGGCTGGTCGACCTGACCGTGCTGGTCGGCTCGAAGCTCTGACCGACGACAACCCAACACGATCGGGCCGGCTCGCGTATCTGCGCGGGTCGGCCCGATGTGTGCCCACACTGAAACAGAAAGGCTGACCAGTGAAGTCAGTTGATGACCTCGGAGATCTGAGGGGCAAGCGGGTTCTGATCCGCTGCGATTTCAACGTCCCGCTCGATGGGCAGACGATTACCGATGACGGTCGGATCAAGGCCGCATTGCCCACCCTGACGAAGCTGCTCAGCGGCGGTGCCAAGGTGGTCGTGATGGCGCACCTGGGCCGTCCGAAGGGCGAAGCCAACCCCAAGTACTCGCTGGCCCCGGTGGCCAAGCGGCTGGGTGAACTGCTCGGCGCAGAGGTGAAGCTGGCCACCGACGTGGTTGGCGAGAGCGCGCAGGCGACCGTGGCGGCCCTGGCCGACGGCGAGATCGCGCTGCTGGAGAACGTCCGCTACGAGCCCGCCGAGGAGTCCAAGGTGGACGCCGAGCGCGAGGAGCTCGCGGCCAAGTACGCCGCTCTCGGCGACGTGTTCGTGTCCGACGGCTTCGGTGTCGTCCACCGCAAGCAGGCGTCGGTCTACGACGTCGCCAAGCTGCTCCCGAACGGCGCCGGCTACCTGGTGGCCAAGGAGGTCGAGGTTCTCAAGCGGCTCACCGAGCACCCGGCCAGCCCGTACGTGGTCGTGCTCGGCGGCGCCAAGGTGGCCGACAAGCTCGCCGTGATCGACAACCTGCTCAAGGTCGCCGACACCCTGATCATCGGTGGCGGCATGGCCTACACCTTCCTCAAGGCCAAGGGCTATGAGGTCGGTATCTCGCTGCTGGATCCGGAGAAGATCGACGTCTGCGCCGGATACCTGGAGCAGGCTGCCGCGGCCGGCAAGAAGATCCTGCTGCCGGTCGACACCCGCGTGGTCGCCGAGCTCGACTTCGGCAACCGCACCTCCAGCGAGGTCACCATCGTGCCGTCGGATCAGATCCCGGCCGACCAGGAGGGTGCCGACATCGGCCCGAAGACCGAGGCGCTGTTCGCCGAGGCCATCCTGGGAGCCTCCACGATCTTCTGGAACGGCCCGATGGGCGTTGCGGAGATCCCAGCCCTGGCCAGCGGCACCGAAGCTGTGGCGAAGGCCCTGGCGTCGTCGTCCGGCTTCTCCGTGGTCGGTGGCGGCGACTCTGCCGCGGCCGTGCGCAACCTCGGCTTCGCCGACGAGGCCTTCGGCCACATCTCGACCGGTGGCGGTGCGTCGCTGGAGTACTTGGAGGGCAAGGTCCTGCCCGGAATCGCTGTTCTTGAGGAAGGTAACTGATATGGCACGCCTGCCGCTGATGGCCGGTAACTGGAAGATGAACCTGAACCACGTCGAGGCCACTGGCCTGGTGGAGAAGCTCGCTTTCACCCTGAAGGATTTCCACTACGACCCGGCCAAGTCCGAGGCTGCGGTGATCGTCCCGTTCACCGATCTGCGCTCGGTGCAGACCGTGATCGAGGGCGACAACCTGCCGCTGAAGTGGGGCGCCCAGGACGTGTCCGTGCATGCCTCCGGTGCCTACACCGGCGAGGTCTCGGCCGACATGCTGGCCAAGCTCAAGTGCGCCTACGTGGTCGTCGGCCACTCCGAGCGTCGTGAGTACCACGGTGAGACCGATGCCCTGATCGGCGAGAAGGCCAAGGTGGTCTTCGCGGCCGGGATGACCCCGATCATCTGCTGTGGTGAGGTGCTGGAGATCCGCAAAGCCGGCACTCACGTCTCGCACGTGCTGTCTCAGGTGAAGGAGTGCCTGGCTCCGCTGACCGCCGAGCAGGTGGCGGCCTCGGTGATCGCCTACGAGCCGGTCTGGGCGATCGGCACCGGCGAGGTGGCGACCCCGGAGGACGCTCAGGAGGTCTGTGGCGCGATCCGCGGCTACGTGGCTGAGGCCTTCGGCGCTCCGACGGCCGAGGCCGTCCGGATCCAGTACGGCGGCTCGGTCAAGGCCAACAACGTGGTCGAGATCATGGCCCAGCCCGATGTGGACGGCGCTCTGGTCGGCGGTGCGAGCCTGAATGCCGACGAGTTCGCCAAGATCATCATGTTTTATTCGGCCAGCTGACGCTGACCTCGTCAAGATCGACTCCGCTTGATCCGCTCGCGCGGATCGCGCGGGCCGATCTACTCCCGCCGGTGTGACCCGTTGGGAACTGGACGTCGCTGCTGCTCCTTCGGTCTCGGTGAAAGCCGAGCCGGGGGAGCAGTGGCAATTCCGGGGCCGACTGGGGGTGTCGACCTGACCGAAGGCTGCGCCGTTTAGTTACCTCGGGTGCTGGTGAGTTAAGATTCCACCCGTGATTGCACTCTCCATCCCGCTCGAGCCGTCGACCGGGCAGATGACTTGGCCCATCCTGACGCTGTCGATCGTTTTGATCCTGACCAGCATCGTTTTGGCCTTGTTCATCTTGCTGCACAAGAGCCGTGGCGGCGGGATGTCCGATCTGTTCGGCGGTGGCATGTCCACCGGCATGGGAGGCACCTCGGTCGCCGAGCGGAATCTCGATCGACTCACGGTGATTATCGGCGTGATCTGGGTTGCCAGCGTCATCGGGCTGCTCGTCCTGTACCGGTTCTTCGGCAGTTTTGGGGCTCTTTCCTGAGACCTTGTTCTAGCAAGGAGCATGTGAGTGGTTGGTGGTAGCGCGATCCGGGGTAGCCGGGTTGGGGCCGGCCCAATGGGCGAGGCCGAACGCGGGGACGCAGCGCCGAGGCTTTACGTCTCCTATTTCTGCGCGAACGCGCATGAGACCAGGCCGGCCTTCGCGGCCGACGCCGTCGTTCCCGACACCTGGGACTGCCCGCGGTGTGGGCTTCCGGCCAATCTCGATTCGGAGAACCCGCCGCCCCCGCCCAAGATTCAGCCGTACAAGACCCACTTGGCCTATGTGAAGGAGCGTCGTAGCGACGCCGAGGCCGTGGCCATCCTTGCGGAAGCCCTGGATTCGCTGCGCGCCCGTCGGGCAGCCGGCGAAGTCATCTACTGATCGGCAGCAGCTAGGCCGAGCACTCGTAGTAGGGGAGCTTGGCCGCTGCAGCCTCGTCGACCAGCCACAGCGTGCGGCGACGTCCGCTGACCCGTCCGGCAGGAAGCGCTGAGTCCCCTGCGACGGCCCTGGAGACCACTTCTGCCTTCTCCTGGCCACTGGCCAGGAGCCAGACCTCTCGAGACCGGTTGATCGTCTCTATGGTCAAGCTGATCCGTTCTGGCGGCCCCTTGGGGGCGTCGGTGACCCCGATCACCGACTGGGTGCTGGGCTCTGCAGAGGGATGCCCGGGGAAGATGGCGGCCACCTCTCCGTCCACACCGACGCCGAGGATGCACAGGTCGAACCGGGTCTCACCCAGTTCCTTGGCGTAGGTGGCTGCGGACGCGGCCGCGTCGACCTGACCGTCCGCGCTGGGCATCGGATGGGTGCGGGCCGGATCCACCAGGAAGTGCCGGGCCAGCAGGGCCAGCGTGGGGCCGGCATTGCGATCGGTGCCGTCGGTCGGGACGAACCGCTCATCGCCCCACCACAGCTCCAGCCGGGACGGATCCAGGGCGGAGCCGGGGACGAGCTCGCCGAGCTCGGCGTAGGTGGCCAGGGCGGCTCTGCCGCCGGTGAGGCACAACTGGGCCACCCGCCCATCGGCCTGGAGTTCGATCAGAGAGGCCAACAGCCGGGCGGCGGCGCGTCGGGCCAGCTCCGGCTGATTGCAGTAGCGGATCAGCTGGCAGGGTTCGCTCATCGGGTTCTTCCCAGCCGGATCGATTCCAGCGGATCGTAGGACCTCAGAAATGCCATAGCGACCAGCCTAGACGCAAATCCAGTGGTCGCGCCGAGTGTCACATCGGGTTGTTGCCCGTGCCACTCGGATGGCCCAGAAACGGCTGGTGGCCCGACCCCGAAGGGACCGGGCCACCAGCTGCATTTCGTGAGCAGCTAGGCCACTCAGGCCTCGACCTCTGCGAAGTCGGCGGCGGTCAGCATCGGCTGATCGATCCGCATGCTGTAGAACGAACGCCACACCATGACCATGCTGGCCAGTCCGAAGACCACGGCCAGGATCGCGTTGATCACCGGGTTGGCGATGATCAACGAGAGCTCGATCGCCAGCATGCCGAACAGCGTGGTGAACTTGATGACCGGGTTCAGGGCCACCGAGGAGGTGTCCTTGAACGGGTCGCCGACGGTGTCGCCCACGATGGACGCATCGTGCAGTTCGGTGCCCTTGGCCTTCAGATCGACCTCGACGATCTTCTTCGCGTTGTCCCAAGCGCCACCAGCGTTGGCCATGAAGATGGCCTGGTAGAGCCCGAAGATGGCGATCGAGATCAGGTAGCCGATGAAGAAGTACGGCTCCACGAAGGCGAACGCCAAGGTGGCGAAGAAGATGCCCAGGAAGATGTTGAACATGCCCTTCTGGGCGTACTGCGTGCAGATCTCGACGACCTTACGGGAGTCGGCCACAGAGGCCTTCTCGGAGTCCTCAAGGTTGATGTTGGCCTTGATGAACTCCACGGCCCGGAAGGCGCCGGTGGTGACGGCCTGCATCGAAGCACCGGTGAACCAGTAGATGATCGCACCGCCGGTGATCAGACCGAGCAGGAACGGCACGTGCAGCAGCGACAGGTTCGACAGCAACTCGGGCTGCAGGCCATTGGTCAGGCCCATGATGATCGAGAAGACCATCGTGGTGGCACCCACGGCCGCGGTACCGATCAGCACCGGCTTAGCGGTCGCCTTGAAGGTGTTGCCCGCGCCGTCGTTCATCTCCAGCAGGTACTTGGCCCGCTCGAAGTTGGGCGTGATGGCGTAGTCGCGCTTGAGCTCGTCCTCGATGCCGGGGACGGCCTCGATCCGCGACAGCTCGTAGACCGACTGTGCGTTGTCGGTGACCGGGCCGTAGGAGTCGACCGCGATGGTCACCGGGCCCATGCCCAGGAAGCCGAAGGCAACCAGACCCAGGGCGAAGACGCCCGGAGCCAGCATGATGTCGCCGGAGATCTGGGTGGACACCGCGTAGGCGCCGCCCATCAGGCCGACGATGGCGATACCCAGCCAGTAGGCCGAGAAGTTGCCCGCGACCAGACCGGACAGGATGTCCAGGGACGGCCCGCCCTCCTTGGCCGACTTCACAACCTCTTCCACGTGCTTGGCCTTGACGCCGGTGAAGACCTTCACCAGTTCGGGGATGATCGCGCCGGCCAGGGTGCCGAAGCTGATGATCAGGGACAGCTGCCACCACAGGTTGGGCTGGCCGGGAACATCGGAGAGCATCAGCGAGGAGATGAGGAAGGTGAGCACGATCGAGACGATCGAGGTGATCCAGACCAGCGAGGTCAGCGGGGTCTCGAACTCCATCTCGTCGGCGTCGGCGTACTTCGCCTTGGCCCACAGGCTGTTGCCGAAGTAGGACAGCGCCGAAGCGATCAGCATGATGGCGCGGATGAAGAAGATCCAGACCAGGAAGTGCGCCTGAAGGTCAGCCTGAACACCCAGCAGGATGAAGGTGATCAGAGCCACACCGGTGACGCCGTAGGTCTCGAAGCCGTCAGCCGACGGGCCAACCGAGTCGCCGGCGTTGTCGCCGGTGCAGTCGGCGATGGTGCCGGGGTTGCGGGGGTCGTCCTCACCGATCTTGAAGACGATCTTCATCAGGTCGGAGCCGATGTCGGCGATCTTGGTGAAGATGCCGCCGGCGATCCGCAGTGCGGAGGCGCCCAGCGACTCACCGATCGCGAAGCCCAGGAAGCAGGCGGTGGCGATGTCGGCCGGCAGGAACATCATGATCGAGAGCATCAGGATGAGCTCGGTGGAGATCAGCACCATGCCCACGCTCATGCCCGAGCGCATCGGGATGTTGTAGACGTTGTACGGCTTGCCCTCGAGCGCGGCGAACGAGGTCCGCGAGTTGGCGAAGGTGTTCAGCCGGATGCCGTACCAGGCGATGCCGTAGGAGCCGGCCATGCCGATGATCGCAAACAGCAGCACGATCACCACGCGACCCCAGCCACCCGTGGTGTTCAGGAAGCCGAAGTAGACGAAGATCACCGAGCCGATGAAGGCGAACAGCAGCAGCAGGAACTTGCCCTGCTGGAGCAGGTAGGCCTTGCAGGTCTCGTAGATCAGCTCCGAGACGTCCTTCATGGACTGGTGAACCGGCAGGTTCTTCAGCTTCATGTAGCTGACCAGACCGAAGGTGAAGCCGCCGATGCAGATCAGCATGCCGATCAGGAGCAGCCACCAACCGCTGATCCCGCCCAGGCCGGCGAAGGTGACGGCGTGCAGGTCAGGGAGCGGAAGATCGAACTCGCTCTTATGGGAGCCGGTGTGGCCGGCTTCGCCGGAACCGGAGCATGCGGTAAGGGTTGGGGCCAGAAGCCCGAGCCCAACAAGTAGCGCGGCGCGCGACTTGCGACGCGAGCCCGCCACCGTTGGCTGGGTTCCGAGCGTTGAGGTTCTCACTGGTGGATTCCTTTTAGCTATGTACCTATGTTGCGCGATGCCCGGTCACCGTTGACCCGACCGGAAGCACCGAGCGAACTCTACGGCCCACCTCACTTCTTCCCATACCTGGCCATTTGGTGGATGTGGTACAGACCGCCAGAGCAAATGTGCTGTGGCCAGGTGTTGGTCACCCGGCTTGGAGTCCGGCCAGTGAATAAGGTAAGAATGGTGTTGTGAAAACTGAGCCGACGCTGGACGCCGAAGAGGCGATCACTGAGGCGCAACACGCAGACGACGCCTCGACTCGCTCCCGCGTGGCCCGTTCCATCTTGCAGCACGGGCCTTCCACTGCCAATGATCTTGCCCACCGGTTGGGCTTGACCGCCCCCGCCGTGCGCCGGCATCTCACGGTGCTGCTGAGCACCGGCCAGGTGATCAGTCGCCAGCAGCGGGTCTACGGTCACCGCGGACGGGGCCGTCCGGCCAAGGTCTTCGCGCTCACCGACGCCGGCCGTGGCGAGTTCTACCAGGCCTACGACCATCTGGCGATCAGCGCGCTGACCTACTTGACCGAAGTGGTCGGTCCCAGTGCCGTGGACGAGTTCGCCAACCGCCAGACCGACGCCGTCGAAGCCCGGTTCGCCGAACTGCGTGCGGAATACGGCGACTCTGCTGAGGCGTTGGTGGAAGCGTTGACCGCCGAAGGTTTCGTCGCTTCGCTGCAACCGGTTCCGTCCGGCGTTCAGCTGTGTCAGTACCACTGCCCGGTCGCTCACGTGGCGGCCGAGTTCCCGCAACTGTGTGAGGCGGAGACCCGGACCTTTGCCCGGTTGCTCGATTCACACGTCCAGCGGCTGGCCACCATCGCTCACGGCGACGGGGTGTGTACCACCCACGTGCCGCATCCGGTGGTGTCAGCGGATTCCGCTCGCAAGAAAGGCTCGCAGTCATGACCTCTGCAACTCCCACGGCCCCGGGACTCGGCCAAACCCAGGACGAGCATCTGTCGGCGCTGGGCAGCTACCAGTACGGCTGGCGTGACTCCGACTCGGCCGGCAGCCATGCCAAGCGCGGCCTGAACGAGGACGTGGTCCGCAACATCTCGGCGCTGAAGAACGAGCCGGAGTGGATGCTGAACACCCGGCTGAAGTCGCTGAAGCTCTACGAGCGCAAGCCGATGCCGACCTGGGGTGCCGACCTGTCCGGGATCGACTTCGACAACATCAAGTACTTCGTCCGCTCCACCGAGAAGCAGGCCCAGTCCTGGGACGACCTGCCCGACGACATCAAGCGCACCTACGACCGGCTCGGCATTCCCGAGGCCGAGAAGATGCGGCTGGTGGCCGGGGTGGCCGCCCAGTACGAGTCCGAGGTGGTCTACCACAAGATCAACGAGGAGCTGGAGCGTCAGGGCGTCATCTTCCTGGACACCGACACTGGCCTGAAGGAGTACCCCGAGCTGTTCGAGGAGTACTTCGCTTCGGTGATTCCGGTGGGCGACAACAAGTTCGCCGCGCTGAACTCTGCGGTCTGGTCGGGCGGCTCGTTCATCTACGTGCCCAAGGGCGTCCACGTCAGCATCCCGCTGCAGGCATACTTCCGGATCAACACCGAGAACATGGGCCAGTTCGAGCGGACCCTGATCATCGCCGACGAGGGCAGCTACGTCCATTACGTCGAAGGCTGCACGGCGCCGATCTACTCCTCGGACTCGCTGCACTCCGCGGTGGTCGAGATCATCGTGAAGAAGAACGCCCGGGTTCGGTACACGACCATCCAGAACTGGTCGACCAATGTGTACAACCTGGTCACCAAGCGGGCCACCTGTGAGGCCGGAGCCACCATGGAGTGGATCGACGGCAACATCGGCTCCAAGGTGACCATGAAGTACCCGGCCGTCTACCTGCTGGGCGAACACTCCCGCGGTGAGACGCTGTCGATCGCCTTCGCCGGCGAGGGCCAGCACCAGGACGCCGGCTCGAAGATGGTGCACGCGGCGCCGTACACGTCGAGCTCGATCATCTCCAAGTCGGTGGCCCGCTCGGGTGGACGCTCCTCCTACCGCGGCCTGGTTCAGGTCCAGGAGGGTGCGCACCACTCGGCGTCCTCGGTGAAGTGCGACGCGCTGCTGGTGGACACCATCTCCCGCTCCGACACCTATCCCTATGTGGACGTCCGCGAGGACGATGTCTCGATGGCCCACGAGGCCACCGTCTCCAAGGTGAGCGACGATCAGCTGTTCTACCTGATGAGCCGCGGAATGGGCGAGGACGAGGCGATGGCCATGATCGTGCGCGGCTTCGTCGAGCCGATCGCCCGCGAGCTGCCCATGGAGTACGCACTCGAGCTCAACCGGTTGATCGAACTCCAGATGGAAGGGGCCGTGGGCTGAGCCCGCGGACGGTGGATCAAGAAAGATGACTGTGACGACTGCTGTTCCCAACGTGGCCGAAGCCGTAGAGACGGTGGCCTCCCACCTGCATCCGGTGGCGTCCTTCGACCTGGCCGATCATCCGGTGCCGAACGGACGCGAGGAGGTGTGGCGGTTCACCCCGCTGCGCCGACTGCACGGCCTGCTGGACGGGCTGCCGAGCCAGGCGCACCTGAACTGGAGTGCCAACTCTCCGGCCGGAGTGACCCGCAGCGAGCTGGACACCGCGGCCGCCATCGCGCTCGGCGTCCCGGCGCCGGTGGACCGTCCGTCCGCTCTGGCCGTGGCCCAGGCCGGGGGGGCGGTGCTGTTCGACGTGGCGCCCGGCGTCGAGCTGGACGAGCCGCTGGTGATCGAGCTGAGCGGTGACGATCCGACAGCCACCGTCTATGGGCAGGTGATCTTCCGGATCGGCGCCAATGCCGGTGCCACCATCGTGCTGCGGCACACCGGCTCGGTGCGCTACGTGTCCAGCGTCTCGCTGCTGGTCGGCGACGGCGCCAACCTGAACTTCGTGGGCCTGCAGGACTGGGCCGCCGACACCGTCCACCTGGGTCACATCGGGATGCGGATCGGCCGGGACGCCCGAGTGCGCACCGTGGCCGCCAGCCTCGGTGGCGATCTGGTTCGCCTGGTCGAGACCGCCGAGTACGACGGCCCCGGCGGCGAGTTGGAGCAGTTCGGCCTGTACTTCGTCGACGCCGGCCAGCACATCGAGCACCGGATGTTCGTCGACCACAACCAGCCCAGCACCCGTAGCAAGGTGGATTACCGCGGCGCCCTGCAAGGCCAGGACGCCCACTCGGTCTGGGTCGGCGATGTGCTGATCCGCAAGGTGGCTGAGGGGATCAACACCTACGAGAGCAACAAGAACCTGGTGCTGACCGACGGCTGCCGTGCCGATTCGGTGCCGAACCTGGAGATCGAGACGGGCCAGATCGAAGGCGCCGGGCACTCCTCGACCACCGGACGCTTCGACGACGAGCAGCTGTTCTACCTGCGCTCCCGGGGCATCCCCGAGGACGAGGCGCGCCGCCTGGTCGTCCACGGCTTCTTCGTCGACATCATCCGCCGGGTCGGCGTTCCTGAGGTCGAGCAGCGGCTCCTGGCCGCCGTCGAGAAGGAACTAGAGCTGGTGGTCGGCACCCCGGAGGCGGTGACCTCGTGAGCTTCGTCCGCGCGTGTGCGCTGGCCGACGTGCCGGTTGGCAAGGCCATCTCGGTCGAGCTCGACCGGGCCTGGCCCTATGCGGTGGTGAACACCAGCGAAGGCGTGTTCGCCATCCAGGACGTGTGCTCGCACGCCGAGGTACCGCTCAGCGACGGTGACGTCGAGGGCTGCACCCTGGAGTGCTACATGCACGGCTCGCGTTTCGACCTTCGTACCGGCTGGCCGCTGGAGCTTCCGGCCACCCAGCCCGTCGCGGTCTACCCGGTGCGGGTGGACGGCGACCAGATCCTCATCGACCCCGATAATCCCATTCAGACTCAGGAGCAGTGAATGTCAGAACTGGTCATCAGCAACCTCCACGTGGAGGTCGAGACCGAGAGCGGCCCCAAGGAGATCCTCAAGGGGGTCAACCTCACTGTCGCCACCGGTGAAGTGCACGCGATCATGGGTCCGAACGGCTCCGGCAAGTCCACCCTGGCCTACTCGATCGCCGGCCACCCGAAGTACACCATCACGTCCGGCTCGGTGACCCTGGACGGCGTGGAGCTCACCGAGCTCAGCGTCGATCAGCGGGCCAAGGCCGGGCTGTTCCTGGCCATGCAGTACCCGATCGAGGTGCCCGGCGTCTCGGTGGCCAACTTCCTGCGCACCGCCAAGACCGCGCTGTCGGGTGAGGCTCCGAAGGTGCGCACCTGGGTCAAGGACGTCAACGCCGCCCTGGAGAAGGTCGGCCTGGACGGCACCTTCGCCGCTCGTTCGCTGAACGAGGGCTTCTCCGGTGGCGAGAAGAAGCGCAACGAGATCGCCCAGCTCGAGCTGCTGGCGCCGAAGTTCGCGATCCTGGACGAGACCGACTCCGGCCTGGACATCGACGCGCTGCGGATCGTCAGCGAGGGCGTCAACCGGTTCACCGAGGCCGGCGATCGCGGCGTGCTGCTGATCACCCACTACACGCGGATCCTGAACTACATCAAGCCGGACTTCGTTCACGTCTTCGTGGACGGGCGGATCGTCGAAGAGGGCGGCGCCGAGCTGGCCGACCAGCTCGAGATCTCCGGATACGACAAGTTCGTTCAGGCCGCCAAGGTCGATGCCTGAGTCGCAGCTGACCACAGCCGTTGCCGAGCCTCTCGGCAACGGCTACGACGTCGCTGCCCTGCGCGCCGACTTCCCGATCCTGTCCCGGGAGGTCGGCGGGCAGCCGCTGGTCTACCTGGACTCGGCGAACACGTCCCAGAAGCCGCGCTCGGTGATCGAGGCGGTCAGCGAGCATTTGGCCGAGCACAACGCCAACGTGTCCCGGGCCATGCACACCCTGGGTGCCGAGGCCACCGAGGCCTTCGAGGCGTCCCGGACGAAGCTGGCCGGCTTCATCGGCGCGGCTCGGCCCGAGGAGGTGGCCTTCACCAAGAACGCGTCCGAGGCGCTGAACCTGGCCGCGCACACGCTGGGCGCTTCGCTGAAGCCCGGCGACGAGATCGTCATCTCGGTGCTGGAGCACCACTCCAACATCGTCCCCTGGCAAATGCTCGCGCAGCGCACCGGGGCCGTGCTGCGCTGGTTCGATATCACCGACGACGGCCGGCTCGATCTGGCCAAGGCCGAGGCCGAGAACCTGATCAACGAGCGCACCAAGATCGTTTCGATCGCCTGGGTCTCCAACGTGCTGGGCACGGTGAACCCGATCCGGCAGATCGCCGATCAGGCCCATCGGGTCGGTGCGGTGATGGTGGTGGACGGCGCTCAGGGCGTCCCGCAGCGGCCGACCTCGGTCGCCGAGCTGGGAGCCGACCTGATGGCGTTCACCGGCCACAAGATGCTCGGCCCCACCGGGATCGGGGCGATCTGGGGACGCTACGAGCTGCTCGAGACCCTGCCGCCGTTCCTCGGCGGTGGCGAGATGATCGAGGTGGTCCGGATGACCGGGTCCACCTACGCCCGTCCGCCGCACCGCTTCGAGGCCGGCACGCAGCCGATCGCCGAGGCTGTCGGACTGTCGGCTGCTGTCGATTACCTCACTTCCGTCGGGATGGACGCCATCGCCGCCCACGAGGAGCATCTGACCGCCTATGCGCTGGCTCGGCTGGGTGCCGAGCCCGGCGTCCGGCTGCTCGGGCCCAGCGATGCCCATGAGCGGGGCGGAGCGATCTCGTTCACCCTGGCCACCGATGACGGTGAGCAGATCCATCCGCATGACGTGATGCAGTTCCTGGATGCGCGGGGGATCGCCGTGCGTGGCGGCCACCACTGTGCGCGTCCGCTGCACGAACGGCTGGGGATCACCGCGTCCACCCGGGCGTCGCTGTATCTGTACACGACCACCACCGAGATCGACGCCCTCGCCGAGGGGCTGGCCTACGTCCGCGACTTCTTCGGAGGAAAGCGATGAGCAACGAGGTCGAGGCCATGTACGCCGAGATCATCCTCGATCACTACAAGGCCAAGCATCACAGTGGACTGCGCGACCCCTATCAGGCGCAGGTGACCCACGTGAACCCGACCTGCGGCGACGAGATTCTGCTCCGGCTGGCTCTGGACGGCGACCGGATCACCGACGTCTCCTACGAGGCGGTCGGCTGTTCAATCTCGCAGGCGTCCACTTCGGTGATGTCCGACCTGGTGATCGGCAAGTCGGTGGCCGAGGCCATGAGCCTCCAGCAGGAGTTCACCGAGATGATGCACTCCCGAGGTGAGATCGAACCCGATGAGGATCGGCTGGAAGACGGAATCGCCTTCGTCGGAGTGGCCAAGTTCCCGGCTCGGGTGAAGTGTGCGTTGTTGGGCTGGTCCGCATTCAAGGACGCGGCGATCCAGGCGGCCGGCGGCCGCCAAGGGCAGGAGTGAAGATGACTGAGTCCGTCCGTCCGTCCGATCTGGTGCAGGACAGTTTTCCCGACTCCGTGCTGAGCGCGCGGCCCAGTGAGGACGACATCCTCGAGGCCATGAAGGACGTCGTCGACCCGGAGCTGATGGTGAACGTCGTTGACCTTGGCCTGGTCTACGGGGTGACCATCGACGATGAGGCAAACACCACCATCGACATGACCCTGACCTCACCGACCTGCCCGCTGACCGACCAGCTGGAGTACAACACTCAGCTGGCTCTGGACGGCCTGGTGAACTCGGTCACGATCAACTGGGTCTGGCTGCCGCCGTGGAGCCTGGAGATGATCACCGAGGATGGCCGCGAGCAGCTGCGTTCGATCGGCTACAACCTGTAAGGACTCGCCTCCGGCGCAGGCGGTGTTCGAGACCATGACGGCGCCCGCGGACGTGGCTCCAACTGTGTTCTCGGCGCACGCCGCAGCGGCGTGATCGGTGCAGTTCGCGGCACGTCAGTGCGCTTGCGTTGCGGTATGCCGCTACGTGACGTTGAACGGCTCGGGCCGCGGGCCGGCGAGCGAGTCGGCGGTGCCGCGCCATGATCGGATCTGCAGGGTCGACGTTCTGAGCGAGGCCACTGAACCCAGATCCGGGCATCGAGAGCGCAAATCCCGTCGCCTGCTCATGGTCAGGCGATCTCTTGTGGTGCACACACCTCGGACGTCGCCGCAGACCCTCACAGGCTGTGAGTTGAGCGGCGACATCGCCGGGTAACTCACAGCTTGCGGTCTGTTGGGGGAGGTCGGGGCTGATCGCGTTGATAGCTCCACTAAAAAGTGATATCACTTAGATATCAGTTTTCTCATGAAGGAGTGGTCCGATGTCTGAAGAGACTCGGTTTGACGATCAGGCCTCTGCGGGCGGCGAGCCGGCCGGGGTTCCGGTAGGGCATGACGGTGCGCGGGTGGACGTGGCCGAACGCGCGGCGTGGAGCGCCAATGGCGCTGTGGCCCTGCTGGTGGTCATTGGTCTGCTGGTGCTGGGAGTGCTGGCCATCATTCAGGCGGCCATCCTCGACGACGCCGGCAAGGGTGGTGCCGGCTTCGGCTTCCTCGGTGCCGCGCTGATCGTGTTGGGCAGCCTGGCGGCGTCCGCGCTGACCGTAGTCAGCCCCGGCGACACTCGGGTGCTGCAGTTCTTCGGCCGCTACATCGGCACGCTGCGCAAGCCCGGCCTGCAGCTGACCCGTCCGCTGGTGATCGGACGCAAGGTCTCGGTCAAGGTCCGCAACTTCGAGACCAATGAGCTCAAGGTCAACGACGCCGACGGCAACCCGGTGAACATCGCCGCCATCATCGTCTGGCAGGTGGCCGACACCGCCAAGGCCACCTTCGCCGTCGAGAAGTACGACGACTTCGTCCGGGTGCAGTCCGAGTCAGCGCTGCGGCACGTGGCCAGCAGCCACCCCTACGACAACGCCGGACCCGGCGAGGAGTCGCTGCGCGGCTCGACCGACCTGGTCGCCAAGGAACTGGCCCAGGAGGTCGCCGAGCGGATCTCGATCGCCGGCCTGGAGGTTGTCGAGGCCCGGATCTCCAGCCTCGCCTACGCTCCGGAGATCGCCCACGCCATGCTGCAGCGCCAGCAGGCGGCTGCGGTGATCGCGGCGCGGGAGAAGATCGTCGAGGGTGCGGTGAGCATGGTCCAGGGCGCTCTGCGGCAGCTGGAGACCGACGACATCGTCACCATGGACGAGGAGCGCAAGGCTGCCATGGTCTCGAACCTGCTGGTCGTGTTGTGCAGTTCCAGCCAAGCCACACCTGTGGTGAACACCGGGTCGCTCTACACCTGATCCGATGAGCGAGCAATCGTCAGCGGAGCAGGGCCGGGCCCGCAAGCCCATCCTGCTCCGCCTCGATCCCGCGGTTCACGAGGCCTTGGCCCAGTGGGCGGCCGCGGATCTGCGGTCGCTGAACGCCCATATCGAGTTGCTGCTGCGGCAATCCTTGGCCAAAGCCGGACGCAGCCCGCGCGAGGCGGGCCCGCTACCCAGGCGCGGACGTCCGCCGGGTCGTCCGACGGTGACCGAGGACGGCTCAGCGGGGGGAGAGGTGGACTCCGGCGATCATGCAGCGGGCTGAGCCGCCGGCCAGCTCGATTGTCGGAATCGACAGCGGCAGCAGCCGCGAGGACGCCGTGATCACCTCACGCTGAGCCGGTGTAAGGGCGGCCTCGGCTCGCGCCGAGAGCACCAGCAGTCGTCCGTCGGTCCCGGTGAGCTCGATGGCATTGCCCACGAACTGATTCACTTGGTCGAAGCTGATCTGCAGTACTGTCCGTCCGCTCTCGGCCAGGCGCTGCGCAACCTCGTCGCGGCGCCTGACATCGGCGATGGCGTCCAGGCAGATCAGGGCGTAGTCGGTGGCCACCGACATCAGCACGTTGGTGTGGTAGATCGGCCGACCGGCCGCGTCCGCGGTGGGGAAGACCATGGGCTCATAGCCGAAGGCCGTACAGAACCGCTCCAGGATCACCGGATCGGCCCGATGCGAGGCGGCCACGTAGGCGACCCGCTCGGCGTTGTCGAACACCATGGCGCCGGTGCCCTCCAGGAACAGGTTGTCGTACTCGAGCCCGGAGTAGTCGATCACCTCCTGCACCCGATACTCGGCCTTGAGTAGCTCGATCACGTCGGTGCGGCGCTCCCGGCGCCGGTTCACGGCGAACATCGGGTAGATGGCCACCCGGCCGCCGTGGTGGGTGGAGAACCAGTTGTTCGGGAACACCGAGTCCGGGGTATCCCGCTCGCCGAAGTCCTCGAAGACATGGACGGTCACGCCGGCGCTGGTGAGTGCGGTCACCGCCGCGTCGAACTCGGCCAGGGCCGAGGCGGCCAGCGCCTCGTCCTGCTCGACCGACGTTGCCTGAAAGGCGTTGTCGGCTCCGGTTTCCGGGTTCACGGCGAAACGGTGTGGACGCACCATCACCACCGAACTGGGCGCCTGAAGACTGCGGTAGTTCACCTCGGACTGCCTCCTTCGGCGCCAGCATAGGGCCGTGAGTGGAGTGGCGGCATTCTCCGCCGGAGTGGCCCGGTTTGGTCGCCCCTACCGGGTTCAGGGACAATGGCGGATGTGTTGGTGGTGAAAGAGGTCGAGGTGCGGGCGGGAGCTCAGCTACTTCTCTCGGCAACCTCCTTCCAGATCGCCCCGGGCGACAAGGTCGGCCTGGTCGGACGAAACGGCGCCGGCAAGACCACTTTGACCCGGATCCTCTCCGGAGAGTCGCTCCCGGCAGCGGGCTCGGTGAACCGGACCGGTCAGATCGGCTACCTGCCGCAGGACCCCCGCACCGGCGACCTGGATCAGCTCGCCAAGGACCGCATCCTCAGCGCGCGCGGCCTCGACCACATTCTGCGTCGGCTGTCGTCCTACTCGATGGCCATGGCCACCACCGAAGGCGACGAGCAGGACAAGGCGATGGCCTCCTACGCCCGCGCCGAGAGTGAGCTGGCTGCGGCCGGCGGCTACCCGGCCGAGGCTGAGGCGGCCCGGATCGCGGCGAACCTCGGGTTGCCGGACCGGGTGCTCGGCCAGCCGCTGCGCACGCTGTCCGGTGGTCAGCGCCGTCGAGTCGAACTGGCCCGGATCCTGTTCTCCGGCGCCGACACGCTGCTTCTGGACGAGCCGACCAACCACTTGGACGCCGACTCGATCGTCTGGCTGCGCAGCTTCCTGCAGGGCTACCACGGTGGGCTGCTGGTGATCTCCCACGACGTGGGCCTGCTCGAGGCCACCGTGAACAAGGTCTTCCACCTGGACGCCAACCGCGGCGAGCTGGACCAGTACGCCATGGACTGGAAGCGCTACCTGCTGCAGCGGGAGACCGACGAGAAGCGGCGCAAGCGCGAGCGGGCCAACGCCGAGCGCAAGGCGGAGGCGCTGCTGGCCCAGGCCGACAAGATGCGCGCCAAGGCCACTAAGGCGGTCGCTGCCCAGAACATGGCCAAGCGCGCCGAGCGGCTGCTCTCCGGGCTGGACGAGCAGCGCGCCAGCGACCGAGTGGCCCGGATCCGGCTGCCGAAGCCGGCCCCGTGCGGCAAGACCCCGCTCACTGCCAGTGAACTCAGCAAGACCTACGGCTCGCTGGAGGTCTTCACCGCCGTCGACCTGGCCATCGATCGTGGCTCCAAGGTCGTGGTGCTGGGGCTGAACGGTGCCGGCAAGACCACGCTGTTGCGGATTCTGGGCGGCATCGAGACGCCCGATACCGGTGAAGTGGTTCCCGGTCATGGCCTGCGGCTGGGCTACTACGCCCAGGAGCACGAGACCTTGGACGTCTCGCGCAGCGTGCTGGAGAACATGATGACCGCCTCGCCGGAGCTCAACGAGACCGAGATGCGTAAGGTGCTCGGTTCGTTCCTGTTCACCGGCGACGATGTCGAGAAGCCGGCCCGGGTGCTGTCCGGTGGCGAGAAGACCCGGCTGGCGTTGGCCATGCTGGTGGTGTCGGCGGCCAACGTCCTGCTTCTGGACGAGCCGACCAACAACCTGGACCCGGCGTCCCGAGCCGAGGTGCTCAACGCCCTGCGGGACTACGACGGTGCTGTGGTGCTGGTCACCCACGACGAGGGTGCGGTGCACGCCCTCGAGCCAGACCGGGTGCTGGTGCTGCCCGAGGGCGTCGAAGACCTCTGGAACCCTGACTACGCCGAACTCGTCTCCCTGGCCTGAGATCATCTCGACATTGGCCTGCCGGCCGATGTCGGGGACGCGTCTGCGCAGGTGCGTGCCCAGGCGATACCGGAATCAGTCGGCGAGGCTGCGTCCGAAGACCTGGACGGTCACCGAGACGGTCAGGCTGCTCGGTTCGACGGCTTCGGGAAGCTCATGGAAGGCATTGGGCCCCATGGCGATCAGGTCGGCCACCAGGGCAGCGTCCCCGTTCCAGGTCGAGCGATGCCGCAGCCGATCCACCAGCTCGAAGTTCTCCTTGGCGTGCGCGGCCACCGAGGCGGCCTTCTGCGGATGCAGGCCCAGCAGTTGGTGGGTGGAGCGCAGTTCGATCAGGTGCTCCGGCTCCGGGGTGACCACCACCAACTGCCCGGACGGCTTGAGCACCCGGGCGAACTCGGCGAAGTTGCGCGGCGCGAAGACGGCCAGCACCGTGTCCAGACTGGCGTCGGCGATCGGGAACTGCTGCCAGACGTCCGCCACCACGGCTGCGATCCGGGAGTCGAGCTTGGCCGCCGATCGGGCGGCCGCCGTCGAGATGTCCATGGCGATCCCGACCGCGCTCGGCGACTCACCGAGCGCGGACTGCAGGTAGGCGCCGGTTCCCGAACCGACCTCGAGGATCGTCCGACGCCCCGCGCAGATTCGGGCCAGCAGTTCGCGCAGCGGCGCGAACACCCCAGTGCTGTGGACGCGGTCGCGGGCCGCCAGCATGGCCGGGGTGTCGGCATTGGCCGGCTGCGGTCCGCCGAGCAGGTTCAGGTAGCCCTGCCGCGCCACATCGAAGAGGTGTCCCTGCGGGCAGCGGACGCTGTTGTCGTCGAGCTCCAAGCTGCCCGCGCAGTTCGGGCAGGACAGGAGCGCCAGGGCGCGGCGCAGGCCGGGGGTGGGTGGCATCCGAGGGCTACTTGGCCACGAACTCGAGCGCGGAGCCGTCCGCCGCGGTCAGGGTGAGCCGATCACTCTTCACCGCGAAACCGGTCATCGTGGGCAGCAGCTGGAACAGCCGACTTTCCTGCTCGGACACGCCGGGCTCGCGGCAGGCCATCTTGGTGCTCATCACCGGTCCGATCTTCAGGCTGGAGCCGCTGATCTCAGCGGAGGCCCGGAAGCTGTTGCACGCCTTCCCGGTCAGGTGGCCATCGGCGAAGGTCAGGGTCACCGTGCTGCCGGCCACAACGGAACTGGCAGTCTGGCCGACCGTGATCGAGTCGAGCTGCCAGGTGGTCTTCTCCAGCGGACGATCCGGCGCAGCCGGCGATGGGCTCTGCAGCTTGGCCAGCACCGCGCCGGAGGAGTCAACCAGCTCCAGGCCGGAGCCCGCCGAGCGCACCGAGGCCACCTTGGCCAGGGCGGCGCTGAAGGCCGACTCCTGCTCCATCACTCCGGCATCCATGCAAGCCATAGCGGTCATGGCCAGCTGGCTGAAGCTGAGCGTGCTGCCGGACTGTCGATAGCTTCCGCTGAACCGGTTGCAGGAACTGAATCCCGAGACTTGGTCTGCGCTGAACTGGATCGTCGGAACCGCTGCGGGCAATGTCGGCTTCCCGGACAACTCAGTGACCACCCAGGAGGTGTCGGCCAACTTCGGCGACGGCTGGGCGGCGATCGGTGGGGCGCAGGCGCTCAGCAGGGCGGCCAGCACCAACAGTGACCAGGCTCTACTCACTTTTTCCTCCCGTGACGGGTGCCTCACGACATCGCTGTTGACGTCGATCGAGTCACACCTGCTCCGCTCCGGCGAGGCGGGGTGCCGGTTGGATGCTTCCATTCAAGCGCATCGGACAAGTCGGCGGGCTGGGAGGTCTGCGCCGCCCGTCCGGCTGGCCGGGTGCTCACGGGGCGCGCCCGGAGTGTGCGTCCGCTGCCGTCGGGGAGGCGATCCGATAGCCTTCGGCGAGTGAGCGAGTCCAGTTTCATCCAGCGCAGCGTGGTGGTGACCGGCGGCAGCCGGGGAATCGGCAAGGCGGTCGTCGAGCGGTTCCTGGCCGAGGGTCACAAGGTCGCCGCACTCGGCCCCAGCGGGAAAGCCCCCGAGGGTGCGCTCGGGATCGCGTGTGACGTGTCCGATGCCGACCAGATCGACGCCGCCTTCGCCCAGGTGGAGCAGGCCCACGGCCCGGCGGAGATCCTGGTGGCCAACGCCGGGATCACCAAGGACACCTTGATCCTGCGGATGAGCGACGCCGACTTCGACAACGTCCTGCAGGTGAACCTGGGTGGCGCGTTCCGCTGCGCGCGGCGCGCGGTGAAGTCGATGCTCCGGGCTCGCTGGGGCCGGATCATCTTCACCGGCTCGGTGGTCGGACTGTACGGTTCGGCCGGCCAGGTGAACTACGCCGCCACCAAGTCGGCACTGATCGGGGTGGCCCGGTCGCTGACCCGGGAGGTCGGCGGACGCGGCATCACCGCCAATGTGGTTGCCCCCGGGTTCATCGAGACCGACATGACCGCCGACCTGCCGGCCGAAGTGATCGCCAAGTACCAGGCCTCGATCCCGGCCGGACGCCTGGGCGGCGCGGACGAGGTGGCGGCGGCGATCGCCTTCTTGGCCGGCCAGCAGGCCGGCTACATCAGCGGAGCAGTGATCCCGGTCGATGGCGGCCTGGGTATGGGGCATTGAGAGGAGCCTGAGGCAATGGGGATTTTGGAAGGCAAGAACCTGCTGGTCGCTGGGGTGACCATGAACACCTCGATCGGCTACCGGGTGGTCGAACTGGCCCAGGCCGAGGGCGCCAATGTGGTGGTCTCCAACTTCGGACGGGCGCTCAGCCTGACCGGACGGGTGCTGAAGCGGCTCGATCCGGTGCCGCCGCTGCTCGAACTGGACGTCACCGACGACAGCCACCTGGCCAGCCTGGCCGAGCGGCTGGGTGAGCATTTCGATCACCTGGACGGCGTCGTCCACTCGATCGCCTATGCCAACCCCGAGCGCGCGCTCGGCGGAGCCTTCCTCGGTACCGAGTTCCCGGACGTGAGCATCTCGGTGCACACCTCGGCCTACTCCCTGGTCAGCCTGGCCATGGCCTGCAAGCCGCTGATGCGTCCGGGTTCGTCGGTGGTGGGACTCACCTTCGACGCCCGGGTCTCCTGGCCAACCTACGACTGGATGGGCGTGTCCAAGGCTGCGCTGGAGAGCGCGTCCCGCTACCTGGCCCGCTACTTGGGCCCGGAGGGCATCCGCAGCAATCTGGTGGCGGCCGGACCGCTGGAGACCATCGCCAAGAAGGCGATCCCGGGTGCCGAGGAGTTCAACGAGATCTGGGCCAAGCGAGCCCCGCTGGGCTGGGATCCCAAGGACCTGACCCCGACTGCCAAGGCAGTGATTGCGCTGCTCAGCGACTGGTTCCCCGCGACCACCGGCGAAATGGTGCATGTCGACGGTGGCCTGCACTCGACCGGCGCCTGAGCCTGGGTAGGTTGAACATATGACTGTTGCCCAGCTGGAGGCCGTCTCCATCGTCCGTTCCGGTGCCACCCTGCTCGACAGCGTGGACTGGACGATCGAGGAGGGGCAGCGCTGGGTGGTGATCGGCCCGAACGGCGCCGGCAAGACCACGATGTTGCAGGTTCTCGGCGCCCAATCGCACCCGACCAAGGGCACCGCACGGATCCTCGGCGAGCGGCTCGGCGCGGTGGACGTGTTCGAGTTGCGTCCGCGGATCGGAGTGGCCTCGGCGGCCCTGGCTGATCGGATTCCGCGCTCGGAGCGGGTGGCCGACGTAGTGGTCTCGGCAGCGTACGCGGTGATGGGCCGCTGGCGGGAGAACTACGACGACCTCGATCACGCCCGGGCCCAGGAGTTGATGCAGCAGCTGCGCGTCGATCACCTGGCCGATCGCACCTTCGGCACCCTCAGCGAGGGGGAGCGCAAGCGGGTCCAGATCGCCCGGGCATTGATGACCGATCCGGAGCTCCTGCTGCTCGACGAGCCGGCCGCCGGTCTGGACCTGACCGGTCGGGAGTCCCTGGTGGCCACGCTGAGCGATCTCTGCCTGGACGAGTTCGCGCCCACCACCGTGCTGGTCACCCATCACGTCGAGGAGATCCCTGAGGGGGTCAGCCATGCACTCCTGCTCAAGGGCGGACGAGTGGTGGCTGCCGGACCCATCGAGGCGGTCCTCACCGCCGACCTGCTCAGCCAGACTTTCGAACTTCCGCTCGCGGTGAGTCAACAAAATGGCCGCTGGGCGGCCAGGGTAATCCGCGGCTAGCCCTTCCGTCCCAGCCGTGGCCTGGCAGGATGGCAGCAGGAGGTCTTGCCAATGGCGGAATGGCTGGCAGCGAATGCGTGGCTCGGGTGGCTGGTGCTCGCCGTGGCGCTCGGCGTCACCGAGTTGCTGACTCTCGACTTCACCCTGCTGATGCTGGCCAGTGGTGCGTTGGCCGGCGGACTGACCGCCGTCGTCTTTCCCGGAGCCTTCTGGCTGCAGATCCTGGTGGCCGTGGTCGTCGCGGTAGCGATGCTCGGCCTGCTGCGTCCGACGTTGTTGCGGCGGATCCGGGAGTTGCCCGGGTACCGCTCGAGCTTGGACAAGATGATTGGTTCCACCGGTGTGGCCGTAACCGAGATTTCCCCCGCCGCCGGCGGCGAAGTGAAAGTGGCGGGCGAGAGCTGGACTGCCCGCAGCGTTGAGGGCACCATCGCGGCGGGCACCGAGGTCGAGGTCTATCAGATCGATGGCGCGGTCGCCGTTGTCTACCCCCGCAATCTGGCCTTGCCCTGACCCCGTTTCGGACGACTGAGGAGAAGAAGATGCTGTACACGGTAATCGCGGTAGTGATTGCAGTCATGGTGGTGGCGATCCTGGTGCGTGCTGTCCGGGTGGTCCGCCAGCAGCAGGTCGGCGTGGTGGAGCGGCTCGGCAAGTTCCGCCGCACACTGGAGCCCGGCCCGCATCTGCTGGTTCCGGTGATCGACACCGTCCGCTACACGCTGGACATGCGCGAGGCCGTCGTCCCGTTCCCACCGCAGGGCGTGATCACCGAGGACAACCTGATGGTGAGCATCGACTCGGTGATCTACTTCCAGGTGATCGACCCGGTGCGGGCGGCGTACGAGGCGCAGAACTACATTCAGGCCATCGAACAGCTGACCATGACCACGCTGCGCAACATCATCGGCGGACTCGACCTCGAGCAGACCTTGACCAGTCGCGAGGAGATCAACCAGAAGCTGCGGGCGGTGTTGGACGAGGCCACCGGCAAGTGGGGGATCAAGGTCAACCGGGTCGAGCTGCGCTCGATCGAGCCGCCGGCCACGATTCGCGACGCCATGGAGAAGGGCGCCCGCGCCGAGCGCGACAAGCGGGCCGCCATCCTCACCGCGGAAGGCCAGCGGCAGTCGCAGATCCTGTCGGCCTCCGGCGACCGGGAGGCGTCCATCCTGCGGGCGCAGGGCGACCGAGAGGCCGCGGTCCTGCGGGCTCAGGCCGATCGTCAGGCGGCAATGCTGCGCGCCGAAGGTGAGGCGCAGGCCATCACCACCACCTTCTCCGCGATCCACGCGGGCAAGCCGAGTCAGTCGCTGCTGGCCTACCAGTACCTGCGGATGCTGCCGAACCTGGCCCAAGGCGAGTCGAACAAGGTCTGGATCATCCCCAGCGAGCTCAACGACGCACTGAAGGGCTTGGGCACCATGGCCGGAGCCGCGTTGGGCAAGGGCGGCGAGGACGAGGACGAGTCCGGCGAGTTCACCGCTCCGCATCCGGTCGACGTGTTCGCCGAGATCGAAGCGCAGAAGAAGCTGGACGAGGCCAGTTCGGCCGCCTCGGTGCAGCAGGCGATCGCCGAGGCTGAGGCACTGGAGGGCCGCCGGGCGGCCCGCCTGGCCACCGAGAGGGCGAATGAACTGACCGTGGGGCAAGTTCCTGAGGCGCCGGATGCCGAGGTGGCGGATGCGCCTGCTGAGACCGAACCGCGCTGAGACCAGACCGGCTGGCCGGGTCGTCGGCCGTCGTCGGCGCTGGGCTGCCCTAGCGGTGCTGTGGGCGGCGTTGGCAGTCGGCTGCGCTCAGGTGCCACCCGGTCCGCCAGCCGTCCCCGCACCGACGTCGGAGGCGTCGCACCTGGCGGTGCCGCCGACGCCGGGGGTGCCGCTGACCGTCACGGTGATGTCGTACAACATCCTGGGCGGGCTGGCCCCGTCGAACTGGTATCCCAAGATCGATCCGGTCGAACTGGATCCCGTGGTCCGGGCCCCGCTGATCGTGGAGAAGATCACTCACGCCGCTCCCGATGTGGTCGGCTTTCAGGAGTATCCGGCCGACGCCCCGGTGACCGGACGGATCGAGACGGCATTGCCGGGTTACCGCTGGCTGCACGGACCGGGGGAGCACGCCATCGCGGTCAACACCGACCGCTTCGAGGTGCTGGAGAACGGCGCCCAGCAGATCTCCAGCCGCGGGGCTCTCGGTCCGGTCTTCGACCGATACGCCGACTGGGTACACCTGCGCGACAAGGCGGACGGCCGCACCCTCTGGTTCCTGAACGTCCACGCGCACCCCAAGCAGACGCCGACCTTCGCCAAGGTGCGGTCGGCCGCCATCACCGAGTTGGTCGATCTGATCGCCCGACTCGATCCGGGCTACCGGGAGCCGCTGGTCATGGTCGGCGACTTCAACGCCCGCAGCGGTGAGAAGCGTCCGGTGTACCGGGATCACCTGACCAAGCTCGCCGCGGCCGGCCTGGTCGATGCGGCCACGGTGGCGCGGGCGGACACGTCCGACGTGCCCGGTGCCCGTTCCCTCAACCAGATGGGCGACACGGTGGACGGGGTCAGCGTGCCCAAAGTCGTGGCCCGGGGTGGGCATATCGACTATGTCTGGGTGCCGACCGGGGCCACTGTGGACAGCTGGGGCGTGCTGTCGGGGCCCGGAGTCGAGTGGCGGAAGATCCGGGGCCAGCGGGTGCCGGTGTGGACCGGCATCGTCGCCTCCGATCACTCACCGGTGGTGGCCAAGGTCTTGTTCGAGGCTGATGCCAAGAACCGCTGAGTGGGTCTGATCGGCGATCCAGACCCACTCAGCGGGGAGTGACAGCTACAGGCTTTCGCCCAGCTCGTCCCGGAACCGGGCCACCAGCTGGTCCACCCAGTCGCCGATCGGCTCCAGGCGTCCGTAGAAGAAGCGCAGGATCTCCGGCTCCTCGACGAACTGCAGCCCGCCGATCAGATCGCGATGGCTGAACAGCCAAGCGATCCGGTCGATCGCGTAGTTCACCTGACTGAGCGTGAACACCCGGCGGGGCAGGGCGAGCCGGACCAGTTCCATGTTGGCCAGCGGCTCCACCCCGTCCGCGTCCCGCTGCTCGCTCAGGGTGCCGCGCTCCATGCCGCGCACGCCGGAGGCGATGTAGAGAGCCGAGGCCAGGGCGCCGGCCGGGTAGTGCGGCTGCGGGATGTGCGGGAGGAACCGCTTGGCGTCCAGGTGAGCGCCCAGCCCACCGGCCGGGGTGATCACCGGGATCCCGCGGGCGTCCAGCTCGGAGACCATGTGCTCGATGAACTGCGGACCCTGGTTGATCATGTCCTCGTCCATGGTCTCGTCCAGGCCGACGGTGATCGCCTCCATCTCCCGCACCGACATGCCGCCGTAGGTGAGGAAGCCCTCGAACATCGGCACCAGGCCACGCATCTGCCGGTAGAGCGACTCGTCGCGGATGCAGATGCCGCCGCCGCGGCCGAAGCCGAGCTTGCGGGCTGAGAAGTAGATGATGTCGAAGCAGTCGGCGATGGCCTTGGTGATCTCGGGGATCGACAGGTCCTCGCAACCGGGTTCGGCGGTCTTGATGAAATGCAGGTTGTCGGCCAGCAGGGAGGCGTCCAGCACGGCCAGGATGCCGTGCTTGTGGCAGACCTCGGTGGTCTGGCGGAAGTTGGCCAGGCTCAGCGGTTGGCCACCGATCAGGTTCGTGCCCGCCTCGACCCGGACGTAGGCGATGGCGTCGGCGCCCTTGTCGGCGATCAGCCGCTCGAGTGCGGCGACGTCGAAGTTGCCCTTGAACCGGTTGGTGCTGGTCACTTCGAGGCCGGCCGGAGTGATCAGCTCCAGCACCTCACCGCCCATCGCGGTGACGTGCGCCTTGGAGGTGGTGAAGTGGTAGTTCATCGGGACGTAGGTTCCCGGCTTGACCAGGCTGCGGGACAGGATGTGCTCTGCTGCGCGGCCCTGATGGGCCGGCAGGAAGTAGGTCATCCCGAAGATCTCGACCAGCTTGTTGTACAGCCGCGTGTAGGTCGCCGAACCGGCATAGGCGTCGTCGGCAATCAGCATGGCTGCCTGCTGCTGATCGCTCATGGCGTTCACACCCGAGTCGGTGAGCATGTCCAAGAAGACGTCGGAGTTGTTCAGCAGGAAGGTGTTGTAGCCGGCCTCGCTGATGGCGCGGCGGCGCTCCTCGATCGGGAGCAGGTTGAGCTTCTGGATGATCCGGACCTTGTGCATTTCGAGCGGCAGCTGCTGACCGCTGAAGAAGGTAACTTTCGCCATTGAATGTTCCTTTAGTGTTGAAATCTTGCCGGGAAACAGGCTATTGGCAAGGCGATCGTTGCTGCCGCGGAGCACGTGCAGCGAGATGCTATGGGTGCCATAATAAAGCCGTGGATACCCCTGTCGAGGCAGCGATCCGGGCCTGGCTTCGCCTGGACGCGGCGTTCGCGGCGTTCAACGCCGACCTGATGGCCGTCCATGGGCTGACCGGAGCTCAGCTGGGGATGCTGCGGCTGGTCGCCGAGTTCGGCGGGACGACCACCCTGGCCGATCTGCGGACCCGACTGTCGCTGCATCCGGCCAGCCTGGGCCAGCTGATCGCCCGATTGGCCGACAAGGGCCTGGTTGCGGTGTCTCCGGACCCCGACGACCAGCGTCGTCGGGTGGTCCAGCTGACGACGGCCGGCGAGCGGATGATCGCCGAGGCGCCGCTGGCCGGTCCGGTCCGACTTCGGCAGGAGCTACTCGACCCGGAGGTCCTCGCCAGCCTCACTGAGGGCTTCGAGTTGGCCGTCGAGGCCTTCGGGCTCACTGATTACGCACCCAACGGAAGGATTCGACGATGACCGTTTCGGCGGCTTTCAATGCCTTTGCTCACGAGGCACCGCAGTTCCAGCAGCCCTGGATGGCCATGGTTGGCCAGCTGGCTGCGGCAACGTCTCTGGATGCCAAGACCGAAGAGTTGGCCTATCTGGCCGTGCTTGCCGCCGCGGGCATGGAGTCGGGCATCCCGTTCCATGTCGGATCGGCGCGCCGAGCCGGCGCGAGCCGTGACGAGGTGATCTCGGCCATCCTGGTCGGGCTGCCGGCCGTGGGGCAGCGGGTGATCTCGTCGCTGCCGGCCGCACTGGCCGCCTATGACGCAGCTTCCCAGTGAACCTCTCCCGAGCCGAGTACCGCCAGGCGCTGGCCGCGCTCGCGGACGACGGGCTGGCCGGCTACCTGAGTGCCAACAGCAACCTGCCTGGACCGCGCGGCAACCTGACCCTGCTGGACGCGGCCGGCGACGTCCTGCCCGAGCCGGTGGCCCGGCGGCTGGCCGATGATCCCGACGAGTTCCTGGCCTGTGCCGGTGTGGTCACCGTGGGTCGGTTGCTGCAGGAGCGTCCCGGGGACCAGGAGCTGGTCGACCTGCTCACCGTCCGAGCGGCCGACCCGCGTTGGCGAGTGCGGGAGGCGGTGGCGATCGCCGCGCAGCGGGTCGGCGATGCCGATCAACCACAGTTCCGGGCCCTGGTGGCCGGGTGGGCGGCCTCGTCCGACCCCTTGGTGGCGCGGGCCGGGATCGCGGCGGTCTGTGAGCCGCGGTTGCTGGCCGATCCGTTGACTGCGGCCGCAGCGCTGGACGCCTGTGCTCGGGCCACGGCCACGCTCCAAGCATTCTCGGCGGCCGATCGTCGCAGCGAGGAGGTTCGGACGCTGCGGCAGGGACTCGGCTACTGCTGGTCGGTCGCGGTGGCCGGCACGCCGGAGGCGGGGCTGCCGCTCTTCCTCGGACTCGATGCCACCGATCCGGATCTGGCCTGGGTGATCAAGAGCAACCGTGGCAAGCAGCGGCTGGCTCGACTACTGGGCTGAGCCGGGCTGCTCGAGCCGGTTCAGCCAAGCGGTGAGCAGCCGCTCCAGTTCGGCCCGCTCGTCGCTGGTGAGCGGTGCGATCAGCCGGCGCTCGTTCTGCATGTGCTCGGTGAAGGCCTGGTCGAAGACTCGCTGCCCGGCTTCGGTCATCCGGACGATCCGGCCCCGACCGTCCGCGGCGTTCCCGCGGCGCACCACCAGTCCGGCCTCTTCGAGGCGGTCCAGGCGCTTGCTGATGGCTCCGGTGGTGACCATCGTGTGTTGAGCCAGTTCGCCGGGGGCCAACTCGTAGGGGGAGCCCTGGCGGCGCAGGGCGGCCAGTACGTCGAACTCACCCTCGGTCAGGCCGTGGCGTCGGTAGACCTCGATGATGTCCACCCGCAGCCGATCGCCGAGTCGGTGCAGTCGTCCGATCACGGCGGCCGGGCTGACATCGAGGTCGGGGCGCTCGCGTTGCCACTGGCCGAGGATCCGAGCAACATGGTCTGGCGTGGTCATGTGGGAATAATACCTTCCCGGTAAGACATTATTACTTCCATGGAAGCTAAATGGCGCTGGTTGGCGCTGACCGCGATCGCGCCGATCGCCTGGGGTTCGACCTACTTCGTGACTCGGCACTTCTTGCCGGCCGAGGATCCGCTGTGGGGAGGCGCGATCCGCGCGCTGCCTGCCGGGCTCGTGCTCATGGCCTTGGCCCGCCAGCTGCCCAAGGGCTCGTGGTGGTGGCGCTCGCTGGTGCTCGGCGTGCTCAACTTCGGGGGCTTCTTCGCTCTGCTGTACCTGACGGCGCTGTGGCTGCCCGGCTCGATCGCCTCCTCGCTGATGGCCTTGGCCCCGGTGGTGATGGGCGGCTTCGGCTGGGCGCTGCTCGGTGAACGCCCGAGCACCGGGATGGCCGCCGGTGCGGGGCTGGGCATCGCCGGAGTGCTGCTGGTGGTCGGCACCGGTGGGGCCGGGATCACCCTGCCCGGAGTGCTGACCTCACTGACGGCGCTGGTGTTGTCGTCGGTGGGCGCAGTGCTGAACAAGAAGTGGGGCGCCGGGATGCCGGTGCTGGCCACCACGGCCTGGCAGGCCATGGCCGGCGGCCTGATGCTGGTGGTGGCGGCGATCATCTTCGAGGGAGCACCGCCGGCCCTCAGCGGAACCGCGGTGGCCGGCTTCGCCTACATCTCGCTGGTGGCCACGGCATTGGCCTCGGTCTGCTGGTTCTACGGGCTCACCAAGCTGGCTGCCGGCACCGTGGGCATCGTCGGCCTGCTCAACCCGGTCACCGGAGTCCTGCTCGGGACGATGTTCGCCGGCGAGCAGCTGGGCTGGGTGCAGCTGTCCGGGATCGTGCTGGTCCTGATCGGAATCTTGGTCGGCCGCCGGACGTCCGCGCCCCGCGCCGAGGCCTAGCCCCGGGCCAGGAACTGGTCGCCGACCTGCTGCTGGAGCTCGAGTGCCTGCAACAGCACCGGGGCGGCCTGCTTGGCCAGGCTCGGGCCGAGCACCGGGATCTTAATCTCGAAGTTGCCGTCGTAGGTGAGCACGCTGCCGCGTCCGCCGGGGACCAGGGTCACGGTGCCCAGCAGTTCGGCCGGAAGCCCGTCCACCCGTACCCGGGCGGTCCCGGTCCGGGTCGGGCCGTCCTCCTCGGCCCAGACGATCTCGTCGGTGACGCTGATTGTCGGGCCGGTGAACCGGGCCGCCACCGACGGCGTGGGCAACACTCGGGTGCTGGAGGTGTGCAGCCCGTCCACACTCACCGCGTGATCCAACGGCTCGGCGGCCAGGCAGGTCGCCCGCAGGAACACCGGGTCGAGGAGCATGGCGAAGACCGTGGGTACTTCAGCTGCGAAGTTATTGGTGGCGTGGATCAGCATGAGGTTCATTGTTGCCTGGATAGGCTGAAACAAGCCAAGTCGCTGCGAAGGAGCAGGTGTGCCCACTGTGGATCCTGGTTCGACTGCCGGGTTGCGAGACCAGTTGTTGTCGGCCGCGGGCGCCGAGGCGTCCCCTCAGCTGCGGGGGTTGCTGGCGGCCTACCTGGCCCCGGTACCCGAGCCGGACCTCCCCGAGATCGACCCGGTCGAACTGGCCGCGCTCGCCCAGGCCCAACTGGCCGCCGGCCGGCACCGCCGACCCGGCCAGCACCTGGTGGAGGTGTTCACCCCGGACACCTGGGATGCGCACGGCTCCAGCGTGGTGCTGATCGTCACCGACGACCGCCCGTTCCTGGTGGACACCGCGGTCCTCGAGCTGACCAGCCAGGACTGGAGCCTGCGCCAGCTGTATCACCCGCAACCCCAAGTTCGGCGCACCGCCGAGGGTGAGCTGATCGAGGTGGGCACCGGCCAGGTCGAGTCCTGGATCGCCTTGGAGGTGTACCCGCCGCTGGGCAGCAGTGCCGCTGAACTCGGGCCGCAGCTGACCGCCGGGCTGGAGCGGGCGCTGGCCACGGTCGCCGTGGTGGTGGACGACTGGCAGCCGATGCTGACTCGCTGCCGGGATGCCATCACCGAGCTGAAGGCCGGCCAGCAGCGTCCGGACGCCGGCGAGGCCGTGGAGTTGCTGGACTGGCTGGCCGGAGAGCACTTCGTCTTCCTGGGCTATGCCGCGTTCGCCTCGTCCGGATCGACGCTGAGCCCGGTGGCCGGCAGCGGGCTGGGGCTGTTGCGCGGCGAGGTGGGGTTGGACCCGGTGGCCGCTCCGGAGGCGGGGGAGCAGGACGTCCTGGTGCTGTTCCGGGATCAGCGTCGCTCGCCGGTCTATCGCCCGGCCTACCTGACCCAACTGGTGGTGCGCCAGTTCGCCGCCGACGGAACGCTGCACGGGGAGCATCGCTTCCTGGGCCTGCTCGGGGCCGCGGCCTACACCGAGTCGGTGGCCAGCATCCCGGTGCTGGCCGCGAAGAGCCGCCGACTGCTGGCCGGCTGCGGCTTCGAGCCGAACTCGTACGGCTGGAACGCCACTCGCCAGGTGATCGCCGACTACCCGCGCGACGAGCTCTTCGAAGCCGGAGTGGACGAACTGTCCCAGACCATCGCCGCGGTGGCCGCCCTGCGCGGGCGGCGCCGGACTCGGGTCTTCCTGCGCCGCAGCCGTCACGGCGGCTTCGTCACCGCTCTGGTCTTCCTGCCCCGCGACCGGTTCAACACCGAGACCCGGCTGCGGATCCAGGAGATCCTGCTGGCCGAGCTGGGCGGGGTGGAGCTGGAGTACGCCACTTTGGTCAGCGAGTCGGTGCTGACCAGGCTCTTCTTCGTGGTGCGGCTCGGCGCCCAGGCGTCCGCCACCCTGGACGCGGCCCGGATCGAGGGGTTGGTCTCCCGGGTCACCACCAGCTGGGACGACGAGTTCAGCCGGCTGGCGGCGTCCCTGCCGAGCGAGCAGCGCGGCGTCGAGTTCGGTGAGGTCTACGAGGCCGATCACCCGCCGGCGGTGGCGCTGGCCCATCTGGAGTTGGCCAACCAGCTCACCGAGACCGACAGCCTGCGGGTCACCATCGCCGACCCGGCCGACGCCGACGATCCGGCCGACCTACGGCTGACCGTGCTCAGCCTGGAGGAGCTGCCGCTGATCAAGGTGATGCCGCATCTGACCGCGCTTGGGTCGGACGTCGTGGACGAGCGGCCCTACGAGTGGGATCTGCGGGGCACCCCGGTCCGGGTCTACGCCTTCGGCCTGCGGCTGGCCGGGGAGTGGACCGCCGACACCCGGGCCCGGTTCGCCGAGGCCTTCGTGGCGTCCTGGACCGATCTGTGTGAGGCCGATCAGCTGAACCAGCTGGTGATCCTGGCTGGGCTGAGTTGGCGGCAGGTGTCCTGGCTGCGCGCGGTCTCCCGCTACCTGCAGCAGGCCGGACTCTCGTTCAGCCAGCCCTACCTGGCCGCAGCCTTGGTCGCGAACCCGTCCCTGGCCGCCGGCCTGGCCGAGATCTTCGCCACCAAGTTCGACCCGAACTGGAGCGGAGCGGACGGCTCCCGGGCCGAGACCCTGGCCGGCCTGGAGGCCCAGCTGACCGGTCAGCTGGACGCAGTGGCCAGCCTCGACCACGACCGGATTCTGCGCGCCTTCGCTGCAGTGATCCATGCCAGCGTCCGGACCAATGCGTTCACCGACTCACCGACCATCGCCCTGAAGCTGCTGCCGGCCGAACTGGAGCTGCTGCCGGCCCCGCGTCCGGAGTATGAGGTCTTCGTCTACTCACCGCGGGTACACGGCGTCCATCTGCGGTTCGGGCCGGTGGCCCGGGGTGGGTTGCGCTGGTCCGATCGTCCCGAGGACTTCCGAACCGAGGTGCTCGGCCTGGTCAAGGCCCAGTTGGTGAAGAACACTGTGATCGTCCCGGTCGGCGCCAAGGGCGGCTTCGTCCCGCAGCGGCTGCCGGATCCACGGGATCGGGCGGCCTGGCTGGCCGAGGGGGTGGCTTGCTACCGACTGTTCGTGGCGGCGCTGCTCAGCGTGACCGACAACATCGTCGACCAGCAGGTGATCGCTCCGCCCGGGGTGCTCTGCTACGACGGCGAGGATCCCTACCTGGTGGTGGCCGCCGACAAGGGCACGGCCACCTTCTCCGACTACGCCAACGAGATCTCGGCCGAGCGCGGCTTCTGGCTGGGGGACGCCTTCGCCTCCGGCGGCTCGGCCGGCTACGACCACAAGGTGATGGGGATCACCGCCCGCGGCGCCTGGGAGTCGGTGAAGCGACACTTCGCCGAGATGGGTCTGGATCCGGCCCGCGACGAGTTCACCTGCGTGGGGATCGGTGACATGGCCGGGGACGTCTTCGGCAACGGGATGCTGGCCTCGGATCGGCTGAGGCTGGTCGCCGCGTTCAACCACGTCCACATCTTCATCGACCCGGACCCCGATCCGGCGGCCTCCTTCGCCGAGCGCCGGCGGCTGTTCGCGCTGCCCGGCTCGACCTGGGCCGACCACCAGGGCATCTCGGCCGGTGGTGGGGTCTTCCGCCGTGACGCCAAGTCGGTGCCGATCGGCCCGGAGATCCGCCGGGTGCTCGGCCTGGACGAGCAGGTCGTCCAGCTCACTCCCAACGAGTTGGTCGCCTCAATCTTGCGAGCGCCGGTCGACCTGCTCTTCAACGGTGGGGTGGGCACCTTCGTGAAGGCGTCCACCGAGACCTCCGCGCAGGTCGGTGACAAGGCCAACGACGCGCTCCGGGTGGACGGACGTGAGCTGCGCGCCCGGTGCGTGGCCGAAGGCGGAAACCTCGGCTTCACCCAGGCTGGACGGATCGAGTACGCCCAGGCCGGCGGTCGGATCAACACCGACTTCATCGACAACTCGGCCGGGGTCGACACCTCCGATCACGAGGTCAACATCAAGATCCTGCTGTCCAGCGCGCCGTCCCCGCTGAGTGGGCCGGAGCGGCAGGAACTGCTCGCCTCGATGACCGACGAAGTGGCTGCCCTGGTGCTGTCGCACAACTTCGACCAGAACCTGGCCCTGGCCAATGCCATGTATCGCCGGTTCCGGCTGGCCGGCCAGCACGAGGAGTGGATGCGGGTCCTGGAGGCCGACGGGCTGCTGGATCGGCACCTCGAGGGGCTGCCCGGCTCGGCCGAGATGGCCGCCCGGATCGCCGCCGGCAGTGGGCTGACCCGTCCGGAGCTGGCCGTGCTGCTGTCCTACACCAAGATCGCGCTCAAACGCTGGGTGCTGGCCTCCGATCTGCCCGATGATCCCTACTTGGCCGACCGGCTGGTCCAGTACTTCCCGGAGCCGTTGCGGCAGCGCTACGCCGCGGTGATGCCCTCGCATCGGCTGGCTCGGCAGATCATCACCACGGTGGCGGTGAACCGCTTCGTGAACTCCCAAGGCATCACGGCCTATCACCGGCTGTCCACCGAGACCGGGGCCGAGGTGGCCGACATCATCCGGGCTCAGCTGGCCTCGCGGGCGATCTTCAACGTGGGGCTGGACGAGGTCCGGCTCCGTCGGCTGAACGGGCTGACCGCCGAGCTGGGCACCGAGCTGCGGGTGGTGCTGCTGCGGATGGTCGAGCGGGCCACCCGGTGGCTGCTGCACCGCAGCCGTGGCTCACTCGACATCGTCTCGGCCATCGAGGAGTACGGCCCGGCGGTGGCCGCGCTGCGACCCAGGCTGCCCGAGTTGCTGACCGGTGCCGACCAGGAGGCGGCCGCCCGCAAGGCGTCGGCCTGGCTGGCCGCCGGCGTCCCCGAGGAGCTGGCTCGGCCACTGGGTGCGGCCGGACAAGCGCATACGCTGCTCAGCATCGTCCAGGTCGGGCATCGGCTGGGCCGTGATCCGCTGGAGATCGCCGAGCTGCACTACGCGATTTCCGGTGCGCTCGGTCTGGATCTGCTGTTCGGTGGAGTGGACGAACTGCCCCGGCAGGTCCGTTGGGACGCCATGGCCCGGGCTGCGCTCCGCGACGAGCTGCTGGCCGCGCACGCCGACCTCACCGAGCAACTGGCCTCCCGGGTCACGCCGGGAACAGCGGCTGAGCAGGCGCTGTCGGCCTGGCTGAGCGAGACGCCGCAGGCGTCCGCCCGGATCGCCATGATCCGCCAGGTTGCCGAGGGCACTCCCGATGTGGCCAAGATGAACGTCGGCCTCGGCCAGGTGCGCTCACTGCTGGCTGAATGCCGCTGAGCGGGCCTGGCTGTCAGGATGGTCCGGTGATGATCGATCTGCACACGCACAGTTCGGTGTCCGACGGCACCGATTCGCCCACCGAGTTGCTGGTGAACGCCGCCGCGGCCGGACTGTCGGCGATCGCGCTGTGCGACCACGACACCTTCGACGGGCTGGACGAGGCCGCTCAGGCAGCGACCACGACCGGGGTGGAGCTGCTCCGCGGAGTCGAGATCTCCGCCGAGTTGGACGGCCAGAGCGTCCACCTGCTCGGCTACGGGCCGCGTCCGGATCATCCGGGGCTGCTGGCCGAACTGGAGCTGGTCCGGGCCGGGCGCACCGGCCGGATCCCGCAGATGCTGGAACGGCTGGCCGCGGTCGGCATGCCGGTGCCGGCCGAGGTGCTGGCCCGGCATGTAGGGGAGAGCCCGTCGGTCGGGCGTCCGCATCTGGCCGACGCCATGGTCGAACTGGGCTACGTGGCTGATCGTCGGGAGGCCTTCGACGGCTGGCTGGCCGACGATCGTCCGATCTTCGTGCCGCGCTACGGGGTGCCGCTGCGGCGCGCACTGCAGCTCATCCGGGAAGCCGGGGGAGCGGCGGTGATCGCCCATCCCTGGGGACGGCAGAGCCGCGAACTGCTCGATGCCGCGGTGCTGGCCGAGCTGGCCGGCTCCGGGCTGTTGGACGGGCTGGAGGTCGACCATCAGGACCATGACGATGACACCCGAACCGAGTTGCGGGCATTGGCCGGATCGCTGGGGCTGCTGGCCACCGGCTCGTCGGACTATCACGGCCTGGGCAAGATGGATCACGAGCTCGGCTGCAACCTGACCGCCCCGGGGGTGCTGGCCGAAATCCAGCGCCGGATCGACGAGCGCGGCGGGGTGGCCTAGCGGCGCTGCACGGCGGGCGCGGAGCGTGCGGTGATAGATTGACGCCATGCAAACGAGGATCTGCTGGTGGCGGCCGTAACGACGGCCCGAACCGCTTGATCCATGCCCACGGCCGTCGGAAACAGGCGGCCGTTTCGCATGCCTGAACCGGGCTGCGTCAACCTAGGAGAGTCAATGTCCGATCACCCGGCCACGATGGCGAGCGACGATTCCGGCGAGGATCTCGCCCAGTCGACCTCGGACGCGTCGTTGCGACGCACCGAGGCGCGCAGCATCGAGATCGAGGAGCAGATCGCCAAGGATCCGTCCGGCTTCCGGGTGATGACCGGCGACCGTCCCACCGGGAACCTGCACATCGGCCACTACTTCGGGTCGCTGGCCAACCGGGTGCGCATCCAGAACGCCGGGGTTGAGACTTTCATCCTGATCGCCGACTACCAGGTGATCACCGACCGCGATGGCACCGGCCCGATCCACGACCGGGTGCTGAGCATGATGGCCGACTACCTGGCCATCGGCCTGGACCCGGCGCGCACGACCATCTACGCCCACTCGGCCGTGCCGGCGCTCAACCAGCTGCTGCTGCCGTTCCTCTCGGTGGTCACCGACGCCGAACTGCGCCGTAACCCCACGGTGAAGGCCGAGTTGGAGGCCACCGGCGATCGTCCGATGTCCGGCCTGCTGCTCACCTACCCGGTGCACCAGGCCGCCGACATCCTGTTCTGCAAGGCCAACCTGGTGCCGGTCGGCAAGGACCAGCTGCCGCACCTCGAGCAGACCCGGGTGGTGGCCCGCCGCTTTGACGAGCGTTATGGACGCGTGGATCTGACCCGTCCGGTGTTCCCGCAGGCCGAGGCGCTGCTCTCCAAGGCGTCCACGGTGCTCGGCCTGGACGGCACCAAGATGAGCAAGTCCAAGGGCAATGTGATCGAGATCGGGATGGACGCCGACACCACGGCCAAGCTGATCAAGAAGGCAGTCACCGACTCCGATCGACACATCACCTACGATCCGACCAACCGTCCCGAGGTCTCCAACCTGCTGATGCTGGCCTCGCTGTGCACCGGAGGTGATCCGGTGGCCATCGCTGAGGAGATCGGCGACGGCGGTGGCGGCACCCTGAAGAAGGTCGTCACCGATGCGGTGAACGAGTTCTTCGCTCCGATCCGGGCGCGCCGGGTCGAGCTGGCCGCCGATCCCGGCTACCTGATGGACGTGCTCCGGACCGGCAATGCGCACGCCAACGAGGTCGGAAACGCCACCCTCGACGAGGTGCGCCAGGCCATGAACATGGTCTACTGACGCGCTGGTTCGTCCGTCCCATTCGGGTGGCTCGGCCGGTCTCGAGCGCGGTGCTACCGGTTCGGCTGGCCGTGCTACCGCTTCGTCGCGAAGCTACCGTTGCACGGGTAGCGCCATCGAGGGACCGGTAGCGCGGCGTAGGGACGGGTAGTGCGGCGTCCGCCGATCCTCTGGCCGCTGGGACCGGGCTCCCCGGTACCTCGCTACCGCTCGACGCGCTTCGCTACCGGTTCGTGTACTTCGCTACCCGCAGAGCGGTAGCGAAGTGGGCCGACGGGTAGTGAAGCGGCGGTTGAGGTTGCATTACCCAACAGTGTTGGATTAGTATCCAACACTGTTGGAAGGAGTGCTCTGATGAGCCCACGCAAGGCCGGACGGCAGACGCTGACCAGCGAGCAGATCGTCACCGCCGCCCTCGAGCTGATCGACGAGACCGGCCTGGACGGTCACAGCATGCGCACCCTGGGCACCCGGCTCGGGGTCGACGCCAGCACGCTGTACTACCACCTGCCCAGCAAGGACGCCCTGCACAGCCTGATCGTCGACAAGATCATGTCGGACCTGGATCTCAGCGCCGACGACCCGTCCGCCAGCATCGAGGATCGGCTGATGGCGGCCGCGACCGAGCTACGGCGCATCCTCTTGGTCCACCCGCGTGCCTTGCCGCTGGTGGCTGGACGCTCCATGCGTACCCCAGCTCAGCTGGCCGGGGTCGAGATCATGGTCGGCATCTTGTTCGAGGCCGGCTTTTCGGCCATCGAAGCGCTGTTGGCCCTGGATGCCATTGGGCAGAGCGTGATCGGCCTGACCACCATTCACGCCCTCCACGACGAGCGCGCCGCTGAAGGCGCTGATGATGGAGGGCTCCCCGACCTGTCGGCCGAGACCTTCCCGCACCTGCACCGCCTATTCGCCGAAGGAGACTACCTCGGCTCGGAGGCCGAGTTCGCGGCCACCCTGCGTGCGCTGATCACCGGACTGCTGGCTTCTCAGCGGGCCGGGACGCTCACCGCCTGACTTTCACATTTCGCCATTTCGGGGGAGAACCATGCTCACAACACTGAAGAATCGGGAATTTCGACTGCTCTGGATGGGCCAAGCGGTCAGTCACCTCGGCGACCAGTTCCATCTGATTGCCCTGCCGTGGCTGGTCCTGGCCTTGACCGGAGACCCGCTCCAGCTCGGCCTGGTGATGGCTCTGGCCGGCATTCCACGGGCACTAGTGATGCTGTTCGGCGGCGCCATCGCCGACCGGGTCTCACCACGGCTGTTGATGATCGGCTCGGACGTCCTCCGGTTCGGCATCGCCGCCGGGATCGCGATCGCGGTGGCCACCGGCACGGTCCAGCTGTGGATGATCTACGCCCTGGCCCTCGGCTTCGGGCTGATCTCGGGCTTCTTCCTGCCGGCCGCAGAGGCCACCTTGCCGCGCGTCGTGGGGGAGCGGCAGCTGGCCGGCGGTAACTCGCTGATGATGATCGCCGACCAGGCCGCGCAGTTCGTCGGCCCGGCGCTGGCCGGCTCGATCATCGCGCTGCTTGCCCACGATGTGGCCGGGACGCCGGCCGGGATGACCGGGATCGCCTTCGCTTTCGCAGTGGACGCGGCCAGCTTCGCGTTCGGAGTGATCACCCTGGGCCTGATGCGTCCGGTCGCCGGTTTCGGCTCGGACCGGCATCCACTGCGTGACATCGCCGACGGCCTCAGCTTCGTCTGGCGGGACACCACGATCCGCACCCTGGTGATCGTGATCGCGCTGGCCAACCTGATGCTCACCGGGCCGGTGTTCGTCGGCCTGCCGGTGCTGGCCGCCGAGCGGCTGACTGAAGGTGCTGCGGCCTTCGGGGCGGTGCTGTCCGGCTATGCGGCCGGCAACCTGATCGGGATGGCCGGGGCCGGCTCCTGGCGTCCGAGCTCCCGGCAACTGGGCTGGATCGGCTTCGCCATCTTTCCGTTCCTCGGGGTCATCTATGCCGCCATCGGCTTCGTGGACAACACCTGGGTGGCCGTGGCGCTGATGGTGATCGGCGGGATCGGGAACGGCTTCTTGTCGATCAACGTGATCACCTTGCTGCAGCAGATGACGCCCAAGCCCTTCCTGGGCCGGGTGATGTCGGTGCTGATGCTGTCGATGTACGGGCTGGGCCCGATCTCCCAGATGCTGGCCGGTTGGGTGCTGCACTTCTCGGTGACCTGGTTGTTCTGCGGAGCGGCCATCTGCCTGGCGGTTCCGGCGGTGATCGCGCTGCGGCACCGGGCCATGTGGGACTTCACGCCCATCGACGAGCCCGATGCGCCCTCGACTCAGCCAGAAGTTGCTCATTCGGCGTGAGCGATGCCCGCAATCATTAGGCTCAGGCCTGGCGACGATGCCGATCGAGAGAGGTTGACCCCAGTGTCGGTACCAGTTGCGGCCTCCGGGCGTCGATGGCAGACCTGGGCCTTGGCCGTGATCGAAGTCTTCGTGGCCTACCAAGCGATCAGCGGGGGAGTCGGGCTGATCACCGACACCTGGAAGCTGCCCACCGCCTGGTTGGCTCGGACGCCGTTCGATACCTGGGTCGGCCCGGGCTGGATCCTGATCGGTCTGGTCGCGGTGCCGCAGCTGCTGGCCGCGGTGCCTCAACTCTTCCTGCCGCGGCGACCCGGACTGGGCGTGTTGGCCGGCCTACTGGCCGGTGCCAACCTGCTGATCTGGATCATCCTGCAACTCGCCGTGCTGCAGATCTACTTCTTCCTGCAGCCCGTGATCGCCGGCTTCGGTGTGGTGGAGATCGGACTGGCCTTGTGGTGGCGGGCCAGGCTGCGCCGCTCGCAGTTCGCGGCCTGACGGCGGACGATATGTCGGCCACCAGACGCAGGTTCCTGGCTCTCGGCGTCCTCCTGCCTCTGCTGGTGGCGACAGCGGCCGGGTACGGGCTTGTTGCCCCGGACGCCTACCCCGGGGTCACCGAGCTGCAACGCCAGACCTGGCGGGCGCAGGATGCCGTAAACCTGGTCGCAGCGGTCATCCTGATCCTCAGCTCCCGACGATCGGCCGCCGGCTCCTGGCGGGGGCACTTGGTGCAGCTGGGAATGCTGGGTTGGCTGGCCTACTGCGCGTTGCACCTGGCCATCGGAGCCGTCTTCACCCCGGTCTTCCTGGTGTACCTCGCGGTCGTCGGCCTCGCCGGCTTCGGGCTGCTGGACGGCCTGATCCGGGTCGAACTGACCGACGAGTCAGTCTTGCCTCGGTTCCCGAGCCGGCCCACGGCGGTCTTCCTTGCGGTGGGCGGGGTCGGCATCGCCGGGCTGTGGCTCAGCGAGATCGTCCCCGGCGTGCTCGGTCTGGCCCGGCCGGCCAACCTTCACCTGTCCGGGCTTCCGAACCCCACCTGGGTGCTAGATCTGGTCTGGCTGATCCCGTGGGCTCTGGCCGCAGCATGGCAGTGCTGGCGAGGCCGATCCAGCGCACAGCTGATCTCGGTGCCGCTGCTGGTGCTCTTGGGCATGCTGTCGGTCGCGATGCTGGCGGTGATCCCGTTCGCGCTGCACGCAGGGCTTGGCGCCGATCCGGTGGCCGGACCCCAGATTGGCGCATTCAGCATCGTCTTCAGCGTGCTCGGGCTGGCCGAGGCCACACTGATTGCGGGATGCCTGCGCGGAGGTGCCGGCCGAACCGTCGAACTCCGTGACTCCTGGTGGGTCAGCTCTCGCTGACCGGAGCAGCAGCGCCGCCGCCGGAACGGCCGCGCCGACGCCGACGACGCGGACGATCGGAGCCTTCGGCCGGGCTTCCTTCGGACGCGGTCGCGGTGGCCTCGACGGTAGTGGTCGCGGTGCCGTCCACGGGCTCACCGTTGCGCAGCCGCCGCCGGGAGCGATCCCGGGGCGGACGCTCGGCGCGGGCCACCTCGGTGCCCTTGTCCCGGTCCTTGTCCTTGTGGTGCTTGTGGGCGTCCTTGCTCGGACGAAGCTCGCGGTGCTCGCGCTCGATCGGCTCAGCCAGCCGGCCGCGAGTGCCGGCTGGGATATCCAAGTCGGCGAACAGGTGCGCAGAGGTCGAGTAGGTCTCCGGCGGCTCGGTGAAGTCCAGCTCGAGAATGCGATTGATCATCTTCCAGCGAGTCACGTCAGCCCAGTCGACCAGGGTGACCGCGATGCCCTTGGCGCCGGCCCGGCCGGTGCGTCCGATCCGGTGGACGTAGGTCATCTCCGAGTCGGGGCATTCGTAGTTGATCACGTGGCTGACGTCGGTGATGTCGATGCCGCGGGCGGCCACGTCGGTGGCGACCAGCACCGAGACCTTGCCCTCACGGAACTTCTTCAGCGCCTTCTCGCGGGCCACCTGGTTGAGGTCGCCGTGGATCGAAGTGGCGTGGAAGCCGCGATCCATCAGTTCATCGGACAGGCGCTGCGCGGCCCGCTTGGTGCGGGTGAAGATCATGGTGCGGGTGCAGTGCGGGGACTGAAGGATCCGGCCGACGATCTCCGGCTTGTCCAGGTCATGGGCCTGGTAGATGAACTGGGTGGTGTCCGGGACGGTCAGCTGCGCATCGTGGGTCTCGGCGCGGACGTTCACCGGCTGGTTCAGGTGCATCCGAGCCAGGGCCACGATGGCGGCCGGCATGGTCGCGGAGAACAGCAGGGTCTGCCGGGTCTTCGGGGTCTTGCTGATCAGCCGCTCAACATCGGGCAGGAAGCCAAGGTCGAGCATCTCGTCAGCCTCGTCCAGCACCAGCACCTTCACCTGGGACAGGTTCAGGCTGCGCTTGTTGGCCAGGTCGAGCAGGCGTCCGGGGGTGCCGACCACCACGTCCACACCTTCGGCGAGCGCGTCCAGCTGCGTGTCGTAGCCGACACCGCCGTAGACGGTGAGCACTCGGGCCTTGCGGACGGTCGCGGCCACCTCGAGGTCGCGGGTCACCTGAAGGGCCAGCTCGCGGGTCGGGCACATCACCAGCGCCTGCGGGGCGCCGGGGACGGCCAGCTCGTCATAGCCGGGGTCGGTGGGGACGGTGATCCGCTGCAGCAGGCTGATCCCGAAGGCGAAGGTCTTGCCGGTGCCCGTGCGGGCCTGGCCGATCATGTCGGTGCCGGTGATGGCAATCGGGATCGCCAGCGCCTGGATCGGGAACGGGGTTTCGATGCCCAGCGTGCCCAGCGCCTCGACGATCTCGGGGATCACGCCCAGCTCAGCGAAGCTGGGCAGGGCTGCCGGGGCAGGCAGGTCGGTTTCGGTGATGTCGGTCAGGGTCGTGCCTTATCTGTCACTGCGGCCATGGTGGGCGCAGGTTTGCGGACCGCCGGCGGCGCGCTCGGGCCGCTCTAGGCAGGCACGCACTTTAGGGTGCGGCACGCACAGTCTAGCGGTTCCGGCTTATAGCGAGCCGAAGCCGACCGGACGGGCCTTCTCCTGGCCGAGATCGAGGTAGGCGATCTGGGCGGCAGGCACCAGGATGCGGCGTCCCTTCTCATCGGAGAGGGCGAGCACCGTCCCCTCGGTGAGGGCTGCCTTGAGGTCGGCCTCGACGTCAGCCGCCGACGCGTCGGTCTCCACGGTCAGCTCGCGGGCCACCTGTCGAATGCCGATCTTGATCTCCACCGTTCCTCCTTGCTGGATGCCGTCGCCAAGCTACCACCGGGGTTGGCGCCTTCCGAGCCGCTTACGCCCTCAGCGCAACCGGATCAGAGCAGCGCCCTGAGATCGCCTTCGATGGCGGCCGGCTCGACGGTCGGGGCGTAGCGGTGGACGACTTCGCCGTCCCGGTTGATCAGGAACTTGGTGAAGTTCCACTTGATCGCATCGCCCAGGAAGCCACCGGTTTCGCTGCGCAGCCAGGCGAACAGCGGGTGAGCCTGGGCGCCGTTGACGTCGACCTTGGAGAACATCGGGAAGGTGACCCCGAAGTTCAGCTTGCAGAACTCGGCGGTCTCGGCGTCGTCCTCGAACTCCTGCTTGGCGAACTGATCGCTCGGGAAGCCCAGGACGACCAGGCCCTGATCCTGGTACTCCTCATAGAGCTTCTCCAGGCCGTCGAACTGGGGTGCGAAGCCGCACTTGGAGGCGGTGTTCACCACAAGCACCACCTGACCCTGGTAATCGGCCAGATCCTTGTCCACCCCGGTGATCAGGGTGGCCTGGAAATCCTTCAACGTCGTCATCTACAGCTCCTTGGTAGTCACCAAGGAGAACCGCTGCCGACGATCGGCTATTCCGGGTTGCCGGGACGACTCAGCCGGCGAAGGCTTCCTGCTCGTCCGGGGTGGCCTTGCGAATCACGATCCGGGTCCAGGCGCCCAGGTAGATCCGCTGGCCAGCGGCCAGTTCCACCCGCCCCTGGGGGATCGGCATGGCCGGCAGCGGACCGGCCGCCGCACCCACGAAAGTGCCGTTGGCCGAGTTCAGATCCTCCACCCACCAGCGGGTGCCGTCGGTGGTCAGCATGGCGTGCCGACGGCTGCAGCCGGTGTCGAGTTCGCAGTCGACGTCCGGGAAGATGCCCCGGCTGTGCGAGACCCGTCCGATCAGCGAACTGGGCTTGATCAGCGGGACGATGTCCGGCAGGCCGGGCGACGGCAGCGGGTCAGTGGAGCCCTGGGCGGCATACCAGTCCGGGTCGATCCATAGCTCGGCGATCCACTCCACCGGCGGACGCTTCAGGACCGTCGGGGCCGTGGTCGGCGACGGCGTGGCGCTCACCGGGGTGGACGCCTCCGCGACCGGCGCCGCGGGCGTGGGCTCCGCCTCGCTCGGGGACGGGGCGGCGGCGTCGGCCTCGCTCGGGGACGGGGCAGCAGCTTGATCGGTCTCGGCCTCGGCCGGTGCCGGCGGGGTCACCACCTCGGCGTCCGGGCTGGCCGGCAGCGTGCCGGTGGTGAAGTCGTAGCCGCAGTTCTCGCAGAACAGTGCATCGGCCACATTCGCAGTGGAGCAGTTCGGGCAGCTCAGCGTCTCGGCCGGCTGGTCGGCGGCATCGGTCGCGACCGCGACCGGCTCACCGCCGATCGGAAGTCCGCAGACATCGCAGAAGTCGGCCTGGTTGCTCGGATGCCCTGCAGGACAAGTTGCCATCTCAGCCTCTGATTCGCGTCGTCTTCGTGGAGGCGGTGTCCAGGGCCATCTCGTCGGCCTTGTCGACTGCCTTCCTCAACCGAACGGTACCCGTCCTGGCGTCGGAGATGTCTACCACCTTGCGCAGTTTCGCCGTTGCCTCGGCATTTCCGGTCTCGGTGGCCAGCTGGACGGCCCGGCCCAGCTTGGTGGTGGCCGTGGCCTCGTCCCCGGCGGCCTTGGCGGCCAGGCCCTCCTGGATCACCTGGGCCAGCTCGGCCTGCCCGGTGTAGTGGGCGACCTCCGGGTTGATCTGGGCGGTGAGGTTGGTGTCGGCCGACCACTTGGCCTTGACCAGGCCCTGAGTGAGCAACTCGGCACCGACCGCCAGCTGAACCCGGGCAGCCAGCTGCTCCTGGCCGACCGTCTTGGCGGCCAGCCGGACGGCGATGTGGTAGTCGCGCTCCTCGTCGGCCCAGGCGCCGGTCGGGTAGCTCATGGTGAGCTGGTTGACCGGGACGCCGCGGTGGGTCAGATCCTCCACCGACGGCGAGACCTGACGGATGAACATGACCTGGGCACCCTGCGGGATCCAGACCCGCAGATCGGCGTTGGCCACACCCCGGGCCATCGAGTTGCGCATCAGCGAGGCGAACTCGGCGCTCAGCCGGCTCGGGTCGCCGATGATGTCGACGCTGCCCAGCAGGGCCTGGGCGATCTTGCGGATCTCGGCGACCTTCCAGTCGACGCCGATGCCGCGGGCATCTACTTGGAACTGGCCGACCGAGGCGCGAATTGCCTGATCCAGCTGAGTCGGGGTCTCGTTGTGGTTCTCACCGTCGGTGAGCAGGATCACGTGCTTGTTGCCCAGGTTGCCGATCGAGTCGAACAGCGCTCGGCACAGGTTCAGCCAGGTGCCCATGGCAGTGCCACCCTCAGCCCGGAAGAAGCTGATGGCCCGCTTGGCCTCGGCCCGGGTGTTGGCATCCATTCGCACCATCCCGGCGCCGGTCTGGACGATCGGGTAGGCCAGGTACGCCTTGTGGTTGCCGGCCACCACGGCGAAGTAGGTGCCGTCGAGGATGTTGTCCAGCGCGACCATGGCGGCCTGCTTGGCGGCCTGCATGTTGGTGACGCCCATCGAACCGGAGGTGTCCACCACGACGATCTCGCCGGCGTCGCCGCGTCCGGTGCGTCCGGCTTCGCCGGCGCCGGTGCAGCGGATGGTGACGATCGCGTTGACGTCCGTGCCCCCGTCGGGCAGGAACTCGTTCTGGAAGACGGCAGAGGTGAACTCAGCCATGCTCGGCATGCTCCTGTTCTGTGGTGCTGGCTGCGGCATCAGCCGAGTCCAGACTATGCGACGGCGGGGGTTGGTCGCCCGGCGCGTGAAGCCGGGCCAGTGCGACGGTGATGTTGTCTCGTCCGCCCTGCCCGTTGGCCCATTCGACGAGCTTCGCCGCGACCGTGGCCGGGTCGTCCGCGCCGGTGGCGGTGAGCTGTTCGGTGAGCTTGTCGGGGTTGGAGGCGTAGTTCCACAGGCCGTCGGAGCAGACCACCAGCCAGCCGGGCTGATCGATGGCCAGCGAGCCGACCCGCGGCACGATGTCGGTGGCGTCGCGGCCCAACCACTTGGTGATCGCGTGGGCTCGGGGCATGGCCTCGGCCTCCTCGCGCGGCATGCCACCCTCGATGAAGGCCTGGGCCAGCGAATCGTCCACGCTGAGCAGGCGACGCTCGCTCTCGCTGAGCAGGTACACCCGGGAGTCGCCCAGGTTGGCGTAGTGGACGCTCCCGCCGGCCACGACGGCGGCCGCGAATGTGGCCGAGGCGGCATTGGTGGAGTCCTCGGCGGTGTTGGCCACCACGGCGGCATTGGCGGCCGCGGCAGCCTCGGTCAGGGCCGCCTGTACGGCGTCGGCGGAGCCGGTCTCGATGGAGCCGAGCCGCTCGACCAGCAGATCGCGGGCCGCCTCGGCGCCGGCCTGGGCAGCGACATCGGAGTCAGTGCTGGTGGACACCCCGTCGCAGACCACCAGCACCGCATGGTCGGCCTGCGCCCATAGCGCCATGGCGTCTTCGTTGCGCGGATGGGTCTGGCCGCGGTCGCAGACGCCGGCCACCCAGTCGGCAGGGGATTGGCGGTAGTGATCGCGGGCGCTGGGCGCCTTGGTGCCACACAGCTGGCAGTAGCCGTCGGCGCCGACCGGGCCGCCGCAGGAGATGCATTCGGTGGCCTGGCTGGCTCGGCTGCCCAGCCGCTGGGTCTGGCCCGAGAACGGCTCGGCGGGCAGGCTCGCGGCCGGCGCCGGCTCGGTCGGAGTCAGCTCTCCGCCGCAGGCTTCACAGAACGAGGCGGACGCACTGACCGGCGCCCCACACGTCGGGCAGGTCGGCAACAGCGGCCAATCGGCGGTGGTCACAGCAGGCTCCAGGGTCGTAGCGAGTTGGCCAGGTCCACCCAGCCGGCCCGGATCCCCGGGTCGTCGGTGAGCCGGGCCAGTTCCCGGTAGGTGTCGGCGAGCTTGGCGCGTAGTTCGGCCGCCTCGACCTTCTTGCCGGAAATGGTCAGCGGACCGCGCTGATCGGCCAGCCGGGCGGCTCGCTCGAGCAGGGTGGCGCGGTAGCCACGGTTCTCGACGAGTTCCAGTGGTGCCCGCTCGACGGCCACCAGCGCTTGGTTGATCCCGTCCGGATCGGCGGCCAGGCTGACCATGCGTCCGGCGCGCAGCCGCAGCGACTCCGGGTAGCCGCGCGAGGTGCTCGGGACCAGGGACAACGCCTGCAAGGAACCGGCCAGATCGCCACGGTTGGAACGCAGCCGGGACAATCCGAATGCGGCCGGAGTCAGGTAGGCCTGATCGGTGGCCGCGCAGGTCTGGTAGAGGCTCTCGGCCAGATCGAACTCACCGCCCAGCTCGCAGGCAAGGGCCAGGGCCAGCTTCGGTGCCAGTTCTCCGGGCAGCTGTCCGTAGACGGCATTGAAGGCGCTTTGCGCGTTGCGGTAGTCCTTGGCCGCCAGCGCGCCGAGACCGGCCAGCCAGACCGCCCGCCACTCCCAGGGGTCCTCATCGAGCAGCCGCTGCACGCAGCGGTCCAGCAGGCGCAGGTCTCCGGTCTCCAGGGCGGCTTGGCCGCGGGCCACGACCACGGCCGGGGACTGCGACGGCGGGCTGCTCAGCGCCTTCAGCCGCTGGGCGGGCGCCTCGTCGGCGATCCGGTGCAGCCAGTCGGCGTTCAGATCGGCAGGGTCCAGGCGCAGCCGGGGGAGTTGTCCGGACCGCTCGCTGGAGACCGTCGGCGGATCGAACAGCGCCGATGGGGCCGACGTGGTGGCCACCGCGGAGGTCCGGCTGGCGACCACCTCGCGGAGCACCCCCAGCATCTGCTGGCGCAGTTCCTCTGCCGAGGTGAATCGGTCGTTGGGGTCGGGCGCACAGCACTTGAGCAGCAGCCGGTACAGCGAGTCGTGCTCGGCGAAGGCGGGCAGCTCCTCGGCCGGCGGCAGGGTGGTTTCGTACTGGCTGCGGTAGCCGGGGACGTCGGCCGACAGCACCATCAAGGTGCGTCCGACCGTGTAGATGTCGGAGGCGATGGACGGGCCGAGGGTGGCCACCTCCGGCGCCTGGAAGCCGACCGTCCCGTAGATGGCCGAGTCCTCGTCGCCGGCATGTCGGACGCCGCCCAGGTCGATCAGCTTCAGCGAGTCGCCGACCTGAATCACGTTGTCAGGCTTGAAGTCGCAGTAGAGAAGGTTCAGTGAGTGCAGGTAGCCGAAGGCGGGCAGGATTTCGATCAGGAAGGCCAACGACCACTCCACGGGGAGCGGATCGACCTGGTCGCCGTTGGCCACCATCCGCTGCTTGAGCAGCTGCTTCAGCGACCGGCCGCCGACGTACTCCATGACGATGTAGCCGGCGCCCTGGTGGGTGACGAAGTTGAAGATCTCGACGATCAGCGGGTGCTCCACCCGGGCCAGGAAGCGCTGCTCGCCGATGGTGGCGGCCAGGGCGTCCGGGTCGCCGGTGTTGAGCATGCCCTTCAGCACCACCCAGCGTCCGGAGACGTTGCGGTCGCGGGCCAGGTAGATCCAGCCCATCCCGCCGTGGGCCAGCGCACCGATCACCTCGTACTGCCCGGCCACCACATCGCCGGGGAAGAGCTTGACGGCGTACGAGTAGGGCGCTCCACAGCTCGGGCAGAAGCCCTCGGAGCGGCTGGCCACGTCCTTGGCGCCTTGGCCCACCTTGGCCGAGCAGCGTGCGCAGACCCGGGCGTCCAGCGGAACCTCAGGATGCGGCAGGACGGCCTTGGCCGGATCGATGGCCGGAGCCGGCGGCACGCGGGTCAGCCCGGCGCCGATCTGGCCGGAGCTGGTCGGCTGGCCGGCGGCCCGTCGGGTGGGGCGCCTACCGAAGGAGGTGACCCGGGCCGAGCCCAGGGCAGTGGAGCCCAGATGCGCCGAGGTCCGGGTGGTGGGCACCGCAGCGGGCGCGCTGGCCGGATCGCTGGCCTGGCTGGGTGAGCCGCAGACGTCGCAGTAGCCGTCGACGATCGAGCCGGTGCAGCCGGGTTGGGTGCAGCGGCCGGTGGCCCGCCCGGACGGCCGCGCGCCGGCCTGACCTTGGCCGACCGGCATGGCCTGGCCGGGCATGCCACAGACGTCGCAGTAGCCATCGACGATGGTGCCGGTGCAGCCCGGCTGACGGCACTTCATCGCGCGGCCTGACTGCGGAAGTCGAGTTCGGCCCCGTAGGCGCCGAGCAGTTGCTGGACCACCGCGACCGGGATCGGCCGGGCGCTCAGTCGGGCGTCGATGGTGGCTCGCAGCTCCATCAGCCCCGGATCGGCAGCCAGGCCGGCCGCCTCGGTGCGGGAGTTCAGTGAGGCGAACTGGGCGTGGACGGCACCGATCCCGGTGTCCACCCGGCCGAGTTGCTGGCGAGCGGCGGCCAGCTGGTTGGCCAGCCCGTCCAGAGCGGCCAGGTAGCCGCGCAAGGCCCGTCCGGTGTTGGGGACCGGGCCGAGGGCGGCCACGCTCGGCAACTCGACGTGGGGAGCCGGCCACACCTGGCCGCCCAGCTGGGCGGCCTGAGCTCGGAGTTCCTGTTCGCTCTGGCTGAGCCCGGCCAGTTTCTGACGGGCCTGGTCGAGCAGCTCGCGGGCTTCGCGACGCTGGGCGGCCCCGACGATCAGGTCCCGCTCGAACTTGGCGGCGTCGATCTCCAGTGCGCTGAGCGAGCCGGAGATGTCGCCACCGCGCTCGCGCTTGGCGATCAGGTCATCGGCCCGGGCCACCAGGCCGGCCAGCTTGGCCAGCGCGGGCTGGGCCAGGGCCGGGGGCTCCAGGCCGATCTGTTCCCGGATCCGCTCGGCCTGGGCGCGCAGCTCGCGCAGCCGGAGTTGCTGCTGCTCGGCATTCGGATCGGTGTTCAGCCGGGTTCGCAGCTGGGCGACCAGAGCGTCGCAGAGCCGTCCGGCCTCGGGCAGCGAGACGGCCATCGAGGCCAGCGCGGTCACCGGGGAGGTGGCGGTGTCCAGCCGTCCCCAGATCAGGCCGGAGAGCTGGTCGAGTTCCTTGGGGCCGACGCGTCCGGAGTCCCACGTGTTCAGAATCAGGCTCTGCCGGGTCTTGGCGGCCTGCCACAGAGCCATGGCCAGTGACATGTCACCGGTCAGTTCCTGCTGGCGTCCGGTGGACAGGATCTGGGCGTCCAGTGAGTCCAGCTCGGCGCGCCGTTCGCTCAGCCAGGCGTCCAGCAGACCCAGGTACTCCAGCATTTCGGTGGGCCGGGCGGCCACTCCGAGCTGTCCGGGGGCGGTGGGGGAGGTAGGACTCACCGGTACTCCTCGATTCGGTTCTGCAGGCCGCGGACGCCGAGGAAAGCCCCGGCCATGGCCAAGACGGCGGCGCCGACCTCGAACAGGAACAGCAGCGAGTCATTCGCCGAATCCGAGGCGGCCGAGGCGTTGAGCGACGCGCGCTGATCGGCGATGCTGTTGGCCAGATCGTCCTTCGCGTTGGCGATGGCATCAGCCTTGGTCAGCTGGCTGCCGGCCTTGGCCCAGTTGCCCGCCGCGAGGGCGGTCACCACCGGTGCCTGCGCCGAGCGAAGGTCCTTGTACCGGTCGGCGGGTTCGCCGGTGAACTCGGTTGCGGCCAGCTTGTCGGCGGTTCCGAAGGCTTCTTGAGTGGACTTGTCCCAATGCTTGAGTCGCACCGCGTCGAGCAGCGCCCGGGAGGCCGAGTCGGCCGCCAGCTGTGCCTTGGTGAGCTGGCTGGACGCCTGGATCACCGAGTTGTCGGCCAGCCCGGCGGTGCCGCTGATCGGGGTTCCGGCTGCGGCGAGGCCGGCGATGGCCACAGTGGCCACGATGGCCGCCACCAACCCGGTGTTGAGGATCCGATGGCTGCGCTGCGCCACCTGATAGCTCAGCCAACCCAGGCCGATCAGCACGACCAGTCCCAGGCCGAGCGAGAGGTAGGGCGAGGTCCACCACACTGCCTGGCCGCCGTCTGCGGATTGGGCGCCCAACCCGTCCAACGCGGGCTGGAGCGACGAACTGCGCAGCTCCTCAGCTCGGTCAAAGGCCCCGGCTGACAGCAGCTGGCCGTACTGCAGAAGATCGGAGTTGATCGACCCGAGCACTTCGGCACGGGCCGGTGCAGCGGCGGCAGCCGCGACCACGAGGCCGGCGACCTGGGCCAACGGCGCGCTCTGATCGGACGGAGAGCCGGCCAGGGCGGCGGCAGCGGCCTGGTTACCGGCCGCGGAGATGGCACCGCTGACCTCGCCCAGTCGGACGTGCTGGACGCTCACCTGAGGGGCCGTGCTCAGGTCGGTGCGCAACTGGGTCAACTGTCCCACCCCGACCATGCCGAACAGCAGGACCGCCACCCCGGTGATCAGCTGGTAGCGGCGCAGCCGACGCGGGGTGTCGCTGACCGGCGGCGGGGTCGGCAGCGCGGCCAGATCGGTCGCCGGAGGTGCAGCTGCAGGCGTCGGCGAACTGACCTTGGCGGTGGCTGCTGAGGTGGTCATGGTCACTCTTCCGGGCTCGCGGACGGGAACTCGACCGGGCTGGACGGCTGGGCGCCGGCCGGGGCCTTCAGCGGCTGCCCGGGTTCGGGCTCCGGCTCGGTGAGGTCGGCCGGCAGCAGCGAACGCAGCTGCTCCAGGGTCGGCTCGGTGATGTCGCGCAGGCGCCAGGCGTGGCGTCCGATGGCCGCCTCCAGGATGTTGCGGACGTAGCGTCCGTTGCCGAAGGTCTGATCGCGGAGCTGGAGGGCCAGCAGTCGGTCGAACTCGTCCAGGCAGCCCTCGCCCAGGTCGTAGTCGGACTTGGCGGCCATCGACGTGAAGATGGTGCGCAGCTCGTCGTCGGTGTAGTCCTCGAACTCGATCGTGGTCCGGAACCGGCTGGCCAGCCCCGGGTTGTTGTCGATGAACTCGGTCATCGGCTCCGGATAGCCGGCCACGATCACCACCAGATCGTCGCGATGGTCCTCCATCTCCTTGACCAGGGTGTTCACCGCCTCTTCGCCGTACTGGTCGCCGTTGAGCGAGTAGGCCTCGTCGATGAACAGCACTCCGCCGTAGGCCTTCGCGGCGACCTCGGAGGTCTTGATCGCGGTCTGGCCCAGATAGCCGGCCACCAGCTCGGAGCGATCGACCTCGACCAGCTGTCCCTTGCTGAGCAGGCCGATGGCCTTGTAGATGCCGCCGACCAGGCGAGCCACGGTGGTCTTGCCGGTTCCCGGGTTGCCGGTGAACACCAGATGCCGGGTGATGGTCGGGCTCTTCAGCCCGGCCTTGGTGCGCAGCGCGTCGACTCGCAGGATCGCGGTCTGGCGATGGATCTCGGCCTTCACTCCGGCCAGCCCGGTCAGGTCGTCCAGTTCGGCCAGCCACTCCTCGACCGTCTTCTCCGGCTCGGCCGGCTCTGCGGCAGCTTCGGGGACGGGCTGAGCCTCGGGCACTGCCGGGGCCGCGGGAGTCGCAGGCATCGCCGGGACGGCCGGAGCGGGAGCCGAGCCGGGCTGGCTCAGGCCGGGGAAAGCGCCGCCCACGTGGGGGTTCAGCCCGCTCAGGTCGAGCAACCCGGCCCGGGAGGCCTGCTGGACTCGCTGTTGGCTGTCGGCCAGCCGGCCGAGCACGTCGGCCAGAATGCCGGGAGCCTGGGCCAGGAACTCCTCCTCGTTCGGCTGGGATCCGGCGGCGGTAGGCGCGGGGGTGAACACCGGCCGCGGACGCTGGGCGGCAGCGGCCAGACTGGCCGCACCCAGGGCGTCGGGTCCGGGCTGGCCGAGAGTGGCCGCGGCCAGACAGACCTGCTCGAGCGCGTCCAGATAGGCCGTGGTCACCGCACTCGGGCTGGCCGCAGCCTGGCTGGCCAACGGTGTGGCCGAGGCCCGGTAGCGGCGGCCGCGCACGGCGGCGTCCATGAACTCCTGGGCCGAGACCGGGATCTCCAGCTGGGCGCACCACTCCAGGTAGGCGCCCGGGTTGGCCTCGGCGACGGCGGCAGACAGCAGCCGCCCCTCGGCGGCGGCGTCATCGGCCGCGAAGCCGGCCGTGACCGCGGCGCGGGCCAGGGCGTCCAGCGCCTCGCGAAGGGTGGGCGCGCTCATTCGGGACTCACGTTCAACTCGGGGGCATGGGCGTGCCCGAACTTCTCCTGCAGGAACCGGCCGTGGGTGATCAGCGCGGCCGCGTCGGTGGTGTTGGCCGCGTTGTAGATCTGATCCATGGTCGAGGCCAGCAGGTCCAGCTGGTCGATCAGCAGCAGGAGAGCGGTCTTCCCGCCCTCCAGCGGACGGGAGTCGGCCCAGTCCCGGGGCAGCCGCAAGTAGCCGCCGATCGCCTCGGGCAGATAGTCGGTGGCGGTGGCCACCACCGAGTAGGCGTCGTAGCTGCCCAGCCCGAGCAGGTCGATCCGCGGCAGGGTGTTGCGCACCGTGGCGGTGATCTGCCGAGCCCGGGCCCGGACCACGGCCGGCACGGCCGGATCGGCGACCAGGTTCTCGACCGAGGTCAGCGAGGCGGAGATGTCGGCCGCAGTGGGTGCCTTGGCCAACTCGTCCTCCGCGCTCGCTTCGGCTGCCTCCGGTCTACCCCCGAGCCAATCCCAGAAGCCCATCTCAGCGATCGATGGTGATAGCAGGCAGGCTCTGCGCGCGGGAGTCGGCCTGAGCGACCCGCTCCAAGTACGCCTTGCTCTTGGTCACCTCGGACTCGAGCGTGCCGATCGTGGCGGCCATGTTGTCCAGCGCCTTCAGCTTGAACTGATCGATGGAGTCCATGGTCGCGTAGATGTTGGCGAACGCCGCCTGCAGCTGCTCGATACCGATGGTGGACGAGGCCGCCTGCTCCTGGATCTGCGCCGAGTTCTCCTTCAGCAGCTCCGAGGTGCGCTGGATCATCTCCGAGGTGGTGGTGTTCAGTGCGGTGATCTGATCGAGCACCAGCTTCTGGTTGCCCAGTGCCTGGGCCACGATCACCGCGGTGCGCAGCGCCGACACGGTGGTGGTGGATGCCCGATCGACGCCCTTGATCAGCTCGAGGTTGTTCTTGATGATCACGTCGATGGCCAGGTAGCTCTGAATCGAGACGGCCAGCTGAGTGAGCAGATCCTGGTGCTTCTGCCGGACGTAGAACAGCACGTCCTGACGCATGGTCTTGGCCTTCTCCGGGTCGGTCAGCTCCAGCTCGGCGATCTGGGCGGCCAGCTTGGCGTCCAGCCGCTCGGCGATGTAGACGTACTGGTTCAGCCGGCCCATCACCGTCCACAGGTTCTGCTTCTCCATGTTCAGAGCGGCGTTGTCCTTGGTCAGTTCGTCCTGGCCGGAGCGCAGCGCGTGCAGGATCGCGTTGAGGTGGTCCTGTGAGCTCTGGTACTTGCGGAAGTAGTCGCCGACGCCACGGGAGAGGTTCAGCTTGCCCAGCAGGCCCTTCTGCTTGCGGGCCTGGCTCGGGTCGAGGTCCTCCACGGTGCGGCGCAGTTCCAGCAGGGTCTTGCCGACCTTGGAAGTGTCGGCCAGGCCGCCGGCCTCGATGGCCCGGACCGGGGTCTGCAGCAGCCGGTTGGACGTCTCGGCGGCCTTGCGGATGTCGGCATCGCCCATGTTGCGGACTGCATCGGTCTGAGCGCTGAAGCTCGGCGAGTTGGTCTCGGCGCTGGACAGCGACTTCAGGAAGTCCTCGACCTTGGCATCCAGGACGGGCACCTGGGCGGCCTCGACCTGCGGTGCCATCGCCGGCGCCTGCGTGGTGGCGACCGCCGGGGTCGCGGCGGCCGGGGTCAGGTTCAGCATGTCCGGGGGAGCCAGCTGGACGGCCTGCCCCTGGCTGGACGGCTGTGCGGGTGTGCTCATCGAATGCCTCTCGGTTGCGCGTTGCTCACAAATCTAGCGGGCCGTTGGCGCCGATAGGCCCCGTTCAGGGGCCTGAATCCAGTTGCCGGGGGCAGTCTGGGGGCATCCCTGACCGGGAATGGGCACTGTCCGGAGCAGGTGATTGCATTGAGCCATGGCAACGCTCGCTCCCACGCCCCGGCTGACCCCGGCGCAGGCCGCCCTGTTGCAGGGCTGGTCAGGGGCGATGCTGGTGATCGGCGGTCCGGGGACGGGCAAGTCCACCCTGCTGGCGGCCGCGGCGGTGAGCGAGTTGGAGGCCGGGCGCCGGCCGTTGGTGCTGGTCGGTAATCGGACGGCAGCGAGTCGGCTGCGCAACCGGATCGTGGCGGCGCTGGGCACCGGCACCTGGCAGCCGGCGGTGACCACTGTGCACGCGCTGGCCCGCAGCCTGTGGCTGCGCTTCGGGCCGCGCCCGGAGCTGCGATTGCTGGCCGCCCCGGAGCAGGAGTTTCGGGTCCGGGAGCTGTTGGCCGGCACCGATCCGTCGGGTTGGCCTGCGGAGCTGCGTCCGGCGCTGGGGACGCGGGGCTTCGCCACTCAGGTCCGGGCGGTGCTGGCCCGCGCCCGCCAGCTGGGTCTGGATCCGGAGGAGGTGGCCGAACTGGCTGCGGCCGGAGCCGGGCCGGTCTGGGCCGGGGTGGCCGGCTTCTTCGCCGAGTACCTGGACGTGCTGGACGCCGAAGGCGTGCTGGACTACGCCGAACTCGTCCATCGGGTGCGGCTGCTGGTGGCTGACTCGGAACTGCGCGAGCTGGCCGCTGCCGACTTCGACGCCGTGTTGGTGGACGACTACGCCGACCTGGACGAGGCGCAGTTGGGCCTGGTCGAGTCACTGGCCACCGGGCGGCTGTTGGCCGTGGCCGACCCGGACTCCACGGCGTCCAGCTTCCGCGGGGCCAGTCCCCGGGCGGTTGCCGACTTCGTCGAGCGGCTGGATCGGCCGGACCGTCCGGCGCAGGTGGTGCGGCTCGGCGAGGGGCTGCGCTGCCCGCAGGTGATCGATCAGGCGCTGGTCGGCGTCCGCACCCGGTTGCCCCGACTGCCCGGCACCGGTGAGGCGGGTGAGCGCCCGGTCAACGAGGGCGGCGAGGTGGCGGTGCTGACGTGCGCAGATCCGGCCGAACAGGTGACGGCCATCGTGGCCGAACTGCGTCGCGGACGCCTCGAACACGGCTGGCGCTACGACCAGATGGCGGTCCTGGTGAGGTCCGGCGCCCAACTGGGCCCGATCGTCCAGGGCCTGGCCACGGCCGGCATCCCGGTGGAGGCCGCCGGCCAGGAGATCCCGCTGGCGCAGGCACCGGCCGTCCGTCCGCTGCTGGTGGCGCTGAACGCCGTGGTGCGCGGACGGCTGAGTCCGGACGAGGCCATGCGGCTGGCCACCGGCCCACTGGGCGGGCTCGATCCGGTCTCGCTGCGCTCGCTGCTGCGCACCTGGCGAGCCGCGCAGGAGGCCGCCGTGGTCGCGCCGCCCGCCGCTCAGCTGGCTCAACTGCTCAATGAGCCGGGCTGGCTGGCCGAGGCCGACCAGACCCCGGCCGTCCAGGCGGCGCGACGACTGGCCGAGCTACTGGCCGAGGTGTCCGAGTCGGTGGCCGCCGGCGGCCGGGTGGATCAGCTGTGCTGGCGACTGTGGCAAGGCACTCCGTGGCCGTCCCGGCTGGCCAGAGAAGTGGCTGCCGGCGGAGCCCTTGCGGCCCGGGCCGATGCCGATCTGGACGCGGTCTGCGCGTTCTTCGAGCTGGCCGCCGCAGGGGATCGCCGCGGCGGAGCGGCCGGAGTTCGGGCCTTCCTGGCCGAACTGGCCGCACAGCAGATTCCGGCCGACCATGAGCGCGAGTCCCGTCCGCGCGGACGCGGAGTGCCGGTGATGACCGCGCACCGGGCCCGCGGTCAGGAGTGGCCGCTGGTGATCCTGGCCGGTGTGCAGGAGGGGGTCTGGCCGGTCGGACGCCGGGTCAGCACGGTGCTCGACCCGGCCGTGCTGGATGCCGGCGGACTGCCGGTGACCAGCCACCGCGAGCGGCTGGCCGCCGAGCGGCGCCTGTTCCACCTGGCCTGCTCGCGGGCCAGCCAGCGGCTGGTGGTGATGGCCGCCAGCGGCACCGAAGGGGAGGCCGATGCGCCGTCCCGGTTCCTGGCCGAGCTGGGCGTCGAAGCCGGACGGCCCGACCCGGAGCCGGTCGGGCTGAGCCTCACCGGCCTGGTCACCGAGTTGCGGCGGTGGACGCTCAACCCGGCGGTGACCGCAGAGGAGCGCACCGTGGCCGCCGCCGAGTTGGCCCGGCTGGCCCGGCTTCGCGATCCCGGCGGACGCCCGCTGGCCCCGGCCGCCGATCCGGCCACCTGGTGGGGGATCGCCGAGCTCAGCCGTCCGGCCGAGCCGTTGGCCGCCCCGGCCGTGGTCCGACTCAGCCCCAGCCAGGTGGGCTCGGTGCTCACCTGTGCCCGCCGCTACTTCCTGTCCCGGCAAGCCCGGGCCGACCAGGATCCGGGCCTTCCGGCCGCACTGGGCAGCCTGGTGCACCGGCTGGTCCAGCAGTCGGTGGAGCACGGCTGGGGTCCCGACGAGTTCGCCGCCGAGCTCGATCAGCTGTGGCATCGGCTGCCGATCGAGGCCGCCTGGTTCTCCGCGACCGAGCGGGCCGAGATCGAGGCCGCGCTGGGCCGGTTCCTGGCTTGGCGGTCGGCGCGTGCGTCCGAGCTGGTCGGAGTGGAGTTGCCGTTCACGCTCAGTCTCGAGCTGCCGGAAGCCACGGTGGTCCTGGACGGCCAGGTCGACTGGCTGGAGCTGGCTCCCACCGGTGCCCGAGTGGTCGACTTCAAGACCGCCCGCCGGGCCCCGACCAAGGCCGCGGTGGCCGAGCTGGAGCAGCTGGGCATCTACCAACTGGCGATCAACGCCGGCGGCTTCGGGGATCGGCTGCCGGCCGGAGTGGCCAGCGTGGGGGCCAGTGCGGTCTACCTGCGGGTGGCCGAGCGGGCGTCCGGGCAGCCCAAGGAGTTGCTCCAGCCGGCTCTGGACGACGGCCCGACCTGGGTGCATGAGCGGGTGGCCCAGGCCGCAGCCATCGTGGTCGAGGGCAGCTATCCGGCCAGTGCCGGACCGCACTGCCGCGGCTGCGCGTTCGCGCCAGGCTGTCCGGCCCTGATCGAGGAGCCGCGGCGATGACGTTCTCGAACCCCGAACAGCTTTCGGCAGCCCTCGGTCTGCCGTTCTCCGAGGAGCAGCTGGCCGCGATCAGCGCACCGCTGGAACCGGGGGTGATCATCGCCGGTGCCGGCTCGGGCAAGACCACGGTGATGGCCGCCCGGGTGGTCTGGCTGGTCGGCTCCGGGCAAGTGCGTCCCGAGCAGGTGCTCGGCCTGACGTTCACCCGCAAGGCGGCCGGCGAGCTGGGCCTGCGGGTGCGACGCGCGCTGACCGGGGCCGGCGTGCTGGAGGATCAGGAGGCCGGAGAGGAGCTGATCCTCACCTATGACGCGTTCGCCGGACGCCTGGTCGCCGAGCACGGCCTGCTGCTCGGCGTGGAGTCCGACGCCCGGCTGATCACCGGAGCGGCCCGCTACCGGCTGGCGGCCCGGGTGGTGAACAACGCCTCCGGACCGCTGACCCAGTTGTCCCGACTGCGCCCGGCCATGGTCGTGGAACGGCTGCTGCAGCTGTCCGGCGAACTCCGCTCGCATCTGGTCGAGCCGGACGACGTGATCGCCCATGCCGCCCGGGTGCGCGAGCAGGTGGCCGCCGCGCCCCGCAACAACCGTGGCGAGGTCTATGCCGACCTGAAGCTGGCTCAGGCGGCCGCGGCCGAGCGGGTCGAGCTGGCCGAACTGGTCGCTGACTACGAACGGCTCAAGCGTGAACTCGGCTATGTGGAGTTCGCCGACCAGATGGCCACCGCTGCGGCTTTGGCCCAGCAGGTGCCCAGCGTGGGCGCTGCGCTTCGCCGAGAGTTCGCGGTGGTGCTGCTGGACGAGTACCAGGACACCTCGGCGGCCCAGGCCAGCCTGTTGCGCAGCCTGTTCTCCGGCTCGGAGCCGGACCGCGGTCAGGGCCACCCGGTGACGGCCGTGGGCGACCCCTGCCAGGCGATCTACGGCTGGCGCGGAGCGGCGGCCAACAACATCCTCGACTTCGCCCGCCAGTTCCCGCGGTCGGACGGACGCCCGGCGGCCGCCTACGCGCTGACCGTGAACCGGCGTAGCGGCCAGGAAGTGCTGGACGCCGCCAACCACCTGGCCGCCACCGTTCGGGCTGATCCGGCGCTGGCCGCCCATGGGCTCAGCCTCGATCTGGTGGCCCCTGCCGACACGGCACCGGCCCGGGTCGAAGCCGAGTCGTTCCCGACCTGGCCGGACGAGGTGGCCGCGATCGCCGACCGAATCGTCCGGCTGCACGACACCGGCGCGGTGGCGAGTTGGTCACAGATCGCCGTGCTCGGTCGCCGCAACAGCCAGGTGGCCGCGGTGTATGCCGCCTTGGCCGAGCGGGATGTGCCGGCCGAGATCGTCGGCTTGGGTGGACTGCTCGAGCTACCGATCGTCTCCGAGGTGGTCGCGACCCTGGCCCTGCTGGACGACCCCGGGGCGAACCCGGCCGCGGTCCAGCTGCTCACTTCGCCGCGCTGGGCCATCGGGCTACCCGATCTGGCCGCGCTCGGACGGCGTGCCCAGGAGCTGGTCGGCCAGACCGAGGAGCGGCCCAGCCTGCTCGAAGCGGCCTCCGACCTGGGCGCCGGCCGGTTCAGCCCGGTGGCTCGGCAGCGGCTGGCCCGGTTCGCCCGGGAGTTCCAGAGCCTGCGCCGGCACGCCGCCGACCCCGTCCCCGAGCTGGTCACTCGAGTGATCGCCACCCTGGGCTCGGTGGTCGAGGCCGAGGTGGCCGTGCGCGGCGGCAGCCGGCCGCTGGCCCGGTTCGTCCAGGCGGTCAGCGACTACGCCGAGGTGGACGCCGAGGCCGGGCTGTCCGGCCTGCTGGCCTATCTCGACGCCGAGCGTGAGTACGGCACCGGGCTCGAGCAGGGCCTGGCCAGCCAGCCCGACGCGGTCCAGGTCCTGACCGTCCACAAGGCCAAGGGCCTGGAATGGGAGGTGGTCTTCGTCCCGGGACTGGCCACCGATGTGTTCCCCAGCGATCGGGTCAGCGGCAACTGGCTGCGCAACGCTGCCGTGTTGCCCTATCCGCTGCGTGGGGACGCCGTCTCGCTGCCGGAGCTGCGCAGCCTCGACCCGGCCGAGCTGAGCAGCTTCGGTGCGGCCCTGGGGGAGCAGCAGCGGTTGAGCGAGGATCGGCTGGCCTATGTGGCCGTCACCCGGGCCCGGCGGCTGCTGGTGGCCACCACCCACACCTGGGAAGGGACGTTGATCAAACCGCGGGCCGAATCGGACTACTTCGCGGCCATCACCGAGCATGCGCAGCGAGTGGAGCGCGCGGAAGTGACCGAGGACGCCAACCCGCTGCTGGCCGACGTGGCGCCGCGGCATTGGCCGGTGCTCGGCGATCCGGAACGGCTGCGGCTGCTGCGAGAGGCCGCGAACCCGGCGGACGAGCCGCAGCCGGGGCTGCTGTCGGTCGATGCGGCCGAGCGTGCCCGCAGTTGGCGGCAGGCGGCCGAACGCCTAGTGACGGCCGAGTTGGCCGAACGGGAGCAGGTCCGCCGGCAGGTGCCGGCCTATCTGTCGGTGACCGCGCTGGCCCGGCTGGTCAAGGATCCCGATGGGTTCGCCGCGCAGCTCAGCCGGCCGCTGCCCCGACTGGTCACCGAGGCGCAGCGCTGGGGGATCAGCTTCCATCGCTGGTTGGAGGGACGGTTCCGCGACCAGCTGCCGCTGGTCGACGACGTCGAGGATGCCGAGTTGGCCGGAGCCGAGTTCGAGCGGCAGCGGCAGGCATTCGAGGCCGGTCCCTACGGGGCGCTGCAGCCGCTGGCCGTGGAGCATCCGTTCACGCTGGTGCTGGGTGGTCGGCTGATCCGAGGCCGGATCGATGCGGTCTTCGCCCTGCCTGATGGACGCCACCAGGTGGTGGACTGGAAGACCGGCGGCGCGCGGACGTCCGACCCGCTGCAGCTGGCCTGCTACCGGCTGGCCTGGGCCGAGTTGAACGGGCTGGAGCCGGCCGATGTCGATGCGGTCTTCTATGACCTGCAGGACGGCTCGATCATCCGTCCGGAGGCTTTGGGTGGACGCGCTGAGCTGACGGCGTTGGCCGGTCGGTTCGCGGACTAGCCTGAACCGGTGATCGATTGGACCTTGACCAGCCGCCTGGATCGGGCGCTGGAAGCACGAACCATCCCCGGCGGACTGGCATCGCTGTGGGCCGAGCCGGGAGCTCGGCTGTTGAGGGTGGGCAGTGGACGCGTCCGGCTGGCCGAGGCGGGGCTGTCCTGGGAGCCGTGCGCCGGCCCGTACGACCCGCAGCGGCACTTCTTGCTCGGCCTGGTGGAAGGCAGCCCGGTCTTCGTGGCAGCCGGTGCCGACGATGCGCCGAGCCTGCGTGAGCGGATGGAAGGCCTGCCCGACCCTGAGCTCGAACTGGCCTTCGCGGCCGTGGGCCTGGTCGGCTGGCATCTGCGTTCGACGTTCTGCGCCGAGTGTGGCGCGCGCACCGAGGCGATCGCCGGTGGCCAGGCCCGACGCTGTACCGGCTGCGCAGCCGAGTCCTATCCGCGCACCGATCCGGCCGTGATCGTGGCGATCACCGATCCCGACGACCGGTTGCTGCTGGGCCGCCAGGCGAGCTGGGCGCCGGGGCTCCATTCGGTCTTCGCCGGTTTCGCCGAGATCGGCGAGTCGCTGGAGCAGACGGTGCACCGGGAGATGGCCGAGGAGGTCGGCCTGGCCCTGACCGACGTGCGCTACCTGGGCTCGCAGCCGTGGCCGTTCCCGCGCTCGCTGATGGTCGGGTTCGCGGCGCGGACGGCGTCCGCGGAACTCACGGTGGCCGAGGAGGAGATCGAAGTCGCCCGTTGGTTCAGCCGCGACGGCCTGCGGGCCGCCTTCGCCAGTGGTGAGGTGCTGCCGCCCTCGACCACCTCGATCGCCGCCCGGATGATTCAGGCCTGGCTGGACGACGACTTGTCGCCGGAGGGGCTGTCCGGGGCGAAGATCTCGAACAGCGAACTGGTCACGTCGTAGTAGTCCTCAGTGAGGCCCAGCGGCGTCATGCCGAGCCGCAGGCAGACCGCCTGCGAGGCCTGGTTCTGCGGATAGGTGACCGCGAGCACCCGGCTCAGGCCGTGTGACCAGGCGTGGGTGAGCAGCCGGTCGGCCGCCTCGGTGGCATAGCCGTGGCCCCAGAAGTCGGGATGGAGATGCCAGCCGACCTCGGTGTGCTCCGACGGCTCTCCCGAGCCGCTGTGCGGGAGGAGCTTCAGCAGCGCCGTACCGATCGGACGTCCATCCAGCCGGATGGCCCAGACTCCGTGCAGCGGCCCGGGGTAGGCCAGCCAGCCGGCGATCTTGGCCTCGGCCTGATCCAACCCGGCGAGCACCTGCGGATGGGCACCCAGGTAGCGCATCACTTCCCAGCGGGAGTACAGGTCGAGGACGGCGGCGGCTTCGTCGGGCTGCCAGGGACGCAGAGTCAGCCGTTCGGTGGCCAGGTTCTCGATCATGACCGGCAGCCTATGACCAGTGCGGCTAGAGCCGTCCGGCCAAGCCGGACGCGCGTTGCGCACTGTTGACCACGGCGTGCCGGAGGGACTCGACCGAGCCGATCAGGGTCACTCCGGACTTGGCTCGGGTGATAGCCGTGTAGAGCAGCTGTCGGGTGAGCAGCGGTGAGTCGGGGGTCGGCAGGATCACGCTGACCTGCTCGAACTGGCTGCCCTGGGCCTTGTGGACGGTCATGGCGTGGATGGTCTGGACGCTGTCCAGCAGGAACGGGGACACGTCGTGGTGCAGCTGCCCGCCGCGGCCGAAGCAAACCCGCAGGCCGTCGTCGGCGGCCACCACCACGCCGGTGTCGCCGTTGAAGACGCCGAGTTCGGGGTTGTTCTGGGTGACCAGCACCGGACGTCCGGGGTACCAGGTGTCGAAGGGGTCGAAGCCGGCCCCGGCGGCCAACAGCCAGTCCTCGACCTGGCGCGACCACAGGGCCACCCCGAAGGGTCCGCTGCGGTGGGCGCACAGCAGTCGGTGCTGATCCACGGCGGCCAGGGCGTCGGCGACGCGTCCGGCGCGGGCGGCGTCGATCATGGCCAGGCCCGACTCGGTGACGGTCTGGCGCAGCCCGGTCTGGGCGGCCGAGCCGGCCAGGGTGATGCCGTCCAGGCCCGACTCGATCAGCTCGACGACCTGATCCGGGTCGCCGACCCGGACGGCCTCGGCCACGGTGGCGATGGCGGCCCGGGAGCGGTGGTTGCGGCGCAGTCGGACCACCGGCACTGCGGGGCCCTGGTCTGGGACCGGAGCGGCGACGATATCGGCCAGCACCGCACCGGCCTCCACCGGGGCCAGCTGATCCGGATCGCCGACCAGCACCAGCCGGGCCTGCGGACGCAGCGCCTCGAGCAGCCGGGCCATCAAGGTGACGTTCACCATCGAGGTCTCGTCGATCACCACGATGTCGTGCGGCAACGGGTTGCCGGCGTGGTGGGCGAACCGATGCCGTCCGCCGGGCACCCAGCCGAGCAGCCGATGGATGGTGGTGGCCTGCAGCCGGCCGAGTTCGGCGCCGAGATCGGCGGGCAGGTCGGCGGTCTCGCCGGCCAGCGCCTCCTGCATCCGCATGGCGGCCTTGCCGGTCGGGGCGGCCAGGGCGATCGAGACCGGGCCGGGGAGCACCCGCAGCAGCACGGCCAGCAGCCGGGCCAGGGTGTGGGTCTTGCCGGTGCCCGGTCCGCCGGCGACCACGGTCACCGACGCCAGGGCCGGGGCCAGGGCGGCCAGGCGCTGATCGGCATCGACCCGTTCGCTGAGCAGTTCCCGGTCGGCCGCGTCCAGCAGTTCGGCGCTCACCGGGGCCGGGGCACTGGCTCGCCGAGTGCGAAGCTGCTCGGCCACCACCGACTCCTCCTGCCAGTAGCGCTCCAGGTAGAGCAGGTCGCCCACCAGGCGCAGCGGACGTTGGCCGAGCCCATCGGGGCCGAGGGTGACCAGCGGACTGGCTGCCAGCAGCTCGCGCCACAACTCCAGCGGCGGCAGCAGCTCCACCGGCACCAGGGCGTCCGCTTCGTCCTCGGTGACCACACTCAACTCGTGGGCGTGGCTCAGCTCCAGGCAGGTCGAGCCGGCCCGCAGCGCCCGCACCGCCAGGGCCAGGCCGAGCTGGACGCGCTGGTCGGACTCGCCGAACAGGTGGCCGAGCTTCTGGGCGACGTGGACGTCGGCCCAGGACAGCGCGCCGGCCAGGTGGACGTCGGCGAGCAGGCCCGGGCGAAGCGAGGTGGCCGGATCGATCATGGACGCCCCCGATCAGCCAGCAGCTCGGACAGTTCCACGACCAGACCGGCCGGCGGGAACCAGCTGAAGTTGCCGGTGGGGCCGCCGCCCTCACCGGCCAGCCCGCGGACGAACAAGTAGCCGACCCCGCCCAGGTGCAGCTCGGGCCGATAGCCGCTCACTCGCTGGCCCAGGAAGCGGTGCAGCGCCACGCAGTACAGGATCGCTTGCAGCGGATAGTGGGTGCGGATCATCTCCTCGGTCATGGCCTCGAGGCTGTAGTGCTCCAGGGTCAGGTCGTCCCCGCCGAGCCGGTTGGTCTTGTAGTCGATCACCACGAACCGGGGCTGATCGGCCGGACCGATCCGCAGTACGGAGTCGATGCTGCCGGTCAGGAAGCCGCGCAACAGCTGGCCGGACAGGCTGGGGTCGGCCAGGGCGTCCGGGTAGCCGGCCAGCGGGTCGTCGGCCGGCAGCCAGCGGCGCAGCACCTGGGCCACCTCGGCCAGCGTGGTGGTGGAGTCGGCGCGGCCCAGCGGGAACTCGAAGCCGAGTTCGCTGAGCCGATCACCGATGGAGATCGCGGCCAGTGGACGGTCGTCGGTCAGCCGGCCTAGGGGAGTGAGCAGGCCGGGCAGCAGCGCCTCGGCCAGGGCCGGAGAGGTCACCCCGGGCACCGCGAACCTGGCGTTGGCGGCGTCGGTGGCGGCCAGCAGCCGCTCGGCCAGCGCGCCGCGGTCGGCCGGGGTCGGAGCGAACCAGTCCAGGTTCTCGAAGATCTCGTGCACCAGGGATCCAAAACCGGTGCCACCGGGCAGGGCGGCCATCGGCGAGGGACGCCCGGCCGGCACCGCAGCGGCGTCGGCCGCAGGGTCGGCCGGCGGTTCGTCGAGGTGCTCCAACTCGGCGTCCGCAGCGAACGGCGAGCGGGCGTGGACGGCCTCGGTCAGCCCGGAGTACGACGTCCGGCGCCAGGACTGGTCGATGCTGCGTTGCCAGGCCAGCGGGCCGTGCTGCAGGGCCGTCCGGGTGGGGGTGAGGTGGGCATCGGCGATCAGGCTGGGGCACTCCTCGACCACCACGCCGGCCGCAGAGAGCCAGGCAAGCTCGCGGGGGTGGCCGTCGCCGGGCGCGCTGTCCAGCGGGTAGCCAAGCTCCGGGGTGCCCGGCAGTTCGCGGCGCCGGAACAGCAGCCGGTGCAGCGGGGACGCCGCCGTGTTCCGCCAGGTCCGGGTCCACCACATGGTGACCTGACTCTGTGCCCTGGTCAGCGCCACATAGAGGGCGCGGAGCTGATCCTCGCCACGCTCGGCCTGGTACTGAGCCAGCCGCTCGAACCGGCCCGGGGCGGTGGCGCCACCCACGTCGAGCACCCGCACCTCGCCGTCGTGGTAGTCCAGGCAGGCGCCGTCGTCGGTGTCCGGCACCCACAGGTCAGCGGCCTCGGGCAACAGCACCACCGGGAACTGCAGCCCCTTGGCCTTGTGCACGGTGAGGATCTGGACGGCCTCGCGGTCGGTCTCCAGCCGGCGCAACCGGTCGGTGGTGGTGGTCGACTCGGTGACCTGCTCCTCCAGCCAGCCGACCAGCGCCGCGCCGCGGATGCCTTCGGTGTGCTTGGCGTGCAGCAGTTGGGCCAGATGCCGGTAGTCGGTCAGATCCCGTTCCCCGCGCGGACGACGCAGCACCCGGACCGGCAGGGGATCCTCCGCGGCGCCGACGGCTGCGAACAGCCCGGCCACTCCGGCCTCGGCCAGCAGATGCGACCACGACTGCAACTGCCCGGCCCAGGCGGTGAGCTGCGCCGAATCGGCCGTGGCCAGGTCGGTCAGATCGGCCCCGATGAAGTCGGTGAGGAAGGCGGCCCGCAGGTTCGCCCGTTGCGGCTGGTCGATGGCCCGCAGCAGGGTCAGCCAGTCGCCGGCCGCATGGCTGGCGAAGATCGAGTCGGCTCCGCCGAAGGAGACCGCAACGCCGGCAGCGGTCAGGGCATCGGCCAGCTCCTTGCCGCGCCGGTTCCGAGTGACCAGCACGGCCACGTCCTTGGGCTGCAGCGGACGCGGCCCGTCCGGAGTCACCACCTGCAGCCCGCTGCTGAGTAGATCGACCACCTGAGCGGTCAGATCCTGGGTGATCAGTCGCCGTGCCTCCTCGGCACTGGCCGGACGGTTCGGCGCATGGCATCGCAGTCGGGCCGGTGCCCGCCACGGCGATCCGTCCGGGGCGATCAGCCGGGACGCCGGCTGGGCGCACTCCACCGGCGGCACCTCGATCCCGGCACCCAGGCTGACCCCGGCGAACAGCGCGCTGACGGCGCTCACGACCCCGGGATCGGAACGCCAGTTCACAGCCAGCGAGTAGTGCTCGGCGGCGTTGGCCACGGCGTCCCGGTAGGCCTCGACATCGGCACCGCGGAAGGAGTAGATCGACTGCTTGGGGTCTCCGATCAGCACCAGCGGGACGTGGCCGTGGAAGGTCTGACGCAGGATCGCCCACTGCACCGGATCGGTGTCCTGGAACTCGTCGACCAGCACCACCCGGCAGCGCCGACGCAGCCGTTCGGCGCAGACCTGCCCGGTCGGGCCTTGCAGTGCCTGTTCCAGGCGCAGCAGCTGATCGTCGAAAGTGAACAGGCTGGCGGCCTGCTTGCGCCGCTCGAACTCGGCCCGGACGGCCAGCGCGAACTCACGCCGTTCGCCGGGGATGCCGTCGACGCCGCTGGGCCGCAGCTCGCTGGTCAGCCGCTCGACCGCCTCCCGGGCCAGGCTCTGGGCGATGGCCAGCGGGAACGGCGCGCCGTCGGGGTGCCGGGCGTAGCGGGCCAGGTACAGATCGGCGCAGACCTGGCCGAGCAGCCGGCTGAGATCCTCGGTGAGCCGGGCCTGGGTGTCCACCGCAGCCTGGACGCCGAGCTCGGCCAGCATGGCCTGGCAGAACTGGTGAATGGTCATGATGGCCGACCGGTCCAGTTCGGTCGCAGCCGCCTCCAGCCGGGCGATCCGCTCAGCCACGACCTGCGGCGTCCCGGTGGCCAGCAGCCGGTCGGCCGGGTCGGGGGTGAGGTCCGGGCTGCCCTGCAGGCAGGCGATGGTGCGGACGATCCGCTGGCGCACCTTGGCCCGCAACTCGGCCGAGGCGATCCGGCTGAAGCTGATCACAGCCAGCTCGTCGGCTCTCACCACGCCCTCAGCCAGGTAGCGCACGGCCAGGGCGCCGATGGCATAGGTCTTGCCGGTGCCGGCGCTGGCTTCCAGGACGGTGGTGCCGGTGGGCAGCCGACCGGCCGGATCGAACGGGATCATGGCGCCACCTCCCCGGCCAGGATCGGCGTCCAGATCGCATCGGCCAGGGCACCCAGCAGCCGGGGTTCGGCCGGATCGGCACCGGGGATCTCCACCTCACGCTCGACGCTCAGCACCGACGGGTAGCTGAAGAAGGCGTTCCAGGCAGCATCCTGGTCGTACTCCCAGTTGGTCCGATAGGCGGAGTCGGGCACCTCGTGCGGATTGCGTCCCGAGACCAGATAGCCGGCCCACTGCGCACCGAGCCTCGGCAGGGCCGGAAGCGGACGGCTCAGGCCCAGCTGGTAGAGCTCGAGGTAGCGGCCGAGCAGTTCGAGGGCGATCTCGGGTGCCGGGGCCTGGTAGGCGGCTCGGCGGCCCTTGCCGATCACGCGGGCCCGCCACGGTCCCGGTTCGGCCGCGGCCAGGCAGAGCAGCCGCAGCCAGGCCACCAGCCGGTGCCGGGCCTGCAGGCTGGAGAACTCCACACCGAGCAGCTCGTTGCCGTGGCTGACCACCCGTCCCGACAGCGGGACGAGCCGGTCGCCGACCGGCACGGCCAAGGCAATCTCATGCAGGGTCGGCTCGCCCAGTTTGGCGGGCAGTACGGCCACCGTCGAGCCGGCCTGCTCAAGCACCGAGTGCAGCTCGCGGCTGCCCAGCTCGAACGGCGGCACCTCACCACGCAGCCATTCGGCCCGCTGGACGGCCTCGAACGGCTGGCCGTCGCGCAGTCGCTGCAACACCCGGTTGCCGACCTGCCAGCGGGCCAGGTGATCGGGCTCGATCGGCAGGTCGTCCCCGGCCTGCGGTCGGTCACCCAGGCTGAGCCCGGCCCGGACCCGCAGCAGCGCTCGGGTCGGGTGGGCGAAGAAGCCGGTGAGCTCGTCCAGGCTGACTCCCTGGTCGAGGCTGAGCGGCGGCAACGGGTCGAGCTGGAACCGTCCACGGGTGCTGGTCAGCGGCTGCTCCTGGCCGGCCAGAGCGGCGCGATAGGCGTTCCGGTCGGCGCTGACCAGCCGGGATCGAGACGGGTCGGCGCCGAAGTAGGCCGGATCGTGGGGCTGCAGCGGGTGCTGGATGCTGATCGCCTCGCTGGCCCGGACGCCGGTGCCGGTGGCGGCCACGTCGTCCACTGCGGCCAGCAGGTCGAGCACCGGTCCGGCCAGCGGCACCTGCTCATTGGTGGCCTCGCTGCGAGCCCGGCAGATCACGATCAGCTGCTGCCGGGCGGCCTGGACGGCGTCGTGCAGCACCTGCCGGTCGAAGGCGGCCGGGTCCGGGTCGGTGGGCTGTGGATGCCGTCGCAGCAGGTTGTCGCCGTCGCGCGGGGCACTGCGCGGATAGTGCTCGGCGTCCCAGCCCAGCAGCACCACGACCCGGTGTGGGACGTGCCGCAGCGACTCCAACCCGGCCACGATCAGCGAGCCGTTGCCGAAGGTGGCTCGGGCTCGGGTGTTGGTGAACTCGTGCTCCACCACCCGGCGGAAGTCGCCGCGTCCGACCGGTCCGGGGCCGGCCGATCCGCTGAGTCGGGCCAGGCCGGACCACAGGTCGGCCAGCTGCCACTCGTCGGCGGCGGACGGGGCTGCCAGCGAGCCGATGGCCGCCCGACAACGCTCCACCCACTCGGCCACCGAGGCCGGCTGGCCGAAGGTGTCGACCACCCGGACGATCCGTCCGATCAGTTCGGTGAGTGCACCGATCAGCTCGACGTCGGTGGACTCGACGTCGTCCAGTGGCAGGACGGTCTTGGCCGTGACCAGGCCGGACTCGTCCAGGGCCACGCCGAGCAGCATCCGCTGCAGCCCGGCGAACCACGTGTTCTGCTCGAAGCCGACCAGGCCGAAGCGCTCCCTATGCCGTGCCGACAAGCCCCAGCGGATGCCGGAGGACTCGACGAGTTCGACCAGCCGGTCGCGCCGATCGGCGGCCAGCCCGAACTTGCGGGCCACCGCCGGACGCAGCGCCAGTTCAAGCACAGTGGACGCCTCGGCGCGCGAGTCGGGCAGCTGCAGCAGGTCCAGCAGCAGCCCGGCCAGCGGGTTCACCTGGCTGACCGAGCGGTCCGCCAGCTGGACCCGGAACCGATGCGCCGGATGGTCGGGGACGGCGAACGCGGCACCGATCAGCGGAGCGAACAGGTCCGGGGTGGGAGTGAGCACCGCCACGTCCCGCGGCTCCAGCCCGGGATCGGCGGCGAAGGTGGCGGTGAGCACCTCCCGCAGCACCTCGACCTGCCGATCGGGGCCGTGGGACAGATGCACCTGCACCGAGGCGTCGCCGGCCGGCAACGGCATGGACGTCCCGGCAGCGCCGGCCAGGTGGCTCTGCAGCCGACCGAGCAGGTGGTCACCGGCGGCCGAGTCGGCCTCGGGGGTGAGCAGCAGCAGATCCACCTCATGGTGGTTGCCGAGAGCGGTCAGCAGTTCGTCCGCGGCCGGGTCGAGCGGAATCGGGGCCAGCACGGCGATCCGCCGGGGCAGGCCGGGAGCCGGACCGTCGGAGAGTCGGGTCAGGGCCTCGCCGCGCCACTGGAGCGGATCGACGCCAGTGGCCTGGCCGAGCAGGCGGCAGAGATGCGCCTGCCAGGCGTCCTCCCGCAGTGGTTCGCCGGCCTCGTCGCTGTCGCCGCCGGCGAGCCAGCCGCCGATCAGCGCCGGACGATGCCGCAGGTAACCCGCGAACTGGAAGGCGATCCGCCGGCAGGCCGAGTAGTGCTCCGGCGCGGCGTCCAGGTGGCGGCGCAGCACCGCCAGCGCCGGGTCTTCGGCAGCCTCCCCGTCGACCAGCGACTGGATGGTCCAGGCCAGCTTCTCCGGTCGCCACGGGTCATCGGGGAGGATCCGACGCTCGAGGGCGGCCCAGCTGGCGAACTCGACGCCCGCGCAGATGCCCGGGTCGGCGCCGTACAGCGACAGCTGCTGCGAGATCCACCGCTGGAAGCCCGCTCCGGGCACTACGGCCAGGTCGAAAGCGAACGGATCCAAGCGCGGGCCGGACCACAGCTCGCCGAGCCGAGCCGCCAGGGCTTCGGCCGTCGGCAAGTGGTGGATCCGCATGATGAAGCTCACCCTAGGGGGCCGGACCGACGAAATGTCGTCCCGATTGCCTACAGTGGCAGGCGTGTTAGCCGATCCGGAAACGTTGCTGAGTGGTCTCGACCCTGAACAGCGGGCGGTGGCAACCACCTTCGGTCAGCCGCTGGTCGTGATCGCCGGGGCCGGAACCGGAAAGACCAGGGCGCTGACCCATCGGATCGGGTACGGCGTGGCCAGCGGCCACTTCCAGGCGTCCGCCGTGCTGGCCGTGACCTTCACCACCCGGGCCGCCGGTGAACTCCGCTCCCGGCTGCGCGGCCTCGGCATCCCGGCCGTCCAGGCCCGGACGTTCCACTCCGCGGCGCTGCGCCAAGCCCAGTACTTCTGGCCGAAGGCCTATGGAAGCGAGCTGCCGCCGGTCAGCACCGAGCGGCTGGGGATGGTGGCCGACGCCGTCCGGCGCCTGCGGCTACCCAACCCGGACACCGCGACCCTGCGCGACCTGGTCAGCGAAGTGTCCTGGGCCAAGGTGTCCAACGTGCTGGCCGCCGACTATCCGCAGCTGGCGGCCGGTGCCGGGCGGGAAGTCTCCGGGATGGATCCGGCCACGGTGGCCAAGGTCCTCGGCCGCTACGAGCAGGTGAAGACCGAGCGCGGCGTGATCGACTTCGACGACATCCTGCTGTGCACCGTGGCCCTGCTCAGCGACAACGCCGACATCGCCGAGCAAGTGCGCAACACCTACCGCCATCTTCTGGTCGACGAGTATCAGGACGTCAGCCCGCTGCAGCAAAGCCTGCTCGACCTGTGGTGGGGCGAGGGGAGCGACCACTGTGTGGTCGGCGACCCGGCTCAGACCATCCACTCCTTCGCCGGGGCGACGCCGGGCTACCTGACCGGCTTCAGCGTCCGGCATCCCGGTGCCGCCGTGATCCGGCTGGTCCGCGACTACCGCTCCAGCGAGCCGGTGGTGAAGTTGGCCAACCAGCTCTCGGTGAGCTCGCGGATCGCGGCGGTCACTCTGGAGTCGCAAGCCGGTCCCGGCCCCGAACCCCGCTTCGTGGGCTGCTCCAGTGAGGCGGACGAGGTCGCGGCCGTGACCTCCTGGCTGGTGGCGCGGCACGAGGAGGGAGTGCCCTGGCGTGAGCTCGCCGTGCTGTATCGGGTGCACGCCCAGTCGCCGGCCTATGAGGCTGCGCTGACTCAGGCAGGGGTGCCGTTCACCGTCCGCGGTGGGGAAGGCTTCTTCGACCGGCCCGAGGTGCGCCAGGTGATCTCCGCGCTGGCCGACCGGGCCCGCAAGGAGCCGGCCGCCGACGCCCTGACCGCCTGCCGGGCGGTGCTGAATGCCACCGGCTGGACCGACCAGGCCCCGTCCGGGCAGGGCCGGGTGCGGGAGCGCTGGGAGTCCCTGGCAGCCGTGCTGGCGCTGGCCGAGGAACTGGTGGCCGCTGGCAACGCCGACCTGGCCGGCCTGATGACCGAGCTCTCCGAGCGGGCCCAGGCCGAGCATCCGCTGGCCGCCGACGGGGTCACCTTGTCCACCCTGCACGGGGCAAAGGGCCTGGAGTGGCATTCGGTGGCCCTGGTCGGAGTGCAGGAGGGGACGCTGCCGCTGGCTCAGGCGGCCGGGCCCGAACAGCTGCAGGAGGAGGCCCGGCTCTTCTACGTCGGGATCACCCGGGCTCGTCGTGGGCTGCTGATCACCTGGTCGCGGTTCCGCAATGGCGGCGTGCGCCAGCCGTCCCGGTTCCTCAACGGGCTCACCGCGGCGGCGTCCCGCAACGTCGGTGCGCGACCGGCCCGTCGCGTCAAGCCGAAGACCGAGATGAGTGCTCGCTGCCGGGTCTGCGGCGGCGCGCTGAGCACCGGGGCCGAGCGTAAGTTGTCGCGGCACCTGAGCTGCGCGGTCGATTTCGACGAGGCGCTCTACGAGGAGCTGACCGGCTGGCGCAGTGCCGTGGCGGCGAAGCGATCATTGCCGGCCTACTGCATCTTCACCGACGCCACCTTGCTGGCGATCGCCGAGCAGTTGCCCCGCGACGAGCAGGCGCTGCTCGCGATTCCGGGAGTCGGCAAGGCCAAGTTGGAGTCCTATGCGGCCGACTTGCTGGCGCTGATCGCCAACCGCAGCTAGCCCTTGGTGAGTTCGAGGTCGACGATCAGGTCTCGCTTGAGGTCGGACTTCAGGCTGGCTGTGGCGCCGTTCACCGTCACGGCAACCGGGTCGCCGCCGCCGGGACGCCAGGTGGCCGTCCCCGAGCTGAACCGCCAGCCGTCGGGCGCCTGCACCTTCAGTCGGAACGCCGTCTCGGCCAGATCGGCCTGGCGAACCACCAGCAGTCGATAGCGGGCGGTGTTGCCGTCCGGAGCCGGAGTGAGGGCCTTCTCGACCCGCGTCTGCAGTTGCACGGATTGCTTCGCGCCGGGGGCCAGCTCGAAGGAGGTCGCGAAGACCGGACGTCCGTCCTCGGGGCGATCGACGAAGCCGGAGCCCTCCGAAGTCAGCTGAGTGCCGGGGGACCGGTAGACCCGCAGGTAGTCGCTGAACAGCTGGGTGGGCAGCCCGGGGTAGACCGCGGTGGTCTTGGCGAAGTCCAGCCGCAGTCGGGTGTCGGCCGAGCCATCGGCGGCAAGGGTGACCTGGTAGTCCATGGCCTTGCTCACCCCGAGGTTGGACTTGCTGGCCCGCACCATGGCGTTGCTGGACACCAGCAGATCGGTGGTGTCGGCCGGCGGGTTGATCGCCCCACCCAGGGCCAGGTCGACCAGCGCAGTTTGAGCGGTGGGGTCGGTGCTGAACAGCTGAATGTGCTTCTCAGCGGTGAGTTCGAGGATCACCTTCAGCAGTGGCTGGACGCGGTCGGCCGGCACCTTCTCGATCCGCTCGAGCATGGCCTTGACCAGGGGCACCAGCCCTTCGGCCTTGGCCACGCGGCCTTCGGAGGCCCGGTCGAACTCGACGAACTCGGTGAGCCGCTGCACGGCGTTGTCCGCGGTCAGCTTCTCGCTGGTGCCGGGTAGCTGCACCGGGCCGAAGACGGTGAGGAGTTCCTTGAGGGTGACGACGTCGATGGCGACCAGGCCGTCCACCTTCGGCTGCTTCATCGAGTCCCACAGCTGGAGCAGCTGCCGGGCGCTGGTCGGCAGGTCGATCCACCAGTTGGCGTCGCGGAACCGCAGCTGTTTGGTCATCCGCGCACCGGCCGGCGCCTCAAGGTTCAGGGTGTCGGAGGGGAGCCGGTAGATGCCCTGGTACTTGTCCAGGCGGAACCCGTCCGGGCCGATGGTGACCAGGCCGTAGGTGCCGACGAAGCCGCCGACCGGACGAAGCTCGGCGCTGTTCTGGGAGAGCAGGACGAACTGATGCTGGCTACCGAACAGGTAGTGCACCAGGTCCCGGGCCGGTCCGGCCGCGTCGAAGATGCCCTGATGGGACGCCACCAGGGACTTCAGCGCGGTGATGGCATCGGCCAGCGGTGGCACCAGGCCGTCGGTGGACAGACCGTCGACTCGCTGCCCGACCTCGGCCAGGTCGCCCAGCGCCGGCTCCAGGTGGGTCGGGGCGAGGCCGGCGATGGTGCGTAGCCGGTTGGTGTCACCCGAGTCGCCGATCCGGACGAGCAGGTCGGCCAGCTGCGCGCCGGCCGTGGATCCGGTGTCACCGATCTCGGTGAGTTGTGCGGCGGCGGCCACCTGAGGGCCGGCCCACGGGACGCCCCGGAGCCAGTCCGGGCCGAGCAACCCTCGCGCTCTGCGGAACTCCTGGCCGGCCACGGTGAACTGGTCCTTGGCCCGGGGTGCGTCGAACGTCGCCAAGGCGTCCACTCCGGCGCTGGCGGCCCTCTTCCCGGCGCTGGCCGCGTCCTGGAACTGGCCCTGCCACCACCAGCCCGCGCCGAGCACAGCGGCCAGGGCCAACGCCCCGATCACCGGCCCGAGCCACTTCCAGGAGATCCTCACGCGCACCACCGTAGCGAGGCGGGCCAGCCGTCCGGCTCAGGCCTGGCTGTCGGAGAAGCCGGGCAGATGGTCGCGCAGGACGCTGGCGAAGTCGGCCTGGACGTCCAGCTGGGCCAGTACCGCGATGCCGCCCAACCAGACCCGGTAGATCAGCAGGTAGTCCGGGGGCAACGAGATCCGGGTGGCCACCGAGCCGTCGGCCATGGCGTCCTGGACGCGCTGGAACTGCTGCCGGGCCCACTCCCGGTTGAAGCTGAACTCCGAGACCTGGGCCGGCTCCACGAACGGGGCCAGGTAGTCCAGCACCTCGGCCGCGTCCACCTCGGGGCCGATGAAGCCCTCTTCGATCAGGCCGGCCCGCATCAGCTCGGCCTCGCCGGCCACGGCCAGCCGGATCAGCCGTCCCATCGAGGTGGGCAGGCCGTTGGGGAGCCGACTGACCAGCCCGAAGTCGACGACGCCGAGGCGTCCATCGCTGGTGAGTAGGAAGTTGCCCGGGTGCGGATCGGCGTGCAGGATGCCGGCCAGTTCCGGGCCGGAGAACAGGAAGCTCACGTAGTCGAGGGCGGCCTGGTTGCGTTCGGCCTGCGGACGTCCGATCACGCTGGTCAGCTTCCGGCCCTCGATCCAGTCGCTGATCAGCACCCGGCGGGTGGCCTGATGGACCCGCGGCACCAGATAGCGCGGATGACCTTGGGTTCCTGCGGCCATGGCCGCCTGGTTGGCGGCCTCGAGGGTGTAGTCGACCTCCTCGGAGACCCGCAGCGACAGCTCCTTGCTGAGCGCGACCAGATCCAGGCCGCCGGTCAGGGTGCTGGCCACCCCGGACAGCCGCTGCATCTGCCGCAGGTCACTGGACAGCGCCACATCGGCACCGGGGTACTGGATCTTGACGGCCACCTCGGTGCCGTCGGCCAGCCGTCCGCGATGCACCTGGCCGATTGATGCGGCTGCCGCCGGGCGCTGATCGAGTTCGGGGAGCAGCCGACGCCAGTCGGCACCCAGCTCTGCCTTGAGGACGGCCTGAGCCCGGGCCGCCGGCATCGGCGGCGCCGCGTCCTGCAGTGCCCGCAGCCGGTCGCGGAACGGCTCGGCGATCTCCTCGGGCAGCATGGCCTCGAACAGGCTGAGCGCCTGGCCGAACTTCATGGCGCCGCCCTTGAGTTCGCCCAGCACCGAGAACAGCTGTTCGGCCGCGGCCTGCCGGGAGCGGGCGGCCACCTCCTCAGCCGGACTGCCGAGCAGCCGCCGACCCAGGTCGGCACCGGCCCGAGCGGCCGCGCCCAGCGGCAGGCTGAGCAGCTTGGACGCGCGGCCGAGGCTGCCTTGGGGCAGCACCGGAGGTTCGTTGGATGGGCCAGTCACCCTGCCAGTGTGCCAAGGAGCTCCGCATGCCGAGGCTGCCGACAGCGGCAGTCCGGATCCGCCGGCCAGCCGGTGGTGGCCCGGGTGAAGCCGGGGAGGCTGAGTTCGAGGGTCCGTCCGGCCAGTTCCGGTGCCTCGCCGGCCTGCCAGCGGGAGACCTCGGCGACCGCTTCGCCGGCGAGCCATTCCCGCACTCGCGGATCCGGGCTGACCGGAGTCCGGCACAGCTGGGCGAGCAGTCGGGGCCATTGTGGGTCGAGGTCGCTGCGGCGCAGATCCAGGCAGCGCAGGCAGGGGGTGTGTGGCGGCTCGATGAACGGGCCGATGGTGCCGTGGTCGGGCGCGGCGCGGACCACCAGGGCCGCCCGTCCGGCCTCCAGGAGTCGGTCGGTGAGCCACCGGTCGGGCTCGGCGGTCCGGCCGGCCAGCACGATCAGCGGCTGACCGGCACCCGTCCAGCCGCGTTGGCCCAGCGGGAGTGGGTGCAGTTCGGCGCGCTGCAGGGCCGCATGGACGCGCTCGGCCAGTGGCCCGCTGCCCCAGACCACCACCGGACGCACCGACTCGGCTCGCCAGGGACGGACCAGGCCGGACTCGGTCAGCCGGTCGACCACCCATTCCAGCCAGTCTCGGCCGAGCTCAGGGCAGAGCTCGGCGAGTTGGTCGATGCTGTGCGGTTGGCTGAGCATCCCGAGCACACCGAAGACATCGGACGGGACGGGCTCAAGAATCACCGCCGTTGGACCCACTCCGACCTGCAGCGACTGCTCACCGCGCCACACGCCGGTCAGGGGCCGGACCGCCTGCAGCAGTCGGCCGGTGGGGTTGCTCATGGCGCACAGTCTGGTGCGCTGCACGCTCGGTTCGGACGGCTTCAACGAACCGACAACATCACGCCGATCCGGACAACACCGTCCGGCTCAGCTAACGCGAAACGCCGGCCACCAGGGGCCGGCGTTTCGCAAGTGGTTCAGGCCTTGGGCAGGAACCGCGTCAGATTGGTGCTGCAGACCGGGCACTTCGCCTTGGCGATCCGGGTGCCCTTGGCGTTCACGACGACCTCGCCCTGAGCCTCACGGTGGTCCTTGCACTTCACGCAGTAGAACGATCCGGTGTAGGTGTCCTCAGCCACGTAATCCTCCTGTAGTTCGGCCAACCCACAACCGGGCCGGCGCTCAATGCTGGCTGGAGTCTATGCCCGAGTGGCCAGCCAGCACGGTTACCACGGCGGGGAGCAAGGAGAACCCCCAGTTAGCGGTGCGCTTGCCTTCCCCTGCGAGCGACCACCCCTGGGGGCCTCGGTAGAGAACGTAGTGCCCGCTCAGGTCGTGGTCAACTGGGCTGTCATTGCCGTGTCGTAGGGTGCGTGCTGTGACTGGTCAGGAGCCGATTGAGGTGCGTCGCAGCCGACGCCGCACCCGCACGCTCACCGTCTTCCGTGAGGGCGGACGGTTGGTCGCCGTGGTGCCGGAGCGGATCTCGGCTCGGGAGCAGAACGAACTGATTCCGCCGCTGGTGCAGCGCTTCCTGCGCCGCGAGGCGAAGAGGGGATTGCCGCAGGCTCCCGATGAGCTCAACCGGCGCGCTCTGGAGCTGTATCGCCGCTACCTGCGGCCGCTGACCGGAGAGGATCCACCCGGTTTCTCGGTGACCTGGAGCAGCCGTCAGCAGCACCGCTGGGGTTCCTGTTCGGCCTGGTCAGGCGAGATTCGGCTGTCCGCGCGGCTGCAGACCATGCCGTCGTGGGTCAGTGACTATGTGCTGCTGCACGAGCTGGCCCATCTGCACCAGCCGAACCACTCCGCCGAGTTCCATCGGCTGCTGTCCGGCTACCCGGACCGGGACCGGGCCAAGGCCTACCTGCTCGGCTACCAACACGGAGCCGGGATGGGGGAGTCCGAGACCCCGGACGCCGAGGACGACTACTCCTGATCGTCGCTCTCGTCGAGCAGCCGGGCCAGTTCCTCGTCCAGCGCGTCGCTCGGCGTGGCGGACGGCTGGAAGCCCAGCGGGTCGTCCAGGTCGGCCGCCGTGGGCACCAGATCCGGGTGTTGCCAGACAGCGTCTCGCGCCGCGCTTCCCTGCTTGGCCCGCAATGCCGCCCACAGATTGGCGGCGTCTCGGGTGCGGCGGGGCCGCAGCTCCAGCCCGAACAGGGTCTTCAGCGCCGACTCGGCCGGGCCACCGGTCGCCCTGCGGCGCCGCAAGGTCTCGGTGAGCGGTGCCGCGGCGGGCATCCGGGCTCCGGCCACCTGGGCCACCACTTCGTCCACCCAGCCCTCGATCAGGGCCAGCAGGGTCTCCAGCCGACCGAGCACCTCACGCTGGGCCTCGCTGGTCAGCGGGGCGAACAGGCTGCCGGCCAGCGCCTGACCGGCAGCTTCCAGCTCTTCGGGTGAGTTCACCGAGCCCAGTCGGCTCTCGATGGCCTGCTCCAGGGCGGCACCGTCGACGCTGATCTCCCGGGCGTAGTGATCGACCAGGGCCAGCAGCTGCGGGCCCAGCCAGCCGACCGCTCCGAAGAGTCGCTGACGCGCGGTCTCGCGGATCGCCCAGTACAGCAGCAGATCGGCTTCGGACTGCTCCAGACCTTCGCCGAAGGCGGCCAGGTTGGTCGGCAGGATCGCCACCTGCGGGCGGGCGGTCAGCGGGAGCCCGATGTCGCCCACCGAGACCACCTGTCCGGCCAGTTGGCCCAGCGCCTGGCCGACCTGGCCGGCGAACATCCCGGCCACCGAGAGGCGCAACATGTGCTCCAAGCCGGGGACCTCAGCGTCCACGAGTTCACGCAGCGCCCGGGACAGCTGGGTCACCACCGGACGCAGCAGCTCCTGCCAAGCGTCGAAGGTGTGATCCACCCAGGCCTGTCGGGTCCAGGCACTCGGTGCACTGGTCAGCCGCGGGAAGGCGATCTCCTCGTCCAGCCACAGGTCGGCCAGTCCGACTGCGTCCTTCAGCCGGGCGAGCAGAGCGGCGTCCGGCTCCAGATCCAGGCCGGACGAGCCGGCCGTGCGCTTGGCGATGTCGCGAGCGAATCCCCAGTTCATTCCGCTGGCCGGATCGGCATTGCCGAAGCCGGCCAACTGGGTCGAGAACGACGTCATCAACTGCTGCATCCGCGCCATCAGCTGGGCAGGGTCGAGCTGTCCATCAGCGCCGGGGGTGATCCCGAACTGGGCCAGGAAGCGCAGCAGCGCGTCGTCGTCCGGACTGCCCGGCTCGGTCATGTCATCTCCTCGGTGGATCGAGTCTCCATTCTCTCCCCGCCAACAAGCTTTCGCGGGCCACGAGCGGGTAGGGTTTCGAGGACGGGCCGCGGGCATCCGCCGTGGCCGGAGCATTTGCGAGGGGATTGATGACCAGGCAGACCTGGACGGCGACGCTGTCGGCGATCCTTTTCGTCCTGCTGGCCGCTGTCATCGCGCTGGTTCCGGTGCCGTACGTGACCTGGGCGCCCGGCGCCACTCACGACCTGCTCGGCCAGGTGGACGGCAAGGATGCGATCTCGATCACCGGCATACCCACCCGGCATCCCAGCGGCAAGCTGCGGCTGACCACGGTGGCGGTGACCTCGCCCGGAGGGGTGCTGAGCCTGCCGGAGGCGCTGATCTCCTACTGGCTGCCCTCGCGTGAGGTGCTGCCGCGCGACGTGGTCTACCGCCCGGGAGTCTCGGACGCCGACTTGACCTCCCAAGAAGCCGAGTTGATGACCGACTCGCAGACCACCGCGGTGGTGGCGGCCCTGCGGGCGGCCCGGGTGCCGGTCACCGAGATGCCGATGATCGCGGCCGTGCTGAACTCCGGGCCCGCGAACGGCATTCTCAAGCCCGGCGACTTGATCGAGTCGGTCGACAATCGCCATGTCGAGAGCAAGGAGAACGTCACCGAAGCCGTGCGGGATCGCAATGTCGGCGAACCGGTGACCATCACCTACTTCCGCGACGGCCAGCGCAAGCACTCCACGATCGTGACCCGGGCCACCGAGGCGGCCCCGAAGGAGCCGATCATCGGAGTCAAGCTGGCCACCGGCTACAGCTACGCGCCGAAGGTCACCTTCGCCGTCGACCAGAACATCGGCGGCTCCAGCGCCGGCCTGATGTTCTCGATCGCGATCTACTCCATGCTCAGTGATCAGGACCTGATCGCCGGGCGGGATATCGCCGGTACCGGAACGGTGGACGCCGAGGGCCGGGTCGGCGCGATCGGCGGGATCCAGGAGAAGCTGGCTGCGGCCGCTCGCGATCAGTCGAAGATCTTCTTGGCGCCGCGGGCGAACTGTGTCGATCTGGGCGCGATCCCGGACACGATCTCGGTGGTCGCGGTGGACAACCTGGGTGATGCGGTCTCGGCGCTGCAAGGCGGCGGTGTGGGGCCGACGGGAACAGTAACGGGGTGCGAGTGAACGACGCTTTGGTTGCCGCGCTGATCGAGGTGGAGCGCCATGTGGGGCGCTCCGGCTGGGACCAGCCGGCTCGGATCTTTGCCCTGGTCCCGACCAGGGAGTTCGTGGCTGCCGAGCCGTCCCTGGCTGCGCAGTTCGCTGCCGCGAACCCGGACGGATTCACCTCCATCGAGCAGGACGACTTCCACGCCGGGGACGACCTGGGTGAGACCCTGGCCCGGCTGGTCTGGCCGCCCTCGGTGAGCGGCTGCGTGCTGGCTTTGGAGCGGGCGTTCCTGCCCGCCGGATCCGAGGCCGAGCTGCCCGACGACCCGGCCCAGGCGGCTCGAGTGGTGGCCGAGCATCCCGACCGGCTCGACCTGCGAGTCGTAGTCGGTGTGACCAGGGACGGCACCCGGCATGCGGTGGCCCGGCTGCGCTCGGACGAGCAAGAGCTGCTGGAGGGTGCCGAGTTGGTCCCGGCGCTGGCTGATGCGCTATCGCATACATTGGAGTGACAACGACAGACGAGCCGGCCACCGCCGTGCCGGATGAGGAGACCAGATGAGCTCGAATGCCGTAGCCGGACTAAACAAGCGATGGTTACCGACCATCGCCATCCTGCTCGGACTGGTGATCGTGGGCTCGGTGTTCACCGAGCTGTGGACGCGCAAGCTCTGGTTCGATTCGCTGGGTATGCCGGTGGTGTTCGACGTTCAGTTGCTCACTCAGGTGTTGCTGTTCGTGACCTTCTTCGCCCTGATGGCGCTGGTGGTCGGGCTGAACATGTGGCTGGCCTTCCGGGCTCGTCCGCTGGCTCGCCGGACCGGTCAGAGCGCCATCCTTGATCGCTACCGGGATCTGTTCGAACTGAACCCCTGGCTCAGCATCGGGGTGCCGGCGGTCGCCATGGGAGTGATCGCGGGTCTGTCCGCGTCCGGCGACCCGCTGGTCTGGCTGGCCTGGTGGAATCGGACGCCGTTCGGCAACGCCGATCCCTACTTCGGGCTGGACGCCAGCTTCTACGTCTTCGACTACCCGGTCTACACCCAGCTGCTCGCCTTCGGAATGGGTGCCGTCTTCTTCGGCGCGATCGCGGCCTTGCTGGTGCACTTCGCGGTCGGTGGCATCGTCACCGGACGCGGCCGTACCCGCGGCGTGGACGGACGCGCCGCCCGGCTGCACCTGTCGATCCTGGCCGGCATCCTGCTGGCCCTGTACGGCGTGCAGCAGCTGCTGGATCGCTACGGGATGCTGGTGTCCCAGGGCAGCCTGTTCACCGGCATGCAGTACACCGACGATCATGCCCGGCTGACCGCCAAACTGGTGATCGCCATCATCGCCTTCATCTGCGCCGGGCTGTTCTTCGCCAACGGCTTCCTGAAGCGATGGACGCTGCCGATGGTCGGCCTGATCCTGATGCTGGCGTCGGGCTTGATCCTTGGCCTGATCTACCCGGCCATCGTCCAGTCGTTCACGGTCAAGCCGAACGAGCCGGACAAGGAGAGCACCTACATCCAGGCGAACATCGACGCCACCCGGAAGGCCTTCGACATCGCCGACGCCAAGGTCACCGACTATGCGGCCGTGGTGAAGGTGAGCCCCGGCCAGCTGAAGGAGGATGCCGAGGCGCTGCCCGGGATCCGGCTGATCGACCCGGCCGTGGTCTCGTCCTCCTTCGATCAGCTTCAGCAGGTCAAGGGCTACTACAGCTTCCCGGACGCCCTCGACGTCGACCGCTACCAGCTCGACGGTCGCGAGACCGATGTGGTGGTCGCGGCCCGCGAACTCGACTTGAGCCGGGTCGACCAGAACTGGAACAACCTCCACACCGTCTACACCCACGGCAACGGGCTGGTGGCCGCCTACGGCAACCGGCGCAGTGCCGGCGGTGACCCGGTCTGGATCGAGCACGATCTGCCCTCGACCGGCCAGCTGGGTGATTACGAAGGCCGGATCTACTTCGGTGAGGAGAGCCACAACTTCGCGATCGTCGGACGCGAGCCCGGCCAGGCGCCGATCGAGCTGGACACCCCGGCCGGCGGCGCGAACGGGTCGGAGGCCTACAACACCTACACCGGAACCGGAGGGGTGCCGATCGGCAACTTCTTCACCCGGATGCTGTACGCGGCCAAGTTCGCCGACCTGAACATCATCCTGTCCGACCGAGTTGGTTCGGCGTCTAGGATCCTTTACGACCGCACTCCCAAACAGCGGGTGGCCGAGGTGGCCCCGTGGCTGACTCTGGATTCGAACATCTACCCTGCCGTGGTGTCGGGACGGCTGGTCTGGATCGTCGACGGCTACACCACCAGTGCCACCTACCCGAACAGCCAGCTGGAGTCGTTGCGGGATTCGACCACCGACGCGTCCTCTGCGCTCACCGGGCGCCAGGTGGACGAGCAGGTCAACTACCTGCGCAACTCGGTCAAGGCGGTCGTGGACGCCAGTGACGGCAGCGTCTCGCTGTACGCCTGGAACGAGGCCGATCCGATCCTGCAGACCTACATGAAGGCCTTCCCGGGCACGGTGCAGCCGCGCAGCGCGATCAGCGCCGACCTGCTGATGCACCTGCGTTACCCGGAGGACCTGTTCAAGGTGCAGCGCCAGGTGTTGGCCCGCTACCACATGACCAACCCGGCATCCTGGTTCCAGGGTTCCGACCTGTGGCAGGTGCCGGCAGATCCGGCGCAGTCGGGTGGGTCGACCGGCAACGGGCAGAGCTCCCCGGCCTCCACTGGGGTGGCTGAGCCGCCGTACTACCTGTCGATCAAGTGGCCCAACGACACCTCGGCGGTGTTCAGCCAGACCGCGGTGTTCGTCCCGTATGCCCGCTCGAACCTGAGCGCCTACCTGTCGGTGATCTCCGAGGCGACCAGCCCCGACTACGGCAAGATGCGAGTGCTGCGGATGTCCGGCACCGTCCAGGTGGACGGCCCTGGCCAGACCTTCAACGCCATGACCAACGACCCGCGCTTCGCCGAACTGCTGCGCTCCTACCTGAACCAGGGTTCGGCCGAGGCCAAGTACGGCAACCTGCTGACCCTGCCAATGGGTAGCGGCCTGCTGTACGTGATGCCGATCTACACCACCCGTACCGGCAGCGTCGGTTCGTACCCGGTGCTGCGCTTCGTTGCGGCTCGTTTCGGCGACCAGGTCGGGATCGGGGAGACCCTGCAGGAGGCGCTGGACAAGGTCTTCGCCGGGGACGCCGGTGCCAACACCGGCGAGCAGCCGACCACCGATCCGACCACGTCGCCGACGACATCGCCGACCACGGGTCCGACCTCAAGTCCGACGGGGACGCCGTCTGCGCAGCCAACGTCCACTCCGACCGGCGGCGGTCCGGTGGACCAGGCCGGTGCGCAGGCTGCCATGCAGCGAGCCGACACGGCCTTCCAGGCCGCGGAGACCGCGCTGAAGTCCGGCGACCTGGCCGAGTATCAGCGCCAAGTCGAGTTGGCCAAGAAGGCTGTCGAAGAGGCGCTGGTCAAGCTCGGCAAGAAATAGCTCAGGCCTTCACGCTGACCGGCCAGCCGGCCTCCACCAGGGGCTGGTGCAGCCGGTCGGCGTCGCCGACCACGACCAGGGTCAGCTGATCGGGCGGGAGCAGCTCGGCCAGCGCTGCGGTGGCCGACTCGGGCGTGACCTGGGTGATGGCGTACGCGTTGGCGTTGACGAAGTCCACCGACACCCCGGCCGCGGTCAGTTGGGCGATCCGCTCGGTGACCGCCTGGGCCGTGGAGTAGCGCAGCGGGGCCACCCCGTTGGTGAAGCTCACCGCATCCTGCACTTCGGCCACGGTGATCGGCGCCGACACCACGTCCAGCTGCCGCCGGGCCAGGTCGAGAGCCTCGGGCAGCACCTCTGTGCGGAACGAGCCCTGGACGGAGATCAGGCCACCGTCGCGCAGGGGAGTGTTCACCAGGTGCACGCCATAGGTGAAGCCCTTCTCCTCGCGTAGCACCTTGTTCAGCCGGCTCAGGAAGGCGCCGCCCAGCGCGTGGGTGCCGACCTGGATGTCGGCCCAGCGGGGATCGCTGCGGTCGATGCCGAAGCCGCCCAGCCGCAGATCGGCCTGCACCGAGCCGGGTCGGTCGACCAGCCACAAGTGCGGACGACGCGGCGCCGGAGTCTGGTGCAGGAAGGCCGGTCCGGGCTCGGGCAGCCAGTCGCCGAAGGCGTCGGCGGCCAGAGCCGGCAGGTCGCGTCCGAAAGCACCGGAGATGACCAGCGTGGCGCCCTCGGGACGGTAGTGGCGGGCGTGGAACTCGACAACGTCGGACGGCTCGATGGCCGCCACCTGCTCGCGGTCGCCGCCCGGAGCCTCGGCAGCGCGGAAGCGGCGCTGGATGCAGGCGGCCCGGAACGACAGGTTCGCCCGATGTGCCGAGTTGGACTCGGCCTGCTCGATCTCGGCCAGCCGGAGCTGCTGATGGCGCCGGACGTCGGTGGGATCCAGCAGCGGCTCGCGCACGGCCTCAGCCAGCAGGGCCAGGCCTTCGTCCAGCCGGGCCACCGGGACGTCCAGGTAGAACTCGGTGGCCGAGAAGCCGGCCGCACCGGACAGTTCCGCCCCGATGTCCTCCAACGCCTCACTGAAGGCGGGGCCGGGGTGAGAGACGGTGCCCTCGTCGACGCAGCGCTGGGTGATGGTGGCCACCCCGTGGCGTCCGGACGGTTCCAGGCTCAGCGGACTGTCCAGCAGCAGGGCCACCGAAGCGATGTACTGACCTTCGCGGTGAGCCAGCAGCAGCTGCATCCCGTTGTCCAGCCACAGCCGGTCCGGCTCGCGGAACTGCCAGCGCATCGGGGGCTTCACTTCGGGGCGACGCTCGGGCCTACGCATCGGCCACCTCCGGTCGGTAGTTGAGTTGGGCCCGCTGTTCGGGTCGCAGATACTGCGCGCAGGCCTTGGTGACGTCGGTGCAGCCGAGCGACTCGATCTCGGACAGCCGCCAGTTGATCCGTTCCGGGTCGCCGTGCAGCAGGGTGTAGCTGCTGATCAGGTCGGCGCGGGAGTCGAAGCGGGCCAGTTCGGTGAGCCACTCGCGCTGGTACTGCGCCTTGACCCGGTCGAGTTCGGCCGGCGTGGGGCCGTCCTCGGCCATCCGCTGGAGTTCCTCGGCGAGGGCGTTCAGGGCCGGCTCCGGGTCGGTGCCGGGCAGCGCGCGCAGGCTGATCACGGCCATCGAGTTGCCGCCGACCAGGGGCAGCATGGACGCGTGGACGGCGGCAGCCAACTGCTCGTCGCGGACCAGCCGGCGGTGCAGGCGGGCGGTCTGACCGCTGCCCAGGATGGCCAACCCGAGCTCGGCGGCGTCAGCCTCGGCGGTGTCGCGGACGGGCAGTCGCCAGCCCAGGTAGCTCGCCGGTGCCGGGACGTCCACGTTCAGCGTGCGCTGGGGGAGCCCGTCGATCGGGCCCAGGGCCTTCGCAGGCTGCCGGGGCTTGGGGTTCCAGGACGGGAGACCGCCGAAGAAGCGATCGGCCTTCCGGAAGCCCTCCCGTGGAGTGAGGTCGCCGACCAAGGTGAGGACGGCGTTGTCGGGGCGGTAGTGCCGAGCGAAGAAGGCGGCGGCCTGCTCGGCCGTGGCCCGGTCCAGATCGTCCATCGAGCCGATGGTGGTGTGGCCGTAGGGGTGGTCGGCGCCGAAGATCAGCTCGACCAGGTTGGTCATGGCCTCGCCATAAGGGACGTTGTCGTAGCGCTGCCGCTTCTCTTCCTTGACCACCTCGCGCTGGGTGTCCACCTTGGCCTGGTCGAGGTGCTCGGCCAGCGTGCCCAGCCGGTCGGCCTCCATCCACAGCGCCAGGTCGAGCGCGCCCACCGGAAGGGTCTCGAAGTAGTTCGTCCGATCGAACCAGGTGGTGGCGTTCACCGAGCCGCCCAGAGCCTGCAGGGAGTTCAGATGCTCGCCGTTGCCGACCTGAGCCGAACCGGAGAACATCAGGTGCTCGAACAGGTGCGCCCAGCCGAACTCACCGGGCCGCTCGTCCCGGGAGCCGACGTCGTACCACAGGTTCACCGCCACCATCGGGACGCTGTGATCAGGGCTGACCACCACTCGCAGGCCGTTGTGGAGTCGGCGCTGATGGATCGGATAGCTCAGGTTGTCAGCAGCTGGCACATGGTCCATCTCATCACAATCAGCAAGCCACGCCCTGCCGCGGTCGCCTCGGCGGGGCCTAGATTGGTGCCGCCACTTGGTGAGAAAGGGACTCGACGTGTCTGAACTGGCTGATCAACTGCGTGCCGAGGACGCTGAGCTACGCTTCGCGGACTTCACCTTGGCGGACGCCTGGGAGCTCGGCTCGCAGCTGCGGGCCGCTGCGGTAGCGCAGAACCTGCCGATCGCGATCGGCATTCAGCTGGGTCAGCAGCGGGTCTTCCACACCGCTCTGCCCGGCAGCAGCGCCGACAACGACAACTGGCTGGCCAACAAGACCCGGGTGGCCCTGCACTTCGGCCAGGCGTCCCTGGCCGTGGGGGAGCAGTTCCGGGAGCGTGGCCGCGACTTCGACACCGGCTCCCGGCTGGATCCGCGCCTGTACGCCGCCCACGGCGGAGTGGTGCCGCTGAAGCTGGTGAGTGGCACCGTGATCGGTGCCGTCGGGGTCTCCGGACTGCCGCAGCTCGACGATCACGCCTTCGTCGTGGCGCAGCTGCGGGTCTTCCTGGCCAGGTAGCCTGGGCGCTGCACATACCCAGAGGAGTACCCGATGAAGATCTTCACCCCTGTCACCGCGGACGGTCAGTCCGGCTCCCACTTCGGACGTGCCCACTGGGCTGCCGTGGCCGAGGTCGCTGACGGTGTGATCAGCGACTGGCAGGTGCACGAGATCGCTTGGGATGTCGCCCACGACCAGGGCACTCACGGTGCTCATCACGCCCGGGTGGCGCGCTTCTTCAAGGAGCAGGGGATCGAGGCAGTGGTGGCCTCGGAGATGGGGCCGGGCATGGTCCGGATGCTCACCACCATGGGTCTGCCGATCCTGCCCGCTTCGCCCGGCGATGCGCAGGCGTCCGTCCTTGCCGGGATCGAGGCCGGCCCGATCACCGTCGCCGCTCCCGACCCGCGCGAACTCACCTTGAAGGCCAAGCCCGTCGAAGGCTGCTAGTTGGCCTACTCGCGCAGGATGTGCAGAGGTGGGTGGGCGGACGGGCCCCGTCGCGACCTTAGTGGACATCCCACGGGGCGGGCTCGATAGACGGACCGCCAGATGCTGCGGACGCGCTGATCAGGTGTCGAGGCTGCCTGGTTCACATACGATCACGGCGTCACCCCAGACCACTTTGACGCCTTGAGGCACCGGCGAACCCGACACATACGCAGCCAGCTCGAACTGCGCGACACCATCCAACGGCACCGAGACCAACTGTCGCTGCCCAAGCGACGTAGTAGCGAGTTCCTCCGCCGGACCTCCATCCCGACTTATGGTGAAAGTCACCTGACCTGCCCCCGAAGAGTCATCCAGGCCGACTGTCGCATCGAGCGCCGAACAGCTGTTGACCGAGTTCCACACCGCGCGGCTTCGGCGTCCATCGCCAGCAACACCCATTAGGTAGCTTCGGGGAAAGACCGAACCCCCAATATGGCCGGGGCCGGGCGCAAAGCCTGTGCATCCCCCGGTGCATGAGCCAACTCGGCCTTCTTTCTCCTCTTCGATCCGGCGGAGATTGACGAGGTAATACCGACCGCTCGGTTGTTCAATGCTGGTTGCAGCCTGGGTCGGTTCATCCTCCGGAGGGCCATCCGTATCCTCGACGGGTGCGGAGTTCTCGACCGGGCTACTTGACGGCACCGGCTCAGGCTCCTCCGCAGGTGTGCTGGGCGCAGGAGAGCCGCGATTCCCTGCTTGCGGCGGAATGGCGGGTGAATCGACCTGAGGAAGGGCAGAGCCGCCTGTTGAGGCATATGTCTGCCCGATCGCCTGAACAAGCACCGCAACCACAATTGCGAACACGACTCCGCCACCCACAGCAACGCCCTTGCTGACGCGTGCTGACGCCACTGAGACTAGAAGTCCGAGGACCGCGCCTGCGGCCCCTGCCACCAAGAACCACCAGAATGCCACGGGTGAAGTGAAGCAGAAATCTAGACGAGACGGGGGCAAGTATCGGCAGACGTTCCGACCGCCGGTGCCTTTCGACGGATCTGGTCTTCGGGTGAGGTTGCGGCTTTGACCGGTGAACGAGAGCCAACAGCCTTAGTCGTCGCACGGACGGCCCGCGAGCATGGAAAGCGCCGATTACGTGCCGCGTGCGCAACTGGCGGCCACTAATCCTGCGCCTCGCGGACAAGTGTCCTCGTGTGTTCCTACGTGACTAATGTGCCCCCAACTGCGCCCACACGACTCCGACGTCAGATCGTGAGTTCGCTGAGAACTCGCATCAAAGGCTTGGTAGCCTCTGAAGATGAGTGGCTCAACCGACGCGCAGTCCCGCCTTGAGGCAATACTCCTAGAGTTCGCAGGAGAGGTTCATCCCACCTGGCTGAAGGCCCAAAGCCTGGATGAGTATCTGAACTCGGGACCGTGGATGCACTCCGGCGAACACAGGAACGACGAGGTGCAGTCGCTCCTCAAGGAGGATCCACTCCTTGCCGCCATGCATCCTTCGCCGTACGTCGAGCACTTGGGGCCTGCGCATCGCCGGGTGAGGCGGGCAGAATCGGCAGACCCATCGTGGTGAGCATCCGGACCGTGCCCGGACCCATCTCCGAGGCCACCACTGCCATCGAGATACTCAGGGAGTTGGTCGAGCATTACCCTGACTTGATAGCGCTTAAAGCTGCGCCCGAGCGAAGTAAAGCCTTGCTGCTCACGGGAGACGCCTGCCGGAGACCTTAGCGGTCAAGATCCCACAGGGCTTCTTTGGATCCTGGGTCAACCCGGTGTTTGCGTTCTCTCGTCGACCTGGGATGCGACGACCTTGCGAGCTTCACGGCGCGACGTGCACGCAGAGGCACGATGGTCTGGCTGGTGACGATTACGCGGCTGGCAGGTCGAGGCGAGCGATCGAGCGAAGGATGCCGGCGGGGTGTTCGGCCTCGTGCCAGATGAACACGGGCTCGTCCGGCCGATCCAGGAACTCACCGACTGATGCGGCGTCGTCCACGACCGAGCCCATGTCTAGCTCAGGTGTGGCGTACGCAGCAGTGGCGGCGCTCAGCGGGACGTTCCAGTAGAAGTCAGTCCTTGAGGTGCACGATCGCACCGAGCTGCTCTTCTATCGCGTCGAGGAGCCGGGTCATCGCGGCCCGCAGGTCGCTCACTCGAAGGTTAGTCGTCGGCATGCCGCAACCATGACACGGACTCTGCGTGGGCGCACAGGGCGCCACTCCATGAGTCCCGACCACAGGCGTCGGGCTGGAAGGGCGTGGCTTCATAGGCCCGCCAGAGAGCAGGCAGTTACCCGTGCTCAGTGGGCTGCGGTGGCTGAGGTTGCCGATGGTGTGATCAGTGACTGGCAGGTGCATGAGATCGCTTGGGATGTCGCCCATGACCAGGGGACGCATGGTGCTCATCACGCTGATGCAGATGAGTCTGCTCCACCGTCTTGCCGGGAACCTATGCTGGCTCGCGGAGTGTCCCTAAGCTGTGCGCAAGGGGGAGTATCCATGTCGGAGACGCCGAAGGCCCAGGATCCAGATCGGCTCATGCTTGAGTTGGGTGGAGCTGAGGTGTTGAACCTTGAGAACGAGGTTCGAACACTTGAGCGGCACTCTCGAAACGTGCTGGGCGCGGGCTTCGCCGCCGCCACCGTCTCGCTTGCGTTTGCCTCACAGATGTCTCTCGAGGTCGGCTTCGTGCTCCTAACCCTGCTTTGGGGCTTGGCAATCGCGTGGCAGTTCAACTTGGCGGCTGAGGCCGCCGCGGTAGCGGAGGCGAGAGACTGTCTGGCCAGTAAGGTCAACGAGAAGCTCGACTTCCAGATCTACCAGAAGGAGCTAGTAGGCAACGTCGGCAGGGGTTCATTCGGCACCTGGATTGCATCAAGCCTGATCGCTTTCCTGTTTATTGGGAGTCAGGTCGCCGCTTACGTCAACATAGGCCACCCTTTCACCTTCGTCGACAACAACAACTCTCCAGTCAGCCACCTCCGGCGCGATGTTGCATTGTGGATTCAAATCCCTTCCACCATCCTGGCCACATTTGCCGCCCTCTGGACCTGGCTGGAGGTGTTCAGGTATAGATACCGCGCGCGACTGGATCTTCCGTATCGTGACAACGAGGTGCCCGACTGGGCGAAGACCCTGTTCCGGTGGCGCAAGGAGGGTGGCCAACGCAAGGCAGGCGAGTCCGCGAGTCTCGCGGATGCCGATCCCCAGCATTGAGTGGCCCTGTGAACACTCGATTCGTAGACCGTGTGCTCCTTGGGTGTGGCATCGTCGCACCCTGGATGATGGTTGGCAGCCTCTCGCTGATGACCTGGCGCCAGCGTGAGTTCCTAAGCGGGCTGGGTTGGTCGCCAACCCACCGCAACCCGATCCAGTGGCCAAGCATCCTGCTCTTGGGCCCGGACGGTTGGATTGTGGGACTCACCTTCGTGACCTGCGGGTTGCTCGTCATCCTGTTCAGTGCTTTCGTCTTCAGGTCTGACCGGGGACGCTTGATCCGAGCGGCCTCCATCATGCTCGGCGCCACTGGCGTGGTTCTCACTCTGCTAGCGATCCCCCCGGTACCCCGGGCTGCCGTGCAATGGGCATCCCTTCACGACCTCATCTACCCACTCTTGCCTCTCGCATGGATCGCTAGCGCAGTGCTGCTAAGCCTCGGGATCGGGTCCAACGAAACATGGCGGACCGTCCGGAACGTCTCGGTAGCGTTGTTGGTGATGTTCTTGTTTTCTCTCCTTCTCACGGGTGTTCCCCAAATCGCTCAACTTGCCCGAAACTTCGCCTTCGGGGCTCAGCTTGCCTGGCTTAGCCTCCTTTCGATTGCGTTCGCGGCCCGGGCTAGCTCAGACACACCGAGTGGGCTCTCCCGTCGCTAGGTGACCTGAACGGGGGCTCAGTCCGTGGGGGCAAGCGTTGCCCTGCCGCGGTGCCTGGCGTTGAACGATGTCTAGCCAGCAGCCCAGCAATGAGCCGCTCGTGACCCCATTCGTTTGTCAGGGCTGAGTGAAGTCCTTGGCTTGCGCTTCCGACACATCAGCGTCGTGTGATCGTCGATCAGGCGGTCCGAGCAGGGCTGTCGCCGTTATGTTGGGCATGCGTCAGGTCCACGGACCCACCCCGGAGTCCGCCAGGCCCGGCGCAGGGGGCACAGCGTGACTACTCGGCAGCTCGACAACCTGGCCGTGGCCACCGCGACGACGAGCGAGTACCTGGCGTTCGTACGCCGGCTGTACGAGGGGGAGCGGGGCTACTGCGCGACCAGTGAGTTCACGCTGATGAGCGCGTTGGAGCGGTCGACCGGCTTCTTCGCCAGCTGTTGGCTGCGCCCCGTCCTCGTCCACTGCGGTGGGGTTCCTGTCGCCGCGGGCATCCTCGTCCACGACCGGGCACTCGGGGTGCTGCAGATCGCGTTCTTCGAGGCGCTTCCCGACGTCCAGGCTGCCGTGGACGCCCTGCTGGCTGAGGCGTGCGCCGAGGCGCAGCGTCGCGCGCTGGACGGCGTGGTCGTCGGGCTCAACGGTCATCTCAGCGTGGGCGTGGGCATCCTCACCGACGGCTTCCACCGCGGCACCTTCTCCTCGCCCTGGAACAAGCCGTACTACGCCTCGTACTTCTCCGACCTCGAGCGCCAGGGCCTCACCGCCTTCGGCGGCCAGGTCTCCGAGGCCGTGCGTCGCGTGCGCGCCGCGGCGACGGCGCCCGCTGAGGGCGTGGCGGTTCGCCCGACGGACGGGCGTCACTGGGATGCCGAGCTCGAGACGTTCCGGGAGCTATGCGATGCGACCCTCGGCACAACACACCTGTACGCGCCCACCACGACTGGGCACTTCGTGGACCTGATGGGGGACCTCGTGCCATTCCTGCGGCCCGAGAACCTGCTGTTCGCCATGGCCGGGGGCCGTGAGGTGGGGTTCGTGTTCTGGCACCCGGACTACAACGAGGTGCTGCCGACGGGTCGTCCGCTGTCGGTGCCCGGCATCGCCTGGCGGTTCTTCACCCGCCGTCGCCGCATCCGTACCGTCGTGGTCAACGCGATTGGCGCGCTGGCCGATGCTCCCCATGGAACGACAGCGGCGCTGCTGCGAAGGCTGGCCGACGAGGTTGACGGACGCTACGACACGTACGAGACGTGCTTCGTGTGGGACGGCAACACGGCGTCGCGCGGCATCAACAGGTACATCGCTGCCCACCCGACGCGCCGCTACGCCGTCTGGATGACCCGATGATCACCGTCCTCGAGCACGCGGCCGACCTTCCTGCGGAGTGGGACGACGTGGTGGGCGACAACCTCTACCTGCGACGCGACTTCCTGGCGTTCATGGAGACCTGCGAGGACTGCCGACAGCGCTACCACCTCGTGTGGGACGCGGCCGGTCACCTGGACACGGTGTTCATGACGTACGTGCGTGACCACTACAACCTGGCGATGTTCACTCCACGGCGGTACGAGGTGACGATGACGTTCGTCTACGTCCCGCTCTCGGTGACGCGCCCGGGCATCGCGTGGGGCGCCTGCCGCGACGAGGCGCTCGCGTACATCCGAGGCATCCGCGGCTATGCGATGCTGCTCAACCTTCCGCCGGGCGATTACCCCGGCTTCGCGACGGGCCTCACCTGCCCGAAGTGCATTCTCGACGTGGCCTGGCCGACGTTTGACGCGTACCTGGCCGGCCTGAGGAGTCACTACCGCAACCGCTACACGAAGGCGCTGCGTCGATCGAGTGGACCAACGCTGCGCTGGCTGGACGACAACAGCGAGTTCGACGAGCAGCTGTACGAGCTGTACGAGCAGGTGTACGACCACTCGTCGCTCAAGATCGAGAAGCTGCCGATCTCCTTCTTCCGGGGTCCGTTCTTCCGGATCTTGGTGCTCTCCGACGACGACGGCCCGCAGGGCTTCGTTCAGTTCCTGCCCAACGGCGACGAGCTGATCTTCGAGTTCGTGGGCTTCAACTACGCGACCAACCGCACGTACGACACATACCTGCGGCTCCTGCTGGAGATCGTCCGGTACGGGATCGACGAGGGCTACTCGTCGATCGACTTCGGCCAGACCGCCGACGACACCAAGCTCAAGCTGGGAGCCCAGTACACGATGCTGTACGCCGCGCTACACCACTCGAACCCCCTGCTGAACTCGATCGGGAAGAAGCTCGCCCCGGCGCTGCAGTACACGCCGATCACCACGGACTTCCAGGTGTTCCGCGCCACACCGCTCGCTGAGGAACGGCCGAGCGAGGCCCCGCTGCTCGAAGAACCCGACACCGAGGACGCCGCATGAAGGTCCTGCTCGTACGTCCGCGGCCCGACCCGCGGTCGATCAACCTGCAGTCGTTCATGATCTGCGAGCCGCTCGAGCTGGAGACGCTGGCCGCGCACCTGCAGCATCTCGGCCACACCGTCGACCTCGTCGACCTCATCCTCGAGCGCAAGCCGCTGACGTGGTTCGTGACGCAGGCGTCGTACGACCTGGTGGGTCTCACCGGCTACATCAATCACGTGCAGGTCATCAAACAGCTCGCCCGCGACGTCAAGAGGGTCTCTCCCCGCACTCGCGTCGTGGTGGGGGGCGTCCACGCCGAGGTCTTACCCGGCGACTTCGCAGACCCCGCCGTCGACCACATCGTGTGGGTCAACGGCGCTCGAACCATCGGAGAGATCGCGTCCGGCCTCTCGGCGGCCGAGGCCGCTGCTTTGCCTGGGGTCTGGGGATCCGGACGGCCACGCCCCGTGCTCGTCCACGACAAGCGGCTGTTCCCCGACCGGCAGATCACGGCGAGGTACCGGGACCGGTACAACTACATCTACCACGACCGTTGCGCGACGCTGAAGACGTCGTTCGGCTGCCCGTTCACCTGCCGCTTCTGCTTCTGTACCCAGATCGCGCCCTATGCGGAGCGGGACCTAGACGAGGTCATGGACGAGCTCGAGCAGATCGCCGAGCCGAACGTCTTCATCGTGGACGACGACTTCCTATCGCGTCCGTACCGGGTCAAGGCGTTCTGCGATGCGCTCGACGCGCGCGGCATCCACAAGCGCTTCATCGCGTTCGGCCGCGCCGACTACATCGTCAAGCACCCGGAGGACGTCACTCTGCTCGCGGCCCACGGCTTTGACGCGTTCTTCGTCGGCATCGAGTCGTTCCGTAGCTCCGAGCTCGACGACTACGACAAGCGCACGTCCGTGGAGCAGAACGTCGCGGCTGTACGGGTGCTGGAGGCGGCCGGCGTGCAGTGCTACGCCGGCATGATCACCGGCGAGGACTGGGGGCGGGCGGACTTCGACTCACTCGTCGAGTTCCTGAACCAGTTCGAGCACCCAATGGTCAACATCCAGCCGATCACCCCGATGCCGGGCACTCCGTTGTACGACGACGAGGCCGGTCGGATCACGTTGCCGCGCGAACGGTCGGAGCGCTGGGACATGGCCCACCTCGCGTTCGCGCCCACAGCCCTGAAGCCCCGGGCGTACTACTGGCAGCTGCTGCGCGCGTACTACCGCACTTCGGCGAGCGCCCCGCAACGCCGCTACATCAAGGCCAGGTACGGAGATCGCGTGTACCGGCGGGTCTTCAACGGTGCCATGAGCATCACCTGGCAGTACCTCAAGCTCATCGTTCGACCGAACTGAGAGACCGACTGTGAACCGCAAGATGCTGCTCATTCAACCGACGATCTACGACGAGCGTGGGGTGCCGGTGAAGAAGTCGAAGCTGTACTTCGTCGGGCTCGGGATGCCCCTGCTCGCGGCCTTGCTGCCCGACGGGTGGACGGCTGACATCTGCATCGAGACCATCGAGGACATCCCGTGGGATACCGACGCCGACATCATCGGCCTCGGTGGCATGGGCCACGCGGCCAACCGTGCCAAGGACATCGCGACGGAGTTCAAGCGCCGCGGCAAGACCGTCATCATGGGCGGCCCGATGGTCAGCCTGGTGCCGGAGCTGGCGGCCGACTACTGCGACGCGGTCGTCATCGGCGATGCCGAAGAGACCGTCGTGGAGCTGTGCCACGACCTCGAGAGCGGCACCCTGAAGCCGCGCTACTCGGACAAGGTGAAGGGCACGCTGATCACGCCGCTGCCGAGGTACGACCTCGTCGTGGGCAAGAAGATCGGCGACTTCCTGCCCGTTCAGGCGGGTCGGGGATGCCCCCACACCTGCAAGTTCTGCTCGATCTACTGCCTCTACCGTGGGCACTACGCGCGGCGCCCCGTGGACGACGTCATCCGCGACATCCAGGCCATCAAGGACCTCGGCTTCTCGAAGTTCCTGCTCATCGACGACAACATCGTGTCCCATCCCACGTACCTGGCCGAGCTCTGCGAACGCATCAAGCCGCTCAAGATGACGTGGATGAGCCAGTGCTCGATCCGGATCGCGGACAAGCCGGAGCTTCTGAAGCTCGTGGCCGAGAGCGGCTGCCGGGTCCTCAGCTTTGGGCTCGAGTCGATCAGCAAGGAGTCGCTGCTGGCGATGGACAAGAAGTGGTGCGACCCAGGCGACTACGCGCGAGTGCTGCGGGTGGTGACGGATGCCGGCATCGAGATTGCCAGCGAGATGATCGTGGGCATCGACACCGACACCCGCCAGTCGCTGATGGAGACGATCGACTTCGTGACGGCGAGCGACATCGTGGCCCCGAAGTTCTACTGCCTCACGCCGATCCCTGGCACGGATCTGTACAACGAGCTCAAGGACACCGGCCGGATCACCGACCCGGACGTGCTCTCGTATACCCCTGCCCGCGCGGTCATCGACACCCCCAACCTCAAGGCCACTGAGGTGCAGGAGCTGTTCTGGGCCATCTACCGGCAGGTGTACACGGTCTCCGCGATCCTGCGGCGCACGGTCCTCCACCGGCGCATGCTCGCTCGCCCGGGGCAGACGCTGTTCTTCCTCATGGTGAACCTCGTCTACCGCTCGCAGATCCGGCGCGGGATCAGCCCGAACATCCTGTGATGGCGACGGATGCTGGACCTGCCTCTTCACCATCGGGGACCCAGAGCGATCATGCGACGGCATCGCCCGCGCGCTGATACGCACCTGAGGAGAATGGCCTCGTGACTGATGAGACTGGCGCTCTTCGCCTTCTGTATGGCTCAGAGACGTTCGTCATCCGAAAGGACCCCGACCACCCGGGCTGCTGGCGCTACTCGTGGGTGAGCGGGCCCAATCCCGGCTATGGCTTCACTCAGGCCTGTTCTGATGGTCTCCAGCCGTCGCTTTCGGATCATCGGGCTGCTGTCCGTGACTTCCTCAGTTCGATCAATCCAGAGACCGGATACCTCGACTGACGCCCGCCTCCGCCGAGGAGTCTGCAATCAGCCATTCCCGACAGTCATGAACGTCCACGCGAAGAGGTGCTGCCTCGAGTTCGCCGGGTGTTCGACGTCAATGGCTGGGTGATGATCCAGGCGCGCTCCTGAGCACTCGTTCATGCCGCATCGCGGTGTTCGGGAAGGCCGCAGTCCAGTGGGGCAGGGCATGATTGGGTGGTGATCACCATTGCGGATCTCGTGGATGCGGTGGACCAGCGGTTTGCTGTGCGGCCCCCGGAGTTTGTGGTGTGGCCCGATCCTCATCAGGGGCGGTCGCCCGCGGACGAGGAGTACTCCCGCGCGACGAACCCGGAGCGCTGGCGGATCCTGGGTGCGCGGGTGGACGCGTGGGTCGCCGCGGTGGTGGCTGCGGGGCTTGCCTCGGTGGAGCAGGTTGCCGTTGACGACATCCGTTGGGAGGAACCTCCATACACCCGCATGTCAGCAGCGGTGCGCGTGACTCCGTCCGCGGCGGGTGCTCGTCCGTTCGTTGTTGCCCGTAGCCAGGTTGGTGATGTGCCGGCGACCGGCATCACTCTCGGGTGGGGTGATCCGGCTGTTCTCGTGGGGCTGTTCCCTAACTGCGGCTGCGATGGCTGCGATGACGGGGCACAAGGTGAGCTTGACTCGGTCGATCACCGCCTCTCACGCATCGTGTCGGGCCGATACCGTGGGTCGGCCCACGGGAGCCGCCAAGTCACCGAGGGGGCCTGCTTCGGGTGGAGCGCCGCCGGCGAGGTCGAGGCCGTGCTTGGCGAGTCAACCGGCGGGGACGAACTGTCCGGAGCCAGCTGGCTCGCCTGACTGTTCGGAACCATGCAGGCACCGCCGATCGACCTCTCGCTGAAGGCCAAGCCCGTCGGAGGCTGCCAGCCGGCGTACGTCCGGAAGTTGCCCGTCTACGGCGATGAACGTTGGCTTCCACTGTGGCGCCGCGGGAGCCATAATGGCTCCATGCCGAACATTCAGATCAAGGACGTACCTGAGGACACTCATGCGGTCCTGCGGCAGCGTGCGAGTCAGTCTCACCAGTCGCTTCAGGAGTATCTGCGCTCGCGACTGATCGCCGAGGCCGCCCAGCCGACCCTGGATGAGGTGCTGGCCCGAGCCGGCGGCCGAGCCGGCGGGTCGCTGCCTCTGGCGGATGCGGTCAGCGCGCTGCGGTTTGACCGTGCTCGTCATTGACGCCAGCGTCCTGGCCGTCGCACTCCTGGACGATGGCGCGGACGGCGATGTCGTCCGGCACCGGCTGCGTGGCGAGCAGCTCGCCGCGCCGGCACTGATCGACCTTGAAGTGGTCTCGGTGTGGCGCGGCCTGGCTCGCGGTGGGCGCCTGGATCCTCGGCGGGTCGGGTTCGCCCTCGATGACCTCCGCGATGTGCCGCTCCAGCGTGTCGAGCACACGCTGCTCCTCGCGCGCTGCTGGGAGCTGCGGGACAACCTCACGATCTACGACGCTGCCTACGTGGCGCTCGCGGAGGCTCTCCAGGCGCCCCTGCTCACCGGTGACCGGCGTCTCTCCAGGTCCACCGGTCCACGCTGCACCTTCGAAGTCATCGAGACCACCCACTGAACGTCCGGCTCTGCCGCAACTGGTGCGGCAGGTTCTGCCGATGTCTGTCTTGGCTTGGACCGTAGGGATGGTCGGGTTCTGGACCGCGCTGTGGCCGAGCGCACGCTGGCCAAGGCGACTCAGGAACGCGACGCCATTCGCCGTTGGAACGGCCGCGCTTGTCCTGGCAGTCCTGGTCCTCAGCTGAGCCAGCAACGCATATCCGCATCTGCCGCACCGCAAGTGATCGGACCGCTCGCGATGGCAGGATTCGCTACATGCCCGCCTCTAGTCGATCGGTACGCCTGACGCCTGGCCAGTTGGGCTACCTGATGAGTGCTCCGTATCTTGATCCGGCACTCCGATCTTTGGTCGATGAGTCCGTCTCAACTCAGCTCCACAACTCATTGAGCATCGGTAGCGATGCAGCCGAAGACCTCCGGTCTGCCCTAACGTTGCGCCTCGCCGCGGTCGGCTTCGATTCGAGCTACGCCCTCACCGCGGAGGGCAGGTTGGTTGAATACCTTATCGATGCCCTTGCTGGGTCCTAGCCGCCTGAGCAGCGGATGCCGGACATCCGCCACTGCCGCGGTCGGCTAGGCCGGGAGGATCGCCCAGTCAGGGTCCGGGTCGTCATCGACCATGCCGACATCATGCCGTGCCGGTCACCTGACCGCCGACAATGAGGGCCGACAGTGACGGTCGTACCTGCGACCCTGGGTGGCGAACCATCGGCGTGAGCGGTCGGAGAAGACGCCCACTCGAGCAGTCTCGGCGACTCGACGGATCCCCGGTCGTGCGCCATATGTGGACTCGCTAGCGTGAACTCCCGCGCTCAGGGAGCTGCCGCAAGGTGCGACGCCGCTGAGCGGGCCGCGTCGTGGAGGGTCACGCGGGTGGAAGATCTAGGCGAGCGATCGAGCGAAGGATGCCGGCGAGGTGTTCGGCCTCGTGCCAAATGAACACGGGCTCGTCCGGCCGACCCAGGAACTCACCGACTGATGCGGCGTCGTCCACGACTGAACCCATGTCCAGCTCAGGTGTGTCGTACACGGCTGTGGCGGCGCTCAGCGGGACGTTCCAGTAGAGGTCGTCCTCGAGGTGCACGATCGCACCGAACTGCTCTTCTATCGCGTCGAGGAGCCGGGTCATCGCGGTCCGCAGGTCGCTCACTCGAAGGTCAGTCGTCGGCATGCCGCAACCATGGCACGGACTTTGCGTGAGCGCACAGGCGCCACTCCACGAGCCCTGATCACAGGCGTCCGACTGGAAGGGCGCGGCTTCGTGGGCCCGCCAGAGAGCAGGAAGCTGCCCGTGCTCAATGGGCTGCGGTGGCTGAGGTTGCCGATGGTGTGATCAGCGAGTGGCAGGTGTATGAGATTGCCTGGGGCATCGCCCACGACCAGGGCACGCATGGTGCTCATCACGCTCGGGTGGCGCGTTTCTTCAAGGAGCAGGGGATCGAGGCTGTGGTGGCCTCGGAGATGGGTCCGGGCATGGTCCGGATGCTCACCACGATGGGTTTGCCGATTCTGCCCGCTTCAGCTGGTGACGCGCAGGCGTCCGTCTTGGCCGGGATCGAGGCCGGCCCGATCACCGTGGCCGCCCCCGACCCCCGCGAACTCACCCTGAGGGCCAAGCCCGTCGAAGGCTGCTGGCCGTCGCCTGACCGCCAACGCTCGACCATGCCGATGCGAGCGTTGGTCCGTTGAGCGGTTGTGGTCTTCAGGCAAGCCACGCGTCGCACAGATCGCTCACCAGGGGAGGGCCCCAGATGTAGAGGTCGACAACATCCTCGTCGTCCATGAACCAGCCAAGACGGATCGGTCCGAGCTGGGTATCCAAGATGATGCTGTCCTCTTCGTCTACCGGCGCGGTGGTGATGACCGAGATGACGGCCTTGCCGATCGCGGTGGTGAGGTCCCCGCGCAGCTTCCGGGTGAGGTATCTCGCGAACTCTCGCCAGTCGTCCAGGTCGAAGGACGTTGACCACTCGACAGCGTCGTCCGGCAGTGTCGGCTGTGCCCGCCCTAGGCTGGCTGCGGCCAGCCGCTTACTTGCTGCCGTGTGCTTCCGGGTGCGGTCGTTGGCGGCCTTGGTGGCCTGCCACGCGACCCACGGCATTTCCTGCGTTCCGGGGGACGCGCTGACGTGCTCGTCAATCGTTGGCAGGGCTGGGTTAGGTCGCACCCACTCGAAGACCGCGGCACCGAAGACGGCCCGCAATGGTGACTGCCACGCAGGGATGCCGACTTCGTAGGGCTGCCAAGGCTCGCTGGACGTCTGGACCAGGACTCCGCCCGTCCGCAATGTCCGCGCACCCACGATGGTGGCAAGCTCCGGGCGAGCGCCGACGAAGGCCGGACCGAAATAGTTCAACCAGAACACACCCGGCAACTCGGCTTCAACGACGGTGTGCAGCGGGCGCGGACGCCACAGCCCCGGCGTGACGCACCCGTAGGCGGCATCCATAGCCACGACCATGCCTTCGAAGAAAGCGGCGACAGCCGCGATGGCAGCCGACTCGGCGACGGTATCGGCTTCCCAGCGCTGCTCGATGCGGTGGCCGGTCAGCGAGAACGCCCATTCACCGTCCTCCTGCTCGCCCACCCAACCCCCACGACCCGGCGACAGGTCGATTTCCCCGAACTCCATCGCATCGCCCTCGTCGCGACGAACCGTCAGCCAATCGATCGGCAGACCTGTCGCCTCGACCACGGCCTCCATCGACGGCGTCACCTTGATCCGTGCCGGGTCGCCGCCCACACGCCGCGGACGCAGATACGGAAACTCGTCGAAAACCCGGGCGACAGCAAGCGCCCGCTCCATGCTCCTGTCAGCGAAGGACCGGATCGCGAGGTCAAGACCATCCACCGCTGAATAATGTCAGTCGAGCTGCTGCTGGACCCAGCCGATGACTGACCATTCGGGCATAGCGCTCGCGATGCGGTCGGCGCGGGGCTGGTCGGCGGTTGGTCCCTACCTTGCGTCGGCGTGAAGCAAGGGTTGCGGGCCGAACCCGTTCCAGCTCATCGGGCGGATCTCGCCGCGGAAGGGGTCGGCGTGTTCGGCGGGGACTTCTGAGCGCCGCACCGGCCACTTGGTCTCGAAGCGGGCGCTGGTCTCGAACTGCAATCCGCATGCTTCGGCGGCGGTCGTGAGCGCTCCACGTGACACGTCACGCAGGTCCGCTACCTCAGTGGCCGACTCCTCGTTGAGCAGTCGCACCGGGGCACTCAGCGTCCGGGATTCAGGGCCATCGCCGGACTTGACGAGAGCCATCGGCAAACCGCGCTCGTATTCCCGGGCAGCGTCCGCCAAGGCTCGAAAGGCAGTTATGAGCGCCCCATGTGCAACTTCGCAACGCCTAGCAGCCGTTGTCGACTTCGAGATGTATGCATCCGGCCACTGAAGGCGGACAGCATGCCGAGCCAGATCGAATGCGTTGTCCTGAGCTTCCTGCCGCAGGCTATGGAGGAACCGCACGTGTCCCACCAGGTCTTCAGGCAGCACCAAGTCATCAGGGGTCTGGGCGGGCAGTCGGTCGAGAATGTGCTCAATGTCGGCAATGCAGCCGCAGAGGCGCCTATCTAGGCGTTGTTGCCGTCGCAAGTCCTGTCCGCACTGGGCAATGTGCCTTCGGTGCCGAACGGAACTCAGAGCCCACATGATGCCCGCCGCCACGGCTCCCGCAATGGCGATGATCTCGCCTACCACTTTGACCTCCTCAAGAAGCGAACGCATCGTCTCAGCCGCCACCGACAGGCCCCAAGCGCGGGCCTAGGTGTCGGGAAGAGATGCCTCGGGCGAGGGCCGCAGGGCGGTTGTTGTGGATCGTTCTGACCTCGCAGCCGGCACCAGAAGCGCTGGACGACCTGATTAAGCGTGTGGACGTACCTTGGGGTTCTACGGGCGCGTGGCGAACCGTTGTGACATCAAGCTGTTGAGTCGGGCTCACGAGACAGGTCGAAGCGACCTCCTGTCTAGGACCTCCATCTGGATCCCGGCCGTCTTGCAGAGCCTTGCGGCAAGGTGCTGCGCCTCATCGGGAATGTCGCTGACGGATGCCATCAGGTGCAGGTTTGCGCCGAGCGTGACGCTGTGGGCCACATCGGCGGTCACCTGCTCTTCTGTGAATGCTCGACCATTGGACTTCACCTCGCCAGCGAAGAGGAGACCGCCGGTTGTTCCGACTAGGTCGACCTCAAAGAGACTGCCGTCCAGAGCCTCCACTGCCAAGCCGGGCAGAACGAAGGTCTGCTCTTCCCGCCGGCGGAGGAGTGCTGCCACGATGAGGTGGGGCATAACGCCCTGGTCCACGGCCCTATCCGCGAGGCTGCCGAGTTGGTAGTGGATCCGCGGCCCGGAGGCGTCCAGGGAGTAGGGCTGTCGGGCGTTGCACTCGGGGCAGTGTGGGCGATCCGTGGACTGACGAAGTGGGACGAAACTCCGTAGGCCACAAGCGTCGCAACGAACCTCAAAGCCGCGGCCTGCCCATCCGGCATCGCACAAGGCCTCGGCCGCTCTTGCGGCCCTTGGAGGAGGCACGCTGCGGATGCCCCGGATCGCGCGATAAGCGCGCCTGGCGGTTCCGCCCCAGCGCTCGGCAAGGTCATTGAGATCATCTTCGCTCAGGCGTCCGTTGGTCTCTGTCTTGAGTTCGGCGACGAGAGCGTGCTTTCGGGGGGTGGCCAGTTCCAGCGCGACTTCGTATATGTCGGGCATCAGGAGCTGTGATGACCGGTCTGCCAAGGCAGCGCCGAGCCGGCCTTTGTCGGAGAGCTTGGCCGACCGCGTGCTCTCGCGAATAGCGATCCAGGTCGCTTCCTCCAGGCTGGGAAGGGTGATTTGGAAGTCATATGAAGGCATGGTTGTCGTAGCCACCTGTAGCCCGCCGTCCCGCCACTCACCGTTGCGGATCACGGCCTCCGCGACGGCGGAGCGTTTCGGGAGTCGATCGAGGGCCGGACCTCGCAGCGCCACGAGCGTCCCTGCGGACCCCCGCCAGGACACGGGTGACTCCAGATGTAGGCGGCCTCTTCCCGCTCCGGCCTGCACCTCGACTTGCACTTGCTTCCCGTATGTCCGCCCCGAGAGGAACCACCATCGGAAGTCATAGTTGTCTGCCAGGCGATAAGTGAAGGGAGGAACCCGATACTCCGCTGGCCACCGGAACCCCGTCTTGATGTCCATCGATGCCGCCGGCTGAAGGCCGAGGCTGTGTGCGGCAGCATGGACGGCCGCTGAGTCCCTCGAGATGCTGAATACGACGACATCGGGCGAGAACTCGGCGGGGCGTCGCAGAAGTCCCTGGACCTGCTTCCCGAAACCGAGCCAGTAGCCGACATCCTTCAAGGGCAGAAGAACCATTGGCGTCGCGCTGGTCTTCGACGAAAGTGCACGCAGGTTCCAGAACCAAAGGAGGTCGGTGACGGTTCTACCTGGAGTGAGCCAGATCATCGCGGGCGTTCGTCCCGCGCCACCGCCCGACGAGCATGCTAGTTGAGCTGCGGTGCGATCGATGGCGGTGGTGCCCGTCAGGGCTGCACGAGCAACCTGATCAGGCAGTTCCTCACGGCGAACCGGCCACGCGGCATCAGCCATCGCGTCGAGGTGCTCCGGACTAACGTCACCGGCCAAGACGGTCTCCCACAACGAGCCGTTCGCCGAGATGACTGATAAATCCTTGGCGCCATTGACCACCAAAGGGTGACACGTGGCAGAACTCGGCCCGGTGCGATCGATGTCACGCAGATGCACAAACGGCAGTCGGAGCTGGCTGGCGGCTCGGCGCGCTGTGTCCTCGGGAACGTCTACAGTCACCGCGGCGTCAAGGTTCGCCGTGGCCGCAACCTGGCTCCACCAGCCTCCAACGCTGCCATCTCGACTAACGGGCAGAATCACCTCGCTGATGCCACCCCATCGAGTGGTCGCCTCTTGAACTGCCCGACGCAAACCTGCCCGGCTCCCGGCTTTGATCAGATACGCGACCCTGGCCGGGTAGAAGGATGCGGTGATCAAAGTGGGCCCAGAGAAGCCCACAGCGGGAGCAGCCATGAATGAAGGATGCTACGGAAATGCTGCAAGTGGTGCGCGAAACAGCCTGCACTCCGCGGGATGTCGGCTCGAGTGCGCGAAATGGTCTACGCGAAGTCCGGAAACCCTCTGGCTGATGGGGCGGGAGGACGCTCAAACCAGGCCCGATGGTGACCATTCGCCGGGGGCTGAAACGGGTTCTTTCGCCAGTGCCGCCGCACCACCCGCTCACGCCAAGTGGCCCTGACTAGACATGCTAGTCAGGGCCACTTTTCGTAGCGGGGATAGGATTTGAACCTATGACCTCTGGGTTATGAGCCCAGCGAGCTACCGAGCTGCTCCACCCCGCGTCGGCTCTGCCAGTCTAGGTGACGGCGGACCGATCACCCAAATCGGGTACTTGGCAGCAGTGCGAATCGCCCAGCCTGGGTCGACGGACGGGTGGACGGGGCCGGTTCGGTAGAATCCTTGCGCTCCCTGTGCCGAGCGGGGACCTAGCTCGTGGAGGGCAGATGACCGACGCCAACTCGTCCAGACGCGCACCGATCCGGCTGATCAGCCGGGGACTGGTGGCAATGGGCATGGCGATGATGCTTCTGCTCGCGGGCTGTTCGGGCAGCGTGGTGCCCAGTCCGACCGCGCCGGAGCACACCCTCACGGTGGCGGCGACCCTCGAACCGGCCGCGCTGGACCCGTGGCACAACACCGCAGCATCCATTCCGCAGGTGCTGCTCTACAACGTCTACGAGACCCTGGTGAAGGTGAACTCCGAGGGCGAGCTCAAGCCGCTGCTGGCGCAGACCTGGACGGTCAGCACCGACCGGCTCACCTACACCTTCGTCCTGAACCCGGCGGCGAAGTTCGCCTCCGGCAAGCCGGTGGACGCCGCAGCCGTGGTCGCCAACATCGAACGGATGAAGAGCGATCCGAAGCTGATCGAGACGCTGCGCGCGCAGCTGGCCGTGATCGCGGGCGCCAAGGTGATCGACGAGCATCAGGTGGCGATCACGCTGACCCATCCGTCGGTGATGTGGCTGTATGACATGTCGTCGAGCTTGGGGATGATCCTGGATCCGTCCTTCACCGGCGACCTGGCCAACGCCACCGCGGGCTCCGGCCCCTACTACGTGAAGGCCCACGACAAGGGCCAAGACATCGTGTTGGCCAAGAGTGACAGCTACTGGGGGACTCCGGCCCGCTACGACGACGTCACCTTCCGCTACATCGCCGACCCGAACGCGCAGAACGCGGCCATGCTCAGCGGCGACCTCGACGTGATCTCCAACCTGCAGGCGCCGGACTCGCTGCCGCAGTTCGCCGACCCCAGCCGCTTCACCGTCACCAAGGGGACGACCAACGGCGAGGTCGTCCTCGGCCTGAACCACAAGAGCAAGGCGCTGGCCAACCTGAAGGTGCGCCAGGCGCTGACCGCGGCGATCGACCGTCGAGCCCTGCTCGACACGGTCTGGAACGGTGAGGGCACCTTGATCGGGTCCATGGCCGTCCCCACCGACCCCTGGTACGAGGACCTGTCCGGCCTGAACCCCTACGACCCGGCCAAGGCCAAGCAGCTGCTGGCCGAGGCGGGCTACGCCAAGGGGCTCACCTTGCGGATGCGGGTGCCGGTGGTGCCGTACGCGGTGAAGTCGGCCCAGTTCGTGGCCAGCCAGCTGCGCGACGTCGGGGTGACGGTGAAGGTCGAGGAGCTGGACTTCACCCGCTGGCTGAGCGAGGTGTTCACCAACGGCGACTACGACATGACCATCGTGGCCCACGTCGAGGCCCGTGACCTGGGCAAGTTCGCCAACCCGAACTACTACTGGCACTACGGCTCGGCCGAGTTCGCCGAGCTCTATCGCCAGGCGGACGAGGCCGCCGACGATCAGGCCGTGGCGAAGATGAAGCTGGCCGTCCGCTACCTGGCCGACGACTGCGCGGCCATCTGGCTGTTCGCGCTGCCGAACCTGGTGGTCACCAAGAACACTGTCGATGGAGTGCCGGCGAACGCCACCACGCTCAGCTTCGATCTCACCACTATCGCCAGCCGCTGACGCGGCCATCCGTCGATGGGCCTGCCACTACGAATCCTGCGCCGTGTCGGCGTCTTCGTGGCGAGCCTGCTCGGCGCCTCCCTGCTGATCTTCCTGGTCACCAAGGCCCTGCCCGGCGATGTGGCCCAGGTGATCCTCGGCACGGACGCCACCCCGGAGGCAGTCGCCACGCTGCGGTCTCAGCTCGGTCTGGACCAGCCACTGGCCGTCCAGTACTTCTCCTGGCTCGGTGGGCTGCTCACCGGTGACTTCGGGCACTCCCACCTGTCCGGGGACCCAGTGCTCGGCCTGCTGGCCCCGCGGATCGCGGTGACCATGTGGCTGGTCCTGATCGGACTGGTCGGCTCGATCCTGCTGGCCATCCCGGCTGGGATGATCGCCGCCCTCAAGCGGCGCTCCTGGGCCGGCACCCTGGTCAGCGTCTCGGCCCAGATCGGCATCGCCATCCCGGTGTTCTGGGGCGGCATCCTGGCCGTGGTGGTGTTCGCCGTCTGGCTGCGCTGGCTGCCGGCCAACGGCTACGTCCCGCTGCTGACCAACCCTGCTCAGTGGGCGCTGCACCTGATCCTGCCCGGCCTCACTCTGGCCGGCGTGCAGGCGGCGGTGCTGACTCGCTACGTCCGCTCGGCCTTCCTTGAGGTGCTCAACGAGGACTACTACCGCACCGCCCGCTCGGTGGGCTGGACGCCGATGCGCGCCCTGCTGCGGCATGGACTGCGCAATGCCGCGATCTCGCTGGTCACCGTGGTCGGACTGCAGCTGTCCTCGGTGCTGGTCGGGGCGATCGTTGTGGAGACCGTGTTCAGCCTGCCCGGCCTGGGTTCGTTGCTGCTGGACGCCGTCGCCCAGCGCGACCTGTTCGTGGTGCAGGGCACGGTGATGTTCCTGGTCGTGGCCGTGCTGACGATCAGCGCCCTGGTCGACCTGTCCTACCTGCTGATCGATCCGCGCCAGCGCACCACGGCCGGAGGCCAGCGATGAAGCGCGCACAGCTGATCACCGGGCTGATCCTGGTCGGCGCGGTGATCGTGGCCGCCCTGATCTCCCTGGCCTGGACGCCGTTCGACCCGATCCGGGTCGTGCCCGGCCAGCGGCTGCAGGGTCCCGGCTGGCCGCACCTGCTGGGTACCGACGGCTTCGGCATCGACATCTTCTCCCGGCTGCTGGTCGGCGCCCGGACCACCTTGATCGTGGGGATCATCTCGGTGGGGATCGCCGCGGTGATCGGAGTGCCGCTGGGCATGCTGGCCGGCCAGGTGGGCGGCTGGCTCGATCAGCTGGTGATGCGGGTCTCCGATGTGGTCTACGCCTTCCCGGCGCTGCTCCTGGCCATCCTGCTGGCTTCGGTTTTCGGAGCATCCACGCTGACCGCCATGGTGGCCATCGGAGTGGCTTCGATCCCGGCCTTCGCCCGGGTGGCCCGGGCCGGCACCCTGCAGGTGGTGGCCTCGGACTTCGTCCTGGCCGCCCGCGGCGCGGGGACGTCCCGGTGGGGGATCGCGGTGCGTCATGTGGCCCCGAACATCGCCCCGGTGGTCGGCGTCCAGGCCTCAGTCGGCTTCGCGACCGCGATCCTGGCCGAGGCGGCGCTGTCCTACCTGGGGCTGGGGACGCCGCGTCCCACCCCCACCTGGGGCAACATGCTGCGCGACGCCCAGCAGTACCTCTTCGTGGCTCCGCTGCAGGCCGTCTGGCCCGGACTGGCCATCGCGGTGGCGGTGCTCGGCTTCAACCTGCTGGGCGACGGCCTGCGCGACTATCTCGACCCGCGGCTGCGGGAGGTGCCATGAGCCTGCTGGAGATCAGTGACCTGGGCATCGAGTTCGGACGCCGCCGGGTGCGCGCCCTGGACGGGATCAGTTTCACCATCGAGCCCGGCCAGCGGCTGGGTCTGATCGGCGAGTCCGGTTCGGGCAAGACCGTCACGGCGCTGGCCGTCATGGGCCTGCTGCCGCCGAACGCCGTCGTCAGCGGCTCGATCCGGCTGGCGGGCGACGAACTGCTCGGCCTGGACGAGGGGGAGCTGGCCAAGCGGCGCGGCAAGCTGGTCTCGATGGTCTTCCAGGAGCCGATGACCGCCCTCGATCCGACGATGCGGGTCGGACGGCAGGTGGCCGAGGTGCTGCGCCTACACACCGGCACCGAGTCCGGCCCGGCCCGGGAGCGAGTGGTCGCCATGCTGGCCGACGTCGGCCTGGACGATCCACAGCGGGTGGCCGACGCGTTCCCGCACCAGCTGTCCGGTGGCCAGCGGCAGCGGGCCATCTTGGCCATGGCCCTGATCAACTCCCCGGAGCTGGTGATCTGCGACGAGCCCACCACGGCGCTGGACGTGACCGTCCAGGCCATGGTGCTGCAGAAGCTCGACCAGGCCCTGACCGCCTCCGGGGCGGCCTGCCTGTTCATCACCCACGACCTGGCCGTGGTCTCCCAGGTCTGCGATCAGGTGATGGTGATGCTGGACGGCCGGATCGTCGAGGCCGGCAGCGTCGAGAAGCTGTTCACCAACCCGGAGCATCCCTACACTCGCGGCCTGGTCGCCACGGCACGGCTGGACCAGGTGCCGCCCGGGCAGCGGCTGCCGGTGGTCGAGGACTTCTACTCCGGAGGCCACCGATGACCGAGCCGGTGTACCGCGCCGAGGCCCTGACCAGGTCGTTCACCACCGGTGGACGCACCGTCCGGGCGCTGGCCGGGGTGGATCTGGAGCTGGCCCGCGGCGGCCGGCTGGGCATCGTGGGGGAGTCCGGCTCGGGGAAGTCGACGCTGGTCCGGCTGTTGGCCGGGCTGGATCGTCCGACCAGCGGCACTGTCTGGTTCGAAGGCAAGCCGATCTCCACCCTGCCCGAGCGGGAGCTGGGCTTCCTGCGAGCCTCGGTGCAGTTGGTCTTCCAGGATCCGCGCTCCTCGCTGAACCCACGGATGCGGGTGGGCCAGATCATCACCGAGCCGCTGCGCTCGAAGCTGGTGCGCCGCCAGCTGCCCGCCGACGTCGATCACCAGGAACGGCTGGCCGAGGTGCTGACCGCGGTGGATCTGCCGCTGGATGCCGCCGACCGGTTCCCGCACGAGTTCTCCGGCGGACAGCGGCAACGGATCGCGATCGCCCGGGCACTGGCACCCAAACCGGAGGTGCTGATCGCCGACGAGCCGGTGTCGGCGCTGGACGTCTCGGTGCGGGCCCAGGTGCTGAACCTGCTCACCGATCTGGTGGCCTCGGCCGGACTGACCTTGATCGTGGTCAGCCACGACCTCATGGTGGTCCGGCATCTGTGCGATCAGCTGGCCGTGATGCGCGCCGGACAGATCGTCGAAGCCGGCCCGGCCGAGTCGGTCTACACCGATCCCCAGCAGGACTACACCAAGGCGCTGCTGGCCGCGGTGCCGCGGATCCGCAGCACCGGACCGCTCACTCCGCCTCGAGGCTGAGCCGCTCGACGACCTCGTCGTGCAGCAAGGAGTTGGTGGCGATGGCGCCGGGCCCGTGCGGGCCGTCCTTGCCGTCCAGACTGGTGAACCGGCCGCCGGCCTCGGTGACCACGATCGAGACCGCGGCCATGTCGTGCAGGGCCAGCTCGGGCTCAGCGGCCAGATCGACAGTGCCTTCGGCCAGCAGCATGTAGCTCCAGAAGTCGCCGTAGGCCCGGGTCCGCCAGCAGTCGCGGAGCAGGTCGACGAACTGCTGGCCGCGTCCGGCCTCGATCCAGCCACCGATCGACGAGTACGACAAGGACGCGTCCTCGATCTGGCCGACCCCGGACACTCGGCACGGGACGCCCTGGAGCAGGCTGCGTCCGGTGAACGCGCCACCGCCCTTGCTGGCCCACCAGCGGCGAGCCAGGGCCGGAGCCGAGACCACACCGGCGACGACTTCGTCCCCGACCATCAACGAGATCAGGGTGGCCCACACCGGCACCCCGCGGACGAAGTTGGCGGTGCCGTCGATCGGATCGATCACCCAGCGCCGGGGTCCCCAGCCGGAGTCGGGTCGCTCCTCGCCGTGTACGGCATCCCGCGGACGGGTCCGGGACAAGCTGGTCCGCAGCGCGTCTTCCACGGCGGTATCGGCGTCGGTCACCGGAGTCAGGTCAGGTTTGGCGGTCACCTGCAAATCACTGGCCTTGAAGCGGGCCAACGTGATGGCATCGGCCTGGTCGGCCAGCACATGGGCCAGGCGCAGGTCATCGAGCAGGGCTTGATCGGGCATGTTCAGCAATCTAGCCGAACGCGCGCTCCATCCTGCGGAACGACTCCAGTCGCTCAGCACTCAGACGTCCGTCGGCGACGGCGGCGTCCAGGGCGCATTCGGGCTCGGTGGAGTCGTGGCGGCAGCCCCGCGGGCAGTCCTCGACGATGTCGGCCAGGTCGGAGAAGGCCGCGATGAACGAGTCCGGGGTGACGTGGCTCAGCCCGAAGGAGCGGACGCCCGGAGTGTCGATCACCCAGCCGCCGGGATCGGGCAGGGCCAGGGCGATGGCGCTGGTGGAGGTGTGCCGGCCACGTCCGGTGACCTCGTTGACCTCGCCGACCTCACGGTGGATGTCCGGGATCAGCGCATTGACCAGGGTGGACTTGCCGACCCCGGAGTGGCCGACCAGGACGCTGCGGTGGCCGGCCAACAGCCGGCGCAGCTCGCTGAGCTCGGAGCCGGGCTCGGTGGTCACCACCGGAACCCCCAGCGGACGGTAGGCGGCGATCAGTTCGTCCGGGCTGCCCAGATCGGCCTTGGTGAGCACCAGCACCGGATCCAGGCCGGCGTCGTAGGCGGCCACCAGGATCCGATCGATCATGCCGACCCGGGGCGGGGGATCGGCCAGTGCGGTGACGATCACCAGCTGGTCGGCATTGGCCACGATCGGACGCTCGAACGGGTCATCGTCATCGGCGGTGCGGCGCAGCACGGTCTCCCGCTCGTCGACCTCGACGATCCGGGCCAGGCTGCCCTCGTCCCCGCTGGTGTCGCCGACCAGGCGGACCCGGTCGCCCACGATGACGGCCTTGCGGCCCAGGTTGCGGGCCTTGGTGGTGCTGACCACCTGGTCCTGGCCCTCGATCAGGCAACGGAAGCGTCCCCGGTCGACGGTGACCACGATCGCGGGAACCGCCTTGTCGTAGGTGGGCCGATCCTTGGTGCGGGGACGGCTGCGGCGTCCGGGACGGTCGAAGCCGGCGTGCGGGTCGCTGGTGATGCCCTGGCGGCTCATCGATCGGCCCCGATCAGGTTCTGCCACATGCCCGGGAAGTCGGGCAGGGTCTTGGTGGTGCAGGCGACGTCGTCGAGCAGCACTCCGTCCACCACCAGCCCGACCAGGGCGGCGGCATGGGCCAGGCGATGATCGGCATGAGTGGCGAAGCTGCCGCCGTGGAGCCGGGACGGCCGGAACTCCAGCCCGTCGGCGGTCTGCCGGACGTCGGCGCCGAGTTCACCCAGCCCGGTGCTGAGCGCGGCGAGCCGATCGGTCTCATGGCCGCGGATGTGGGCCACCCCGCGCAGCCGGCTCGGCTCGGGGGCCAGCGCGGCCAGGGCCGCAGCCACCGGGGTGAGTTCGCTGACCTTCGACAGGTCCAGGTCGGCGCCGCGCAGGCCCTGGGTCCCGGAGACGGTGAGCTGTCGGGTGTCGTCCGGGCCGGTGGACAGCGTGAGCTGCGCCCCGAACGCGGCCAGCACCTCGGCCAGTTCCTCGCCGGCCTGGACGCCGTGCGGCCAGTGCGTGGTGAGTTCGCCGCCGGTGACCAGGGCGGCCGCCAGCAGCGTGGCGGCATTGGTGAGGTCGGGCTCGACGGCCTCGTCCAGTGCGGCGATCGGGCCGGGGGAGACCTGCCAGCTGGCCGGGCCGGTCTGGACGGCGGCCACGCCGCGGCGGGTCAGCAGAGTGACGGTCATCTGGATGTGCGGCAGTGAGGGCAACGTGGGCCCCGAGTGAGTGACGGCGATGCCGTCGGGGAAACGCGGAGCGCCCAACAGCAGCGCCGAGACGAACTGGCTGGAGCCGCTGGCGTCCAGGCTCACGGCACCGCCGCGGAATCGTCCTCTGGCAACGCTGAACGGCAGGCTGCGCGGCTGGCTGACCTCAGCGCCGAGCTCGGCGAGAGCGCCCAGCAGCGGCTCCATCGGACGCTGGCTGGCAGCCGGGTCGCCGAAGAACTCGGTGCGCTGCTCGGCCAGGGCGGCCAGCGGCGGCAGGAAACGCATCACGGTGCCGGCCAGGCCGCAGTCGATCCGGCCACCGCCGGTGAGCTCGGCTGCCGGGGTGACCTGCAGCCGGTCGTCCACCTCGTCGATCCGAGCACCCAGAGTGGTCAGTCCGGCCCGGATCAGGCTGGTGTCTCGCGACGCCAACACCCCCGACAGCATGGACGGGCCGTCAGCCAGGGCGGCCAACAGCAGGCTGCGGGCGCTGGCGGACTTCGATCCCGGGACTCTCAGTTCGCCGCGAACCGGTCCGGCGGCGAGCGGGGCTAGCCAGGGTGTCGGACTCAAGAATGCACTTCCAGGGCGCGTCGGACCTTGCCGGCGGCTTCCTTGGCGGTCCGCTCCAGGTTAGCCTTCTGCTCAGCGGCCAGCTTGCGCTGCTGGCGGACCCGCCAGGCCAGGCCGGGCTTGCCTTCGGTGTCAACGGCGGCCAGCAACACCCCGCCGAGCAGGGCCACGTCGGTGCCCAGCTGGGCCTTGTCGACGCTCTGCCGCCACGGCTTGGCGACCACCACCGAGGGCAGGATCGTGGTGGCCAGGACGGCAGCGCCGCAACGGCGTCCGATTCCGGTGGCCAGGCCGAGGCCGCCGGCCACCTGGGCGGCTGCCAGGCAGCGGGTCATCGACACCGCGTCAGTGGGGATGTAGCTGCGGACGCCCTCGGGCAACGCGTCACGCAGCCGCGGGGCGAGTTCCAGAGCCGGCTCGGCCAGCTCGGTGTGGTCGGCGGGCTTGATCAGCGCTTGCACTCCGTTCACGACGAAGTAACTGGCCAGCATTGACCGGGCGACAAACCGCAACAGACTCATGCGTCATTCCTACCCTCTAGCCCACGGTGTGCCAAGAGTGCCGGGTCGATCAACACGGCGCGGCGTAGGGTCGTGGGCATGTGCGGACGGTACGCGCTCAGCCTCGCTGGGGTCGAATTGGCCGACTTCTTCGAGATCGATGAGGTCGCCGGTCCGCTGCCGCCGCCGTCCTACAACATCGCCCCCACCGATCCGGTGCTGGCGGTCCTGGAGCGCAACCGGGAGCAGGGGCCGCAGCGGCTGCTGGCCGAGGTGCGATGGGGGCTGGTGCCGTCCTGGGCCAAGGATCCGTCCGGGGCGTCCCGGCTGATCAACGCCCGAATCGAGACCGCGGCCGAGAAGCCGTCGTTCCGCAAGGCCTACGCCAGCCGGCGCTGCTTGCTGCCGGCCACCGGCTACTACGAGTGGCAGTCCGAGCCCGGGCCCGACGGCAAGCCGATCAAGCAGCCGTACTTCATCCGTCCGGCCGACGGTGAGCTGCTGGTGATGGCCGGTCTCTATGAGTTCTGGAAGGCCCCGGACGCTAGCTGGCTGGTCACCGCCACGGTGCTCACCACCAGTGCCACCGACGAACTGGGACGCCTGCACGACCGGATGCCGATGGCGGTGGCCCGGGAGAACTGGACGCCCTGGCTGGACCCCGCCTTCGACGGCGAGCCGCGAGCTCTGCTGGACGTCCCGGTGGCGGCGATGCGCTACTACCCGGTCTCCCGGCTGGTGAACCAGGTGGCCAACAACGGCCCCGAGCTGATCGAGCCGCAGGAAGCGGAATAGGTGAGCCCCGATTCGACGTTTTGCAGAGGTGATCACAACAGCAGCTGAGCGTGGCGTCGGTACTGGCACCTTGAGCCGTCCGGGCCACCCGCTAGGCTCGTTCGTGATGAACCTGCCGACCTTGCACGATGAAGACGTGGCGGTGCCCGTCTTCCAAGAGACCGACGCCGAGTTGTCCGCGCGGTTTGAGGCTGAGGCGTTGCCTTTCCTCGACCAGCTCTACGGTGCTGCGCTGCGGATGACCCGCAACCCCGCCGACGCCGAGGATGTCGTTCAGGAGGCCTACGCCAAGGCGTACGCCTCGTTCCGTCAGTTCACGCCGGGCACCAACCTCAAGGCCTGGCTGTACCGGATTCTGACCAACACCTTCATCAACACCTACCGCAAGCGTCAGCGGCAGCCGCAGACCTCCGGCCAGGAGGTCGAGGACTGGCAGCTGGCCCGCGCCGAGTCGCACACCTCTGAGGGACTGCGCTCGGCCGAGATGGAGGCGCTGGACCGGATGCCGCATTCGGCGGTGACCGAGGCAATGAACGCGCTGCCGGCCGACTTCCGGCTGGCCGTCTACCTGGCCGACGTCGAGGGTTTCTCCTACAAGGAGATCGCCGAGATCATGGGCACCCCGATCGGCACGGTGATGTCCCGGCTGAACCGCGGACGCACCCAGCTGCGCAACCGGCTGGCCGACTTCGCCGTCGAGCAGGGCCTGATCGTTCGGAGCGGTGATGAGTGAGCACCAGCACGACCTGCACGACTGCAGCTCGGTGATCGAACAGGTCTACGCCTTCCACGACAACGAGCTCAGCGCCGAAGAGGCCGACGAGATCCGTGAGCACCTGATGGCCTGCGAGCCCTGCCTGGACCGGTTCCAGGTCGAAGAGGCCATGCGGGTGCTGATCCGCCGCTGCTGCCGCGAGGATCTGGCCCCGGACGGCCTGCGGGTCCGACTCCAGGCCAAGTTCAGTGTCGAGCAGGACGTCGACTGAGCCCACACCTCAGCCCGGAAACAGCAACGAGCCCCCGCCATGAAGGCGAGGGCTCGAGTTGTTCGAACAGGCGAGCGTCAGGCGTTGGGGCGCTTGCCGTGGTTGGCGCTGTTCTTCCTGCGGGAACGGCGCTTGCGGCCACCCTTACCCATCTCGGTCTCCTCGATCGTATCGGCTTGCGGCGTCGGACGACGCGGGGACCCATTCTGCCAGTCGCCGGAGCAGCGGTCCAACTTGGGTAAGTAGGGTGGTCTCCATGCGTAACCGCGATCGGGTGATGGCCGAGCATTGTGACCTCACGGAAGTCGACCGGGCCTGGCTCGATCAGCTGATCGACGAGTGGTCATTGCTGGCCGATCTCGCCTTCGCGGATCTCATCTTGTGGGTCCCCGGCGTGGACGACAACATCTTCTGGGCCTGCGGCCAGGTGCGTCCGACCACCGGCCCGACCTCGCTGGAAGACGACGTGGTCGGCGAGGACATCAGCTACGACCCCGAGCACCTGGTCACCGAGGCCTACCTGTCCGGCGAGATCTGCCACACCAGCGGCAACAAGCTGCACGCCGGCATTCCGGTGGACGTGACCGCGATCCCGATCATGGACGACGAGCGCTGTGTGGCCGTCGTGGAGATGCACACCAACCAGATGGGCGTCCGCGCCCCCGGAGCGCTCGAGGACGCCTATCTGGAGGCCGCCCAGGTGCTGATCGGGATGGTGCACCACCATCAGTTCCCACTCGGCGGTGACCGCCGGGTGCCGTGGGTGTCGCCCCGGGTCGGGGACGGCATGCTGCGAGTCAATGCCAACGGGATGATCTCCTACGCCAGCCCGAACGCCATGAGCGCCTATCGGCGGCTCGGCCTGACCAGCGACCTGTACGGTGAGGACTTCGTCTCGGTGACCAAGTCGCTGCTGAAGGAGCGCGGTCCGGTGGAGCGTCCGCTGGCCGCCAGCCTGGCCGGACGTGGCTCGGCCGAGGTCGATCTGGAGTCGTCCACGGCGAACGTCCGGCTGCGGGTGCTGCCGCTGATCCACGAGGACCGGCCCGACGGGTTGCTGGTGCTGTGCCGCGACACCACTGAACTGCGTTCCCGGGAACGTCAGCTGGTCACCAAGGACGCCACCATCCGGGAGATCCACCATCGGGTGAAGAACAACCTGCAGACTGTGGCGGCGCTGTTGCGCCTGCAGGCCCGGCGAATCTCCTCACCGGAGGCGAAGGGTGCCCTCGACGACGCCATGAAGCGGGTCGCGGCCATCGCCGTGGTGCACGAGATCCTCAGCCAGGACTTCGACTCCACAGTCTTCTTCGACGACGTCGCCGATCGGCTGCTGCGAATGGTGGGGGACGTGGCCGCGACCGGCGGCAAGGTGCGGATGGTGCGCCAGGGGTCGTTCGGCTCGGTTCCGGCCGATGTGGCCACCAGCCTGTCGCTGGTGCTCACCGAGGTCTGTCAGAACGCCGTCGAGCACGGTCTGAAGGACACCTCCGGAGAGGTGTACGTCCGTCCGCGGCAGGAGGACGGGATGCTGATCGTCGAGGTCGAGAACCATGGCGAGCCGCTGCCGCCGGACTTCACGATCGCCGGCTCGAACAGCCTGGGCCTGTCGATCGTCAGCACACTGGTGGCTGACCTGAAGGGTGAGTTCAGCCTGGCCTCGGACGCGGAGCGCACCGTGGCAACGGTGCGGGTGCCGCTGAGCTGAGTCTTAGTTGTTGCGGACCCGCATCCGGGCCGCACGGCGCTTCATGGCGCGGCGCTCATCCTCGCTGAGGCCACCCCAGACGCCATGGTCCTGGCCTGCGTCCAGGGCCCACTGCAGGCAGGCTTCACGTACGTCGCAGCGACGGCAGACCTTCTTGGCCTCCGCAATCTGCATCAGTGCCGGGCCGGTGTTACCGATCGGGAAGAACAGCTCCGGATCCTCGGTCAGGCAGGCTGCGCGATGGCGCCAGTCCATGAACTACCCACTCCTCATACTTGGTGAAGCCGCGAGTTGCGAGCAAACGCACTCAGGCGCGCCATCCATTCGGCCCGCGTCACAGCCTGACAACTTTAGCGTGCCCAGACAAGATACGCACGGGTTTTGCACGCCTTGCCATCAATAAGACCCGGTGACGAACTGATTCACAAGGCCAGATGGGCACTTGACACTACTCGGTAAGGGCTCGATCGAGCAGTTCGGCCTCCTGCGCCTGGTGCGCCTTGACCGATCCGACCGACGGCGCGGACGCTGCCGGCCGGGTCACCCCCTGCAGTTTCAGCTGGTAGCCGGGGATGACATCGGCGATGGCCTGCGGCAGATGCAGCTGCAGGAACCACCATGCGCCCTGGTTCTCCGGCTCGTCCTGAACCCACCGGATGTCGCTGACCTGAGGGTACTTGGCCAGTTCGGCAGCCAGTTCGGCGGTCGGCAACGGGTAGAGCCGCTCCAGCGACAGAATCGCCACCTGCTCGTCCAGTCCGGCGCGTTCCCGGGCGGCGATCAGTTCCCAGCGGATCTTGCCCGAGCAGAGCAGGACTCGGCGGACCTTGCTGGGATCGGTGATGGTCGGGTCGCCCTGAGCCGGACGCCACTTGCCCTGGGTGAACTCTTCCACCGGCGAGACGGCCATCTTGTGTCGCAGCATCGACTTCGGAGTGGCCACCACCACCGGACGGTGCCAGTTCACGTAGGCGTGGGTGCGCAGCAGGTGGAAGTAGCTGGCCGGGGTGGACGGGTGGCAGACCGCCAGTGCGCCTTCGGAGCACAAGGTGAGCCACCGCTCGATCCGGGCCGACGAGTGGTCGGGGCCCTGGCCTTCGTAGCCGTGGGGGAGCAGCAGCACCACGCCGGACTTCTGGGTCCACTTGGCGTTGCCGGCCGCGATGAACTCGTCGGCGATGGTCTGGGCACCGTTGGCGAAGTCGCCGAACTGCGCTTCCCACAGCACCATGGCATCCGGTGCGGCCACCGAGTAGCCGTACTCGAAGCCCATCCCGGCGTACTCGCTGAGCAGGGAGTCGAAGATGTGGAAGGCGCCCTGCTGTTCGCTGAGGTGCTTCAGCGGCACGTAGGTCTCGGCGGTCACCCGATCCACCACCGCGGCGAAGCGCTGGCTGAAGGTGCCCCGCCGGGTGTCCTGGCCGACCAGTCGGACCGGACGTCCCTCCATCACCAGCGAGCCCAGAGCGAGCAACTCGGCCGTGGCCCAGTCGATCGGGCCGGTCCGAATGGCCTCGGCCCGGCGCTCCAGCTGCGGCAGCACCTTGGGGTGCACGGTGAAGCCCTCGGGGAAGCGCAGGTGGGCGGCGGCGATCGCCTCCATCTGCTCGGAGGTGATCGCGGTGCCCTGATCCTTGCCCAGCTTGGCCGGGTAGTACGGGGTCTTCGGCTCCTCGGCTGGAGTGGTGGCCGCCTCGCGGACCTCCTTGAAGACACCCTCGAGCCGCTCGCGGAACCGGGCCAAGACCTGGTCGGCATCGTCGGTGGTGATGTCGCCACGGCCGATCAGCGCCTCGGTGTAGAGCTTGCGGACGCTGCGCTTCTGCTCGATCAGGTCGTACATCTGGGGCTGGGTGAAGCTCGGGTCGTCGCCCTCGTTGTGGCCGCGGCGGCGGTAGCAGACCAGGTCGACCACGACATCGCGTCCGAACCGCTGGCGGTAGTCGAAGGCGACCTGGGCCACCCGGGCGACGGCCTCGGGATCGTCCCCGTTGACGTGGAAGACCGGGATCTGGAAGCCCTTGGCCACGTCGGTGGAGTAGACGCTGGACCGGGAGTCCATGGGTGCCGTGGTGAATCCGACCTGGTTGTTGACCACCAGGTGGATCGTGCCGCCGGTCTTGAAGGCGCGCAGCTGGCTCATCTGCAGGGTCTCGTAGACCACGCCCTGTCCGGAGAAGGACGCGTCGCCGTGCAGCAGGACGGCCATCACCGGCCAGTCCGGACGCTTGCCGATCCGATCGATCTTGGCCCGGACGATGCCCTCGACCACCGGGTTCACCGCCTCCAGATGGGACGGGTTCGCGGCCACAGAGGTCTTGATCACCTTGCCGCTGGCTGCGGTGAACTCGCCCTCAGCGCCCAGGTGGTACTTCACGTCGCCGCTGCCGGTCTGCAGCCGGGGATCGTAGTTGCCCTGGAACTCGCGGAAGATCTGCGCGTAGGACTTGCCGACGATGTTGGCCAGCACGTTCAGCCGGCCGCGGTGCGGCATCCCGATGACGACCTCTTCGACGTTGTCGTCAGCGGCCCGCTCGCAGAGTTCGTCGAGGAACACGATGGCCGACTCGCCGCCTTCGAGGGAGAACCGCTTCTGGCCCACGAACTTGGTCTGCAGGAAAGTTTCGAACACCTCGGCCTCGTTCAGCCGGTCGAGGATGCGCAGGTGCTCCTCCTTCGGCCAGGCCTGGAAGGGCCGCTCGAACCGCTCCTGGATCCAGGTGCGCTGGGTGTTGTCGGAGATGTGCATGTACTCGAGGCCGACGGTGCGGCAGTAGGAGTCGCGCAGTCGGACCAGAATCTCGCGCAGCGGGATCACCTGGCCGGTGAGTCCGCCGAAGCCGCCCACCGGGAACTCGCGATCCAGATCCCAGAGGGTGAGCCCGTGGAACTCCAAGGTCAGCTCGGGGTGGGTCCGCTGCCGGTACTCCAGCGGATCGATGTCGGCCATGTAGTGGCCGAGGTTGCGGTAGGCCGAGATCAGCGAGAAGACCCGAGCGCTGCGTGGGATCGAGCCCAGCTTCTCGTCGCTGATGTCGCTGGCCCAGCGGATCGGGGTGTAGGGGACCCGCAGCGAGTCGAAGATCTCGTCGTAGAAGTCGTGCTTGCCGATCAGCAGCTCGTGGATCCGCTTGAGGAACTCCCCGGACTGAGCGCCCTGGATCACCCGATGGTCATAGGTCGAGGTGAGCGTGGTCACCTTCGACACGGCCAGCTGGTTGATCCGGGCCGCGCTGGCGCCCTGGAACTCCGGCGGGTAGTCGATCGAGCCGACTCCCAGGATCACGCCTTGTCCGGACATCAGTCGCGGCACCGAGTGGTTGGTGCCCAGACCGCCGGGGTTGGTCAGCGAGGCGGTGGTGCCGGCGAAGTCGTCCACGCCGAGTGCGCCCTCGCGGGCCTTGGCGACCAGCCGCTCGTAGGCGGCCCAGAACCCGGCGAAGTCCAGGTCCTCGCAGTGCTTGATGTTGGGGACGAGCAGCTGCCGGGTGCCATCGGGACGCTTGGAGTCGATGGCCAGGCCTAGGTTGATCGTCGCCGGGGTGACCAGGAACGGCTTGGACTCGATCAGCTCGTAGGAGTTGTTCATCTCCGGGAACGCCTTCAGCGCCTGCACCATGGCCCAGCCGATCAGGTGGGTGAAGGAGACCTTGCCTCCGGTGCTGCGGGACAGGTGGGAGTTGATCATCTCCCGCTGGTCGATCACCAGCTTCATGGGCACGTCACGGACGCTGGTGGCGGTCGGCACGGTCAGCGACACGTCCATGTTGGCCGCAGTCCGGGCCGGGGCGCCGCGCAGCGGAGTCTTGGTCGACTCGGTGGCGGTCTTGGCGACCGGCTGCGGGCTGCGCGGGCGGTCAGCCGACACGCCGCGACCTGAGCCGGGGCCTTCAGGGCTGGTGTGGCCGGTCGCCTCCGGCGTCGGTTCGGCGGTCAGCGGACGGCTGGGAGCCGGGCTGGCCTGCTCGACGACCGGGCTGGCCGGTGCCGCCGCGGCCGAGCTGGTCGGGCCCTCGGCGGCGAAGAAGGCCGCCCAGGCCGGTTCGACGGAGGTGGGATTGGCTCGGTACTGATCGCGCAACTCCTCGATCAGCCAATCGTTGGCCCCGAATTCATCGCCCGTGGCGGACGGCGCGGACTTTCGCGGCGCTTGAGTCACTTTCGTTATCTCCTATGGCGGCATCGATGCACTTCCGCTCGATGGTACTCACCAGGTACCTACTGACGGGGGTGCCAGAGGGGGTAATTGGAATAGGAAAGGGCTAAGCAGTTTGGCCAAGGCCGGCGCCACAAGGGCGCCCCCGGCGCGATTCGAACGCGCGCTCCCGCCTCCGGAGGGCGGTGCTCTATCCCCTGAGCTACGGGGGCCCGGCCCCAAAGGGCCGAAGGTGACTGTAGCAAACCCCGGCCCCAGAAGCCGCATCGTCGATCAGGGCGTCGACTCGACGGCTCAGAACGCGGGCGCGGGCAGGCCGTCCAGATCCGACCGCGCAGCCGGTGCGGGGGCCCCCGATCTGGCACAGTTGCGGCCATGACCCACATGCACGTTGCCGGCGCGATCCACGCCGACGTCGCCTCACCGGCCCCGGTGTGGCTGACGCGGCCTGACGACGTCAACGAGCTGACTACCAAGCTGTGGAGCAGCAACACCAAGCGCGAAGAAGACGGGGTCATTTCGATCGCCGGAGTACGGGTCACCGACCTGGCCGAACAGGTCGGGACGCCGGTCTACGTCCTCGACGAGGACGACTTCCGCACCCGCGCCCGGACCTGGCGGGAAGCCTTCGCCGGTTGGACGGTCTACTACGCCAGCAAGGCGTTCATTTCCACCGTGGTGGCCCGCTGGCTGGCCGAAGAAGGCCTCAGCGTCGACGTTGCGTCGCTGGGCGAACTGACCGTTGCTCTGCGCGGCGGCGTCGATCCGGCCCGGATCGCGCATCACGGCAACAACAAGTCCGATGCCGAGCTGCGGGTCTCGCTGACCAGCGGCGTCGGCCGGATCGTGGTGGATTCCTCCGACGAGATCACTCGGCTGGAGCGGCTGTGCGCCGAACTCGGCGTCACTGCGAAGGTGATGGTCCGAGTCACCACCGGCGTCGAGGCGCACACCCACGAGTACATCGCCACCGCCCACGAGGATCAGAAGTTCGGCTTCTCGATCGGCGGCGGCCAGGCGCTGGTGGCGCTGTTCCGCTGCCAGAACAGTCCTCACCTGGACCTGGTCGGCGTGCACTCGCACATCGGCAGCCAGATCTTCGACACCAACGGCTTCGAAGTGGCTGCTCGGCGCACCCTGAAGCTGTTCGCCCAGTTCCGGGAGGCGACCGGCCAGGAGCTGCCCGAGCTGGATCTGGGTGGTGGCTTCGGCATCGCCTACACCAAGGAGGACACTCCGTCCTCGGCGGCCGACCTGGCTGCCGGGCTACGCGAGATCGTCCGTCATGAGTGCGCCGGCTATGGGTTGAACGTCCCGCGGCTGTCGATCGAGCCGGGCCGCGCCCTGATCGGTCCGGCCGGGACGGCGCTGTACCGGGTCGGCACCGTGAAGCCGGTCGAGCTGGGCTCGGGCTTCAGTCGGCGCTACCTGTCGGTGGACGGCGGAATGAGCGACAACATCCGTCCGGCGCTCTACGCGGCCGAGTACTCCGCGGCGCTGGCCAATCGAGTCTCCGACGCCGAGCCGGTGATCTCCCGGGTGGTCGGCGTGCACTGCGAGGGCGGCGACATCCTGGTCCGCAACGAGTTCCTGCCCGGTGACACCGGGGTCGGGGATCTGCTCGCTGTGCCGGCCTCCGGCGCCTACAGCCGGGCCATGGCCAGCAACTACAATCACACGCCGAGGCCGCCGGTGGTTGCGGTGAACCACGGTCGGATCACCACCATCCTGCGCCGCGAGACGCTGGACGATCTGCTCGCGCTGGATGCCGGGCTGGAGAAGAGCGAGTCATGACGAGGTCGGAGTCGGCGCCACTGAAGGTGGCGTTGCTGGGTTGTGGAGTCGTCGGCTCCCAGGTGGCCCGCCAGCTGATCGAGCAGGCCGAGGACCTGCGAGCCCGAATTGGCCGTCCGCTGGAGCTGGTCGGGATCGCGGTGCGCCGCCTGGAGATCGAGCGGCCCGGGATCGATCGGGCGCTGCTGACCGATGACGCCTTCGCACTGGCCTCGCGCCCGGACGTCGATCTGGTGATCGAGCTTCTGGGCGGCATCGAACCGGCCCGCAGCCTGATCCTGGCCGCGATCGCCGCCGGTTCTTCGGTGATCACCGCCAACAAGGCCCTGCTGGCCGAAGACGGTGCGACCATCTACAGCGCGGCCGAGGACGCCGGCGTCGACCTCTACTACGAGGCCGCGGTGGCCGGCGCGATTCCGATCGTCCGTCCGTTGCGCGAGTCGCTGGTCGGTGACGAGGTCACCGCCGTGGTCGGCATCGTCAACGGCACCACGAACTTCATCCTCGATCAGATGCACACCGAGGGCACCGACTTCAGCACCGCTCTGGTGCAGGCTCAGCAGCTCGGCCTTGCCGAGGCCGATCCGACCGCGGACGTGGAGGGCTTCGACGCCGCGTCCAAGGCTGCGATCCTGGCCAGCCTGGCCTTCCACACCCGGGTGCGGCTCTCCGACGTCGATCGGGAGGGGATCACCGGGGTCACGGCGGCCGACATCGCTGCCGCCAAGGAGCGCGGCTGCGTGATCAAGCTGCTGGCCCGCTGCTCGCTGAGTGCGGACGGCTCGATTGCGCTCGGGGTGCACCCGACCATGGTGGCCAAGGCCCACCCGCTGGCCTCGATCCCGGGTGCCTACAACGCGATCTTCATCGAGTCGCGCAATGCCGGACAGCTGATGTTCATGGGACCGGGCGCCGGCGGTTCGCCAACCGCGTCCGCCGTGCTGGGTGACCTGGTCACCGCGGCCCGGAACCGGGTCCGCGGCGGACTCGGCCCGGGGGAGTCGCACTACTCCGAGCGCGGGATCACCCCGGCCGGGGAAATCAGCTCGCGCTACTACGTCTCGATGACCGTCCACGACGAACCCGGCGTGCTGGCGGCCGTGGCCACCAGCTTCGCCGAGCATGGGGTGTCGTTGCAGGCGGTCCGTCAGGAGAGTCAGGGCGCCGAGGCGCGTCTTGGGGTGACCACGCACCTGGCCAAGCACCACCAGGTGATCGAGGCCATCGCCGAACTGGACCGAATGCCGGAGGTCCACGCCGGCATCTCGTTGATGCGGGTGGAGGGCGCCTGATGAAGTTGGCCTGCCTGGACCTGGAAGGGGTCCTTGTCCCCGAAATCTGGATCCGGGTGGCCGAAGCCACAGGCATCGAAGAACTGCGGCTGACAACGCGGGACGTGTCCGATTACGACGTGCTCATGAAGCACCGGATCACCACGCTCGAGCAGCACGGGATCGGGCTGTCGCTGATCCAGCAGGTGATCGCCGAGATGGGGCCGATGCCCGGGGCCGCGGAGTTCCTCGACCAGCTGCGCAGCAGCTTCCAGGTGGTCATCCTCTCCGACACCTTCTATGAGTTCGCCATGCCGCTGATGGCGCAACTGGGATACCCGACGCTGTTCTGCCATCGGCTGCTGGTGGAGAACGACCGGCTGGTCGGCTACCAGCTGCGCCAGCCCGACTCGAAGCGGGCTGCGGTCAAGGCCTTCCACGGGCTGAACTTCCAGGTGGTCGCCTCGGGTGATTCCTACAACGACACCGCCATGCTGGCCGAGGCCGATGCCGGGATCCTCTTCCGGCCGCCGGCCAATGTGATCGCCGAGTTCCCGCAGTTCCCGGTCACCACCGAGTACACCGGCTTGCTGGAAGCGTTCACGAGCGCGCTGAGCTGATCCTGCTCGGGTTTACTGCCACGCCGGAAAGTCGGTGCTACAGTTTTGTATGCGCCAGTCGGCGCCGCCCCCAGATCGGGCAGGACGAACGCAGTCAACTTACGCGTTACGTCGAGAGATCCCAGCCGTGAGATCCGATCAACTGGCATTTCAGATCTGGCAGTCAATCCCCGTAGCTCAGCTATGAGCAAGGCCGAGCCCGTTCAGACGTAACGGAGCCCTGCCGATCCGAAAGGACTTCCGTGACCGACACCGTCGACGCCACGACCACCGCGCCCCGCAAGCGTTCGGGGCTGGACAGCATGCTGCTGCCCGAACTCAAGCAGCTTGGCGCCTCGCTCGGCGTCAAGGGCGCCAACGCCATGCGCAAGGGCGACCTGGTCGCCGCCATCAAGACCGCTCAGTCCGGTTCCCGTCCAGCGTCGGACGAGGCCAGGAGCGAGCAGCCGCGTACCGAGTCCAGCCGCTCTGGCTCCCGTCGCCGTTCCTCGGCCAAGACCGAAGAGTCGGCCGGAGAGCAGGTCACGGCGCCCGCCGTTGAGCCGGCCCGGACGGCTCCGTCCGCCGAGCCCGAGCGCAACGCGTCCGCCGGTGACGTCGACGACGTCGCTTCCCGGCTGGAGGCACTCAAGTCCGGCGGTGAGGGCGGCGGACGCAACCGTCGCCGTCGCGACAGTGGTGACGACGAGCAGCGCTCGGCCGAGCCGCAGCGCCAGCCCCAGCTGCCCAGCAACGACAGCGACGACCTCGGTGGCGGTGGACGCCGCAGCCGCCGGCGCCGCAATCGCGATCGTCAGCAGAACAACCGTCGCCGTCCCGGCAGCGGTGGCGGCGGGCTGCCCGGCCTGGACCGGATGGAAGCCGACCCGGTGGTCAACGAGGACGATGTCCTGCTTGAGATCTCCGGCATCCTCGACGTGCTCGACAACTACGCGTTCGTCCGCACCACCGGCTACCTGCCCGGCCCGAACGACGCCTATGTCTCGCTGTCTATGGTCAAGAAGTGGGGCCTGCGCAAGGGCGACATCGTGGCCGGAGCGATCAAGGCCCCCAAGGAGGGCGAGCGGCGCGAGAAGTTCAACCCTCTGGTCCGGATCGACGCCATCAACGCCGACGCCCCGGAGAAGGCCAAGGACCGTCCCGAGTTCCAGAAGCTGACCCCGCTGTACCCGCAGGAGCGGTTCCGCATGGAGACCACTCCGCTGAACATGACCGGCCGGATCATCGACCTGGTCTCGCCGATCGGCAAGGGCCAGCGCGGTCTGATCGTCTCCCCGCCCAAGGCCGGCAAGACCTTGGTGATGCAGGCCATCGCCAACGCCATCACCGCCAACAACCCCGAGGTGCACCTGATGGTCGTCCTGGTGGACGAGCGTCCCGAGGAGGTCACCGACTTCCAGCGGACCACCTCCGGCGAAGTGATCGCCTCCACCTTCGACCGTCCGGCCGATGACCACACCACGATCGCCGAACTGGCCATCGAGCGGGCCAAGCGCCTGGTCGAGCTGGGCCGCGACGTGGTCGTCCTGCTGGACGGCATCACCCGCCTGGGCCGCGCCTACAACCTGGCTGCCCCTGCGTCAGGACGCATCCTGTCCGGTGGTGTCGACTCCGCAGCCCTCTACCCGCCGAAGAAGTTCTTCGGTGCGGCCCGCAACATCGAGGACGGCGGCTCGCTGACCATCTTGGCCACGGCGCTGATCGAGACCGGTTCGAAGATGGACGAGGTGATCTTCGAGGAGTTCAAGGGCACCGGCAACATGGAGTTGCGGCTGCGTCGTGAGCTCGCCGACAAGCGGATCTTCCCGGCCATCGACCCGGTGGCCTCCGGCACCCGGCGCGAGGAACTGCTGCTGGGCCGCGAAGAGCTGGCGATCATCTGGAAGCTGCGCCGCGTGCTCAGCGCTCAGGAGCCGCAGGCCGGCCTGGAGATGCTGCTCAACCGGATGCGCAAGACCCAGAGCAACCGCGAGTTCCTGATGGTGATCTCCAAGACCACTCCGAACCCGGAGTAGTCGACCAAGACGGGGTTGTCCGGCGGAAAGTCGAAGGACTGAGCCGGACATAGCCAAGAGTGGATTCCATGGACGAGCGCCGGCAGCGCTTCGAGCAGCTGGCCCCGGCCCTGATCGGCGATGTACGCCGTTTCCTGGCTCGACGCACCGATCCTGCGACCGCAGAGGACGTGCTCGCCGAGACCCTGTTGGTGTGCTGGCGACGCCTCGACGATCTGCCTGACCCGCCGACCCCGTGGGCCTACGGGGTGGCGCGCAACTGCCTGGCCAATGCCGAGCGCTCACATCGTCGGCGCGGACGCCTCTTCGCCCGACTCGCCGTGGTCGATCCACCGCGGCCGATCCCGGCCCCCGAGCCGGCCGACGTCGACCTGATCGCGGTCCTGGACCGGCTGCGTCCGGTCGACGCCGAGGTGTTGCGGCTATGGGCCTGGGAGGATCTCGGCCCGTCCGAGATCGCCGAGGTCCTGCAGATCTCGGTCAACGCGGCCAATCTGCGACTCCACCGAGCCCGAGCGCGGCTTCGCGACGAACTCGGAAAGCCTGACCAGGCGTCCGGACATATCGAGACGACAGGAGGGAGCAGGCAATGAACGATTCGGAGTTGCGCGAGCAACTGCGCGCGGCCGACCCGGCCAACGAACTCACGCCGCTTGCCCCCGATCAGCTTGATCGTCTGATGGAGGACACCATGGCCCAGAGTTCACCCACGTCCGGCTCGCGCTGGCGCATTCTCGTTGCCGCTGCTGCGGTCCTCGCCGTCGGCGGCGGCGCCTGGCTGTTCGGCAGCCTGCCCGGCACCCAGCAGCAGGCTCCGGCCACGCCGGCGGCCGCGATCCGGCTTACTGCGGGCTCGGCCATGGCCAAGTGCATCCCGCCGCAGGCCGCGACCCTGGCCGCAGAGGCCGACTACGCCTTCGCCGGCACGGTGACCGCGGTGTCCGACGGCGTGGTGACCTTCCAGGTGTCAAAGACCTACCGCGGCGCACCCGCCGAGCGGGTCGAGATCGCGGTGGCCGGTCACAGCGAGTCGCTGATGGGCGGGGCCAGTCCGACGGTGGGCGGGCAGTACCTGATCGCGGCCACCCACGGTGCGGCCATGGGCTGCGGCTACTCAGGTACCGCCGACACCCCGGGGCTGGCCGAGCTCTTCGCGCAGGCCTTCTAGACCGAACCTAGAAGACCCAGCTCGCGACCGGAGCCGTCGGCCAACCGAAGGCCACCGAGGTGCTGGCCAGCTTCGTCCCGGTCAGATCTGCGACCAGGCCGGCGCTGGCCAGTTCGGTCAGCGAGGTGCCACCCAGATAGACCGCGCCCAGTTCGCGGATGTCCAGCCGCAGGTCGGCCGGCCGATCGGTGCGCTGGACGGATGCCTGAGCGAACGGCTCGGCCCGCAACTGCCAGCGTCCGGCGTTGTCCGGTAGTTCGGCATCGCTCACCTCGAGCACCACGTCCAGCCCGGCCTGGTACTGGCGTCCGGCCAGCGCAGTGGGCAGGTCGAGCAGGCGCAGCCACAGCTGGTCGGACCAGGTCGGGTTGGCGGCCCGGACGTCCACCAGCAGGCTGAGCAGGGGATCGTCGAGGGCCAGCATGCCGGTCTGCACCTTGGTGGTCAGATCCAGGTCCAGCAGCTTGGACCAGATCAGGTGCGCGACCGACGCCTCCGGGGTGACCAGCTCCAGCACTCCCACCTCGTAGTCGGGATTGCCGCCGTCATTCCAGCTCGGCTTGCGGCGGAAGATGGCGTAGCCGACCGGGGTGGCGTCGCGCTCGGCGATCAGAATCCGCTGGGTCTCGCGGCCAGCGTGGAAGCTGGGGGAGTTGCACAGCCAGCGGCGCTGCTGCTGTTCGGTGCTGCGGGTGACCCAGCCGGGACGATCCACGCTGCCGTGCAGGTCCGCCACCAGCTGGGCATGGGCGTCATAGCTGACCGTCTCGATCCGGAAGGTCAGGTCCTCGGTTGGCACCGGACGCAACTCGGCCCCACGCGGGACGGTCAGCGTTGTGCTCCGGGCGGCCAGGCCGTAGCCGAAGCGTCCGTAGATGGCCGGCTCGGCCGCGAAGAGCAGGGAGATCGGCTCCTTGCGGGCCAGCGAGTGGGCGAAGTGGGAGGAGATCATGGATCTGAGCAACCCGCGGCGGCGCCACTGCGGATGCACGCCCACCCAGGTCAGACCGGAGATGTCCAGGCGTCCGCCGGGAACCGGGGTCGAACCGAACGGGTAGGAGGCGTGCAGGGCCGCCAGCTGGTGCCCGTCCGGCGACATGGCCCAGGTGCGCTCCCACGGCAGCGCGTTGGGCAGCTCCAGCATCGACTCGATCGGGTCCGGGTTCGGGAAGGCCCACGTGTCCAACTCGAGCACGTCCCGCAACCGGTCCTCGCCGAGAGCGAGTTCGTGGAGGCCTTCGGGGACCATGCGGTGCGCAGATGGAGTCATACGTCCACTCTGCCGGTCCGAGGGCGCCGCTCGCCACATCTCCGCGTCCGCCGCTATCACCGGTGCTGCCGGTCGCCGGCTCGTGGCCGTGCTACCGGTTCGTCGCCGTGCTACCGGTTCGTCGCCGTGCTACCGGTGGACGGGTAGCGCGGTGGGGTGACCGGTAGCGTCGTCTGTGGAGCCGGTAGCGTCGCGCACCGAGCGGTAGCGCGGGCTGGGTGGGGGACGGTTTGGTTCGGCGGTGTTGATCGGGCACAATAGACCCTTGGTTCCGGTTCACGCCGCGGGGCAGATCCAGCCCCACCTTCACAGATGGCGACCCGGTGCCCTTGAAACCAGGAGAAGACATGAAGCAGGGCATTCATCCCGATTACGTTGAGACCCAGGTGACGTGCACCTGTGGCAACACCTTCACCACCCGGAGCACCTCCAAGAACGGCGTCATGCACGCCGAGGTGTGTGCGGCCTGCCACCCGTTCTACACGGGCAAGCAGAAGATCCTCGATACCGGTGGTCGAGTGGCGCGCTTCGAGAAGCGTTACGCCAAGAAGAAGTAGCTTCGTCAACGCCGGGTACCAGGTCCGTCCTGGTGCCCGGCGTTTGTCGTTGTCAGGGCCGACCAAGGAGGACCGATGTTCGAAGCTGCCGCAGGGATACCCGAGGAGTTCGCCGCGCTGGAGGCGCAGCTGGGCGACCCCGCCGTGCATGCCGACGTCGCTCTGGCCCGAAAGATCGGACGTCGCTACGCCGAACTGACCCCGATCGTGAAGGCGCTGAACGCCCACGAGGAGCTCAGCGCCGACCTGGTGGCCGCCCAGGAACTGGCCACCGAGGACGCGACCTTCGCCGTCGAGGCCGAGCAGCTCAGCGCCGAACTCGCGCAGCTGGAGGAACGGCTGGCTCGGTTGTTGGCTCCGCGTGACCCCAACGATTCGGCGGACTGCCTGATCGAGATCAAGTCCGGTGAGGGCGGCGAGGAGTCGGCGCTGTTCGCCGCCGACCTGTTGCGGATGTACGCCAAGTTCGCCGAGACCAAGGGCTGGCGGCTGGAGATCCTGGACGCGCAGGAGACCGACCTGGGCGGCTACAAGTCGATCACGGCAGCGGTGAAGGCCTCCGGCAATCCCGGTCCGGACAACGCTCCTTACGGAGTGTTGAAGTTCGAGGGCGGCGTCCATCGGGTGCAGCGGGTGCCGGTCACCGAGTCGCAGGGGCGCATCCACACCTCCGCAGCCGGCGTGCTCGTGATGCCCGAGGTCGAGGCCACCGAGGTGGAGATCAACGAGGACGACCTGCGGGTGGACGTGTACCGCTCGTCCGGTCCCGGCGGTCAGGGCGTGAACACCACCGACTCCGCGGTCCGGATCACCCACCTGCCCACCGGCATCGTGGTGTCCTGCCAGAACGAGCGCTCCCAGCTGCAGAACAAGGAGACCGCCATGCGCATGCTGCGGGCTCGGCTGGTCACCCGCGCCGAGGAAGAGGCGGCGGCCTCCGCCTCGGCCGCCCGGCGCTCGCAGGTGCGCACCGTGGACCGCTCGGAGCGGATCCGCACCTACAACTTTCCGGAGAACCGGATCGCCGATCACCGGATCGGCTTCAAGGCCCACAACCTGGACCAGGTGCTGGCTGGCGACCTCGGCCCACTGGTCGAAGCCCTCCAGGCCGCCGAACTCGCCGAGCGGCTCGGCACCACCGCCGGATGACCGGGGTCGGGGCGGTACTGGCTTCGGCATCGGCCAGGCTGGGCTCACCGGCCGAGGCCCGGACGTTGCTGGCCCACGCTGCCGGCGTCGAGCCGTCGCGGCTGATTCTGCTGGGTGCGGTCGAGCCATCGGTTGAGGCGGACTTCGCCAGGCTCGTGGAACGCCGAGCGGCCGGCGAGCCGCTGCAGTACCTGACCGGTGTGGCCTGGTTCCGGACGATCTCGGTCCAGGTGGCCCCCGGAGTGTTCATTCCGCGTCCGGAGACCGAGGTGATGGTCGGCTGGGCCCTGGAGCAGCTGGCCGGACGCGGTCCGCAGCCCATCGTGGTGGAACTCTGCGCGGGCAGCGGAGCCATCTCGGCGGCCATCGCCGCCGAGCATCCGGGCTGTCGGCAGTACGCCGTCGAGCTGTCCGAGGACGCCTACCGGATGGCCCAGACCAACCTGGCCGGGACCGAGGTCGACCTCCGGCTCGGCGACATGGCCGATGCGTTCCCCGAACTGGACGGCCAGGTGGACCTGGTGATCGCCAACCCGCCCTACATTCCGCTGCAGATGTGGGAGCACGTGGCCGCCGAGGTGCGGGCGCACGAGCCCGAAATCGCGCTGTTCTCCGGCCTGGACGGGCTGGACGCACTGCGCGTGGTGGCGAAGGTGGCCGGCCGACTGCTGCGGCCCGGCGGTGCCGTCTGCGCCGAACATGCCGAAGTCCAGGGCCAGGCCGTGCAGGAGGTGTTCGTCGAGGCCGGCAGTTTCGTCCGGGTCGGCGATCATCGTGACCTCAATGACCGCCCCCGGTTCGTCACGGCCATCCGGGCCGGCAACCTGGCAGGATGAGACCTATGTCCGAGACCCTCGACATTCGCACCGATCCCGAAGCCGCAATCCAGGCCGCAGTGGACGCGGTGCGCGACGGTGAGTGCATCGTGCTGCCGACCGACACGGTCTACGGAATCGGTGCTGATGCCTTCTCCGCCGACGCGGTTCGCGGATTGCTCGAGGCGAAGGGACGGGGTCGCGACATGCCGCCGCCGGTACTGATCGCCGATGCCAGCGTGCTGCGGTCGCTGACCGACGAGCTGGCCGACGAGGTGCTCGCCGTGGCCGACGCGTTCTGGCCGGGCCCGCTGACCCTGATCCTTCCGCTCCAGCCGGAGCTTGGCCTGGACCTGGGCGACCTGGGCGACACCATCGCGGTCCGGGTGCCCGACCATGACTTCACTCGCGAGCTGCTGCGGGCCACCGGCCCGCTGGCCGTGAGTAGCGCCAACACCACCGGCAACCCGGCGGCGGCCTCCATCGCCGAGGCCATCGAACAGCTGGGGGACTCGGTGGCGGTTTACCTCGACGGTGGCCCGGCCAGCGGCCCGGTGCCGTCCACGATCGTAGATCTCACCGGCCAGCCCACCATCTTGCGAGCTGGCCGGATCAGCGCCGAGGCCTTGGCTCAGCATCTCCCCGGCCTGACCGAGGGCTGAGCATGCGCGTCTACCTCCTGGTGGCGCTGGTCGCCGCGGCAGTCACCTACTTGCTCAGTGGGTTGGCTCGTCGGTTGGCCTTCCGGTTCAACGCGGTGGCAGCGGTCCGGGATCGCGATGTGCACACCCGTCCGGTGCCGTACTTCGGCGGTATCTCGATGTGGTTCGGACTGGCGGCCGCCTTCCTGGTGGCCACCAAGCTGCCCTGGCTGGGCGGCTTCGCCGCGGTCACCCATGACGCCGGCGTGGTCCTGCTGGCCGGGGGAGTGATCTGTGCGGTCGGCGTCCTGGACGACCTGTTCGAGCTGAACGCCCTGGCCAAGATCGCCGGGCAGCTGTTGGCCGCCGGCATCGCTGTGGCCAACGGGGTGAAGGTGTTCTGGATCCCGCTGCCGGACGCCATCATCTCGCTCGATGACGGCAGCTCGATCGTGGTCACCGTGGTGCTGATCTTCATCGCCGTGAACGCCATCAACCTGATCGACGGTCTGGACGGCCTGGCCGCCGGTGTGGTGGCCATCGGTGCCGGCGCCTTCTTCGCCTACGCCTACCTGCTGGCCTGGGATCAGGAACTCGTCCGAGCCACCACGGCCAGCCTGGTCACTGTGGCCACCGTGGGCATCTGCCTGGGCTTCCTGCCCTACAACCTGCACAAGGCCCGGATGTTCATGGGCGACTCCGGCTCGATGCTGCTCGGCTTCCTGCTGGTCACCTCGATGATCAGCCTGACCGGCCAGCTCGACCCGTCCCGGCTGACCGCCTTCGGCGCCAACACTGCGGCGGCCTATCTGCCGCTGCTGCTGCCGCTGGCGGTGATGGCGTTGCCCTTCCTGGACCTGGTGATGGCCTACGTCCGCAGGACCCTGGCCGGGAAGCTCTGGTATCAGGCTGACAAGCAGCATCTCCACCACCGGATGCTCAACCTCGGCCACAGTCACCGGGGGGCAGTGGCCCTGCTCTGGCTCTGGTCGGCCGTGGTCGCCTACGGAGTTGTGCTTATTGGCTTGTTCCCGCTTCCGCTGACCTATGTGGGCGTCCTGATCGGGATCGCCCTGGCCGCGCTGCTCACCTGGGGGCGGCGACCCCGTCGATCCGGCGATGCCAAGACCTGACCGAGTGGCGCGCCGAGCCAGCGTGCTGCAGTCCAGAGCGGCCCGGCTGTTGCGGGCCGGGCTGATCGGTGGACACCTGGCTCTGCTCGCCTCCGCAGTGGTCTTCGGGGTGCTGCACGGCTTCTACGGCGCTCTGTGGTCGGTGCTATCCGGCCTAGTCACAGTCCTTTTCTTCACCATCGGCCAGGGGATCCAGGTGGTGGTGGCCGATGCGGATCCCAAGGTCGTGTTCGCCGCCTCGATGACGTCCTATGTGCTCCGGGCGGCCGGATTGGGCCTGCTGCTGGCGGCGGCGCAGGCCGCGAACGGGCGCCTTGTCGGGCTGGATCCGATGGCGATCGCCATCACGGCGATCGCAGTCGTGATCGGGTGGCTGGCGGTGGAGATCTTCGTCTTCACTCGGCTGCGAATCCCGAGCTTCGATCCACCTGCTGACCCTCGGTGAGAGGTGGCTTGGCCGGTGGTAAAAGCCCCCGGCACTGGCTGCTAGAGTCAGGTAAACCATGGACGAGCGCAGCGGCATGGACGCCGGGATCCGGGCAGTGAGTCTGCTGATTTCGGGTCTGCTCTGCTACGGAGGGCTGGGTTGGCTCCTCGATAGCTGGCTGCACACGTCCTGGCTGCTACCAGTGGGTCTGATTCTCGGCGCGGTGGCCGGGATCTACCTGGTCATTGTGCGGTATGGACGTTCGGTTTGATCGAGCAGACAGGAGGTTCGGTGTCCGCGATGATCGGACTGCTGATCCCACTAGAGGGCTTCCCGCCCGGGGTGCACAGCTTCGACTCCAAACCGCTCTTCCCCGAATGGGGTCCGGCCTGGTTCTGGGTGAACAACCACTTGGTGCAGGCCGTGATTGCTGCCGCTTTGGTGATCGGCTTTTGGATGTGGATGTCGCGCGGCCACAAGGTGGTGCCGGGCAAGCGGCAGTTCCTCGGCGAGCTCGCCTACAACCTGGTCCGCAACAGCATCGCCCGGGACATCCTCGGCCACGAGTACCGCAAGTTCCTGCCCTATCTGCTCGCCCTGTTCAGCTTCATCCTGGTGAACAACCTCTTCGGCGAGTTCTTCCTGTTCATGTTCCCGACGTTCTCCAAGATCGGCTACGTCTGGGGCCTGGCGCTGTGCTCGTGGATCCTCTACAACGGCGCCGGCATCTACAAGTACGGGCTGTTCACCTACCTGCGTAAGGCCACGCTGCCCGAGGGCGTCCCGGTGCTGCTGTGGCCGCTGATCATTCCCCTGGAGTTCCTGTCGAACTTCATCGTCCGCCCGGTCACGCTGGCCCTGCGTCTGTTCGCCAACCTGTTCGCCGGACATCTGGTGATCCTGGTCTTCATCCTGGGTGGCACCCTCCTGCTCGAGTCGGGCCAGCTCGGCCTGATGGCAGCCGGTGGGGTATCGGTGCTCTTCAGCTTCGCCATCTTCGCCCTGGAGCTTTTCGTAGGCTTCCTGCAGGCCTATATCTTCACCGTCCTGACCGCCCAATACGTCTCCTCTGCAGTCGCCGAGGAACACTGACCACGCTTGTAAACCACCGAAAGGAAAGCGCAAATGCTGCCTCTGGAAGCCGTCCTCAACGGTTCGCTGAACATGATCGGCTACGGCCTGGCCACGCTCGGCCCGGGCCTCGGCGTCGCCTGGATCTTCTCCTCGGTGATCAACGGCACTGCCCGCCAGCCTGAGGCCCGCGGCGCGATGCTGAGCACCGCCTGGATCGGCTTTGCCGTGGTCGAGGCGCTGGCCATCATCGGCATCGCCCTCGCCTTCGTTATTCAGTGAGGCCGGTCGGCATGTTGCCGCTGCTGACTCCACTGGAATCCGATTCCGGAGGCGGAATCGCCGTCTTGCTGCCGGCTCTGCCGGAGCTGTTGGCTGGAATCGTCCTGTTCGGCATCATCTGGTTCGTTGCGGCGAAGAAGGTGGTCCCGATGTTCGAGGCCACCTACGCAGAGCGCACCGCTGAGATCGCCGGTGGTATCGAGAAGGCCGAAGCCGCGCAGAAAGAGGCTGCCGCCGCTCTGGCCAGCTACACCGAGCAGCTGTCCGGTGCCCGGGCCGAGGCGGGTCACATCCGCGAAGAGGCCAAGGCTCAGGCCGCTGCCATCGCCGCCGAGATCCGGCAGCAGGCGCAGGCCGACTCCGAGCGGATGCTGGCTAGTGCCAAGGCCGCCATCGAGGCCGAGCGGATCGCCGCCATGCACCAGCTTCGTTCCGAGATCGGCGGGCTGGCCACCGAACTGGCCGGCCGGATCGTGGGGGAGTCGCTGGAGTCCGAAGAGCGTGCTCAGCGCACCGTTGACCGGTTCATCGCCGAACTGGAGTCCCAGCCCGAGGTGAGTGCATGAACACAGCCACCCTGGCCAGGCAGTCGGAGTTGGATCGCTGCGTGGACGCGGCCGAACTGACCACGACCCTGGCCGCGGAGCTGTTGGAGGTGGCCGACCTGCTGGCCGGCGAGCCGCGATTGCGCAATGCCCTCTCTGACCCGACGACTGCGGATCAGCGGCGCCGGGATCTTGTCGAGGCGGTGCTGGGCGGCAAGCTCAGCGCCGGCACGCTGACCGTGGTCGGCCAAGCAGCAGCCCTGAAGTGGGGCAGCGGCGGACGGCTGATCCAGGTGCTGCGCCGCCAGGCGCTGCGAGTTCTGCTCGGCCTTTCCCAGCAGGACGGACGGCTGGACCGGGTCGAGGAGGAGCTGTTCCGCCTGGGCCGGACCGCCGTGGCCAGCCACGAGCTGCGCAAGGCCCTGGACGATCACAGCACGCCGGTGGCGGCGCGCCGTCGGCTGGTGGCCGAGCTGGTGTCGGCCAAGGTCGATCCGATCACCTTGGCCCTGGCCGAGCAGGCCGTCCCGGCCGACGAAGGCACCTTCGCCTTCGGCATCGATGAGGTGCTGGCGCTGGCTGCCCAGGCCCGCCAGCGCTCGATCGCAACGGTGACGGTGGCCCGTCCGCTCACCCAGGAACAGCACGACCGGCTGGCCGCGGTGCTGGTGCGCCAGCTCGGCCGGCAGGTGAACCTCCAGGTCGTCATCGACCCGAACGTGATTGGCGGAGCTCGAGTCCAGGTGGGTGACCAGGTGATCGAAGGAACCCTGGTCAGCCGGCTCGCCGCTGCCGCACAACATCTGACCAAGTAGAGACCGAAAGCAGAAGGTAACCAAATGGCGGAACTGACCATCAGCCCCGAGGAGATCCGGGACGCGCTGGACAAGTTCGTGTCGGAGTTCCACCCCGACGTTGCGGCCACGGACGAGGTCGGCACCGTGGTGACTTCCGGTGACGGCATCGCTCGGGTCGAGGGGCTGCCCTCGGCCATGGCCAACGAGCTGCTGGAGTTCTCCGACGGCACCTTGGGCATCGCGCTGAACCTGGACGTCCGCGAGATCGGCGTCGTGGTGCTGGGCGACTCCGACGGCATCGAAGAGGGCTCCGTGGTCAAGCGGACCGGCGAGGTGCTGGCCGTCCCGGTGGGCGACGGCTACCTGGGCCGCGTGGTGGACGCCATGGGCAACCCGATCGACGGTCTGGGCGAGATCAAGGACATCACCGAGCACCGGGCACTGGAGCTGCAGGCGGCCGGCGTGATGGATCGGCAGAGCGTGAACGAGCCGCTGCAGACCGGAATCAAGGCCATCGACTCGATGACCCCGATCGGTCGCGGCCAGCGTCAGCTGATCATCGGCGACCGCAAGACCGGCAAGACCGCCATCGCCATCGACACGATCATCAACCAGAAGGCGAACTGGGCCACCGGCGACCCGAAGAAACAGGTGCGCTGCATCTACGTGGCCATCGGTCAGAAGGGCTCCACCATCGCCTCGCTGCACACCGTGCTCGAAGAGGCCGGCGCCATGGAGTACACCACCATCGTGCACTCGCCGGCTTCGGACCCGGCCGGCTACAAGTACATCGCGCCGTACACCGGCTCGGCCATCGGTCAGCACTGGATGTATGGCGGCAAGCACGTCCTGATCATCTTCGACGACCTGACCAAGCAGGCCGAGGCCTACCGCTCGATGTCGCTGCTGCTGCGCCGTCCGCCGGGCCGCGAGGCTTACCCCGGCGACGTCTTCTACTTGCACAGCCGTCTGCTGGAGCGCTGCGCGAAGCTGTCCGATGAGCTGGGCGGTGGCTCGATGACCGGCCTGCCGATCATCGAAACCAAGGCCAACGACGTCTCGGCCTACATCCCGACCAACGTGATCTCGATCACCGACGGCCAGATCTTCCTGCAGTCGGACCTGTTCAACGCCAACCAGCGTCCCGCCATCGACGTGGGCATCTCGGTCTCCCGAGTCGGCGGCGCCGCCCAGGTGAAGGCCATGAAGTCGGTGGCCGGCACCTTGAAGATCGGCCTGGCCCAGTACCGCGATATGGAAGCGTTCGCCATGTTCGCCTCCGACCTGGACGCCGCCTCCCGGCGCCAGCTCGATCGTGGCGCCCGACTGGTCGAACTGCTCCGCCAGCCGCAGTACAGCCCCTACCCGGTCGCCGATCAGGTGGTCAGCGTGTGGGCCGGCACCACCGGCAAGTTCGACAACGTTCCGGTGGCCGAGGTGCTCGCCTTCGAGCAGGAGTACCTGGCCTACCTCAAGCACAACACCAAGGTGCTCGAGGTGATCGCCGAGACCGGCCAGTTCACCGATGACACCAAGCAGGCCGCCGAAGACGCTCTGGCCGCTTTCCGCACGCAGTGGGTGAGCAAGACCGGCGACTCGCTGGTGGAGGGCGATCCGGCCGCCGACGCCATCGAGGACGCCGATCTCAGCCACGAGCAGATCGTGGTGAAGAAGAAGCGGAGCTGATCGATGGCGACCAGCCTTCGCGAGCTCCGACAACGCCGCAAGTCGGTCACTGCGACCAAGAAGATCACCCGGGCGATGGAACTCATCGCGTCCTCGCGGATCATCAAGGCGCAGCAGGCCGCCGCCCGGGCGCTGCCGTACACCCGCGAGCTGAACCGAGCGGTCTCCGCGGTGGCCAACTACTCCCATCAGGATCATCCGCTGACCCGCTCGGTGGAGAACCCCAAGCGGGTCGCGGTGCTGTTCATCACCTCCGACCGGGGCATGAACGGCGCCTACTCCTCGAACGTGATCAAGACCGTGGCCCAGATTCGGCAGCGGCTCACCGAAGAGGGCAAGGAGATCGTCCGCTACGTGGTGGGACGCAAGGGGATCGGCTTCCTCAACTACCGCCAGCTCCCGATCGAGGCGTCCTGGGACGGTTTCTCCGACTCGCCCACCTACGACCGGGCCGTGGAGATCTCCGACCGGCTGCTGGCCGACTTCCTGCGCCCGACCGAAGAGGGCGGTGTGGACGAGATCTGGGCGGTCTACACCCGGATGGAGTCGATGCTCTCCCAGGTGCCGCGAGTGCGCCGGGTGCTCCCGCTGGAGGTCGTCGAAGGCGTCCACGAGGTCGGCGAGGCCGAGGCCGTGCCGCTCTACGAGTTCGAACCCGACCCCAACACCGTGCTCGATTCGCTGCTGCCGCTCTACATCCGCAGCCGAATCTGGTTCTACCTGCTGCAGTCGGCGGCCTCCCAGCTGGCCAGCCAGCAGAAGGCCATGAAGTCGGCCACCGATAACGCGCAGCAGCTGATCGAACGACTCACTCGGCAGGCCAACCAGGCCCGTCAGGCCGAGATCACCCAGGAAATCACCGAGATCGTCGGCGGCGCGAGCGCGCTGGCCGAATCCGTCGAGAACGACTAGGCAGGCAATAGCGATGACTGTGACCCAGACCGACAAGACCACCGCAGCAGCCGCGGCCGCCGGACGGGTGGTACGGGTGATCGGACCGGTGGTGGACGTCGAGTTCGCCGCCGATCAGATTCCGGCCATCCACAACGCGCTCCTGATCGACATCGAGTCCAGCGAGGGCGTCCACACCATCACCGCCGAGGTTGCTCTGCAGGTCGGTGACAACACCGTCCGGGCCATCTCGCTGAAGCCGACCGACGGTATGCGCCGCGGCGCCACCGTGGTCGACACCGGCGCGCCGATCTCGGTGCCGGTGGGCGATGTCACCAAGGGCCGGGTCTGGAATGTGACCGGGGAGTGCCTGAACGAGGATCTCGACAAGATCACCGTCACTGAGCGCTGGCCGATCCACCGCGACCCGCCGGCCTTCGACGCGCTGGAGCCGAGGACCGAGATGCTCGAGACCGGCATCAAGGTGCTCGACCTGCTGACCCCGTACGTCAAGGGCGGAAAGATCGGCCTGTTCGGCGGTGCCGGCGTCGGCAAGACCGTGCTGATCCAGGAAATGATCTACCGGATCGCCCACAACTTCGGTGGCACCTCGGTGTTCGCCGGTGTCGGTGAGCGCACCCGTGAGGGCAACGACCTGATCCACGAGATGATCGAGGCCGGCGTCATGAAGGACACCGCCCTGGTCTTCGGTCAGATGGACGAGCCGCCGGGCACCCGGCTTCGGGTGGCGCTGTCGGCGCTGACCATGGCCGAGTACTTCCGGGACGTCCAGAACCAGGACGTGCTGCTGTTCATCGACAACATCTTCCGGTTCACCCAGGCCGGCTCCGAGGTGTCCACCCTGCTCGGCCGGATGCCGTCCGCGGTGGGCTACCAGCCGAACCTGGCCGACGAGATGGGCCAGCTGCAGGAGCGGATCACCTCAACCAAGGGTCACTCGATCACCTCGATGCAGGCCATCTACGTCCCGGCCGACGACTACACCGACCCGGCCCCGGCCACCACCTTCGCCCACCTGGACGCCACCACCGAGCTCTCCCGTGAGATCGCCTCCCGCGGTCTGTACCCGGCCGTGGATCCGCTGTCCAGCTCCTCGCGGATCATGGACCCGCAGTTCATCGGCAAGGAGCACTACAACACCGCCACCCGGGTGAAGCAGATCCTGCAGCGCAACAAGGAGCTGCAGGACATCATCGCCATCCTCGGCGTCGACGAGCTGAGCGAAGAGGACAAGATCATCGTGGCCCGGGCCCGCCGGCTCCAGCAGTTCCTGAGCCAGAACACCTACATGGCCGAGAAGTTCACCAACGTGCCCGGATCTACGGTCCCGCTGGCCGACACCATCGAGTCGTTCAAGATGATCTGCGACGGCGAGGCCGACCACATCGCCGAGCAGGCCTTCTTCAATGTCGGTGGGATGGATATGGTTCTGGCGAACTGGGACCGCATCCAGAAGGAAGGCTGACGTGGTCGATGTCCTGCGCGTCGAGGTGGTGTCCTCGACCGGAATCGTCTGGGAGGGCGATGCGCGTAGCGTGATCGTCCGGACCAGCGAGGGCGACATCGGCATTCTGCCCAACCACGAGCCGCTGCTGGCCTCCTTGGTGCCGTGTGCGGCTGAGGTGCTCAGTACGGCCGACACCCGCGAAGTGGTGGCCATCGATGGCGGCTTCGTCTCGGTGGCCGACAACCGGGTCTCTCTGCTCAGTCAGTTCGCGAAGATCGCCGAGGAGATCGATCTGGTGGCTGCCGAGCACGAACTGGCCGCCGCCGAGAAGCGGATCAACGCCGGTGAACTCGATGAAGAGACCCGCCACCACTACCTGCGAGCCCAGGCCCAGGTACGGGCGGCTCGAATGGCCCGCGAGAACTGAGCCGGGGAACTCGCGACGATGGACTGGTTCGGATTGGCGGAAACCGTCGCCCTGATCGTCGTCGTGGCGCTTCTCCTGCCGGTGCTCTACCTGGGTGGACGCCGTCGCTGGCTGTCTCGCCAAGGCGGACTGTTCGACTGCAGCCTGCGGCTGTCCAGCAAGGGACCCGGCGCCGGCTGGGCGCTCGGGGTGGCCCGCTACAGCGGGGACAACCTGGAGTGGTTCCGGGCGTTCTCGGTGGCGCTGCGGCCGAAGGTGATCTTCCCGCGATCGATCTCCCGGGCCGGAGTGCAGCGGGATCCGGACCCGATCGAATCGGTGCTGCTCTACGACGACCAGCGCATTCTCACCATGGAGCTGTCCGACGGACGCAGCTGGGAGATGGCCATGTCGGTGGCCTCGCTGACCGGCCTGCTCAGCTGGCTGGAGTCGGCTCCTCCGGGGGCTCGCTACCGCTGATCTTCTCGCGCTGGCGGCGTCCGCGCGGGTCGAGGACCTCGCGGTCCTTGCCGGGGATCCAGAGCACCTCACCGGAGGCCTGGCCGACGATGCGGCCCAGGATGAACAGCAAGTCCGATAGCCGGTTCAGGTAGGTGATGGCCAGCGGGTTGACCCCGCCCTCCTGGCCGATGCCGTGTACCTCTGCGGCCCGCCAGGCCGTCCGCTCGGCACGGCGTACCACGGCGCGGGCCAGCTGCAGCCAGGACGCGGCCGGGCCGCCGCCGGGCAGGATGAACGACTGCAGCGGCGGCAGCGGATCCCCGAACTCATCGCACCAGCCCTCGAGCCGGTCGATGTACTCCTGAATCACCCGCAGCTGCGGATACGGCGGGTTGTCGGTCAACGGAGTGGCCAGGTCGGCGCCGGCGTCGAACAGCTCGTTCTGCAGATGCGCGATCACCGCCGCCACGGCGGGCGGCAGGTCGGGCTGGGTCGCGGCCAGGCCGAGCAGGCAGTTGGCCTCGTCCACCTGGCCATAGGCCTCGACCCGCAGGTCGGTCTTGCTCGCCTCGGACAGGTCGGCCAGCCGGGTGGTGCCGGCATCTCCGGTCCGGGTATAGATCTTGGTGAGTTTGACCATGGCGTCCAATCAACACCGCGCCGTTGGCGCTGTCAAACGCTCATACCTGGCACAGTGTCAGGGTGAACAAAGCCTGGATCATCACCGCAACCACTGTCGCCTTCGCCCTGACCGGCTGTGTGGCGCCGATCACCGCAACGCCCCAGCCGAGCGCCAGTTCCGCGGCCGCAGCGCCGGGTGTGAGCTGCCAGTACGCCGCCGGAGGGGACGCCGCCGGCAAGGTGAAGCTGCCCCCGACCAGCGGGGTGGCGAACACCGGCAGCGTCGATCTGACGATGACCCTCAGCGGGTCCGCGGTCGGCCTGACTCTGGATCGAGTGCGGACGCCGTGCACGACCAACTCCTTCGTGTCCCTGGCCGCCCAGGGCTACTTCAACGGCACGTCCTGCCACCGCCTGGTCGACTCGGGGATCTTCGTTCTGCAGTGTGGCGATCCGACCGGAACCGGATCGGGTGGCCCCGGCTACCAGTTCCCCGATGAGCTGACCGGTGACGAAACCTATGGCGCAGGCACGTTGGCCATGGCCAATGCCGGCCCGAACACCAACGGTTCGCAGTTCTTCATCGTGTACGCCGACTCGTCGCTGCCGCCCAGCTACACGGTGTTCGGCAAGGTGGACGCCGCCGGGCTGAAGGTGGTCGAGAAGATCGCCAAGGCCGGCCAGGACAACTCCTTCGGCAGCGCCGGTGGCGGGAAGCCGAAGGCGCCGGCCGTGATCGAGGCGATTACGCCTCGCTGAGCTCGGCCAGCCGGACCAGGGCGCCGATCACGGCGTCCGGGTTGTCGGCGTGCACCCAGTGCCCGGCCCCGGGGATGACGACCTGCTCGACGGCAGGGAAGAGTCGCCGCATGGTCGGCAGGTGCTCGGGACGGCAGTAGCGGGACCGTTCACCGGTCAGCCACAGCGTCGGGCCCGGGTAGCTGACCGGCCCGGGGTCGGGCCAGTCGGCGATGGCGTCCAGGGACGAGCCGAGCAGGTCGAGGTTGAGCTGCCAGTGCCAGCCGCCGCGCCGGCGCAGGTTCTGCAGCAGCAGACCGCGGCTGGCGTCGTCGGAGATGCTGGCGGCCAGCAACTGATCGGCCTCGGTGCGCGACTCCAGCCGGGTCAGGTCGAGGCCGCGCATAGCCGCGACCAAGGGGGCAAAGCTGCTCACCTGGTCGGAGACTGCCGGAGCGATGTCCGCCACGCCGAGGCCGGCCACCAGGCCCGGATGCCGCAGCGCGGTGAGCATGGCCACCTTGCCGCCCAGGGAGTGCCCGACCAGGATCAGCCGCGCGGCCGAGCCGAGTCGCAGCTCTATCTCCTCGGCCACCTGGTCGGCCAGCGCGGGGTAGCTGAAGGTGTCGGTCCAGCCGCTGCGTCCGTGGTTGGGCAGATCGAACAAGACGGTGGGGTAGCCCTGCTCAGCCAGCGCGGCGGCGATGCTCGACCAGTTGCGGCCGCGTCCGAACAGGCCCGGCAGGATCGCGAAGCGTGGGCGTCCGCTGCCCACCAGCTCGGTGTAGATCGTCGTCATCAGCGCCGCCGAGCCCAGCAGGCGGTGTGCCAGTGCCGGCGTTCTTCCACGGCCGAGGTGAAGCCCAGGCTCGGCTCCCGCGGCCAGGACACCAGATGCGCGGTGCCCGGCGGGAGCTGCTGGTTGCAGCCCGGGCACAGGTAGGTCTTGTCGGCCGCGTCGGACGGCATTGTCTGCACCATCCAGTCGCCGTCGGCCTTGTGCTCCAGCCGGGCGAAAGCGCCGCTGGACAGGGGCCGAGCCGGCCGCAAGTGCTTGGAGGGTCGCTTGGCCATAGAGAAGTCCTATGCCAAGCTCCGCGCTCAGGCAAGTCGATGGTCAGGGTAAGTTGTTCCGGTGCGCTTGTTGATTGCCCGATGTCAGGTCGACTACGCCGGACGATTGTCCGCTCATTTGCCGATGGCGTTGCGGCTGATCATGGTGAAGTCGGACGGCTCGGTCTCGGTGCATGCCGATGATCGTGCCTACAAGCCGCTGAACTGGATGAGCGCGCCGTGCACGCTAACGGTGCACGACCCGGCCACCAGTGAGCTGGCCGAGGGGCTGCCAACCGAGCTCAGCGAGCTCTGGGAGGTCCGCAACAAGGACGGCGACCGGCTGCTGATCTCGATCGGCGAAGTGGTGCACGACTCGAACCATGAGTTGGGAGTCGATCCGGGGCTGCAGAAGGACGGGGTCGAGGCCCACCTGCAGCAACTACTCGCCGCGAACCCGGAGACCTTCGGGCCCGGCTGGACACTGGTCACCCGCGAGCACCAGACCCCGATCGGTCCGGTCGACCTGCTCTATCGGGACGCGACCGGTCGCTACGTGGCCGTCGAGGTGAAGCGGAGGGGCGAGATCGACGGGGTCGAGCAACTCACCCGCTACCTCGAACTGATGAACGCCGACCCGCTGCTGCACCCGGTGCGGGGAGTGTTCGCCGCGCAGCAGATCAAGCCGCAGGCTCGCACCCTGGCCGGCACCCGCGGGATCGACTGCGTCCTGCTGGACTACGACGGGCTGCGCGGTCTCGACAACGCCGACGAGCGGCTGTTCTAGGCCTCAGCTGCGGTCCAGGTGGGGGACCAGCACCTCTCGGTAGAGCAGGAGCAGTGCGGCCATGGTCGGCACCGCGAGGATCGCGCCTACGATGCCCAGCAACAAGCCGCCGGAGATGGCAGCCAGCATCACCAGGATGCCGGGGATCTGTACCGACTTGGCGAAGACCCGGGGCTGGATGAAGTACGCGTCGAACTGCTGGTAGCAGAGGAAGAAGATCAACGTGATCAGGCCGGTCGTGGGGTTCGACGCAAAGGCCACGATCGAGATGATCACCGTCGAAATCGTGGGACCCACCAGCGGAACGAAGGCGAACAGGCCGACCACAACGGCGAGTGCCAGCGCGTACTGGGAGAGCCCGATGATGTTCAAGAAGGTGAAGGCGACGGCCATGGCGATCGCGACCACCGTGAACAGCCCGGAGACATACCCACCAACCCGCTTGAACATCTCGTTGGCCAGGTAGCGCACTCGCGGACGCCGCGATGCGGGCGCCAACTGGTAGATGACGTCCTTGATCGACGGCAGCGCGGTCAGGAAGTACAAGGTGAGCACGACGGTGATCGTCACCGAGAACACGGTGTTCGCCAGGGCTTGCCCGGCGCCGACCAGGCCGCCGAACAGCCCGCTGATCAGGTCGCCGGAGGTCAGGAAGCTGATCGCCTTCGAAATCAGCCCGAACTGGGCGTCCAGGGCGGCGATCTGCGGGTTCTGTCGCAGGTTCTGCAGCAATGACGGTGCCTGGGTCATCAGGGTGGACACCTGATCGCTGACCAGCGGGAAGAGCGCCCACCCGGCCAGAGCGAGGATGATCAGCAGCACGAGCGCGACGATCAGCACCGCCAAGCCGCGGCGCAAGCCGTGGTTGTGCAACCAGCTGACCATCGGGTTCAGCCCGAGCGCGATGGCGAAGGCCAGACAGATCAGGATCACCACCGAATGGACCCCGACGACCAGGTTGACCACGCCGATCGCAGCCAGGACGCCGATGGTGACCTCGAAACCGAGCCGAATGGGGTTCCGGTTGAGCAGCGAGATCCGCTGCTCCGGTTCCCCACCCATGGCGCCGGGGAAGTCCGGCGGCGTCGGCTGGGTGATTCGCCGCCAGCGCCGCAGCCAACTCCGACTGGCGCCGGGAGCAGCCGAGGGCGTCCTCGCCGAACTCGCCGGGATCGGACCCTGCGGGGGGACGGGAGGAATCGCCTGCGGCTGCCCCTCAGCGTTGGTCATGACGCGGGGGTCGCCTCAGCGTCGGTGGCGACGGCCGGCGGCTCCGGCTGCGCCTCGGCCGGGCTGGCCGGGGTGGCCGGAGTGCCTGCGGACGCCGAGCCCTGCGGCTCCTCGTCATCGGCGTACTCGACCATGCTCTTGCCAGCCAGCGCGGAGAGCTCGCCCAGCTGGCCGAGGATCGCCCGCTGGCGTCCCTTGAGCAGCTGCACCCGGGCCTCGATCTCGTTCCGCTTGGCTTCGGCCGCCTCGACCGCGGCAGTGTGAATCGCCTTGGCCTTGTTGTTCGCGGTGGCCACGATGTTGTCGGCCTGCGTCTTGGCGGCGGCCACGATATTGGCCGCCTCGTCGATCGCCGCCTGGCGCCGCTGGCTCCAGGTCACCGAGTCGGAGGTGATCTTGGCCTGGTACTCCTCGGCCTGGGCGCGGGCGGTGGCCACGATCCCGTCCAGTTGCGCCGAGGCGGCGTCCTGGGCCTGCTTGAGGGCGGCCAGGGCGGCTTCCTTCTCGGCCTGGGTCTTGGCGGCCTGCTCGGCGGCGAGCCGCTCCACCTCGGCCTGACGGGCCTGTGCGGCGGCTGCGGCCTGCTCGCCCACCAGGGCGGCCTTGCTCTGCGCTTCGGCGATGATCTGCTCGGCCTCGCGCTGGGCGGCGGCGCGGATCATGCCGGCCTCGTCCTTGGCTTCGCTGAGCTCGGTGGCCGTCTGCTCGCTGAGTCGCTTACGCAGTGCGGCCAGTTCTTCGGTGGACGCGTCCCGCGAGGCGTCCAGCTGCAGCCGGGTCTCGCTGGTCAGCTTTTCGGCCTGCTTCTTGGCATCTCCGAGGAGCTGGTTTGCTTGTGCCTGGGCAGTGGCAATGAGCTCTTCGGCTTGAGACTCGGCGGCACGCAGCATCCCCCTGGCGTGCGACCCGAGCTTTGAGAAATCGGTGTTCTCGGCATTGGCGGTCGCCGTGGTGATTTGCTTGTGCTGTTGGCGCAGTTGCGCCTTCGCCTTGGCCAGCTGGGCCTCAACATCCCGGACGTAGGCATCAACGGCGCCCTTGTCGTAGCCGCGCAGTGCTGCAGGGAAGTTGCCGACCGCGGATGCGGTCTCGTCGAAAAGGTCCAGACCGGTGGTGGTCTCGTCATTGCTCACTGTTGTGATCCCTTTCACATTCGACTGCAAATGCTACTGGCCCGGACCGCCAAAGACAGTGCCGGGCCAGTGCCAATCTCAGTTCTTAGTGACCTGCGACCGGCTGGGTGATTTCCAGCAGGACGCCGCCGGTGTCCTTCGGGTGCGCGAAGTTGATCCGGGCGCCGCCGGTGCCGGTCTTCGGCTCCGGGTAGAGCAGCCGGACGCCACGCTCGCGCAGCTTCGCCGAGACCGCGTCGATGTCGGCCACGCGGTAGCACAGCTGCTGCATGCCCGGACCGTTCTTGGCCAGGAACTTGGCGATGGTGGAGTTCTCGTTGAGCGGAGCCAGCAGCTGGATCTGGGCGTTCTCGGCCAGCTGATCACCGGTTCCGATCATCGCCTCCTCGACACCCTGCTCCTCGTTGGTCTCGCGGTGCAGCACGCGCCAGCCCATCACCTCGGTGTGGAACTTGATCGCCTCGTCCAGGTCGGGCACGGCAAGCCCGACGTGGTCGATGCAGATGAAGAGATCGTCGTTGTTCATACCTTCAGCCTCTCACAGTTGGTCAGACCAGAACTGCGTCGACCACCTGTTTGGCCTCGTCCTGAACCTGTGCCAGGTGGGCGGGGCCGAGCAGCGATTCGGCGTAGATCTTGTACACATTCTCCGTCCCCGATGGACGTGCGGCGAACCACGCCGAGGCGGTGGTCACCTTCAGACCGCCGATGGCGGCTCCGTTACCGGGGGCATGAGTCAAGGTGGCGGTGATCGGCTCACCGGCCAGGGTGGTGGCAGCCACGTCCGAGGCGTTCAGCTTGGCCAGCTTGGCCTTCTGCTCGCGGGTGGCGGGGGCATCGATCCGGGCGTAGCTGGACGCTCCGAACCGGGCTTCCAGCTCGGCGTAGTGCTGGCTGGGGGTCTTCCCGGTGACCGCAATGATCTCAGAGGCCAGCAGGGCCAGCAGGATGCCGTCCTTGTCGGTGGTCCAGGTGGAGCCGTCCTTGGCCAGGAAGGACGCCCCGGCTGACTCCTCGCCGCCGAAGCCGAGCTCGCCGCTGATCAGCCCGGGGACGAACCACTTGAAGCCGACCGGCACCTCCACCAGCCGGCGGCCCAGGTCGGCGGCCACCTTGTCGATCAGGGACGAGGAGACCAGGGTCTTGCCGATGGCGGCGTCCGCGCGCCAGTGCGGACGGTTGCGGTACAGGTAGCCGATCGCCACCGCCAGGTAGGCGTTGGGGTTCATCAGGCCGGCGTCCGGGGTGACGATGCCGTGCCGGTCGGAGTCGGCATCATTGCCGGTGGAGATGTCGAACCGGTCCCGGTTGGCGATCAGGCTGGCCATGGCATAGGGCGAGGAGCAGTCCATCCGGATCTTGGCGTCCCAGTCCAGGGTCATGAACCGCCAGGTCGGATCGACCGTGGGGTTGATCACTGTCAGGTCGATGCCCAGCCGCTCGGCGATATAGCCCCAGTACTGGACCGAGGCCCCACCCAGCGGATCGGCGCCGATCCGGACGCCGGCCGCGGCGATGGCGTCCAGCTCGATGGCATTGCGCAGGTCCTCGCAGTAGGCACCCAGATAGTCCTCCCGGACGACGTCAGCGGCGGCGCGGGCATACGGCGTCCGGGCGATGGCGGACGGGTTGGCGAGCAGCTGATTGGCCCGGGCGGCGATCCATCCGGTGGCGTCGGTGTCGGCCGGGCCGCCGTGCGGCGGGTTGTACTTGAAGCCACCGTCGCGGGGCGGGTTGTGCGAGGGGGTCACCACGATGCCGTCGGCGCGCGGACCCTCGTGGGTCTTGTTGTAGACGATGATGGCCCGGGACACCGCCGGGGTCGGGGTGTAGTCCTGGTCCCGCTCGGCGCGGATCGCAACGCCGTTGGCGTGCAGCACCTCGATGGCGGTCCTCCAGGCCGGCTCGGACAGGGCGTGGGTGTCCTTGCCGATGAACAGCGGGCCGGTGATGCCCTGGGCGGCCCGGTACTCCACGATGGCCTGGGTGGTGGCCGCGATGTGAGCGTCGTTGAAGGCGGCGTCCAGGCTGGAGCCGCGGTGCCCGGAGGTTCCGAAGACGACCTGCTGATCGGGATTGGCCGGGTCGGGCACCAGGTCGTAGTAGGCCCCGATCAGAGCATCGACATCGATCAGATCTTGTGGTCCGGCAAGGAGTCCGGCGCGGCTGTCAACCATGAGCCCATCTTGCCAAGTCGCGGCCCGGACGGCCATGTGACCGGCCCAGATGAGCAGGGTTTCGCGACGACTGGCACAATGCCTAGGTGACTCCTGCTGGTTTCAACCCGACTCGGGCAATGGATCTGTCGTCGATCGTCGCTGCGGCCAAGGCGCCGCCGCCTCCGCCGGGGGCGAGCTACGTGATGGAGGTCGACGAGCGGAACCTCGAGCAGGTCATCTCGCTCTCGCTGCGCTTCCCGGTGGTGCTGGAGCTGAACTCGCCGCGGGCCAACGCGGACGCCCTGTCGCAGACGCTCACCGAGCTGGCCAATGCCGCCGGCGGTGCCTGGTTGCTGGGACGGATCAATGTGGACGCATCGCCGCAGGTGGCGGCCGCTTTCGGGATCCAGGCCGTGCCGGCTGTGATCGGCGTGGTGGGTGGTCAGCTGGCACCGATGTGGCAGGGCACCAAGGACAAGGTGGAGGCGCAGGCCTATCTGGACCAGTTGCTCCAGGTGGCCGCCGCCAACGGCGTCGTCGGACGCGCCGAGCCGGTCAGCGTGGACAGTGAGGCCGGCCCGGATCCGCGCTTCGCGGCAGCCGACGCGGCCCTGGCCGAAGGCAACTTCGATGCAGCCGTGGCCGAGTTCGACAAGCTGCTGGCGGCGTCCCCCAATGACGCCGAGGCCAAGGCCGGACGGGCCCAGGCGGCCCTGCTCGGCCGGGTCAGCACGGCCGACCCGGCACAGGCGCTGCAGCGGGCCGCCGCCGCGCCTGCTGATGTCGAGCTGCAGCTGGCCGCTGCTGACGCCGAAGTCTTCGGTGGCGCTGCCGAGCAGGCCTTCGCCCGGTTGATCGAGGTGATCCGGATCACCACGGGGGACCAGCGCGAGCAGGTCCGGCTGCGGTTGCTGGAGCTCTTCGAGACCGTCGGTGGCACCGACCCGGCAGTGCTCAAGGCGCGCCGGGACCTGATGAGCGCTCTGTTCTAGACCGGCGGCTCGGGGTCGTACTGGATGGCGCGGCGCACCTGGCGAGCGCGTTCGGTGCCGGCCAACCGGTCCACCAGATGCAAGGCCATGTCGATCCCTGCGCTGACTCCTGCCGAGGTGACCACGTCGCCGGAGTCCACCCACCGAGAATCCCGGTCGGGGCGGCAGTCCGGAGCGAGTTCGAGAAGTTCGTCGTAGGCGGAGTGATACGTGGTCACCGGTCGGCCGGCGAGCAGTCCTGCGGCCGCCAGCACGAGAGCTCCGGTGCAGACGCTGGTCACCAGCGCACCGCGTCGATGCGCAGCCCGTACCCACTCCAGGGTGGCCGGCTCCCGCAGGATCCGTCGGGTGCCCTGGCCACCGGGAACCACGATCAGTTGGTAGTCGTCGGTGCGGACCTCATGCGGGGTGAACACTGCGGTCTTGGCTGCGGTGACCGGGCCGGCCTCGGCCGCGCAGAGCGCCACCTCCCAGCCGTCCTCGGGGAACTGCAGGCTCCAGGCGGAGAGCACCTCCCATGGGCCGATCGCATCGAGTTCTTCCACGCCGTCGAACAACAAGATTCCCGCTCGGTTCATGACGGCATTGTGTCACTCGGTCTTGGCGCGCCTCGGGTAGAGGACCAGCAGCCCGGCGGCCAGCAGGGCGGCAACCAGGGTGGATAGGTAGATGCCGCGGAAGCCCTCGTTGAGAGTGCTGGCGAAGGTCGACTGCAGGGTGGGGCCGAGTTCGTCGATCTTGGCCAGGTACTGGGTGCGGGAGGTCTCGAAGGCGCCGGGGACGGCGTCGCGGAGCACCACCAGCTTGGCCCGGCTGTCGGCCAGCTCCGCCTGGGCGCCGGCCAGCTCGTCGCGGGCGTTGATCAGCTTCGTGCGGTCCTTCCCGGCCTTGGCGAGCTTGCCGTCCAGAGTGTGCAACGACGTGCGCAGTGCCGCTCGCTTGCCGACCAGCGTGGCCCGTTGGGCCTTCAGTGCCTTCTGCTTGTCGGCCAGGGCGGCTCGGCCCTGCCCGGCGCCGGCGATCGCGGCATCGAGCTCGGTGAGCTGGGCGTGGAGCTGCTGGGCGGGTGGCGGCTCGGGTGTGCCCGGCGGAAGTGCGTCCATGATCTGGTCGTAGGCAGCCTGCACCCCGGCCCGGGCTTGCCGCAGCCTGGCCAGGTCGGAGTCCAGCTTGCGCAGCCCCCGGGACATCCCGTCGATGCCCTTGGTCATCCCGTTGATGGCCTTGGTCATTCCGGCCACGCCCGAACGCATCCCGGTCCGGGCCTTCTCCATCCCGTCGATGCCCTTCTGGATCCCGTTCACCGCCTTGGTCAGCTTGGCGTGAGCCTTGTCCAGGTCGGTGGCTGCCTGATCCAGACTGGCCAACCCGGTGTTCACTCCGTCGGTGATGTCAGCGATCACCGACGGGGTCTGCTGAGCGAACATCCGATCGGCCACGGTCTTGGTCCGCTCGGTGATGGTGGTGACGTCGGCGGTCTTGAGCAGCTCGACCAAGTCCGGCGGCAGCGAGCCGCCGCCGTTGATGTCGATGGTGACGCTCTGTCCGCCCAGATCAGGGAAGTTGACGCCGGCCAGCTTGTCCTTGAGGTTCGGGTCCTTCTTGAGCTGGCTGAACCTCTGCTCCAGCTCGCTGGCGTAGGGCAGGGTCGGCGCGTCGAGTTTGGTCGGCAGCTCGGCGGTGAGCGCAGCCTGCAGTCCGGTGCCGGCATGGGCCAGGAAGCCGATCAGGAAGGCCGGGGCCAGGGTGGTGCCGATCGAGCGAACCAGGGACAAAGTGGCCAACGCCGAGTTCGCCTCGGCAGCCGGCGTCCGGTCCAGCATCATGTAGTTCAGCGGCGAGCCGATGGTGAAGCCCAGCCCCAGGCCCATCAAAGCCAGCGTGATGCAGACGCTCCACCAGGACGGAGAGGGGATCGCCCACCAGGCCCCGACCGCCGCGGCGATGGCCGAGGTGATCACGCCGAAGCCGAGCACGACCTTGGGCCCGAACTTGTCGGTGAGGGTGCCGGACAGCGGTGCCCCGATCCCGGAGAACAACCCCAGGATGATCACGAAGTAGCCGCCCTGGCCGGTCGGGATGCGCAGCGCGTTTTCGGCGAACTGCGGAACGAAGATCACCCCCATCAGGATCACCCCGGACAGCAGCGCGAGCAGCAGGGTGACGCCGATGGCGAAATCGGTGAAGTAGCCGAGGTTCAGCACCGGGTCGGCGGCGCGCCGCTCAGCGAGGACGAACACCGGCGCTAGCAGGACGAAGGCCAGCAGGAACGGGTACACGTCCAGGCTGGACAGGCTGGACAGGTCGAAGAAGTCGATGTTCCGCAGTCCGTAGAGCAGCGACAAGATCATGGCCACCAGCAGGGTGATGCCCAGCAGGTCGATCTTGGCGACGCTTTCGGCCTTGTGGTTAGGCAGCAGGATCAGCCCGGCGACGATGATCACCACGCTGATCGGGACGTTCACGTAGAAGATGTATTGCCAGTTGTGGGCGCCGAAGGCGTCAAGAATCAGGCTGCCGGCGCTGGAGCCGAAGATGTTGGCCACCCCGTAGACGCCACCGACCAGGCCCAGCGCCATGCCACGCTTCTCGGCCGGCACCGAGGTGCCGAACTCGGCGGTGGCGATTGGGACGATGCCGCCGCCACCCAGCGCCTGGATGGCCCGGGCCGCGATCAGCAGTTCGAAGCTGCCGACGTCCTGGCTGAGTCCGCACAGCAGTGAGCCGAGTCCGAACAGGGTGATCGAGATCAGGTAGATCGGCTTGCGTCCGTAGCGGTCGGCCAACTTGCCCATCACCGGGATCGAGGCCGCGTAGGCGAGGGTGTAGATGGTCAGCATCCACACCCCGGTCTTGTCGTCGACGCCCAGATCGTTCTGGATCAGAGTGCGGGCCGGGGTGACGATGCCGGTGTCGATCGCCCCCATGAAGATGCCCAGCAGATAGATGGCCAACAGCGCGCCAAGACGAGTGGTCTTGGCCGGCACCGTCCCCGGAAGGGTCATCGCGGCACTCCTGAGCGAGTAGTTAGCGTCTGGCTAACCATACTCATAGGGCGAAGTATTCCCGCAATGAGTTGTTTTGACCCCTCTTCGCCACATTCGGAGCCGCAGAAAGGGGGGACTGTCCCTTTCCTGCGGGACGAGGGGCGGCCCGGGCCGACGGAACGTTCCGGACTAGCCCCGATGTCGCAGGTACACCGTCCCCAGCGGCGGTACCACCAACGTGGCGCTGGCCGGCTGTCCGTTCCAGGGGACGGCCGTGGCAGTGATCTGGCCGAGGTTGCCGAAGGTGCCGGTGCCGTCGTAGAGCTCGGCGTCGGAGTTCAGGATCTCCTCCCAGGCCCCGGCCGCTGGCAGCCCGATCCGGTAGGACGTCCACGGCTCGGAGGAGAAGTTGGAGATGACCGCCACCTGGTTCCCGGCCTCGTCGCTGCGCAGCCAGGAGAAGGTGTTGGCACCGCGATCGTCGGCGTTGATCCAGCGGAAGCCGGCCGGCTCACTGTCCAACTGCCACAGCGCCGGGTTCTCCCGATAGATCCGGTTGAGGTCCTTGAACAGCAGCTGCAGGCCGCGGTGGCCCCACAGGTCGCTGACCCACCACTCCAGGGCGACCGCTTCGTTGAACTCCGAGCGCTGGCCGAACTCGCAGCCGGCGAAGATCAGCTTCTTGCCCGGGAAGCCCCACATGAAGGAGTAGAAGCTGCGCAGGGTGGCGAACTGGCGCCAGCTGTCCTGCGGCACCTTGTTGATCATCGAGCCCTTGCCGTGGACCACTTCGTCATGGGAGATCGGCAGGATGAAGTTCTCCGAGTAGGCGTAGACCATGGCGAAGGTCATCAGGTCGTGGTGGTACTGCCGGTGGATCGGCTCCTCGGCCAGGTAGCGCAAGGAGTCGTTCATCCAGCCCATGTTCCATTTGAACCCGAAGCCCAGCCCGCCGGCATGGACGGGCTTGGTGACCCCATCGAATGAGGTGGACTCCTCGGCGATCATCACGACGCCGGGGACCCGCTCGTAGAGGTGGGAGTTCACATAACGCAGGAAGTCGATGGCTTCGAGGTTCTCCCGGCCGCCGTAGATGTTGGGCACCCACTCGCCCTCGTTGCGCGAGTAGTCCAGATAGAGCATGGACGCCACCGCATCCACCCGCAGGGCGTCGATGTGGTACTCGGTCACCCAGTACAGGGCGTTGGAGACCAGGAACGACTTCACCTCGTTGCGGCCGTAGTTGAAGATGTAGGTGCCCCAGTCCTTGTGCTCGCCCTGGCGGGGGTCGGCGTGCTCGTACAGCGCCGTCCCGTCGAAGCGGCCCAGCGCCCAATCGTCCTTGGGGAAGTGGCCGGGCACCCAGTCCAGGATCACCCCGATGCCGGCTTGATGCAGCCGATCGACCAGGTGCCGGAACTCGTCGGGATGGCCCAGCCGCGACTGCGGAGCGAAGTAGTTGGTCACCTGGTAGCCCCAGGACGGCTCGAAGGGGTGCTCGGTGACCGGCATGAACTCCACGTGGGTGAAGCCCTGCCAGGTGACGTACTCGACGATCTCGTCGGCCAGCTCCCGGTAGGACTTGCCCTTGCGCCAGGAGCCCAGATGCAGCTCGTAGATCGACATGGCCTCGGCGTGCGGTTGAGCCGTGGCGCGCCGGGACAGCCAGTCCTGATCCGACCACTGGTAAGTCGAGCTGTAGACGATCGAGGCGTTGTTCGGAGCCTGCTCGGCGAAGAAGCCGACCGGGTCGACCTTCTCGTGCCACACGCCGTCGGCGCCCAGCACGTTGTACTTGTAGAGAGCCCCGGTGCCGACCCCTTCGACGAACAGCGCCCAGACCCCGGAGCCGGGGATCAGGTGCATATCGTCCCCGGTCCACCAGTTGAAGTCGGCGTTCAGCCGCACCTGGGTGGCGTTCGGTGCCCAAACGGCGAATCGGGTGCCGTGGATCTCGCCGCGCTCGTCATCGAAGAGGACCAGCTCGTGAGCTCCCAGCCGGCGCCAACACTCGGTGTCGCCGCCGGTGTGAAAGCCTTCCAGGTCGGTTCCGGTGAGGCCGCCGGTCAGATCGTGTGCCATCAGAACTCCTTCGGTCTGATAGTGGGCCCGCCCTGAGCTCTCACAAGCTCATCTTGGACCGCTCGGAGCGGAATGTGGGCCCAACCCGGCCGATTCCGCACTTCATAAACAACTTCGTAGATTGCCTTGTCCAGCAGGTAAGCCTGGAGAATGGCGGGCTGAACCGGACGGTGCCGACCGTAGCCGTCCAGGAAGGCGCCGGTGGCCTCGGCGGTCCAGCCGAGGGCCGCGCTGGAGTCGGGATCGGCGGCCGCGCTGCGGGCGTAGTCGAGGCTGCGCAGGGCTCCGGCCACGTCACGGACCGGGGTGTCGAACTCCCGGCGTTCGGCCAGCGACTTCAGTGGCTCGCCCTCGAAATCGATGATCACCCACGGCGACTGGCCGTCCGCGGCCGGGCGATGCAGCGCCTGGCCCAGGTGGAAGTCGCCGTGCACGCGCTGGGTCGTCAGGCGTTGGCCGCGCAGCCGATCGAAGACTTCGGTCACCGCAGGGGCGTGGACGGCCAACTCGGGGACCGCCTCGGCGGCCACCTGGTAGCGGTCGAGCATCACCTCGGCCAGCTCGTCCCCGCTCCGCTCGGCCGTGCCGAAGGCGGAGGCCAACTCGTCGTGCAGCACCGCCAGCGCGTGACCGAGATCGGCGGACGCCTCGGCGAAGCTGCTCGTCGCCGCCGCGGCCGAGGTGGCGAACACCCAGCCATCAGTGATGCCGGTGATCCGCTGATAGAACATGCCCAGGTCGTAGTCATCGGCCCGCAGGACGCCGAACAGTCGCGGAGTGATCTCGCCGGGCAGCCGCTCGAGAACTTCGGCGTCCAGGTTCGCCCCGGGCTCCAGCTTGCGGAACAACTTCAGCAGGGCGCCGTCACCGAGCACAACGGTGGTGTTGCTCTGCTCGCCGCGGTAACGCCGCATCCGCGCCCCGGGATCGACTGCGGACGGCTCCAGCCAGCGCATGCCCGGCGGCGGTGAGGTCAGCAGGGCGTCGACCAGCGCCGTCAACGAGCCGCCGTCCTCGGTGGCATCGAAGAACTCCACCTCGCCCAGATCGTCGAGGCGTACCCGACCCAGCGGGGCCGGGACGTCCGCGGTTCCCGGCCGGACGTAGCCGACCAGCAGCTGGAAGACCTCGTCCGGGCCGTCCGGATAGCTCACGGTGGCCAGCTCGGAGCGCACCGCTGGCCAACTGCCGGCCGGGGTGTACCAGTCCAGCGCGGTCAGGGCGCTGACTCGTGCTGAGCGGCCCTTGCCGGAGAACCAGCGGGCCTGCTCGAGATGTCGCTGCCAGGCAGCGGCGGCGTCAGCGGCCCAGGACATGCAGGATGTGGGCGGGGTTGGTCGGAGTGAGCCGGACGAAGTTGAGCCCGCCCCAGGTGAAGTTCGCCCCGGTGAGCTCGTCCCGCAGGTCGACGGTGTCGGAGCTGATGCCCAGCGCCGGCAGATCCAGGTAGAGCTCGCTCTCCACGGTGTGCTCGGGGTCCAGGCTGCAGATCACGATCACGGTGTCGTCGCCATCGTTCTTGGCGAAGGCCAGCACCTGATCATTGGCCGTCGAGATGAAGCTGATCCGGCGCAGCTGCTGCAAGGCCGGATGATCGCGGCGAATCCGGTTCAGCTTGCCCAGCAGCAGGTTGAGGTTCGGCTCGGCGTGGTAGTCGCGGGGCCGGTACTCGTACTTCTCCGAGTCCAGATACTCCTCGCCGCCCTCGCGAAAGGCCTTGTGCTCGAACAGTTCGAAGCCGGAGTAGACCCCCCAGCTGGGTGAACCGGTAGCGGCAAGGATGGCCCGGATGGCGAAGGCGGCCGGGTTGCCCGACTGCAGGAAGAAGGGGTTGATGTCCGGGGTGTTCACGAAGAAGTTCGGACGGTAGAAGGCGTCGGTGTCCTGGCTGAGCTCGGTCAGGTACTCCTGGAGTTCTCGCTTGTCGTTTCGCCAGGTGAAGTAGGTGTAGCTCTGGTGGAAGCCCACCTTGCCCAGCGTGTGCATCATCTCGGGACGGGTGAAGGCCTCGGCCAGGAACAGCACGTCCGGGTCGCTTTCGCGCAGTTCGCGCAGGATCCAGGCCCAGAACTGCACCGGCTTGGTGTGCGGGTTGTCGATCCGGAAAATCCGCACGCCGTGCGACATCCACAGCTTCAGGATCCGCAGGACCTCGTGGTAGATCCCGACCGGATCGTTGTCGAAGTTGATCGGGTAGATGTCCTGATACTTCTTGGGCGGGTTCTCGGCGTAGGCGATGGTTCCGTCCAGCCGGGTGGTGAACCACTCCGGGTGGGTGGTGACCCACGGATGATCGGGGGACGCCTGGAGGGCGAAGTCGAGGGCGATCTCCATGCCCAGGCTGCGGGCCTTGGCCACGAACCTGTCGAAGGAGTCCCAGTCGCCCAGATCCGGATGGATGGCGTCGTGGCCGCCCTCGGCCGAGCCGATCGCCCACGGTGAGCCCGGGTCGGCCGCGGTCGGAGTCAGGCTGTTGTTGCGTCCCTTGCGGAAGGCGGTGCCGATCGGATGGATCGGCGGCAGGTAGACCACGTCGAAGCCCATGGCGGCCACGTCCTCCAGGCGCTGATGGCTGGAGTCGAAGGTGCCCGAGGTCCACTTCTTGGTCTTGGGGTGATAGCTGGCCTGCTGGGAGCGCGGGAAGAACTCGTACCAGCTGGAGAACAGCGCGGTCCGGCGATCCACCTGGATCGGGTAGTCGGCGGTGGGGGAGACCAGCTCCCGCGGGCCGTAGGAGGCCATGGCCCGGGTGATCGCTTTGGCCGCCACCGCGTCCAGCAGATCGGCCGGAGCCCGGTTGGGTAGCAGCAGGTCGGCCGTGGATCGCAACACCGATGCGTCCAGCTGATCACCGGTCTCCAGTGCCCGGGTGGCCGCATCGTTGAGCAGGTGCCGGCCTTCCAGACAAACCAGCTCCACGTCGATCTCGGCGGGCAGCTTGGCCTCGGCATTGTGGAGCCAAGTGGCCCACGGGTCGGACCAGCCCTCCACCCGGAACCGCCAGTGGCCGGGCTGGTCGAGCCGCACCCAGGCCTCCCACGGGTCGAGGCCTCGTGGCTCGACCGCGATCATCGGGTGACGCTGCTCAGTGCCGTCCGGGGTGGTCAGCACCACTGAGGCATTGACCGCGTCGTGGCCCTCCCGGAAGACCTTGGCTCGGATCGGGATCAGTTCACCGACGCTGGCCTTGGCCGGGTAGCTGCCGGCTTCGACGACCGGGCTGAGCCCGGCCACCGGAATCCGGCCGAAGCCGAGACTCGGCACGCTGGGCGCGGTCAGGACGAGGCTGGTCGGGGTCACCGCTGCAGGGGGCTCGACCGGGGGGCTGGCGGGGCGCTTGCGCGACGGGCTGCTGCTCACGGCCCAAACCTAGCCCCTGCTCCGGGCGCAAAGCACCTACCGGGATCCGGTTCGCAGGATTGCGGCAGGGACGGCTGCGGTGGCACCGGGGAGGGGCGCCGCACCGTCACGGGGTGGCCAGGTGGAACGCGAGGATCATGCCGGTGACCGCAACGATCCAGCCCAACGCGATGGCCTGGATCAGCCGTGGCGCGGTCCGCAGTTCCATGAACTCGAACGCAACGAGCGTGGCTTTGACCCCCGCCACGAGGATTGTGACGGTGAGCGCCACATTGACCGGCAACCCCAGCAGGGTGACCGCCCAGGTGACCAGAACGGTCGCGGAGAGGAGGACAACCCACACCCGGGTCTGACGTCGAGGAATCGTTTGCATGATCACTTCAGCAGGTAGAGCAGCGGGAAGATGACGATCCACAGCACGTCCACGACGTGCCAGTAGAGGGTGGCGGTCTCGAACCAGCGCACGGTCAGCGCCCGGGCCGGGTCGCGGAGTCGGAGCCAGTAGATGGCGAAGATCACGCCGCCGCCGATCACATGGAGCAGATGCAGGCCGGTGATCAGGAAGTAGTACTGGAAGAAGAGATCGGTTCCGATGTTGATGCCGTGCTCGATCACACCGGTGTACTCCGATGCCTTGAGCGCGACGAAGATCGCTGCCCCGAGAGCCGTCCCGCCTACCCAGCCGCGGACGTGTTCGCGCCGCCCATTCCGTGCCGCGTGCAGGGCGTTGGCCGCGAACCAGGAGCTGGTCAGCAGCAACAGCGTGTCGATGCCACCGCGAGTCGGATCGAGGAGTGCATGTCCGGTGGCGAAGGTGGCCGGCGCCTGGGCCCGGGCCAGGAGGAAGGCGGCGAACAGCAGGGTGAAGTTCGCCACGTCGAGGCCGAAGAGGGCCCATAGCTCTGGCACACCGGGGATCCGCCGATCGCTGCGAGGTGCGGTGGCCTCCTCGGCGGCGGGGACGCCGCGCGCCGAGGAGACCGTCAGCTGCTCAGAAGGTCGCAACGGCTTCCCTCTGGACGCGCTGTTCCGCCGCAGGCTCGTCGATCGCGCCGATCTCGATCGGAGCTTCGATGCCGTGCTTGTTGAGGAAGCGGATCGCGGAGATGTTGTAGACCAGGAAGAAGGCGAACCAGAACACCGCTGCGCCGAAGAAGTTCCACAGGCCTCCGTAGGCCAGCGGCCCGGTCATGAAGAACGGGAGCACCGTCTCGGTCGAGAAGGTCACCCCGGAGAAGAACGCGAAGATGGCCGCCCAGCGCGGGAAGATCAGGTTCTTCGACTTGTCGGCCAGGGTGAAGACGCCCAGGGCGAAGCACTGCATGGTGGTGATCGCATAGATCATGTTGATCATGTACCAGCCGAGGGTGGTCGCCATCTTGATCAGGTCCGGGTTGATCTCCGTGCCGGAGACCGATGCCGACCAGGCCCACAGCACCGGGCTCTGGATGAGCGTCCACGCCGTGAAGCACCCGCCGATGAGCTGCATCATCGAGAGCGTGTGATTGCCGCGCTCGCGCTTCCACATGAGCGTGGTGAGCAGGATGCTCAGCGCCGCGTAGAGGAAGCCGAAGAACGCGGCCAGGCTCATCCCGATCATGATCTGGGTGCGGTGCGGCAGGTAGAAGTTGTCGACGAGCTCCTGGCCGGTCCAGGACGCCTGGGCCGGCGGCAGGTTGTTACCGAGCACGATGAAGGTCAGCGCGTAGGTGATCACCCACGCGATGCCGAGCCAGGCCGACACCTTGTCGATCCTGAGCAAGGTCTTGTGATCCATTCCGGATTCTCCTCTCGCTAGCGGGGCGCTAGGCTAACGATCGGTAGCATAGCTCGCGAAACTACCGATCGGTAGTTTGAGGAGGTTGGTGTGTCGTCGGACAGCGCACTGCACGGCACTGGCGCCGCGCTGAAGCGGACGCGAGGCGGTCGCGATCGCCTGCTCCAGGCCGCGACGGAGTTGTTCAACGCTCATTCGCTGGCGGGGACGTCGCTGCAGATGATCGCGAACGCCCTCGGCATCCGAAAGGCGTCGATCTACAGTCATTTCGAGTCCAAGGAGGAGCTGATCAACTCGCTCCTGGTCCCGGTGCTCGACGAGGCCGAAGCGGCCGTGGGACGGCTGCAGGCCGGTCCGGATCGGGACCGCGCGGAGGCCGGTGCCCGGTTCCTGGCGGACTTCTATGTCGAGCATCGGCGGGTGGTCGGCCTGGTGCTCCTGGATCGGGGCGGACTCGACCCGGCACTCAACGCCCGCGTCGAGAGCCTGGTGGCCGCGCTGGGCGCCGTCCTGGCCGGCAACGCCGATCCGGCGGCGGCGGCGCGGGGCGAAGGCACGGTCTACGGGATGGCCGCCGTCGTCCAGCGGCGTCCGACGCTCAGCGATCCGGAGTTGCGTGACCTCTTGAAGGAAGTCCTCGGGATCGACGACTGACGGCCACGGTCGATGGCATCATCGCCGGCGGGTCGCGGCCCGGAGCCTGCGCCTGCCCCTACCGGGACCCGGTGCGGACCTTCACGGCCAGGACGGCCACTGTGGCGCCGGGCAGGGTGAGGGTGGATCCGGGTGCGATCGGCTCCTCGGGCAGTTCGCCGTCCGTGCCGCTGTGAGTGAGCACCTGGTACTCCAGAGCCCACGGGGCTCCCGGAAGGTCGGTCTCGATCGGATCGGCCCCGGCGTGGAACCAGATCAACAGGCCCTCGTCGGCGTTGGAGAGGTACATCCCCAGCGTGCGCCGTCCCTGGTCGTGCCAGTGATCGTTGGTCATCTCCCAGCCGGTCTCGTTGAACCAGGCGATCGGTGAGCGGCCCAGGCTCCGGCCGGCGGCGTCCACCACCTTGCCGTGCCGGCGCCAGCTGCCCGGGCGCAGCAGCGGATGCTCGGCGCGCAGCTTGAGCAGGCGTCGGGTGAACTCCTCCTGGTCGGGCCACTCCTGGCGAGTGTTCCAGTTCAGCCAGGAGATCGGCGAGTCCTGGCAGTAGGCGTTGTTGTTGCCGCCCTGGGTGCGTCCCAACTCGTCGCCGGCGGTGATCATCGGAACTCCCGCGCTGAGCAGCAGGGTCGCCATCAGGTTCCGGGCGGCCCGCTGCCGGGCGGCGATGATGCCGGGATCGTCGGTCTCGCCCTCGTAGCCGTGGTTCCAGGAGCGGTTGTCGTCGGCTCCGTCACGGTTGCGCTCGGCGTTGGCCTCGTTGTGCTTGAGGTCGTAGGTGACCAGGTCACGCATTGTGAAGCCGTCGTGAGCAGTGACGAAGTTCAGCGATGCGGTCACCGGACGTCCGTCGTGGTCGAAGATGTCGGAGGAGCCCGACAGCCGGGTGGCGAGCTCCTGGACGCCGCCGACCGCACCGCGCCAGAAGTCGCGGGTGAAGCCGCGGAAGCGGTCGTTCCACTCGGTCCAGTCGGCACCCCAGCGGCCGACCTGATAGCCGTACGGGCCCAGATCCCACGGCTCGGCGATCATCACCTTGCCGGACAGCACCGGATCGGCCGCGATGGCCTGCTTGAACTCGTGGTTCTGATCGACGTGGTGGGCGCCGTCGCGGATCAGAGTGGTGGCCAGATCGAAGCGGAAGCCGTCCACCCCCATCTCGGTGGCCCAGTAGCGCAGTGAGTCCAGCACCATTCGCAGCACGGCCGGCTTGGAGGTGTCCACGGCATTGCCGCAGCCGGTCACGTCGTAGTCGTTGCGGCGGTCCTCGGTCAGCCGGTAGTACTCGCCATGGTCGATCCCGCGCAGGCACAGGGTCGGACCCTCATGGCCGCCCTCACCGGTGTGGTTGTAGACCACGTCCAGGATCACGGCGATGCCGGCCTCGTGCAGTGCGCTCACCATGGCCTTGAACTCGGCCACCTGCTCGCCCGTGGTCCCGGCCGAGGAGTAGTGGCCGTGCGGGGCGAAGAAGCCCAGGCTGTTGTAGCCCCAGTAGTTGACCAGGCCGCGTCCGATCACGAACGGCTCGGAAACGAAGTGGTGGACGGGCAGCAGCTCGACGGCGTTGACCCCGAGGCCGACCAGGTACTCCACGACGCTGGAGTAGGCCAGGCCGGCGTAGCTTCCCCGCAGATGCTCGGGCACCTCCGGATGCTGCTTGGTGAAGCCGCGCAGGTGCACCTCGTAGACCACCAGCTCTTCCAGCGGACGCGGCTGGGCCAGCGGAGCCGGGGCCGGTGAGTCGGCGACCACCACGCTCAGCGGCACCGAGCCGAAAGAGTCGGTGGGATCGGGCTGGAAGTTCGACTCGGCAGTGTGGTCGGTGATCGGTCCGGAGTAGTCCACGCCACCGGTGATGGCCTTGGCGTAGGGGTCCAGCAGCAGCTTGGCCGGGTTGAACCGCTGGCCCAGCTCGGGCGCCCACTCTCCATGTACCCGGTAGCCGTAGCGCTGGCCACCGCCGACGTCGGGCAGATGTCGGCGCCAGACTCCGTCCGGGTACTGCTCGAGATCGTAGTTCTGCTGATCCAGTTGGTCGTCCACGAGGACCAACTCGACCCGGTTGGCGCGCGGCGCCCACAGGCTGAAGGAAGTTCCGGCATCGTCGACGTGGGCTCCCAGTACGGCGGTTACTGGCGGTTCACTGGCCGGATTGTCCATTGGGTTGGTCCCTTTCGTAGCCGTGACGACCTAATCTTGCTCGGGATGTACCCGACTTCCCAGCCGAAGCACTCCGGCCTGGGCTCGTGTTGATCGGAGGTAGGCGTGGACGAGCGTAGCTACCTCGACCATGCGGCCGGCTCGCCGATCCTGCCCGAAGTGCTGGACGCCATGCTCCCGGTGCTCTCCCTGGCCGGCAATCCGAACTCCACCCACGCCGCCGGTCGGCGGGCCCGACGGCTGCTCGAGGAGTCCCGGGAGGCGATCGCCGAGCGAGTCGGCGCACTGCCCGCTGAACTGATCTTCACCGCCGGCGGGACCGAGTCCAACAACCTGGCCATCCTGGGAGCCGTGGGCGACCCGGCGCGGCCGCGGTTGGCGATCTCGACGGTCGAGCACGCCTCGGTGGCCGCGGTCGTCGAGCGCAGCGCCGAGGTTGATCGGTTGCCGGTCGATGCCTCGGGTCATCTGGACGTGGCGGCCGCCGAACAGCTGATCACTTCGGCGACGGCCCTGGTCAGCGTGATCTGGGTGAACAACGAGACCGGTGCCATCCAGCCGATCTCGGCTGTCGCCGAGCTGGCACATCGGCACGGCGCGCTGTTTCACGCCGACGCCGTGGCCGCGCTCGGCCATGTCGAGATCGGGCTGGCCGGCAGCGGCGCCGACCTGATCTCGCTGTCGGCGCACAAGGTGGGCGGCCCGGTCGGCATCGGAGCCTTGGTGGTCCGCCGCGGAGTGCGGCTGCGTCCGGTCGGCTTCGGGGGTGGGCAGGAGGCGCGACTGCGCTCGGGCACCGTCCCGGTGGCGCTGGCGGTCGGCTTCGCAGCCGCAGTGCGGCTCGCTGTCGACCACCTCGAGGCTGAGGTCGAGCGGCTGCGCGGGCTGAGGGACCAGCTGATCGCCGAGCTGGCCAGGCTGCCCCAGGTGCGGATCAACACCGTCGAGCCGGCCGGTCCGGCCATCGTGAATGCCACCTTCTCCGGCACCCGGGCCGACGACCTGCTGCTCCTCCTGGATGGGGCCGGGGTCGAGGCGTCCACCGGATCGGCATGTTCGGCCGGGGTGCACCAGCCCAGCGAGGTGCTGTTGGCCATGGGACGCAGCCAGGACGACGCCTCGGCCAGCCTGCGGTTCTCCTTCGGCCCGAGTACCACCTCGACCGACATCGAGCGCGTGGTCGCGGTGCTGCCGACCGCCCTGGCCAGGGCTCGGCGGGCTCTGGGCTGACCCGTCCGCCTAGACTGCTGGCGTCGATAGGGGATGGATGCGGATTCTGGCGGCACTTTCGGGAGGCGTGGACTCCTCGGTGGCTGCGGCGCGGCTGGTCGAGGCCGGCCACGAGGTGGTCGGCGTGCACCTGGCGCTGGCCCGCAACGCCGAGCTGTACCGCAGTGGCTCGCGGGGCTGCTGTTCTCTGGAGGACTCCAACGACGCTCGCCGGGTGGCCGACCTGCTCGGCATCCCGTTCTACGTCTGGGATCTGTCTGAGCGGTTCGCGCAGGATGTGGTGGCCGACTTCCTGGCCGAGTACTCCGCCGGACGGACCCCGAACCCGTGCCTGCGCTGCAACGAGAAGATCAAGTTCGCCGCCGTCCTTGAGCGCGGTCTGGCGCTCGGCTTCGATGCCGTGGCCACTGGCCACTACGCCCGCCGGGAACTCCGGAACGGCCAGCTGCGGCTGCTGCGCTCGGTCGACGCCTCCAAGGACCAGTCCTATGTGCTGGGCGTGCTGACCGAGGACCAGTTGGCCCGCTCGCTGTTCCCGCTGGGCGACGCCATCTCGAAGGCCGAAGTGCGGGCCGAAGCCGCCGCCCGCGGCCTGCTGGTGGCCCAGAAGCCGGACAGCCACGACATCTGCTTCATCCCGACCGGAGACACCGCCGGCTTCCTGCGCGAGCAGCTGGGCTCCCATCCCGGCGACATCGTGGACGAGCGGGGCGAGGTGGTCGGAGCACACGCCGGCACTCAGCAGTTCACGGTCGGCCAGCGACATGGCCTGCACCTGTCGGTGCCGGCCGCCGACGGCCGTCCCCGCTATGTCACCGGCGTCGATCCACAGCGGCGGGTGGTCACGGTCGGACCGCACTCGCTGCTCAAGGTGCGCACCATCGAGGCCATCCGGCCCAGTTGGGCCGGGCCGGCCGCCCTGGGGACGCGCACCGGGCTGGTCCAGGTTCGGGCCCACGGCGAGCCGATGCCGGCCACCATCGTGGCCGAGGCCGAACGGATCCTGATCGAGCTGGACGAGCCCGCCTTCGGGATCGCCCCTGGTCAGGCCGCCGTCCACTACGACGGCGAGGTCGTCATCGGCAGCGCCACCATCGCCGCGACGAGGCCGTGATGGTTGCCGTCACCGGCCTGGGTTCGTTGCCGGGAACCGACTTCGGAGCCGCACTTCGCCTGGTGGTCGACAAGCTGCCCGACTTCGCGCACCTGCCCGAGCTGCCGGATCGAGGCCCGTGGGCGTCCTTCACCGGACGGGGGCTCGGCCTGCCGTCCGGACTGCCGGCCCAGTTGCTGGCCGGAGAGTGGCTGCTGGCCGACGCCGCCGGCGTCGACCAGCGCCGGGCGCGGTCCACCTGGCGTGACGATCTGGATCGGCTCGAGGAGGAGCTGTTCGACTACTCCGGGCGGTTCAAGGTGGCCGTGGCCGGGCCATGGAGCCTGGCAGCCACCACCGGAATCACCAATGCCGGGCGAGTCCTTGCCGACGCCGGCGCGCGCCGCGATCTGGCCCAGGCGCTGGCCGGGAGCACGGCCGAACTGCTGGTCGATATCGGACGACGGCTGCCCGGCGCCGAGTTGGTGCTGCAGATCGACGAGCCGGCGCTGCCGGCCGTGGCGGCCGGCGCCGTGCCGACCGCGGGAGGCTTCTTCCGGCATCGCCGGATCGACCTGCCCGAGCTTGCCGAGGGCATTCAGGCGGTGACCGCGGCCGCGTTCGATACCGGACGGGTGGCCGAGGTGGTCCTGCACAGCTGCGCGCCGTGGAGCGGACCGGGTACGGCCTGGCCGCTGCGTGGCCTGCGCGGAGTCGGCGCATCGAGTCCGCTGCTGGGCTTCTCCTTCGACCTGGACCAGCTGGCCACAGCCGACATCGACGCCATCGCCGAGCTGGCCGAGGCCGGGGGAGCGATCTATCTGGGCGTCCTGCCGACCGCGACGCCCGTCGTGGTGCGCAGCGATGACCTGCGCCGCCGCGCGCTGCGCTTCCTCGATCGGGTGGGTGGGGTTCCGGCCGGCCAGCTGGTGCTCACCCCTGCCTGTGGCCTGGCCGGGTGGCCGGCGGCGCTGGTCCCGTCCGCGCTGACCGAACTGGCCGCGGCCGGACGGCAGCTGGAAGAGGAGTTGGCGCGCTGAGCGAGGAGCTGTCGGCGTCGAGCGCTAGATTGCGGCCATGACGCAACCCAGCGAACGTCACGCCTGGTTGAGCGCCGAGATCATCGAGCATCGGCGCCGCTACTACGAGCAGGACGCCCCATCGGTCTCCGATGCCGAGTTCGATGCGCTGATGCGCGAGTTGGTCGCCCTCGAGGATGAGTATCCCGAGCTGCGCACCCTGGACAGCCCCAGCCAGCAGGTCGGCGGGGCGGTGGCCGTCGGCTTCTCGAAGGTGACACACCTGACTCCGCTGATGAGTCTGGGCAACGTGTTCTCGATCGAAGAACTCGATCACTGGATCGAACGAACCACGCGACTGGCCGGCCCGGCGCTGGCCGAGGCCGGCTACCTGTGCGAGTTGAAGATCGACGGGCTGGCCCTGGATCTGGTCTACCGGGACGGGGTGCTGGCCAGTGCGGCCACCCGAGGTGACGGCACGGTCGGTGAGGACGTGCTGGCCAATGTCCGGGCCATCGACGCAATCCCGTCTCGGCTGGTCGGCGAGCACGTCCCGGCTGTGGTCGAGGTGCGTGGCGAGGTCTTCATGCGGATCGAGGACTTCGCGGCCCTGAACGCCGGGCTGGTCGAGGCGGGCAAGGCCCCGTTCGCCAACCCGCGCAACTCGGCGGCCGGCTCGCTGCGGCAGAAGGATCCCACCGTGACTGCGCAGCGCCGGCTGCACTTCCTGGTCCACGGGATCGGCGCATTCAGTGGCGACGACCTTCAACTGCAGTCGGACGGCTATGAGCTGCTGCAGAGCTGGGGGTTGCCGACCAGCACCCACTATCGGCGTTGCCGCACCGCGGCCGAGGTGCGCGCGTACGTGGAGTACTTCGGCGAGAACCGGCACTCGGTCGAGCACGAGATCGACGGCGTCGTGGTCAAGGTGGACGACCGTGCTCTGCAAGATCAGCTCGGCCGGACCAGCAGCGCTCCTCGCTGGGCGATCGCATACAAGTACCCGCCCGAAGAGGTGAACACCAAGCTGCTCGACATTCGGGTGGGCGTCGGGCGGACCGGCCGGATCACCCCGTACGCCGTGATGGAGCCGGTCGTCGTCTCGGGCTCCACCGTCGAACAGGCCACCTTGCACAACGCCACAGAGGTGCGCCGCAAGGGCGTCCTGATCGGCGACACCGTGGTGCTGCGCAAGGCCGGCGACGTGATCCCGGAGGTGCTCGGACCGGTGGTCGAGCTGCGCACCGGGGCCGAACGGCCCTTCGTGATGCCGACTCATTGCCCCTCCTGCGGCACCGAGCTGAAGCACGAGAAGGAGGGCGACGCCGACATCCGCTGCCCCAACCGGCGGTCCTGCCCGGCCCAGCTGCGGGAGCGGCTGTTCCATCTGGCCTCTCGGCAGGCTCTGGACATCGAGGTGCTCGGTGAGAAGGCCGCCGACACCCTGCTCAGCGCCGGCCTGCTCACCGATGAGGGCGACCTGTTCAGCCTGACCGCCGAGCAGCTGGTGGCCGCCGGGGTCTTCGTCACCAAGGACGGACGGCTGTCGGCCAACGGCGACAAGCTGCTGAAGAACCTGGAGGCGGCCAAGGAACGTCCCTTCGCCCGCTTCCTGGTGGCCCTCTCGATTCGGCACATCGGCAAGGGGGTGGCTCCCGACGTGGCCGCCGCTTTCCCCAGCATCGACGCCCTGCGATCGGCCTCCGTCGAGGAGCTGAGCGCCGTGGAGGGCATCGGGCCGGTGCTGGCCGCCTCCATCGCGGAGTGGTTCTCGGTGGACTGGCACCGGGCCATCGTCGACAAATGGCTGGCCGCGGGCTGCCGGATGGCCGATCAGCCGGCCGCAGGTGAACAGCTCGAGCAGACCTTGGCCGGGCTGACCGTGGTGGTCACCGGTTCGGTGCCGGGCTACAGCCGTGACGGCGCCACCGAGGCCATCGTGGCCCGCGGCGGCAAGGCGTCCGGCTCGGTGTCGGCGCGCACCAACTTCGTGGTGGCCGGGGACGGCGCCGGCTCCAAACTGGACAAGGCGGTCGCGCTCGGCGTGCCGGTGCTGGCCGCCGACCAGTTCGATGCGCTGCTCAGCGGCGGACCCGCCGCGGTGGCTGGGTAGGCTGATCGGGTGCCCGAAGGACTGAACTCCGACCTGAACCTCAACCCCGGCGCGCCGCCGCGGGTGATGCCGCGGGTCGGCGAGTGGGGTCCGATCGATGTTCCCGCCACCCGCGCCAAGCGCCGCTGGCGCTGGTATGCGATCGGCGCCTTCTTGCTGGTGCTCTCCGTGGTGGTCGGCTACGGCTACTGGATCTACACCCTGATCAGGGGCTGAGCCGAAACGGCCGAGCGCTCCTAGTGGGCGAGTGCGGTCAGGTGGCGCAGCCGGGCCAACTCCGACTTCATGAACTCGGGGCCACCGTGACGGCCCAGCACGATCGTGGTGGAACTCCGGAATGGCGCCACTCCGATCAGCGTCTCGCCCCAGCCGGGCGTCCAACCCTCGGGCAGTTCGCGGACGTGCAACAGATCGAGTTCTCCCAGCGCGGCGATACCGGCCGCATCCAACTCGGGGGCCAGATCCGTGGCCGCGACCACGGTCGCAGAGTCTCGATCGATCAGCAGCGCCCAGGTGACGCGGAAGACTGCCGGGGCCTCGGTGGTGAGAATCTCCTCGGCATGCTCGGGGTCCTCGGTCATGGCGTCCAGCACGTCGACGTCGGCCTGCAGCCCCCAGGCTTCCGGATAGTGGGACACCCAGATCACTTCGACGCCGGGCACCGAGGCGCACGCGCTGACTAAGGAGTCGGGCCGGGAACCGGCCGGAAGTTCCACCATGAAGTCGTCCACGGCGTAGCCATCGCCCTTTTCGACGATCTCGACCGCATTGATGTCGGCAGAGACCACGCCCATGGCCGTCGCTACGGCACCGAGGGAGCCGGGACGGTCTGGCAAGAGCACGCGAACGAGGAACACTCCGACAGTCTGCCTCATCGGTGTTACGAGGGTGTCAAACGGCACCGGTAGAGTGAGACCTCGTCACCGAGCGGACGATTCCGGCCCGCTCCATCCCCACAGGAGATGTGTCTTGGCCTTGACCCCAGCCGATGTGGCCCGGCTCGCCGAGCTGGCCAGAATCCGGCTCACCGAAGACGAGTTGTCAGCCCTCGCCCCGCAGCTGGACGTGATTCTGGACGCCGTGGCCGGGGTGGCCGAGGTGGCCACCGCCGAGGTGCCGCCGACCTCTCATGCGCTGCCGCTGACCAATGTCTTCCGTCCGGATCGCGTCGGACCGTCGCTGACGGCCGACGCCGTCCTTGCGGCTGCTCCGGCTGCCGAAGATGGCCGGTTCCGGGTGCCGCGGATTCTGGGGGAGGAACAGTGAACGAGTTGCTGCGGGCCACCGCGTCCGAGCTGGCCGGGCTGATCGCCGCCGGCGAGGTGAGTTCTCGCGAGGTCACTCAGGCCCACCTGGACCAGATCGCGGCCGTCGACGACCGGATCAACGCCTTCCTGCATGTTGCCGCCGATCGTGCCCTGGCTACTGCCGATGCGGTGGACGCCGGCCGCGCAGCCGGTGAGGTGCTCAGCCCGCTGGCCGGGGTGCCGCTGGCCATGAAGGACATCTTCTGCACCAAGGGCATCCCGACCACCTGTGGCTCGCGGATTCTCGAGGGCTGGGTGCCGCCCTACGACTCCACGATCACCTCGCGGCTGGCCGATGCCGGCGTGGTGGTGCTGGGCAAGACCAACATGGACGAGTTCGCTATGGGTTCGTCCACCGAGAACTCCGGCTTCTTCGTCACTCACAACCCGTGGGACAACACCAAGATCCCTGGCGGATCTGGTGGTGGCTCGGCGGCCGCCCTGGCCTCCTTCGAGGCCCCGCTGGCGCTGGGTACTGACACCGGTGGCTCGATTCGGCAGCCGGCCTCGGTCACCGGGACGGTGGGCGTGAAGCCCACTTATGGCGGGACCTCCCGCTACGGCGTGGTGGCCATGGCGTCCTCGCTGGACACCCCCGGCCCGTGCGCCCGGACGGTGCTGGACGCGGCCCTGCTGCACCAGGTGATCGGCGGCTGGGATCCGATGGACTCGACCTCGATCAACGCCCCGCTGCCCGACGTTGTCGGAGCGGCTCGCAGCGGTGACATTTCCGGAATGCGGGTCGGTGTGGTCACCGAGCTGGGCGGCGAGGGCTATGCCCCCGGCGTCGAGCAGCGGTTCGCCGAAGCCCTGGAGGCTTTGCAGCGCCGCGGTGCCGAGATCGTCGAGGTGTCCTGCCCGAGCTTCGACTATGCGCTGGCCGCCTACTACCTGATCATGCCCAGCGAGGTCAGCTCCAACCTGGCCCGCTTCGACGCCATGCGCTACGGCTTGCGAGTCGGCGACGACGGCAATGCCAGCGCCGAAGAAGTGATGAACCTGACCCGCGGGGCCGGCTTCGGAGCCGAGGCCAAGCGCCGGATCATCATCGGCACCTACGCCCTGTCGGCCGGCTATTACGACGCCTACTACGGCTCGGCGCAGAAGGTGCGCACCCTGATCACCCAGGACTTCAACGCCGCCTTCGGTGCCGCGGACGTGCTGGTCTCCCCGACCACGCCGACCACGGCCTTCACCATCGGTGAGCGGGTGGACGACCCGCTGGCCATGTACAAGGCCGACCTGTGCACGATCCCGTCCAACCTGGCCGGCAACTGCGCCATCTCGGTGCCCTGTGGCCTGGCCGACGGTCTGCCGGTCGGCTTCCAGGTGATGGCCCCGGCCATGGCCGATGACCGGCTGTACCGGGTGGGTGCGGCTCTGGAGGCCGAACTCGCGGCCGGCTGGGGCGGCTCGCTGCTGGATCAGCTGCTCGCCTCGCCGTCCGGCGCCTATCTGGAAGGAGCACGGCGGTGAGCGTCGAGCTGTACGACTTCGATCAGGCCATGGCCGAGTTCGATCCGGTGCTGGGCCTGGAGGTTCACGTCGAGCTGAACACCGTCTCCAAGATGTTCTGCAGCTGTGCGAACGTCTTCGGCGGCGAGCCCAACACCCGTACCTGTCCGGTCTGCCTGGGCCTGCCCGGGTCGCTGCCGGTGGTCAACGCGAAGGCCATCGAGTCGGCCATCCGGATCGGCCTGGCCCTGAACTGCGAGATCGCTCCGTGGTGCCGGTTCGCCCGGAAGAACTACTTCTACCCGGACATGACCAAGGACTTCCAGACCTCGCAGTACGACGAGCCGATCGCCTTCAACGGCTGGGTCGAGATCGAGGTGGACGGTGAGCCCTACCGGATCGAGATCGAGCGCGCGCACATGGAGGAGGACGCCGGCAAGAGCGTCCATGTCGGGGTGAGCGGACGGATCGGCGACGCCGACTACTCGCTGCTGGACTACAACCGGGCCGGCACCCCGCTGGTCGAGATCGTCACCAAGCCGATCACCGGCACCGGAGCCAAGGCGCCGGCCGTGGCCAAGGCCTATGTGGCGTTCCTGCGCGATCTGATGCTGGCGCTGGGCGTCTCGGACGTCCGGATGGAGCAGGGCTCGCTGCGCTGCGACGCGAACGTCTCACTGATGCCCAAGGGTGCCACCCAATTCGGGCTGCGCACCGAGACCAAGAACGTGAACTCGCTGCGGAGCATCGAGGCCGCGCTGCACTACGAGATCCGCCGTCAGGCCGCCCTGCTGGCCGCCGGCGGCAAGGTGCACCAGGAGACCCGGCACTGGCACGAGGAGGGGCACACCACCCCGGGCCGGTCCAAGGAGACCGCCGAGGACTACCGCTACTTCCCCGAGCCGGACCTGGTGCCGGTGGCACCGAGTGCGGAGTGGGTCGCCGAGCTGCGGGCCACCCTGCCGGAACTGCCCGATCTCAAGCGCAAACGGCTCAAGGCCGAATGGGGCTTCGCCGACCAGGAGTTCGCCGACATCGTGAACTCCGGGGCCCTCGACCTGATCGAGGCGACCGTGGCGGCCGGGGCGAGCGCGTCCGCCGCCCGCAAGTGGTGGCTGACCGAGCTGGCCCGTCGGGCCAACGAGGCCGGTTGCGAGCTGGGCGAGCTGGCGATCACCCCGGCGCAGGTCGCCGAAGTGCAGACTCTGGTCGAGGCCGGCACGATCAACGACAAGCTGGCCCGTCAGGTCATCGACGGCGTGCTGGGCGGCGAGGGGAGTCCGGCCGACGTCGTGGCCGCCCGCGGCCTGGCTGTGGTCAGCGACGACTCGGCACTGACGGCTGCGGTCGATCGCGCCATCGAGGCCAACCCGGACGTGGCCGAGCGGATCCGTTCGGGCAAGGTGCAAGCAGCCGGTGCCCTGATCGGTGCGGTGATGCAGGAACTGCGCGGCCAAGCCGACGCTGCCAAGGTCCGCGAGCTGGTCTTGGCCAGGCTGAGCTGAGCCCGTGAAGTCCTCAGATCCGAGTGTCGGCGGCGAGGTCAGCGAGGCGGTGGTCTCGCGGTGGTGGTGGGTGGCTGCGATCGTCGCAGTGCTCGTCCAGTTGGCCGCGGTGTACTGGCCTGGCTCGCCAGGTGGTGAGCAGTTCGTCACCATCACCGGCGCTGACAAGGTTGTTCACGCCTTGATCTTCGGCATCCCGGCCTACCTCTTGGGTTCGCTGACCGGACGGCGCTGGCTGGTGGCCACGGTGTTCGCACTGCATGCCCCGATCAGCGAGCTGGTCCAGTGGCGCTTCCTTCCCTATCGCGACGGCGACGTCTGGGACATGGTGGCCGATCTGACCGGAATCGCCATCGCCGTCCTGGTCGGATGGCGTGTGGACCGGGCCAGGAGCTGATTGGTGCCGATCCATGACCTGTCTCCGGCATTTCCGGGGCGGGCCGCCTGGGGCACGGCTGCGCGCTTGCGCGCGTGGCAGGTGGAGGCGCTGACCCGCTATCGAGAGCTGGAGTCCAAGGACTTCCTGGCAGTGGCGACCCCCGGGGCCGGCAAGACCACCTTCGCGCTGCGCGTAGCCACCGACTTGCTGGAGGCGCGCACCATCGAGCAGGTGATCGTGGTGACCCCGACCGAGCACCTGAAGGTGCAGTGGGCGGACGCCGCGGCCAAGGTCGGCCTGCACCTGGATCCGGGCCTGGGTCAGCAGCGCCGCGGCCGGTCGCGGCAATATCAGGGCCAGGCGGTCACCTATGCCGGCGTGGCGGCGGCCACCTTCGCCTACGAGTCGCGGACAGCGGATGCTCGCACGCTGGTGATCTTCGATGAGATCCACCATGCCGGCGATGCGCTGAGCTGGGGAGAGGCGATCGCTCAGGCCTTCGCGCTGGCCACTCGGCGGCTGTCGCTGACCGGCACTCCATTCCGCTCCGACGCGACCCCGATCCCTTTCGTTCACTATGCCGAAGACGGCGACGGCACTCGGCGCTCGGTGCCCGACTACACCTACGGCTACGCCGAGGCGCTGCGCGACCACGTCGTGCGTCCGGTGGTGTTCCTGGCCTATGGCGGTCCGATGCGCTGGAAGACTCGAGCCGGTGACGAGCTGGCCGCCAACCTGGGTGAACCGCTGACCAAGGACCTCACCGCGCAGGCCTGGCGGACGGCCCTGGATCCGGCCGGGGAATGGATGCCGGCCGTGCTGCAGGCAGCCGATCGCCGACTGAGTGAGGTGCGCCGCCAGGTGCCGGACGCCGGCGGGCTGGTGATCGCCAGCGACCAAAGACAGGCCCGCGCCTATGCGCGGGCCCTGGGTACGATCACCGGCGAGAAGCCGACCACGGTGCTGTCCGACGATCCCGGCGCGAGCCGGCGGATCGAGGCCTTCGCCGAAGGCACTGACCGCTGGATGGTGGCGGTCCGGATGGTCTCCGAGGGCGTGGACGTCCCGCGGCTGGCGGTCGGGGTGTACGCCACGGCCACCTCGACTCCGCTGTTCTTCGCCCAGGCCGTGGGCCGCTTCGTCCGCAGCCGTCGGCGTGGCGAGCTGGCCAGTGTGTTCCTGCCCACGGTGCCGATCCTGCTGGCCCACGCCGGAGCGCTGGAGCGGCAGCGCGACCACGTCCTGGGCCGCCCGCAGCGCAGCGAGGACTTGTGGGCCGAGGAGGAGGCGCTGCTGGCCGAGGCGAACCGGACCCGGCGGATGGCCGACTTCGAAGGGGAGCAGGAGACCCTGGAGGCGAATGCCATCTTCGATCACGTCCTGTTCGATGCCCAGGCCTACGGCATCCAGGCCGAGCCGACCAGCATGGACGAGGCCGACTACCTGGGGCTTCCGGGGTTGCTGGAACCCGAGCAGGTGGCCACCTTGTTGGCCGATCGGCAGCGTCGGCAACTGAACCGCGCCTCGCATCGCGAGAAGCGGGAGAAGGTGCCTGCGGAGGTGAGTCTGTTCCGGGCATTGGAGGGCCGGCGCAAGGAGCTCAACAGCCTGGTCTCGCAGGTCGCTCGGGTCAGGGGAGTGCCGCACAGCCACGTCCATGCCGGGCTGCGGCGAGAGGTCGGCGGACCGACCCTGGCCCAGGCCACCACCGAACAGGTGGAGGCCAGGATTCGGCTGGCCCGGCAGTGGCTGGCCAGCGCCTAGCTCAGGACTCGGTCCGCCACATCACTGCGACCAGGACGTTCAGGACCGCGAAGACGGCGGCCAGATCGACCAGGCGCGGAGCCGGAGTGCCCTTGCCCTGCCGGACATTGGCGATCTCGGCGCAGGCCACGGCGGCCAGAGCGACCACGAGCTTCACCGCGATCTTGGCCATGTTCAGATCAGCGCTGACGATTTCCAGCAGCGCGACCAGAGCCAAGCCGATCAACAGCTGCGCCCGGGCGGCCCAGACCAAGACCGTGATGCCCTTGGTGGCGCCGAGCCGGAGGGCCAGCCAGCCGCCGAGGATGGCGGCCATGCCGAGGAAGTGCAGGACGACGAAGATTCCGATCACAGGACCCATGTCAGCGACCATACCGAGCCCGGCCGAGGCTCGACAGCTCGCGGCCGGACTCGTGCGCAGGGTTGCTGACCGATCGGTCAGCTGAGCCGGGTGGCTAGTTCGTAGCCAATCCGGAGCGTGCGCGAGGGGTGACCAGGAAGGCGATCAAGTAGATGGCCGCCACCAGAATCAGCAGATTGCGGTAGCCGGTGAGCAGCCCCAGGTACTCCAGGCAGCCGCCCAGCATGGCACCGAGCAGGTTCAGTCCGAAGGCCGACTGGGAGTCGTCGGAGGCTGCGAAGCGCTTGGAGAATGCGACATTGGCCAAGTAGATCGGGATGAACGCCAGCAGAACGGCGACGATCAGCCGGGGTACCGGCGGCAAGGTGAGCAGCCAGGCCGGCTCCACGAAGAAGGTGAGCGTCAGGGCGACCGCGATCCCAGCGAAGACCACCGGCAGAGGTGGCGTCCGGAACCGCCTGGTGGTCTCCACCGCAGCCAGCACGATCAGGAGCACTCCGGCGAAGACAAGGGCGTTCACCAACCAGGTGGTGCCGAAGAGCAGAGCGAAGGTGGCGATGTTCTTGGTCTCCAGCAGCATGAAGGCCGCACCCATGAAGAACAGATCGGCATAGGGACGCATGCCGCGCAGCGGCCCACCCAGTGCCCGCACCGCGATCAGCGAGTTCAGCAGAATCCCGCCGAGCGTCCACAGGTAGATGGCCGGGATCGGTCCGCCCTGGTAGTACAGGAACGGACGATCGTCGCTGGCCGGTGCAATCACCGCGCCGGCCGGGACGTAGGTGCTGCCGCAACGTTGGTTCGCCTCGTGCAGGCCGACGGTGATCACCGCCTGGTTGCCGCCCGGCAGGTCGACACAGGGACGGTGGCCGAAAGCGGACTCGGCGGTCCCGGCCAACCGGTCGATCAGCCAGGGCTCGCGATAGTAGTTGTACATGGCGAAGGCGCCCTGATCGGTCAGGTGTCGTCGGGCCGAGGTGAGTGCCTCCTGGGTGAACAGGAAGCTCTCCAGCCGGATCTGCGACGCGCCGGTGACCAGTGCCAGCGAGTCCGGCAGGGCGAACAGGATCAGGTCGTACTTGCTGGACGTGCTCTCCAGGAAGGCGCGACCGTCATTGACGTAGCGAGTGACCCGCGGGTCGCTGTAGGGGTGGTCGGGGTTCTTGTCGGCACCCAGCTGCATGATCCGTGGATCGATGTCGACGGCATCGACATGGGCGGCCCCTTTAGACAGCGCGATCGCCACGTCGGAGCCGGAGCCGGCACCGATGATCAGCACATTGCCCAGCGGGTTGCCCGGCGTCCGCTGGTACGGCAGGCCGTATTGCGGCTCCTCGACGAGGCGCTGGGCGGCCGCTCGCATGATCTGGTGCGGTACTCCGTTCACCGAGATGTCGGTCAGCGGGATGCCAGCGTAGACCTGATCCTTGGTCTGGATCTTGTAGTACGGCGACCAGGAGACCCCCGGAGTCAGCGACTCGGCCAGCAGCATGGCCACGACGATCAGCCCGGCAACGGCGGCGAGGAGTCGGTGGACGCCCCGGGTCAGGGCGAGGAAGGCGGCCACCACCAGCACACCCCACACCACCGACGGAGCCTGCAGGAAGGAGAGCAGGGTGAACGAGGTGATCCCGATCAGCGAACCGACCAGATCCCAGCGATAGGCCGTGAGTGGGGCGAGTTCGGCGAAGCAGCGTCCGACGACCTCGGACGGGCCGGCCAGGGCGGCGGCCACGAACACAAAGATCAGCGGCAGAACCACCCAGGCCGGAGGGCCGGAGGTGCTCAGCGAGGTGAAGTAGATGATCTGGTCGCCGGCTCGGTCGATGGTCACCGGGGCGGCCAGGGTTGCCACCACCAGAACCGCCAGGATCAGCGGCGCAGCGGGCAGGATCGTCCACCGCTTGCGAGCGATCAGGAAGCCCAGCCCGACGCCGAGGAAGGAGCCGAGCAGGACGAAGTTCGAGAAGTAGCTCAGGTGGACCACGTTGGAGCCCAACCAGCGAATCAGGGACAGCTCCAGAAAGAGCATCAACGTGCTGCCCAGCACCAGCCGCCGGATCACGGCGGCGGGCGGACGTTCCGGGGACCGAGTCGAGGCCGGAGAGTCGCCGGCTGCGGCTACCTCTCCCGGTGGGGGCGTGTCAGCGCCGGCCATTGCGAACAGCCACCTTGCTGCAACCAGGGAACGACATCGTGCCACTCCTGCGAAATCGCCAGGGCTCGCCGAACGCGCGCCACGAGGCGATCATTGCGTACCCAGACCGGCTTGCCGGGCAGGCTCGCGAGATGATCCGGGGCTGAGGGCGGCCAGGTCGTGGCCACCCTCAGCGGAGACTCAGATCAGCCGTGCGGACAGCACACCTTCGATCGAACGGATCTGATCCAGCAGCGAGGACGGGACCACACCCTCGACGTCCACGAGGGTGTAGGCGAGTTCGCCGCGAGACTTGTTCAGCAGGTCGGCGATGTTCAGGCCACTGCCGGCCACCAAGGTCGAGATCTGGCCGACCATGTTCGGCACATTGCTGTTGGCGATCGCGATTCGGCTGGTGCCTTCCGAGCGCGGCAGCTCGGCGTCCGGGAAGTTCACCGAGTTCTTGATCGTGCCGGCTTCCAGGTAGTGGCGCAGCTCCTCGGCGGCCATGTAGGCGCAGTTCTCTTCGGCCTCGTTGGTGGACGCCCCCAGGTGCGGCAGCGTCACCACGTGCTCATGCTTGTTGAGCTCGGGGGTGGGGAAGTCGCACACGTAGCCACGCAGCGCGCCCGCCTCCAGTGCGGCGACCACAGCCTCCTGATCGACGATCGGACCGCGGGAGAAGTTGATCAGCACCGAGGACTTGCGCATCAGAGCCAGCTTGTCGGCGCTGATCAGTCCACGGGTGCCGTCCACCAGCGGCACGTGCACCGTGACGATGTCGGCCCGCTTGAGCAGCGAGTCCAGGTTGGTGACGTGCTCAACGAAGGAGGACAGCTTCCAGGCATGCTCGACGGTGACCCCGGGGTCGTAGCCGAGCACCTTCATGCCCAGCCCGACCGCGGCATTGGCCACCTCGACGCCGATGGCCCCCAGGCCGATCACGCCGAGGGTCCGACCCGGCAGCTCGAAGCCGACGAAGGCCTTCTTGCCGGACTCGACGGCCTTGTCCATGCTGGCCGCGTCGCCCTCCAGGCGGTGTGCGAAGGAGGCAGCCGGAATGATGTTGCGGGCGGCCAGGAACAGCGCGGCCACGACCAGTTCCTTCACCGCATTGGCATTGGCACCAGGGGTGTTGAAGACCGGGATGCCGCGAGCGCTGTACTCGGCGATCGGGATGTTGTTGGTACCGGCGCCGGCCCGAGCCACCGCGAGGACGGAGGCAGGGATTTCCACCCCATGCAAGCTGGCGGAGCGGAGCAGCAGGGCGTCCGGATTCTCCAGATCGTTGCCGATCTCGAAGTCGGTCTCGGGGAGCCGGTTCAGGCCCACCTTGCTGATGGCGTTGAGAGTCTTGATCTTGTAGGTCATCTGATTCACCCGTTGCGGCGTTCGAAGTCGGTCATGAAGTCGATCAGCGCCTGCACGCCTTCCAGCGGCATGGCGTTGTAGATGCTGGCCCGCATGCCACCGACGCTGCGGTGGCCTGCCAGGTTGGTCAGGCCAGCGGCAGTCGCCTCGGCAACGAAGGTCTTGTCGAGCTCGTCCTTGGCCTGGCGGAAGGGCACATTCATCCAGGAGCGAGAGTCCGTGGCGACCGGGTTGGAGTAGTAACCCGAGGCATCGATGAAGCCGTAGAGGGCTTCGGCCTTGGCCCGGTTCCGATCGGCCATCGCGGTCAGGCCACCGGCGTCCTTGACCCACTGCAGGATCTTGCCCAGCAGGTAGACCCCGAAGGTCGGCGGCGTGTTCAGCATCGAGTCGGCGGCAGCCATGGCCGCGTAGTTCCACACCGACGGGGTGTTCGGACGAGCCTTGTCGAGCAGGTCCTCCCGGACGATCACCACGCACAGGCCGGACGGACCCATGTTCTTCTGGGCGCCGGCGTAGATCAGGCCGTAGCGGTTGACGTCGATCGGACGGGACAGGATTGTCGAGCTCATGTCGGCCACCAGCGGCACCGACCCGGACTCGGGGATGTAGCCGAACTCCACGCCGCCGATGGTCTCGTTGGGCGTGTAGTGCAGGTAGGCCGCATCCGGATGCACCTCGAAGCTGCCGGCAGCCGGGGTGTCGGTGTACTTGGAGTCGGCCTGGTCGGCGAGCACCGAGACCTCGAGACCTTGCCGCTTGGCGGCGCTGATCGCCTTGGCCGACCACTGTCCGGTGTTGAGGAAGTCGACCCGGTCACCGGCCGCGGTCAGGTTGAACGGAATGGCGTCGAACTGGCCCGAAGCACCGCCCTGGAGGAACAGCACCTTGTAGTTGTCGCCGATGCCCATCACCTCGCGCAGCAGGGCCTCCGCCTCCGCCGCGCAGGCCACGAAGTCCTTACCGCGGTGGGAGACCTCGAGCACAGACATACCGCTTCCGCGCCAATCAGACAGCTCAGAGGCAGCCGCCTCAAGGACCTCGAAGGGGAGCATTGCCGGACCGGAGGAGAAGTTGTGTACGCGCATGTTCACATTGTGTCATTCAGATGACACGGGCCCGGTCGGAGCCGGTATCTGTGGACGCTACCGGCTGGCAGTGGCAGTCCTAGCGATCCGTTCGCACCACTGCCGGCGCCGGAGCGACTCGAGGGCTCTGGGGGGTGGCGCGAGGGGCCTTGCCGGCGGCAGCACGAGCGCGATGTGCGGCCTCGCGGTCTCGGCGCATGGCGATCACGAAGTTGTCGATATTCACAGGGGTCTCCTTCGGCTTCGCTGTCCGGTGCCGAGCCCCTAGTCATGGGGGAGGGATCGGTCGGGCAGGGAAAGGCGGTTCCGAGGGCACAAGTTGTCCGTCGCCGGTGAATCTAGCCTGCCGCTGTGACCTCGGCGCCCCGGCTGAGCGGCTAGCCTCACGGCCACCGCGGACGGCTGCGGCGCGCCCACCGCTTTCGGCGCGCGGCCGAATGCGAGGATGAGCGCAAGCAGCAAGTGAGGAGAGCCATGCCAGTGCAGGAGGGTCCGGGTTCGCAGCGTCCGCCGGCCGAGGCGCGCCGCGTGCTGGTGGTCGAAGACGAGCCGTTGATCCGGTCGTTGGTGATTTCATTGCTGGAGAGCGCTGGGTTCGATGCCATCGGGGTGGACAACGCCACGGACGCCATCGAGGAATTGCGTGAGTTCGACCCGGACGCGCTGGTGGTCGATCTCAACCTCGGTGATGGCCCCGGAGGCGCCGAAGTTCTCGCCTACGCCGATCGGGCCGCACCCTGGTCGGCCTTGGTGGTGCTGACCAATGCGCCGTCTCCCGCGGTGGCCGGTGTGGCCGGCGAGGTGATTCCGAAGCGGGCCGCGTACCTGCACAAACGGAACCTGGCCGATGCCGGGCTCCTCATCCAGACTCTGGAGGAGGTGCTCAGCGATGAGACGCCCCGTCGCGATGATGCATCCCGCAGCGACCCGCTGAGCGGGCTGAGCCGTGACCAGCTGGAGGTTCTCCGGTTGATCGCCGCCGGGCTGTCGAATGCCGAAATCGGGATGCGCCGCGGAACCTCGGCTCATGGGGTGGAGCAGATCGTCCAACGGCTGATCACCCGGCTGAACATCGAGAAGAGCTCCACGACCAACCCGAGGGTTCAGTTGGCCAAGCTGTACTACGCGCACGGGCCCAATCCGACGTGAGCGAGGTCGCCGCCGGGGGCTGGCTGCGTCCGATCTGGTCGGAGTGGCGTGAGGCTCTCGGCACCCACCCGGTGTCGTGGTGGGTGGTCCTGCTGCCGTTCCTGTGGTTCCTGGCCAGCGACACCTTCTACGCCAGGCAGCTCGGCTGGGGTCCGCTGAGTTCCTTTGCGATCGGTCTGATCGCTCAGGGATCGATGATCGTGGTGCTCCGTTTGCTCTTCCCGCCGATCCTGGACCGGCTGGCCGACGGCACTGGCCGCAAGGTGATCGCGGCACTGGCCGGCTACGTGTTGGCCGGGGCGATCGAGGGCAGTGTTCTGATGATCTTCACCCCGACCGAGGTGCCCTTCCTGCCGACCTGGCTGTTGCCGGTCCGGATCGTCAGCGCGGTCAGCTGGTACAGCGCCGGCTCACTGCTGGCCAACCGGATGCTGCGGGCGCGGCGCCAACGGATCGAGTTGACCACCGAGTACGAGCGGCTGGTGCGCACCCGGGCCCGGACCAGCGCAGCTCTCGCCGAGGCCGATCGCAGCTTGGCCGAGGTGCGGGCGTCCACCGAGGATTCGTTGACCGAGATCGGACGTCGGCTGGACGGGACCCTGGACGCCGCGGCGTTGGACGATCTGACCGAGTACATCGAGCTGGTGGTCTCCCGCCAGGTGCGTCCGGTGAGCCACGATCTGGCCAGAATGCCGGACGATCTGCGAGCGCCGGAGGTGGAGCGGCTCTGGCTCGGCTGGCGCCAGCTGTTGCCGGCCACCCTGCGCCGAATCCCCACCGCGCACCCGTTCCAGCCATTGCTGGTGGCGATCGTCAGCCTGCCGATCACCATCGCCGGGCTCTATCTGCCCGAACCACACCACATCGATCTGGACTCCCTCGACTCACTGGCCGCCCTGGCCGCGCAGCTGTTGTACCTGGTCGTGGCGCGATGGCTGCTGGCCAAGCCGTTGCGATCCATGCGAAGCCGGCCCGCGCTCCTGGTCACCATCACGGTGTACTTGGTGCAGTACCTGCTCGGCCTGGCCGGGCTGTTGGCGATGACCCAGGCCGGCTTCCGATCCTCGCTCGATCCCTACCTGGTCCCACCGCTGCTGGGCTCAGTGTTGTGTGTGGTGGCCGCGCTCTACGAGTTGCGGGTCGAAGAAGGACGAGCAGCGCAGCGGGTGGTCTCCCAGACCGAGTGGGATCTGCGGCGCACCCGGCAGCGTCTGTGGGCGCAGCGGCGCCGACTGGCGCTGGCCCTGCACGGACGGGTCCAGGCGAACCTCACCGCAGCCGGCTTGGTGCTGCGCCAGGCACGCGCCGAACTGGAGGCAACCGGTGAACTCGACGCGACGCTGATCGACCGGGTGCGCAGCACGCTGGAGTTGGCTGCCCAGCTCGATGCGAAGCCCACCCGGACGGTGGAGGAGCGGCTGGCTCTGGTCACCGGCATCTGGGCCGGCATTCTCACCGTCGATCTACAGCTGCGGCCCGGCGGCCTGCGCCTGCTGAGGTCCAATGACGATGCCGCGGACGCCTGCGTCGAAGTGCTGCGGGAGGTCCTGCTCAATGCGGTCCGGCACAGTGCCGCTGATCGGGCTGAAGTGGTGGTCGGAGCGGTGGGCCCGGCCCTGCTCGGGCTATCGGTGATCGAGGTGGCCGCCGGGCGCACGCCGGCTGCGGTCGAGTCCGACGGCACCGGGGTGGGACGCTCGCTGATCGACTCACTGGCTGTCGATTGGGCGGTGGTTGAAGAGCCGGACCGCCGAGTGACGGTCGCGCTTCTGGCCGGGGGTCTGGGCAGTGCATTGCTCACCGGCGGAGCCGGTGCGACCCGCCGGGCCGAGGTGGCCACACGGGTGGCTCGGGACACCAGCCTGCTCGGCTGAGTCGTCCCTGAGCGTCCGGGCTTCGTCCCGGGTCATGGGGGACCGGACCTGCCCTGTCACAATGAGGCGGTGACCACAGCCGATCTTGATCCCATGCTGGCGGCCAGACTGAAGCGCACTGCCGACGGCCTGGTGCCCGTGATTGTCCAGGAAGCCACCACCGATGCGGTGTTGATGCTGGCCTGGATGGACGACGAGGCGTTGCGCCGGACGCTGGACAGCGGTCAGGCCACCTACTGGTCCCGCAGCCGGCAGTCCTACTGGGTCAAGGGTGAGACCAGCGGTCACCGCCAGGCCGTCCGCGAGGTACGCCTGGACTGCGATGGCGACACCATCCTGCTCAAGGTCGACCAGACCGGTGCGGCCTGCCACACCGGAACCACTACCTGTTTCGATGCCGATCTGATTTGGGAGCAGCGGTGAGCCTGAACATCACTCCGGAGCTTCCCGAGTTCCTCACCCTCGGTGCCCAGCACCGGGTGGTCAGCGTGCATGCCCGGTTGCTCGGGGACGATTTCACCCCGGTGGGGCTGTACCACCAGCTGTGCGGGGACCGGCCGAACACCTTCCTGCTCGAGTCTGCCGAGGGTGGGGTCTGGTCGCGCTACTCCTTCATCGGAGTTCGCTCGGCCGCCACCCTGATCGAGCAAGACGGCCAGGCCGAGTGGCGCTGGGACGGGCGTCCGATCAGCGGCCTGCCCACCGGCGGTGACCCGCTGCAGGTGCTGGCCAAGACCCTGGAGCTGCTGCACACCCCGCGGATGCCGGGGCTGCCGCCGCTGGTGTCGGGGATGGTCGGCTACCTCGGCTACGACGTGGTCCGTCGGCTGGAGCGGCTGCCCGATCAGAACCCGGACGATCTGGACCTGCCCGAACTGGTGATGATGCTGGCCTCGGATGTGGCCGTCCTCGACCATCACAGTGGCGAGTTGTGGCTGATCGCCAATGCCATCAACTTCGACGGCTCGGACGAGCGGATCGCCGAGGCCTATGCCGACGCCTGCCGCCGGGTGGAGGCCATGGCCGAGGCTCTGCTGGCGCCGGTCATGCCGCTGGTCGCGGTCCGGGGCCACGGCGACCTGCCCACTGTGCGGCGCCAGCGCCAGCCAGAGGAGTACCAGCAGGCAGTGGCGGACGCCATCGAGGAGATCCGGGCCGGCGAGGCCTTCCAGATCGTGGTCAGCCAGCGGTTCGAGGTGGACTGCCCGTCCGACGCCTTGGATGTCTACCGGGTGCTACGCCGCAACAACCCCAGCCCCTATCTGTACCTGTTGCGGCTGGACGGGTTCGCCGTCGTGGGCTCCAGCCCGGAAGCGCTGGTCCAGGTCAGCGAGGGACGAGCGACCACCCATCCGATCGCCGGCACCCGTCCGCGCGGGGCCGGTGCCGAGGCCGACGTTGCCCTGGAGGCCGAGCTGCTGGCTGATCCCAAGGAGGCGGCCGAGCACCTGATGCTCGTCGACCTCGGCCGCAACGACCTGGGCCGGGTCTGCGATCCGGGAACGGTCGCCGTGGTGGAGTTCATGAAGGTGCGCCGCTACAGCCACGTCATGCATCTGGAGGCCGCCGTCACCGGACGCCTGTCCGCCGGCCGCACGGCACTGGACGCCACCTTGAGCTGCTTCCCGGCCGGCACGTTGTCGGGGGCGCCGAAGGTGCGGGCCATGGAGATCATCGATCGGCTGGAGGTATCCCGGCGCGGCCTGTACGGCGGAGTGGTCGGCTACTTCGACTTCGCCGGCGACTCCGACACAGCGATCGCGATCCGGACCGCGGTGATTCGGGACGGGATCGGCTACGTGCAGGCCGGAGCCGGGGTGGTGGCCGATTCTCGGCCGGCCGCGGAGGACGCTGAGAGCGTGAACAAGGCCGCCGCCGTCCTCGGGGCCATCGCCGAAGCCGCGATTTGGTCACGATTGGGTAACCGAACCTCTGGCCTTTCGGCGTCCGAGCAGCCATGATGTTCTTCGCGGAGCTAATCAGGCGACCCAGGCCGGAAGGAGCGAGCGTCGATGATCGATGGCACCAGCCAGACCGAGGAATCGGTGGTCGAGTTGCCTGCGTCGGAGTCGCTGCTGGCCTTCCGGGTCGGAACCATCTTGGTGATTCTGGGTCTGGGCTTGGCCGCGGTCTCCGCCTTCACCGGTCCGAACTGGACGTTGCTGTGGCTGGCCTGCGTGACCTTGGTCCTCGCCGTGGTGGCGCCGTCGGTGGTGCGACGAATGGACTACAGGCAGGACTGACATGACGGTGCTGGACGAGATCATCGCCGGAGTCGTGGCGGATCTCGAAGCCCGGCAGGCCGCGCGTTCCCTGGAATCGCTGCAAGAGACAGTTGCTGGGTGGCGTCCGCGTGATCCCAAGCCGGCGTTGCGCGCCTCCGGATTGTCAGTGATCGCCGAGGTCAAGCGGGCCAGCCCGAGCAAGGGCCACCTGGCTACGATCGATGACCCGGCCAGCCTGGCTCAGGCCTATCAGGACGGCGGGGCGGCGGCGATCTCCGTGCTGACCGAAGCCCGACGGTTCCGCGGCAGTCTGGCCGACCTGAGTGCGGTCCGGGCCGCGGTGAGCGTCCCGCTGCTGCGCAAGGACTTCGTGGTCACCGAGTACCAGCTGTGGGAGGGAGCGGCCGCCGGTGCCGACCTGGCCCTGCTGATCGTGGCTGCGCTGACCCCGTCCCAACTGGCCGACTACCTGGCGCTGGGGCACCGCCTCGGCCTGACCTGCCTGGTCGAGGCGCACACCCCCGACGAGGTACGCCAGGCCCGGGACGCCGGCGCCGAGCTGCTCGGGATCAACAACCGCAATCTGAAGACCCTGGACGTCGACCTGGCCAACTTCGAGCAGATGGCCTCGCTGATCGACGGTGACGCCATCCGGGTGGCCGAGTCCGGCATCCTGAGTCTGGACGACGCCCGCCGGATGCGCGAGGCCGGAGCCGACGCCGTTCTGGTCGGAGAACTGCTGGTGCGCGACGGCGACCCGGCGGCAACAGTGGCCGCACTGCGGTCGCTGGCGTGACCTCCGGGTCCAACTGTGAGTGAATAGGCGAATGAACCACATTTCCCTGCCGGATCAGGCCGGGCACTTCGACGCCTTCGGCGGTCGCTATGTGCCTGAAGCGCTGATCGCCGCGCTGAACCAGTTGGAGGCCGAGTTCGATCGGGCGTCGCTGGAGCCGGCGTTCTGGCAGGAGTTGGATGAGTTGCGCCGCAACTACTCCGGACGTCCGACCCCGCTCACCGAGGTGCCGAAGTTCGCCCAGCATTGCGGCCGGGCTCGGATCTTCCTCAAGCGGGAGGATCTCAACCACACCGGCTCGCACAAGATCAACAACGTGCTCGGCCAGGCATTGCTGACCCGGCGAATGGGCAAGACCCGGGTGATCGCCGAGACCGGTGCCGGCCAGCACGGTGTGGCGACCGCCACCGCGGCCGCGCTGCTCGGCATGGAGTGCCGGGTCTACATGGGCCGGGTCGACACCGACCGGCAGGCCCTCAACGTGGCGCGGATGCAGCTACTGGGCGCCGAGGTGGTGGCCGTCGAGTCCGGCAGCCAGACCCTGAAGGACGCCATGAACGAGGCCATGCGTGACTGGGTGGCCTCGGTCGACAACACCCATTACCTGATCGGGACCGTCGGCGGCCCGCACCCCTTCCCGAAGATGGTCCGCGAGTTCCAGCGGGTGATCAGCACCGAGATCAAGGCCCAGGTGCGCGAGCGCTTCGACCGGCTGCCGGATGCGGTGGCCGCCTGCGTGGGCGGCGGATCGAACGCCATCGGCACCTTCGCCGACTTCATCGACGAGCCCGAGGTGGCCCTGTACGGCTTCGAGGCCGGCGGCGACGGCGTGGAGACCGGACGGCATGCCGCCTCCATCCAGGGCGGATCGATCGGCGTACTGCACGGGATGCGGACCTACATCCTTCAGGACGCCGACGGCCAGACCATGGAGTCGCACTCGATCTCGGCCGGCCTGGACTACCCGGGCGTCGGCCCCGAACACGCGTGGCTGGCCGCCACCGGACGAGCACACTACGAGGCGGTCACCGACACCGAAGCCATGGCGGCCTTCCAGCTGCTGTGCCGCACCGAGGGGATCATGCCGGCCATCGAGTCCGCGCATGCCCTGGCCGGAGTGATCCGGCTGGGCCAGCGGCTGGCCGTTGAGCAACCGCACGCCGAGCCGCTGATCGTGGCCTGCCTGTCCGGTCGGGGCGACAAGGACGTGGATACGGCGATCACGTACTTCGGTCTGCCTGGGCATCCCGATCTGTACACCGGAGGCGTGGCATGACGCTGAGTTCGAGCGCGGCCTTCAGCGCCGCGTCAGCTGAGGGCAGGGGAGCGCTGGTCGGCTACCTTCCGGTCGGCTATCCGAGTGTGGCCGGCTCGTTGGACGCGCTGCGTGCGCTGTGCGGGGTCGGCGGCGACGGCCCGGGAGTGGATCTGGTCGAGATCGGCTTGCCCTACTCCGACCCGATCATGGATGGCCCGGTGATCCAGCAGGCCGGCACCAAGGCGCTGGAGCGCGGGGTGCACACCAGCGATGTCTTCGCCGCGGTGGAAGCCGTCCGGGAGACCGGCACGCCGGCGGTGGTGATGACCTACTGGAACCTGGTCGATCGCTACGGTGCGGACGCCTTCGCCCGCGACCTGGCCAATGCCGGCGGCTCCGGCCTGATCACCCCGGATCTGATCCCGGACGAGGCCGAGGACTGGCTGGCCGCGTCGGAGAACCATGAGCTGGACCGGATCTTCCTGGTCTCCCCGTCTTCGACCGACGAGCGGATCCGTTCCACGGTGGCCGCCTGCCGCGGCTGGGTCTACGCAACCTCGGTGATGGGCGTGACCGGCACCCGGACGTCCAGCCCGAGTGCGGCCCCCGAACTGGTGGCCCGGATCCGGGAGCTGGCTCCGGGCACTCCGGTGGGGGTGGGCCTCGGCGTGTCCACCGGCGACCAGGCCGCGGATGTGGTCGGCTATGCCGACGCTGTGATCGTGGGCTCGGCCTTCATCAAGCCGCTGCTCGCGGCCGAGAAGGCGGGACGGCCCGACGACTTCAGTGGGCTGCGCGCCGTCCTGGCCGACTTGACCGCCGGAGTGCGGCGACGTCCCTGACCCGAAAGTGAGGCTGTCGTGGTGATCGCGTTCATTCCTAGCCCGTCGATCAGCTACTTCCAGCTGGGTCCGGTGACGATCCACATCTATGCGCTGTGCCTGTTGGCAGGCATCGCCGCGGCCTGGGCGATCGGCTCCCGCCGATGGCAGGCCCGGGGCGGCTCCACCGAGAGCTTCGAGACGATCCTGCTCTGGGCGATCCCGGTGGGGATTCTCGGAGCGCGCTTCTATCACGTGATGACGCATCTGGGGGACTACTTCGGCCCGACCGCCGACCAGCATTGGTGGGCGATCTGGGAGGGCGGTATCGCCATTTACGGCGCGATCGGCTTCGGCGCCCTGGCCGCCTTCCTGGTGGCTCGTCGGCAGAAGGTGTCCTTCACGGCATTGGCCGACGCGCTGGCCCCGGGGATCGCGGTTGGCCAGGCGCTGGGCCGGTTCGGCAACTGGTTCAACCAGGAGTTGTACGGCCTGCCCACCACCTTGCCCTGGGGCCTGGAGATCGATCCGGCGCATCGGGTGCCCGGCCTGGAGAACTACTCCACCTTCCACCCGACATTCCTCTATGAATCGCTGTGGAACCTGCTGGTCGCCGGGGTCCTGCTCTGGGCCGACCGCAGGTTCCGGCTGGGTCGGGGCAAGGTGTTCGCTCTCTACGTGGCCCTGTACGGATTCGGACGGATCTTCACCGAGTCGCTGCGCACCGACTACTCCTACGACATCTTCGGGCCGCTGCGCTTCAATGCCGCGGTGGCTCTGCTGATCTGCCTGGCCGGGATCGTGGCGCTGGTCCTGCTGGTGCGGCTTCGTCCGGGCCGGGAGACCGACGTTGATCCACTTTCCGAGACGAATTCGTCTCTCCTGGTGGACACTGAGGCTGAGGCCGAGCCCGCTAAGGCCACCCCACCGGCCGCTGAGACAGACCAGAAACCCGGCTCCGACTAGGAGAGTAGTCTGTGACCGCGGCTATCGGCTGCGGGCGGCTCGGCCACCTAGTAGACAATCGCGGCATCGGCCACCCGTTCAGGTAGGCTCGCCGTCCGAACGTGCATCGCCGACTGGGCTCTGGCCGGCTGGCGCGAGCCCCACGCTTGGCGTAGATGGGAGAACACATATGGCGCAGGTGTCGATGCCTCACCGACCCGCCGAGGGACTCTACGATCCCGCCTTCGAACACGACGCGTGTGGCGTCGCCTTCGTCGCGCGGCTGGGCGGGGAGGCCAGCCACGACATCATCGCCAAGGGCTTGATCGCCCTGGAGAATCTGGACCACCGCGGCGCCACCGGCGCCGATCCGGCAGCCGGTGACGGTGCCGGAATGCTGCTCCAGGTGCCGGACCGGTTCTTCCGCGAGGTGGTCGACTTCGACCTGCCGGCGCCGGGACAGTACGCGGTGGGGATGGCATTCCTGCCCACCGACCCGGCCAAGCGGGCCTCGGCCAAGCGCACCATCGAGTTCATGGCCACCGAAGAGCGGCTGGTGATCAACGGCTGGCGGGAGGTGCCCACCGACGACTCCACGCTGAGCCCGATCTCGCGGGAGAACATGCCGCATTTCGAGCAGTTCTTCGTCTCCACGGTGAACCTCGACAGCGGGATCGAACTGGATCGGGCGGTCTACCCGCTGCGCCAGCGGGCCCGCGGCGAGGCCGGGGTGTACTTCGCCTCGCTTTCCGGCCGGACCACGGTCTACAAGGGGATGCTGACCACCCAGCAGCTGGCCGAGGTCTTTCCCGACCTGCTGGACGAGCGGATGGAGAGCGCCCTGGCGCTGGTCCACTCCCGGTTCTCCACCAACACTTTCCCGGCCTGGGAGCTGGCTCACCCCTACCGGCTGATGGCCCACAACGGCGAGATCAACACAGTCAAGGGCAACCGCAACTGGATGCGAGCCCGTGAGGCGCTGCTGGCCACCGACGTGATCCCCGGTGACCTGTCTCGGGTGTTCCCGATTTGCACTCCCGGTGGTTCGGACTCGGCCTCCTTCGACGAGGTCCTCGAGCTGCTGCACCTGGGCGGACGCTCGCTGCCGCATGCGGTGCTGATGATGATCCCGGAGGCCTGGGAGAACCACACCGAGATGGACCAGGCGCGGCGCGACTTCTACTCGTTCCACTCCTCGCTGATGGAGCCCTGGGACGGGCCGGCATCGGTGACCTTCACCGACGGCACCCTGATCGGCGCCGTGCTGGACCGCAACGGACTGCGTCCGGGACGGTTCTGGGTGACCGACGACGGCCTGGTGGTCTTCGCCTCCGAGGCCGGCGTGCTCGACCTGGATCCGGCCCACGTCGTCCAGAAGGGCCGGATGAAGCCCGGCAAGATGCTGCTGGTCGACCTGTCCAGCCATCGCCTGATCGACGACGACGAGATCAAGGCCAAGCTGGCCGCTGCCGAGCCGTACGCCGAGTGGCTGGCCGAGGGTCGGGTGGACCTGAACGATCTTCCCGAGCAGCAGCACGTCGTCCACAGCCACGCCTCGGTGACCCGGCGTCAGCAGGTCTTCGGCTACAGCCACGAAGAGCTGCGGATGATCGTGGCGCCGATGGCGAACACCGGTGCCGAGCCGATCGGCTCGATGGGCAATGACGCGCCGGTGGCCGTCCTCTCGGACCGTCCGCGGTTGCTCTTCGATTACTTCGCTCAGCTCTTCGCACAGGTGACCAACCCGCCGTTGGACGCGATTCGCGAAGAGCTGGTCACCTCGCTGTCGGCGACCTTCGGTCCGGAAGGCAACCTGCTGGCCCCCGGGCCCGACTCCTGTCGGCAGATCGTGATCGGCTACCCGATCCTGGACTCCGATCAGCTGGCCAAGCTGGTCCGGATCAACCGGGACGGTTCGATGCCGGCCTACGACACCCATGTGGTGCGTGGCCTGTACCCGGTCGAGGGCGGCGGCGCCGCGCTCAAGGCGCGGCTGGAGGAGCTGTGCACCGCGGTCAGCGAGGCCATCGCCCAGGGCGCACGGACCATCATCTTGTCCGATCGGCACTCCAACGCCGACCTGGCGCCGATCCCGTCGCTGCTGCTCACCGCGGCGATCCACCACCACTTGGTACGGGAGAAGACCCGCACCCAGGTGGGCCTGATCGTCGAGGCCGGTGACGTCCGCGAGGTGCATCACGTTGCCCTGCTGATCGGCTACGGAGCGGCAGCGGTGAACCCCTACCTGGCCTTCGAGTCCGCCGAGGACCTGGCCCGCCGCGAGTGGCTGGTCAACGTCGATCCGGACAAGGCGGTCTACAACGTCCGCAAGGCGCTGGGCAAGGGCGTGCTGAAGGTGATGTCCAAGATGGGCGTCTCCACCATCGCCTCCTACACCGGTGCCCAGATCTTCGAAGCGCTCGGCCTGTCCAGCGAGCTGATCGAGTCCTACTTCACCGGCACCACCAGCCGGGTCGAGGGGATCGGCTTGGACGAGATCGCCGAAGAGGTCGCCAAGCGGCACGCTCGGGCCTACCCGCCGGACGGCATTCCGCTGCCGCACCGGACGCTGTCCGGAGGCGGGGAGTACAAGTGGCGCCGCGAGGGCGAGCCGCACCTGTTCGATCCGGAGACCATCTTCCGGCTGCAGCACTCCACCCGGCAGGGCCGCTACGACATCTTCAAGCAGTACACGGCGCGGGTGAACGATCAGTCCAAGCGACTGATGACCCTGCGCGGGCTGCTCGAGTTCGACTCGAACCGGACTCCGGTCCCGATCAACGAGGTCGAGCCGGTCAGCGAGATCGTCAAGCGGTTCTCCACCGGCGCGATGAGCTACGGCTCGATCAGCCGCGAGGCGCACGAGACCCTGGCCATCGCCATGAACCGGCTGGGTGCGAAGTCCAATACCGGCGAGGGCGGCGAGGATCCCGAGCGGCTGCACGACCCGGCTCGGCGCAGCGCCATCAAGCAGGTGGCGTCCGGCCGGTTCGGCGTGACCAGCGACTACCTGACCAATGCCGACGACATTCAGATCAAGATGGCCCAAGGCGCCAAGCCCGGTGAGGGCGGCCAGCTGCCCGGCCAGAAGGTCTACCCGTGGGTGGCCAAGACCCGGCACTCCACGCCGGGGGTCGGTCTGATCTCGCCGCCGCCGCATCACGACATCTACTCGATCGAGGATCTCAAGCAGCTGATCCACGACCTGAAGTGCGCCAACCCGGCGGCTCGAGTGCACGTGAAGCTGGTCGCCGAAGTCGGCGTCGGGACGGTCGCGGCCGGTGTCTGCAAGGCCAAGGCCGATGTGGTGCTGGTCTCCGGCCATGACGGCGGCACCGGCGCGGCACCGCTGACCTCGATCAAGCACGCCGGTGGTCCCTGGGAACTCGGCCTTGCCGAAACCCAGCAGACCCTGCTGCTCAACGGGCTGCGGGACCGGATCGTGGTGCAGGCCGACGGCCAGCTGAAGACCGGACGTGACGTGGTGATCGCCGCTCTGCTGGGTGCAGAGGAGTTCGGCTTCGCCACGGCCCCGCTGGTGGTTTCCGGCTGCGTGATGATGCGGGTCTGTCACCTGGACACCTGCCCGGTCGGGGTTGCCACCCAGAACCCGGATCTGCGCGCGAAGTACTCCGGCCATGCCGACTACATCGTGAACTTCTTCCAGTTCATCGCCGAGGAGGTCCGCGAACTGCTCGCCGAGTTGGGCTTCCGCTCCATCGAAGAGGCCGTCGGCCACGTCGAGGCGCTGAAGACGAAGTCGGCCGTCGATCACTGGAAGGCCAAGGGGCTGGATCTGGCCCCGGTGCTGCACCAGGTCGAGCTGCCGGCCGGCGCAGCCCTGCATCGGACCTCCGTCCAGGATCACGGGCTGGACGACAAGCTGGACGTCCAGCTGATCGAGATGGCTCAGCCGGCGCTGACCAACGGAGAGCTGGTCCGGGCCGAACTGACCGTTCGCAATGTCGACCGCACCGTCGGCACCCTGCTCGGCCACTACGTGACCAAGGCCACCGAGGGCGTGGGGCTGCCGGAGAACACCATCGACCTGACCCTGCGCGGCACGGCCGGGCAGAGCTTCGGCGCCTTCCTGCCCAAGGGGGTCACGCTGCGCCTGGTTGGCGACAGCAACGACTACTTCGGCAAGGGCCTGTCCGGTGGACGGCTGATCCTGCGTCCGCACGGCAACGCGCCGTTCCGGGCCGAGGAGCAGATCATCGCCGGAAACGTGATCGGCTACGGCGCCACCAGCGGCGAGCTGTTCATTCGTGGCCAGGTGGGCGAGCGGTTCTGCGTCCGCAACTCCGGAGCCACCGCGGTGGTCGAGGGGGTGGGCGACCACGCCTGTGAGTACATGACCGGCGGTGAGGCGCTGATCCTGGGCGCGACCGGACGCAACATCGCAGCCGGCATGTCGGGTGGGGTGGCCTGGGTGATGGACCTGGTGCCGGAGCGCCTGAATGCCGAGCTTGTCGACGCGCAGCCGCTGAGCGATGAGCATCTGGAGCGGGTACGGGCACTGCTGACCAAGCACTGTGAGGAGACCGACTCGGCGGTGGCCAAGGCGCTGCTGGAGCTCGATCCCGAGCAACTGCGCGGGCGGTTCACCACCTTGGTGCCGCGTGACTACGCCCGAGTACTGAAGGCCCGGGCCGAGGCCGAAGCGGCCGGACTGGACGAGGAGACCACCGTGAAGCTGATGATGGAGGCGTCCCATGGCTGATCCCAGAGGATTCATCACCACGCCGAGGCAGGTTGCCGAGCGTCGTCCGGTCGACGAGCGGGTCGGTGACTGGAACGAGGTCTACCCGGGTACCCCGGGGACGGCCGTGCTGCCGATCATCAGCCGACAGGCCGGGCGCTGCATGGACTGTGGCATCCCGTTCTGTCACTCCGGCTGCCCGCTGGGCAACTTGATCCCGGAGTGGAACGACCTGATCTGGCGCGACGACTGGGCTGGAGCGTTGGAGCGGCTGCACGCCACCAACAACTTCCCCGAGTTCACCGGACGGCTCTGCCCGGCCCCGTGTGAGACCGCCTGTGTGGTCGGGATCAACCGTGAGCCGGTGACCATCAAGAACGTCGAGGTCTCGATCATCGACCGCGCCTGGGGGGACCGTCGGGTGGTGGCTCAGCCGGCCGCCTGGCACACCGGCAAAACCGTGGCTGTGATCGGCTCCGGTCCGGCCGGACTGGCCGCCGCCCAGCAGCTGTCCCGGGCCGGCCACACCGTGGTCGTCTACGAGCGAGCCGACGCCGTCGGTGGCCTGATGCGCTACGGGATCCCCGAGTTCAAGATGGAAAAGAAGGTCCTCGACCGGCGCCTGAAGCAGATGGTGCTGGAGGGGACGGTCTTCAAGACCGGCGTGAACATCGGCGTCGACATCACCGGCGAGCAGCTGCTGGAGCGTTTCGACTCGGTGGTGTTGGCCATCGGCTCGACCGTGGCCCGTGATCTTCCGGTGCCCGGCCGCGAACTGGCCGGCATCCACCAGGCCATGGAGTTCCTGCCGCAGGCCAATCGGGTCGCCGTGGGCCAGGAGGTGGCCGACCAGATCGTGGCCACCGGCAAGGACGTGGTGATCATCGGCGGTGGCGACACCGGTGCCGACTGCTTGGGCACGTCCATCCGGCAGGGAGCCCGCTCGGTCACCCAGCTGGAGATCATGCCGGTACCGCCGCAGGGTCGGCCGTCCGGACAGCCGTGGCCGACCTACCCGATGGTCTACCGGATCTCCTCTGCGCATGAGGAGGGCGGCGAGCGGCTCTACTCGGTGTCCACTCAGCGCTTCCTGGGCGACGAGGCCGGCAACGTCAGCGGCCTGGAACTCAACGAGGTGCGCTTCGTCGAGGGTCGTCTGGAGACGGTCGAGGGAACCACCCGCGAGCTGCCGGCCCAGCTGGTCCTGCTGGCCATGGGCTTCACCGGTCCGCAGCGGGACGGCGTGGTGGAGCAACTGGGGGTGGAACTCGACCCGCGCGGCAATATCGCTCGGGACGAGAACTACGCCACCAGCGTCGACCGGGTCTTCGTGGCCGGCGACGCCGGACGCGGCCAGTCACTGATCGTGTGGGCGATCGCCGAGGGGCGCTCCTGCGCGAACGGTGTGGACGCCTTCCTGAACCAGCGTGAGTCCCGGCTGCCCAAGCCGATCCTGCCGACCGAACGTCCACTAGCGGTTTAGCTCTAGAATCGGCCTGCCGTCCAAGGAGGGAAGCCGATGCGTCGGGTGCGCCAGGCCCTGCAGGGGATCGCCACGCCGCGCTGGGATCGCCTCCTGGTGACCCTCTGGTTGGTGGGCTTTGCGATCGCCAGGTCCGCGAGGTTCAAAGAACGTGACCCGTACTGGCAGGTTCGGGCCGGGCTGGAGAACCTGTCGGGGCAGCCGTTGGCACGTCCGGACAGCTGGAGCTGGGCTCCGGTGGGCGGGGACTGGTACCAGAACTCGCCGCTATGGGACACACTGCTGGGCGCGGGCTACTCGGTTGCGGGGTTCTGGGGGCTGTTCGCGGTCACCCTGGCCACCATGGTCGGCTACTTCCTGCTGGCCGAAAGACTGGCTCTGCGGCTCGGCGGACGTCCACTGCCCACCCTGGCCGGACTGCTGGCGGTGTTCTCCGCCACGCTGGCCATGCTGTCTCCGCGGGCCACGCTGGCTGTGCAGCTGTTGATTCTGCTCGGTGTGTGGGCCGCTCTTGCCTGGGCCGACGGCCCGGCCGGCCGTCTGGCCTGGCCGGTGAACCTAGCCGCGATCTTGGCCCTGGCTCTCGGCTTGTCCACGCTGGGCAACTGGGTGCACCTCTCCTTCCTGCTGATCGGCCCCGGGATGGGCGTGGTCTGGCTGGTCGTCTGGTTCTTCGCTCCGCTGAGGCGATCGGTGAAGGCCGCACTCAGCGTGGCCGGCCTGGTCGGCTGGGGGCTGGGACCATTGCTCTCGCCATATGGACTGGCCGCAGGGCTCGAGCGGACGGCCGCGGTCCAGCGGGCCTGCCAAGGAGTGATCCTGGAGTGGTCGACCCCGTTCACCCAGGGGATGCCGGCAGAGCTGGTGGCTATGGCCGTGATCGCGGCGGTGGCTGCCGTCACCGTGGTCGGCTGGCTGCTGCGCCGCTGGCTACGGGGACCGCGTGACCTGGCCTTCGGTGGTCTGCTGGCCTTGGCCGTAATCGGGGTCCCGTCGTCGCTGCTCGGGCTCAGCGCAGTTCGATTCCTCGGTATCGGTCTGCTGACTCTGGCGCCGGTGTTGGCCGTCGGGGTGACGGCCCTCGTTGATCGGGTTCGTGTCCGCTGGGCCCACGCGGCCGCGTCCCGCTGGTGGGAGTACACGACCGGACGGCTGTGGCGGATCGTGCTATGGCTGACGGCAGTCGTGCTGACACCGGCGGCGCTGCTGCTCGGCGCGAACCACTCACTGCCCGCCGAGGCGTCCCTGGTGGCCCAGTTGCCGTCCGGCTGTCGGCTCTACAGCGACGCCGGTCTGGCCGGCCCGGTCATCCTGCTGCGTCCCGATGTGAAGGTGTGGATCGACGGTCGGGCCGACTACTACGGCCGCGAGCGCACGCTGCTGCAGCATGCCTACCTCGAGGGGACGGCGCCGGAGTTGGTGCCCACCGGGACTACCTGCGTGGTACTGGACACCTCGCTGGGCGAGATTCCCCTGGTCAAGGCCTTGGATGGCTCGTCGCTGTGGCGGGCCGCCGGCCAGGACGGGCCCTACCGGCTGTGGCTGCCGAGCGGGGCCTGAACATGGCTCGGCTGGCTCTCCTGCGCGGGATCAACCTGGCCCGCCATCGCCGCGTTGCGATGGCCGAGCTTCGCCAGGCCGTGGTCGCGCTCGGCTGGACCGGGGTGGCCACCTACCTGCAGTCGGGGAACCTGGTGTTCCAGGCTCCCGGCAGCGATCCCGAGGTGGCCGCACAGCTGTCCGGGCTGTTGCGGGAGCGCTTCGGGCTGGACGTGGACGTCGTGATCCGCGACGGTGCCCGGCTGGCCACCCTGCTGGCCGGCCAGCCCTACCCAGAAGGGGATCCAGCTCGGACCGTCATCGCCTGCTGCGATCGGGCCGTGCCAGAGCCGGCCGTGGCCCGCTTGGCCGCGCTGCGCATTGGCGACGAGCGGTTCGCGCTGGCCGAGAGTGGCTGCGATCTGTACGCGATCTTCCCGGACGGCCAGGCCCGGTCCCGGCTTGCGGCCGGTCTGATCGACGCTCTCGCCCCGGCCACCGGGACTGCCCGGAACCTGCGCACGATGACGGCATTGTCCGATCTGCTCAGCGCGAAACATGCAGGGTGAGTCGATGGCCGGGAAGCGCCTCGGTCCGAGTTAGGGTGAGTACTCGCTGACTTCCCCCAGCGGGTTATCTGTCACTTCCACAGTTCGGAGGCTCGGTCAGCGTGACGGCCGATTTCGTGCATCTGCATTGCCACTCGGAGTACTCGATGCTGGACGGTGCGGCACGACTCAAGGATCTGGTAGGGCGGGCCGATCAACTCGGCATGCCGGCCCTCGCTGTGACCGACCACGGGAACCTGTTCGGTGCCTACGAGTTCTACAAGGTGGCCAAGAACTCGCCGGTGAAGCCGATCATCGGGCTGGAGGCCTACCTCACTCCGAAGACCCATCGCAGCGAGCGCAAGCGCGTCCAGTTCGGCGACGGCACCGGCGACGATGTCGCCTCCAAGGGCGCCTACACCCACATGACGATGTGGGCCGAAAGCAGCGAGGGCATGCACAACCTGTTCCGGCTGAGCTCACTGAGTTCGCTGGAGGGCTTCTTCTACAAGCCGCGCGCTGACCGGGAGCTGCTGCACCGCTACGCCAAGGGCCTGATCGCCACCACCGGCTGCCCGTCCGGGGAAGTGCAGACCTACCTGCGGTTGGGCCAGTACAAGGAGGCGCTCGCCTCGGCCGCGGAGTTCCGCGACATCTTTGGCGCCGAGAACTTCTACGTCGAACTCATGGATCACGGCCTGGACATCGAGACCCGGGTCCGGTCCGACCTGCTCAAGCTGGCCAAGGACCTGCACCTGCCGCTGGTGGCGACCAATGACCTGCACTACGTCCACGCCAGCGACTCCGAGGACCACGACACTCTGCTGTGCGTGTCGGCCGGGTCCAACAAGGACACCCCGAACCGGTTCAAGTTCGACGGTGACGGCTACTACCTGAAGTCGCCGGAGGAGATGCGGGCACTGTTCGCCGACCTTCCGGAGGCCTGCGACAGCACCTTGGCAATTGCTGAGCGGTGCCAGACGCACTTCGAAGAGGGCACCGGCACCTACATGCCGCAGTTCCCGGTTCCGGACGGCGAGACCGAGACCTCCTGGTTCATGAAGGAGGTCCGAACCGGGCTGGACAAGCGCTATCGCGGCCAGGTTCCCGAGTACGCCATCAAGCAGGCCGAGTACGAGGAGGAGGTCATCCTCGGAAAGGGCTACGCCGGCTACTTCCTGGTGGTGGCCGACTTCATCAACTGGGCCAAGCGCAACGGGATCCGGGTCGGACCGGGCCGTGGCTCGGGTGCCGGTTCGATGTGCGCGTACGCCATGGGCATCACCGACCTGGATCCGGTCCCGCACGGCCTGATCTTCGAGCGGTTCCTGAACCCGGAACGTCCCTCGATGCCCGACTTCGACGTCGACTTCGACGATCGCCGTCGCGGCGAGGTGATCCGCTACGTCACCGAGAAGTACGGCGACGACCGGGTCTGCCAGATCGTCACTTACGGCACCATCAAGGCCAAGCAGGCCATCAAGGACGCCGGACGGGTGCTGGGCATGCCGTTCTCGATGGGGGAGAAGCTCACCAAGGCCTACCCGGCCCCGGTGCAGGGCAAGGATCTGCCGCTTCCCTACGTGTTCGATCCGCAGAATGAGCGCTACGGCGAAGGCACCGAGTTCCGTGAGCTCTACGAGTCCGAGCCCGAGGCGAAGCTGGTGGTCGACACGGCCCGCGGCATCGAAGGCCTGAAGCGGCAGTGGGGCGTCCACGCGGCCGGCGTGATCATGTCCAGCGTGCCGTTGATGGACGTGATCCCGGTGATGAAGCGGGAGCAGGACGGCCAGATCATCACGCAGTTCGACTACCCGAGCTGTGAGGCGCTCGGCCTGGTCAAGATGGACTTCCTGGGTCTGCGCAACCTGACCATCCTGGACGACGCGGTGCGCAATGTGAAGATCAACCGCGGCATCGATCTGGACCTGGACGCGCTGCGCCGGGACATGACCGACCCGGCCACCTACGAACTGCTCGGCTCGGGGGAGACCCTGGGGGTGTTCCAGCTGGACGGCGGCGGGCTGCGGTCGCTGCTGAAGATGATGCGCCCGGACAACTTCGAAGACATTTCGGCAACCATCGCGCTCTACCGGCCCGGACCGATGGGTGCCGACAGCCACACCAACTACGCGCTGCGTAAGACCGGACGGCAGAAGGTCGAGCCGATTCACCCCGAGCTGGCCGAGCCGCTGGCCGACATCCTGGACATGACCTACGGCCTGATCGTCTACCAGGAGCAGATCCAGCAGATCGCTCAGCGGGTGGCCGGCTACAGCCTGGGCCAGGCCGACCTGCTGCGCCGGGCCATGGGCAAGAAGAAGAAGGAAGTCCTGGAGGCCGAGTTCAAGCCGTTCAGCACCGGCATGAAGGCCAACGGCTTCTCCGACGCGGCGATCTCCACGCTGTGGGAGATCATGGTTCCGTTCGCGGCCTACGCCTTCAACAAGGCCCACTCGGCCGCCTACGGGGTGATCTCGTACTGGACGGCCTACCTCAAGGCGAACTACCCGGCCGAGTTCATGGCCGCCCTGCTCGAGTCGGTGAAGTCCGACAAGGACAAGACCGCGCTCTATCTGGGTGAGTCCCGCCGGATGGGGATCCGGGTGCTTCCGCCGGATGTCAACGAGTCCGAAGGCATGTTCACCCCGGTGGGCGTGGACGTCCGCTACGGACTGGCCGCGGTCCGCAATGTCGGCGACAACGTGGTGAAGGGCGTCGTCGAGGCTCGCACCGAGTTCGGCAAGGCCGGCAACTTCAACGCCTTCCTCGACCAGGTGCCGCTGGTGGTCTGCAACAAGCGGGTCATCGAGTCGCTGATCAAGGCCGGCGCCTTCGACTCGATGGGGCACACCCGGCGCTCGCTGATGGAGTGCTTCGAACGTCGCGTCGACGAGGTGATCGACCTCAAGCGCAACCAGGCCAACGGCCAAGACGACCTGTTCGGGGATGCCGGCAGTGCGGACCAGGTCAGCGCCTCCCCGGTGCCCGACCTTCCCGAGTGGGACAAGCGGGTCCGGCTGGGCTTCGAGCGGGAAATGCTCGGTCTGTACGTCAGCGACCACCCGTTGCAGGGCCTGGAGCACATTCTGGTTGCCCAGCGCGATCTGTCGATCGGCCAGCTGCGCGCCGACGACGGGCCGCGCGACGGGATGATCACCATCGCCGGGATGATCACCCAGGTGGTCCGCAAGCAGACCAAGAACGGCGACCTGTGGGCGATCGTGACCGTCGAGGACCTGGAGTCGGCGGTCGAGGTGCTGCTGTTCCCCAAGGTCTACGCCACGGTCGCCTCCGGCCTGGCCAGCGATGTGGTGGTGCGGATCAAGGGCCGGGTGCGGACCAAGGACGACAGCCTGGAACTGACCGGCCAGGAGGTGACCTTCCCGGACGTCTCGGAGGGGCCGTCGGGGCCGCTGGTGATTCAGCTGCCGGCCGTCCGCTGCACTCCGGCCGTCGTCGAGCAGCTGCGACAGGTGCTGCGCGCGCACCCGGGCCCGACCGAGGTGCGAGTCAAACTCGTCTCCACCACCAATGGCGCCAAGATCTGGCGGCTGGACGACGGGCTGAGGGTGGCCCCGTCCCGCCCGCTGATGGCCGACCTGAAGGCACTGCTGGGGCCGTCCTGTGTGGCCGGCTGAGCAGGTCTCGACCGGTGCGCCCGTAGTGCGGGCGTGCGCCCGAGCGCCTAGGCTTCCAGCGTGACCACCGACACCACCTCGACAGTTCCGCGCCTGCCTGACGACAGTCCGGCACGGGTGCTGCCCTGGATTGCGATCCTGGTCGGGCTGTCCATCGTGGTTGGCGCTCTGGGCGGGGTGTTCTGGGCCGCAGTGGTGAAGCTGCCGGCCTATCTGGTGGGAGCCGACGGCTCGGGCACCATGACCGAACGTGGACTGACCGAGATCGTCGGTGGCGACGCGTGGTTCGTGATCGTCGGGACTCTGATCGGGGTCGGACTGGGCCTGGTCGCCTGGAAGTGGTTCCGTCCGCTCGGCTGGCCGACCCCGCTGCTGGCGATCGGCGCCGGCTTGATGGCCGGTCTGGTCTGCTGGCAGGTCGGTCAGCTGGTGGGACCGGGCAACTTCAATGATCGGCTGGCGGCAGCCAGTCCCGGCGACCTGGTCCGGATGTCCCTGGAGCTGCACTCCTGGTCGGCGCTGGCCGTGTGGGCGTTCGCCGCGGTCACCCCGGTGCTGCTGATCTCGTCGCTGGGACCCGACGATGAGGAGCATCACCGCAAGCCGCGGTCCACGCAACCGACCCTGGTGCAGCCCGCCGAGCCGGAGAGTGTGGACGAGCGCGGTGTGGTGACCGCGGACAGCGCCGACGAGCGGGGTGTCGTCACCGCGGAGAGCGAGACCGAGTGAGGCCCGTGGTCGAACTGGAGATCGAGCGCAAGTACGCCCTCGGCCTCGACCAGAGTCTTCCCTCGCTGGCCGGCACCTTGATCGAGGGGCCGATCAACAACTATCAACTGGTTGCGACCTACTACGACACTCCGGATCAGCGGCTGCGCGCCGAGCGTCTGGTGATCCGGCGCCGCACCGGCGGCCGGGACGACGGCTGGCACCTCAAGGCGCCGGGTCAGGATGCCGACCATCGCGTCGAGCAGCAGCTGCCGATCGATCCTGACGCCCCCGGCCTGGTTCCGCCCGGTTTCTGGGAGGAGGTCAGCCAGCGGCTCGGCGGGCAACCGCTGGTGCCGGTGGCCACCTTGCACACCTTCCGGCAGGAGCAGGACCTGCTCGGTGCCGATCATGCGGTGCTGGCTCGGTTGTGCATCGATGAGGTGTACTCCGACGCCGCCGGGCATCGCGACCACTGGCGGGAGGCCGAGCTCGAGCTCGCCGCCGGTCAGCTGGCCCTCCTCGATGAGCTGGAGGCGATCCTGGCTGCGGCTGGCATCGTCCGGGCCACCGACGTGGCTAAGATCGCCCGGGCACTGGGGGCCGCGCCGACTGCGTCCGCTCCGGCTACCGCGGGTCAGGTCGTGCAGGCCTATCTGGCCGGCCAGTTGGGCGTCCTGCAGCACTGGTATCGGGATCCGTCCGGCTTGCCCGGGGGAGACGCCCATGACGGTCGGGTCGCCTGTCGGCGGTTGCGCAGCGTGCTGGGCACCTTCGGCTCGGTGTTCGCCGCCGGCGCTCGCGGACGGCTCCGCGCTGAACTGCGTTGGCTGGGCCTGCAGCTGAGCCCGGCCCGGGACGCCGAAGTGGTCGCCGATCGGCTCGCCGCAGGGATCGCGGACTGTGACCCTGCCGCTGCCCCCCTTGTTGAGGGCTACCGCGAGTCGGTCCTGCGCGCCCGGCTGGCGACGCTGGAGGAGAGCCTTGATCGGTCTCGGGTGGCCGCGATCCTGGTCGGCATCGAGGGACTGTTGAGCAGTGAGGCGCTCTCCCCGCGAGCAGAGCGGGAGCCGTCCGCGGTGCTGGCGAAGAGCTGGCGATCGGCGGTGGCCGCGGTCCGGACCGAGCAGGCCGCCGCCCTGCAGAGCAGCGACGAGCAGGCATGGCACGGCGTCCGCAAGGCGGCCAAGGCCGCCCGGTATGGGGCCGAGGTGCTGGTGTCGGCGCTGCCCGGCTACGACCAGCAGCGGGTGGCGTGGGAGCAGGTCACCGAAGCCCTGGGGGTGGTGCAGGATGCGGTGGTCACCCGGGCCGAACTGCATTGGCTGCAAGGGCAGGGCTGGCCGGGGCTGACCCCGGAGCTGCTGGCCGCATTGGACGCCCGCGAGGCGGAAGCCCAGCAGGGTGCGCTGGCGCGCGGGAAAGCTGCGGTCGCCGCGGCCCTGGCGCTCAGCTGAGGGATCAGCGGGCGATATCGGCGAAGCGGGCCGCGCAGGCCGCGGCCAGATCGTCGGGGGCCAGTTCTACCTGCAGTCCACGGCGTCCGGCCGAGACCAGGATGGTGTCCCACAGCTGCGCGGTCTCATCGATCACCGTGGGCAGCGGCGTCTTCTGGCCCAGCGGGGAGACCCCGCCAAGCAGGTAGCCGGTGCTCCGGGTGACCAGGGCCTTGTCGGCCATCGCAGCCCGCTTGGCGCCCATCACCTGGGCGAAGTGCTTCAGGTCCAGCTGAGTGGCCACCGGCACCACGGCCACGGCTAGCTCGGGGCGGGTGGCCCCCAGATCGATCACCAGGGTCTTGAACAGCCGCTCCGGGTCCATGCCGAGGGCCGCAGCGGCCTCGGCTCCGTAGTTGATCACGTCCGGATCATGCTCGTACGGGTGGACGACGTGAGCGATCCCGGCCTGGACCAGTACCTCAAGGGCGGGAGTGGCGGCCGGCATCAGACGAACGCCCCCACCACCGCGACCAGCACCGGAGCCAGCACCAGCGCCGGCAGCAGGTCGCCGATCGGGATCTGCTTGATCCCAGCCAGCCGGAAGCCGAGCCCGAGCAGCATCACTCCGCCGGTGGCGCCCAGAGCATCCACCTGGGCGGCTGGCAGGAAGTTGCCCAGAGCAAAGCCGAGCAGGGTCAGCAGCCCTTGATAGAGCGCCAATGGGAGCACCGAGACCATCACTCCGATCCCGAAGGTCGAAGCGAACGCGATCGCGGCGAACCCGTCCATCACTGCCTTGACCAGCAGTTGGTCGGGGCCGTGGCCCAGTCCGTCGGAGAGCGCGCCGAGGATGGCCAGCGGTCCGATGCAGAACACCAAGGTGGCGGTCACCGCGCCCTCGACGAAGCGGCCGTCCTCGCCGTCGGGGGAGAAGCGCTGGTGCAGCCGGTTGACCCCGGCGTCCAGGCGGTCCTCGATCCCCAGCAGCGAACCGATGATGCCGCCGATCAGCAGCGCAGCCAGGATGACCAGTGGCCGGGCCAACGAGCCGACCTCCGCGGTGAGAGCATCGGACAGGCCGGAGGCGATCGATGACGCGCCGGTGACCATGGTGAACAGGCCGAGTACTTGGGTGACCAGGGTCCGGGTTCGTTCATTGAGCCGGTGCCCGGCCAGCACCCCGAGTCCGGAGCCCAGCACGATGGTGGCGACGTTGGCAGCGGTGCCGAGGCCGATGAACATGTGGCCCAGTCAATCACTCGGCGCCGGGGGCGTCGGCAAGGGTGCCCAGGAACGGACGCCGGGGCGGACCCGGTCCGGGCACACCCCATAGAATCCGGTTGTGCTCAGAACCATCGACCTACGCGGAGTCAGTGTTGCCGATTACCGCGCCGTGGTGCCCCGGGCCGGCTTCGACGTCGCTGCGGCCGCACTCGTTGTGCAGCCGATCATCGATGCCGTGGCCGAGCGTGGCGCCGCGGCCCTGGCCGAGTTCTCGGAGCGCTTCGACCATGTGGTTCCGCCGAGCTTCCGAGTGCCACCGGAGGCGCTGAGCCAGGCCCTGGACGACCTCGAACCCGAGGTCAGGTCGGCTTTCGAGGTGGCCATCGAGCGGCGGCGTCGGGTTGCCGAGGCGGAGGCCGCTCATGATCCGGTGCGGGTCGAGCTTGCCCCCGGAGCGATCGTCGAGCAGCGGCTGGTCCCAGTCGGACGGGTGGGCCTGTACGTCCCCGGTGGACTGGCGCCGTTGGCGTCCAGCGTGCTGATGAATGTGGTGCCGGCTCAGGTGGCCGGGGTGGGTTCGATCGCGGTGGCCAGCCCGCCGCAGGCCGAGTTCGGCGGTCTGCCGCACCCGAACATTCTGGCTGTGTGCGCTCTGCTCGGCGTGGACGAGGTCTATGCCGTCGGCGGGGCTCAGGCCATCGCCATGTTCGCCTACGGCGTGGACGGTGTGTGCGCCGCCGTGGACCTGGTCACCGGCCCGGGAAACATCTACGTGGTCGCGGCCAAACGGCTGTTGCGCGGACGGATCGGCATCGACTCCGAGGCCGGACCGACCGAGATCGCCATCCTGGCCGACGAGACTGCGAACCCGGTCTTCGTGGCCGCCGATCTGATCTCTCAGGCCGAGCATGACCCGCTGGCGGCCAGCGTGCTGGTCACCACCTCGCCGGCGCTGGCCGAAGCGGTCCGCGCCGAACTGGAGCCGCAGGTGGCTGCCACCCGCCACCTCGAGCGAGTGCGGACGGCGCTGACCGGGCCGCAGTCGGCCGTGGTGCTGGTCTCCGATCTGGAGCAGGGGATCGCCGTGGTGGACGCCTACGCGGCCGAGCACCTGGAGATCCAGACCGCTGATGCCGCGGCAGTGGCGGCCCGGATTCACAATGCCGGGGCGATCTTCGTGGGCAGCTTCTCCCCGGTGTCGCTGGGCGACTACACCGCCGGATCCACCCACGTGCTGCCGACGGCCGGCTGCGCCTGCCACTCGTCCGGGCTGAACGTGCACAGCTTCCGCAAGCAGGTTCACGTCATCGACTACTCCCGCGAGGCGCTGCTGGAGGTGGCCGGGGTGGTGGAGACCTTCGCCGCGGCCGAGGATCTGCCTGCCCACGGGGCGGCGGTCACCGTTCGGCGCCAGCCATGAAGCCACAGGTGAGCCTGGCCGAGCTGCCGTTGCGTCCGGAGCTGGTTGGGGAGGAGCCATACGGCGCCCCGCAGCTGGACGTCCCGGTGCGGCTGAACGTGAACGAGAACCCGTACCCGCCCTCGCCGGCCATCATCGCCGACATGGCGGACGCGGTGGCCGCTGCCGCGGCCCAGATCGATCGGTACCCCGATCGTGAAGCGCTCGGTTTGCGCGCCGACCTGGCCGGCTACCTGGGCCATGGACTCAGTGCTGCGAACCTGTGGGCGGCCAATGGCTCCAACGAGGTGATGACCCACCTGCTGGGAGCCTTCGCCGGACCCGGACGCACGGTGCTGACCTTCGCGCCCACCTACTCGATGTACCCGGAGTACGCCCGCAACACCCACAGCGAGTACGTCGTGGTGCCGCGGCGCGACGACTTCACGGTCGCGGCGGACGACGCACTGGCCGCCATCGCGGAGCATCAGCCGTCGGTGGTGATCATCACCACCCCGAACAACCCCACCGGCACCACCACACCGCTGGCCGAGATCGAGAAGATCCTGGCCGGCACCGAGGCCATCGTGGTGGTCGATGAGGCCTACCAGGAGTTCGCCCGGCACCCCGAGCAGACTGCTCTGACTCTGTTGCCGCGGTTTGGCAATCTGGTGGTGAGCCGGACCATGAGCAAGGCCTTCGCCCTAGCCGGCGGACGGGTCGGCTATCTGGCCGCGGCCCCGGCGATCGTGGACGCGTGCCGGATCGTCCGGCTGCCGTACCACCTGTCGGCCCAGACCCAGGCGCTGGCCCGGGTGGCGCTGGCCCATGCCACCGAGATGCTGGCCAAAGTGGACGAACTGCGCGCCACTCGCGACGAGTTGCTGCTTCGGCTGCCTCAACTGGGAGTCGAGGTGATCGACTCCGACGCGAACTTCTGCCTGTTCGGACGCTTCGCCGACCGGCATGATGTCTGGCAGCGGTTGTTGGACCGCGGCGTGCTGGTGCGCGAAACCGGACCGGCCGGTTACTTGCGGGTCTCGGTGGGCACCCCGGCCGAGATGGCCCAGTTCTACCAAGCTCTGACCGACGTGATTGAGGAGATTCGATGAGTGCGCGAACGGCTGTCCGTGAGCGTCGGACCAGCGAGTCCGAGGTACGGGTCAGCCTGAACCTGGACGGGACCGGCACCGCGTCGGTGAGCACCGGGGTCGGTTTCTACGACCACATGCTGACCGCGCTGGCCCGGCACTCCCTGATCGACCTGGAGATCGCGACCACCGGAGATCTGCACATCGACGGCCACCACAGCATCGAGGACACCGCCATCGTGCTCGGCCAGGCGTTCGCCGAGGCCCTCGGCGACAAGGCCGGGATCCGTCGCTACGGCGACGCCACCGTGCCGCTGGACGAGGCGCTGGCCCAGGCCGTGGTCGACCTGGCCGGACGCGCCTATGTGGTGCACACCGGCGAGCCGGAAGGTCAGCAGTACGCGCTGATCGGCGGCACCGGCGTGAAGTACGCCGGGTCGATGACCCGGCACGTCATGGAGTCCTTCGCGGTGAACGCGGGGATCACCCTGCACCTGCGGGTGTTGGCTGGACGCGACCCGCACCACATCGTCGAGGCCCAGTTCAAGGCGTTGGCCCGGGCGTTGCGGGATGCGGTCGCCTTCGATCCGAGGATCGAAGGGATCGTCCCCTCCACCAAGGGCAGCCTGTGACCGCTGGAGGCCCGCTGGTCGCGGTCCTGGACTACGGCTCGGGGAACCTGCACTCGGCCACCCGGGCGCTGGCTGCTGCCGGCGCCGATGTGGTGCTCACCGCCGATCCGGCGACTTGTCTTGACGCAGACGGCCTGGTGGTGCCCGGTGTGGGAGCCTTCGCGGCCTGCATGGACGGGCTACTGGCCGTCGACGGTGGACGCATCGTCGCCGAGCGGCTGGCCGCCGCACGTCCGGTGCTGGGCATCTGCGTGGGTCATCAGGTCATGTTTGCCGCCGGCGTCGAGCACGGCAGCCAGGCGGCCGGGCTGGGCGTGTTGCCGGGCGTGGTCGCCGAACTGGAGGCACGTCCGTTGCCGCACATGGGCTGGAACACGGTCACGGCGGCCGCCGGCAGCCGGATGTTCGCCGACATTGAGGACGAGCGGTTCTACTTCGTCCATTCCTTCGGCGTGCGCAGCACCCAGGGATGGCCCGATCAGGCCCTGCCCAGCTACACCGAGCATGGCGGAGACCGATTCGTGGCGGCCGTGGAGTACGGGCCGCTGTGGAGCACGCAGTTCCACCCCGAGAAGTCCGGGGCGGCCGGGGGACGGCTGCTGCGCAACTGGCTGAACACCCTGAAGGAGACCCATGAAGCTTGAACTGTTGCCGGCCGTCGATGTCCAAGGCGGCCAGGCGGTTCAGCTGGTCCAAGGTGTCGCCGGAAGTGAGAAGGTCTTCGGCGACCCGCTGGCGGCCGCGAAGCGTTGGCAGGACGCCGGCGCGGAATGGCTGCACCTGGTCGACCTGGACGCGGCCTTCGGCCGGGGCAGCAATGCCGAGCTTCTGGCCGGGATCATCAGCGAGCTCGAGCTGAAGGTCGAGCTGTCCGGGGGCATCCGGGACGACGCCTCACTGACCCGGGCGCTGAGTACTGGCTGCCGCCGGGTGAACATCGGCACGGCGGCGCTGGAGAACCCGGACTGGTGCGATGCCATCATCGCCGAGTACGGGGATCGCATCGCCATCGGCCTGGACGTCCGCGGCACCCGGCTGGCCGCGCGCGGCTGGACCCGCGAAGGCGGCGAGCTGTGGCCAACCCTGGAGCGGCTCAACGCAGCCGGCTGCACTCGCTATGTGGTGACCGATGTGGCCAGCGACGGCATGCTCAGCGGGCCGAACCTGGAACTGCTCAGCGAGGTGTGTGCACGCACCGACGCCAAGGTGGTGGCCAGCGGCGGCATCTCCCAGCTGGACGACCTGCGCGCGCTGCGCGAACTGGTTCCGCTGGGCGTCGAGGGCGCGATCATCGGCACGGCTCTGTACGTGGGCAACTTCACTCTCGAGGAAGCCCTCGATGTCGCTGGTCAGTGACCCTGACGGGCTGCGCCTGCTGGCCGCGCATGACCGGCTGCTCCGCGGGCAACGCGAGGTGGCCGGCGCCGCTGGGCATGCGCAGGTGGGACCACTCTGGTTGGCCGACTTCGGCGGCTACGGAATGGTCAGCTACCAGGGCCACGAACTTGCCGGGGTGAACCTGGCTGAGCTGATCGCAGCATCGACCGGCTGGTTCACCGAGCGCGGCATCACCGAGTTCGAATGGAAGACCCGCGGCCACGACGACCTCCCCGAGCTGGATCCCGCCCTGCGGGCGGCCGGCTTCGCCCCGGACCCGGTCGAGGTGGTGATGATCGGCGAGCCGGCCATGCTGGCGGCTCCCGGCGAACTCCCGGCCCCGCTGCAGCTGCGCCAGGCCGGGGCCGGCCCGGTCAGTCTGGCCGAGGACGTGGCGGCTGTGGCCCGGTTGCACGACGCCGTCTTCGAGCGCTCCGGCCCGGATCGTCAGGAGCGCACCATCGCCATCCTGACCGAGCGGCCCGAGACCATGCAGCTGTGGCTGGTGGCCGACGGCGACCGGGCGATCTGCGCGGGACGGGTGGACCTGGAGCCCCCGGTGGCCGGGCTCTTCGGCGGCGCCACCGCGCCGGGCTGGCGGGGCCGGGGCATCTACCGGACCCTGACCGCGGCCCGGGCTCAGTCGGCCGCCGCGGCCGGCTGTGAGCTGATCTACGCCGAATGCACCCCGTACAGCCGTCCGATCATGGAGCGGGCCGGGCTGCGGGCGATCACCACCACCACGCCCTACCTGTGGCAGGGCGCGGCCGGCTGAGTGATCAGGGGACCCGGGCGGTCCACTCCGGGGTGCCGAACTTGGTCCGGACGAGGTCGGTGGCCTTGGCCAGTTCGTCGGCGGTGAGGGCGGAGTCCTGCACTCGGTAGAGCTCACGGAAGGTCTCGGTGAACGAGGCGATTACCTCTGCGCGGGCCAAGTGAGTCTGTGAGCGGACCGGGTCGACCCGCTTGTTGGCGCTCTTGGTGCCCTTGTCAGACAGCTTTTCCCGGCCGATCCGCAGCACCTGCAGCATCTTGTCGGCGTCGATGTCGTAGGCCATGGTCACGTGGTGCAACACGGCACCACCCACGAAGCGCTTCTGGGCAGCTCCGGCCAGCTTGCCGGCATCGGAGGCGATGTCGTTGAGCCCGGCGTAGTGAGCCTGGACGCCCACCTTGGCCAGTGCGGTCAGCACCCACTGATCGAGGAAGGCGTAAGAGGCCTCGTAGCTCATCCCGTCCACCAGAGTCTCGGGGACGACCAGGGAGAAGGTGATGCAGTTGCCGGCCTCCATGAACATGGCACCGCCGCCGGAGATCCGCCGGACCACCTGAATGCCGAGCGCGGCGGCCGCCTCCTGGTCGACCTCATTGTGCAGCGACTGGAACGAGCCGATCACGACGGCCGGGTCCTGCCACTCCCAGAATCGGAAGGTCGGGCCGCGTCGTCCGGCGGCGAGCTCGCGGCCGAGCACCTCGTCCAGGGCGGCATGCATCACCGGCGGCAGCGGACCGGGGTCCAGGAAGCTGATCTCGTGGTCGGCCCAGCTGCTGGCCTTGCCGAGCGCCCGACGGACGGCCATGGCGATCGCGTGGGCATCGAAGCCGGCCATGGTCACTGGGGCCGGCAGAGTTGCCTCGATCCGAGCCTGATCCAGTGCGTCCTGCACCCGGCGAGCCAGCTCGGACGGCGGTGCGGTCACCGGTGTGCCCAGTAGCGAGGAGTTGATCACCTCGAGCGCCTCATCGGGGTCGAGGAAGAAGTCGCCATGGACATGCACCTGGCTGATTCGCTCCTCGGAGACCGCAAGATCGACCGCCACCAGCTTCCCGCCGGGGACCTTGTACTCGCCATGCAGAGGCTCGCTCATGCAGGCGAGAGTAGGTGGCCTAGACTAGGGCGCGCAAAATGCACCTGCGACGACGGACGGGATGTACATGAGCGGTCACTCCAAGTGGGCCACCACCAAGCACAAGAAGGCTGCCATCGATGCCAAGCGCGGCAAGCTCTTTGCCAAGCTGGTCAAGAACATCGAGGTTGCGGCCCGGACCGGTGGCCCCGACCCCTCTGGCAACCCGACCCTGTACGACGCCATCCAGAAGGCGCGCAAGAACTCGGTGCCCGTGGACAACATCGATCGCGCGGTCAAGCGTGGCGGTGGCGTCGGCGGCGAGTCCGTGGACTACATCGAGATCACCTATGAGGCCTACGGCCCGGCCGGGGTGTCGATCCTCATCGAGTGCCTGACCGACAACCGGAACCGTTCCGCTGCCGACGTGAAGGTTGCCGTGACCCGCAACGGCGGCACCATGGCCGATGTCGGCTCGGTGTCGCGGATCTTCGACCGCAAGGGCGTGGTCGAGGTCGCCAAGTCCCAGGGCGGCAAGACGCTGACCGAGGACGACCTGCTCGAGGCGACCCTGGACGCCGGCCCGGAGGACGTCACCGACGACGGCGAGGTGTTCAAGGTGATCAGTGACCCGAGCGTCCTGGTCGAGGTGCGCAAGGCCGTCCAGGCTGCCGGCTACGACTACGAGTCGGCCGAAGTCCAGTTCATGCCGCAGTACGGCCAGGCCATCGACTCGGTCGAGACCGCCGAGAAGCTGTTCAAGCTGCTGGACGCGATCGAGGACCTCGACGACGTGCAGAACGTCTACAGCAACGAGGACGTGCCCGACGAGATCGGCGAGCAACTAGCCGACTGAGCCCGGCGTGGCAGCCCGGCCACCGTGGGTGGTCCGGGCTAGTCTTCGAACATGCGTTCGGATGGCTGCTGATGCGGGTACTTGGCGTCGACCCTGGGCTGACCAGGTGCGGAGTCGGTGTGGTCGAAGGTGGACCAGGCCGAGCCCCGCGCTTGGTCGCGGTCGGAGTGATCACCACGCCCTCTGACTTGGAGCTTCCGCAGCGGCTGCTTCGAATCGAAGCCGGACTGACCCAGTGGGTCGATGAGCATGCTCCCGACGTCGTCGCCGTGGAGCGGGTGTTCGCCGACCAGAACGTGCTCTCGGTGATCGGGACGGCCCAGGCCGCCGGACTGGCCATGTTGGTGGCGGCGCGGGCCGGCTTGCCGGTGCACACCCATACCCCGACCGAGGTCAAGGCCGCGATCACCGGCTCGGGCCGAGCCGACAAGGCCCAGGTCGGTGCCATGGTGGCCCGGCTGCTGCGGCTCGAGGCGGCCCCCAAGCCGGCGGACGCTGCCGATGCCGTGGCCTTGGCCATCTGTCATCTGTGGCGGGGTGCGGCCAATGATCGGATCGCCGCCGCGGTGGCGCGTCAGGGGAGGGCCAGCGCATGATCGCGCAACTGAGCGGACGGGTGGTCGCCGTCGGCGGCACCTGGGTGGTGGTCGAACTCAGCGGACTCGGCCTGAAGGTGCTGTGCACCCCGGCCACCGCTGCCGGAGCCCGGCCGGGGGAGTCGATCCGACTGCACACCTCGCTGGTGGTCCGGGAGGACTCGCTGACCTTGTACGGCTTCGCCGAAGCGGAGGAGCGGGACTGCTTCGAACTCGTCCAGACCGCCTCCGGGATCGGTCCGCGGATCGCACTGGCCGTGGTCTCGGTGTTCACTCCGTCCGATTTCGCCCGGGCGGTGAACGCCGGCAACACCGCGGCCATCACCAAGGTGCCCGGAATCGGCGCCAAGGGTGCGGCCAAGCTGGTGCTCGAACTCAAGGACAAGGTGACTGGCCTCTTGGGTGCCGGCCCCACCCGCGGGCTCAGTGAGTTGCCCGGCGACTGGCGAGACCAGGTGTGCGGTGCGCTGGAAGGGCTCGGCTACTCGACCCGAGACGCCGAGGCCGCTTGTGACCAGGTATCCGGGCTGGTCGAGGCCGATCCGGACACGCCGGTTTCGGTGCTGCTGCGAGCCGCGCTGCGAACCCTGGCAAAGTGACCTCCGTGGCCCACGATTCCGAGCTCGACCCGCTCGACCCCAACATCCACTCCGACGAGCGCGCCGCCGAGTCCGCGCTGCGTCCTTCCGCGCTGGCGGACTTCCGTGGCCAGCAGCGGGTCAGCGACCAGCTGGGCCTGGTCCTCGCGGCCGCCCGGCAGCGGGGGACGGTTCCCGATCACGTACTGCTGTCCGGGCCGCCCGGCCTGGGCAAGACCACTCTGGCCATGATCATCGCGGCCGAGCTGGGTGCCTCGATTCGAATCTCGTCGGGTCCGGCGATTCAACACGCCGGCGACCTGGCCGCCATCCTGTCCGGATTGACCGAGGGTGAAGTCTTCTTCCTCGACGAGATCCATCGGATGTCGCGTCCGGCCGAGGAGATGCTCTATCTGGCCATGGAGGACTTCCGAGTCGACGTGGTCGTCGGCAAGGGGCCCGGGGCCACCGCCATTCCGCTGGAGATTCCGCGATTCACGCTGGTCGGGGCGACCACTCGAGCCGGGCTGCTGCCCGGTCCGCTGCGGGATCGGTTCGGGTTCACCGCGCAGCTCGACTTCTACGCCAGTGCCGATCTAGAGGAGATCCTGGTGCGCTCGTCCGGCGTCCTGGGCATTCGGCTGGAGCGGGCTGCCGCCATCGAGATCGCCTCCCGCTCGCGGGGGACGCCTCGAATCGCGAATCGGCTACTGCGCCGGGTCCGGGACTATGCCCAGGTGCACTCCGACGGAACTCTCACCGAGCGGATCGCCCGCGCGGCGCTGGAGCTCTACGAAGTGGATCCGCTCGGCCTGGACCGGCTCGACCGCGGGGTGCTGGATGCGTTGTGCCGCAGCTTCGGTGGCGGTCCGGTCGGCCTGACCACCTTGGCCCTGGCCGTGGCCGAGGAACCCGAGACCATCGAAGAGGTCGCCGAGCCGTTCCTGGTCCGCGAGGGGTTCTTGATGCGGACGCCGCGCGGACGGGTGGCCACCCCCCGGGCCTGGCAACATCTCGGGCTGACCCCACCGCGGCAGGCGAGAACCGGTGCCGGGCAGCTGGAGCTTTTCGATGAACCGGACAGCTGAGCTGCGCTGGCGTCGGATGTGACTTGGCTGGTCGGAGCGCTAGGCTTCTACCTCGGCTGGCTTTGGCCGCCGGCCCCCATCGAGCGGTAAGGACTTTGTGATGCCAGATCCGACCATGATCGGCCTGATCGTGCTGATGTTCGCAGGCTTCTACTTCATGATCATTCGGCCGCAGCAGAAGCGGGCCAAGGAGCAGAAGGCTCACATGGAGACCCTGGCCCCGGGCGTGCGGGTTATGACCATCTCTGGGATCGTCGGCACCATCAAGCACTTGGGTGAGAAGCAGGCGATCATCGAGATTTCGCCCGGAGTCGAAATGACCGTCGTCAAGGGCGCGATCAGCATGCAGTCGGTGGACGACGAGTTCGAGTATGCCGATGACAATGAGGACAACGCAGAGCCGGACGTCACCGACGACGTCCCCACGGCTGACCAGAACTGAGCTGACAAGGTACACAGTGGCAACTAGCAAGCACCACAGTCACTCGCTACGCACGCTGGTGATTCTCGCGCTGGTAATCGGCGGGATGTTCACCATCATGGCGGTAACGAATGCCTGGGCCCCCAAACTCGGCCTGGACCTGCGCGGTGGCACCACCATCACGCTGACCGCGAAGAACTCCACCGGCGACGGCCGGGTCGATCCGAAGAGCCTGGAGTTGGCCCGGACCATCCTGCAGCAGCGCGTGGACGCCAATGGCGTCGGCGAGACCGAGGTGACCACCTCCGGCGAGACTCAGATCATCGTCACCGCGCCGAACGTCCAGAAGGACGACTTGCTCAAGCTCGTCGGCCAGACCGCTCAGCTGTACTTCCGGATGGTTTACGCCGCAGACGCTTCGCCGACCGGCAGCATCAACCCCGGTGGCGAGGCGACGCCGAGTGCCTCGGGCACTCCGACCACGTCCGCTTCGCCGGCGACGTCACCGAGCTCATCGCCGAGCCCGCAGGCCACCGAGTCGACCAACCGGCGTCCGTTGCCCGCACTGCCCACTCCGGTGGCCAGCCCGCGGCCGACTGCTGAGCCGGCCGGCGGCCAGACCAAGAGTCTGACCGACCTGCTCGCCTGGACGCCCAGCGATCGGGACAACGCCGACTTCGCGGCCTTCAAGTGTGGCGACCCGTTCCCGGACGTCACCACCGAGCCGCTGATCGCCTGTGATCAGTCCGGCACCTACAAGTACCTGCTGGGCCCGGCGCTGATCAAGGGCTCGGACGTCTCTCGGGCCACCGCCGGCGTCCCGCAGAACTCGGTCAGCTGGGAGGTCGAGTTGCAGTTCAACCCGACCGCAGCCGATCAGTTCTTCCAGGTGACCAAGTACCTGAACGGTCAGTCGAGCCCGAAGAACCAGTTCGGCATCGTCCTGGACGGAAAGGTCATCTCCTCTCCGGAGGTGACCAAGGGCGCCATCGCGGGTGGTCGGGCCTCGATCTCGGGCAACTTCACCCAGAAGAGCGCCAGCGATCTGGCCACGGTGCTCTCCTACGGTGCGCTGCCGCTGACCTTCGACCTGTCCAGCGTGGAGAACGTGTCGGCCAAGCTCGGTATCGACCAGCTGCACGCCGGCATCATCGCCGGCCTGATCGGCCTGGGCCTGGTGCTGCTGTACAGCATCCTGTACTACCGAGGTCTGGCAGTGGTGGTGTCGATGTCCCTTGTGGTGGCGGCATTGCTGACCTGGTCGTCGATGGTCCTGCTGGGCCAAGCCATGGGCTTCGCGTTGAACCTGCCCGGTGTGGCCGGTGCGATCGTGGCCATCGGTGTGACCGCGGACTCGTTCATCATCTACTTCGAACGAATACGAGATGAAGTGCGAGAGGGGCGCAGTCTGCGCACCGCCATCGAGACCGGCTGGGTTCGCTCCCGCAAGACGATTCTGGCCGCCGACTCGGTTTCGCTGCTGTCGGCGCTGGTCTTGTTCATCCTGGCCATCGGTGCGGTGAAGGGCTTCGCGTTCACGCTGGGTCTGACCACGCTGATCGACATCGTGGTGGTGTTCTGCTTCACCAAGCCGTTGATGACGCTGCTCGGCAAGACCAAGTTCTTCGGTGAGGGACATCGCTTCTCGGGCTTCGAGGCCGAGCACATGGGTGCGACCAACCCGCCATTGCACAACTCACGGCGTAAGTCCGTGGCGACTGTTGGAGGGGAGACCCGATGACCGATCAGCAGACTCCGGTGGAGCCGGACGAGGCGCTCGCGAGCCCGGTCCGCAAGGCCGGCCTCGCCCACAAGCTGTACACCGGTGAGGTCTCCTACGACTTCGTGGCCAAGCGGAACCGTTGGTACATCATCTCGGCCATCGCGTTGGCCATCGCCTTCCTGGCGCTGGGCGTCCGCGGTCTGAACTGGGGCATCGAGTTCCAGGGCGGTTCGGTCTTCCAGGCGCCGATCAAGGTCACCGCGACCACGGTTCCGGACGTCCGCAACGCCGTGGTGTCGCTGGGCCTCTCCGACGCCAACGAGGTGAACGTCACCACCGTCGGCGACAACCAGGTGCGGGTGCAGACGCTGGCCCTGACTGGCGAAGAAGTGACCAAGGTCAAGGGTGCGATCGCCAAGGTCGGCGGCCTGCAGCCCGAGGAGGTCGCCTACTCGCTGATCGGCGCCTCGTGGGGGCAGCAGATCACCACCCAGGCGTTGATCGCTCTGGTGGTCTTCTTGGCCTTGGTGATGGTGCTGATCTGGGTCTACTTCCGAGACTTCAAGATGAGCGTCTCGGCCATCGTTGCCCTGGTGCACGACCTGGTGATCACCGTGGGCGTGTACGCCCTCGTCGGGTTCACGGTCACTCCGGCCACCATGATCGGCGTGCTGACCATCCTGGGTTACTCGCTGTACGACACGGTGGTGGTCTTCGACAAGATCCGCGAGAACACCCGGGACATCACCAACTCCCGGTTCACCTACTCGCAGCTGTCCAACACCGCTCTGAACCAGGTGCTGGTCCGCTCGGTGAACACCACGATCATCGGCGTGCTGCCGGTGGCGGCGCTGCTCACGGCCGGCGTGTTCTACCTCGGTGGCGGTCCGCTGGAGGACCTGGGCCTGGCTCTGTTCGTCGGCATGATCGCCGGTGCCTACTCGTCGATCTTCATCGCGACGCCGTTGCTGGCCCAGATGCGCGAAGCTGATCCTGACATGGTCGAGCATCGGCAGCGGCTGGAGCGTCGCGCCTCTCGCGGAGTGGAGAAGAACCCCACCAAGTCGCGCAAGGTGGCCGTGGCCGTGCCCGGCACCGTGGCTCCGACCACCGACCCGGAGAAGCTGGGTCTGGTGGCGGCCGATCGTCTGGACTCCGGCGTCCGTAATCAGCGGGCCAAGCAGCCGCGCAGCCAGCGGAAGAAGTAGTGATGAACGCTGCCAACAAGGCGCTGATCTCCTCGCTGATCCGGGACATTCCCGACTTCCCGAAGCCGGGGGTGCTGTTCAAGGACATCACCCCGCTGCTCGCCTCGGCGGCCGGCTATCGGGCGGCGATCAGCGAACTGGCGGCGTCCGCGCCGGCCGGGATCGACGTGGTGGTCGGCATGGAGGCCCGCGGCTTCATCTTCGCCGGTCCGGTCGCTCTCGAGCTGGGCGCCGGCTTCGTCCCGGTCCGCAAGCCCGGCAAGTTGCCCGGCGATGTGTACACCCAGACCTTCTCCCTTGAGTACGGGGACGAGACCCTGGCCGTCCACACCGATGCCATCCTGCCCGGAGCCAAGGTGCTGGTGATCGACGACGTGCTGGCCACCGGTGGAACCATCGGTGCCACTGCGGCGCTGGTGAACCGACTCGGTGCCGAGCTGGTGGCGGTGTCGGTGCTGCTCGAGCTGAGCTTCCTGGGCGGCCGCGAGCACCTGGCCGGACTCGGAATCGACAACACGACGGCCGTCATCACGGTGTGATGGACGCACCCCGGGCGCGGTTCGGAAGATCGCGGGCACCCTGGGTGGGTCTTGCCCAGGTGCGGCTGCCGGCTCGGCGCCGCAGCGCTACCGGGGAGCTGGTCTGGCGGCTGTTCCTGGCTCTGGGGCTGCTGCTGGTACTGACCCTGATCGTGTATGTGGATCGGGACGCCTACGTCGACCATGCCGGTGGCGATGGCGTGTCGTTCCTGGACGCGCTGTACTACGCGACGGTCACCATGACCACCACCGGGTACGGCGATATCACCCCGGTGGCCGATCATGCTCGGCTGATCAACACCGTGATCGTCACTCCCATCCGGATCGCCTTCCTGGTCTTGTTGGTCGGCACCACTGTCGAGGTGCTTGCCAACGAGGGCCGGCGGGCGTTGGCTGACTCCCGCTGGAGGAAGACCATGCGCAACCACACTGTCGTGATCGGATTCGGCACCACCGGGCAGAGCGCGGTTCAGACGCTCCTGCGTGGCGGGCTGACCGCGGACCGGATCGTCGTGATCGACTCCGACCCGCTGGCAGTCGCCGCGGCGAACCGGGCCGGCCTGGCCGCTTTCGACGGCGATGCCACCGCCCGGGAACTGCTGCATCGCGCCGAGCTGCCCAAGGCCCGCGAAGTGATCATCACCGTCGGCAGGGACGACACCGCGATCCTGGCCACCCTCACCGTCCGGCAGCTGAACCGGGCCGCCCACGTGGTGGTGGCCGTGCGCGACTCCGACAACGTTCCGCTGATTCGACAGTCCGGGGCGGACGCCGTGGTCACCTCCTCCGATGCCGTCGGTCGGCTGATGGGGCTGTCCTCGATCAGTCCGGAGCTCGGCCAGGTGATCGAGGATCTGATCTCCACCGGCGACGGGCTGGAGGTCGTCCAGCGCCAGGTCGAGGCCGACGACATCGGCCGGATGCCCGACGAACTGACCGGTGAGAAGGTGCTGGCGGTGATCCGGCATCGGACCATGCGTCGCTACTACGAGCCTGGGGTGGATGCCTTGCAGGCCGGTGATCAGGTGGTGGTGGTGCGGCAGGCGGTGAAGCAGCGGGCCCCACGGGTAGAGTGATAGCTCACAGCTACAGGCTCGGAGGATTGCGTGTCGGCGGAGGGCATCCATGGTCCCTACGGTGAGGGTGATGGGCTGCCTGGAGAGCCCAGGACTCGCCTGACCACCGATCAGCCGCGCGCCCGCATGCGGCAGGCGCTGGCCCGGCTGGGTTCACAGCGCAACCAGCCGGCCGCGGTGCTGGATCCGCTGATCCGGATCGTCCACGTCCACCACCCCAAGGCGGACGTCGCCCTGATCGAGCGGGCCTATCGGACCGCTGAGCACTACCACACCGGCCAACTCCGCAAGAGCGGGGACGCCTACATCACCCACCCGCTGGCGGTGGCCACCATCCTGGCCGAGCTGGGGATGAATGAGCCCACTCTGTGTGCGGCGCTGCTGCACGACACCGTCGAGGACACCTCCTACACCGTTGAGCAGCTGACTGCCGACTTCGGCCCAGAGATCGCCGCCATGGTCGACGGCGTGACCAAGCTGGACAAGATCGCCTACGGAGAGTCGGCCAAGGCCGAGACCATCCGCAAGATGGTGCTGGCCATGAGCCGGGACATTCGGGTCCTGGTGATCAAGCTGGCCGACCGGCTGCACAACATGCGCACCCTCGGCCATCTGCGCCAGGACAAGCAGATGGCGATCGCCCGGGACACCCTGGAGATCTTCGCTCCGCTGGCCCACCGGCTGGGCATGAACGCGATCAAGTGGGAGCTGGAGGATCTGGCCTTCGCCACCTTGCAGCCCAAGATCTACGACGAGATCGTGAAGCTGGTGGCCACCCGGGCCCCGCTGCGCGAGGAGTACCTGCGCCAGGTGACCGAGCAGGTCCGGGCGGACCTGGCCGACGCCGGGCTGAAGGCGACCGTCTACGGGCGTCCGAAGCACTACTACTCGATCTACCAGAAGATGGTGGTCCGCGGACGCGACTTCGCCGACATCTACGACCTGGTCGGACTGCGGATCCTGGTCGACACCCAGCGGGACTGCTACGCCGCGCTGGGCACACTGCACGCGCGCTGGAACCCGCTGCCGGGCCGGTTCAAGGACTACATCGCCATGCCGAAGTTCAACCTCTACCAGTCGTTGCATACGACGGTGCTGGGGCCGGGCGGCAAGCCGGTGGAGCTGCAGATCCGCACCCACGAGATGCACCGGCAGGCTGAGTACGGTGTGGCCGCCCACTGGAAGTACAAGGAAGGCAAGGTCGACGGCACCGAGCTCAACTGGGTGCAGCAGATCAGCCAGTGGCAGCGCGAGACCGAGGATCCGGCCGAGTTCCTGGACACTCTGCGTTTCGAGATCGCCACCGACGAGGTCTTCGTGTTCACCCCCAAGGGTGATGTGATCAGCCTCCCGCAAGGGGCGACACCGGTCGACTTCGCCTACGCCGTGCACACGGAGGTCGGCCACCGGACCATCGGCGCCCGCGTGAACAACCGCCTGGTGTCGCTGGAGTCGGCGCTGTCCAGCGGGGACGTCGTTGAGGTGCTCACCTCGAAGGCGTCCAATGCCGGTCCCAGCCGGGACTGGCTGGGCTTCGTGAAGAGTCCCCGGGCTCGCGGCAAGATCCGCCAGTACTTCCAGCGGGAGCGCCGCGAGGAGTCGGTGGAAACCGGCCGCGAGATGCTCACCCGACAGTTGCGCCGGGCCGGACTTCCGCTGCAGCGGCTGCTCACCCCCGAGCATCTGGCCGGGCTGGTCGAGCACTTCCGGGTGGCCGACATCGACGGACTCTATGCGGCCGTGGGGGAGTCCACGATCAGTCCGCAGGCAGTCGTCCAGCGCTTGATCGCCGCTGAAGGCGGTGCCGAAGAGGTTGCCGAGCTGGGTGGCGAGGACACCACGGTGCTCGGCCGGGTCCGGCGGGCACGAGCCTCGGGCAACGAGGCTGGCGTGGTCGTCCAGGGCGATCCGAACGTGTGGGTGAAGCTGGCTCGGTGCTGCCGTCCGGTCCCCGGCGATGCGATCTTGGGCTTCATCACCCGAGAGAGCGGCGTGTCGGTGCACCGCACCGACTGCACCAATGCCCAGAACCTGCGCACCCAGCCGGAGCGAGTGGTCGAGGTGGCCTGGGCGCCGACCTCATCGAGTTCGTTCCAGGTGGCCCTGCACGTGGAGGGCCTTGACCGCACCGGGGTGCTGGCCGAGGTGACCAAGGTGATGGGCGACCATCACATCTCGATCCAGTCGGCCAGCCTGAACACGACCAAGGATCACACCTTCAAGTTCCGGTTCACTTTCGAGACCACCGACCTGACCCACCTCGGGCACCTGATCAGTGCCATCCGGCGGGTGGCCGGGGTCTACGACGTCTACCGCTTGAAGGACTGATCAGGCCTCAGGCCTGGAAGTCGGCCAGCGTGGCCTTGGCCTGGTCGAGCCAGGTCGTGTAGGTCGCGATCGACTCCCGCGCCTTGTCGGCGGCCTTCGCATCGCCGCGGGCCTCGGCCTTGGCGATCTTCTCGGTGAGCTTGGCGATCTCGGCATCCAGCATGGCTACGGTGTCTTCCGCGCGCGCCCGTGCCTCAGGGTCGGTGCGGCGCCACTCGTCCTCTTCGGCGCGGCGAACCGCGGCCTCGAGAGCCTTCACCCGAGCATCGAGGGTGCGCACCTGCTCGCGGGGAACCCGTCCGTACTGGTTGTACTTCTCCAGGAAGGAACGGAAGCCGGCGCGTCCGGCGGCCAGATCGGTGACCGGGACCAAGGTGGCCTCAGCCTCGTCCAAGAGCGCCAGCTTGGCGTCCAGGTTTGCCTTGAACTCGGCGTCCTGCTCGCTGAGCACGGAGGCGCGGTTGTTGAAGAAGCCGTCCTGGATGGCCCGGAACTCGGCCCACAGAGCGTCGTCCACATCGCGCGGGGCGGCGCCGGCCGCCTTCCAGCGGGTCATGAGGTCACGGAAGGCCCCCGCAGTCGGTCCCCACTCGGTGGAGTCGGCCAGCTGCCGAGCCTCGGCGATGATCTGCTCCTTGGCCGCCTTGGCCTGATCACGCTTGGCCGACTGCTCGGCGAACTGCACCTTGCGGCGTCGGGTGTAGGTGGTGCGGGCCGCCGAGAAGCGATGCCACAGAGCGTCGTCGGTGGCCCGATCGATGCGGGGCAGCGCCTTCCACTCGTCCAGCAACGAGCGGAAGCGGTTCACTCCGCCACGCCAGTCGTTGCCCTGGGCCAAGGTCTCGGCCTCGGTGACCATCTTCTCCTTGGTCTCCCGGGTGGCCTCCAGCTGCTTGGCGCGCTCGGCCTTGCGGGCCTCGGACTGCTCGGCGATCGCCGGGGCCAGTGCCTCCAGGCGAGCGGCCAGACCCGCCAGGTCACCGACGGCGTTCGCTGCGGCCACCGAAGCCTTCACCTGGTTGACGCTGTGCTTGGCTTCATCGGGGGATAACGCACCACCGCCGATTCGGGCCTCGAGCAGGCCGACCTCCACCTCCAGCGCCTCGAAACGGCGAACGTAGAAGGCCAGAGCCTCGTCCGCGGAAACGTCAGGGATCTGTCCAACGGCACGCTCGCCGTCCGCGGTACGGACGTACACAGTGCCATCGGGGTCGACGCGACCGAAGTCCGCCGGGCCAGCGCTGGAGTTCATGGGCTTCATCTTGCCCGATCCGAAGGGGTTTGTGACAACCTTGCCAAAGCCGGACCAGCGGTAGGCTTCGCGTCGTGTTCCTGGCATCCTTTCCGAGCGGCGCGTGGCAGGCCAACTGCTACCTGATCGCGGCGGCTGAGAAGGCCGAATGCGTGGTCATCGATCCGGGCCAGGATGCGGCCGCCATGGTCGCCCGGCTGGTCGCCGAGCACGGGCTGGTGCCGAGCGCAGTGCTGGCCACTCACGGCCACTTCGACCACGTGGCCGACGCGGCCCAGGTCGCCGATAGCTACGGCATTCCGGTCTACATCCACCCCTCCGACCGGCACCTGCTGGCCGACCCGGCCGCGGGTCTGGATCCGGGTGGCGCGGCTCTGGTCCGCAACCTGATCGGTGCGGTCATGGCAGAACCCGCAGAAGTACGGCCCTATCCGGACGGCATGCTGGCGGTGGCCGGGCTCGAGTTCGAGGTGCTGCCGGCGCCAGGTCACACCGCGGGCAGCGTCCTGCTGTGGGTGGCCACCGACGAGCATCCCGGCGTCGAACGGATCGCCTTCACCGGAGACGTGGTCTTCGCCGGATCGGTGGGACGCACCGACCTACCCGGTGGCGACCAGCCGACGATGCTGCGAAGCTTGCGTGAGGTGGTGCTGACGCTTCCGGATCGGACTGCGCTGCTTCCCGGCCACGGGCCGCAGACCAGCCTCGCCAATGAGCGACTTCACAATCCCTGCCTGCAACCCGATTTCCTGAGGAACTGATGGCCCGTCCCAAGCCCCTGTCCGGCTTCCCCGAGTTCACCCCGGCCGGTCGCATCGTCGAGCAGCGTGTGTTGGCCAGCCTGGCCGACACCTTCGAACTGCACGGCTTCGGCTCGATCGAGACCCGGGCGGTTGAGCCCATGGAGCAGCTCACCCGCAAGGGTGAGATCGACAAGGAGGTGTTCGTGGTCCGCCGGCTGCATGCCGACGCCGATGCTCCGGACGAGTTGGGCCTGCACTTCGACCTGACCGTCCCGTTCGCCCGCTACGTGCTGGAGAACGCCGGGCACCTGCAGTTCCCCTTCCGGCGCTACCAGATTCAGAAGGCCTGGCGGGGCGAGCGCCCCCAGGAGGGCCGGTACCGCGAGTTCACCCAGGCTGACATCGACATCGTCGGCGCCGAGAGCCTGGCCGCGCACCACGATGTCGAGTTGCCGCTGGTCACCTTGGAGGCGCTGGAGAAGCTGCACGTCGACTTCGGGGTGCCGCAAGCCACCATGAGTGTCAACAACCGGCAGCTGTCCGAGGGTTTCTACCGCGGGCTAGGGGTGGAGGATCACCTGGCCGTGCTGCAGCGGGTCGACAAGCTGGACAAGATCGGGCCCGAGGCGGTCGCCGAGTTGCTGGTCAATGAGGTCGGGCTGAGCCGGGCCGCCGCCGACAAGTGCCTGGCGCTGGCCGGCATCCGCAGTGCGGACGCCAGCTTCGTCGATCAGGTCGAGGCGCTCGGCGTCGAGCACCCGCTGCTCAGTGCGGGCCTGGAGCTGTTGGCCGCTGTGGTGGACGAGGCATCCCGGCAGGTTCCCGGACGGCTGGTCGCCGACCTGAAGATCGCCCGCGGCCTGGATTACTACACCGGCACCGTCTACGAGACCACCATGGCCGGCTACGAGTCGATGGGCTCGATCTCCTCCGGCGGTCGCTACGACTCCCTGGCCAGTGATGGCCGGACCACCTACCCCGGGGTCGGCCTGAGCATCGGGGTGAGCCGGATCCTGGTCCCGCTGGTCGGCAAGGGCGTCCTGACCGCGTCCCGTTCGGTGCCCAGCTGTGTGCTGGTGGCCGTGGACGCCGAGGAGACCCGTAGCGCCGCTATCGCCACGGCCGCCAAGCTGCGGGCCCGTGGGATCGCCTGCGAGGTGGCTCCCAAGGCCGACAAGTTTGGCAAGCAGATTCGTTACGCAGACCGGCGGGGGATTCCGTTCGTCTGGTTTTCCACCGACGAGGTGAAGGACATCCGCAGCGGTGAGCAGACGCTGGCCGATCCGGACGCCTGGCTGCCCCCGGCGGGCGACCTGCGCCCAATGGTCGTAAAATCGCCCTCGGCCTGATGTCGAAGGCCCTGGAAAGGACATTGCACTCGTGATTCGCACTCATCAGGCCGGAACGCTGCGCACTGAGCAGGTCGGCACCACCGTCACTTTGGCCGGTTGGGTGGCCAAGCGCCGAGATCTCGGCGGGGTGGCCTTCCTCGACCTGCGCGACGCCAGCGGGATCGTCCAGGTGGTCGTCCGCGACGACATCCTGGAGACCAGTGGTGCCCACGCCCTGCGCAACGAGTACTGCATCGCCGTCACCGGCGTGGTCGAGCAGCGTTCCGCCGACACCGTGAACCCGAACCTGGCCACTGGTGAGGTCGAGGTTGCAGCCAGCTCGCTGGAGGTGCTCAACCCGTCCGCCCCGCTGCCGTTCCAGCTGGACGAGCGCAGTGCGGTCAACGAGGACGCCCGGCTGAAGTACCGCTACCTGGACCTGCGCCGGCAGCGGATGCACGACGCCATGGTGCTGCGCTCCGCAGTGACCCATGCGATCCGCGGCGTGCTGGACAGCCTCGAGTTCTACGACCTCGAGACCCCGACCCTGACCCACTCGACTCCCGAGGGCGCCCGCGACTTCGTGGTGCCGGCTCGGCTGCACCCGGGCTCGTGGTACGCGTTGCCGCAGAGCCCGCAGCTGTTCAAGCAGCTGCTGATGGTGGCCGGCATGGAGCGCTACTACCAGATCGCCCGTTGCTACCGGGACGAGGACTTCCGCGCCGACCGGCAGCCGGAGTTCACTCAGCTCGACATCGAGATGAGCTTCGTCGATCAGGACGACGTGATCGCCATCGCCGAGAAGGTCATGGCGGCCTGTTGGGCGCTGATCGGCGTCGAGCTGCCCGCTCCGCTGCCGCGGATGACCTGGGCGGACGCCATGGACAACTACGGCTCCGACAAGCCCGATCTGCGCTTCGACAACAAGATTCGCGAGCTGACCAGCTTCTTCGCCGACACTCCGTTCCGGGTCTTCCAGGCCGAGTATGTGGGCGGTGTGGTGATGCCCGGTGGCGGCTCGCAGCCGCGACGTACCTTCGATGCCTGGCAGGAATGGGCCAAGCAGCGCGGCGCCAAGGGCCTGGCCTACGTGACCATCGACGAGAACGGTGAGCTCGGCGGCCCGGTGGCCAAGAACATCTCCGAGACCGAGCGGGCCGGCCTGGCCGCCGCCATGGACGCTCAGCCCGGCGACTGCATCTTCTTCGGCGCCGGACGCCGTGAGGCGACCCAGGAGCTGCTGGGCGCGACCCGGCTGGAGATCGCCCGCCGGTGCGGCCTGATCGACGAGAGCGCCTGGTCGTTCCTCTGGGTGGTCGATGCCCCCATGTTCAAGCTGCGTGAGGACGCCGAGGCGTCCGGTGACGTGGCCGTGGCCGGTGGCAAGTACACCGCCGTCCACCACGCCTTCACCTCGCCCAAGCCGGAGTCGATGGACACCTTCGACACCGATCCGGCCTCGGCGCTGAGCTACGGCTACGACTTCATCTGCAACGGCAACGAGGTGGGTGGCGGCTCGATCCGTATCCATCGCCGGGACGTCCAGGAGCGGGTGTTCACCGTGATGGGTCTGGACGCCGAGGAGGCGCAGGAGAAGTTCGGCTTCCTGCTGGACGCCTTCGCCTTCGGCGCCCCGCCGCACGGCGGCATCGCCTTCGGCCTGGACCGGCTGGTCATGCTGCTGGGCGGTTTCGACACGATCCGCGACGTGATCGCGTTCCCGAAGTCCGGTGGCGGTTTCGATCCGCTGACCTCGGCTCCGGCACCGATCAGCGCCAAGCAGCGCAAGGAGGCCGGCGTGGACTTCGTCCCGAAGGCCCCCGCAGCCACTGCCTGATCCTGAACAGCACACAAGCTGTGAGTTGTGCGGCGTAGTCGCCGTCCAGCTCACAGCTTGTGGTGTTCTCAGCGCAGGTCGTCGCCGTTCGGGACGTCGTCCGCACTGGCCAGCAGCGCGTACAGCTTGCGCCGGGCCTCGGCGAGCACCTTGGTCGCTGACTCGATCTCGGCCACGCTGGCATTGCGGGTGAACTCCTTGGCCGCACCGGCCAGCCGTGCGTACTCCTGCCACAGCGCTCCGATCTGACCGGGGTTCCACTCGGCGATGGCCTCGTTGACGACCTCCCATGGGGGAGTCTCCACCTCGCTGGCGGCCTCGCGGCCGGCCTCGGTGAGCCGGAAGGCCTTCTGGCCCTCGTTGTCGAAGGCCTCGATCAGGCCCTCATCTTCGAGCTGGTTCAGCGCCGGGTAGACCGCCCCCGGGCTGGGCCGCCAGGCGCCGCCGGTGCGCTCACCCAGGGTCTGCATGATCTGGTAGCCGTTCAGCGGACCCTCACCCAACAGGGCCAGGATCGAGGTCCGGACGTGGCCGCGGCGACCGCGTCCCCGGCTGCGCGGACCCATCGGACCAGCAGGCCCGAGTGGGCCGTTGGGTCCCATCGGGCCGCCGGGGCCGAACGGGCCGGACGGGCCGAAAGCGCCACCAGGACCAAAGGCGCCGCCGGGGCCGAAGGCTCCCGGGCCAAAGCCGCCAGGGCCGTCGTAGGAGAAGCGATCGCGGCGCCGTCCATGACCGCGGTGCCGCCCATCATCAGGTTCACCCCAGTAGGGGCCATCGTTGCGTTGGCTCATTGTGAGCTCCTCTCGTGTGTTCTACGTAACGTCGTCGATATATCGAGAGTATGTCGAGTTATGGGTGAAGTCAAGGACGTCTCCGCGGCGGTGTAGCGTCGCCGCGTGGACACCGATCTGTTCGGCAATCCGGAGCCGACAACACCTCCTGACATCGGAGGATCGCTGAGTGGGGTGAGCCATGCCTCGGTGCCGCTGGCCGTCCGGCTACGGCCTCGCTCCATCGACGAGATCGTCGGCCAACAGCATCTGCTCGGTCCGGGTTCGCCGCTGCGTCGCCTGGTCGAAGGCAGCACGGCCATGTCGGTGTTCCTCTGGGGCCCGCCCGGAGTCGGCAAGACCACCATCGCCGCAGTGGTTGCGGCGGCCGGCGGACGCCGCTTTGTGGAGCTGTCCGCGGTGACCGCCGGAGTCAAGGAGGTGCGCGCCGCGCTGGCCGAGGCCAAAGCGCAGCTGGCCAGGGGAGTGCCCACCGTGCTCTTCGTGGACGAGGTGCACCGGTTCTCCAAAGCCCAGCAGGACGTCCTACTGCCGGCCGTGGAGAACCGGCTGGTCACCTTGATCGCGGCCACCACCGAGAACCCGTCGTTCTCGGTGATCTCTCCGCTGCTGAGTCGTTCGCTGCTGCTCACCCTGAAGCCGCTGGAGGAGTCCGAGCTCTCGGCGCTGCTGGATCGGGCGCTCAGCGACGAGCGCGGCCTGGCCGGCGCCTACCAGCTCTCCGCGGAAGCGCGGACCGACCTGCTGCGCTTCGCCGGCGGGGACGCCCGCCGGGTACTCACCTATCTCGAGGAGTCCGCAGCCGGCGCCGAGGCCATGGGGGTGACCGACATCACCGCCGAGGTGGTGGCGGCTGCCGTCGATCGGGCCGCGGTGCGCTACGACCGCTCCGGCGATCAGCACTATGACGTGATCAGCGCCTTCATCAAGAGCTTGCGCGGCTCGGATGTCCAGGCCGGCCTGCACTACCTGGCCCGGATGCTGGAGGCCGGCGAGGATCCCCGGTTCGTCGCTCGCCGGTTGATCATCCTGGCCAGTGAGGACATCGGGATGGCTGCCCCTTCGGTGTTGCAGACCTGTGTGGCTGCCGCCCAGGCCGTGGCCCTGATCGGGATGCCCGAAGCCCGGATCAATCTGGCTCAGGCCGTGATCGCCTGCGCCATGGCGCCGAAGTCCAATGCCGTGATCGTGGCCATCGATGCCGCCCTGGCCGATGTCCGGGCCGGCCGGATCGGTGCGGTCCCGCCGCACCTGCGCGATGCCCACTACGCCGGCGCCAAGGATTACGGGCATGGCAAGGGCTACCAGTACGCCCACGACGCCGAGCACGGAGTGGCCGCCCAGCAGTACTTGCCGGACGAACTGGCCGACGCGCGCTACTACCGTCCCACCGGCCACGGCAACGAGGCGGCTATGGCCGAGCGGCTGGCGATGCTCGAGCAGCTGCTCGGCCGCACCTCGGAATGATCGGCGATCCGCCGGGGTTGAGTTCCCACGTGACTTCGCCCAAGAGTGCCTGGCCCGCCCTATGGGCGCTGGTGGTCGGCTTCTTCATGATCCTGGTCGACACCACCATCGTCTCGGTGGCCAACCCGCGGATCATGAAGGGCCTGGACGCCGACATCAATGCGGTGATCTGGGTAACCAGCGCCTACCTGCTGGCCTACGCCGTACCGCTGCTGGTCACCGGCCGCCTCGGTGACCGCTTCGGACCGAAGCGGATCTACCTGATCGGCCTGGTGGTGTTCACCCTGGCCTCGGCCTGGTGCGGCGCGTCCACCTCGATCGAGATGCTGATCGCGGCCCGCACCGTGCAGGGACTGGGAGCGTCCCTGCTGACGCCGCAGACCATGGCCGTGATCACTCGCACCTTCCCGCCGCAGTCCCGCGGCCAGGCCATGAGCCTGTGGGGTGCCACCGCAGCCGTGGCCACGCTGGTTGGCCCGATTCTGGGTGGCTTCCTGGTGGACGGCCTGGGCTGGCAGTGGATCTTCTTCGTGAACGTCCCGGTGGGCGTGGTCGGCTTTGTGCTGGCCTGGCGGCTGGTGCCGCACCTGGAGACGCATCCGCACCGCTTCGACCTGCCCGGCGTGGGGCTGTGGGCGGTCGGCATGTTCGCCCTGGTCTTCGGGATCCAGGAGGGCCAGAGCCATCAGTGGGGACAGCTGTGGGGGCCGATCACCATCTGGGCGGTGATCGGATTCGGGATCGTCGTGCTCGCCGTCTTCGTCTGGTGGCAGAAGGTCTCCACCGGCGAACCGCTGCTCCCGCTAGCGCTGTTCCGCGTCCGCAACTTCGCTCTGGGGAACCTGGCGATCGGGATGGTCGGACTCGCAGTGACCGCGAACTCGCTGCCGTTGGTCTTCTACTACCAGCTCGTGCTCGGCTTCAGTCCGACCCGCGCCGCGCTGCAGCTGGTCCCGATGGCCCTGCTGTCGGGTGCGCTGGCGCCGCTGGTCGGGCGGCTGGTGGATCGCTATCCGGCCCGCTACCTGGCCACCTTCGGTCTGGCCACGATGGCGCTGGCCATGGGCTGGTACGCGCTGTGGCTGGTGCCGGACGAGAGCCTGTGGTGGCGACTGCTCCTGCCGAGCGCGCTGATGGGCCTGGGCGGCGCCTTCACCTGGTCGCCGATCGGCGTCACCGCCACCAGAGACCTGTCCCCGCGCAATGCCGGCGCAGGCTCAGGGGTCTACAACTCGGTCCGCCAAGTGGGCTCGGTGCTGGGCAGTGCCGCCATCGCGGCACTGATGCAGGCCCAGTTGGCCGCGCTCCTGCCCGGCGGCGGCCAAGCGGCCAGCGCGGCAGAGGCCTCCGGGCAACTGCCGCCACTGCTGCGGGCCGGCTTCGCGCAAGCCATGGCCAACAGCATGCTGCTGCCCGCGGCGGCGGCCCTGGTCGGAGCCGTGGTGGCGGCCTGCTTCGCGATCAGCGGCGGTGAGCGGGGCCGCCCGGACGTCCCCGCCGTTTCCGGTGCAGGCGTGCACTAGGCTTCAGCAGTGACTTTCGTCTGTGCGAATGCGAGGTAGCCAATGTCTGTCGGAGAGGTCGCCGGCCTGATCGCTGCGGTAGCCGCAGTGGCTCTGGTCGGGTTCAGCGCCGTCCCGCTGCTGAAGCTCGGTCGCGTGCTGGAGGAGTTGCGACTGGCTGTGCGTGACGTCGGTCACAACTCGGTGCCGATCCTGGTCGAGCTGAAGAACACCGTCAGCGCGACCAATGACGAGCTCGGCAAGCTGAGCCTGGTCACCGAGGATGTCGCCAAGGTGAGCGCGAATGCCACCGTGGTCACCCAGAATGCAGCCCAGCTGTCCACCCTGTTCGCCTCGACGCTGGGCGGCCCGCTGATCAAGACGGCCGCCTTCACCTATGGCGTGCGGCAGGCCGTCGCCGGCAAGAAGCCTGCGACCAAGAAGAAGGGCAAGTGATGGGCAAGCGATTGTTCTGGCTGGCCGTCGGAGTCGGGGTCACCGCCGTGGTCGTGCTGAAGGGTCGCGAGCTGTACGAGCGGCTCACCCCCAAGGGGGTCGTGGAGCAGATCGAGCGGACCCGCAGTGGGCTGTTCGAGTGGGCCGGGGAGTTCCTGGCCACCATGGGCGAGGCCATGGACGAGCGGGAAGAGGAGTTGCGAGACGCTCTCGGCCTGGACGAGTGAAGGCTGATCTCGTCCAGGAGAACCCGACCGCTTCCGCAATCGACAACTAAGGAACTATCGCTATGCAAACCGCCGAAATCCGGCGTCGATTCATCGACTACTTCGCGGCCCGGGGTCACACCATCGTGCCGTCCACTCCGCTGGTCTACAACGACCCGACCCTGCTGTTCGTCAATGCCGGCATGGTGCCGTTCAAGCCGTACTTCACCGGCGCCGAGGACGCACCGTACAAGCGCGCCGTGAGCGTGCAGAAGTGCGTCCGGACCCTCGACATCGAGGAGGTCGGCAAGACCACCCGGCACGGCACGTTCTTCCAGATGAACGGCAACTTCTCCTTCGGCGACTACTTCAAGGCCGAGGCCATCGAGTTCGCCTGGGAGCTGGTCACCGGCAGTCAGGCCGACGGCTTCCTGGGCTTCGATCCGGACAAGGTCTGGGTCACCGCCTACTACGACGACGACGAGGCTGCCGCGCTGTGGCGTGGGGTCGGCGTGCCGAAGGCGCACATCCAGCGCCGAGGCCTGAAGGACAACTACTGGCACATGGGGATCCCCGGCCCCGGCGGACCCTGCAGCGAGATCTACATCGACCGTGGCCCCGAGTTCGGCCCGGACGGTGGCCCCGAGGCCGACGAGGATCGCTTCCTGGAGATCTGGAACCTGGTCTTCCAGACCGAGGAACTGTCCGCGGTCCGCGCCAAGGACGACTTCGACGTGCTCGGCCCGCTGCCCAGTAAGAACATCGACACCGGCATGGGCCTGGAGCGCACCGCGTACCTGCTGCAGGGCGTGGCGAACATGTACGAGATCGACGAGATCTTCCCGGTGATCACCCGGGCCGCCGAACTGGCCGGCACTCGCTACGGTAAGGACGCCCAGGACGACGTCCGGCTGCGAGTGGTGGGCGACCACGTCCGCTCGGCCCTGATGCTGATGACCGACGGGGTTACCCCCGGCAATGAGGCGCGTGGCTACGTGCTGCGCCGGCTGCTGCGGCGCAGCATCCGTTCGATGCGGCTGCTCGGGGTCACCGACCCGGTGCTGCCCGAGCTGCTGCCGGTGAGCCGCGACCTGATGGCGTCCTCCTACTCCGAGGTGCCCGATCAGTGGACGCGGACCAGCCAGGTCGCCTACGCCGAGGAAGAGGCGTTCCGCCGCACTCTGGCCGCCGGCACGCAGATCTTCGACCTGGCCGCAGGCCAGGCCCGCTCCGAGCAGTCCGGGACGCTCAGTGGTTCGCAGGTCTTCCAGCTGCATGACACCTATGGCTTCCCGTTCGACCTGACCTTGGAGATGGCTGCCGAGCAGGGGCTGAACGTGGACGCCGAGGGCTTCCGCACCCTGATGACCGAGCAGCGCGAGCGGGCCAAGGCCGATGCCAAGGCCAAGAAGGGCGCCACCGTGGCGTCCGAGGCGTATCGCAGCCTGCGCTCTTCGGGTGAGGTGCCGTTCCTGGGCTTCACCGACCTCAATGCCGAGACCAAGGTCCGCGGCATCATCGCCGACGGCCAGCTGGTCGACCGGGCCCAGCCCGGATCAGTGGTCGAGGTCGTCCTTGAGGAGACCCCGTTCTACGCCGAGTCCGGCGGCCAGGATGCCGACTCCGGCCTGATCACCGGTGACGGCCTGAGCCTGGAGGTGCTGGACGTGCAGCGTCCGGTGCAGGGCCTGGTCGTGCACAAGGTGCGGATCGACGACGGCGAGCTGGCCACCGGTGCGTCCGTGCTGGCTGCGGTGGACGCTGCGGCCCGGCATGCCGCCTGCCAGGCGCACACCGCCACCCATATCGTGAACGCCACCTTGCGCCAGCTGCTCGGCCAGGGCACTCACCAGGCCGGTTCCTACAACAAGCCGGGCTACCTGCGGTTCGACTTCAACGCGACGTCCGGGCTGAGCCATGACCTGCAGCAGGAGCTGGAGGGCGTGGCCAACGAGGCCATTCGCGCCGACTACCCGGTCACGGCCACCGAGATGCCGCTGGACCAGGCCAAGGCTCTCGGCGCCCAGGCCATGTTCGGCGAGAAGTACGGCGACGTGGTTCGGATGGTCGAGTTGGCCGGTCCGTGGTCGCGCGAGCTGTGCGGCGGTACCCACGTCGAGCGAACGGCCCAGATCGGGCTGCTCAGCCTGATCGGCGAGTCCTCGGTGGGCTCGGGCTTGCGTCGCGTCGAGGCCTTCGTGGCCGCCGACGCCTTCGCCGACCTGGCCAAGGAGCGCGCGCTGGTCTCCGGTCTGGCCGAGTTGCTCAAGGTGCAGCCCGATCAGCTGGCCGAGCGAGTCGGCAAGCTGATCGCCCAGGTCAAGGCGGCCGAGAAGGAGATCGCCGCCATGCGCAGCCGCGAGATCCTGTCCAAGGTGCCGTCCCTGGTTGCCGGCGCCACCGAGGTAGGCGGCTACCGGCTGGTGGCCAAGGAGTTGCCCGGACTGGGTGGCGACGACCTGCGCAACCTGGCCATGGAGGTCCGCTCGGTCTTCGGCTCGGCGGCCGGGGTGGTTGCTCTGGTCGGCGGCGCTGAGAAGCCGATCCTCACGGTGGCCACCACGGAGGCGGCCCGCGCTCTAGGCGCCAAGGCCGGTGCGCTGGTGAGTGTCGGCGCTGCGGCCCTAGGTGGACGTGGTGGTGGCCGCGACGACCTGGCCCAGGGCGGCGGCTCGGATGCCTCGGCTGGGGCGGCCGCACTGGCCGCCATCAGCAAGGCCCTGGCGGGCTGAGTCGGAGTGCGGCCGGGCGTGCGATTGGCCCTCGACTGGGGTCGAGCCAGGATCGGAGTTGCGGCGAGCGACCCCGAGGCGATCATGGCCTTCCCGGTGGAGACCGTCGCGGCTGTCCCCGATCCCTGGCCTCGCCTCGTCGAGCTGATCGAGCACTACCGTCCGCTGGAGATCGTGCTGGGTCTGCCCCGCAACCTGGCCGGGGTGGAGGGCCCAGCTGCGCTGGCCATCCGCGAGGTCTCGATCCAGCTGGCCGGCTTCGCGCCAGGCGTGCCGATCCGGCTGCTGGATGAGAGACTGACTACGGTGACGGCATCTCGTCAGCTGACCGGCGCGGGTCGCAACACCAGGCGCCAGCGTTCGGTGATCGACCAGGCCGCCGCTGTAGCACTGTTGGAGGAGGCTCTGCGTTCGGAGCGGCTCACCGGGGTTGCCCCCGGGGAGTTGGTCGAACCCAGTACAGCAGGAGAGGACGACGCCCGATGAGCGACCGGAACCCGGGCCGGATCAAGGACCCAGAGACGGGCCAGATCGACCCCAAGGAGATCTGGTACAAGGTGCGCTCCGCCTTCGCGGTGCTGCTCTCCTTGGGCGTCCTGGTGGCCGGCGGATGGATCATCTACGACAAGGCGCACGAGGCATGGCAGTCCTTCCAGACATCTGAGGACTATGCCGGTGCCGGCGTCGATCCGGTGGTGGTGACCATCCCGAAGGGCGCAACGCTGGGCGAGATCTCCACCATCCTGGTCACGGCCGATGTGGTGAAGACGGCCAAGGCCTTCAACCGGGAGGCTGCGGCGAACGAAGCCGCCACCAAGATCCAGGCCGGCAAGTACAACCTGCTCACCCAGCTGCCGGCACGCACCGCGTTGGCCATGTTGTTGGACAAGAAGAACATGGTCCGCAACTGGATGACGCTGCCCGAGGGCCGGTGGGTCTCCCAGCAGGTGGCCACGCTCAGCAAGGCCACCGGGCTCCCCAAGACCGACTTCGAGACCGCCATCAAGGACTGGAAGTCGCTGGGCCTGCCGAAGTGGGCCAAGAACGGTCTGGAGGGCTTCCTGTTCCCGGATACCTACGAGGTGCCCGAAAAGCCGAAGGCCGATGCCGTGCTGAAGATGGCCACCAAGCAGTTCAACCAGGTGGCCAACGACATCGATCTGGTCAACGGCGCCAAGAGCGTCGGACTGACTCCCTATGAGGTGGTCGTGATGGCCAGCATCATCGAGAAGGAAGCCGGGCCGAACGACGAGGACCGGGCCAAGATCGCTCGCGTCTTCTACAACCGACTCAACCCGAAGATCTTCCCCGGCGGCAAGCTACAGTCCGACGCCACCGTGGCGTTTGCCAACAAGGTCACCGGGCGCGTGTTCACCACTCCCGATGAGCGCAAGTTGGACTCGCCGTGGAACACCTACCTGTACGCCGGCCTGCCGAAGGGGCCGATCACCTCCCCGTCGAAGAAGTCGCTGGAAGCCGCGCTGCATCCGGCGGACGGCAACTGGACCTACTTCACGGTGGTGAACCTGGACACCGGCGAGACGCTGTTCACCAACAGCAAGACCGAGCACGACGCCAACGGAGAGAAGCTCCAAGCGTGGTGCGCCGCCTCCCAGGCGAATCGGGACAAGTGCAACGGCAAGAAATGATGGTCTGATCTGATGCTGCGTTACTTGACTGCTGGGGAGTCCCATGGACGGGCGCTGGTCGCCACCATCGAAGGACTGCCCTCGCACCTGCAACTGAGCTCGGCGGACGTCGCCGATGCGCTGGCTCGGCGCCGACTGGGCACCGGACGAGGCGCCCGAATGAAGTTCGAAGCCGACGAGGTGACGCTGCTGACCGGCGTCCGCCACGGCGAGACCCTGGGTTCGCCGATCGCCATCATGGTGGGCAACTCGGAGTGGCCGAAGTGGGATGTTGTCATGTCACCCGACTCGGTCGATCCGGCTGAGTTGGAGTCACTGGCCCGCAATGCGCCGCTGACCCGGCCCCGTCCGGGCCATGCCGACCTGCCGGGCATGCAGAAGTACGACTGGGACGAGGCCCGTCCGATTCTGGAGCGCGCTTCGGCCCGGGAGACCGCGGCTCGGGTGGCGCTGGGTGCGGTGGCCAAGGCCTACCTGGAGCAGGCCTTCGGGATCAGCGTGATCAGTCACGTGGTCCGGATCGGTGCGGTAGCCAGCACGGCGGAGGAGTTGCCGACCGCGTCCGACCTGGCCCGAATCGATGCCGACCCGATGCGCTGTGCCGACCAGCCGACCAGCCTGGCCATGCAGGCCGAGGTCGAAGCCGCCAAGTCCGCCGGGGACACCCTGGGCGGCGTGGTCGAGGTGCTGGCCTTCAACGTTCCGCCCGGACTGGGCTCGCACATCGCCGGTGATCGACGCCTCGATGCCAAGCTGGCCGGTGCCCTGATGGGGATCCAGGCCATCAAGGGTGTCGAGGTCGGCGACGGCTTTGCCCTGGCCCAGGTCCGCGGGAGCCAGGCTCACGACGAGATCTTCCCCGGTGCCACCGGTCCCCGGCGCAGCAGCAACCGCTCTGGCGGTACCGAAGGCGGAATGAGCAACGGCGAGGTGCTGCGCGTGCGCGCGGCCATGAAGCCGATCGCCACGGTGCCGCGGGCGCTGGCCACCATCGACGTGGCCACCGGCGAGGCAGCCCAGGCTCACCATCAGCGCTCGGACGTGTGTGCGGTGCCGGCTGCCGGGGTGGTGGCCGAGGCCATGGTGGCGCTGGTGCTGGCCGAGGTGGCCAACGAGAAGTTCGGCGGTGACTCCCTCGGCGAGGTGCGCGCCAACTTCCAGCACTACCTGAAGCGTCTGGCTGAGCGGCGCCTGGATTGAGCCGTCCGGCGATGGTCCTGGTCGGGGCCCCGGGAGTTGGCAAGTCCACCGTGGGGGCGCTGCTGGCTGCCGAGCTGCAGCTGCCCCTGGTCGAGGTGGACGAACGGGTCGAGGCCGAGCTTCGACTCTCCGCCGAGGAGGCCTACGCGACGCCCGAAGGGACGGCGCGCTACCGGGAGGCTGAGGAGCGGCACAGCGTGCTGGCCCTGGCCGAGCCGGGGGTGGTGGTGCTGGGCGGCAGCGCCGTCGAGTCCGATGCTGTGCGGTCTGCCCTGGCCGGATTGAAGGTCGTCTGGCTAGAGGCTTCGGTGGTAGCGATAACCCGGCGGCTGGGCATGAATTCACTGGGACTGGAAACTCTGATCGCTATCCGGAACCGATTGGACGCCATGCTGCAAGAGCGGGCAATCTGGTATCGCGACGTGGCCACGATGCGCCTGGCCACCGACCGGCTGGACGCAGCGGACGTGGCTCGAACGATTCTGATCGACGAGGAGCACGTATGAGCTGGGATCCGATCAATGTCTCCGCCGAGCATCCGTACCCGGTGCTCGTCTGCCACGGAAACAGTCGCCTGCTGCCCGAGTTTCTGGACGGCATCGACAAGGTCGCGATCATCTATGCCGAGAACCTCGTCGACCAGGCCCGCCAGGTGGCTTTCGGTCTTAGCCAGGAAGTCACCTTCATCCCGGTCCCGGGTTCGGAGTCGGCGAAGACCGCCGCCACGTTGGCCCAGTGTTGGGAGGGGTTGGCCGAGGCAGGGATCACCCGCTCCGATGCGGTGATCGGCCTGGGTGGGGGATCGACCACCGATCTGGCCGGCTTCGCTGCCGCGACCTGGCTGCGCGGCGTCCGCTACATCGGCATGCCGACTTCCCTGCTGGCCATGGTGGACGCGGCCGTCGGCGGCAAGACCGGGATCAACCTGCCGGCCGGCAAGAACCTGGTCGGCAACTTCTTCGAGCCGTTCGCGGTGCTGTGCGACCTGGACTTCCTAGAGACTCTGCCCAGCTCCGAGCTGCGCGGTGGCCTGGCCGAAGTACTGAAGGCAGGGTTCATTGCCGATCCGCGGATCCTGGACGAGTTCGAGGCCGATCCGGTCGAGGCGCTTCGGGCCGGCAGTGACCTGCAGGCGCGGCTGGTTCGGTTGGCTGTGGAGGTGAAGGCCCGGGTGGTCAGCGCCGATCTGCGCGAGCGCACCTCGCAGGGCTCCGACATCGGGCGCGAGTTGCTCAACTACGGTCACACCCTGGGCCACGCCATCGAGCGCTACGAGCGGTTCACCTGGCGGCACGGTGAGGCCATTTCGGTGGGGATGGTGTTCGCCGCCGAGCTGGCTCATCGGCAGGGGATGATCGACGACGACCTGCTGGCGCGGCACCGTCGGGTGCTGAAGCTGGCCGGACTTCCGATCAGCCACGACGGCGAATGGGCCGGCCTGCGCGAGGCCATGAACCTGGACAAGAAGACCAGGGGAGCCAACTTGCGGTTCATTCTGCTGACCGGATTGGCCAAGGCCCGGGTCTGCGTCGATCCGGACGAACAGCTGCTGGCCGACGCCTACGCTGCCCTGGTCGACTGACTCCGGCAGGCGCCGCCTCCTGCCCACAGGCTCCGGGTTCGCCGGGGTGGGCCTTCGGCCGCTAGACTGAGCGGTCGCGATTTCACCTAGCAACCGAAAGCGGGCTCTCAGTGGCAACGGCATCCACCAATGATCTGAAGAACGGCATGGTCCTCGATCTCGAAGGCCAGTTGTGGACCGTCATCTGGTTCCAGCATCACAAGCCTGGCAAGGGCAACACTGTGGTCCGCTCGAAGCTCAAGCACGTGCTCACCGGCAAGGTCGTCGATCGCACCTTCAACTCCGACACCAAGGTGGAGACCGCGAGCGTTGATCGCCGCGAGATGCAGTACCTCTACCACGACGGTGAGAACTTCGTGTTCATGGACACCGACACCTACGACCAGCTGAACATCAGCGACGAGGTCGTCGGCGACGCCAAGAACTACCTGCTCGAGAACGGCATCGCCACCGTGGCGCTGCACGAGGGCAACCCGCTGTTCATCGACATGCCGACCTCGGTCGAGCTGGAGATCACCTACACCGAGCCGGGCCTGCAGGGCGACCGCTCGACCGGTGGCACCAAGCCGGCCACCGTCGAGACCGGCCTGCAGATCCAGGTGCCGCTGTTCATCACCACCGGCGAGCGGGTCAAGGTGGACACTCGCGACGGCAGCTACCTCGGTCGGGTCTGAGCGTGGCTGAGGCTGCCCCCACCAAGCGAGGCACCACTCGGACGAAGGCGCGTAAGCGTGCGCTGGACATCCTCTTCGAGGCGGATCTGCGCGAGCTTCCGGCCGCGCAGATCCTGGCCGATCACACCGAATGGGCCGACCCTGCGGTTCGTCCGTTCTCTGCGGAGTTGGTGACCGGGGTCACCAACTCGGTATCCGCGCTGGATGCCGCGCTGGCCAAGCACTTGCCGGACGGCTGGAGCGTCGAGCGCATGCCGCGGGTCGACCGCAACCTGGCCCGGCTGGCCGCCTTCGAGATCCTGCACACCGACACCGACCCGGCGATCGTCCTGGCCGAGTGCCTGACGCTGGCCACCGAGCTTTCCACCGACGAGTCGCCTGCCTTCCTCAACGGAGTCCTGGGCGCATTGGTACGCACCACGCGTCCGGAGAGCGAGTAGCGTCACCGACGGTACCGGGACGCTTTGCTAGTCTCGACCCGGTCAACAAAAGGACGTTTATGCCCGACAGCCTGTTCCCTGCCCAGCACACCCCAGCGTTACTGGTTTTGGAGGACGGCCGTTGGTTCCGAGGGTCCTCCTTCGGCGCCCAAGGTGAGACCTTCGGCGAGGCGGTCTTCTCCACCGGAATGTCCGGCTACCAGGAGACCCTGACCGATCCCAGCTACCACCGGCAGGTGGTGATCGCCACGGCGCCGCACATCGGCAACACCGGGTGGAACGACGAGGACGACGAGTCCGACAAGATCTGGGTGGCCGGTTACGTGGTCCGCGATCTGTCTCGGATGCGCTCCAACTGGCGGTCGAACCGGTCGCTGGACGAGGAACTGCGCCGCCAGGGTGTGGTCGGAGTCGCCGAGGTCGATACTCGGGCGCTGACCCGGCACCTGCGCGACCACGGCGCCATGCGGGTGGGCGTGTCCACCCTCGAGCTGGATCCCCAGCGGCTGCTGGCCAAGGTGCTGGCCTCACCGCAGATGGCCGGAGCCAACCTGGTGGCCGATGTCACCGTGAGTGAACCGGAGACCACCCCGGCGATCGGCGAGAAGCGGTTCACCGTGGCCGCCATCGACCTGGGCATCAAGGACATGACCCCGCATCGGATGGCCGAGCGCGGCATCGAGGTGCACGTCCTTCCGGCCACCTCCACCATCGACCAGATCAAGGAGCTCGGTCCGGACGGGGTGTTCTTCTCCAACGGACCGGGCGACCCGGCGACCGCGGACCAGGAGACCACCCTGCTCACCCAGGTGCTGGACGCCCGGCTGCCCTTCTTCGGGATCTGCTTCGGCAACCAGATCTTCGGCCGAGCCTTGGGGTTCGGCACCTACAAGCTCAAGTACGGCCACCGCGGGATCAACCAGCCGGTGATGGACCTGACCACCCGCAAGGTCGAGGTGACCGCCCACAATCACGGTTTCGCAGTGGACGCCCCCAAGGACCTCGGCGTGGCCACCCCGTGGGGCGAGGCCCGGGTCTCGCATGTGAACCTGAATGACGGTGTGGTCGAAGGCCTGGAACTGCGCGGAGCCGGACAACAGCTGCGCGGGTTCTCGGTCCAATACCACCCAGAGGCGGCGGCCGGTCCACACGACGCCGCCTACCTGTTCGACCGCTTCGTCGACATGATGGCGGCCAATCGTGAGTCGGAGGGGCGCGCCTGATGCCGAAGCGGACCGATATCTCCTCGATCCTGGTGATCGGCTCCGGGCCGATCGTGATCGGCCAGGCCTGTGAGTTCGACTACTCGGGCACCCAGGCCTGCCGGGTGCTGCGCGAAGAGGGCTTCCGGGTGATCCTGGTGAACTCCAACCCGGCCACGATCATGACCGACCCCGAGTTCGCCGACGCCACCTATGTCGAGCCGATCACCCCGTTCTACCTGGAGCGAGTGATCGAGCGGGAGCGTCCCGACGCCCTGCTGGCCACCCTGGGCGGCCAGACCGCACTGAATGCCGCGGTCTCGCTGCACGAGTCCGGAGTCCTCGCCAAGTACGGCGTCGAACTGATCGGCGCCTCCTTTGAGGCCATCCAGTCCGGTGAGGACCGGGAGAAGTTCAAGCAGATCGTCACCAGCCTCAACGTCCCCGGGGTGAACCCCGAAGTGGCGCGCTCGGCGATCTGCCACAGCATCGACGAGGTGCTGGCCGCGGTGGACGACCTGGGCTACCCGCTGGTGGTTCGGCCGAGCTTCACCATGGGTGGGGTCGGCTCCGGCTTCGCCCACGACGAGGAGGAGCTGCGCCGGATCGCCGGCAGCGGCCTGTCCGCGTCCCCGGTCACCGAGGTGCTGATCGAGGAGTCGGTGCTCGGCTGGAAGGAGTACGAGCTCGAGGTCATGCGGGACAAGGCAGACAACGTGGTGATCGTCTGCTCCATCGAGAACCTCGACCCGATGGGCGTGCACACTGGTGACTCGATCACCGTGGCCCCGGCCATGACCCTGACCGACCGTGAGTACCAGGCCATGCGTGACGTCGGTATCGCCGTGATCCGCGCGGTCGGCGTCGACACCGGCGGCTGCAACATCCAGTTCGCGATCAACCCCGACAACGGTCGGATGATCGTGATCGAGATGAATCCGCGGGTGTCCCGGTCGTCCGCGCTGGCCTCGAAGGCCACCGGCTTCCCGATCGCCAAGATCGCGGCCAAGGTGGCCGTCGGCTACACCCTCGACGAGATCCCCAACGACATCACGGCCGAGACTCCGGCCTCCTTCGAGCCGACGCTGGACTACGTCGTGGTCAAGGCGCCGCGGTTCGCCTTCGAGAAGTTCCCGACCGCCGATTCGACCCTGACCACGCACATGAAGAGCGTGGGCGAGGCCATGGCCATCGGACGCAACTTCACCGAAGCCCTGGGCAAGGCGCTGCGCTCGCTCGAGGACGCCAAGGCCGGCTTCGACTTCGTCACTCCGGTGACCCGCAGCCTCGACGAGCTGCTCACCGAGATGTCGCGGCCGCAGGACGGACGGCTGAGCCTGGTGATGTCCGCCTTCCGGGTCGGCGCCACCCGCGAGCAGGTCTTCGAAGCCACCAAGATCGATCCCTGGTTCGTCGACCAGCTGCACCTGATCTACGAAGTGGCAGAGGCGGTTCGAACTGCTCCCGAGCTGACCGCCGATCTGCTTCGGCTGGCCAAGCGGCACGGCCTGGCCGACACCCAGATCGCCGGGCTGCGCAAGCTGTCCACCGAAGTGGTGCGCGGACTGCGCTGGGCGCTGGGAGTGCGGCCGGTGTACAAGACCGTGGACACCTGCGCGGCCGAGTTCGCGGCGACCACGCCGTACCACTACTCGTCCTACGACCTGGAGACCGAGGTGGCCCCGCGCGAGCGTCCGGCCGTGCTGATCCTGGGATCGGGACCGAACCGGATCGGGCAGGGGATCGAGTTCGACTACTCCTGCGTCCACGCGTCCATGGCGCTGCGGGAGGCCGGCTACGAGTCGGTGATGGTGAACTGCAACCCCGAGACCGTCTCCACCGACTACGACACCTCCGACCGGCTCTATTTCGAGCCGCTGACTCTGGAGGACGTCCTGGAGGTCTTCCACGCCGAGTCGTTGGCCGGACCGGTGGCCGGTGTGATCGTCCAGCTCGGCGGGCAGACGCCGCTGAAGCTGGCCCAGGCGCTGAAGGATGCCGGGGTCCCGATCGTGGGCACCCAGCCCGAGGCCATCGAACTGGCCGAGGAGCGCGGTGCGTTCGGCAAGGTGCTGTCCGACGCCGGGCTGCCGGCACCGGCCTACGGCATGGCCGAGACGGCTGCCGGGGCCCTGGAGATCGCCCACGACATCGGCTACCCGGTACTGGTCCGGCCCTCCTACGTGCTCGGCGGGCGCGGCATGGAGATCGTCTACGACGATGCCTCGCTGGCCGGCTACATCGAGCGGGCCACCGACATCACTCCGGCCCACCCGGTGCTGGTCGACCGGTTCCTCGACGATGCCATCGAGATCGATGTGGACGCCCTGTACGACGGCACCGAGTTGTACCTGGGTGGCGTCATGGAGCACATCGAAGAGGCCGGCATCCACTCCGGCGATTCGGCTTGCTCGCTGCCGTCGATCACCCTGGGCAGCGAGGTGGTGGACGCCATCCGCAGCTCCACCGAGGCCATCGCCCGCGGGGTCGGCGTCCGCGGCCTGCTGAACATCCAGTACGCCCTGCTCGGCGACGTCCTGTACGTGCTCGAGGCCAACCCGCGCGCCTCGCGGACCGTCCCGTTCGTCTCCAAGGCGACCGACACCCAGTTGGCCAAGGCAGCCACCCTGATCTCGCTCGGCGCGACCATCGCCCAGTTGCGGACCAGCGGAGTGCTGCGCGCCCCTGGTCTGGACGGCACCACCACGCTGGAGTCGGCACCGATCGCGGTGAAGGAAGCCGTGATGCCGTTCAACCGATTCCGGACCGCGGACGGTTCCTGGGTGGACACCCTGCTCGGGCCCGAGATGAAGTCGACCGGCGAAGTCATGGGCCTGGACGTCACCTTCGGCAACGCCTTCGCCAAGAGCCAGGCCGCCTCGTTCGGCTCGGTGCCCACCAGTGGCACCGTGTTCGTCTCCATCGCCAACCGGGACAAGCGGCACGCCATCTTCCCGGTGAAGCGGCTGGCCGATCTGGGCTTCACGGTGTTGGCCACGGCCGGTACCGCCCAGGTCCTGCGTCGCCAGGACGTCGAGGTGACCGTGATCCGCAAGGCCAGCCAGGGCCCCGGCCCCAACGGTGAGAAGACCGTCGTCCAGGCGATCCTGGACGGCGAAGTCGACCTGATCTTCAACACCCCGCAAGGTGTCTCCCGTGACGGCAACCCGCGTCGCGACGGCTGGCAGATCCGCTCGGCCGCGATCTTGGCCGACGTGCCGTGTGTGACCACCGTGCAGGGCCTGGCCGCCTGTGTGCAGGGGATCGAGGCACTGCGCCGCGGCAGCGTCGAAGTGCGCTCGCTGCAGGAGTGGAGCGCGGCCATGCGAGCGGAGTTGGCCGGGATCGTCGGATGAGCCTGCCGCTACCCGTCCTGGCTGCCGGTTACCGGCGGGTGCTGCGTCCGGCGATGTTCGCCAGCTACGGGGGAGACCCCGAGCGGATCCACGAGGCAATGATCCACACCCTGGCCACGGTCGGGTCGAACCCGGCCGTCCGCGGGCTGATCCGGTTGTTGGCCGCCGGCCCTGGACGTCCGACCACGGTGGCCGGCATCGACTTCCCGAACCGGGTCGGCCTGGCCGCCGGCTTGGACAAGGACGCCACTGCGGTGCTCTCCTGGGCGGGGCTGGGGTTCGGCTTCGCCGAGCTCGGCACCATCACCGGGCGGGCGCAGCCCGGCAACGACCGTCCGCGGGTGTTCCGACTGCGGTCCAGTTCGGCGCTGATCAACCGGATGGGTTTCAACAACCCTGGGGCCGCGGCGGTGGCCGCGACCCTGGCCGCCCGTGGGGTGTTCCGGGGCAATGGCGCGGCCGGCCTTCCGATCGGGATCTCGATCGGGAAGACCAAGCTGGTCGAGCTGGATCAGGCCATCGATGACTACCTGGTCTCGTTGCGGGCATTGGCGCCGCACGCCGACTACCTAGCCGTGAACGTGTCCAGTCCGAACACCCCGGGGCTGCGCAGCCTGCAGGACGCCGGGGCACTGTCGGACCTGGTCGGCGCACTGGTGGCCGAGTCCGCGACGCAGGGGGAGCCGCTGCCGATCTTCGTGAAGGTCGCCCCCGACCTCAGCTGGGGCCAGCTCGACGAGGTGCTGGAGGTCTGCCAGCGCCAGGGCGCGGCCGGGCTGATCGCCACCAACACCACGCTGGGCCGGGAAGGGTTGGCAGCTGCCGATCGTCCGCTGGCCGAACTCACCGGCGGCCTGTCCGGAGCGCCGCTGACCCAGCGGGCTCGCGAGGTGGTCGGCTATCTTGCCAGCCGGTCCGGCCTGCCGGTGATCGGCGTGGGCGGGATCATGACCGCCGACGACGCGTCGGCCATGTTCGACGCCGGCGCCGCGCTCATTCAGCTGTACACCGGGTTCATCTACGGCGGCCCCGGATTGTTGGCCGCCATCAATGCAGCAGACAAGGAGCGGGCATGACCGGTTATCTGGCACGGCTGTCGCAGGTGAGCGCCGCTCGTGGCGCCCTGTGCGTCGGGGTGGATCCACATCCGGGGCTCCTGTCCGCCTGGGGCCTGGAGAGCACCGCGTCCGGGCTGGAGCGATTCAGCCGTCAGCTGGTCGAAGCACTTGGCGAGCAGGTGGCTGTGATCAAGCCGCAGTCGGCCTTCTTCGAGTCATTCGGGTCGGCCGGGATCGCCGTGCTGGAGCGGCTGCTGGCCGACATTCGCGCCGCCGGAGCGCTGTCGATCCTGGACGTGAAGCGTGGCGACATCGGCTCGACCATGACCGCCTACGCGCAGGCCTATCTGGCCGACGGTGCGCCGCTGTCCGCCGATGCCATCACCGTGTCGCCTTTCCTGGGCTTCGGCTCACTGCAGCCGGCCTTCGACCTTGCGGTTGAGAACGGACGAGGCGTCTACGTGCTGGCCCGGACGTCCAACCCCGAGGGCGGGCAGGTCCAGCTCGCTCAGACCGAGGGCCATTCCGTGGCCCAGGAGATCGTTGATCAGGCCATCGCCGCCAACGCGGCGTCCGGTCAGCCGGCCATCGGCCTGGTGATCGGAGCCACTCACCAGAACCTGGGTTGCGACCTCGCCGCGTTCAATGGATCGATCCTGGTACCGGGGATCGGTGCCCAGGGGGGCCGGATGAGCGACCTCCCGACCCTGTTCGGACCCGCTTTCGGGAAGGTTCTGCCGATGGTGGGACGCGAGCTGCTCGGTTCAGGCCCTGATCGGCAATCCCTGCGTGACAAGGCTGTACAGTTGATTGGCCAGATTCCGGACGCGGCACGACACGACTCCTGAAACAGACCTTGCCGGATATCCACGCAGCTTGCCCAAGATGCCGCTAGGTTTGTGTCGCAATTGAAGGCTCCTGTACCCCACACGAAGGCATTCCAGTGACTATTCCGCAGCTCACCACCGAGCAACTTGAAGCCGCCCGTGCAGCAGCTACTGAGGCACGCCGTCGGCGCGCTGATCTGAAGGGCAAGGTTCGCAGTGGCGAACTGAGCCTGTCGAAGGCTCTGGACTCCGCCGCCGGGGACGACGTTCTGGCCCACGTGAAGGTAGTCGACCTGCTGAAGGCCCTGCCTCGCGTCGGCGAGAAGCGCGCTGCCCTGGTCATGGAGCGTCTCGACATCGCCCCCAATCGCCGCATCCGCGGTCTGGGCCGCCACCAGGTGGCGGGCCTGAAAGCGGAGTTCAGTGATCGGTGACGTCACCGTCATCTCTGGTCCGTCAGCAGTAGGCAAGGGAACTCTGGTTCAGGCGCTGCTGGCGGTCCACCCGGAAGTCTGGCTGTCGGTCTCGGTGACCACCAGGTCACCCAGGCCCGGCGAGATCGACGGACTGCACTACCACTTCATCAGCAACGCCGAGTTCGACGAGTTGATCGCGACCGACGGTCTGTTGGAGTGGGCTTTGGTTCATGGCACTGACCGCTACGGCACCCCGGCTGCACCCGCGCTGGCTGCCGTGGAGCAGGGCAAGAAGGTGATTCTCGAGATCGAGATCCAGGGCGCTCGGCAGGTCAAGAAGCACCTGCCGAACTGCCGGATGGTCTTCATTGCACCTCCGTCGCCGCAGACGTTGCAGGAGCGTCTGCGTCATCGGGGCACCGAAACCGAGGAACAGATGGCTCGTCGGCTGCGCACCGCTGCCGACGAACTCGCTGCGGTCAGCGAGTTCGATCACGTGATCGTGAACGACGATTTAGGCACTGCGACCGCAGAGTTGGTAGAGTTGTTGGGTCTGTGACGGCTGGGACGGACTCGTCTCGCCGATAGCACCCGATCAGGAAGCAGAACTTGAGCACTCACACTCCCGAGGGGATCACCAATCCGCCGATCGACGAGCTGCTGACGAAGGTGGACTCGAAGTACCGGCTGGTGCTGTTCGCCGCCAAGCGCGCGCGGCAGATCAACGCCTACTACTCCCAGCTCGGCGAGGGCCTGCTGGAGAACGTCGGGCCCCTGGTGGACATCGGCATCCAGGAGAAGCCGCTCTCGATCGCGCTGCGCGAGGTGAACGCCGGAGTGCTCGAGTGCACTCAGATCGATCCCGAGGCCGAAGCGGCTGCTCGTGCTGAGGCGCAGGCCGACCCCGACTTCTCGTTCGACCCGTTCGGTTCTGACGACGCACTGAGCTGAGCCTCCGGCCATGAGTCGGATCGTCCTCGGCGTTTCCGGTGGAATCGCGGCGTACAAGTCGTGCCTGCTGTTGCGTCGGCTGACCGAGGCCGGCCACGAGGTCGAGGTGGTTCCCACTGCCAATGCGCTGAACTTCGTCGGCGCCACCACCTGGGCGGCGCTGTCCGGACGTCCAGTGCATAGCGGCGTCTTCGAAGCCGGTGAGCTGGTCAACCACGTCCGGATCGGTCGAGAGGCCGATCTGGTTCTGGTGGCTCCGGCCACTGCCGATCTGTTGGCCCGGGCAGCGTCCGGACGAGCCGACGATCTGCTCACCAACGTCCTGCTGACCGCCCATTGCCCGGTGGTCTTCGCTCCGGCCATGCACACCGAGATGTGGCAGCACGCCGCAACTCGGTCCAATGTGGCGACTCTCCGCTCCCGCGGCGCGGTGGTGCTGGAGCCGGCGATCGGACGCCTGACCGGGCCGGATTCCGGCCCCGGACGGCTTCCCGAGCCGGCCGACATCGAGGCCAGCGCGCTGGCAGTGCTGGCTGATCCGTCCGTCGGTGCCCTGATGGCCGCCCAGGACTTGGCCGGACGCACCGTGGTGATCAGCGCCGGTGGTACCCGCGAGCATCTCGACCCGGTCCGCTTCATCGGCAACTCGTCCTCGGGACTGATGGGGGTGGCACTGGCCCGGGCCGCCGTCCAGCGCGGCGCCCGAGTGACTCTGGTGGCCGCGAACCTGGCCACCGAGCCGCCGGCCGCGGTCGACGTGGTCGACGTGGGCTCCACGGCCGAACTGGCCGCAGCCATGGACGTCCACGCCGCTGCGGCAGACCTGGTCGTGATGGCCGCGGCCCCGGCCGACTACACGGTGACCGCACCGAGCCCGGTGAAGTTGAAGAAGTCCGGCGATGCGGGGCTGAACCTCGAACTCGTGCAGACCACGGACGTCCTGGCCGGGCTGGCCGGCCACCGACCGCCGCACCAGGTGCTGGTCGGGTTCGCGGCCGAGACCGCTGCCGACCCGGCCGAGCTGCGGGCCCTGGGCCAGGCAAAGCTGGCTCGCAAGGGCTGCCAACTGCTGGTCCTCAACGATGTCTCCGGCGGTGCTGTGTTCGGCGCCGAGGAGAACCAGGTCACGATCATCGATGCCGACGGCGAGGTGGCCACCGCAGCAGGTTCCAAGACCACGGTGGCGCACGCGATCCTGAGTGCGTCCGAAGCAGTGCGAAAGAGGTTGGCGTCATGAGCCGTCTGTTCACGTCGGAGTCCGTTACCGAGGGTCACCCGGACAAGGTCGCCGACGCCATCTCCGATGCCGTCCTGGACAAGCTCCTGCAGAAGGATCCCGCCTCCCGGGTGGCCGTGGAGACGCTGGTCAGCACTGGCCTGGTGGTGGTCGCCGGCGAGGTGACCACGAAGGCTTACGCCGACATCGCCAAGCTGGCCCGGCGCCGGATTCTTCAGATCGGCTACAACTCGACCGCGGCCAGCTTCGACGGAAACTCCTGCGGGGTGCTGGTCTCGCTGGGTGCGCAGTCACCCGATATCGCTCAGGGCGTGAACCAGGCCGAGGAACAGCGGGCCGAGGGCTCCTTCGATGCGCTGGACGCCCAGGGCGCCGGCGATCAGGGGCTGATGTTCGGCTATGCCTGCACCGACACCGCCACCTTGATGCCGTTGCCGATCGACATCGCGCACCGGCTGGCTGAGCAGCTGGCTCGGGTGCGTCACGAACATGAGCTCGACTTCGTCCTTCCCGACGGCAAGACCCAGGTGACCATCGAGTACGACGGCGACCGTCCGGTCCGGGTGGACACCGTGGTGGTCTCCACCCAGCACCTCGAGTCCGCCAGCCAGGCGCTGATCGCCGCCGAGCTGAAGGCCCGGGTGATCGACCCGGTGCTGGCTCGCTACTCGATCAGCACGGCAGGGCTGAAGACCTACGTGAACCCGACCGGGAAGTTCGTGATCGGCGGCCCGATGGGTGATGCCGGGGTGACCGGGCGCAAGATCATCGTGGATAGCTACGGCGGTATGGCCCGCCACGGCGGTGGTGCCTTCTCCGGCAAGGATCCCTCGAAGGTGGATCGTTCGGCGGCCTATGCGATGCGCTGGGTGGCCAAGAACGTGGTGGCCGCCGGGCTGGCCGATCGCTGCGAGGTCCAGGTGGCCTACGCCATCGGACGCGCTCACCCGGTCGGCTTCTACACCGAGTGCTTCGGCACCGAGAAGGTGCCCCAGGAGCAGATCACCGATGCCGTACTGAGCGTGTTCGACCTGCGTCCGGCCGCCATCATCCGTGATCTGGACCTGATTCGTCCGATCTACTCCAAGGTGACCAACTACGGCCACTTCGGACGGGAGCTGCCCGAGATGACCTGGGAGCGCACCGACCGGGCCGAGGCACTGGCCGCGGCAGTCAGGGGCTAGCCGACCACAGCTGTCGGGGCAGCGCTCTACGATGCCTGGCATGGAGCGTCCGGTAGCGAGGGTGGCAGTCGACCTGCCGCTGGCCAACCTGGATCGTCCCTTCGACTATCTGGTTCCGGCCGAGCTGGACGAGGCCGCCCAACCCGGGGTCCGGGTGAAGATGCGGTTCGCCGGCCAGCTGCGCGACGGCTTCCTACTGGAGCGCACCGAGCCGGGGGAGCGGGACAAGCTCGCCCCGCTGCACAAGGTGATCTCACCCGAGCCGGTGCTGCGCTCGGGAGTGGCCGAGCTGATCCGGGCCACCGCCGACCACTACGCCGGGAGCTTCGCCGACGTGATCCGGACCGCGGTGCCGCCGCGTCATGCCGCCACCGAGAAGGCCGAGCCGCCGGACTATCCCGCACCGCACCTCGAACCGGTGGCGCCCCACTGTCTGACCAGCTATCCGGCCGGAGACCGATTCCTGGCCGAGCTCGCCACGGGCCGTCCACGGGCGGCGTGGACGGTGCTGCCGGCAGCTCGACCCGAGGGCGACTGGGCCTTGGGGTTCGTCGAGGCCGCGGCCGCGACCCTGTCCGGTGGGCGCGGTGCCCTGCTGATCGTCCCGGAGGCGCGCAGTCTGGAGCGGCTGGAGGCCGCCTGTCGACAGCGGTTCGGCAAGGGCAGTTACGCGGTCTTGGCCGCCGATGCCGGCCCGGCCCAGCGTTATCGCAACTTCCTGGCGGCCAGTCGTGGCGCAGTGCAGCTGGTGATCGGCACCCGGGCGGCGATCTTCGCTCCGGTGGACCGACTGGGCCTGATCGCTGTCTGGGACGACGGCAGCGACACCTATGCCGAGCCGCACGCGCCCTACTGGCATGCCCGCGAGGTGGCGGCCATGCGGGCGCACCAGGCCTCCTGTGCGCTGCTCCTGGCGGCCCACAGCCGGACCGCAGAGGTGGCCCAACTGCTCGAGCGAGGCTGGCTGGCCCCACTGGAGCTGTCTCCCTCGGCGACGCGTCGGCTGGCTCCGGCGGTCCGCGCAGCCGGGGCCATGCCCAGCCGGGAGCCGGAGTGGGTCCGACTGCCGCAGCAGGCCTTCCAGGCCGTCCGCGCCGGGCTTGCCGCGGGACCGGTGCTGGTTCAGGTGCCCCGGGCCGGCTACGCGCCATATCTGGCCTGCCAGAACTGCCGGACGCCCGCCCGGTGCCCGAACTGTGGTCAGGGGCTGATCCAGGAGGCGGGTGCGGCACCGAGCTGTCGCTGGTGCGGTCCTCTACTGAAGGCGTGGCGCTGCCCCGAGTGCGGTGACCAGCGGCTACGCCGTCCGGTTGCCGGGGTGGCCCGAACTGCCGAGGAGTTCGGCAAGGCATTCCCAGGCACCACCGTGATTCAAGCCAGCGCCGATCACCGGGTCACCGAGGTGGGCAGCAAGTCCGTCCTGGTGCTGGCCACCCCCGGGGCGGCCCCGCCGGCACGGGACGGCTACGCAGCCGCGATCCTGCTGGACGCCGAGCAGATGCTGGCTCGTCCGGATCTGCGGGCAGGGGAGGAGTCGCTGCGCCGCTGGCTGGCCGTCACCGCACTCGTCCGGCCCGCGGAGGACGGCGGCACCGTGGTGATCGTCGCCGAGCCCGGGTTGCGCGAGGTGCAGGGCCTGATCCGCCTGGATCCGGCCGGTTTCGCGGCCACCGAGTTGGCTGAGCGGCGCGCGGCCGGCTTCCCACCGGCCCAGAAGCTGGTCGCCATCGAAGGCAGCACAGCCACCCTGACCGAGGTGCTCACGGCGCTGGCCCTGGGATCTGAGGTCGTCGTCGCCGGCCCGTTCGCGATTCCCGGCAGCCCGGACTCCACCGATGGACGGGTCACCCTGCGTTGCCAGCCACCCAGAGCCGCCGACCTGCTGGTCCGGCTGCGCGAGGTGCTCTCGGTGCGTGCCGCCAAGAAGCAGGATCCGGTCCGGGTTCGGGTGGATCCGATCGTGGTCGGCTGAAGTTAGGCTCTGGCCATGACGACGATCGCCCTGGCCAGCCTGGCTTTCCCGACCTCACCCAGCGCAGCGGTCGAGGCCGCTGAGGCCGCGATCCGCGAGGCAGCTGCCGCCGGAGCAGAGCTGGTGTGCTTCCCGGAGTGCTTCGTCCCCGGCTACCGGGCGCTGGGCGCTCCGGTGCCGATCATGGACGCCGCGTGGCTGCATGATGCCCATCAGCATCTCGCCGAGGTGGCCGGACGGGTGGGCGTCGCCGTGGTGATGGGCACCGAACGCTGGGAGGCCGATCGGCTGCGGATCACCGCGCTGGTGATCAATGCGGCCGGGACGATTCTCGGCTGGCAGGACAAGGTGCAGCTGGACCCCAGCGAGGACGCGCGCTACGAGCCCGGCGAGAGCCGGCGGCTGTTCGAGGTGGCCGGGCTGCTGGTCGGGGTGTCCATCTGTCATGAGGGCTTCCGCTACCCGGAGACCGTCCGCTGGGCAGCCCGCGCCGGCGCCCAGTTGGTGGTGCACCCGCACTACAGCCGGGCCGACCCCGGTGGCTGGGTACCCCAGGGATATGCCGAGCCGGGCAACAGCTTCCACGAGGCGGCGGCCCGTTGCCGCGCTGCGGAGAACGGGATCTGGTACGCCACCGTGAACTGCGCCGAGCCGAACTCGCCGACCACCTCGGCTGTGATCGATCCCGACGGCGACGTCCTGGCGTGGCAGCCCCATGGTCAGGTGGGGTTGCTGCTGGCCGAGATCGACCTGAGTCGGGCCCAGCGGCTGTTGCCCGAGCGGCTGCGTCCGGTGGTGGCTGGATAGGCTGAGGGCCATGCGCTTGGTCTTTGCCGGAACTCCTCAGTTGGCCGCCGACACCCTGCAGGTCCTGCTGGACTCCGGACGGCACCAGGTCGTGGCCGTGCTGACCAGGCCGGACGCGGCCAAGGGACGCAGCGCGCGGCTGCTACCGAGCCCGGTGGCCGAGCTCGCCGAACAGCGCGGCATCGAGGTGCTGAAGCCGGCCCGTCCGAGTGAACCGTGGCTGGCCCAGCGGCTGGCCGAGTTGAACATCGACTGCGTGCCGGTGGTGGCTTATGGCGGCCTGATCCCGAGCTCCCTGCTCGAGGCGATTCCTCAGGGCTGGATGAACCTGCACTTCTCGCTGCTGCCGCGTTGGCGTGGTGCGGCTCCCGTGCAGCGGGCCATTCTCGCCGGGGATCAGGTGAGCGGAGTGACGATCTTCGACATCGTCGCCGAACTGGACGCCGGACCGGTGCTGGCCACCGCGCCCTACGAGTTCGGGCCGGACGAGACCGCCGGCGAAGCTCTGGCCGGGCTCACCACCCTCGGTGCCGGACTGCTGCTGGAGACGCTGGACCGGCTGGAGGCCGGGTCCGCGGTGGCCGAGGCGCAGCCCAGTGACGGCGTCACGCTGGCCCCCAAGCTCACTCCTGCTGAGGCTCGGCTGGACTGGACGGCACCGGCCGAGGCCCTGGCCCGAGTGATCCGCGCCAACAACCCGTCCCCGATCGCCTGGACCACGCTGAACGGCGAGCGCTTCCGGGTACTCCGGGCTCGCCCTGTCGAGGGCGCCGCGGAGCCGGGGGTGGTGGAGGCTACCAAGAACTCGGTTCTGGTGGGCACCGGAGCCGGACTCCTGGAGCTGGTTGAGGTGCAGCCGGCCGGCAAGCGGGTGCTGGCCGCCGCCGACTGGGCCCGCGGCCTGCGCCAGGCGAGCCGGTTCGAGTGATGGCTCGCAAGCGAAGCACTGATCCGGCACGCACCGCAGCCTTCCGGGTGCTGCGCGCTGTCACCGCGGACGGCGCCTATGCCAACCTCGAGCTGGCCCGGCGGCGCAGCGGGCTGCACCCGTCCGATGCCGCCTTCGCCACCGAGCTGACCGCCGGCACCTGCCGGGGGATGGGCACCTACGACGAGATCATCGAGGCGGCCTCCGGACGTCCAGTACGCAGCCTGCAGCCGGCCGTCCTGGACGCGCTGCGGCTGGGCACTCATCAGCTGTTGGCCATGCGAGTCCCCGCGCACGCGGCGATCGCCGCCACCGTGGATCTGGCCGCCCTGCAGATCGGCGAGCGAGTGACCGGCGTTGTCAACGCCATCCTGCGCCGGGTGGCCGCACACGACCTGGACGAGTGGGCCCAACTCAGCACCGGCCGGGACGAGTACGGCCAGCTGGCCCTGGCATACCAGCACCCGCGGTGGGTGGTCGAAGCCTTCGCTGATCTGCTGCCCGCCGACGAGCTGCCGGCACTGCTGGCCGCCGATAATCAGCCGCCGGTGCCGAACCTGGTGGTCCGGCCCGGGTTGGCCGAGCAGGCCGAACTGGGCGGACAACCGGCCCGCTTCTCGCCCTACGGCGCTTATGCCGAGGGCGATCCCGGAGCCGTCCCGGCGGTGGCCCAAGGCCGGGCCGGAGTTCAGGATGAGGGCTCTCAGTTGGTGGCGCTGGCGCTGGCCAGAGCCGAGGCCGGCGACGGCCCCTGGCTGGACCTGTGCGCCGGACCGGGCGGGAAGTCGGCCCTGTTGGCCGGGCTGGCCATCGAGCAAGGCAGCCGGCTGGTCGCCAGCGAGATCGCTCCGCATCGTGCCGAGCTGGTGGCCACCAACCTGCGCGCCTACACCGGCGAGCTGCGTCCGGTGACCGTGGTGGCCGACGGCACTCGTCCGGCCTGGTCGGACGGGGCTTTCGCCAAGGTGCTGGCCGACGTGCCGTGCACCGGACTCGGTGCGCTGCGCCGGCGTCCGGAGAGCCGCTGGCGGCGTCGTCCGAGCGATCTTCCCGGCCTGGTCGAGCTGCAGAAGGCTCTTCTGGCCAGTGCCATCGCTGGCGCCAAGCCCGGCGGCGTGATCGCCTACGTCACCTGCTCACCGCATCGGGCCGAAACCACCGAGGTGGTCGCCACCGCCCAAGGAGTGGACGTGCTGAAGGCCGCCGACTACCTGCCCGAGGTCCCCGGCGCCGCGGTCGGTGATCATGTCCAGCTGTGGCCACATCGGGACGGTACCGACGCCATGTTCTTGGCGTTGCTGCGCAAGCGATCCCGATAGGGTCGGCCACGTGGAGATTCGAATCACGCCGAGCGTCCTGAACGCCGACCTGGCCAATCTCAGTGCCGAGATCGCCCGGGTGCCCAGTGCCGACGGAATCCATCTGGATGTCATGGACAACCGGTTCGTCCCGAACCTCACCTTCGGCCTGCCGGTGGTCGAGTCGGTGCGCGCCGACACTGATCGCTTCCTCGACATTCACCTGATGATCGCCGACGTGGACCGCTGGGCGCCGGGTTACGCCGAGGCCGGTGCGGAGTCGGTGACCTTCCACATCGAGGCGTCCGAGAAGCCGGTGGCTTTGGCCCGGACGCTGCGGGCCGCCGGTGCCCGCGCGTCCATGGCGCTGAAACCGGGCACCCCGATCGAGCCCTATGAGGACCTGCTGCCCGAACTGGACATGGTGCTGCTGATGACCGTCGAGCCGGGCTTCGGCGGCCAATCGTTCATGGATTCGGTGCTGCCCAAGATCGCCCAGACTCGCGCGCTGATCGACAAGCACGGCGGCCAGCTGTGGCTGCAGGTGGACGGCGGGATCGCTGCCGACACCATCGAACGCTGTGTGGTGGCCGGGGCCGACACCTTCGTGGCCGGCTCGGCCGTCTACCGGGCCGACGATCCGGACGCCATGGTCCGCTCGCTGCACGACCAGGCGGTCGCTGCACGCGGCTGAGTCAGCCGCGGCGCCGGTCACGACGGCGCAGATAGCGCTCGAACTCGGCGGCGATGGCCTCGCCGTTGGGCGCGGCCTCGTCCCTGCGCTCCTCGAGAGCGGTGATGTAGCTGGTGATGTCCGGGTCGTCGGAGACCAGTTCGTTCACCTGGTTCACCCACTCGTCGGCCTGCTCGCCCAAGTCGCCGAAGTCGATCGGCAGGTTCAAGATGTCCTCGACCTGAGCCAGCAACGCCAACGTCGCCTTCGGATTGGGCGGCTCAGCCACGTAGTGCGGGACGGAGGCCCATAGCGAGACCACGGGAATGCCGATCCCGTCGCACTCGGCAGCCAGCACTCCGATGATTCCGGTCGGCCCCTCGTAATCGGACAGGTCCAGGCCGAGTTCGTCGGCCAGTTGCTTGGTGCCGGCGGTGCCGTTGATCGGCACTGGACGGGTGTGCGGAGCGTCGGTGAGCATCGCACCGAGCAGCACCACGATCTCCGGCTGGACGGTGCGCACCATCGACAGCAGCGAAGCCACGAACTGCTGCCAGTGGTAATTCGGCTCAGGTCCACCGATCAAGACCAAGTCCCGGGTGGGCAGCGAAGCGACCAACACCTCGGTGGTCGGCCACTCCAGGATCCGGGTGCCGTCGACCAGCCGAGTAGTCGGCCGGTTCACCTGAAAGTCGTAGTAATCCTCGGGATCGACGGCGAACTGGAGCTCCGCTGAGTACTTTTCGGCCAAGTGATCGATCACTCCGGTGGCCGCCTCGGATGCGTCATTCCATCCTCCGAAAGCCGCAACCACCACTGGGTTGCGCAATCCTCGGAGCCCACGAGCCTGTGCCATGCCGACCACTGTAGGCGGACTCGCCTATTCTGCTGCCCATGACCCGCAATCTCCGTATGGCCTTGGCTGACCGCGTCCTGGTAGCCGACGGGGGAATGGGCACCATGTTGCAGGGCCGCGATCTGACGCTGGCCGACTTCCAGGGCCTGGAGGGCTGCAACGAGATTCTGAACGTCACCCGGCCCGATGTGGTGGCCGACATCCACCGCGCCTACTTCGCCGCCGGAGCCGACTGTGTGGAGACCAACACCTTCGGCGCGAACCTGTCGGCGCTGGGGGAGTACGACGCCGCCGACCGGATCGTCGAGCTCGCCGAAGCCGGCGCCCGGATCGCCCGGGCCGAGGCGGACGCGGCCAGTACGCCGGATCGTCCGCGCTTCGTGTTGGGCAGCATCGGGCCGGGCACCAAACTCCCGAGTTTGCTCCATGTGAGCTATGCCCAGCTGCGCGACGCCTACCAGGCCCAGGCCGAGGCCATGATCACCGGTGGGGTGGACGCCTTCCAGGTCGAGACCTGCCAGGACCTGCTGCAGACCAAGGCTGCCATCAACGGCGCCCGCCGGGCGCAGCAGCGTCTGGGTGCCGACCTGCCGATCTTCGCCAACGTCACCATCGAGACGTCGGGGACCATGCTGTTGGGCAGCGAGATCGGCGCGGCCCTGACCAGCCTCGGCGCGCTGGGCATCGAGGCCATCGGGCTGAACTGTGGCACCGGCCCGACCGAGATGAGCGAACATCTGCGGCACCTGGCCCGGCACACCGACCTGCCGCTGGTCTGCATGCCCAATGCCGGGCTGCCGGAGCTGACCGCCGACGGCGCGCGCTACCCAATGGGGCCGACCGAGTTCGTCGACTACGTGTCGAGCTACGCGAAGGAGTTCCAGCTCGGCCTGGTCGGCGGCTGCTGCGGGACCACGCCGGCCCACATCTCGGCGCTGGCCGCCGCGGTGGCCGGACGCCAGCCGGAGCCACGAGCCGTCCCGGCGCAGTCGGCGGTCTCCTCGCTCTACGTGGACGTGCCACTGCACCAGGACACCGCCTACCTGTCGATCGGTGAGCGAACCAATGCCAACGGTTCCAAGGCGTTCCGGGAGGCGATGCTGGTCGAGAACTGGGACGACTGCGTCGACATCGCCAAGCAGCAGAGCCGGGAAGGTGCCCACCTCCTGGATCTGTGCGTTGACTACGTCGGACGCGACGGCGTGGCCGATATGTCCGAGCTGGCGTCCCGGCTGGCCACGGCCGTGTCACTGCCGGTGATGCTGGACTCGACCGAACCCGCAGTCATCAAGGCCGGCCTGGAGCGGCTGGCCGGACGCTGCGTGGTGAACTCGGTGAACTTCGAGGATGGCGACGGCCCGGACTCCCGCTACGCCAAGGTGATGCCGCTGGTGGTCGAACACGGTGCTGCCGTGGTGGCGCTGACCATCGACGAGGAGGGCCAGGCCCGCACCGCCGAATGGAAGCTGCGAGTGGCCGACCGGCTGATCGCCGACCTCACCGGACGCTGGGGGCTGGCCGTGGGCGACATCATCGTCGACTGCCTGACCTTCCCGATCGCCACCGGCCAGGAGGAGACCCGCCGCGACGCGCTGGAGACCATCGAGGCCATCGCCGCGGTCACCGCGAAGTACCCGGGGATCCACACCACGCTGGGCGTCTCGAACGTCTCGTTCGGGTTGAACCCGGCCGCGCGCCAAGTGCTGAACTCGGTGTTCCTGCACGAGTGCCAGCAGGCCGGACTGGACTCGGGCATCGTCCCGACCGCCCGGATCCTGCCGATCGCGCGGATCCCCGAAGAACAGCGCCAGGTGGCCGAGGACCTGATCTACGACCGCCGGACGCCCGACTACGACCCACTGTCGCGGTTCCTGGAGCTGTTCGACGGCGCCACCACGGCCAGCACCAAGGAGGCCCGGGCCGCCGAGATGGCCGCCCTGCCGGTCGATCAGCGGCTGCGCCGCCGGATCATCGACGGGGACGCCAAGGGCCTGACCGACGATCTGGATCTGGCGCTGGCCAGCAAGCCCGGCCTGGCCATCATCAATGACGATCTGCTGGCCGGTATGAAGGAAGTCGGTGAGCTGTTCGGTGCCGGCAAGATGCAGCTGCCGTTCGTGCTGGCCTCCGCCGAGGTGATGAAGGCCGCCGTCCGCTACCTCGAGCCGCACCTGGACAAGGCGGACGCCGCAGGCAAGGGCACCTTGGTGATCGCCACCGTGAAGGGCGACGTCCACGACATCGGCAAGAACCTGGTCGACATCATCCTGACCAACAACGGCTACACCGTGGTGAACCTGGGCATCAAGCAGCCGGTCAGCGCCATCGCCGAGGCAGCGCTGGCGCACAACGCCGACGGCATCGGCATGTCCGGGCTGCTGGTGAAGTCCACGCTGGTGATGCGCGACAACCTGGAGGAGCTGAACCGCCGCGGGCTGGCGCAGGTGCCGGTCCTCCTCGGTGGGGCGGCGCTGACCAGGGCTTTCGTCGAGCAGGACCTGAACCAGATCTACGAAGGCGAAGTCCGCTACGCGAAGGATGCGTTCGAGGGCCTAGCCCTGATGGAGCGCGTGGTGGCCGTCCGCCGGGGCGAGCCGGGCGCCAGCCTGCCCGAGCCGCGGCAGCGTCGAGTGAAGCCGGTAGCCTCCGCTCCGGCCGCCGCCGAGCCGGCCGTGGCCCAACGCTCCGACGTGGCCCGCGGCATCGACGTCCCGACCCCGCCGTTCTGGGGCAGCCGGGTGGTCAAGGGGCTGTCGTTGGCCGAGGTGTCCGGCTGGCTGGACCACCGGGCCACCTTCGTGGGCCAGTGGGGCCTCAAGCCGGTCTCCGGCGGCCCGTCCTACGAGGAGCTGGTCGAGGCCGAGGCCATGCCGCGGCTGCGTCGCTGGCTGGATCGGATCCACACTGAGGGCCTGGTGGAGCCCGCCCTCGTCTACGGCTACTGGCCCTGCCACTCCGAAGGCGATGACCTGATCGTCGGGCACCCGGAGGATCCCAGCCGTGAACTGCTGCGGTTCAGCTGGCCGCGGCAGTCCCGGGATCGGCATCTGTGCCTGGCCGACTTCTTCCGGGACGCGCAGGAGGCCGCCGAACTCGGCCCGGACGTGATCGCGCTGCAGCTGGTCACCATGGGGGAGGCGGCCTCCCAGGCCACCGCGAAGCTGTTCGCCGCCGACGCCTACCGCGACTACCTGGAGCTGCACGGGCTGACCGTCCAGCTGGCCGAGGCGCTGGCCGAGTACTGGCATGCCCGGGTGCGCTCCGAGCTGGGATTGTCCGGCGATGGCGATCTCGGCCAGATGCTCACCAAGCAGGCCTATCGCGGTTCGCGCTACTCGTTCGGCTACCCGGCTTGCCCGGACCTGACCGATCGGGCCAAGCTGGTCTCGCTGCTTGAGCCGGAACGGATCTCGGTGAGCCTGTCCGAGGAGTGGCAGCTACACCCCGAGCAGTCCACCGACGCCATCATCGTTCACCACCCGGAGGCCAAGTACTTCAATGCGGGCTGATTCCACAACCAGACGCTGGCTCGCAGCGACGCTGACGGCCATGCTGACGTTGTCGGCCTGCACCACCCAGCCCGCTCCGCCGCCGAAGCCGGCCGCCTCCAGCACCAGCGCCACTCCGTCCCCGACGCCGGAGGTGGACTACCTGAAGGTGGCCACGGTCGACCCGATCACCTCCCTGGACCCCGCCTTCGTGACCGGTCCCACCGGGGCCACCGTGATCGGCTCGGTCTACCAGCGGCTGATGACGGTGCTGCCGACCACCGGCGAGCTGAAGCCGGACGCCGCGGACTGCCTGTTCACCTCGAAGGTCGTCTACGAGTGCACCCTGACCGAGGGACTGAAGTTCCACAACGGCGACGTGCTCGACTCCTCCGATGTGAAGTTCAGCATCCAGCGGGCGTTGCGAATCGGTGCGCCGGGGACGTCGGCCAGCCTGCTCAGCGCGCTGCGCCGGATCGACACACCGGACCCGCGGACCGTCCGGTTCACCCTGGAGTGGCCGGACAACCAGTTCGGCTACGCGCTGGCCAGCGCGGCGGCGTCCATCGTGGACGAGGCGTACTACGACCCGGATCTGGAGCTCGCTCCGGGAACCCTGCCCAACGGCTCCGGGCCGTACCAGGTGACCGCCATCGGCGAGAACGACCTCACCTTCGCCCGCTACCTGGAGTACCTGGGTGCGCGAGGCGGCCTGTTCCCGAACCTGAAGCTCATCGTGCTGCCCGATTCGGCCGCGGCGGAGGCCGCGATCGCCGACGCCAGTGTGGACGTGGTCTGGCGCGGCTTGGATCCGGCTGCCCAGCAGCGGCTCGACCTGGAGATCTCGGCCAGTCCGGACCACGCGACGGCCAAGGGCTTCACCCGGCTGCCGCTGAATGGCTGGCGGACCAACCGGCTGGTCTGGTCCTCGACCTCGAAGCTGCGCAAGAACGATGCGCTGCGCGCCGCGATCGCCACTGTGCTGCAGGCCGATCGGACTGCGGACTCGATCGTTCCGGTCGGGGTTCCCGATCATGTGGCGGCCTTCGCAGTGGGTGGACGTGCCAAGCCGCCGAAGCTGAAGAAGGGCCGGCTCAAGCTGACCTTGGCCTACTCGTCCGCCGCCCCCGGCAATGGGGACGCGGCCCGGCTGATCCGCGACCGGATCGAACAGCTGGACGGAGTGACGGTTCGCCTGGTCACCGCAGGCGAGGCCGATCTGACCCTGACCGACCAGCCGGCCTGGGTGAACAACGCCATGGGCTGGCTGCAGGCCTATCTGGACCACCCACTGCCGGCCAGTGCCGCCAAGCTCACCGACGCCAGCCGTCGGGCCCGCTCGACCACCGGGGCCGCTCGGACGGCCGCGCTGGCCGAACTGCAGCAGCAGGCGGCCACCGACAACACCGTGGTGCCGATCAGCCAGTCCGATGGGATCATGTTCATCGGCAAAGGAGTGAAGACGTTCGGCGAGACTTTCGGCAGCGACCAGGCGCTCGGATTGTGGGGGCTGCTTCGTGGCTGATTCTGAACTGATGGACGGGCAGGCGCTCAGCGGCGTCCGCACCGGACCCTTCGTGGCCGGCGAGCGAGCCACCTTCACCGACGCCAAGGGACGGCACCACTCGGTGCGACTGACTCCCGGCTCGATGTTCCACACCACCAAGGGCGGGCTGGCCCACGACGACGTGATCGGACAGCCGGAGGGCTGTGTGGTCCGCTCGGTGGGCGGAGCGTCCTACCTGGTGTTTCGGCAGTTGCTGGAGGAGTTCACGGTCACCATGCCGCGCGGGGCCGCGGTGGTCTACCCGAAGGACGCCGCGCACATCCTGGTTCAGACCGACATCTTCCCGGGTGCCCGGGTGCTCGAGGCCGGTGCCGGTTCCGGCGCCTTGACCATGTTCCTGCTGCGCGCGGTCGGGCCGACCGGACGGGTCTACTCCTACGAGCGTCGCGACGACTTCGCCAAGATCGCTCAGCGCAATGTGGAAACCTTCTTCGGCGCGCCGCACCCGGCCTGGACGCTGCGCGTCGGCGACCTGGTCGAGACCATCGGCGATGAGCCCATCGATCGGGCCGTGCTCGACATGCTGGCGCCGTGGGAGTGCATCGACGCGGTCGGTGCCCGGCTGGTGCCCGGCGGGATGCTGTGCTGCTACGTGGCCACCACCACCCAGCTGGGCCGCACCATCGAGACGCTGCGCGCCCACGGCGGCTTCACCGAACCGGTCGGACGCGAGTACTCGGCCCGGGATTGGCACGCCGAGGGCTTGGCGATTCGTCCGGGGCATTCGACAAGCGGGCACACCGGTTTCCTGATCTTCACCCGGCGGCTGGCCGACGGGGTCGTGGCACCGGCCCGCAAGCGGCGTCCGGCACCGGGTGCCTACGGCCCGGACTATTCGGGTCCGCGTCCGGTCGGGGTGGACCCGACCGAGACCGCCGAGTAGCCCAACGAGTGTGTGGGACGCCGGGCGGCGCAGCCGGGCCAGTAGGCTCTGGGGCTGGGTCGCGAGATGCGTCTCGGAGAGGTAATCAGTGAGCGAGCGCGAGTTGTCGCCGGCCGTGGTGATCGGCACCGGGCTGGTCGGAGCGTCCGTGGCGCATGCCCTGAGCCGGGCCGGGGTGGAGGTGCACCTGATCGATCAGGCGCCCAGCCATGCGCAGGTCGCCGCATCCCGTGGCGCCGGCACTGTGGATCCGGCAGATCCGGTGCAGGTCCGCCTGGTCGTGGTTGCCGTTCCGCCCAAGGCCCTGGCTACGGTGATCGCCGACGCGCTGGCCACCTACCCGCAGGCCACCGTGACCGACGTCGGCTCGGTGAAGGGGACGGTGCTGGCCACCCTGCGTGGCAGCGTGGCCGATCTCTCCCGCTACGTCGGCTCGCATCCGATGGCCGGTTCGCAGCGGGTCGGCCCGCTCACCGCCAATGCCGAGCTGTTCATCGACCGGACCTGGGTGATCACCCCGCACGACACTTCGGCCGCACACGCCGTCCTGGACGTGCAGGAGCTGGCCAGCCTGTGTGGTGCCCGTCGGGTGACCATGGGTGCGGCCCACCACGATGAGGCCGTCGCCCAGGTGTCGCACCTGCCGCATCTGGTCTCGGTGCTGATGGCCGGCAGCCTGACCCGGGTGCCCGCGGAACATCTGCGGCTGGCCGGCCAGGGGCTGCGCGACGTGACCCGGATCGCCGGCTCTGATCCGCAGCTGTGGCGCCAGATCATCGACGCCAACTCCACGGCCGTCCTCACCGAACTGCGACTGCTGCGCGATGAGCTGTCGGCGCTGGTCGACGACTTCGACAACCCGGACGTGCTGGCCGCCGCCCTGCAGCGCGGCCTGGACGGGACCCGCGCGCTGCCCGGCAAGCACGGCCTCAGCGCCACCAACTACGCCCGGGTGGTCGTGGAGATTCCGGACACCCCCGGTGCACTGGCTTCGCTGTTCGCCGACATCCAGGCGGCCGGGGTGAACATCGAAGACCTGTCCATCGACCACGACCTCGAACGCGAAGTGGGCTGGCTGGCCGTCCAGGTCACCCCGCAGAGCGCCGATGAGTTGGCCGCAGCCATGACCGCGGCCGGCTGGGTCGTCCGAGACCGCGAACCGCAAGCCTGACCAGGAGAGATATGTCCAGCGAACGCATCGTCATCGCCATCGACGGGCCCAGCGGCTCCGGCAAGTCGTCCACGGCCAAGGGAGTGGCCCGGGCCCTCGGACTGGCCTACCTGGACACCGGTGCCATGTACCGGGCGGTCACCTGCGCCTACCTGGATGCCGGCGTCGACCCGTCCGATCAGGCCGGAGTGATCCGGGAGACCCTGGCCGCCGATCTGCAGATCAGCACCGATCCCGACCTCGAGCAGGTCGTGGTGAACGGCGTCGAGGTGACCACTCGGATCCGCGAGCCCGAGGTGTCGGCCAAGGTGAGCGCGGTCTCGACGGTGGCCGAGTGCCGGGCGAACCTGGTGGCCCGTCAGCGGGCGATCATCGAGGGCGCGGCCAACGGGATCGTGGCCGAAGGTCGCGACATCACCACCGTGGTCGCCCCGGACGCGGACGTTCGGCTGCTGCTCACCGCCGACCCGGAGATCCGGATGGCACGACGCAAGGCCGAGCTCGGCGACAAGGTGGACGCCAGCCAGCTGGCCGATCAGGTGCTGCGCCGCGACGCTGACGACTCCACGCTGGTGAACTTCACCACGGCCGCTGATGGGGTCACGCATCTCGACTGCACCTACCTGAACCTCGACGAGACGATCGCGGCCGTGCTGGACCTGGTGGCCTCGGTTCGAGGCTGACTTACCGGCTGAACGCCGCCCTGCGGTACTCTGGCTGGTCGCAGCCGAAGGGATCAGCCACCGATGACCACTCAATCCGAATCGACCACCGTGCCCGTGGTGGCCGTGGTCGGGCGCCCCAATGTCGGCAAGTCGATGCTGGTCAACCGGATCATCGGCCGCCGGGAGGCGGTCGTCCAGGACCTTCCCGGGGTCACCCGGGACCGGGTCAGCTATGACGCCGAATGGAACGGTCGCCAGTTCGTGATCGTCGACACCGGCGGTTGGGCACCCGATGCCAAGGGGATGGCCGCTCAGATCGCTGAGCAGGCCGAACTGGCCATCGCCGCCGCCGATGTGGTGCTGTTCGTTGTGGATGCGCACGTCGGCACCCAGGACATCGACGAGGCCGTCGTCCAGGTGTTGCGGCGCAGCAAGAAGCCGGTCGTCCTGGCCGCGAACAAGGTCGACGACCAGCGCCAAGAGGCGGACGCTGCCGCCATGTGGAACCTCGGGCTGGGGGAGCCGCACCCGGTCTCGGCCATGCACGGACGTGGCACCGGAGACCTGCTGGACGCGCTCCTGGATGCCCTGCCCGATGCGCCGGCCTTTGCCGAGCAGGAGATCGGCGGCCCGCGTCGAGTGGCCATCATCGGCCGTCCGAACGTCGGCAAGTCGTCCCTGCTGAACCGGGTGGCCAAGGCCAACCGGGTGGTCGTGGACAACGTCGCCGGCACCACGGTCGACCCGGTGGACGAGCTCGTCCAGGTCGGCCCGATTACTTACCGATTTATCGACACCGCGGGCTTGCGCCGGCGGGTCAAGGAAGCCTCCGGCCACGAGTACTACGCCTCGCTGCGCACCCAGGGTGCGATCGAGCGGGCCGAGGTCTGCGTGGTGGTGCTGGACGCGTCCGAGACCATCAGTGATCAGGATTTGCGGATCCTGACCATGGTCGAGGAGGCCGGCAAGGCCCTGGTGATCGCCTACAACAAGTGGGATCTCACCGACGAAGAGCGTCGCCACTACCTCAATCGCGAGATCGAGCAGGACATTAGGGCCTTCGCCTGGGCGCCCAGCGTGAACATCTCCGCGCTGACCGGACGCAACGTCGACCGGCTTTCGGTGGCGATCGAGCAGGCCCTGGACGGCTGGGAGACTCGGATCTCCACCGGCAAGCTCAATGCCTTCCTCGGACGGCTGGCCGCGGCTCATCCGCACCCGGTGCGCAGTGGCAAGCAGCCCCGGATCCTGTTCGGAACTCAGGCCCAGAACTGCCCGCCCACCTTCGCGTTGTTCACCTCGGGCCAGTTCGACCCGCAGTACGTCCGCTTCGTCGAGCGCAGGCTGCGTGAGGACTTCGGCTTCGTCGGCTCGCCGGTGCACGTCGAAGTGCGGGCGCGCGAGAAGCGCAAGAACCGCGAGCGCTAGACCGACTCAGCCCTGCGGGGGCTGCCAGCCGCCGGTTTGCGGCGGCGTCGGCGGCTGCCCGTTGCCAGGCTGCGGGCCTGCCTCAGGAGCCGGTCCCGGCTGAGGTGGCTGCGGGTAGCCCTGGCTACCGGGAGCCGGCTGCGGGGGATAGGGCTGCCCGGGCTGGGGGTAACCCTGGCCAGGTGCCGCGTAGTAGCCGCCCTGCGGCCCAGGCTGTCCGTAACCGCCCCAAGCGGCTGCCGGCGGCTGCTCGACGCGCCGCACTTGGTCGACGAACATGTACGCCACGTAGGTGTAGATGAAGGGCTGGGTGACCAGCTGCAGCAGGAGCTGGATGCTGGCGACGATCAGGTAGATCGGCATGATCGCAGCCACGGCCGCTGCGGCCTGGCTGGGGTCGCCGTAGCGCTCAAGACCCCGGACGCTCAGCAGCGGAATCTGGGCCACGAAGCTCACCACGTAGGCGATCACGCCTACCGCCAGGCTGCCCACGAAGTAGTAGCCGAAGGTCCGCCAGAACGCGCCTCGGGTCAGCGTCCACGAGCGCTTCATGCCGTCGATGCCGCCGGCCTGCTCGATGGCGATGGCAGGCACCGTGTAGAGCAGCTTGGTCTGAATGAAGATCCCGATCGGAATCAGCGCGATGATCAACAAGAACAACAACGCGAAGCTCCCGGCCGCGCGTGCGCCGGAGTTGCCGTCCAACGACCCAACGATCGAGACGAACAGGGCGATGAACGCGGCGTACAGCGCGGCGAAGGCCACGAAGAAGATCGCGATCACCGGCGCCATCCGTGGCAGGAAGCCGCTGTTGCGCTTCCAGACGCCTGCGAAGTCGGGCCGTTGGCCTTGAGCGATCTCGTAGGCAGCGAGGGTGGTCATTCCCTGTGCCTTGATGGCGGCCAGGGCGATCACGAAGATGCCGGCGATCATGGCGATCACCAGACCGGGGACGGACGCCCACAGTGACCGCGGGTTGGCGATGGCCGCGCCGACGAGGCCCGCCGTGCCGAGCCCGACGATCACGACGAACGCGATCGAAACCAGAGTGGGCAGTAGCGAGATCAGAACCAGCAGCCACAGGCGCTGCTTGAACGCATTGAAGGTGCCGGCGAAGACGCCGGTCAGGTCCATCGGGCTGGGCCGAAGCATTGGGGTAGGTGCTAGCACAAGGCAGAGCCTAGACCTCGGCGCCGACGGCAGGGACGATTCCGGGCCCCGGGCGTCAGACGAACTCGTCCGACACGTATGGAGAGGTGCCTGACGAGGGGCTGTGACTAGCTCGGTGGCTGCCAGCCGTTCGACGGCCGCTGCCCCTGGCTCGGCTCGCCACCGCCAGGGACCGGCGGCGGCGGATACGCCGGACCGGGCGGCGGGGGATAACCGGGTCCCGGCTGTGGGGGATACATCGGGCTTGGTCCTGGCGGATAAGCAGGGCCCGACTGCCCCCAGCGTGGACTGGGAGCGGGGGAGTACCCGGCCGGCGGCCGTGGACGCTCCGGAGCTGGCGGCAACTCGCTGCGCCGCACCTGGTCGATGAACAGGTAGGTGGTGTAGGTCTGGATCAGCGGCTCGCTGACCACTTGGGCCAACAGCTGCATGCCGACCGCGACCAGGACCCATGGCAGCGAGCTCGACAGGGTCGCCCAAGCCCGCGGCAGATCGTCGAAGCTGCCGGGAAAGCGCACGGCGATCAGCGGGGCCTGCCCGAGCATGACCACTGGGGAGACAACCATTCCGATGGCGAGGGACCCCACCAGGTAGTAACCCAGGGTGCGCCAGAAGGCGCCTCGGGTGAGCGTCCATGAGCGCCTCATGGCGGCGAAGCCGCTAGCCTGCTCGATCGCGACAGCCTGGACGGTGTACAGCAGCTTCACCTTCAGCCACCACGTCACCGGCGCCTGGGCGGTGACCAGCAGGAAGTACAGCCCGAGTGCCCCCAGGATCCGCGCTTCCGAGCGGTCGAGGACTGCGCTGATGCCCATTGCCACCACCCCGGCGCCTAGGGCGAGGACCAGGACCAGGGCAGCCACGAACAGGGCGATCACCGGCGCCATCCGGAGCAGGAAGCCGCGGCTGCGCGTCCACACCCCACCGAAGGTCGGACGCTCACCCTGGCCGATCTCATAGGCGGCCAGAGCGCTCATGCCCTGGGCCTTCGCGACGGCCAGGGCCACGACGCCGACAACCACAATCAGACCGGCCACCAAACCCGGAGCTGAGCGCTGCAGAGCGGAGGCGTCGTTGATGGCCGCACCGATCGCCGCGAAGGCCACCACCCCCACCGCGACCGAGGCCGCGATGCTCACCAGCGTGGGCGGCACCCAGATCGCAATGAGTAGTGCGGCACGCCGCTTCACGGCCTCCCAGGTGCCGACGGCCAGGCCGGTCAGATCCATCGGGCTGGGCCGCAGCATCGGGGTGGGTGCAAGCATGCTCAGAGCCCAATGAGGCGGCGGTACGGCCGCCGGGTTTGGTCCAACTACACCGTACGCGGGACCCGTCCCATCAGTTTGAGTAGGCCGCACATGAACTTGTGTCCGCCATCGGCGGCCGGATCGAACATCAGCGGGCAGCCTCCGTCGATCACGGTGAGGCCGTGCTCGCGTCCGTAGGCGACCGCGGACGGATCGACGCTGCCGGCGTCCACCGAGCGATGCATCCACACCTTGGTGATGCCGGCGGCAACTGCCTGCTCGACCGTGGCCTGGGCGTGGGCCGGGCTGGTGCCGATCACCACGGCGTCCACCCCGCCGGGGATGCTGGCCAGATCGGGATAGCAGGGCTTGTCGCCGATCAGGTCGGCGTTCGGGTTCACCGGGAACACCTCGAACCCTCGCTCGACGAGTCGGTCGTAGACGGCATTGCTGCCGTGGCCGGCCGGGTTGCGGGACACCCCAGTGACGGCGATTCTCTTGCTGGCCAGGAAGTCCGCGGCCGCATCAGCGAGCTTGGTCATGTTGGTCCTCTCCTCACCTGCCAGCGTAGGAGGACGTGCCTTGTCGCGCTGCCGAATCAGTGAGGTGTGGCCCTCCGCGAGCCCACTTTGAGGACGGCCTCGCGAACCGTGTAGGGTAACCACTCGGGGTTCGCCCCGGAAGCGGGCTGTAGCGCAGCTTGGTAGCGCACTTGACTGGGGGTCAAGGGGTCGCAGGTTCAAATCCTGTCAGCCCGACCGTATGGTGTCTCAAGACACCGAGGACACGTGAACCTGCGGTAGTGCAGGTTTGCGCGTTTCTGCCTTCGGGGCTCGATTCGTCGCCCGAGCCGCACGGATGGTTGCGCCTGATGGAGTGCCACAACACCTTCTCGGCATCCTTGGCACCGTCGCGTCTACTGGCATGCGGCAGAGCGCAGGCTCGCTAGGTGGCTTCGGGTGCTGCCCGCGACGCCGAGCAGCTCACCGGGCATCCCAGATTGGGGGCTGCGAATCGAGCTGACTCGGTCGCCTCGCCGAGGGCAGTTCCCACGCCCCCTCGGCGCGGCGAGGGGAGAGCGTCCTCAGTCTCTTGACACTAACGTGCCCGGTGTCTTCTGAGACATGTGTCCTGTATGTCATGAGCCAGGACTCTGTCAGCCCGACTAAAGAGGCTTGCCAGAGGCACATCGATCGAGGACCATGCGACGAGACCTACGCACCTGGCTGGTCAGGGTGTCTGGGTCAGCGGCTCACTGATAGGCAAAGCTCCTCGTCAGAGGCCTTTCCGATCTCATTCCAGCTCGGTGTTGGAGGAGGGCGTGAAGGCCACGCTGGCAACAGCGGTCATCGAGCGCGGGGCCACCGAAGTGCTCGCCGGGGTCATGAAGCTCTGTGAGGGGGGCGAGAGGCTCGAGGATCTGACCAGCGAGGACTGGGTTGGCATCGCAGGCGATACCGGCTTCGGCCTCACCAAAGTCGGCGTCTGAGGACTCAGGATCTGCGTCTTCACCGCCACGCACGCAGCTGTCGGCCGCTCGACGAGCAATCCGCGACTGGGTACTAGGAGCTCATTGAGATGCTCGATGCGAGCATGTCCGGATTTTCGAAGTGCCCGTACGTGCCTTCTACCCTGACGTGGAGGTCGCCTGTCTCGAATCGGTCGGCCTTGCGCTCGAGATTGGCGACCCCACCGAAGACGTGCTCGACTTCGAACTCGAAGTGTTCGCTTCCTCGACTAGCACCGCACCCCGGACTCTCGGCACTTCAGAGGACTATCTGTCAACACGATCTCGTATGCGTAAGCTACGTCTCAGTCAGGAGTGTGCTAGCTAAGGGGGCTCATGAGCGATGGGCACACGCCCCAGATGGCCCAGACTGTTGGGAGCGACGAACAAACGCGAGTTGAGAACGGTGAGCATCCAGGCTCGGCCCCGGTGCCTGAAGATCTCGGGGAGGTCTGGCTCAACATCCGTAGCCTGGTCAAGGTCATGCTTGCAGAACCTCCTCTCAGCGCCTACTCGGACGAACACCAAGCCATAGCTGATGGTGCGTTGCAGGGCCTCTGGGCGCTCGCCACGGCGAGTTTGGCGCTCTATCGAGCCGTCGTTGGTACAGGAGAGCTTCTCAAGTCGCTTGAAGAGACGCTGTCGGCTCCACTGAGACGAAACCGCGTTCTGGGCATCGCCTCCTGGGGACTCATCGCCCTTTCGGTTCTGGTCGCGGCTCTTGGCGTGCTGTTGCTCCCATGGTCGATTACGTGGGTCCGAGGCGCGCTGCCAATCCTCGACTTCGCGGAGCCGTTGCCCGTCTTCATCGCAGCCGCGACGCTTCTGGTGGTGTGCCTTATCGGTCGTGCACGCCTCACGGCACGCAGACTCGATCTTCGCGATGCGATCACAGTCAGTGAGCTACAGAGGGATGACGCGCGTGATGAGTACACGTCGGCTCTTCAAACGGGCGTCCGGCAGGAACTAAACGCCGCGCTCTCACGAGTGCTTGACTCCAGTGACACCGTTCCGGTCCGAGTCGGGTCCCTGCAACTAATAGAGACGCGGCGATCTGAGGTAGTCGAGTCTCGAGCCGTTCGCAGTGTGCTCGACTTCATCAATACGCATGAGGCATCTGCGCTGGGCTTGGCGGGGCAACGAGGCATCGGCAAGACCACGATCCTCCAGCACCTTGCACGGACAACTACCCTGGGCGGCGGTCTGGCGGTCATGGTCACAGTGCCAGTCCTCTACGAGCCTGAGGCGTTGGTTCGGCGCATCTATGGGGAGTTTCTGCGCCAGGCCCGCGTAGAAGCAGGTCGGTTGACGCTCCTCAACACTGACCAACCACGGGTACGGGCTCGAACCTCGGTATTGACGGCGACCACAATTGCGGGAGTGGTCACGGCTGCTGTCGGTACCGCCCTGTTCGTCTCGCCTGACTCCTTCCGATCGTGGTTCTCTGATCCAGTTCAAGCGACAGCGATCACCCTGATCGCTTCTGGATATGTACTCGCCCTGTTTCAACCAATCCAATCCTTTGCGAGGCGTCAACGCCGGCCAGAGGCGCGCAGTGACAGTGGCGCTTCGCGACTGGAGCAGGTGCTCGACGAGGCAGCGGGCCTGCTTCAGTGGACACAGGAACGGTCCTACGGGGATGAGATTTCCACCGAGTTGCCTGCAAGGCTGCTCACATCCAGCAACAGCGCAAGTGTGAAGCACACCGAGCGGCCAATAGGGCGCCCCGAGTTGGCACAGCACTTCCGTCGGACGGTCGAGGAGTATGCCACCCGCTCAGGGCCAAACGGGCGACGAGTGTTGATCTGCGTAGATGAGCTCGACAAGATCGAGCAGTCCTCGGGTGCCCTGCAACTTGTGAACGAACTGAAGGACTTGATGCACGTCGGAGGGACTCACTTCCTGCTATCGGTATCTGAGGATGCGCTCAGGGGATTCTCGCTCCGTGGAGTCCACGTTCGCGACGCGGTGGACTCAACCTTTGACGAGGTCTTCGAGGTCCGAGGCCTAACTGCTGCCGAGTCGCACGCGGTCATCGTTCAGCGCGCCCCGGAATTTCCGCCGCCACTTACCAGGTTCTGCCACGCGTGGTCGCTCGGCGTACCTCGTGATCTGCTCCGCGCTGCCCGCCACTGCATCGCGGTGGGGGCGGCCAATAAGGCCGCTCGGCGCCAGTTGGGAGACCTCGTGCGAGACGTCGTCACATCGGATGTCCGAGACGCCATCACAGCCCAGTTGTCGCGGACTGGTGTTGCGAACATCTCTAGGGGCGATCGGGAGTTGCTCCTCCAGTCTCTGGATCAGGTCGAAGTCGCGACGCTTCGTGAGCTTCTCGGCAAATACCAGGAACGGTGGTCGGCTGACGCGGCACTCCAGTGGCGGCCAGTGCTGGGCTACCTGGACTACGCAAGCAAGGTCTTGCGGGTGTTCGGCGTCGAGCGCAAGTACGGGGAGTGGCGTGCCCTCGACGCGACCGGCGCCCTGGACAAGTCCGCTGACGACCTGGTCAAACTAGAAAGGCAGAACCGGCTGATCTGACGAGATCGCACAGCGTGCGTGATCTTGGGTCGAGAACGCTCAGGGCAGACGGCTCGCTCTGGCTGGATAGACGGACCGCAAGGTTCACCCGAGACGGCATGTTCTCGCCATGCAAAGGTCATCGGGTGGACACCGAAGCCTTGGCGACCTGTTCGATCGCTACTCCTGCGGGTTCGCTCCGATGCCGGTGTCAACGTCTACGTCGTGGCAGATGTCTTGATCGCACAGCACGGGCAGCAAGGGGCCGCCTGCCCGGCTTGCGCAGACCAGTTTCGTCGGTTGAAGCATCGCTGAGTGTGAGCTTCGTCGGCACGAGGTGTCTGATTGCTTCAAGCTCGTTTCCAACAACCTCGATGTCCTTGCCGATTCGCACAAGTGGATCGACGGGCAGCTCAATGCGCATCTCGACATCGAGGTCGAGGACGAACGTTTCGCGGAAGGGCTCCGGAGATGCCGTGCCTGTGTACTCGGCTTCAACCTCCCAGTGACGCGGGACTCCAGAGCCGTCTTTGAAGAGTTCTGGCACACGCCCGAGGGCCCATATGTAGGTGTTGCCGGGGTTGAGTGTCCGGAAATGCACCTCGCCGTTGAAGGCATCGTTGACCTCAGCGAAGTGCTTGGCCATCATCCCGGGCTTGAAGAACGTCTCGAGCGACGTGAACGGCGGACTCACGTTGAGCCGCACATCGTGTGCTGGGCTCGACCCGATATTGCGCACGGCGATGTTGAGCTGGCCCTCCGCCGGCTCACCACGACGCTTGGGAACAAAGCGGTCAACCTTCAGGGCAACCTGCACCCTGGGTCTGACTGCTTCTATGTTCACCTGGCGCGCCAGTTCGTTCGATGCGATCAGGGCCCTGTTCGACTGATCCACTTGCCGAATCTGGTACCAGGCGAATCCCAGCGCAACCAGAGCTGAGGCACCGAAGACGGCGGACCATTCTTCGGCGGTTGGCATGTGGGGAAAGCGCCACCACGATCCCAAGATCGCGACGCTTGTAGGGAACAGCCCGAACGCAACCACCACGACAGCAAGACCGGCCAGGACTACGCGCGCGGTGCGGGATTTCACAGCGCAACTGTATCGGGGCACTTACCAGGCTGTTTGGGTGAAGCCAAAGACGTGCACGATCAGGACTTTACGGAGTTCGCGATGCGCGCAATCGCAACACACCACCGGACGTACGGGACTGCTGCATGAGTAGGTGACATTCGATCTGTGGGGTCTGAGGGCCCTGCTGGAAGGATGTGCGCCATGCCGAAACCCCATCCGAGAGAGTTCCGCGACGATGTTGTGGCGGTGGCCCGCAAGGGCGCGGTGCCGATCGGCCAGGTCGCGAAGGATTTCGGGATCTTCGAGTCGTGCCTGAGGAACCGGTTGCACGCGGCCGATGTCGAGGACGGGGTCCGCCCTGGCGTGACGTCGTCGGAGTCGGCCGAGTTGCGGGAGTTGAAGCGGCGTAACCGGCTGCTGGAACAGGAGAACGAGGTGCTGCGCCGGGCGGCGGCGTATCTGTCGCAGGCCAATCTGCCGGGAAAATGATGTACCCGCTCGTCAAAGAGTTGGCTGCCGACGGGGTACCGGTGGTGGGTCGCGTGCCGGGTGCTGAAGCTCGCCCGCCAGCGCACCACCGCTGGCTCACCCACCCCATTGGAAGTCGTGAACTCGACCAGGCGTACCTGGCGAACGCGGTCTTCGACGCCCACCGCGATGATCCTGAGTTCGGGTACCGGCCCGGCTGAGGGAGACGCCGCCAGCGGCCCGTCTCGAGGGCGTCGACAACGTTCTCGGCGGTGATGGATTCGGCGATCGACCAGCCGGCGACCCGGCGGCTGAACGCGTTGATGACGGCCGCGCAGTAGACCCATCCGTCCTTAGCCCGGAGGTGGGTGATGTCACAGAGCCGGAGCCGGTCGGGCCGATCTGCATGGAACTCTCGCTTCACGAGGTCCTGATGGGTCGCGGTGTCCGATCGCCAGCCACGGCGTTTGCGGCGGTGAGACACCGACCAGACCGTCTTGGCGCATCAACCGTGCGAGCCCAGCCGCCTGAAGTGAGGACTAGGGTCACGTCGACCTTGGGGCGCCGCGACCGCCATCAGCCGCTTCGCTGAGGCTGCTAGGTCATCCAGTTCAGGCGAGCCGCTGCGGCGCCGACGTGGATCCCGATAGCCTCGGCTCAGGTGACAGCGAAGGTAGGGGGCGTCCGGTGAGTGCGAAGCGAACTCAGAAGGCCCAGGCATGGGGATACTTCGACCGCATCGTGAGGGACGCCGCGCCAGCGGGCCTCCATTCGAATCCTTGGGCGGCTGGCGCCGATGGCGAGCTGGTCTTCGTGCCCGACTATGCAACACTTGAGCGACTGCTCGGCGTGCCGCTGCACCTCCGGGCTGCGACCACTACTGGGGTGCCAGCGCTCGCTCTGGACGTATGGATCAGCTACGAGTTGCGTCGCGCAGGGTTCAATGCGGACGCCGTCTGGCCGCGTCCCTCTCATCCGCGGGTTCTTCCGGTCACGCTCGCCCACCTGCTAGCGGCGGCACCCGCCTCGATCCGGAAGCCACTCGACGAGTGGATCTCTAGCAAGGCCTCGATCAAGAACGTCACCTCGGCCAGTGCGACGGTCCTCGGCAAGAACTACCTCAAGCAGGTCGACGTCATCATGTCGGACTGGCAGACCGGCCCCGAGCTCCTGATCTCGACCAAGCGCATGGACTCGTCCTACGGCAAGAACGCCCCGAACCGTGTCGAGGAGTCCTACGGCGACGCGAAGAACCTGCGTCTCCGTCACCCACTCGCCGCCCTTGGATTCGTATTCGGATTGCGTTCAGACATCCTTCAGAAGGAGCCGAAGGTCGCCGAGTGGCTGCTCGATCTGCTGGTCAAGCTCGGCCGAGAGGACGACGCTTATCACTCGACATGCTTGGTGATGATCGAGTACGACGACGAGGTTGCGGTCTCTGAAGATGACGGTTCTGACCCGGAGGATCGCACGGCATCCGCCGGCCTTGACTCAGAGTCTGAGATTGAGGACATCGACGAGGCGGACGCACAGGAACTGGCGCTGGATGCCGTTCTGAGCTCATTGCCGAAGGTGTCGATTCGCCACGACGCGACGCCTGCAGAGCTGTCACCAGGGCGGTTCCTCGGGACGATCGTGAACCGCGTGCTGGACGCGACCCCGGTGAACCTCCACCTCGAGGCACGCGCCCGCAAGCGATTGGCGCGCATTTCTGGCGGCCAGTAGGCCGGCGCTGCGGAGCTGCGCTAGAAGGTTCCTTCGGGCAGTCCGTAGGCGACCTCCGCTGCCCGTGTTGCTTTGTCACGGTCGTAGGCGCGGAACGCGTTCCGTAGGGCATCCTCTATCTCGACGGGGATGCACTCCGGTGCCGGAACGCGGATCTTGCGTAGGTACTGCGCCTGGAAGCGCAATGTCCCACCACGCATCTTGACGCCGTACGCGTCGACAAATGCCTCGGCAACCCGCGAGAGCAGCAGACCTCCGAGTACCTCCAGATCCCAGCCCGTCGAGACGATGTAGTAGAGGTTGTGGTGCGGGTAGAAGCCACCCGGTTCGAGGACGGGAGTGATCTGGGCCTTCATGTCCTGTAGCAGCAGCTTCGGCTGCTGTGCCAAGCCTGGGTAGACCTTGTCAATCGTTCGGTACCAACCCGCTGGGTTCCTCTTCGCAACGAATCGGTCGGTGACGCTCGAGTGGCCCGCGAGCGCCTTCGCCATACGCGGGTACCGCTTGATGTCGACCAACTGACCTTCGTCGTCCCACGGATTGATGAGAACCTTCCTTGGCGTGGTCAGCCGGCCCGAGCGCACGTCCTCAGCCATGACGAGGGGCGTCAGGCGATCAGGTTCGACGTCTACCGAACCCGGACTGACCACGTATGCCTTGTCGGCGCCGGTCGCAACTCCAATGCTGATCCGAGTGTCCCGACCAGTCTGTTCGAGCGTGGGGAAACGCTCGTTCAGGTCTTCAAGGATTCGAATCAACTTCGGGCCACCGGCCGGCCACAGGTCAGAGCCTTCAAACCAGTCATCGAGTCGCGCGGCCCGGAAGTCCGCGCGAGAGACCTCGTCTGCGCCCGACGCGATGAAGGCAATCGCTTGGTGCGCCGATTCGGCCCCAAAGTCGGACGTCGCATCGAGGAGCGTCACTCGCCCCTGTGCCCGGTTGGCCAGGATTGTGATCGCCGGGTACGCGCTCACCTCGGCTTCAAAGGCAGCCACATCGTGCATCTGCCACAGGGTCTCCACTGCGAACCGCTCCGAGATCATGGCGCGAAGCTTGGCGCCATAGGCGTTGCGCATCCAGCGGTCTGCGCAGATGAAGCCGAGCTTGCCTCCTGGCTTGAGCATCAGCAGGCCACGTTCGAAGAACCCGACGTAGATGTCGCCACGGCCAGCCATCGTCGACCAGCGCTGCCGGTAAGCCGCGGCCATTGCACCAGGAAGGTCGTCGAACCGGATGTATGGGGGGTTGCCCACGACGACATCGGCCACCGTCGGCTCCGCGTCGCATGTCAGCAAGTCATCCCCCGGTGGCAGGAGGAAGTCTCCCTCGATGATCCACTGATGGGCAAGGTGGTGCGCGTCAAGGTTTGAAGCACCGGCGTCGATGAGGAGTCGGCGCACACGGGAGCGCAGCGTCTGGACGTTCGTGGGCTGAAGCTCCCAGGCTCGGATCGCGGAACTCAAGGACCTAAGATCGCGGCCGTGGGCCGAAGCACTCGCGATCAGTCGCTCCACCATGGGGAAGAGGAACGCACCCAACCCGGCGGAAGGCTCAACAGCCGTCAACCCACCGAGGTCACGGTCGGCGGTGTAGTGCGTTAGGTCTAGTAGCGCATCAACCACCCACCGACGAGTGAAGACCTCGCCGTAGTTCTGTGGTGCCTCTTGCGGCGTTATGGCGCTCATTGCCATCACCATAGACGGCCCGGCTGACGATTCATGAACGGCCACGCGGCAGATCCCTTGGCCGGACCGACCTTGAGCGAGGCACCATGGTCACCTGCCGGATGGAGGCCTGAGTACAAGCTACCTCCGCCAGCCTCACCCGCCGCTTGGCCTCCTTGGGGCCTTATCTACCGGCATCGCTCGCCGATGCTTCGGCCGAGAGTGCGTCAGACACTATCGACGGGTGTCGATCGCGCCGCGGATGAGACTCTCTGGTGTGTTGCGCACATACTGGGCGAGACCCTCGATGTCGGGGTAGATCGTCGCGAAGGAGTACCCGAAGCGCTTCTCAAGCTGGTGCCGGATCGAATGCTTGGCCGCTGCAGTGATGCGATAGGTGAATACCGTGCCCTTGCTTGGCGCCTCGCCTCGCAAGCGGATTTGCCAGAACCTGATCGGTATGGACGCGAACTCACGGGTCTGTGCTGCGGTGTACGTCGAGCTCGAGCCGGGCTGGAGACGCGGGAAGCGATGGCCAGCCTCTGTCGGGACCCCATCAAGGAGGAACACTGCGCTTTGAGCAGGAATGCGTGCGTGGAGCGCGGGGGGTTGCCAGATCCAGCTACCCCCTCCAAGCCCCCAGTCCGCCAGAGTTGGATCGTCTAGTCGTCGATGCCAACGCGGAGTGTTGCCATTCCACCTCGAGTTGAGTTGGAGAGTGCTCTTGGCTGTGAACGCGAACAGCCTTCCATCGGCGCCTGGCCGGTCGGAGACTGCGAACCACGCGGCAATTAGGGGGTTAGTAGTGGCGTCAATCAGCCGGGTCGGTACCCCCACATGTTGCATCTGCCCGAAAAGGGAAAGCGCTGGAACGCCGTCCAGCCGCCACTCCGTGCGCGCAAGGGTAAGGAGTTGCCTTTCTGACTCGACAAGGTCTTCCTCCGTTGGGACTTTACCGAGTTGTCTGGCGAGCTCTCGATACAGCGAGCTCCACAGGCCCCACACGGCGTTGGACTGGCCGCGCCAGACGAACTGCTCGCTGTGGAAGATGTCGCCGAACTGGTCGATCTCTCGGTGTAGCTGATCCCAGGTCTCGATCACGTTTTCATAGGGCCGATACAGCGGCGTTGCGTCGTCGCGGAGCACGGTGCCAGGGCGCATGCTGACATATTCTCACTCGTGTAGCCGCTCGCACCCTTGAACCTCATGATCGACCCTCTAGCAGGCATTCCTGCTACCCGTGCTCCCGGCGCATTTCCGAATCTGTACGACTAGGTCGAATGCGCCCACACCGCATAGCGCCGCAAGCTAACCTGCCAAGGAGCGAACACCAACGCGAAGTGCGAGCGCGGAGGAGGGCGGCATGGGCGCCGCGAAAGCATTACTGACAAGGGTCGGCAGCTTCTTGGCATTGAGCTGCCTGGTGGTTGTTGCTGGGTGCTCCGCTTCGGTGCAGCCACCAACAACGCCGGGGAACCCGTCTCCATCTGGGGCCGCCGACCCGCAGATCGTCCAGGACGCGCGGACGGCGGGGGCGGATGCGTCCCAGATCGCCATCCTGAAAAAGGGCGATGTCAGCTACGCCGATTACGAGTCGGCGGTGAATCTGGCACTGACCTGCATGCGCAAGGCTGGCATCGATGTGTTACCCCCTCAACGGACTGACAGGACCGGGCTGCCGCAGCTCAACTATGGCTGGAGTTCGCAGGTCACCGGCATGACTGAAGAGCAGGCCACCGCGCTTGGCGACGATTGCCTGAAGCGATACAGCCAGTTTGTGGAGATGCAGTACCAAACCCAGCCCTCCTCGATCGAGGCGATGGAGAAATACTTCGTGAAGTTCCGTCCGGCAGTGGTGGCCTGCATTCGCAAGAATGGCGGCACCGTGAAGGACGAGCCCACTCGCGAGGAGGCGATTCAGGCATCGAACCCGGTCGAGGACAGGTCCGGGGTCGACTGTTTCGAGAAGGCGGGAGTGAGTAAGTCATGACCGCCTCTCGCGCGGACGCCGCTTCCCACGAGGACGCCGCTTCCCACGAGGACGCCGCTGTCAGCGCACCGCCCAGGCGGCGGCCCCGCGGAGCCGGCCAGCTGATAGTGGCGGCGATCGCCGGTCTCCTGGTGGGCGGAATGATCGCTGTCGCTGTGCTCGCCGACCGGGTCACTCCGGTCCCGATCGCCGCAGCCGACCCGGTTCCCGTGGTGCTGCCGGTGACAGACAACACCGTGAACCAGGCCACAACTGTGCCGCTGAAGGCGATCTTCGATGCGCCTGGCCAGGTGGTGTCGCGCGGGTCCGGCGTCCTGACCCAGCTGTTGGTGGCCCCGGGCTCCGCGGTGTCCGACGGGAAGACGGTGGCCAGGGTTGATGGGCGTCCGATCGTGGCCATGGTCGGGCCGACGGCGCCGTACCGCAGCATCGGGCGTGGCGACCGCGGCCCGGACGTCCGCCAGCTGCAGGAGTGGTTGGCTGCCCGCGGGTTCTCCAAGGCCGCTCCCGACGGCCGCTTCGGCTCGGCGACGCAGCGCGCCATCAAGGCGTGGGAGCGGAGCCTCGGGGTGAAGCCGACCGGCACCTTCGATCTGGGCCTGGTGGCGTGGGTGGGGCCACAGAAGGCTGTGGTGGCCGAGCTGCAAAGCAGCGCTGGTCGAAACGTGGCGGCCGGGGATGTGCTGTTCACCACTCAGCCCGCGCTTCGGGCGATCACCGTGGCCGAGCCTGCGGGAGGGATCGCGCAGGACGGCGCACAGGTCGTGGACGTGGGCGGCGTCCAAGTGCCCTACACGCTGGGCAGCGGCAGGATCACCGACCCCAAGGACGTCACCAAGCTCAAGGCAGCGCTCGGCGCGGCCACCGAGGGCATCGGACGTGTGGTGTCGACTACCCCGCAGCGGGTGAAGATCGTCCCGGCTTCCGCGATCGTCACCAGCGCCGATGGACGCACCTGCGTGTTCGCTTCAGTGGACGCCGCGCCAACCGCGGTGATCCCGCTCGGTGGCGGCCTGGGTGGAGTGACAGTGCCGGCCGATCTTCCGCTGACGAACGTGCTGGCTAACCCGGCCGAAGTCCGTCCCGAGCTGACATGCGGCTGAGCGCCCACGATCTGTGGTTCGGCTACGACGACCGTCCAATCCTGGACGGTGTGGAGTTCAGCGCCTCCACCGGCGAGGCAGTCGCCATCGTCGGACCGAGTGGGGTGGGCAAGACCACGCTGTTGTCTCTGCTGGGCGGCATGCAGCGTCCCCGGACCGGACGGGTCGAGGTGGACGGAGATTCGGCGGTGGGCCGCCAGGTGTCCTGGGTGCTGCAGACCGTCAACGTCCTGGCCAACCGCAGCGTGCTCGACAACGTCGCGCTGGGACCGCTGGTCGATGGCCGATCGCGCCGTGAGGCCCTGGCGATCGCGAAACGCAGGCTCCGCGAGGTAGGCCTGGACGCCCTGGCGGACGCACCGGCTCGCAAGGTCTCTGGTGGCGAGCTGCAGCGGGTGGTGATCGCCCGGGCACTAGCCAGCAACCGTCCGTTCCTGTTGGCGGACGAACCCACCGGCCAGCTCGACCGAGTGACCACCGACCAGATCGTGGAGTGCCTGCTGCTGGCCAGGGCCGAGCGCGGTCTGATTGTCGTGACCCACGACCCGGCCGTGGCTGCTCGCTGCGACCGCCGCTACGAACTGGTCGACGGCCTACTCCGAGAGCCGGAGGTGGCCTCGTGAGCCGCGCACACCAGCAGGCCGGGCTCGGCTTCGCGCTGGGGGAGGGCTGGCGCAACGCACGGGCGAGCCGGCTCCTCGGGCTGCTGATCGCCGTCCTGTCGGCGGCCGTGTTCGGCGGGATCGCGGTCGCCGATGCGCTGACAGTGGCCGAACTGGTCACCGACGAGCGGGCCTGGGTCGCCGCCGGAGGCCAGGTGCTGGCGGTCACCAATGAGACCGGCGTCCCGGGCTACGCCTGCGAACACCTCAACGGCGCCCCGGGGGTGCGAGCCGCGGTCGGCCTGGTCCACCTCAACCAGCGCGCCGCCCTGGCCAATGCGCCCGAGTCCAACCTCGCCGTCACCGGCTTCACCGCCGGGCTGGCCGGCTTCCTGACCGCACCGCTTCCGCTCGATGGGGTCGTCATGAACACGACCGCCGCTGTGGACTTCGGCCTCACCAGCGGGCAACGCCTCGGCCTCAGCCTCGCCGATCCGTCCGACGCCAACCCCGCGCCCGACCCCACCAAGCCGATCGTGGCGGACGCCGCCAGTCGCCGTGCCACACCCGGAACCCGAGTACTCACCGTGGCCGACCTGAGCATTCTCGGCGAGGAGTACTCGGCTGGAGTGGCCCTGCCTATCGCGGCCGCCGGCACCGTGGACACCTGCATGGTGTGGGCGGAGCCCGGCGCGAAGGACACCCTGATGGCATCCCTGCCGGGGCTGCTCCCCGGTGCCGGAGACAAGCCGACGGTCGTCGCCGACCGGCTGGTGACCGGCCAGTTCACCCGTGACTACCACGCCGAGTACCTGGCCCGCTCGTGGCGATGGGTACCGCTGGCCGGTGGAGCCGCACTCGGACTGATCTGGATCCTGATCCGCTGGGTTCGCCGCAGCGAGGACGGGCTGTACCAGAGCCTCGGCGCCCCGCGGGCACAGCGGGCTCTGGCCCGGCTGATCGAGTGGACCCTCTACAGCCTGGTCGGCGCAGCGGTCGCCGCGCTGGGTGCCGACCTCACCCTCGCTCTGCTGCGCCCCGGAGCGAGCATGCAGGTGCATCTGGTCCGCAGCATCGCCTTGGGCCTGGCCGCGTCCATCACCACGGCGGCGCTCGCCGGACTTCTGCCGGCCCGCAACCCGCTGGACGCCCTGAAGGACCGGTAGTTGTCGCTCGCCAGGGGCGGCCGCCCGACGAAATCCGCTAAGCGCGCCAGCGCGGGAGCAGGCCCGTCCGCACCGATACGATTCGCCCTTAGTGAGCACTGAGATGAGTCCCCAAACCCTCCCGCGGACGCGCCACCTGGTCCTGACCTGGACGCTGGTGGCGATCCCGGTGATTGTGGCGACCTCAATGGTCTGGCTGCGTCGTTGGGTCTCCGACGACGGCTTCATCAACTACCGCGTGATCCAGCAGTTGCTGGCCGGACATGGCCCGGTCTACAACCTCAACGATCGGGTCGAGGTTGGCACCAGCACGCTATGGCTGGGGCTGGTGTGGCTGGGCCGTGTGCTCACTCCCGGCTCCGAGACCGGGCAGGTGATGGTGGTGCTCGGCACCGCGCTGACCGCTCTGGCGCTGATCCTGCTGGCTGTGGGTGCCATGGCGCTGAACAGCAACCGCCAAGCGCTCGTGCCTGCCGGGCTGGCGGTTGTGGCCGCACTTCCTCCGGTCTGGGATTTCGGCACCTCCGGGTTGGAGACCTCCTTGTCGATGGCCTGGATAGCGGCGTGCTTCGCTGCGCTGGCCTCGCGCCTGAGGAAGGGGACGGTGAACCATCCGGCCTGGCAGCCCTGGCCGGTGGCCGCGCTGATCGGCCTGGGGCCGTTGGTCCGCCCGGATTTCGCCCTGATCTCGCTGGCCTTCGGCATCGCCCTGCTGTGGCAGAGCCGACGCCGGTTCTCCGAGTGGCTGGGTGCCGCCGGCATCGCCCTCGCGGCACCGCTGGCCTACGAGGTGTTCCGGATGGGGTTCTTCGCCTCGCTCGTCCCGAACACCGCGCTGGCAAAGGCGAATGGCTCCCTCCTCCAGGGAGCGAGGTATCTGCTCGACTTCGTGGGCACCTACTGGCTGTGGATTCCGATCGTGGCCGGGGCGTCGCTGATCATCGCCCGGGCGAGGACACGCCCCGAGCAGGGTGAGTCGAGCGCCCGCTCGCTGTTCGTGATACTCCCGGTGGCCGCCCTGGTCCATGCCTGCTTCGTGGTCAGCGTGGGCGGCGACTTCATGCACGGCCGCTTCCTGCTGCCTGCGACCGTGCTGTTCTTCGCTCCGATCGCGGTCGTTCCGTTCAACGGACGGGCGCGCGCGCTCGCCCCGATCATGGTGGCCTGGGCGGTCGTGTGCGGGCTGGTGCTGCGTCCGGCCTTGTGGAACGGGATGATCGCCGACGAGCGGACCTACTACGCCAAGTTCGTGGCGGACGTGCCGGGGGCCAGCGTCTCGCTCGAGAACTGGAGCGCTGACATCGGCTTCAAGCTGGCGCGCAAGGCCGCCGCGGACCATGCGCGCGGAGAGAGCTACTACGTGAGCATCGGGAAGCCGGACCAGCGCCTTCCGCGAACCGGAGCGGGCGTCGTGATGGTGCTGAACAGCCTTGGCGATGCCGGGGCAGCCTCCGGGCTGGACGTGATCGTGAACGATCCGCCCTCCCTTGGTGATGCGATCGGGTCACGGCTGGTGCTCGCACCGGACGCTCAGTTCCGGGTGGGACATGCCTACAAGCCCGAGGTCTGGGCGTTGGCGCGCTTCGCTGCCGCCGATCGGACGCCGCCGGTGCCCGGACTCGCCCAGGCGCGCCAGACCCTGGCCTGCGAGCCGGTCGCCGAACTGCTGGACGCGGTGTCGCAGCCACTGAGCTTCGAACGCTTCGTCAAGAACGTCACTTTGGCGCCCAGGCTCACCTTCTTGCGCATTCCGGTCAATCCGGAGGAAGCAGTGAAGGCACTCTGCTGAGGCCCTGCCCATTGCCGCCTGTGGCACTGTGCCTGTGGAGCGTCAGGCCAGGCCTTCGATGGCGCTCTCGAGCTGCGCGAGGCGGCTCGACGCCGAGCCGGTGATCTCAATCACTGCTGCATTGCCGAGCAAGTCAGGGTCGTCGGCAAGCTCGAGCAGGGAGTCGTTCGTGGCCTCCCGCAGTTCGGGGTCCTCATCGTCGGGCACCTCAATGACATCCGCCTCGGTCAGCGGCAGAAGGACGAGCAGGTCGACGTGGGCCATGCCCTCGGCAGCGAGCTCCAGCCCGCGGGCGAACAGATCGGGGGAGCGAGTCGGGCGGCGCAGCGTGACCAGAGCGTCCAGGTAGGCCAGGAAGTCCAGCGGCCCCCGCTCAGCGATCCAGGATCGGCTGTGCGCCAGCCCTTGCAGCCGTGCGGAGGCCACCTGCAGCTGGTCGAAGAAGATGTCGTTGCTGAGGTCGATCTCGGCCTCGTCGAGCATCTCGAACGGGTCGGGGAGCATCTCGAACTCCGGATGCCGCGCCACGAAGTCCGCGATCAGCGTGGTCTTGCCGCTGGCATGGGTACCCGAGATCACCACAAGCATGTGGTCACTCTAGGGGCACCACATCGTGACTGACTCTCGGCTCGGGGCGTCACGGTGCGCAATCGCGGACACATTGCGGTTGAACTGCGAGGTGCGGGCAAGTCCCGATAGCGTCGAGTCGTTGGACGGTGCGGTCTCCACACGGCCGGTCCGCCGCCTGTTGGTGGCCGGGTGGGCATCTGGGGACTGCGGTACACCCGCCGTAGAGCGAGAGATCGGAGTCAGCATGCGTGGACGTCTTGTGGTCGTGACCGTGGTGGCGCTCGCGCTGGTTGGATGCGCGACCGGCGAACGTGCCGGCACCACGCCTGCTCCGACGTCCCCACCGGCGTCGCCACCCACTGCGACGTCCACTGCGGGCGCGTGGGATGTGGATGTGCGGGTCATCAACGAGTTCGGTGCGGCCGGAACGGCGACCGTCACCTTCACCGACGGGCGTACCAAGGTGCTCACATTCACCGGCGCCGACCAGGATCTCATCGAGAAGGACCGGGTTCTCGTGGGCCAGACCGTCAGCGTGGACATCGATGTCACGGATCCGCCAAAGAAGGACCGTCAGGTGGTCTGCACCATCGCGTCGTTCAAGCTCAGCGTTGCAACCGAAGGCGGATCGCTGGCCAGCAACATCGGCTCCGACAAGTTCCGGTGCACTTGGACCAACGACGGCACCGTGGTGATGCCGAAGCCCGAGGAGTAAGGGCACAAGCCCACCCCGCACCTGCCGAGATCACCACAGTCATGGCGTCAGGCTGGGCGCTACCTCATCCGGAGCCGTGGGTTGCCTGGGCATCGATGTCACTACGCTGCCTCAACTCACCTGGGACACGCTGTAACGCTGAGGCGACTGCGGACACGTAAGCGGTGAAGGCCACAGAAGGAGTCCGATGCCCAGCCCGTCCGAGAGGTTCACCAGCCTCTTCGATCGCACCCACGCCGCGCTGCTTGCTTACGCCGTTCGGCGCGTGACCGAGCCCGCCGATGCAGCGGACGTGGTCGCGGAGACCTTCCTGATCGCCTGGCGACGCCTCGATCAGGTGCCGCCCGGCGACAGCGAGCGTCCCTGGCTGTTCGGGGTGGCCCGCAAGGTGCTCGGCAACACCAACCGCAGCACTCGGCGTCGCTATGCGATGGCCGATCGGCTGCGCGCGGAGCTCTCCACTCAGACCGTGCCGGAACCGGCCGTGCCCTCCGAACTCGGCCGTGCACTGGCCGCGCTGAGCGCCGACGACCGGGAGCTGTTGCTCCTGCTGGCCTGGGACGGGCTGAGCCAAGAGCAGGCCGCAGTTGCACTCGGGATCAGCGCCAGCACGCTGCGAGTACGGCTGCATCGCGCACGCGGACGCCTTCGAAGCCAGCTGTCCGAACCCGTCGAATCGCACGTCCTCACTGAAGGGGTAAGCCATGCCTGATCTGCTTGATGAGTTGAAGCTGCTGGATCCCGTCGCGGAGCCGCTGAGCGTCCATCCCGACAGCCTCGACCAGCTCCGGACGGGAGTCCTGGCCAGCCCGCGTCCGCTGCATCGCCGCTGGATCGCCCCACTGGCCGCGGCGGCCGCAGTGGTGATCGCCGTGTCGGTCATTTGGTCGGGATTGCCCGGCAATGGCAAGGGGACGGGCATCCCCGCCGACAGCCCGTCCGCGCAGGTTCCGGTGAACACCTGGGTGCCGACTGCGACCTCGCCGCTGAGCCCGCGGTACTACAGCGTGGCCGTCTGGGCCGATCACAGCTTCTTCGTGATCGGCGGGACGAACTCGCCGCTGTGCCCGATGGGCGACGACTGCCCGGAGCCCACCTATCTGCGCGATGGCGCCCGCTACGACCCGACCACCGACCAGTGGAGCCCCATTGCCGCTGCACCGGACGACGTCCGGGCCATCCCGGTGACCCCGCGTCAGAAGACAGTGCTGCTCGGACGCACCATCTACATGGTCGGAGGCGGGTCGCTGCTCGGCTACAACCTCGACTCGAACACCTGGCGCACCCTGCCCCTGCCTGCCGGCGACGTGATCACCATGGGGGCGTTCCATGAAGCGCTCGTGGCTGTTTCCAATGAGGATGGCCCGGTGGGACGTATCAGCTACTCGACTCTCGACCCTGCCCAGGGAACCTGGGTGCGACATCTTCCGGACGGGAAGCTGCGTGGCACGACCAGCACGGCAGCCGTCGTGGGGGACTCGATCGTTCTCACGGGAATGCTGAGTTCATCGCCGGCCGGGCCGTGGGAGGTCGACACCATCGATCTAGCCTCCGGCAAGGTGGGACACTCCGATCGTCCGAAGTTGGAAACCCAGCACCTCGATCCGATGTCGCTCGCTACGAGCCAATCCCACTACGCCGTCTGGCGCGGCCTGACCAACGAGGCCGGCTTCTTCGACCCTCGCACTGACGCCTGGTTCTCCGTGGCCCTGCCCAAGGGCAAGGGCGCCTTCGCCGGCAAACTGCGCAACTTCGACGTGTACTGGCCGATCACGGTGGCCGGCATGGTGCCGCTGCGCGGCTACCTGTACGACCCGGAGAAGAAGCTCTGGTCGGACACACCCGCCATGCCGACCGCACCGGACACTCCGGTGATCGCCGGTGGCCCCGAGTCGGTGTTGAGCTGCTTCGGCTTCGACTTCACCACCAAGAAGTTCGGCACCCAGTGCTACGTCCTGAAGCCCGCTGAGGCGACGCTGGCCAGCCCATAGACCACTCGGGGCATAGGTCAGCAGACGGAGTTGGTCGGGGCCAGGATGTAGACAGTGGTCGACTTTGCGACCGTGCTGAGGGGACCCCACCAGTCAGACACGAGGACCCCGCCGCGAAGGCTCCCCTTCGCGGCGGGGTCAGTCAGTCGGAGACCGATCACCAGGGTCACCGTGGCTCCCGGCGGCACCGTCCGGGGCGTCCAGGACGAGGGGATCAGCGCAGGATCGTCCTGCGCCCCTCGCGGTCCGGGCTCCTCGTCCAGCAGGAAGCGTCCACCGATCACCGAGATGCCTGCTGCCTGATCGGGGGCGAACCCGACCAGGGTCACCGGACGCCCGGAGTCGTTCCGGAAGACATCCCAGCCGAACAGAGCTTCGCCGCTCGGGTTCGCCGGCACACACAGCTCGAAGCCTTCCGACACCGTGCTCAGTGTCGGTCGCGAGACGGTCATGGCGACGATCACTCCACCGACCAGCACGACGCAGGCCGCGATCAGGAAGGCCAATCGAACCGCCAGGGGACGTCGCCTCACCGAGACCTCCTTCGCCGCACGTCGTGTCGACGCTAACCAAAGGACGCCATCCGGTCTGCCAGTTCGCAAAGTCGTCCTCCATCTGACCGGGCCACGCGGACGACGACGTAGGCTTCCCGATGGAAGCCGACATCCTTTACCGTGAAGATGAGCCCCGCGCCGGCACCAGGACGAGGCAGCCAATATGGGCACCTACGATGAAAACCTGCGGGGAGCAGCGCCTCCGGTCGCCAACTTCGCGGCCGGCGAGTCCGCCTCGCGGAGGGACACCTGCGACCTGTGCGTCGCCCCGTCGGTCGCCGTTGTCGTGATCGGCGAGGAGCCATCTGCGTTGTCGCTGCAGTTCTGCGGGCACCATCTCACGCAGCATCTGGCCAAGCTCACCGATGGCGGACACCAAGTGCTGTTTCACAAGTAGTGCCGTACGTGTGGCTCTGCGTGCGACGACCGCAGCACGACGCGCTTCAGTGAGCCATCACTTCTTCTCGCAGGCGACCCCGTCCTTGTCCCGGTCGAGGTCGCTGCGATAGCGGACGATCTTGTTGTACAGGCTCGTTGAGCGCTTGAAGGTGGTCACCGGCTTGGTCTTGCCACGCACCTTGTCGCGGGCATTCGACTTGCCGACGCCGTGCGGGTAGACCTTGTGCAGGGCCGTGCAGTTGGCGAACTTGTACTTCGCCGCAGTGGGAAAGACGATCGCAGGCGCGGTTGTCGACTGTGCTTGCGCCGAAGGTACGGAGAAGGCGAGCGACCCGGCCAGGAGACTGGTCGAGGCCGCGATGGCGACGATGATCCTTCGGACGTCCATGAATGCTCCTGGGTTGGGGAGTTGGCCCCACCCACGGTAGGTCGCCAGGGTTCGGCCGTCCACGAAAGACGGTGAACCAGCCGGTTTCTGACCGCTGATTTCGGGTAATCGATAGATGTCGGACGCCATCGCAGGATGGACGTCCCGGCGCACTCGAAGGAAGGGAGTTCACCATGGCAACACTGTTGTGGATCCTGGCGGCCGTGCTGGTCGTGTCAGGGGTTTTCGCGATCGTCCGCAAGCAACTGCTGTGGGGCATCGTCTTGATCATCGTCGGCCTCGCAGTCGGCCCGGGCGGGGTGAGCCTCTTCACCTGATCTGCCGCCCCACGCCTGGACTCCAGGCCAGTGACACATCCCAACCCGACCGGTTCAGCCGGTCGGGTTGGCTGTGTACAGCAGGTGGATCGTGGCGTTCTTGCAGGCGTCCTGGTTGGTGGTCTTGTTGCGCAGACCGATGGACGCGCCGGCGAACCGCACTGACTCGTGCGGCTTGAGCGTCCGGTGGACCGGCATCCGCGGGTTGATCAGGATGTAGTCACTGGCGTTGCAGCTCTGTGCCGGCGCGCGAGGGCTGGGCGTGACCGAGGTGATCTCGACCTCGACAATGAAGATCGTGGTCTCCTCGCTGCTGTTGTTCAGAACGCGTCCTGCAATCGGCACCGGGGGAACCCCCGGTGCGAGGTTGTCCATGGTGGACGTCTGAGTGACCGTCAGGGAGTTGTTCGAGTTCACACAGTCGGAGTAGTCGGCCTGGGCGAGGGTCGCCGGAGCCAGAAACGCGGTACCTCCGACCAGGAGACAGACAGCGATCAGAAGCACTGCCCGGCCAGCCCTGCGTCGCTGGCGGAGAATCACCAGGAAGGCCGAACCGCCGATGATGCATGCGAAGGCGATGATCAGCAGGAGCGCAACGCTTCCTCCAACCCCGGTAAACGCAAGCGGGTCACAGTTCACCACGAGCGTGTCGCAATCGCCATGACGACACTTGCGAGCGTGATGACCGGCGTGGGGCCTGGGGTCGGCTCGGCTGTGGTTGGCTCTGCCGTCGGCAGGAGGCCAACGGTGGGGGTGGATGGGTCTGTGGTGTCCGACGGAGTCGGGCTCGGCTCCTCGGAGGCGGACGAACCGGGTCCGCTCGGCCACGCGGACGGCGCTTCGGTGTCGGTGGCAGCCGGGCTGCGCGGAGCCACGCCGATCAGGTTGGCGGCAGAGAGGCTTACTGAGCTCAGCGACAGTGCCCGGCCGCTCAGGGTCGTCCGCTGGCCCAGGGTGATCGCACCATTGGCCAGGATGGTGCCCGTCAGGTCGGAGTCTGAACCGGTCTGCACAGTGCCGGCCACCCGCCAGAAGACATTCGACGCCTGGGCGCCGTTGACGAGGTGCACATTGCTTGCGGCTGCGGTCTGGAGCGTCGAGTCAGAGCTGAGGACGAAGACCGCGGACGCGTCGCCGACGGCGTCCAGCGTCAAGGTTCCGGTCAGCTGAAGCCCGTCGTCGCTGTGGTAGCTGCCGGGAGTCAGGGTGACTCCACCCAGCTGGGCCGGAAGGTGGCTGCCCGTGCTGCGCCCGTCGAGATCCCGGGCAGCACTGCGTGCTGCGGTCATCGCTGCCAGCGAGCTTGCGTCGTTGAGGTGGATTTCTCCAGCCACGGAATCCGCCAGGAGGCCATCTGCGGAGGCGCCCGGGCTCACCCCGAGGTCGCCGCTGATGCTGGACTGGCCGGTGTTGACGACGTCGGTTCCGGCCAGGACCGAGTAGTCGCGGGAGGCCCCAAGATCTGGGCTGGCGACCGGCTGCGGGGTGACGTCGCCGGAGACCAGCAGTTCGCGGCTGGGCCTGCCTGCCGCGGTCCAGGAGCGGTACACCGCGGTCACGACGAAGGTGGAGGAGCCCGGAACCAGTGCGGTGTCGATGCAGCTCAGGCCGGCGATCAGCGCGTCGGGCCCACTGTGGCAGGCGGGGCTGGCGGTGCTCCCGTGCATGCGGATGACGTAGTACCCCGTCGGCGCGAAGCCGGTGCCGCCGCGAGTCCAGGACAGCGCAACGCTCGAGTGCTCACCCTCGATGACCGATGGGGCAGATGGCGCGGCGAGGGTCGCGGTCTGGCCGCTGGCTGTCGCTGAGCCGGCTGCGCTCCAGCTTGCCGACGCCGGGGTGGCTGATGCCGATACTGCGGTAGCGGTCATGAGCAGGCCGGTGGCCGCCATGAGTGTCAGGCGGCGAAGGCTCGTCACCGGCTTGGGTGATGTGGCCACGATGGGCAGCTTCCTGCTGGCCGGATGCGGCAATGGCGCGCGGGCTCCGGGAATGGGGTGACAAAGGCGGCTTCGCCCCGCGACGTGCTGCGTGTCTGCAGTACGTCGCGACGCGATCCGTTCAGGCCTTACGAGGCGACGAAGTACAGCGGAACTACCTGGCCTTGGCAGTCGTCCTGGTTGGCGCCGGTGTTGGTCAGAGTGACCGTCGCGACACCGGGCACGCTTGCCCCGGGAGCGATGGCGCCCGCGACCGGAGCGGTGCTGATGGTTGCGGTGTAGTCCGCGAGGAGACAGGTGCCGGTGGGCACCCAAGCGGTGCCGGTGGCATCGGCGATCGCCACGGTGACAGCAGTGGGGTACTGGGTGCCTTCACCGGAGTTGGTCACCGAGAAGTTGATGGTCTGGCCGGCGCTTCCCGGGGAGAGAGTGCCGACCGCGGTCTCGCTGGTGATCGTCAGCGCGACGCTCTGGCCCGTGGTCGCCGAGCCGACGCCGCTGCCGATCGAAGTCCAGTACGCGTAGGCGACACCGGCTCCGGTGATGGTGAGGATGCTCACCAGGAAGACTGTGAGGCGCTTCCTGCCGCGCGTGATTGTGTTGGCCATTATGGCCTCTCTTGATCCAATTGCACTGACCTGCTGCTGCGACACAATGCACCGAAGCGGCAATTTCCCGAATTTCGGGCCGTCCTGCCCAACGTAGCACGTGTTTCAATTGTGAGGATTTGCTCAATAGTTGCTTGTGATGGGCCTGCATTTTCGCGATTGCGAGCCGGAATGCTCCATAAGGTGACTCCGGTCGCAGGGTCTCGTGCGGGATCGGGTCCTGCTCGGAGCGCAGACCGACTGCCGGTTGGGGCAGTATCGCGTTGGAGCGCACCAATCGTCCGCCCGCACACAATCAGGCAATCCCGAATGGGGGCGGGTTAGGAGTTATCCTCTGGGCGGGCAGTGGGGGTGGGGCAAATTGTGGGAAATTGCGAGGATCACTACATCTGCCACACTAGCCGCACCCGCGCGGAAGTCCTATTTTGAGCGTAATTCCCGGCTTCCGGCACGGCTGGTGCTCATTTCCACCTGCGGGCCGGTCGGCGCGCGCGGTGCCGCCGCGAATCAGTCCCCAGTCGGAGATACCCATTGCGTGGCGGCACGCTGCTCACTCGGAATGGCTGGGCTGACCTGAGGCGACCTCGGGCCAGCGTCAGGCGGGAAGCACGTACAAATAGAGGAGCAGGTAGTGCAGCAGCGCGGCCACGATCACCAGCACGTGCCACAACTCATGGAAGCCGAAAACTCCTGGCCACGGGTTCGGCTTCTCGATCACGAAGATCACGAAGCCCACGCTGTAGACCACGCCCGTGGCGATCATCAGCGCCAGCGCACCCGGAGGGAAGCTCACTCCGGCACCCAGGAGCAGGACGGTCATCCAGCCCAGAGCGATGTAGAGGGTGTTGGTGAGGTACTTCGGCACCTGCCGCCATACCGAGCGCAGCACAATCCCGATGGCGGCGATCACCCAGAACCCGCCCAGCACGGCCCAGCCGTAGGTCGTCCGGAAGTGGACGAGGACCAGGGGAGTCACCGAGCCGGCGATCAGCAGGAAGACCGAGTCGTAATCCAGGGTGCGCAACACCTCATTGAGCCGGGGGCTGCCGTTCAGTCCGTGATGCAGCGCGCTGCAGGTGAACAGGCCGATCACCGAGAGCGCATAGATCGCCAGGCCCACGATCTTCCAGGGATCTCCTTGGGCACCGGCTTGGGCCAGCAGTAGTCCCGAGCCCATCACCGCGAAACAGGCTCCGGCCAGGTGTGATGCAGTGTTGATCCGCTCGTCCGTGACATGGATGCTGCCGTCCTTGCTGGTCTGAACCGACTCCACCGAACCGCCTCCCACGGGGCGTTTCCCGGACGGGCAGACCCGGATCGGGGCCCGCGCTCAACGCCTGCGACAAGTCTATCGGTGGGTGGTCCTGCCCAGCTCCGGATCCGCTCCGGCCGTCGGCGGCCGCGTCCACCCTGACGGCGGGGGATAACCCCACCACAGACTCGGGGGAGCACGGGCTTCAAGGCGTCCCTCCGGGCCAATAGGTTGGTCTCGATCCCGAACGAGAGACCGACCGATGAGTCACGACCGACCTTCCAACAACGACAACCTCGTCCGCTCCGCATGGCGCGGTGTGGGCGGCTCCACCGGCTACCTGCTGGCCAGCTTCTTCACCTCCCTCCTGACCTACACAGTGCTGTGGACGGTCTTCTCGGTAGGCCTCAGCCTCGCCGTTCTGGTTACCGGGATCCCGATCATGGCCTTCGCACTGCACCTGGCCCGCGGCTTCGGTGCCACCGAACGCGGGATCCTGGGCTGGACCGGCCTGCCCGCCATCGAGCCGCCGGTCTGGCCGGACACCACGGGGCAGTCGACCTGGCGACGCAGCCTGACCCTGCTCCGCTCACCGCATCATTGGAGCCACCTCCTCCACGGACTGCTGGTCAGCCTGGTGGTCAGCACAACCACCTTCTCGCTCACCATCACCTGGTGGGCCATGACCTTCGGCGGCCTCACCTATTGGTTCTGGCAGGGCTTCCTGCCGGCCAGGGAGACCGCAGTGGACTGGCCGGGTTGGCTGGCCGCTCACGTGTGGTACCTGCAGGGCTGGAGCTCGTCCGCCGTGGAGATCGGCGTCTACACAGTGGGTGGCGTCCTGTTCGGCGTCACTCTGCCCTGGGTGATCAAGGGTTTGGCCCGGATGCAGTACACGATCTCTGCGGCCATGCTCGGCCGCTGGCCCTCGGACGACCTGAGGGCGCGCGCCATCGCCGAAGCAGCCGGACGCCAGTCGGCAGTCCACGCCGAGGACACCGCGATGCGCCGCCTCGAGCGTGACCTGCACGACGGCCCGCAGCAACGCCTGGTCCGGCTGCAGATGGATCTGGCCACCGTCGAGCGGCGGGCCGCGTCCGGCGACGCCGAGCAAGCCGTCGAAGTGGCCAAGCAGGCCCAGCTGCAGGCCAAGGCCGCACTGGACGAACTCCGGGCACTGTCTCGCGGAGTGGCTCCGCCACTGCTGGCCGACCGTGGTCTCCGCGCGGCTCTGGCGGCACTGGCCGAAGAGAGTCCGGTGTCGACCCATGCTCGTCTCGATCCGGCGATCGACGCCGCAGTGAGCCCTGAGGTGGCCCGCGCCATCTACTTCATCGCGGCCGAACTGCTCACCAACGTCGCCAAGCACGCCGGTGCCGACTCCGCTCAGCTGGTGGCAGAGGTCAGTCCCGGGCTGCCGTCGCGACTCCTGCTCTCGGTCAGCGACGACGGACGCGGTGGTGCCGAACTGCGCACCGGCCACGGCCTGTCCGGGCTGGACGAGCGGGTCCGCGGGTTGTTGGGCGAGCTCACCGTGGAGAGCCCTCCCGGTGGCCCGACCCGAGTGGCGGTCGTCCTGCCTCTGACCGACGTCGTCAGCGCAGCCGCGCCGTATCCTGAGGCGTGACCGAACTGCGGGTGATCCTGGTTGAGGACTCCGTCCTGCTGCGCGAAGGCCTGGCCCGACTCGTTGTCGAGGCCGGGCATCGCTGCGTGGCGGCCCTAGGCGATGCCAGCCGGTTAGTGCAGGCCGCGTCAGACCAGAAGGCCCAACTGGCCATCCTGGACGTCCGGCTGCCACCGACCTTCCGCGACGAGGGGATCAAGGCCGCACTCGAGCTGCGCCGACAGCTGCCGGAGGTGGCCGTGCTGGTGCTCAGCCAATACGTCGAGACCGTGTACGCCAGGGAGCTCCTGGCCGATGCCCGCGGCGGGGTCGGCTACCTGCTCAAGGACCGGGTCACTTCGCTGGACGAGTTCGCCGACGCCATCACTCGGGTCGCCGCCGGCGGTACCGTGCTGGATCCCGAGGTGGTCCGCAAGCTGCTGGCCGGCTCGTCCGACCCACTGGCCGGCCTGACCGTCCGCGAACGCGAGGTGCTGGCCCTGATCGCCGAAGGACACAGCAACTTCGGCATCGCCGAGAAGCTGGTGATCGGCACCGGTGCGGTGGAGAAGCACGTCACTTCGCTGTTCGCCAAGCTCGGCCTCAGCGAGGACGCCGCCGACCACCGCCGGGTGCTGGCCGTCCTGGCCTACCTGCAGCGCTAGCCGAGGCGAAGGTTTCGCACCTGGTCAGCCGCTGGTTCCCGCGCCTAGGCTGGAAGCAGCTCGGCGGAGGTAGCAATGACGCACACCGACCCACGGCCCCCAGTGGCCTTGGACGACGCCCTGGCCGCGGTCGCCAATGACCTCGCCGGGGAGTTCCAGCTGCAGCGACTGCTGGAACGGATCCTGCGCAGTGCAGTGGAACTGCTCGGCTGCACGAGTGGCTCGCTGTGCCTGATCGACCAGGCCAGCCAGACCTATCGCAAGGAGATCGATCTGGAGGAGGGCTGCCAGACCGGTACCGTCTTCCCCCTGGTGGAAGGCTGCACCGGAGCCGTCGCCAGAGCCGGGAAACCGGTGATCTTCGAGCGCTACTCAGAGATCGGCAAGGGCCACATCGGCCCTGACGAGCCACGCTTCCATCGTGGGGTGATCGGGGTGCCGATCCGGCTGCGCGCCGATCTGATCGGCGCCTGCATCGTCTTCGCCGCCTCCGACGAGCGGCGCTTCGATGCGGCCGACGCCCAACTCCTGCAGCGCTTCGCCACCCACGCGGCGATCGCCATCGCCAACTCTCGGCTGCACCAGGAGGCCTCGGAACGGGCCAAGGCCGCCGCCATCGCCGCCGAGCGTGAGCGGGCCATGCTCGAGGTCCACGACAGCATCGGACGCGGTCTGGCCACTGTGGCTCTGCAGATCGGCCAGGCGTATGCGGCGGTCAGCAGGGGAGAGGATCCGCTGCCGGCGCTGACCCAGGCCCAGCAAGCTGCCCAGGAGACCATGAACGAGGGCCGACGCGCCGTCTGGGGGCTGGGCCCGGCCGGGCTCTCCGGACGCACCCTCGACCAGGCTCTCGAACTCGAACTGGAATGGGTGCAAGCCACCTCGGGGCTCAGCCCGACCTTCCGGGTGTTCGGCGACCCACTGCCACTGGGCCGAGAGGTGGAGACCCAGGTGGTCCGGATCGTCCAGGAGTCGCTGGCCAACGCCGTCCAGCACGCCAAGGCGTCCATGCTGCGCCTGGGCCTGGTCTACGGCGCCGACGGCATCGCAGTGATCATCGAGGACGATGGCTGCGGGTTCGATACCGCCGCAGTTGCCGACAAGGGGGTCGGGCTGTCCGGGCTGGTCACCCGCGCCGCGCAGGTCGGCGGACGGGTCCGGATCGACTCCACTCCCGGGTGGGGCACCCGGATCCGCGCCGATCTGCCGTATCGAGCCGATCTCAGCGGCGCAGGGGAGAGCCCGCGGCTGCGGGTCGTGGTCGCCCATGACCTTCCGGCCATGCGGGCCGGTCTGGTTCGGCTGCTGGATGCCAGCGAGCCCGGCGTCCAGGTGGTCGCCGAGGTGGACGAGCCGGCCGCCGCCGTCGAGGCCATCAGGCTGCTTCGTCCCGATGTCGTGCTCGCCGGCACCGGCCTGGGCAGCGGCTCGGCCGCACAGTGGCTGTCCCGGCTGCATCGAGCCGCTCCCGGAGCTGCAGTGATCGGGATCGTCGACCCCGGCGCACCGGAGTCTGAGCTGCGGGAGTGGGCCACCTTCGGGGTGCGCGGCTTCGTCCAGTCCGACGTGGACGCCACCACCCTCGGCCGGGCCGTGGTCGGCGTGGCCCGCGGTGACGTCTTGGTCTTCGGCGAGATGCTGGCCCAACTCGGCGGCGCTCCGATCATGGACGGGGAGCGGCTGACCGATCGCGAGCTCGAAGTGCGCCAGCTGGTCGAGCAAGGGCTGCCGGACAAGCAGATCGCCAGCCGGCTGGGCATCTCGGCCAAGACCGTGGAGAAGCACGTCAGCGCCATCCTGCGTAAGCGGGGTGTGCGCTCCCGCACCGAGCTACTCGCTCGGGTGTGAACCCGGCCGAACCTGGTTCTGGCGCCGGTACTCGCTGGGGGTCAGTCCCCATTCCCTGCGGAAGCTGCGAGTGAAGACCGATGCGTCCTCGCTGCCACAGAGCACCGCGATGTCCGACAGCGGCAGCCGGGTGGTGGCCAGCAGATGCCGACCACGGTCCAGTCGAGCCTCCCGCAGATGGGCGGCCGGAGTGGTTCCACGCTCGGCGAAGACGTTGTGCACTGTCCTGATCGACACCCCCTCCTGTTCGGCGAGGCCGGCGACGTCCAAGCGCGGATCATCGAGGCGCTCATGAATGATCCGTTCGAATTCCGCATACAGCTCGGCGTGGTTGCGTCGACGCCCCGATCGGCGTCGATCCGGTCGCAGTGCGGAAGACAGGATCTCGGTGGCCACGTCGAGCGCCTGTGCGACGTCGGAGAGGACCGGCCGGGGTGAGAACAGCGAGCGAAGGACCCTGGTCATGGTCCGCAGCGCGGGATCCCGGCGCAGCGGCAGCGGACGGGCCACCAGCGAGTCCAGAACGTCCCGCCGCAGTCCCAGACGCTCGCTCGGGACTTGCATGATGGCCACCTCGGCGGGCTCCGGAAAGCTCAGCTGGTAGGCCGCGCGAGTCAGGTAGAGGACGCCGCTGCCCGGGCCGACCCGTCCCTGTCGTCCGTCCTGCTCCACTCGGCTGGTGCCCCTGACCTGCACCGAGAACAGGGCCAGGTCCGCGGGCGACGTCTCGATCAAGTCGGCCGTCCGGGAGACCCGCCCGCTGCCGCTGCGCACGACGGTGACGCCACTCTCGCCGTCGCCGTGATGCTCCATCGATCCGCGGAACGCGTGCAAGGTCGACTCGATCCGAACCGGCACGAAGGTGGCGGAGGCGAGGCTCTCCCATTCGCTCGCGGTCGCCACGGTGTGGATCGGCATTCCACCACGATGCCTGCCAGAGGTGACGCCCGCAGCGCAGCGAGGTGAACTTCGTGTTTCACAGCGCGCTGATGCACGAAATGCACAACCTCGTGCGGGATCTGTCTGCCGGATGGGTCCTGATCCGCACTAGCGTCCGGCGGTGTCCCCCCTACTTCCACAGAGAGAAGGATCGTGATGGCATCCATCCGCGTCGCGGCTGTCCAGGCCGAGCCTGCTTGGTTCGACTTGGCCGCATCCACCGAGAAGACGATCGCCTTGATCGCACAAGCGGCGGCGGGAGGTGTCGCGCTGGTGGCCTTTCCGGAGACCTGGCTGCCCGGTTACCCCGGCTTCATGTGGTTCCAGAATGTGCCCGAGCAACTCCCTATGATCGCCCACTACCGGGCGAACTCCGCCGAAGTCGGCGGCCCGGAGATCGCCGCGATCCGGGCCGCAGCGGCCGAGCATCAGATCATGGTGGTCCTCGGCTTCAGCGAGCGCGACCACGGCTCGCTGTACATGGCCCAGCTCATCATCGGCAACGATGGCGAGATCCTGCTACACCGCCGCAAGCTGAAGCCGACCCATGTCGAGCGCGCCCTGTTCGGCGAGAGCGACGGCTCCGGCCTGCAGGTGATCGAGACGGCGCTGGGCCGGCTCGGCGCACTCAACTGTTGGGAGCACATGCAGCCGCTGGTGAAGTTCGCCATGTATGCCCAGCACGAACAGCTCCATGTCGCCGGCTGGCCGGGCCTGGCCGATGACGGTGAGGCTTTGTTGCCGCAGCTCTCCGGGGGTGCCTGCCTGGCCCTGAGCCGCAGCTATGCCCTCGAAGGCAGCTGTTTCGTCATCGTCCCGAAGATGCTGCAGCCCGGCGAGGCGGACCGCGATCCCGGCCACGGTCTGTCGGCGGTGGTGTTCGGGCCCGACGGAGAGACCGTCTCCGAGGCGGTCGATCCGCGGGTTGAGGGCATCGTCTACGCCGATCTGGACCTCGCGGGCGTCGCATTGGCGAAGGCGTTCGCCGATCCGGTGGGTCACTACAGCCGTCCGGACCTCTTCACGGTGAGCATCGATCGGACGGCGCGCCGGGTGGCCGATCTTGGTCCGGACCCTGTGCCCGAGCCGATCCCGTCCGACCTGAGCGCCGAGCCTCAGCCCGCCTGACCATCGCCGACCACTCGTCCCTGGTCCACCGCACATCCCAGTGGACCAGGGTTCGAGGGTGCCTGCCGACAGCTCCGGCTCGACGGCCGGTCGGCGGTCCCCGGTCGGGTGGGGACGAGCGGCGTCCCCCAGACCGACCCCCACCTCGGCTGGGGGGAAGACCCCATTCCGGGTGACCGGGCGCATGCCTAGCCTCGAGACAGGACTCACTGTCGAGAGGAGCCAATGATGGCTGTCCAGTCACTCGCCGAGATCCTTGCCCCTGCCTTCGACCAGCGCTACGGCGTTCCCGCGATCAACATCGTCAACGACCTGACGATGGAGAACGTGCTCGCCGGCGCGGTCGAGGCCGGGTCGCCGATCATCTTGCAGACCTCGGTCAAGACCGTCCGGTCGATCGGGGTGAACACCTTGTACCAGATGTGGAAGGCCATGACCGCGGGCATCGAGGTGCCCTGCGCCCTGCATTTGGATCACTGCCCGGACCGCCAGGTGATCAGCGACTGCCTGGCCGCTGGCTGGACGTCGGTGCTGTTCGACGCATCCCAGCTGCCCGTGGAGGAGAACCAGCGCCAGACCATCGAAGTGGTGGCCGAGGCGCGCCGCTATGGCGCCCAGGTGGAAGGCGAGATCGAGTCGATCACCGGCCAGGAGGACGGCATCGGCTCCGATGACGAGTCGCGCCGGCAGGGCCTGGACGTCCAGCTGCGCTACCTGGAAGCCACCGGAGTGGACGTGTTCGCTCCGGCCATCGGCAACGCCCACGGCACCTACAAGCGGGCCCCGATCCTGGACTTCCAGCGGGTATCCGACCTGGTCGCGGCCCACCCGGTCCCGATCGCCCTGCACGGTGGCAGCGGGCTGTCGGTCGAACAGTTCCACGACTGCATCGCCCGCGGCTGCGCCAAGGTGAACATCTCGACGGCGCTGAAGGAGACCTTCATGCAGTCGAGCCTGGCCTTCCTCAAGGAAGCCGAAGCCAAGGGCAAGTGGGATCCGCCGTCGCTGTTCAGTTCGGTCGGCGAGGCCGTCCGCGCCATGACGGTCTACTACGCCGGCGTCTTCGGCAGTGCCGGGAAGGCCTGAGATGCCGGCCCTGATCTTCGACTGCGACGGGGTGCTCGCCGACACCGAACGGGACGGGCATTTGCCCGCCTTCAACGAAGCCTTCGCCGAGTTCCGCCTCGACCTTCACTGGGACGTGCCGACCTACGCCGAGAAAGTGAAGATCGGTGGCGGCAAGGAGCGGATCGCATCCGACCTGCCGCCGCGGGCCGACACCGACGAGGTGGTCAGGGGCGTACACAAGCGCAAGACCGAACTCTTCCTGGACCGGGTCCGCGACGGCCTGCTGCCCGGGCGTCCGGGGATCCACCGGCTGATCGCCGAGGCGCTACAGGCAGGCTGGACGGTCGCCGTGGCGTCCACCTCGGCCGAGGCGTCGGTCCGCGGAGTGCTGGAGCATGCGGTCGGTGCCGCGCTGGCGGCCCGGTGCCACGTGTACGCCGGTGACATCGTGGCCGCCAAGAAGCCGGCCCCCGACATCTACCTGCTGGTGCTGCGCGACCTCGGCCTCGACCCCCGCGAGTGCATCGTGGTCGAGGACTCCGGCATCGGCCTCCAGGCGGCCCTGGCCGCAGGCCTGACCACGGTGATCACCGTCAGCACCTTCACCGCCGAGGACGATTTCGCCGGTGCCGCCCTGGTGGTCGATCACCTCGGCGAGCCTGGCCAGCCGTCCATCGTGATCTCCGGGCCAGCCGACCTGGCCGACGGTTTCGTCACCCTTTCCCACCTCGAGAGCCTGCTCCCGAGCACCCAGCAGGAGGAACCCAGATGAGTGGATCCATCGCCGACGTAGAGTTCGTGATGCGCAATCTCGCCGAGAACATCGTCGCTAATGAGCAGTACTTCGGGGAGCTCGACGCGGTCGTCGGGGACGGTGACTTCGGCTACTCCCTTGCCCGCGGGTTCGAGATCGCCCTGGCCGGCTGGGACGACTTCGATCGCAGTGATCCCGGCGTCTTCCTCACCAAGCTCGCCGCCGCCGTTTCGGCGAGGATCGGTGGAACCTCCGGCCCGATCTGGGGCACCGCCATGCTGCGGGCCGGAGTGCAACTGAAGGAGCACCCACAGATCGAGGGTGCCGACGTCGTCCGCGCGCTGCGGGCGTCTATCGAGGGCATCAAGACCCGGGGCCAGGCTGACGTGGGTGACAAGACCCTGCTGGACGCCCTGGTTCCGGCCGTCGATGTCCTCGAGGCCGAGATCAACGCCGGCTCCAGCGCCAAGCAGACCCTGGTCGCGATGGCCGAGGCCGCGGACGTGGCCGCGGAGAACACCAAGACGATGCAGGCCATGCGTGGCCGCGCGTCCTACACCGGCGAACGGAGCATCGGGTCGGTCGACGCCGGCGCGAAGGCGGTCGCCGTCCTGCTCGCCGCCCTGGCCGAAGCCTGGCCCCAGAACTGATCCAAGAAACGGCAACACAAAGGAAGGCCGAACCCATGAAGAAGTTCGTGAACGATCCCAAGCAGTTCGTCCCGCAGATGCTCAAGGGCATCGCCTTGGCCAACCCCGACACGATCACCTATGTGCCGGAGTACAACCTGATCATGCGGTCCGACGCGCCCAACCACAACAAGGTCAGCATCGTCCAGGGCTCCGGCTCCGGCCACGAACCGGCCCACGTGATGGTGGTCGGCCCCGGCATGCTGGACGCCGCCTGCCCCGGTGACGTCTTCGCCGCCCCGCCGAGCGACTACGTCTACCAGACCGCCAAGATCGTGGCCTCGGACAAGGGCGTCCTGCTGCTGGTCAACAACTACACCGGCGACCGGATGGCCTTCGAGATGGCTCAGGAGATGGCCGAAGCCGACGGCATCAAGGTCACCACCTTGTTCATCAATGATGATGTGGCCGTGCAGGACTCCACCTGGACGGTCGGCCGCCGCGGCGTGGCCGGCAACTTCTTCGTGATCAAGGCCGTCGGCGCCAAGGCCGAGCAGGGCGCGTCCCTGGAAGAGGTCAAGGCAGTCGGCGAGAAGGTGAACTCGGTGACCCGGACCATGGGCATCGCGCTGACCGCGTGCACACCGCCGGCCAAGGGCAGCCCGCTGTTCGAGCTGGGCGAGGACGAGATCGAGGTCGGCGTCGGCATCCACGGCGAGCCCGGACGGCGTCGCGCCAAGCTGGTCAGCGCCGACGAGATCGTCGACGAGCTGCTGGGTGCCGTCGTCCCGGACCTGCCCTACGGCTCCGGCGACCGGGTGGCCTTGATGATCAACGGCCTGGGTGGCACCCCGATCAGCGAGCTGTACCTGCTCTACGGCATTGCAGCCGAGAAGCTGGCCGGCATGGGGATCACCGTGGCCAAGAGTTATGTGGGCGAGTACTGCACCAGCCTGGAGATGGCCGGCGCATCCCTCACCCTGGTCAAGCTCGACGACGAGATCGAGGCACTGCTCGATGCCCCGGCATCGATCGTGAACCGGATCTTCTGACAGTGTTCCGGGTCGGGGCTGCCGTACCCCCCGATCGGCAGCCCCGAACCGCGCCCCTCCGGACGAGTCCGGAGGGGCAGTCCCGAGCGGCCGGGCTGCCTCAGCAGCTGGCCAGGATGGCGTCCGCGCAGTCGCGGTAGCTCAGTCGCGCCGAGTTCAGGCACAGGTCGTAGCTGTGCGGGTCGCCGAACTTGGTGTCGGTGAAGAACTGCTGGTAGCGCCGACGACTGCGATCCATCCGGGCGATGTGCGCATCGGCGTGCTTGGGATCCACCCCGTCTACGGCGATGGCGCGGGCGATCTTGGCCTGGCGATCGGTGCTGTAGATGAACACGCTGCGCATCCGCAGGCCCTGGTCGGCCAGGATCCGGTCGGCGCATCGGCCGATGAACACCGCCGGGGCCCGCTGGGCAGCACACACGATCACCTCGGCGATGCTCGAGTAGGCGCGGTACGGCAGGGTCATCAGTTCCGGATCGGCGGTGCCGAGCATGGTGACGTCGAAGAACTGACCGCCGACCACCTGCTCATCGAAGCGGGCCAGCAGTTCGGCAGGGGCGCCCTGTCGTTCGGCGGCCTCCTGGAGGATCCGGGTGTCGTAGAAGTCCATCCCGGTTCTCTCGGCGATGATCCGGCCCACCTCCCGTCCGCCGCTTCCGAACTCACGGTTGATCACTATCGAACGGTCCATGGCCAGCTCCTTCCGCAACGGGCTACTTCGAACCTACCCCCGGCCGGGCCTAGCATGAGCCCAACCTCGGAAGGATTCGCGATGACAGCAGCTCAGTTCTGGGAAGAGCGCTACGGCGACCGTCCGGTCTGGTCGGGCAAGGTGAACGTGTCGATGGCCGGGCTGGTGGCCGGACTGCCCACCGGACGCGCCCTGGAACTCGGCTGCGGCGAGGGCGGGGACGCGCTGTGGCTGGCCGAACAGGGCTGGCAGGTCACCGCTGTGGACATCTCACCGACGGCGATCACTCGCGGACGAGCCATGGCCGTCGAGCGTGGCCTGGCCGACCGGGTCGAGTGGATCGCCGCCGACCTCACCAACTGGGTGCCCGAGGGTGCGTTCGACCTGGTCACTGCCAGCTTCCTGCAGTCTCCGATCGAGCTGGAGCGGGCCGCCATCCTGCGCCGAGCAGCCCAAGCGCTGGCCCCCGGAGGTCATCTGCTGCTGGTCTCACACGCAGCCGCGCCGCCGTGGGCCAGCGGGCTGCATCACGGCCACGCCGAGTTCCCGCAGCCGGCCACCGAACTGGCTCTGCTGGGCTTGCCGGCCATCGGTTGGCAGATCGTGGTGGCCGAGGTGCGTCGGCGGCCCGCGGTCGGCCCGGACGGCACAGCCGCCGAGCTCGACGACACCGTGGTCCTGGTCCGGCGCGACTGACCCGATCTGATAGAACCCCGGCATGCGCGCCATCCAGTACTCGCAGATCGGTCAGTTCCCTGAGCTCGTCGAGCTACCCGAGCCGGACTGCCCCCGCGACGGCGCCGTGCTGGCCGTCCGGGCCACCGGAGTGTGCCGCTCGGACTGGCATGCGTGGCGCGGCCACGACCCGGTGCCGCTGCCGATGGTGCCCGGCCACGAGTTCGCCGGCGAGATCGTCCGGGTCGGCCCGCTGGTACGTGGTTTCAGGGTGGGTGACCGGGTCACCGCGCCCTTCGTGAACGGCTGTGGCGGCTGCCGGGAATGCCTGGCCGGCGACGCCCAGGTGTGCCCGAACCAGACCCAGCCCGGCTTCACTCATCCGGGCTCCTTCGCCGAGCAGGTGGTGGTTCGGCAGGCCGACTTCAACCTGGTTCGGCTGCCTGACCAGGTGGATTACGTGACCGCGGCCGCCCTGGGTTGCCGCTTCGCCACGTCCTTCCACGCACTCACCAGGCAAGCCCGGCTGCAAGCAGGGGAGTGGCTGCTGGTGATCGGCTGCGGCGGGGTCGGGCTTTCCGCCGTGATGATCGGTGCGGCCCTCGGCGCCCAGGTGATCGCCGTCGACCCGTCCCCGGCCGCCCGGGACCGGGCCGGCGCACTGGGCGCCGACCACACGCTGCCGTCCGCAGATCCGGAGCTGATCGCCGAACTCAGCGATGGGGGAGTGCAGGTCAGCCTGGACGCCCTGGGCTCGTCCGCCACGGCCTCGGCCGGGGTGCGCAGTCTGCGCCGGCGGGGACGACACGTCCAGGTCGGGCTGATGCTCGACAGTCATGCCGACGCCGGCCTGCCCTGGGGTCCGGTGGTGGCCCGAGAACTGCAGGTACTCGGCAGCCACGGGATGGCGGCGTCCGACTATCCCGAGCTGCTGCAGCTGATCGTGGACGGTCGGCTGGATCCCTCGGTTCTGGTCGGCAAGGTCGTGGAGCTCGAGCAGGCCGGGGCAGAACTGGCCGCCATGGACGGCCCTGCGCAGACCGCGGGCCTGGTGGTGGCCCGGGTGAGCTAGCCCGGAAAGGTGGGCGCCGCCGACTAGGGTGGCGGCATCATGGCAGGCATCCGCGGACTCTTCGCAGACACCACACCCCTGGGTAACCCGCACTTCCGGCGGCTGTGGCAGGCCAACATCATCACCGTCATCGGTGCCCAGTTGACCGTCGTTGCCGTCCCGGCGCAGATCTACGCGATCACCGAGGACTCCGGCTATGTCGGGCTGACCGGCCTGTTCGGCCTGGTCCCGCTGGTCATCTTCGGGCTGTGGGGCGGCGCGCTGGCCGACCACTTCGACCGGCGCCGAATCCTGCAGGTCACCACGGTCGGACTGATCGCCACCAGCGCACTGTTCGCCGTCCAAGCCTTCGCCGGCGCCGACAACGTCTGGCTGCTGCTCGGCCTGTTCGCGCTGCAGCAGGCCTTCTTCGGAGTGAACCAACCCACCCGCAGCGCCGTCCTGCCCCGGCTACTGCCCGCCGAGCAGTTGCCGGCCGCCAACGCCCTCAACATGACGGTGATGATGGCCGGTGCCATCGCCGGCCCCATGGTCGGTGGCGCCCTGATCCCGGTGCTGGGCTACGGCTGGCTGTACCTGGTCGACACCCTGACCCTGGTGGCAACGCTGGCTGCGGTCTGGAAGCTGCCGCCGCTGCCGGTGGCCAACCGGCAAGGCACCCCGGGCCTGCGCTCGGTGATCGACGGCCTGGCCTACCTGAAGGGCCAGCCGATCCTGCTGATGAGCTTCGTGGTCGACCTGATCGCCATGATCTTCGGGATGCCGCGGGCACTGGCACCCGAGATCGCCCACCAGAGTTTCGGCGGCCCGGTCGAGGGTGGCACCGAGTTCGCCCTGCTGATGGCGGCCATGCCGGTCGGCGCGGTGCTGGGCGGGGTGTTCTCGGGCTGGGTGTCGAGGGTCGACCGCCAGGGACGTGCCGTCATGATCAGCGTGCTGATCTGGGGTGCGGCCATCGCCGGGATGGGCCTGGCCGTGGCGCTGGCTCCGCAGTGGCGGTTGCCGATGCTGGTGGCTGCTTTCGGCTTCCTGGTCGTCGGTGGGGCCGCCGACATGGTGTCGGCCGCGTTCCGGCAGGCGATCCTGCAGTCCGCTGCGGACGACTCGGTCCGCGGACGCCTGCAGGGCGTCTTCATCGTGGTGGTCGCCGGTGGCCCGCGGATCGCGGACGTCCTGCACGGCTACGCAGGGACGGCCGTGGGCACGGCCTGGGCCGTGTCCGGTGGCGGACTGCTGGTGATCGTCGGCACCGTGGTGGCCGCGATCGCGGTCCCCGCGTTCTGGCGCTACCGTCCGCCGACCACGGTCAGCTAACTCAGCCGAGCGCGGCCTTCACCTTGGCGGCCACCTTGGCGCCCTCTGCGCGTCCGGCCACCTTGGCGTTGACGGCCTTGATCACCAGGCCCATCTGCTTCATCGACGGCTTCTCGCCCAGCTGAGTGGCCGCGGCGGCCACCTCGGCGGCAACCAGCTCGTCCAGTTCCTCGTCGGTGAGGGCGGCCGGCAGGTAGCGCTGCAGCACCTCGATCTCAGCCAGCTCACGCTCGGCCAGTTCGGGGCGGTTCCCGGCGGTGTAGGCCTCGGCCGAGTCGCGACGCTTGGCCACTTCACGGTTCAGCAGAGTGAGCACCTCGGCCTGTTCGAGCTGGCGGGCCTGCTTGCCGGCCACCTGCTCGTTCTTGATGCTGGCAATGGCCATCCGCAAGGTCGAGCGGGTCAGCTCATCGTGCTCCTTCATCGCAGCCACCAGGTCCGCCTGAAGCCGATCGGCCAACTCACTCATCAGTTTTCCTTCCCACGTTCGTGCCTGGTCATTGTGTCACGGTCGCCGGGACGCTCAGGTCTATGCTGAGACCCCACTTCGCAGGAGGGTCAACAGATGGGTCACCAGGTGCCGGAAGCCGGCTCCGTCGGGATCGTCACAACTGCGACCGCGACACTGTTCAGTGTCGAGAACCCCCTGCGAATGTCGAACGGCGGCAGCCTCGGCCCGGTCGAGGTGGCCTACGAGACCTACGGGCAACTCAATGAAGCCCGCGACAACGCCATCTTCATCTGCCACGCGCTGACCGGGGACGCCCACGCGGCCGGCTTCCACGAGGGAGCGACCCGGCCAGGATGGTGGGACAACCTGATCGGCCCGGGCAAACCCTTGGACACCGACCGCTACTTCGTGATCTGTCCGAACCTGATCGGTGGCTGCCAGGGCAGCACCGGCCCGTCCTCGATCAACCCGGCGACCGGCAAGGCCTATGGGCTGGACTTCCCGGTGCTCCTGATGCGCGATCTGGTGGCCGTCCATCGGGCGCTGATCCGGCATCTGGGGGTTACCCGGCTGCTGGCCGCCATGGGTGGCTCGCTCGGCGGGATGCAGGTCCTGCAATGGGCGCTGGACTACCCCGAGGATCTGGCCAACGCCATCGTGATCGCCGCCTCCAGCCGACTGACCGCGCAGAACATCGCCTTCTCGGCCGTGGCTCGGCGGGCCATCATGACCGACCCGGAGTTCAGTGAGGGTGAGTACGCCGCCAACGGCGCCAACCCGGAGACCGGCCTGTCGATCGCCCGGATGATGGCGCACATCACCTACCTATCCGAGGACGCCCTCACCGAGAAGTTCGGCCGACAGGCCCAGCCGGCCGTCGACGAACAGGGACTGGGCATCCATTTCGCTGTGGAGAGCTACCTCGACCATCAAGGCAAGGCCTTCGTGGAGCGGTTCGATGCGCTCAGCTATCTGTATCTCACCAGAGTGATGGACTACTTCGACCCGTTCGCCGACCCGGACGCGCTGTCCCGGCTGGCTGAGAGCCCGGTGCGGTGGTTGGTGGTCTCCTTCGACACCGACTGGCGGTTCGGCACCGAGCACTCCCGCCGGATCGTGCGACGACTCGAACATGCCGGCCAACCGGTCAGCTTCCGGGAGATCACTTCGCCGTGGGGGCATGACTCGTTCCTGCTGGAGATCGACGACTATCACGCCACCCTGCGCAGCTACCTGCAGCGGGCTCAGTTGGAGGTGCGCTCGTGAGCCTTCGTCCTGATCTGGCCCTGGTGGCCGACCTGGTTCCGGCAGGCAGCCGGGTGCTCGACCTCGGCTGCGGTTCGGGTGCACTGCTGGCCGACCTGATCGAGAACCACCACTGTCGGGGAACCGGGGTCGAGATCGATCCGGAGTCGGTGATCGAGGCCATCGGCCTCGGGGTACCAGTGATCGAGCTGGACATCGACACCCAGCTGGACGAGTTCGCCGACGCGTCCTACGACGTGGTGGTGCTCTCCCGGACCATCCAGACCGTCCATCGGCAGGTGGACGTGCTGACCCAGATGGCCCGGATCGGCTCGCGGCTGATCGTGTCGGCGCCCAACTTCGGCTGGTGGCGGCATCGGCTGCGTCTGCTGCGCGGCCGGATGCCGATCTCCAAGGACCTCCCGCACGCCTGGTACGACACTCCCAACCTGCGGTTCACCACACTGCTGGAGCTGGAGGAGCTGTTCGGACGACTCGGCCTCACCATCGAGCAGCGGATCCCGCTCAGCCCGACCGGTGAGCCGCTGCGGGTGGCCGGCGCCATGGCCAACCTGGCCGCCGGCGCAGCCGTCTACGTGCTGAAGGGTTAGCTCGGCGAACTTGCTGCGGCCAGGGCATTCACCAGGCGCTCGGCGCTGGAGCCGAGGTTCAGTTCAGCGCTGAGCCGGGCGAAGGCGTCCGGATCGGCCGGACCGGGCGGCAGAGTCAGGTCGGGGCTGCCCAGCGGCAGATCGCGCCGAACCGCGACCACCTCGCCGGCCGGACCCAGGTAGTCGATGGCTGCCGCCAGTCGCTGGCTGAGCGTGGGGGAGAGTTGTCCGCTCTGGGCTGCGGCAAGGATCTTCTCCAAAGAGCCGTACTGGGCCACGAGCTTGGCTGCCGTCTTCTCGCCCACGCCGGCCACGCCGGGAAGACCGTCGGAGGGGTCGCCACGCAGCACGGCGAAGTCCACATAGCTGCGGGCCGGCACCCCGTACTTGGCCTGCAGCCAGGCGTCGTCGACCACCTCATGCTGGGCCACCCCGCGTCCGACGTAGAGCACCCGGCAGTCCCGGTCATCGTCGACCAGCTGGAACAGGTCCCGATCACCGGTGACGATCCGTACTCCCTGCCCGGTGCTGGACAGAGTTCCGATCACGTCGTCGGCTTCGGCGTCGGGGGCCCCGATCACCGGCAGGCCGGCCGCAGCCAGGACGGCCCGGATCAGCGGGACCTGCACCTGGAGTTCCTCAGGGACGATCTCGATGTCGTCGTGAGCCACCCGATGCGCCTTGTAGGAGCGGATCAGGGCAACCCGCCAGGCAGGACGCCAGGCGTCGTCCCAGCAGCAGGCGAGTTGCTGTGGGGAGTAGTCGGTGATGAACCGGGCTGCGAAGTCCAGCAACCCGCGGACGGCGTTCACCGGCGTCCCGTCGGACGCCCGCAGGCTCGAGGGCAACCCGAAGAAGGCCCGGAAGTACAAGGAGGCCGTGTCCAGCAGCAACAACCCAGTCTTCTGCATCGCCCCATCGTGCCATGAGCACACCCGGCCGCGGTGCGACTAGGCTCTGGGCGTGATCGACGCACTGGCCCGCCGCCCCGCGGCGTTGCGGGTGGTGCTGGCGGTGGTGAGCGGAGTGCTCACCGCTCTGGCCTTCCAGCCGTTCAACCTGTGGCCGTTGGCCTTCCTCGGCGTGGCCGGGCTGAGCCTGACGGTACTGGCCGCCCGAGGCTACCGCGGGGCGGCCGGCTACGGTCTGCTGTTCGGGCTGGGCTTCTTGGGACTCGGCCTGAACTGGATGCAGGTGATCTTCCTCGAGGCACTGTTCGGCCTGGTCGGAGTCGAGTCGCTGTTCTTCCTGGCGTTGGGCCTGCTGATCCGGCTCGGAGCCCGCAGTCGATGGTGGCCGCTGTTGGCCGCCGCTTCCTGGGTGGCGATCGAGTTCACCTACGCACGGTTCCCGTTCAACGGCTTCGGGTGGCTCCGGCTCGGCTATGCCATGGCCGACTCGCCACTGGCCTGGGCCTATCCACTTGTCGGTGTGCCCGGGGTCAGCCTGATCGTGGCGCTGATCGGACAGGGCGTGGCCTGGTGGCTGCAGCAGTTGAGCTGGCGGCGGGCGAGCGTCCTGTTCACCGGCGCCGCGGCCCTGGCACTGGCCGCCTCGACCGGCGTCCTGGTGGCGCCGGGGACGGAGACCGGCAGCGTGCAGGTCGGGTGGGTGCAAGGCGGTGCACCCGGCGGCGGGGTCTACGGACTCGGCCCGGCCCGAACGATCACCAAGAACCAGCTCGCCCAGACGGTGAAACTCGCCGACCAGGTGGACGCCGGCACCCGGCCACAGCCGGACTTCGTGGTCTGGCCGGAGAACTCGACCGATGCCGATCCGTTCCTCGATGCCGAGACCGGACGACTGGTCCAGGCTGCCGTGGCCCGGCTCAACAAGCCGCTGCTGGTCGGCGCAATCCTGGCCGGCCCCGGCGCCGGCGAGCGGCAGACCGCTTCGCTGTGGTGGGACCCCCGAGGCGGCGTCACCGCCACCTACATCAAGCGCGGCATCGTCCCCTTCGGGGAGTGGGTGCCCATGCGGGAGCTGCTGCTGCCGCTGATCCCTCAGTTGGCCTATGTCGGCGACCAGTCGATCCCCGGTGACCGTCCCGGCGTGATGAACGTGCAGCTGGACGATGGGCGTCGGCTCGCCGTCGGCGTCCTGGTCTGCTACGACCTGGCCTTTGACAGCTTCGCGCACGACCTGGCCACCAACGGCGCCCAGGTGGTGGTGGTGCAGTCGTCGAATGCCATGTACCAGGGCACCGGCCAGATCGACCAGCAGTTTGCGATGACCAGGGTCCGAGCGATGGAGTTGCGCAGGGAGATCCTGGTGGTCACCACCAGCGGCGTCTCGGGCCTGATCGAACCGGACGGCTCGGTGGCCTTCCGGGTGGGCGACCACTCGTCCGCATCGGGCGTGGTGAGCCTGCCCGAACGCGATGGGATCACCCCGGCCAGCCTGTGGTCGGGTTGGCTGGAACTGATTGTGGTGGCCGGGCTGCTGCTCGGGCTTGGCTACCTTGTCATCTCGGGCAGAATGAACTTACGCCAAACTCGAAGTGGAGCTAAACATGCCAGACCCGGCAACCTCTCTTGAACCCGTCCTGGTGATCATCCCCACCTACAACGAGTTGGAGAACCTCCGTCCGATCACCGCCCGGATCCGGGCGGCCGTACCCACCGCACACATCCTGGTGGCCGACGACAACTCCCCGGACGGAACCGGAGCTCTCGCCGACGAGCTGGCTGCAGCCGACGACCACCTGCATGTGCTGCACCGCACCGGCAAGGAAGGCCTCGGTGCGGCCTACTTGGCCGGCTTCCGCTGGGGCATCGAGCAGGGCTACCAGGTCCTCATCGAACACGACGCCGACGGCTCCCACCAGCCGGAGTACCTGCCATCCATTCTGGAGCGCCTGCAGACCGCGGACGCCGTGAAGGGCTCCCGCTACATCAAGGGCGGCTCCACCAAGGGCTGGCCGGTGCACCGTGAACTGCTGTCTCGGGGCGGCAACCTGTGGACCCAGCTAATGCTCGGCCTGCCGGTCAAGGACGCCACCGGCGGCTTCGTGGCCTGGCGCGCGACCACCCTGCAGGGCATGGGCCTGGACGGCGTCGAGGCGGCCGGCTACGGCTTCCAGGTGGAACTCGTCCGTCGCGCGGTGCGCGCCGGCTTCACCGTGGCCGAGGTGCCGATCGAGTTCGTCGAGCGTGAGTACGGCGACTCCAAGATGAGCGGCGCCATCGTGCTGGAGGCCATGGGCCTGACCACGCGCTGGGGCTGGCAGTACCGGACCGGTCAGCTTGCTTCGGCCTTCTCCGCTCTCACCGGACGGCGGGGTGGCAAGGGCCTGAGTTCGTGATCGCTACCAAGCGGTGGGTGCTGCCGGTCCTGGTGATCGGCTTCATCGCTGTGTCGATCGTCGAGGTCTGGCTGCTGACGCTGGTCGGCACCCGGATCGGGATCGGCTGGACGGTCGCCATCCTGATCGCCGAAGCGCTGCTGGGTTCCTGGCTGCTGCAGCGCGAGGGACGCAAGGCCTGGGCGGCACTGTGGGACGCGCTCAGCCTGGGCCGGATACCCAGTGGTCAGCTCGCCGACGCCGCCCTGGTGCTGGTCGGCGGCATCCTTCTGATTCTGCCCGGCTTCGTCACCGACGTGTTCGGCCTGATCTTCCTGATCCCGGCCACCCGTCCCTACGCTCGTCGGGTGCTCGGCTGCCTGCTGGCCCGCCAGTCGGCCAAGTCCGGCTCGCTCGGGGCCGCGAACTCGGCTTTCAACACCGGAACGGTGATCAGCGGCGAGACCGTGGACGGGCCGGCCCCGTCCCCACAGCCACCGGCATCGCCCGATCCGCGCGGCGAACTGCTGGGCTAGCGACCCGAGCGGATTTCACCGAGGCGCTCGGCGAGGAGCTCCTCGAGCTCCTCCAGCGAGCGACGCTCGCGCAGCATGTCCCAGTGGGTACGCACCGGCTTGGTCTCCTTGGCTTCGGCCACGACACCGTCGGAACGGCGGGCCACTGCACCGCATCGCGGGCATTCCCACTCGGTGGGCAACTCAGCCTCTTCGGCGAAAACCACTGTGAAGTGATGGTCGCGCGGGCAGTCGAACCCGACATCCTGGCGCGGCGCCAGTTCGATCCCACTGGGATCAGCATTGCTCTTGGAGCCCAACCCGGACCCCCGTAGTGCACGATCAGCCATCTCTCCACCTCCGTGCCCCACGTTAGCGGGACCTGCAAATCAGAACACTGCTGGTAACGCGTTACCGGCGTCAGTGATTCCCTTGCGCATGTTCACCCTGGTCAGCAGGAAGCCGCCGACCACGAAGAAGACCGCCAGCGCGATCAGGGCGAGCCGGTAGGACTGGGCGAACTGGAACACCAGCCCGAAGGCCAAGGTGCCCAGCCAGCTCGTCCCACGCTCCATGGCCTGGTAGAAGCTGAAGAACTCGGCCTCGCGTCCGATCGGGATCAGCTGGCTGTACATCGAGCGGGACAGGGCCTGGGTACCGCCCATCACCAGCCCGATGGCAGCGCCCAAGCCGAGCAGGGCGCCGAAGTTGCCGGCCGGCAACAGGAAGCCGACCACCACCACTGCGAGCCAGATCACGATGCCGCCCAGCACTGTGCGTTTGGCACCGTAGCGCGCGGCGAACCTGCCGAAGATCAGCGCGCCGAACAGCGCTACCACCTGGGTCAGCAGGAAGGTCATCAGCACGTTGCTCTGCGCCATTCCGAGCTCGCCGGAGGCGTACTGGCTGGACGCGAAGATCACCGTCTGGATGCCGTCGTTGTAGAACAGGAAGGCCAGCAGGAACATCATCGTCTGGGGGTACTTGCGGAGCACCCGGAAGGTGCCGATCAGCTGAGAGAGCGGGTTGCCTTCGGCGGCCTCCTTGGACACCTCGCGCGGCAGCCGACGCAGCCCGAGGAACGGGATCAGTGTGAACGCCGCCCACCACACCCCGGCCGACAGCAGACAGATCCGCACCGCCATCTCCGAGTCCAGGCCGAGCTGCTTGTTGAACGTGATCACCGCGAAGTTGATCGCCAACAGCAGGCCACCGCCGGCATAGCCGAGGGCCCAGCCCCTACTGGAGACCCGGTCCCGCTCGTCCGGCCCGGCGATCCGGACCAGGATCGAGTCGTAGACGACCGTGGACGCGCCGAAGCTGAAGGCCCCGATGATCATCAGCCAGACGCCGAGCTGCCAGTTGTCACCGGACAGGAAGAACATGGCGCAGCCGGCCAGCGCCCCGATCCAGGCCGATCCGCCCAGCCAGCGGTGCGGATGGGCGGAGCGGTCGGCCGCCGCGCCCACGAAGAGCAGCAGCACCGCCGAAATCACCGTGCTGATCGTCGACACGAAGGACGGCAGCGCCCCCGGAAGCACTGGCAGGAAGCCGAGCAGTTGGACCGGGGTGGTGCAGACCTGGCCGTCAGCCAGGTCGGTGCAGCCGGCCGCGTTGTTGGCCAGGTGGGTGAGGTACGGGCCGATCAGCACGGTGGCCGTGGTGGTGATGTAGGCCGAGTTGGCCCAGTCGTACCAGTACCAGGAGCGCTGTTCCGGAGTGCTTCTCACGATTCCTCCTGCCATAGCCCACGCGAGCGCAGGATCTTCTTGAGCGCGACCAGATCATTGGTGATCAGGCCGTCCACGCCGAGATCGATCAGCCGCTCCATCTCGGCCGGCTCATCGATCGTCCACACCTGCACCGGACGGTGGTGGGCGTGAGCAGCGGCCAGGACGTCCCTGCGAACGATCGGGACGGTCTCGCGGAACGCCTTCACCGGCACCTGCAGCACCTCGCCCTCGCCGAAGCGCGCACGTCGAAAGCCGAACCCGAACACGTAGCGGGCCACTTCGTTCCGCGAGGTCGAGGTGAGCACGTCGGGGGCCAGCCCGCGGAAGCGGCTCAGCCGAGGCGAGGAGAACGAGCCCACGCAGACCCGGTCCTGGTCGGGACTGCCGGCCAGCAGTGCGGCCAGCGGCTCGGTGGCCGCCTCAGCCTTGATGTCGATGTTGAACACCGCATCGGGGAACGTGTCCAGCAACTCGCTGAGCAGCGGGATCCGATCCTGGCCGGCCACCGACACCGAGCTCAGTTCGTCCCAGCTGTGGTCGCTGATCTCGCCCTGGACCCCGGTGATCCGGCCCAGATCGCTGTCGTGGAAGGCGACCAATTGCCCATCGGCGGTGAGGTGCACATCGGTCTCGAAGACGCGATAGCCGAGTTCCCACGCCCTCGTGAAGGCATAGATGGTGTTCTCTCGGTCGCGGTCGGCGGGATCCACCCAGCCACCGCGATGCGCCGTGGCGACAAAGCGTCCGTTCAGATAGCGATGGTCGCGCGATGGCACGGCTGAACTCTAGGGTGCTCAGAGGGCATTTGTCCGCAGTGGAATGAACGGGAGTTGAAGCCTTGACAACGATTCTGTCGATCCAGTCCTCGGTGGCCTACGGGCACGTCGGCAACAGCGCGGCCACCTTCCCGCTGATGCGTCTGGGCGTTGAGGTCTGGCCGGTGATCACCGTGCACTTTTCCAACCACACCGGCTACGGCGCCTGGCGTGGACCGATGCTGACTCCGGCCGACGTGGCCGAGGTGATCACCGGCATCGACGAGCGGGGCGTGCTCGGCCGGGCGGACGCCGTCCTGTCCGGCTATCAGGGTGCCGCCGAGATGGGCGCCCAGGTGCTGGCCGCCGTCGAGCTGGTCAAGCAGCGCAACCCGAAGGCCATCTACTGCTGCGACCCGGTGATCGGCGATGTCGGTCGCGGCATTTACGTCCGTCCGGGCATTCCCGAGTTCATGCGCGACGAGGTGGTGCCCAAGGCCGACCTGGTCACCCCGAACCACTTCGAGCTGGACTTCCTGACCGGGCGCACCACGAGGACCCTGGACGAGGTGCTGGCCGCGGCGGCCGCGCTGCGCGCCACCGGTCCGAAGCTGGTCCTGGTCACCTCTGCGGTGCTGGACGGCGGCCCGGCCGACTCGGTGGCCATGATCGCCGCCTCCGATCAGGGGGCCTGGCTGGTCCGTACGCCGCTGCTGGAGCGCAACTTCACCGGCTCCGGCGACCTCACCGCCGCCCTGTTCCTTGCCCACTACCTGGCCACCGACGATCCCGGCGCTGCGCTGGGTGCGACCGCGGACGCGGTCTACTCGCTGCTGCGGGCGACCGCAGAGGCCGGCTCCTCGGAGCTGCTGCTGGCGCCCGCCCAGGACCGGCTGGTGCATCCGGACCATCACTTCGATGTGGAGCGAGTGAGGTAGTCAGGGATGATCGGCGCGGAGGTGGTGGCGGCGGTTCTGCTGGTCGCCGTCCTCGGCTTCGCCGTGATCCGGCCCGGCAAGCTGCCGGAGGCGGTGGCCGCGGTGCCGGCGGCGCTGGTCGTCCTGTTCACCGGCGGGATCAGCCCTGATCGCGCACTGGCCGAGTCGATGACGCTGTTGCCGGTGGTCGGCTTCTTGGCCGCCGTCCTGGTGCTCAGTGAGCTGTGCGCCCGGGACGGGCTGTTCGAGTGGGCCGGCCAGCTGATGGCCCGCCGCAGCGCCGGCCAGCCGCAGCGGCTCTTGCTGCTGGTTTTCGCGGTGGCCGCCATCACCACGGCCGTGCTCAGCCTGGACGCCACGGTGGTGTTGCTCACTCCGGTCGTCTTCGCCACGGCCGGACGAGTGGGCGTCCGGCCTCGTCCGCACGTGTATGCCTGCACCCATCTGGCCAATGCGGGCTCGTTGCTGCTGCCGGTGTCGAACCTGACCAATCTGCTGGCCATGACGGCGCTGGGCCTGGGCTTCGCACAGTCCGGGCTGGTGATGAGCCTGCCCTGGCTGGTGGTGTTGGTCGTGGAGTACTTCGCCTTCCGGTGGTACTTCGCCGCCGACCTCCGCCTGGGCGCCGGGGCGCCGGCCTCGGCCGCGCCGACGGTGCCGCTGCCGGTCTTCAGCGCCACCGTGGTCGGTCTCACTCTGGTCGGCTTCGTGATGGCGTCCTTCTGGCATGTCGAGGTCGCCTGGGTGGCCGCTGCCGGGGCTGCCGTGCTGGCCGTGCGGGCGCTCCAGCGCCGCCAAGTGCGTCCGCTGGAGCTGCTGAAGGGGCTCAACCTGCCCTTCCTGGCCTTCGTACTGGCGCTAGGGATCGTGGTCCGGGCCGTTGTGGACAACGGCCTGGCCGAGTTGATGGGGCATATCGTGCCGTCCGGCACCTCGCTGTGGGCGCTGCTGGCCTGGGCCGGGATCGCGGCCATCTTGGCCAACCTGGTCAACAACCTGCCCGCGGTGCTGATCCTGCTCCCGTTGGCGGTCGGCTCGGGCGTGGGCCCGGCGCTGGCCGTGTTGATCGGAGTGAACGTGGGCCCGAACCTGACCTATGTCGGCTCGCTGGCCACGCTGCTGTGGCGCCGGATCGTCCACGATCATGATCATGAGGCGCCGTTGGCCGAGTTCACCTGGCTCGGCCTGCTGACCACGCCGTTGGCCATCGTGGCCGCTGTGGTCGCCCTGTGGGGCTCGCTGCAACTGTTCGGAGGTGTGCTGTGAAGGTTCTGGTGTGGATCGCCGAGGCGACCTGGCCGTCGTGTGTGGACACCGTCAGCGAGCTGTTCCCCGACGCGGACGTCCGGCTACTGGCCACCGTGCCGACCGACGTGGTGGCTCAGACCGCAGGTGCCCGGATCGGGCTGTGGGGCAGAGGCACGTCCGGCAACCCGGCCTCCTCGGTCACCGAGCTCGCCCAGACTGCCGCTCGCGATCGGCTCGCCGCCGCCGAAGCTCGGTTGGGTCGCCCCGCCGAGCAGGAGGTGCGCTCCGGACGCCCGGAGCGCGACGTCACTGCCGCCGCAGCCGAAGTGGACGTTCTGGTGCTGGCCCGCGACGGAGATCTCTCTCGGCTCGGGCCGCGGAGCCTGGATAAGCACACCCGCTTCGTGGTCGATCACGCGCCGTGCCGGGTCGTCCTGGTCTGGCCAGGCGTGGCGCCCGGCCTGGCCTCGATCCCGCCGCCGCCGGACTGATCAGTCGCGGAAGACCTCGATCTGAGCGCCCAGGGCGTTCAGCCGGTTCGGCAGATCCTCGTAGCCGCGGTTGATCACGTAGACGTCGCGCAACACGCTGGTGCCGCGGGCGGCCAGCGCCGCCAGCAGCAGGCAGACCGCAGGACGCAGCGCCTGCGGGCAGATCAACTCCTGACCACGCCAACGGGTCGGGCCGTTGACCACGATCCGGTGCGGGTCGAGTAGCTGCACGTCGGCACCCAGCTTGTTGAGCTCGACCAGGTGAATGGCCCGGTTCTCGTAAACCCAGTCGTGAATCATCGTCCGGCCCTCGGCCACCGCGGCGATCACGGCGAAGAACGGCAGGTTGTCGATGTTCAGGCCGGGGAACGGCATCGGGTGGATCTTGTCGGCCGAGGCATGCAGCCGCGACGGGTGCACCGTGATGTCGACAAGTACCGTCCGGCCGTTGTGGGAGGGGTACTCCTCGGTGAGCGAGTAGTTCAGCCCCATCTCGGCCAGGATGGCCAGCTCGACATCGAGGAACTCGATCGGGCTGCGGGTGATGGTGAGTTCGGAGCCGGTGACGATGGCTGCGGTGAGCAGGCTCATCGCCTCGATCGGGTCCTCCGATGGCGTGTAGACCACATCGGCGTTGATCCGCTCGCGGCCGTGCACCACCAAGGTGGTGGTGCCGATCCCGTCCACCTGGACGCCGAGGGCCTGCAGGAAGAAGCACAGGTCCTGGACCATGTAGTTGCTGGAGGCATTGCGGACCTCGGTGCGACCGGGGAACATCGCGGCGGCCATCAGGGCGTTCTCGGTGACGGTGTCGCCGCGCTCGGTGAGGGTGATCCGCCGGGTATCGCTGGGGCTCGGGTGGACCTGCGCGTGATAGAGCCCCTGCGAGGTACGCACGGTGAGGCCGAAGTTCCGCAGCGCCTGCAGGTGCGGGGTCACCGTCCGGGCGCCCAGGTTGCAGCCGCCGGCATAGGGCAGGTCGAAGGTCTCTTCCAGGTGCAGCAGCGGACCCAGGAACATGATGATCGAACGGGTCCGGCGGGCCGCAGCCTCGTCCATGTCGGCCAGGTTGAGCTTGGCCGGACGGCGCAGCTCCAACTCGGACTTGTCGGCCGACCAGGTGGCCCGGACCCCGATGCTGGTCAGCACCTCCAGGATCCGGTTGACCTCTTCGATCTGGGCGATCCCGCGCAGGACCGTGCGTCCCTCGTTCAGCAGGGACGCACACAGCAAGGCCACCGCGGCGTTCTTCGACGACCGGACCTCGATCGATCCGGACAGGGTCACCGGGCCGTGCACCCGCAGATGAGTGGGGCCGCCGGCGCCTGCCGAGATCAGCGGACTCTCCAAAGCTCCGGCGATCCGATTGATCATCTCCAGGCTCAGGTTCTGGCCACCGGACTCGATCCGATGGACCGCGCTCTGCGAGGTGCCGAGCACGGAGGCGAGCTCCTGCTGGGTCAATCCGCGCTGCTTGCGGGCGTCCCGGATCAGGGTGCCGATGCTGCTGGGGAGGAGTTCAGTCACAAGAAGAGCTTATCTCACATGGGATATGAGGCCAGGGCTCGCGGAGCCCGGTCTAGAGTGACAGCCATGACCCAACACTTCGATGTCGTTGTTCTCGGTGCAGGCCCGGGGGGCTACGTCGCGGCGATCCGTGCGTCCCAACTGGGCAAGAAGGTGGCCATTGTCGAGAAGCAGTGGTGGGGCGGGGTGTGCCTCAATGTGGGCTGCATCCCGACCAAGTCGTTGCTCCGCAATGCCGAGTTGGCCCACATCTTCCACGCCGAGGCCAAGACCTTCGGGATCAGTGGGGAAGTGAGCTTCGACTACGGTGCGGCGTTCAGCAGGAGCCGCGCGGTGTCGGACCGAATGGTCAACGGCGTCCACTACCTGATGCGCAAGAACAAGATCACCGAATTCAACGGGTGGGGAACCTTCGTCGATGCCAAGTCGATCAAGGTCGACCTCGGCGACGGGGGAGAGGAGCTGCTCACCTTCGACAGCGCCATCATCGCGGCCGGCGCCACCACCAAGATGCTGCCCGGCACCCAGCGCAGCGCACGGGTGTTCACCTACGAGGAGCAGATCCTCGCTGACAAGGTGCCCGAGTCGATCGTGATCTGCGGCGCCGGTGCCATCGGCACCGAGTTCGCCTACGTGCTGGCCAACTACGGAACCAAGGTCACCATCGTGGAGTACCTGGACCGGATGGTGCCCAACGAGGACCCGGAAGTCTCGGCCGAGCTGGCCAAGGCCTACAAGAAGATGGGCGTCGAGGTCCTCACCAAGACCAAGGTCGACCAGATCGAGGAGCACGCAGACGGCGTCCGCGTGACGATCAGCCCGGCCGCCGGGGGAGAGTCCCGCGTGCTCGAGGCCGCCCAGGTCCTGCAGTCGCTCGGTTTCGCTCCGCGCACCCAGGGCTACGGCCTGGAGAACACCGGGGTGCAGCTCACCGATCGCGGCGCGATCGCCATCGACGATTACATGCGCACCAACGTCGAGGGCATTTACGCCATCGGTGACGTGACCATGAAGCTGATGCTGGCTCACACCGCGGAGGCGCAGGGCGTGGTGGCCGCAGAGACGATCGCCGGGGCAGAGACCATGCCGATCAATTATGACATGATCCCGCGGGCCACCTACAGCCAGCCCCAGGTCGGCTCGTTCGGCTACACCGAGGCGCAGGCCAAGGAGCGCGGCTACCAGGTCAAGGTCGCCAAGTTCCCGTTCAGCGCCAACGGCAAGGCGCACGGCCTGGGCGATGCCGTGGGCTTCGTGAAGATCGTGGCCGACGCCCGCTACAACGAGATCCTGGGCGCCCACATGGTCGGCCCGGACGTCTCCGAGCTGCTCCCAGAACTCACCTTGGCTCAGCAGTGGGATCTGACCGCCGACGAGGTGGCCCGCAACATTCACGCGCATCCCAGCCTGTCCGAGGCCATCAAGGAAGCCGTCGAAGGCATCGCCGGCCACATGATCAATCTGTAGCGATCAGCGCAGGCACGACGTCAGACAGCCTGGCCGGAAGGGGCATCGTCCCTTCCCGGCCGGGCTGTCGGCTTTCCGGCGGAGCGAGGCCTCTCGGAGCGTGATCGTTCTGTCCGATAAGGCACATTATGACACCTCGCCTTTCGGGAAGAGGCCCTTCTCCGTCCCGGTGAGGCCAGCTGCGTGCCGTCGAAACTCACGCTGACTACGTCCGCAGGGATGAGTCGGCGAGCCAGGGCAGCAAATCGGGGTGCCTCGTTCACCATCTCGTCGGCTTGTGTTCGGCTGTTGGACGGGCTGCCTGGGGAGCCTTCGATGGGTGCGCGGATGCCGTGCCCAGGAACGGAGCCTCAGGATCATGCAATCGCCCCGACCCCGGCTGCCACGTGCTGTGTTGGCGCTGTCGATCGGTCCCGCCGTCGCCTTCTCTACCTTCTGCCTGGTCACGCCACTCGCACAGGCCGACAGCCCGCAGACCGTGCTCGTCGCCGGAATGGACCTGAACGACGGCGGCAACGCCGTCATCAACGATTTGGAGACCCAGCAAGTGGCCCCCGGCCTGCTGCACGTGTCCTATGAGCGGCTCGACACCGCCGGCTGGCAGCAGATCGACATTCTGAAGGCTCAACTGTCGGACAAGACCGTGAAGCTGAAGTACCTCTCCCCCGCGACCGTCTCCGGTGGCGGGACCACCGTGACCGACCTGGTCGACCGCAATGGCGCCATCGCCGGGGTGAACCTCGACAGGTTCGATATCAACAACTCCTACGCCGCCTCAGGGTGGGGGGTCAGCGACGGCAAGATCCTCAAGTCCGGCAACGGCGATGCTGCCGCGTCGGTGGGCGTGGACTCCTCGGGCCTAGGCGCCCTGGTGGACCTGGCTCTGGCCGGCGCTGTCACTCTCCCCGACCAGTCCTCGGTGGCCATCGACGGCATCAACGTCGACTACCTGGTCGGCGACGGCGTGGTGCTGTACAACGCGCACTGGGGCAGCTACACCCGCGACCGGATCTTCGGTCGCGACACCAGCATCGGCGCCGGCGTCGAGGTGTGGATCGACGCTGACGGAAAGGTCGTCAAGGGACCCCAGCCCACCGCCGGGGACGAAGGGCCGATTCCGGACGGCCAGCAGATCCTGGCCGCCTACAACAGCAAGGCCGGCGGCGCAGCCCTGAGCCGGCTGCACGTCGGCGACTCGGTCTCGGTCAGCTACGGCATCAAGGACTCGGTGGACGTCACCGAAGCCGGCGGTGCCTGGCATCGACTGATCCGCGATGGCCAGGACGTGCCGTATCCGAATGAGGACTACTACACCGGGGTCAACCCGCGCACCATGATCGGCTTCAGCAAGGACCGCGCCACCGCCTACTTCGTGGTCGTCGATGGGCGGCAGGGCAACGCCAAGGGCATGGCCTTCGGCCAGCAGCAGAACCTGATGGGTGATCTCGGCTCCTGGGATGCGATCAATGCCGACGGCGGCGGCTCCAGCCAGATGAACGTCCGGCATGCCGGCGACACCATCACCACGGTCGAGAACTCGCCCTCGGACGGCTACGAGCGCTCCGACGGCGACGGCATGGGCTTTGTTCTGGCTCGACCCGGCTCCGGTGACCTGCTCAGCTTCGCGCTCACGTCCGCGCTGGACGATCAGGATGCCATGCGGCTGTTCCCCGGCACCCACCGCACGCTGACCTCGGCCGGCTTCGACGAGTCCGGCACCGCCGTCTCCGGGACTCCCCACACGTGGCGCTCCAGCGACGCGCAGGTGGCCACGGTCGAGGACGGCATCGTGTCGGGCCTCACCCAGGGCCGGACCAGCATCCTGGCCCGCCGGTCGGTAGCCAGCGGCAAGACCGACGTCACCGTGCTCGGCCCCCTCGTCCAGTTGGCCGCCGCCCAGAACGTGGTGAACCTGGAGAAGCAGGGCGCAAGCCAGGTGCTCACCTTCCACGGCGCCGACAGCGCGGGCTTCCGCGCCCCCGTGGAGGCCAGTGACCTGAAGGTCGAGAACCCGAACCCCGCGGTGTTCTCCGTCGAGCCCACCGACGATGGGCGGGTGCGCGTCACGGCAATCGGCGAGAACGGCACCGCGCTGCTGCGCTTCACTCACGGCACGCATCGCGCCGAAGTCAGCGTCTCGGTCCCGCTGGAGGTCAAGACCATCGACGACTTCCACGACATCAGCGGCTGGACCGCGGCCAATGACCGGGCACCGGGCTGCAACATCGAACCGGGCGAGGGCCACGACGGTGCACCCAGCATTCGACTCAACTACGACTTCACCAAGTCCCAGGCCACCCGCGGCTGCTACGCCGTTGCGCCTGGTGCCGTCCAGGGCAAGTACACCGGCATCGACATTCCGGGCAAGCCCCAGAAGCTCTCGGTGTGGATCAAGGGCGACACTCGCGGTGCTCTTCTGCGGCTGCAGGTGATGCAGGCCAACAACGTCACGAACTGGATCGACGGTCCCGGCGGCAGCCAGTCGCTGCATGCCACCTGGGACGGCTGGCAGCGGGTCGACTTCGCGGTGCCCAGCTCCTTCGTCTTCCCGCTGAAGTTCCAGCGGATCCGCGCTCTGGAGACCGTGGCGGCCAAGCAGTACACCGGCACCCTGGAGTTCTCCCAGATCTTCGCGTACCTGCCCCCGGAGAGCTCCGTGACTCCGCAGGTGGAGGACGTCGCCGATCCCGTGCTGACCGGCACCGGATCCACCGACGCCTCTCCCCTGCGCGTCGCTGTGATGTCGGACGCGCAGTTCGTGGCGGCCGCACCCGATAGCGGAGCCGTGGCCGGAGCCCGAGACGCGTTGCGTGAGATCGTCGCGGCCAAGCCGGATGTGCTGCTGATCGACGGTGACTTTGTCGACGAGGCGTCCCCGGCCGACTTCGCGCTGGCCAAGTCCATCCTCGACGAGGAGCTCGCCGGGGCCAGCTTCCCCTGGTACTACGTGCCGGGGAACCATGAGGTGATGGGGGCCACGATCGCCAACTTCCGGACGGTCTTCGGAGACACCTGGCGCAGCTTCGACAAGTCCCACACCAAGTTCATCGGGCTGGACTCGTCCTCGGGCAAGCTCCAGACCGACTTCGCCCAGGTCAAGATGCTGCGCGCCCAGTTGGACGAAGCCGCCAAGGATCCCTCGATCACCGGTGTGCTCGTGTTCACCCACATGCCCATCGACGATCCGCTGCCGACCAAGGGCAGTCAGCTCACCGACAGAGTCGAGGCCGATCTGCTCTCGGACTGGATCACCGGGTTCCGCGAGACCTCCGGAAAGTCGATCGCCGTCGTCAACGGCCATGTCGGCGTCTTCCACACCTCGAGCAACGACGGGGTGCCGACCATCATCAACGGCAACTCCGGCAAGGGTCCGGCCTCGACGGTCGCCGACGGCGGCTTCACCGGATGGAGCATGCTCGGCATCGATCCGGCGCAAGGCCTGTGGCAGACCAGCGACGCCCCGTGGATTCGAGACGAGGTGCGCACCCGGGTCGACACCCTCACCGTCAACGCACCGGCGGCCCCGATGAAGCCGGGTGAGCAACTCGATCTCAAGCCGCTGGTCACCCAGGACGGCGATCGCCAGGTTCCCGTCGAGTGGCCGGTGTCGCACCGCTGGAGTGGCTCCGAGGGCGTGTACGTCGGCGAGGCGTCGGGTGCACCGGCGTCCGCACTGGTCGCTATCGACCCGGCAACCGGGGTGCTGACTGCGCTGCGCAACGGCAGTGGCAAGGTCACCCTGCAGGTCAACGACGCCACCAGCGACGCCCCGTTCGAGGTCACCGAGGCATCGGTGAACGTGATCGGCGATCCCGTCACCGGCAGCGTGCTCACCGCCGCGACCTCGGGCTGGCCCGATGCCGCCGGCTTCAGCTACCAGTGGCGCAGTGACGGCTCCCCCATCGGGGGTGCGACCACTGCCGAGTACACCCTCACCAGCGCAGAGGTCGGACACACCATCGATGTGGTGGTGACGGCCTCCGGGCCCGATCTGGCCTCGATCATCCGCACGGCCAAGCCCCAAGATCCTGTCGTGCGGGCGAGCGCACAGAAGCCGTTCCAGGTCGCCCTGCACGGTACTGCTGAGGTGGGCTCCACCCTGTCAGCAGCGGGTGACTGGGCGACTGACGCGCTGACCACCTTCGAGTGGCTTCGCGATGGGCACCTGATCGCCGGTGCCGAGTCCAGCTCCTACAACCTCGCCAGCGCAGATCGCGGCCATCGGATCTCGGTCAGGGTCACCGCCACCCGGCCCGGATACCTGGATGCGGTCAGCACCAGCGGTGCCACCTCGCCGGTGGCCGCGGCTTCCGGGGGCGTCACGCCGCCACCGGTTCCGCCGACCGTGACCGCAGGCACGGTGTCGATCTCCGGAGCATTCCGGGTCGGTGAGTCGGTCACGGCCGCCACCCGGGGTTGGGGCGCCGGCACTCGCTACCTGTACCAGTGGCTGCGCAACGGCGTCGCGATTCCCGGCGCCCAGTCCCGCAGCTACACCGCCACCGCACAGGATCTCGGTACGGCGCTCTCGCTGCGGGTCACCGGATCGGCCGATCAGAAGATATCGGTCAGTCGTGACGCCAAGGCCCACAAGGTCGGCCTCGGCCGGCTCGGTGCCGGGAAGGTGCGGATCGCCGGAACCCCTCGTTCCGGAATGCGCCTCTATGCGTCGGCGAGTGGGTACGGGAAGGGGGCTCGGATCAGTTACCGGTGGACCAGCCGAGGGACTGTGATCGGGACCTCGTCCTCTGTGGTGCTGCGCCCGGCACAGCGAGGCACCCGGGTCCAGCTCCAGGTGAAGATCACCAAGCCCGGGTACCACACGGTGACCAAGACGGTACGCACCCGACTCGCGGTGCGTTGATCAGGTGGGCCGGGGCGAGCACTTCGCCCCGGCCCATCCCCCGCAGCCAGCCGATGGCTCGTCGACCGGAGTGTCCTCCCATGGGGACTTGTTGGGGTCGGCGACCATGAGTTCACTGGATCTTGGATAAGCCTCGCTTCACGAAATGGCGAACACGGAAATGCTCAAGTCTTTGACCAGGCAGTTCATCGGCTGGGTCGACCGCTTCATCGACGCCGATGAACGTGTTGTGTGCGCCATCTGCGATGACCGCTTCGCCAGCGAGGAGGACGGCAGGAGCCACGTCTGCCTGATCCATCCGCACGCCGTGCCCGCGAGTTGGCACGCCCCCACCTACGCTGCAGCCGGCCGCGCGTTCGCCTAGCCGTCGTGTCGGCCTGGCTCGCCTTCTCGCCGCCGCCTGGTCTCCAGGTCGTTCCTCTCCGTGATCGGCTCGGCAGTGGACGCTGCCCGCGGGCTAGCCTGTGCGCCAGCACAGCGGACGGAATGAGATGACCACTGCGGACGAGCCGATCGCGGCGACCACCCTCAGCGCAGCCGGGTTGAGCTACCGTCTGCATCGGCATCCTCCCGCCCGCACCGAGGCCGAGTTGCACCTCACCGGGCTGGACGTGAACACCTCGGCCAAAACGCTCGCTTTCGTCCTGCCGGACGAGTCAGTGGTTCTGGCCGCGATTCCCGGCCCGGCCCGCCTGAAGTACGCCCACCTGGCCAGAGCCTTGGGAGTCCCTCGGTCCGCCCTTCGCTCTGCCGATCCGGACGCTCTGGCCGCTCTGGGAATGGCTGCCGGCGGGGTCTCTCCGGTCTGCGCCGACCCCGCCGTGCGCGTGGTGATCCACCAGACCCTGCTGGACCTGAACGTCCTGTACTGCGGCAGCGGCAGCCCGGACTCCTCAATCGAGATCTCCCCTGCCACCTTGCAGCAGTTGCGCTCCGACCTCCTGGTCGCCGAGCTCTGCGACTAAGCCGGCACCGACCTACTGCAATCCTCTCGCGGCACTGTCCGGGTGGTTCGGCCGGGCGTAGCCTGGGTACCTGAGCGATATGAAGGAACAGTTCGGGTGACCGCTAGCACTGAACTCATTGACGACCTGCGGCTCAGCTGGGGCCGCCTGCTGCCCTTGCACCCGATGCTGGGTGAGGGCGTAATCACGCGCCTGTGCGACCCTCGGCGCTCTTTTCACGATGCCCGGCATCTGCGATCCTGCCTGGCCGCGCTGGACCAACTCGACGGCGCTGAGCGTGCTGAGTATTTGGCCTTGTGGTACCACAATGTGACGACCACGGGCACCCGCGGACGGCACGAGCAGGCCTCCGCTGCGGTGGCCGCAACCGAGCTCTTCGGAGTAGGTCTCCCCTGGGTCGAGGTCGGTCTGGTGGCCCGCTTGGTGCTGGTCACCGCCGACCATCATCCACGCCCGGAGATCCCTGGGTCGGACCGCGTCTGCGATGCCGATCTCGCCGGACTGGCCGCACCCTTCGAGTTGGTCGAGGCCGGTTTCCAGGAGCGCCGAGCCGAGATGACCGACCTGAGTGAGCCCGAACGCGATGCCTATCTGCGCACCTGGATCGAAGGCATGTTGGCCAGGGACCGGATCTTCCACACGGCCCACGGCTATGCGACCTGGGAGCAGCCGGCCCGCGAGAACCTGATCTCACTGCTGGCGCTACCGGTCTTCGTCTAGCGGGCAAGGCCCGTCCGTCTGGCGTTCGGGTGCCCGCGAGGGGTGATTTGCGGCAGGATGAGGGGCATGTCCGGCACCCCCGTTCCCCTGGCTCGTCGCGCTCGAGCGGCGTCCGGCAGGGAGCCCCGGTGAGCCTCACTCTGGGTCTGGATGTCGGCTCGACGACGGTGAAGGCCGTGGTCTGGGACGACGGACGGATCCGCTTCAGCGACTACCGACGGCACAACGCCGATGTCCGCGGCGAGCTGGCCCTGCTCCTGCGGCAGCTCAGCGAGGAGTTCCCGGACTGCGCCATGCCGGTCGCGGTCACCGGCTCGGGCGGGCTGCAGGTGGCCGAGCTGATGGGTGCGGACTTCGTCCAGGAGGTGATCGCCAGCACCGAAGCGGTCCAGCAACTGCTCCCCGATACCGACGTTGTCATCGAGTTGGGAGGTGAGGACGCCAAGATCACGTACTTCCACCCCGTCCCCGAGCAGCGGATGAACGGCACCTGTGCGGGCGGCACCGGCTCATTCATCGATCAGATGGCCGTGCTTCTGCAAACCGATGCCGTCGGTCTGGACCGGCTCGCTGCCGAGCATCGGCACCTGTATCCGATCGCCTCACGCTGCGGCGTGTTCGCCAAGTCCGATCTCCAGCCGCTGATCAACCAGGGCGCGGCGCCGGCCGATCTGGCCGCCTCGGTGTTCCAGGCCGTCGCCCTGCAGACCATCGCGGGACTGGCCGCCGGCAACCCGATTCGCGGCAACCTGGTCTTCCTGGGGGGTCCGCTGCACTACCTGCCCCAACTTCGGGCGGCCTACCAGCGCGCTCTCACCGGAAAGGTGACCAGCGTCACCACTCCGGACAACGCCCAGCTGTTCGTGGCCATTGGCGCGGCCCTGCTGGCCACCGGCAGCCCCCGGACTCCGGCCGATTTGCTCGCCGGGCTGCGCCGACCTCGCGAGCTCAGCCTGGCCCGCAGCCTGCTTGCTCCCCTGTTCGACGATCCGCGGCAACGCGCAGAGTTCGTCGCCCGGCACGCGGCGCACACCGTCCCCGAGGCTCCGCTGGGCGAGGCCACCGGCCCCTGCTTCCTGGGCATCGATGCCGGCTCGACAACGATCAAGGCCGTCCTGATCGATGCCGACGACCAGATTCGGTTCAGCCACTACGCCTCGAACGAAGGCGATCCGGTCAGCGCTGCGGTGGCGATCCTCTCCCGGGTGCACCAGGAGTTGCCTGCCGCCGCCGAGCTGGCCGGCTGCTGCGTCACCGGCTATGGCGAGGACCTGATCCGGGCGGCCCTGCGCGTCGATCACGGCGAGGTCGAAACGATGGCCCACTTCCGGGCGGCCGAACGGGTCTGCCCGGGGGTCACCTCGGTGATCGACATCGGCGGCCAGGACATGAAGTACCTGCGGATCCGCAATGGTGCGGTCGACTCGATCGCGGTCAACGAAGCCTGCTCCTCAGGCTGTGGCTCGTTCCTGCAGACCTTCGCCGAGACCATGGGCACCGACGTGACCAGCTTCGCCCAGGCCGCCATCGATGCTCGGCATCCGGTGGATCTGGGCAGCCGCTGCACGGTGTTCATGAACTCCTCGGTCAAGCAGGCCCAGAAGGAGGGCGCCCGGGTCGGTGATATCTCGGCCGGCCTGTCCTACTCGGTGGTCCGCAACGCCCTGTACAAGGTGATCAAGCTGCGCCACCCCGAACAGCTCGGCGACAAAGTAGTCGTCCAGGGCGGCACCTTCCTCAACGATGCCGTCCTGCGCGCTTTCGAGTTGCTCACCGGGCTCGAGGTGGTCCGAGCGAACATCGCCGGCCTGATGGGCGCCTTCGGAGCCGCGCTCACCGCGAAGCTGCGCCACCAGCCCGGCACCGTCAGCCAGGTCCTGGATCTGGACGAACTGGCCCAGTTCCGCCTGCAGAGCACGCTGGAGCACTGTCGGCTGTGCCAGAACCAATGCCAGCTGACGGTCTCCACCTTCGCCGACGGCACCCGGCACGTCTCGGGCAACCGCTGCGAGCGCGGTGCCGGGCTGGCTCGACCCAGCGGGGCCGACGAACTGCCCAATCTCTACGACTTCAAGTACAAGCGCACTTTCGGCTACCGGCGGCTTCGGGAGGCGGACGCCTACCGTGGCGACATCGGAGTCCCGCGAGCGCTCAACATGTACGAGAACTATCCGTTCTGGTTCACCGTGCTCACCCAGTTGGGCTTCCGGGTGCTCCTCTCCCAACGCACCAACCGGGACACCCTCGCTGACGGCGCAGAGTCCATTCCGTCGGAGAACATTTGCTATCCGGCCAAGCTTGCCCACGGGCACATCGAGGATCTGCTGAGCCGCGGCGTCCGGACGATCTTCTTCCCGTGCGTCCCGTTCGAGCAGCGCCGCTTCGACGCGGCCGACAACCACTTCAACTGCCCGGTGGTGGCCTTCTACCCCCAGGTGCTGGAGAAGAACGTCCCGGGCCTGCGGGAGGCCGGGATCCGCTACCTGGATCCCTTCGTCAACCTGGATCAGCCCGACCATCTGGCCGGACGACTGGTCGAGATCTTCGAGGACTTCGAGGTCAGCCTGGCCGAGGCCAAGGCCGCGGTGGCGGCGGGCTACGCCGAGGACGAGCAGTACCGCGCCGACATCCTCGCCGAGGGCGAGCGGGCCTTGGCCTGGCTGACCGAACGCGGCCGCAAGGGGATCGTTCTGGCCGGACGTCCGTACCACCTGGATCCCGAGGTGAACCACGGGCTGCCGGAACTGATCACCGGGCTCGGCCTGGCCGTGCTCAGCGAGGACTCGATCCTGAGCTCGTCGGTGCTGCGGCGTCCGCTGCGGGTGCGCGATCAGTGGGCCTATCACACCCGGCTCTACGAGGCTGCGGCGCTCAGCGCGGCCAACCCCCGGCTGGAACTGGTCCAGCTCAACTCCTTCGGCTGCGGGGTGGACGCCATCACCACCGACCAGGTGCAGGAGATCCTCGAGGACACCAACAACGTCTACACGGTCCTCAAGATCGATGAGGTGTCCAACCTGGGTGCCGCCCGGATCCGGCTCCGCTCACTGCTGGCCGCCAGCACCGGACGACTCCGCGACGCCGAAGTGGTCACCTATGCCGACGACCCGCGGCGCTACACCCGTCCGGTGTTCACCAAGGAGGACCGCCGGGAGCACACCATCTACGCCCCGCAGATGGCGCCGGTCCACTTCCGCCTGGTCACTTCCGTGCTCAACCGTTTCGGCTATCGCACCGAGCTGCTCGAGCAGGTCTCCCCCGCCGACGTCGAGACCGGCCTGAAGTATGTGAACAACGACGCCTGCTACCCCGCCATCATGGTGATCGGCCAGCTGGTGAACAAATTCCTCACTGGTGGAGCCGACCCAAACAACTCCAGTGTGGCCATCACCCAGACCGGCGGGATGTGCCGGGCCACCAACTACGCCGGCATGCTGCGTAAGGGGCTGGCCGAGGCAGGCTTCGGGCAGGTCCCGGTGATCGCGATCAGCGCGCAGGGCTTCGAAGACAACCCCGGCTTCCAGGTGACTCCGGCCATCGTCCATCGCGGCTTGCAGGCGCTGGTTCTGGGAGATCTGCTGCAGTCCGTCCTGCTCCGCGTCCGCCCCTACCAGGCCGTGCCCGGCAGCGCCCAGGCCCTGTACGAGCGCTGGGACCGGATCTGCCAGGAATTCTTCACCCACGGCGGATACTCCCCCACTCTCGGCCGTCGCGTGGGGTACGCCAAGCTGGTCAGAATGCTGGTCGGTGAGTTCCACGCTCTGCCGCTACTGGACATCCCGCGCAAGCCCAGGATCGGCTTGGTCGGCGAGATCCTGGTCAAGTTCCACCCCGACGCCAACAATCACGCGGTCGCCGTCATCGAGGACGAGGGCTGCGAGGCCGTCCTACCCGGGCTGTTGGAGTTCTTCGGGCAGTCGCTGTTCACCGGCGATTGGAAGTGGCACCACCTGGGGATCGGCGAGCACAGCCGTCACGCCAAGCGGATCGGCCTGTGGCTGATGGAGCAGTACCAGGCGCCCGTGCAGCAGGCGCTGGCGGCCTGCGGGGGCAAGTTCGAGCTGCAGTCCGACCTGGCCACCATGGCGAACCGCGCGCAGAACGTGATCGCTCTGGGCACCACAGCCGGTGAGGGCTGGTTGCTCACGGCCGAGATGATGGAACTGATCGAGTCGGGCACCCCGAACATCATCTGCGCGCAACCGTTCGCCTGCCTGCCCAACCACGTGGTCGGCAAGGGCATGTTCCGCGAGTTACGCCGGCTGTACCCGCAGGCGAACATCACCAGCATCGACTACGACCCCGGCGCCAGTGAGGTCAACCAGCTGAACCGGATCAAACTGGTCGTCGCTGGCGCTCACAAGGGTCACCAGAGGTCCACCCAGCTCGCCGGGCTACCGAGTCAGGACAGGAACGGGGTCGGGTCGCCGGCGCCCTGACGCAGAACCACGGCCTCGTCCTCGGACAGGTCGATGATCGTGGTGGGCTCCAGGCCGCAGTCACCACTGTCCAGGATGGCGTCGAGCTGATTGCCCAACTCCTGGTCGACCAGCCAGCCCTCGGTCAGCGGATCGACCTGCTCGGGCAGGATCAGCGTCGATGACATCAGCGGCTCACCGAGAGTGTGTAGCAAGGCCAGTGCCGTGGTGTGTTCAGGCACCCGGACGCCGACCGTCTTCTTCTTCGGATGCAGCATCACCTTCGGCGCCTCACGGGTCGCCTTCAGGATGAAGGTGTAGGGCCCAGGGGTGGCAGCCTTCACCGCCCGGAAGACGTTGTTGTCCATCTGGACGTACTGGCCCAGCTGCCCGAACTCGCTGCAGACCAGAGTGAAGTGGTGCCGATCATCCAGGCCGCGCAGCGCTCGGATCCGCTGCAGACCGTCCCGGTTGCCCAGCTGACAGCCCAGCGCATAGCCGGAGTCGGTGGGATAGGCGACCAGTGCGCCGCCGCGAATCAGGTCCGCAACCTGGCCGAGCGAGCGTGGCTGCGGATTGTCGGGGTGTACGTCAAAGTAGCGAGCCATGGAACCCACCCTAGTCGGCCCCGGATAAGGTGCCTTCATGTCCTTGCTGTCCGTCCCCCTGGCCGACCTACATGCCCGGCAGAGCCTGAAGTGGCGCACCTACCCCGCCGATGTCCTGCCCCTGTGGGTGGCCGAGATGGATGTCCACCTGCCACCGGTCGTTCTGGCCGCTCTCACCGAGGCCCTGACCGCTGGTGACACCGGCTACCCACATGGAACCGGCTACGCCGAGGCGTTCACCCAGATGGCCCAGGACCGCTGGTCCTGGCCGGTCGAGGCCCGCCAGGTGCGCCGCGCCGGTGACGTGATGAACTCGATCCTCGCGGTTCTGGAGGCCGTCACCACGCCCGGAGACGCCGTGGTGATCACGCCGCCGGTCTACCCGCCGTTCCGGCAAGTCGTCTCCGGCTACGGGCGACAGGTCGTCGAGGCTCCGCTCGGGGCGGACGGACGGCTGGATCTTGGCAGCATCGAGGCGGCCTTCACCGCAGCCCAGCGACCTGCGGCCTTCCTGCTGTGCTCCCCGCACAACCCGACCGGAGTGGTACACACCGAGGCCGAACTGGCCGGCCTGATGGCGCTGGCCAACACTCATGGCGTCCAGGTGATCGCCGATGAGATCCATGCCCCGCTCGTCGATGCCGACACTAGCTTCGTCCCGGTGCAGACCGTCGCCGGCGGCGAGCAGGCCATCACGGTGACCTCGGCCGGCAAGGCCTGGAACCTGGCCGGCTTCAAGGCCGGCCTGATCATTGCCGGAGCCGGTGTGGATCGCCTGTTCGGCAAGCTGCCGCCGTTCACCCTGCATTCGGCCGGCCATCTGGCCGACCTGGCCCATACTGCCGCGCTGCGCCACGCCCAGTCCTGGGTGGACGAGCTGATGGTCGAGATCGGGGCCAACCGCAAGCTGCTGGCCAGTGAACTGGCCGCCAAGTTGCCGCAGGTGCACTACCGGCCCCAGCCGGGCACCTACCTGGCCTGGGTCGACTGCACCGAGTTGGGTTTCGCCGATCCGTCTCAGCAGTTCCTGGATGTCGGCCGGGTGGCCTTCTCTCCTGGCGCGAACTTCGGCGCCGCCCACGCCGGCTGGGTCCGGGTCAACCTGGCTTGCTCGCCGGCAGTGGTGACCGAAGCAGTCGACCGGATGGTCGCCGCTCTGGCCTAGCGGTCAGCGACCAGTTCTGCCTCGGCGAAACCGTGCGCGGGCAGCCGGGTGATTCCGATCACGCTGAGCACGATCGTGTCAGCCCCGGTGCTGGTTGCCACCCGCACCCGTCCGCCCACGAAGGTGATCTCGGCGGTCACGTCCGGCTGCTCTGCGATCACCTGCCGGGCTGTGGCCACCGCGGCGGCATAGTCCGGTGGCTGCCCGGCCAGCCGTGCGGCCGCCGTCTGGTCGGCCGCGGCCCTGGCCGCCGCCGCGGCCAGTCTCTCGGCGCGCTGGGCCGCCGTGGCCTGGGCACCACCATCGACCACCAGGCCGATCAGGAGCAGGATCGACAGCACGACGGCAGCCATGAAGGGTGCCATCGACAGCCCACGCTGATCCGGCCGCATCGCTACCTCCCGAGGGTGTCTCCATTCTGAGGGCTGGACGGGTGTTTCATCAGCGGTTATCCACAAAGCAGGGGCGCCCAGCTCTGGGTAGGCTCCAGCCTGAAGGTTCATTGCTCAGGATTGGAAATCAAAGAAGATGGTGCACAAGGTCGCTCTGCTCACAGCCGGCGGGTTCGCCCCCTGCCTCTCCTCCGCCATCGGAGGATTGATCGAGGGCTACACCGAACACGCCCCCGAGGTGGAGATCATCGCCTATCGCAATGGCTACGAAGGCCTGCTCACCGGTGACTTCCTGGAGGTCACTCCGGCCGTCCGGGCCCGGGCCAGCCTGCTGCACGAGTACGGCGGCTCGCCGATCGGCAACTCGCGGGTGAAGCTCACCAATGCCAAGGACCTCGTCAAGCGCGGCCTGGTCGAAGAGGGCCAGGATCCGCTGAAGGTCGCGGCGGATCGCCTGGTCGCCGACGGCGTGGACGTCCTGCACACCATTGGCGGCGACGACACCAACACCACGGCCGCCGATCTGGCCGCCTACCTGGCCACCAACGACTACGGCCTGACCGTGGTCGGCCTGCCGAAGACCATCGACAACGACGTGGTTCCGATCCGTCAGTCGCTGGGTGCCGATACCGCCGCCGAGATGGGCGCCCGGTTCGCGAAGAACGTGATGGCCGAGCACAACGCCGGAACGCGGATCCTGCTGATCCACGAGGTGATGGGACGCAACTGTGGCTGGCTGACCGCCGCCACCGCTCGCAAGTACCACGAGTGGGTGGAGAGCGTGGAGTGGCTGCCCGAGATCGGCCTGTCCCAGGAGGCCTGGGATGTCCACGCCGTGTTCGTCCCCGAGGCCGAGATCGACATCGCCAAGGAGGCCGAGCGGCTGCTCGACGTCATGGACCGGGTCGGCTGCGTGAACATCTTCCTCTCCGAGGGCGCCGGCATCGCCGACATCATCGAGGAGATGGAGCGTGAGGGCCAGGAAGTGGCTCGGGACGCCTTCGGCCACATCCGCCTCGAGCGGATCAACCCGGGCGCCTGGTTCGGCAAGCAGTTCGCCCAGATGCTGCACGCCCAGAAGGTGCTCGTCCAGAAGTCGGGCTACTACTCCCGCTCCGCGGCGGCCAACGCCTTCGACCGCGCGCTGATCAAGTCGATGACCGAACTGGCCGTGGACGCCGCACTCGCCGGCAACCCGGGTGTGGTCGGCCACGACGAGGAGAACGGCGACGTGCTCAGCGTGATCGCCTTCGATCGGATCAAGGGCGGCAAGCCGTTCGATCTGACCGAGGACTGGTACGTCGAGCTGCTGGCCAAGATCGGCCAGCCCAAACCGGTTGCAGCAGCCCCGGCCGCGCACTGACGCAGTATCCGGACGGCCCTGGGCCTCAGCGCTGGAGGTACTCCTCCAGCCGGTCCAGGGCCGTCGCCAATTCTGCGGTCTCGCCGCAGAAGCTGAGCCGCACCTTGGTGTGGCCCTCCACCGGATCGAAGTCGATTCCGGGAGCCAGCGCCACCCCGGTCTCGGCGAGCAGCGCAGCACACCACTCGCGACTGTCGTCGGTCAGATGGGTGACATCACACCAGACATAGAACGCGCCGTCCGGCGGTGCGAAGCCAGTGATGCCGAGCTCGGGCAGCCGGGCCAGCAGCAGCTCGCGGTTGCGGGCGTAGCGCTGAACGTGGGCGTCCAACTCGACTCGCGCCTGCGGGCCGAAAGCGGCCAGCGCCGCAGCCTGTGAGACCGCGGGCGCACAGATCGCCAGATTGCCCTGGAGCAGCTCGACCGGACGAGCCAGCCACTGCGGCAGCACTGCCCAGCCCAGCCGCCACCCGGTCATCGAGTGGTACTTCGACAGCGAACCCAGAACCACGGCCTGATCATCGAAGGCGGCGGTCGTGCACGGACGCCCGTACGAGATTCCGTGGTAGATCTCGTCGCTGATCAGCAGACAGTCGTTCTCCCGGCACCACCGGGCCAGAGCCGACAGTTCGTCGGGATCGATGATGGTTCCGGTCGGGTTCGCCGGGGAGGCGATCACCAGTCCGGCCGGCTTCGGTACCAGCGCGTCCAGCATCTCCACGGTCGGCTGGTAGCGAGTGCTCTCCCCCACCGGCAGATCGGCCACCTGGCAGCCCAGGCTGAGCAGGGTGTTGCGATAGGCCGGGTAACCCGGACGGGCCATGGCCACCACGTCCCCCGCCTCGAAGGCGGCCAGGATCACCAGGCTGAACGCCGCGGAGGATCCGGTGCTGATCACGACCTGCTCGGCCGACACTTCGGCCCCCAGCGATCGGTAGTACTCGGCGATGACCGCTCGCAGGTCGTCCCGGCCGGCCGAGACCGTGTAGCCGAGAACCTCATCGCGGACCGCCTGAGCCGCCGCTTCGCGCACCACGGACGGCGCCGGCGTGGCCGGTTGCCCGACGCAGAGCAGGATGGCATCGGAGTGAGTGTGCTGCCTCTCGGTGGCCGCCCGGGCGACCTCCATCACATGGAACGGCGGCGTGCCTCCACGCCGGGACGGACTCCTAGTCACTGGGCCTTGCCCCGCAGCCGAGCCACCAGCATGGCTACCACAGCGCCCAGTCCCAGACCGGTGGCCGCTCCCACGGTGTAGCCGGTGCCGAGCCCCACCCCCATGCTGCGCCGGGCCACCTCGGCGGAGACCCAGTGCTGGCCCGGCTTGGTCTCGACCGGCTCAGGTTCGCTCGGCAGCTCGATGACCGGCTCGGGTTCGGCCGCGAGCGGGGCTTCGGCCGTCGCCAACCAGGCGGCCAGGTACAGGATCAATGTGGCGAACAGGTTCAAGAACAGCATGGCGATGATCACCGGGCCGAACAGGTTCGCCGCCAGGTTGCCGGAGAACACTCCAATCAGCGCACCGGCCACGAACTGCAGCGCGATCAGCGCCACCGAGCCGATCACTGCGGCCGCCCGGACCAGCCTCGGCGGCACCGGGTGCGGTGCGAACCAGCTGAACAGCCACCAGAAGAGCAGCACCCCGACCACGAGCGAGATCAGCAGGGATACGGCCCGCAACATGAAGGCGGCGACCGCACCGGTCACCCCCAGCCATCCGGCCACCGTGCTGCCCAGCGACGTGGCCGCCCCGGTGGCCGCGAAGCTGGCCAGGACGCCCGCGATCAGCGCGATCAGCGCCGCGAAGTTGACCGGCAGGTCCAGGTAGAACGGCAGCGCCTCGTCCGGACGATCGACATCGGTGCGCATCAGCACCCGGGTGGCCCGCTTGAGGTTGCCGATCCAGTTCGTCCCGGTCCACAGCGCGATCACCAGACCGGTGGTGCCGATCCCGGCCCAGTTGCTCAGGGCGTCCCGGATCACCGGCTCCAACTGCTTGCCCAGATCGCCGAAGGCCGCCAGTTCATCGCTCAGGTAGCTGTTCAGCACCACCAGCGAGTCCGGACGCCACACAGTCAACGTGAGCCCGAGTGCGGAGAACACCAGCATCAGCACCGGCACCATGGACAGCACCGAGTAGTACGCGATGGCCGCAGCCGCAATCCCACCGCCGCGCACGTTGAAACGCTCGACGGTGCGCAGCACATGGGCAACCCAGGCGCGCTGGCTGAAGCGACTCCACCATTCCTGCATGGACTCAGAGTTCCCCGGACTGGTCCTCATATGCCGAAACCGGAGCACAAGTGCAGATCAGGTTCCGATCGCCGTAGGCGCCGTCGATCCGTCCGACGGCCGGCCAGTACTTGTCTCGTCCGCCGGATCCGACCGGACCGGTGGCGAAACCGGCCGGGAAGGCGCCCAGATCTCGTGGGTAGGGGTGGTTCCACTCGCCGGCCAGCACTCGCGCGGCCGGGTGCGGCGCATTGTGCAGCGGGTTGTCGTCGGCCGGCCACTGTCCGGCGGCCACCTGATCCATCTCGCCCCGGATGGCGATCATGGCGTCGCAGAAGCGATCCAGCTCGGCCTTGGACTCCGACTCAGTGGGCTCGATCATCAAGGTGCCGGCCACCGGGAAGCTCATGGTCGGGGCGTGGAAGCCGAAGTCGATCAGTCGCTTGGCCACGTCGTCCACACTTACGCCGGTCTGGTGGCTGAGTTCGCGCAGATCGACGATGCACTCGTGGGCAACCAGCCCGGACGCTCCGGTGTAGAGCACCGGGAAGTACGGAGCCAGCCGATGGGCCACGTAGTTGGCCGCCAGGATGGCGGTCTGCGAGGCCAGCTTCAGGCCGTCCGGACCCATGAGGGCGATGAACGCCCAGCTGATCGGAAGTACCCCGGCCGAACCGAATGGGCCCGCGCTGACCGGGCCGTAGCTGGTCTGTGGCCCGGCTGCCTCGACCAGCGGGTGCTTGGGCAGGAACGGGGCCAGATGCGCCCGGACCGCCACCGGACCGACTCCGGGGCCGCCGCCGCCGTGCGGGATGGCGAAGGTCTTGTGCAGGTTCAGGTGGCTCACGTCGGCGCCGAACCGGCCCGGACGGGCCAGGCCCAGCATGGCGTTGAGGTTCGCACCGTCGACATAGACCTGGCCGCCGGCGGCGTGGACGAGCTGGCAGATCTCGGTGATGGTGTCCTCGAACACGCCGTGGGTGGACGGGTAGGTGACCATCACCGCGGCCAGCCGCTCGGCATGCTCGGCGATCTTGGCCCGCAGGTCGTCCAGGTCGACCGAACCGTCCGCGGCGGTGGCCACCACGACCACCCGCATTCCGGCCAGGACGGCGGAGGCCGCGTTGGTGCCATGGGCCGAGGCTGGGATCAGGCAGACAACTCGCTCGGGCTGGCCCTGGGCCAGATGGTAGGAGCGGATCGCCATCAGCCCGGCGAACTCGCCCTGGCTACCGGCGTTCGGCTGCAGGCTGACCTGGTCATAGCCGGTGATCTCAGCCAGCCAGTCGCACAGCTGCTCGACCAGTTCGGCGTAGCCGGTGGCGTCCGCGGCCGCAACGAAGGGGTGCAGCCCGGCGAAGCCCGGGTAGCTGATCGGCTCCATGGCGGCAGCCGGGTTCAGCTTCAGGGTGCACGAGCCGAGCGGGATCATGCCCTTGTCGAGCGCGAAATCTCGGTCGGCCAGGGTGCGCAGGTAGCGCATCAGCTCGGTCTCGCTGCGATAGTTGCGGAAGACCGGATGGGTGAGGAACTCCCCCTGCCGCCGATGGTCGCCCAGCCCGCCCCAGGTGTCCTGGGTCGGCGCCGATGCTCCGAAGGCCGCGCTGACCGCAGCCAGATCGTCCTCGCCGATCCCCTCGCCGATGCTGACTCCCACAGCGTCGGCATCGATGCGGCGCAGGTGCACCCCGGCGGCGCGGGCGGCCGCCACGATGGCGTCCGCGCGGCCCGGGGTGTGCACGGTGAGCGTGTCGAAGAAGGTCTCGGAGGCCAACTCATACCCGGCAGCCACCAGCGCTGCCGCCAACCGGGTGGCGCTGCGGTGGGCAGCGGACGCGATCGCGGTCAGTCCCTCGGGACCGTGATGGACGGCGTAGCAGCCGGCCGCGACGGCCAACAGCACCTGCGCTGTGCAGATGTTCGAGGTGGCCTTCTCCCGGCGGATGTGCTGCTCGCGGGTCTGCAGGGCCAGCCGGAAGGCCGGCACGCCATCGGCGTCCTTGCTGAGTCCGACGATCCGTCCGGGCAGTTGCCGCTCCAGGCCGGACCGGACGGCGATGAAACCGGCATGCGGGCCGCCGTAGAACAGCGGGACGCCGAACCGCTGGGCGCTGCCCACGGCGATGTCCGCACCCCAGGCGCCGGCCGAGCCGATCAGCGTCAGCGCCAGCAGGTCGACTGCGGTGATGACCAATGCGCCGGCCTGATGCGCGCGGTCGACGAGCTCGACCAGCTCCGCCTGGCCGGGCAGGGTCCCATCGGCAGCCGGTAGCTGCAGCACGACGGCGAAGTAGTCCTCGTCCTCCAGCGCAGCCGCGACGCCCGCCTCAGCCACCCTCACCTCGACCCCGACTGCCGCACACCGGGTACGCAGAACGGCCAGGCTCTGCGGCAGTAGCTTCGGGTCGACCAACACCGCACCCTGCCGACGCGACGCCCGCCGGGCCAAGGCCACGGCCTCGGCCACCGCGGTGCCCTCGTCGAGCAGGCTGGCCCCGGCCACCGGAAGCCCGGTCAGGTCGGCGATCATGGTCTGGAAGTTGGCCAGCGCCTCCAACCGTCCCTGGCTGATCTCGGGCTGGTAGGGCGTGTAGGCGGTGTACCAGGCCGGGTTCTCCAACACCATCCGGCGCAGGATCGGCGGAGTGACCGTGGCGTGGTAGCCCAGCCCGATCATCGGCACGCCCGGGTTGTTCCGGGCAGCCAGCGCGGTCAACCGCTGCTGCACCTCGAACTCCGACAGAGCGGCCGGCAGAGCCAGGTCCTCGGTCAGCCGGATGGCTTCAGGCACCACGGCCTCGGTGAGCTGGTCGAGAGTCTCGAACCCGAGGCTGGCCAGCAGTTCGTCACGGTCAGAGTCGATGGCGCCGAGGTGGCGCGCGAAGAAGTCACTCATAGCACGACCAAACCTATCCTGCCGTGCTCGGCAGGGCTCGCCGCGGTCCGGCTCAGCCGGCGATTCGTGCCCGACGGCGCTGGGAGAGCTCGTCGTTGGCCGGAGCCACCGGCTCCTCGGCGCGCTCGGCCGGAAGCTCGTGCAGGGTGCCCTCGATGTCGCGCCAGACGCCGCCCAGGGCGATCCCGAACATGCCCTGGCCACCCTTGAGCAGGTCGATCACCTGGTCGTCGGAGGTGCACTCGTAGACCGAGACACCGTCGCTGAGAAGAGTGACCTCGGTCAGATCGTCCACCCCGCGAGCCCGCAGGTGGTCGACCGCAGTGCGGATCTGCTGCAGCGAGATGCCGGCATCGATCAGCCGCTTGATCACCTTCAGCATCAGCAGGTCACGGAAGCTGTACAGCCGCTGGGTGCCGGAGCCCTCCGCAGAGCGCACCTCGGGCACCACCAGTCCGGTCCGGGCCCAGTAGTCCAACTGGCGGTAGGTGATGCCAGCCGCCCGACAGGCCACTGGCCCGCGGAAGCCGAGATCGTCGGGCATCGGAGCGAAGTCGCCCTCGAACAGCAGATCCTGCACGCCCTGGCCGGCAGCTACTGCCTCATGCCCTGCGTTCATTGGTCCAGCCCCTTCCGATTCAGCGAACTACCGCGCTGGGATTACGACGCTAATCGGCAGTGCCGACCGCGGTCAACGACACGCCGGACGCCGCGCCGGACCGCCCTGGACTCTGAAGCAGCACCTCAGAGTTTCTCGGGCCCCCCGGAGAAGTCATCGGGGTTGACGCTGTCCAGGAACTCGCGGAACCGCTCCACCTCGTCGTCTCCGACCAAGGGATCGGCGTCCGGCGCAGGAATCAGGCCGTACTCGTCCAACACCTCCGGGGCACACAACACGCGGCAGCCCACCCGCAGCGCGACCGCGATGGCGTCGCTGGCGCGGGTGGCGATGGCACGGTTGGCGAAGACCAGCTCGGCGTAGTACTCGCCCTCGTCACAGGCGGTGATCCGGGCCTCGATCAGTGGCTCGGCCAGGGCCAGCGCGAGCTGTCCGGCCACATCGTGAATGCTGGGACGATCCTCGTCGGGCTCATCGGTGGCCCCGAAGATCGCCGCTGCCCCGCCGTGGCTCATCCAAATCGGCAGCCGGCGGCCGGCGCCGCCCACCTCGACCAGCACCACCACCGGGGCGGTCTCCACCCCGGACACTCGTATCTCGGCTACTCGGACCTCAATCATCGCCAACCTCACTGCGGCAGCTGGGAACGCATGATGGCGGCATGGGCGTGCAGGACCAGCTGCATCACCTCGGCCGGCAACGCACGGGAGGTCGGGTTGCGCCGAAGGTGAGGGGCGATGGCCTGCTCGATCAAGCCGACCTCCCGTTCTGCGGCCTGCTTGACCACGCGCAGATGCCGGGCGTCCATGCCGAAGGCGGCCAGCTTGCGGGCGATCACGGCGACGGTGAGCGCGTCGCGTCCGTAGTAGATGGTGCCTCGGCGCGGGACCACCAACTGATGCTTCTCCAGCTCGTTGAGTGCGGCGTCAGTCAGGCCACTGAGATCCAGCAGCTCGCGGCGCGTCACTCGGATGGCCCGCTTCGGCGGCACCGGACGCGGCGCCAGGGCGTTGGCCTGCTCGACCGGGTCGCCTTCGGCCGGCGCACTGGTGGCCGATGACAGGGCCGGCGGCTGCTGCCCGCGATCCATCATGTCGAGGTGCTCGCGGATCACCTTCAGCGGCAGGTAATGGTTCTTCTGCACATCGAGGATGTAGCGCAGCCGCTCGATGTCGGATTCGGCGTAACGCCGATAGCCCGAAGGCGCTCGCTCAGGCGAGATCAATCCTTCCGACTCGAGGAACCTGATCTTGGAGATGGAGATGTCCTCGAACTCGGGCTTGAGTACGGCCAGCACCTGGCCAATGCTGCGCAGCCCGAGAGCCATCAGCCCTGCCCGGAGAAGAACACCATCCGGTACTTCCCGATCTGCACCTCATCGCCGGACTGCAGGGCGAGCTCCTGCTCGACCAGGTTCTTGTTCACGTAGGTGCCGTTGAGGCTGTTCTCGTCGCTCACCCACACGCTGCCGTCGCGGCGGGTGAATCGGGCGTGATGCCGGGAGACCGTGATGTCGTCGAGGAAGATGTCGCAGCGCGGGTGCCGGCCGGCAGTGACCACATCGGAGTCGATCAGGAACCGTCCGTCGGCGTGCCCACCGCGCAGAACGATCAGCAGCGCAGAACCGGACGGCAGCGCAGCGATGGCCGCGGCGTCCGCATCGGGCAGGTCCTCGGCGCGGAACTCCTCCACCACCGGGGTGATCACTCGGGTGGTGTCACCGGACAGCTTGGCCAGGCTGGCCCCACAGTGCGGGCAGAAGTTCACAGTCTCAACCAGATCGTGCCCACACGCCGGACAACTCAGCATGACGCCACCTCCTCTCCGCGTCGCGAAGCTCTACAGTTGAGCTTCAGCCTAACCCGCCACCTGTTCGGCGTAGCTGTCAGCGTCAAGCAAGTCGTCCAACTCGCTGGGATCGGAAAGCTCGACCTCGAACAGCCAACCATCACCGTAAGGGTCAGAGTTCACGGTTTCGGGAGAGTCGTTGAGGAGCTCGTTCACGGCGGTGATCACGCCGGTGGCCGGCGAGTACACGTCCGAAACGCTCTTGGTCGACTCGACCTCCGCGCAGGCGTCGCCGAGGGCGATCTCTTCGCCCACCTGAGGCAGCGAAACGAAGACCACGTCACCGAGTTCCCCGGCCGCGAAGCTGGTGATTCCGACGCGGACGACGTCGCCGGCACCCTGACGGACCCACTCGTGCTTGGGCGTGTAGCTGAGATCATCTGGGTACACGGTCACTCCTTGATTTCGTCGCGCAGGCACCTCCCAGTGCCGGGCAACACCCTACCCTCAACCACCCAGTGAGGTTCGGATCACACCTGCGATGCGCCCGCGCGATTCAGCGGGAACCGACGGACGACGTCGATGCCTTGGCCGATGTAGAGCAGCCCCGACCACCAGTAGAGCGCGGTGCCCCAGATCACGCAGGCCCAGCCGACCACTCGCATGCCGATCTGCCAGGCATCGTCGCCGGAGCCCAGGAGGACCAGCGGGAAGGCGTAGAGCAGCGCGAAGGTCGCGGCCTTGCCCAGAAAGTGCACCGGAAGACTGACGAAGCCCCGGCGGCGCAGTGCCGGCCAGATGGTGGTGAACATCAGCACGTCCCGAGCCGCCAGCAGCGCGACCAGCCACCAGGGCACGATCTCGCGGATCGCGAAGCCGACCAGAGTGGCCAGGATGTAGAGACGGTCAGCCAGCGGGTCGAGGACCTGACCCAGCCGGGAGCGTTGGTGCCAGCTGCGGGCCAGGTAGCCGTCCAGCCAGTCGGTGGCGCCGCCGATGGCGAGCACCACCACGGCCCAGATGTCCGCCTCGCGAACCAGCAACAGCCACAGGAACAGCGGTACTCCGGCCAGCCGAATGAAGCTGAGCACATTGGGTACCGTGAACACCCGCTCGGTGTCGTACGGTTCGCCTGCCATTCGCCCAGCCTAGGCCACAGCCACTAGTGGCGGTTCCACGCGTCGGCCAGAACGGCGCGCGTCTCGCCCAGCAACTGCGGAATTGCCTTGGTCTGGCCGACCACCGGAAGGAAATTGGCGTCGCCCAACCAGCGTGGGACGACATGCTGGTGCAGGTGCGCGGCAATGCCGGCCCCGGCCACCGAGCCCTGGTTCACACCCAGGTTGAAGCCACCCGGGCCGGACACCGCCCGCAGCACGGTCATGGCCGTGGCGGTGAGCTCCCCGATCTCGGCCCGCTCCTCCGGGGTCGCCTCGGTCCAGTCGGCGATATGCCGGTTCGGGCAGATCAGCAGATGGCCCGGAGCGTAGGGGTACAGGTTCAGCACCACGAAGGCCAGCCGTCCGCGATGGACGATCAGTGCCTCGGCGTCGTCGAGGCCGCCCACCCGGCAGAACGGGCAGACCTCAGCGGCCGCGCTCTCCGGCTTGTTCTCGCCCTTGATGTAGACCATGCGGTGCGGCGTCCACAGCCGCTGGTAGCCGTCCGGATCCCCCGGCAGCCCGGACGCCGGTTCGGCCCCGGTCATCGCTGCGGCGGACGGGTATTCGCGATGATCTCGGCGATCGCGTCCTCGATTGCCACACCGTTGTTCTGGCTGCCGTCCCGGTAGCGGAACGACACCGCGCCCGCGGCGGCGTCCGCCTCGCCGGCGATCAGCATGAACGGCACCTTCTGGGTCTGCGCATTGCGGATCTTCTTGCCGAAGCGATCATCGGAACGATCAACCTCAACCCGGATGCCGGCCTCGGTGAGCTGGGCGGCGATCCCGGCCAGGTAGTCGTCGTACTCGGCGGCCACCGGGATGGCGATCACCTGCACCGGCGCCAGCCAGGCCGGGAAGGCCCCGGCGTAGTGCTCGGTGAGCACGCCGATGAAACGCTCGATCGAGCCGAACTTGGCCGAGTGGATCATCACCGGCTCGGCCGGGTGCCCGTCCGGACCGGTGTAGGTCAGGCCGAACCGGGCCGGCTGGTTGAAGTCGTACTGGATCGTCGACATCTGCCAGGTGCGTCCGATCGCATCCTTGGCCTGCACCGAGATCTTCGGCCCGTAGTAGGCCGCTCCGCCCGGATCAGGGACGAGCGCGAGCCCGGACTCGAGGCCGACCTGCTCGAGGATGGCGGTGGCCTTCTCCCACTGCTCGTCCGAGCCGATGAACTTGGTGGACTTGCTGCCCTCGGTGTCTCTGGTGGACAGCTCGAGGTAGTAGTCGTCCAGGCCGAAGTCCTCCAGCAGGTTGGTCACGAAGGTGAGCAGATGCTTGACCTCGTCGGCGGCATGCTCGGCCATCACATAGGAGTGCGAGTCGTCCTGGGTGATCGAGCGCACCCGGGTGAGTCCTTGCAGGACGCCGGACTTCTCATTGCGGTACACCGTGCCGAACTCGAAGAAGCGCAGCGGCAGCTCGCGGTACGAGCGGCCCCGGCTCTTGAAGATCAGGTTGTGCATCGGGCAGTTCATTGCCTTGAGGTAATAGTTCTGGCCGTCGTCGTCCATGGGCGGGAACATCCCGTCGGCGTAGTACGGCAGGTGCCCGGAGGTGTGGAACAGCCCCTCCTTGGAGATGTGCGGGGTGCCCACGTACGAGAAGCCAGCCTTGATGTGCGCGGCCCGGACGTAGTCCTCCATGACCCGCTTCAGCACTCCACCCTTGGGATGGAAGACCGGCAGACCGGCGCCCAGCTCCTCGGGGAAGCTGAACAGGTCGAGCTCGGTGCCCAGCTTCCGGTGGTCGCGGCGGGCCGCCTCGGCCAGACGCTCCTGGTAGGCGACCAGGTCCTCCTTGGTCGGCCAGGCCGTCCCATACAGGCGCTGCAGCTGAGCGTTGGCCTGATCGCCACGCCAGTAAGCGGCCGAACTGCGGGTGATCGCGAACGCCTTCAAGTAGGAGGTGTCCGGGACGTGCGGGCCGCGACACAGGTCGCGCCAGGCCACCGAGCCGTCGCGGCGGACGTTGTCGTAGATGGTCAGTTCGCCGGCGCCGACCTCGACCGAGGCGCCCTCGGTCGCGTCGCTGTTGCCCTTCAGACCGATCAGCTCGAGCTTGTACGGCTCGGTCGCCAACTCCTCTCGGGCCCGATCATCGCTGACGACCCGGCGGACGAAGCGCTGCTTCTCCTTGACGATCCGGCCCATGGCCTTGTCGATCGCCCGGTAGTCCTCCGGGGTGAACGGGGTGGGCACCTGGAAGTCGTAGTAGAAGCCGTCGGTGATGGGCGGCCCGATGCCGAGCTTGGCTTCGACGAACAGTGACTGCACGGCCTGTGCGGCCACGTGGGCGCAGGAGTGTCGGATCACGTTCAGGCCGTCCGGGCTGTCGATCGCGACCGCCTCGACGACGTCACCCTCGGCCACCTCGGTGGTCAGGTCGACCAGCCGTCCGTTGATCCGCGCTGCCACCACGGTGCGATCGCCGAACAAGGTCAGCGCGGTAGTGCCGGCCTCGACCGTCCTCGCCTCGGGCTGGGACTGCAGGGCTGACACGGTGATGGACACGGACACGGGTGGACTTCCTTTCCTTGCGGCCTCCTAGTCTGCCGCAGATCGCCGGGACGTGCGTCGCGGCGCCACCGCACAGCGATCACCTTCGCCGGCCGCCCGGCCGGTCGAGAGACCCTTCCGAGTAGCGTTGTCGGGTCGGGAATGAGGGCCTGCGAGCACCCGTTTTGCGGCCGGTCAGGGCTTAGGTTATGGTTGCTCTCGCACTTGCGCCGGACGCAAGAGCATGCGGACGTGGCTCAGTTGGTAGAGCATCACCTTGCCAAGGTGAGGGTCGCGGGTTCGAATCCCGTCGTCCGCTCGGAGAAGGTCTCATCATCCCGACTTCGAGACCGGCTCTCGCCGGTGGAGTGGCCGAGAGGCGAGGCAACGGACTGCAAATCCGTGTACACGGGTTCAAATCCCGTCTCCACCTCGGGCGGCTGGCGCAGCGGTAGCGCGCTTCCCTGACACGGAAGAGGTCACTGGTTCGATCCCAGTGTCGCCCACAATCGGCTCCCCGCGAAGCCGAGGATGTACCCAAGTCGCGGGCGATTGGCGCAGTGGTAGCGCGCTTCGTTCACACCGAAGAGGTCACTGGTTCGAACCCAGTATCGCCCACCATCTCTCTCCGGAGAGCCGTCCCGGCATCCGAACAGCCAAATCCCACAATCTGGACGACATCTCGCTTTGTCGCCTACTTCCAACGCCTACGTAACTCGCACGTAACAGGCGATCTCAATATCTGGACGGACGTCTCAGCGTCCGGTACGTGAAATTGCATAACGAGATGGTTACGACCACTCTTGTGTCTGACAGGAAACCCGGCAAGGGAGCCGTCCTCTTCAGACAGGAAGGCACGCGCATGACTGCCCCAGCACTTGTGATGGTGGCCCGCGGAAGCTCCGACCCGATGGTGGCTCAGGTCACCCACGAGTTGCGTAGCGGATTGCAGCAGTTGCGTTCGGAGATCTCCATTCATGGTGCCTTTCTCGAGCAGAGCCCGCCCTCGGTCGGCCAGGTGGCCGATCAGATTGCCGAAGCCGGCATCGACGAGGTTGTCCTGGTTCCGCTCCAGCTGACCCACGCCGTGGATTGCTCGCCCTTCCTGGACGATGTCCTCAGCCGCTCCCGCTCGCGGCACCCGAAGCTGCGCTTCACCATGTCGCGTCCGATCGGCCCCGAGCTGAGCCTGCTCACCATCCTCGACCAGCGGCTGCGCTCCTCGCTCAGCCAGGCTCGTTGCCTCGAGCTGGACGGACTGGTGCTCTCGGCCGACTGCGGCGGCGACGTCCGCGGCAGCTCGCTGCTGGCCCGCCGGGCCCGGCAGTGGTCGACCCACCACCGGCTCCCCTGCCTGACCGCGGTCGCCGACGATTCGGGTCCCTCGGTGGCTCAGGCGATCATGAGCCTGCGCGCCCAGGGCCGCCGGCACATCGCCGTGGGTTCGTTCTTCCTGGCTGCCGACGAGTCCTACCGCGCGCAGTCGGATCTGGCTTACCGCTACGGCGCAGTCGCCGTGAGCGAACCGCTGGGGGCAGCCCGCGAGGTGATCGACCTGGTCCTGGCTCGCTACGCGTTCGCCGCCATGGATCTGCTCGACTTCGGCCTGGAGGACGCCGAGACCGAAGAGGTGCCCGAGCGGCACCTGAGCGTGGTCAGCGCCTGAGTCAGCTCGCCTCCACCCGGGCCTGCTCGGTGGCGACATCGAACTCGGCCGGGGGCCAGTCCAGCTTCAGGTCGGCCAACGCCTCGCGCAGCAACTCGGCCACCGCCCAGTTGCGATACCACTTGCGGTCCGCCGGAATCACGTGCCAGGGCGCGTCCGGGGTGTTGCACAGCTCCAGAGCGGCCGCGTAGGCCTCCTGGTAGGCCGGCCACTTCAGCCGCGCGTCAACGTCGCCGGGGTTGTACTTCCAGTACTTGCTGGGCTCGGCCAGCCGCTCGGCGAGCCGACGGCGCTGCTCCTCGAAGGAGACATTGAGCATGCACTTGATCACCGTGGTGCCACCGGCGACCAGTTCGGCTTCGAACTCGTTGATCTGGTCGTAGCGCCGGCGCCACTCGGCCTCCGGCACCAGCGACTCGACCCGCACCACCAGGACGTCCTCGTAGTGCGAGCGGTCGAAGATGCCGATCATTCCCGGACCGGGCAGTGCCTTGCGGATCCGCCACAGGAAGTCGTGCGCGCGTTCCTCGGCGGTGGGCGCCTTGAACGCAGCCAGCTGGACGCCTTGTGGATCCACCAAACCGATCGCGTGCCGGATCACCCCGCCCTTGCCCGAGGTGTCCATCCCCTGCAACACCACCAGCACCCCCGGAGCCGTCTCCGGCTCCGATCGTCCATTGGCGTAGAGGACCTCCTGCAGGTCGGACAGCTCGACGCCCAAGGCGTCGGTCTCCTCCTGCGAGTCGGACTTGCCGTGGCCCGGGTACCCCGGGGTGGCGGACGGGTCGAAGTCAGCCAACCGGACCGGACCGGCCGGTACCCGCAGCAACTCCGACAGCGGCCGTCCGGCCCGCTTCGCCGAATGTGAACTCATTGCAGCAGTCTTACCCCATCCCGCCGGCTGTGCCGAGCCCTACTGCCACGATGTGGAGATGCAGCTGCCGCTCCTGCCTCCGGTTGAGCCGATGCTGGCCCGGGCCACCACGGCCATTCCGCCCGGCTTGGCCTACGAGCCCAAGTGGGACGGCTACCGCTGCCTGGTCTTCCGCGACGGCGACGAGGTGGTCCTGTCCAGCCGCAATGGCAAGGACCTCAGCGGCTACTTCCCCGAGGCGGTGCAGGCTGTGCGGGCCGGCACTCCGGCTCGCTGCGTCCTGGACGGCGAGCTGGTGGTGGTGAACGGCGATCGGCTGGACTTCACCCTGCTTGGCGAACGAGTGCACCCCTCGGCGAAGCGGGTCGCCGAGCTTTCCGTGCGCCATCCGGCCTCACTGGTCTTCTGGGATCTGCTCGCCGAAGGTGACGAACTGCTCGTCGAGCGGCCCTTCACCGAACGCCGCCGGCGACTGGAGCTCGCCCTGGCCGAGCCGTCCGAGCGCATCCACGTGACCCCGTTGACTCTGGATCAGGCGCTGGCCGAGCGCTGGTTCACCCAGTTCGAGGGCGCCGGCCTGGACGGGGTGGTGGCCAAGCCACTGGACCAGCCCTATCGGCCCGGCGAACGGGCAATGTTCAAGATCAAACACGCGCGCGAGGCGGACGTGGTGGTGGCCGGATACCGGCTCGATCAGGCGTCGGCCCAGCCCCAGGTGAGTTCGCTGCAACTGGGCCTGTATGCGGCCGACGGCACGCTGCGCTTTGTCGGAGCCAGTTCGGCCTTCGCCACCACTGTGCGCCGCGACCTGGCCGCCCTGCTCAGTGAACTCGACCTGCCGGCCGACGCACCGCACCCCTGGGCCGACGGCAACCCGGACAACGGCGGCCCGCGGGCCACCAACCGCTGGAACTCCGTGGCTCGGCAGACCCAGCTGATCTGGCCGATGCTGGTCTGCGAAGTCGGCTACGACCACCTCGAGGGCGAGCGGTTCCGGCACACCGTCGGCTTCCGGCGATGGCGCCCCGATCGCGAGCCGGCCTCGTGCACCTTCGATCAGCTGGCCGAGGTGCCCCGGTTCGATCTCGCCGAGATCCTCGGCCCGACGGGCTAGTTCGGATCCTCCCAGTTGGCCTGGTTCTTGCGGCTGGGCTGCACCCGCGGCGGCTCGCCAGGCATCTTCGGATACTCCGGTGGATAGGGCAGCTCGCCCTCGCCGTCGGCGGCGTCCCGGTCGTACCACTCGATCAGAGTCGCCAGTGACCCGGGTGCAACAGTGTCCAGCTCGGCCCACAGGTCGCCCCGCTCAGCGAACCGCTCGGGCATGGTCACCACGCTGAAGTCCTGCGGCTCGGCCTCAGTCAGCTCGTCCCAGGTCAGCGGGGCGGACACCAGCGCGTCGGGCACCGGACGGATCGAGTAGGCCGAGGTCATCAGCCGGTCGCGGGCCATCTGGTTGAAGTCCAGGAAGATCCGCTCGCCGCGCTCCTCCTTCCACCAGTTCACGGTGACCAGTTCGGGACGCCGTCTGGCCAGCTCGCGTCCGGCCGCGATCACCGCATGCCGGGCCGTGATGAAGTCGCTGGGCTCGATCCGGACGAAGACATGGACGCCGCGTCCGCCACTGGTCTTGCAGAAGGCGGTCAGGCCGGCCTCCGTGAGCACCTCGCGCAGCTCCACGGCAGCCTCAGCGGCCTGCCGGAACCCGGTGCCCGGCTGCGGGTCCAGATCCAGGCGCAGCTGATCGACGAGTTCGGGCGCCGCGCTGCGCACCGGCCAGGGATGGAACCGCAGCGTGCCCAGGTTGGCCATCCAGAGCACTGTGGCCAGGTTGTCCGGCGCCACCTCGACAGCGGTACGTCCCGAGGGGAACCTCACCTCCACCCGGGCCACCCAGTCCGGAGCATTGCCCGGGAGCCGCTTCTGGTAGAAAGCCTCCTGCGGCTCGTCGTCGGGCCCCGGCACCCCGCCCGGCCACCGCTCCATGGCTGTGGGACGATGGTGCAACGCGCGCAGGATCCCTGGCCCCACGCTGCGGAAATATCCGACCACGTCCGCTTTGTTGAGGTGCAGAGAGGGAAAGTAGACCTTCTCCGGGCTGCTGATCCGGACCTGTTGGTCGTCCAGCTCGAGTATCAACTCTGACGTGGCCATGGACCCAGGCTAGGGTCCGGCTGCAGCAGAGCGTCCGGCAGACAATTGCGAAGGAGTTGCGGATGAGCCTCAAGATCGAGAAGACCCCCGAACAGTGGAAGGCTCTGCTCTCGCCGCTGGAGTACCGCGTCCTGCGCGAGTCCGGCACCGAAGCACCGTTCACCGGTGAGTACACCGACACCACCGCCGCCGGCATCTACCGCTGCCGCGCCTGCGGCACCGAGCTGTTCCGCAGTGACCACAAGTTCGAGTCGCACTGCGGCTGGCCGTCCTTCTACACCGCCGCCGCCGAGGATCGGGTGGTCTACCTGGAGGATCGCAGCCTGCCCGGACGGGCTCGGGTCGAGGTGCGCTGCGCCGCCTGCGACTCCCACCTGGGACACGTCTTCGAGGGCGAGGGGTACCAGACCCCGACCGACCAGCGGTTCTGCATCAACTCGGTCAGCCTGACCTTCGAACCGGACGGCTCGGCCACTCACGGCGCGCCCAGCGAGTCCTGAGCCCCGGCCTTCACTAGGCTCGGAGCGTGGCCGCACGGTTCGAGCCGACTCCTTCACCACTGTTCCAAGAGGTGGTGAACGCGATCGTCGGGATGTCCTGGCGACCGGAGCTGAGCGTCGAAGAGATCCCGGCCCCGGCGAAGATTGCGCCGTTCTCGGTGGCGATCAGCGCCGAGGTCGAAGTTGCCGAGGAGGAACTCGGCAGCGGACGACTGGTGCTGCTCCACGATCCGGCCGGCAGCGCTGCCTGGGAGGGTGAGTTCCGTTGTGTCACCTATGCCCGGGCAGAGGTGGACGCCGAGATGGCGATCGATCCGCTGATCACAGAAGTGGGCTGGTCGTGGCTGCTGGACGCGCTGGAGCGTAACCATGCGGCCTTCATCGCGCCCAGTGGGACGGTCACTACAGTGGCCAGCCGTTCTTTCGGCGGGATCGCCACCGATGGACTGCGGGCCGAGATCGAGCTGCGTGCATCGTGGACGCCGCTGATCGAGTGTGCGGATGATTTGGTGCGGCACCTGGAGAGTTGGGCAGACCTGGTCTGCCAGACCGCGGGGTTGCCGCCATTGCCTGAAGGAGTGGTTCCGATTGCATCACGAAGGGCAGGATCGTGGCTGAGGTAGAGACCGAAGCCACGCAGCCCGTCGTCACCTATCCCGTCCTGGCCGCCCCGGCCGAGGGAGTTCCACCGCTGGTGGACACCCCGGCCGCGCTGGAAGCCAGCCAGGCAGCTCTTGCCGCCGGCCACGGGCCGGTCGGCGTCGACACCGAGCGCGCCCACGGCTACCGCTACACGGCCAAGGCTTATCTGATTCAGCTCCGCCGCGACGGCGGTGGCACTCACCTGATCGACCCAACCGCCTTCGAGAACGGGCAGCCCAGGGCCGACTTCTCCGCCCTGGCTGCGCAACTGTCGGACGTGGACTGGATCCTGCACGCCGCCAGCCAGGATCTGCCCTGCCTGGCCGAGGTGAAACTGCTCCCCCGTCAGCTCTTCGACACCGAGTTGGCCGCACGCCTGCTGGGCCTGCCCCGGGTGAACCTGAGCGCGCTGATGGAGCAGGCACTGGGACTCTCACTGGCCAAGGAGCACTCGGCTGCGGACTGGTCAAAGCGACCGATCCCCGAGGACTGGCTGAACTACGCGGCCCTGGACGTCGAGCGGCTGACCGAGCTGCGCGAGTGGCAGATCGAGCGGCTCACCGAAGCCGACAAGCTGGATTGGGCCATGCAAGAGTTCGAGTACCTGGCCGAGCACGCCAACGACCCGGCCGTGCCGCGCAAGGAGCCGTGGCGCCGGCTCACCGGCTTGCACACCCTGCGCACCCTGCTCGGCCTGGCCGTGGCCAGGGAGCTGTGGCTGGCCCGCGAGGAGCTGGCCAGGAGCGAGGACCGAGCACCGGGCCGAGTGCTCCCCGATCGCAACATCGTCGAGGTGGCCCGGTCGATCGAAACCAACCGCGAGCGCCGACTGGATCGCACCTGGCTGCGCGGCATCTCCGGCTTCGCCAAGCGTTCCGCCCTGCGCAATGAGCAGCAATGGCTGGCTGCGGTGAACCGCGCCGTCCAACTCCCCAAGGCCGAGTACCCGGCCCGGCACCTGATCCCGGACGGACCGCCGCAGCCGCGAGCGTGGGAACGGCGCTGGCCGGAGTCCTTCGAGCGGTTCAACCGGGTACGTCCGGCGCTGATCGAGTTGGCCGAAAGCCTGGAGGTCCCAGTGGAGAACCTGCTCTCCCCCGACCATCTGCGCCGGTTGCTGTGGGATTCACCGGCCACCATGGACGCGACCGAAGCCGATCAGCGACTGGCCGAACTCGGGGCCCGCCAGTGGCAGCGTGAACTGGCCGTGCCGGTGATCACTCAGCTCTGGTGAAGCTCTGCTGCCGCTCGGTGGCGGCGATCTGCTCGGTGGCGAACCGGGCCAGCTGCTGAGCGGTCAGGCCCAGTTCGGCGAGGAGCTCACTGCGGGCGCCCTGCGGGACGAACTGTGACGGCACTCCGAACTCCCGAATCCGGGTGTCCAGCCCGGCGGCTCGGCACTCCTGGGAGAGCCGGGCACCCAGCCCACCGACGATCTCGTTGTCCTCGATGGTCAGCACCAGCTCATGGGCGGCCACCAGCGAGATGAGATCGGCAGAGACAGGCAGCGCCCAGACCGGATCAACCACGGTCGCGCTGATCCCCTGCTGGGCCAGTCGTTGACCGACCTCGACGGCCATCCCGCACAGTTGGCCGTAGCCGACCACCAGGACTCGTCCGGAGCCTTCGCCGAAGAGCACGTCGACCGAGCCGGCTTTGGCGATCGACGGCACCGGACTCGGCAGCGCCTCCTTCGAGAAGCGGATCACGCTGGGCCGATCATCGATTTTCACCGCAGTCCGGAGCGCCTCACACAGCCGGGGCTCGTCGCGCGGGGCACTCAAGGTGAGCCCGGGGACCAGGCCGAGCAGCGACGGATCCCACAGGCCGTGGTGGCTCGGTCCGTCCGGCCCGGTGATCCCGGCCCGGTCGAGGACGAAGGTGACCCCGAGCTTGTGCAAAGCGACGTCCATCAGGACCTGGTCGAAAGCGCGGTTCAAGAAGGTGGCGTACACCGCGACCACCGGGTGCAACCCGGCAGTGGCCAAGCCGGCCGCGCTGGTGACCGCATGCTGTTCAGCGATACCGACATCGAAGACCCGGTCCGGGAACAGCGTGGCGAACCGATCCAGGCCGGTCGGGTGCAGCATGGCCGCGGTCAGCGCCACCACCTGATCGTCGGTGGCCGCGATCCGGGCCAACTCCTCGCCGAAGGCATCGGTCCAGGAGCGGACGCCCGGAGCCAACGACTCGCCGGTGACCTCGTCGATCACGCCGACCGCGTGGAAGCGATCCTGCTCGTCCTGCTCGGCGGCCTTGAAGCCACGTCCCTTCTGGGTGATGCAGTGCACCAGCACCGGAGCGTCGAAGCCCTTGGCCCGCTGGAGGGCCAGCTCGACGGCGGCCACGTCGTGGCCGTCGATCGGCCCCACGTACTTCAGGCCGAGGTCGGAGAACATCCCCTGCGGCGCCAGGACGTCCTTGACGCCCATCTTGAAGCCGTGCATGAGCCCGTAGATCATCTGCCCGATCACCGGAGCACCGAGAACGGTCTCCTTGATCCGGTGCAGCAGTCGCTCATAGCGGCGGTCGGTACGGATCGCGGTGAGCTGCTTGCCGAGCACCGAAAGCTGGGTGGCCACGCCGCCCACGGTCGGGGTGTAGGAGCGGCCGTTGTCGTTGATCACGATCACCAGCCGCTCGTCCTGGGCGACCGCGATGTTGTTCAGCGCCTCCCAGGCCATGCCTCCGGTCAGGGCGCCGTCACCGACCACCACGGCCACGTGGTCCTCGCGTCCCTGCAGCCGATAGGCCTTGGCCAGCCCGTCCGCCCAGGACAGCCCGGCCGAAGCGTGGGAGTTCTCCACCCAGTCGTGCGGCGACTCGGCGCGCGAGGGGTAGCCGGACAGGCCCCCGGGCTTGCGCAAGGTCGGGAAGTCGCCCTGACGGCCGGTCAGAATCTTGTGGACGTAGCTCTGGTGGCCGGTGTCGAAGATGATCGGCTCGGATGGCGAGTCGAAGACCCGGTGCAGTGCGATGGTCAGTTCGACCACGCCAAGGTTGGGACCCAGATGCCCGCCGGTCCGGCTGACATTGCTGATCAGGAAGGCCCGGATCTCCTCGGCCAACTCGGGAAGCTGGCTGGGATCCAGCTTCCGCAGGTCCTGAGGACAGTTGATCTGGTCGAGAAGCGGCACCCCAGGAGTCTACGTCACAGCCGAACCCGGAACCGTGCACCCCCCAGGGCATCGGCCACCAGCCGGACCTCGCGGCGACGTCGCTGCAGGTGCGCGGTCGCCTCCTGCCAGACCTCGGCGGCCTGCCCCACGACCTCTGGCGACACTCGTCCCGACAGCTGCGCCCGCAGGGTGCGCAGGTCCACCTCACCGGCCCGAATCGCTCCGTCCAGCTGCCAACCGGCGAACCGCGCCAGCACCAGCGGCTGACGGCGCAGCACCGGATGGTTGCGGAACTCGGCCGGGCAGCAGTCCAGTAGGAACTCCACGGCGGTGAGCTCCCAGTCCGGCGCGCTGGGTGGCCACACCCGTCCCGGCCAGCCCGGCGGGACGTTCTGACTCCGAACGACGCTCACGCGCTAATCGTACACGCGTTCTAATCTAGCGGAGCAGCCACCAACTGATGGCGGCCACGGCGCCGACTGCGAGAACGGCCAGTCCGACGTCACGGATGACCTTGGCTCTCGTGGCGCTCCCCCATTCGTGGGTGAGCAGCGCGGCCGCTGCCGGGATCAGAGCGGCCAGCGCCCACCACCACCAGGTCTCCAAGCGATCGACCGAGACCAGGAGCGCGGCAACCGACGTTGCGGCGACCGCGTAGCGCCAGCCCAAATGGAGCAGCACACCCAGCACCACCCAGCCCAGTGCCAGGCCGACCAGGGACGAGACCACGGCCCAACCCAGGCGGCAGTCCGCAGCCGCGTCGCTCGAGGCGGCCCGGCAGGCCGCGGTGCCCACACTCGCATTGACCAGGACGACAGTCCCGCCGGCGATCATCAGCGCGCCCAGGCTGGCCAGGTAGGACCAGGCGATCCGCGCCGAGATGGGCAGACTGGTCGGCGTCCGAACCTCGTCCGGACGCGCTACCTTGGCCCGCCGTGAGCTCATCGCTGCAGCAGCGAGCGGAGCACGTACTGCATGATGCCCCCGTGGCGGTAGTAGTCCGCCTCTCCAGGAGTGTCGATGCGAACCACGGCGTCGAAGCTGATCGGCGCCGGCCCACCGGTGGCCGTCACTCGGACGGTCTTCGGAGTACGACCCTCGTTGAGTTCGGTGATGCCAGACACGGAGAACACCTCAGTGCCGGTCAGGCCCAGGGATGCCGCGTTGTGGCCCTCGGGGAACTGCAGCGGAAGGACGCCCATCCCGATCAGGTTGGACCGATGGATCCGCTCGTAGCTCTCGGCGATGACCACCTTGACCCCGAGCAGCGCCGTCCCCTTGGCCGCCCAGTCCCGGGATGATCCCGAGCCGTACTCCTTGCCGGCCAGGACCACCAGTGGAATCCCGGCCGCCTGGTAGTTCACCGAGACGTCGTAGACCGTGGAAACCGGGCCGTCCGCAGCGGTGAAGTCCCTGGTGAAGCCGCCCTCGGTGCCCGGAGCCAGCTGATTGCGCAGCCGGATGTTGGCGAACGTGCCGCGGATCATCACTTCGTGGTTGCCGCGCCGCGAGCCGTAGGAGTTGAAGTCGGTGCGCGCCACGCCGTGCTCGGTGAGGTACTTCCCGGCCGGGCTGTCGGCCTTGATCGAACCGGCCGGCGAGATGTGGTCGGTGGTGACCGAGTCGCCCAGCTTGAGCAGAACCCGGGCCCCGTCCACATCGGTCACCGGCACCGGCTGAGCCGGCATGTTCTCGAAGTACGGCGGACGCCGCACGTAGGTCGAGTCGGCCTCCCACTCGAAGGTGTCACCGGTCGGGGTCGGCAGCGACTGCCAGACCTGATCGCCGGCGAACACGTCGGCATAGCGGGAGGTGAACATCTCCGCGGTGATCGAGGAGCTGATCACCTCGTCCACCTCGGCCTGGGTCGGCCAGATGTCGCGCAGGTAGACCGGCTGGCCCGACGATCCGATGCCCAGCGGCTCGGTGGTCAGGTCCAGATCCATCCGTCCGGCCAGGGCGTAGGCCACCACCAGCGGCGGGCTGGCCAGGTAGTTCATCTTCACGTCCGGGTTGATCCGGCCCTCGAAGTTGCGGTTGCCGGACAGCACGGCGGTGACCGCGAGATCGGCGGCGTTGACGGCCTGGGAGACCTCGGGGATCAGCGGTCCGGAGTTGCCGATGCAGGTGGTGCAGCCGTAGCCGACCAGGTTGAAGTCCAGCGCGTCCAGGTACTTGGTCAGCCCGGACTTCTCGTAGTAGTCGGTGACCACCTTGGAGCCGGGCGCCAGCGAGGTCTTCACCCAGGGCTTGCGGGTCAGTCCGGCCTCGACGGCCTTCTTGGCCACCAGCGCCGCACCGATCATCACGCTCGGGTTGGAGGTGTTGGTGCACGAGGTGATCGCCGCGATGGTCACTGCGCCGTGGTCGATGGTGAAGCTGGTGCCGTCGGCCAGACTGACCTGGGTCGGCTTGGACGGCCGGCTCAGCGAGGCGCCCTCGCCGTAGGCGTGCGGGGCCGCCGACCCGTTCGTCCCGGTCTGGGAGGGGACGTCCGATGCCGGGAAGGACTCGGCCACGGCCTCGTCGTAGCCAACCGGCTTCTCGTCCACCACGTAGTCACGCAACGCCTCGGCGAAGCCCTGCTTGGCGTTGGCCAGGATCACCCGATCCTGCGGACGCTTGGGCCCGGCGATGCTGGGCACCACGGTGGAGAGATCCAGTTCGAGATACTCCGAGTAGCGCGGCTCGTGGTTGGCGTCGTGCCACAGACCCTGGGCCTTGGCGTAGGCCTCGACCAGTTCCAGCTGCTCGGCCGGACGTCCGGTCAGCCGCAGGTAGTCGATGGTCTTGTCGTCGATCGGGAAGATGGCGATGGTCGAGCCGTACTCGGGGCTCATGTTGCCGATGGTGGCCCGGTTGGCCAGCGGCACCTCGGCCACGCCGGAGCCGTAGAACTCGACGAACTTGCCGACCACCTTGTGGGTGCGCAGCATCTCGGTGATGGTCAACACCAGGTCGGTGGCTGTGGTGCCCTCGGGCAGCTTGCCGGACAGCTTGAAGCCGACCACCCGCGGAATCAGCATGGACACCGGCTGGCCGAGCATGGCTGCCTCGGCCTCGATGCCACCCACGCCCCAGCCGACGACCCCGAGGCCGTTGACCATGGTGGTGTGCGAGTCGGTGCCCACACAGGTGTCCGGGTAGGCCTGCAGAACGCCGTTGACCTCGCGGGGGAAGACCACGCGGGCCAGGTGCTCGATGTTGACCTGATGGACGATGCCGGTGCCCGGCGGGACCACCACGAAGTCGTCGAACGCGGTCTGGCCCCAGCGCAGGAACTGGTAGCGCTCGCGGTTGCGCTGGTACTCCAGCTCGACGTTGCGGGCGAACGCGTCCTGGGTGCCGAACAGGTCGGCCACCACCGAGTGATCGATCACCATCTCGGCCGGAGACAGCGGGTTAACCTTGGCCGGGTCGCCACCAAGTTCGGCGATGGCCTCACGCATGGTGGCCAGGTCGACAACACACGGAACCCCGGTGAAGTCCTGCATGATCACCCGGGCCGGGGTGAACTGGATCTCGCGGTTCGGCTCGGCGGCCGGGTCCCACGCGCCCAGCGCCGTGATGTCGGCGGCGGTGATGTTCGCACCGTCCTCGGTGCGCAACAGGTTCTCCAGGAGCACCTTCAGGCTGAACGGCAACGTCGCGGCGCCTTCCACGGCACCCACCTGGAAGATCTGGTACGTCTTCCCGGCCACCTCAAGTTCAGTCGCTGCTCGGAAGCTGTCGATGCTCATTGGACCTCCATCGTCCCCAAGATATCTCGATGTCGAGATACTAACTCAGCCTAGCTCAGTCGGCCAGCACCACGACGGTACCGAGACCGAACTCATCGGGCCTGGCGACGCTGCGCGATCCACTCCTCCTGGAGGTCCGGATCACTGCGAACCAGGTACACCAGCGGGCAGTCCTGTGGGCCGGTGACGTCCAGCTGACACAGATTGCAGACGTCACCGGGACGGATCGGGCACTTCGCCTCGATCACCCGGCGGGTCTTGGTCTCACTCATCTCGGTTCCAGGATGGCAAGGCATTCAACATGGTGGGTCAACGGGAACAAGTCGTAGGCGCTCACCGCGGAGGGGACATACCCCAACTGGTCCAAAGTGAGCAGGTCGCGACCCAGTGCCGCCGGGTCGCAGGCCACGTAGGCGATCCGGCGCGGAGAGCGGCGGACGAGTTGGGCCAGCACGTCCGCATCCGTACCGGTGCGCGGCGGATCGAGGACCACCAGATCGGCGCGACCGGGCAACCGGGTCAGCCGCCGGGCCACGTCCCCGGCCAGGAAGCGAGCCGTGGGCACGTTGCGGCGAGCCAGCTCGACCGCCTTCGTCGAACCTTCGATCCCCCACACCATGCAGCCGGCTGCGGCCAGCGCGCCGGCGAACAGGCCCACGCCGCAATACAGGTCGAACGCCACCTCGCCTGGCTGTGGAGCCAGTGCGGCGACCACGGCCTCACTCAGGGTGGCGGCTGCGGACGTGTGCGGCTGCCAGAAGCCGTCACCGGCCACCTGGTAGCTCCGCTCGCCGACCCGCTCGGTCACCTCGGTGGGGTCGTTCGGGTCGATGAACAGCCCGTCCGCCGTGGCGATGGCGAGCAACTCTCCCCCATCGGCCCTGGCCTGGACTCCGGGGCTGGCGATCTGCGGCAGCGCGATCCGGCAGCCACCCTCGGGCAGAGGGACGATCTCGCGGGAGCGATGGGCCAGCAGCCCGGGACGCCCCTGGCCGTCGAGCCGGTAGCGCATTCGCGAGCGCCACTGCAGCGGCGCCGGCAGCACCTCGGCCACCGTCCCGGTGAACTGATAGCCGGCCAGGTGCGCCAGCTGTTCGGCCACCACTTGACGCTTCAACTCACGGCTGTGCGCAGCGCTGACGTGTTGGAAGTCGCAGCCGCCGCACCGCCCGGCCACCGGGCAGGGCGGGGTGACCCGATGCTCACTTGCGCGCTGCACGGCCACCACGAAGCCGCGCGCGAAGCGCCGGTTCACGTCGGTGATCTGGACGTCCACCAGCTCGCCGCTGAGCGCATGCCGGACGAAGATGACTTGGCCTTCATGGCGTGCCACGAAATGGCCGCCATGGGCCACCGGGCCGATCTCGAGCCCGGTCACCACCTCACCGGGCTGCAGCGGGCTCACTTCTGCGCCGGACGATCGTCAGTGTCGGACATCCGCACTTGGCCGCTTCCCGGACGCCGCCAGGCGGCCACGTTGTCCCGCTTGGCGCGGTTGATCGCGTAGCGGGAGGACGCCAGCAGGTAGGGCACCGAGGTGACCATCACGCCCTGCATGAAGTTCAGCCGTGCCTTCAGGATCAGACCGGTCTGGTTGTGCAGCAGGCTCTCCCACCAGTGCCCGACCACGTACTCGGGGATGTAGACACAGACCACGTCCCGCGGGTTGTCCGAGCGGATGCCCTTCACGTAGTTCAGGAACGGCCCGGTCACCTCGCGGTACGGCGAGGCGATCACGCGCAGCGGGACTTCCAGGCCCTGGGCCTCCCACTCGGCCATGATCGACCGCGTCTCGGCCTCGTCGATGGAGACGGTCACCGCCTCGATCGAGCTGGCCCGGGTCGCTCGAGCGAAGTTCACCGCACGCATGGTCGGCTTGTTCACTTCCTGCACCATGATCACGGCCCGCACTCGGCTGGGCAGCAGCCGAGCCTCGGTCGGGCTGACCGCGGTCTCCCGGCTGACCTTCTCGTAGTGTCGGCGGATCGAGCGCATCAGCAGGAACACGGCGGCCATGGCCAGCACGGCCAGGTAGGCGCCGTAGATGAACTTGGAGGCCAGGACGATCACCAGCACGATGCCGGTGCCGGTCAGCCCGATCGCGTTGATCACCCGAGAACGCTGCATCCGTGCCCGCACCTTGGGATCACGCTCGGTGGCCAGGTGCCGGGTCCAGTGCCGCATCATTCCGAACTGGCTGACCGTGAACGAGACGAACACGCCGACCACATAGAGCTGGATCAGCGAGGTCACCGAGGCGTTGTAGATCAGCACCAGCACGATCGCGGCCGCAGCCAGAGCGATGATGCCGTTCGAGTAGGCCAGCCGATCGCCACGGGTGTGCAGCGCCTTGGGCAGGAAGCCGTCCCGGGCCAGGATCGAGCCCAGCACCGGGAAGCCGTTGAAGGCGGTGTTCGCGGCCAGGATCAAGATGATCATGGTCATGGCGATCACGAAGTAGAAGCCCGGCGGGAAGGTGTCGAAGACCGTCCGCGCCAGCTGGCCCATCGCAGTCTCGTGCGCGACCTCGGTCGGGATGCCGTTCTTCGCGAAGTGCGAGTGGCCCTCCGGGTCGACCAGCTTCAGGCCGGTCAGGTTGGCCAGCACGATGATGCCGGCGAGCATGGTGACGGCGATTCCGCCGAGCAGGGCCAAGGTGGTGGCCGCGTTGTGGCTCTTCGGCTCCCGGAAGGCAGGGACGCCGTTGGAGATGGCCTCGACCCCGGTCAGAGCCGCACAGCCGGAAGAGAATGCCCGGGCCAGGAGGACCACCATGGCCACTCCGGCCAGTGGTTCGAACGACGGCGAGCCGATCACTTCCAGTCCGGCGGTCGGCGCCTGCAGGTGCTCACCCATACCGAAGATCCGGAACAGGCCCCAGCCGGTCATGCCCAGCACGCCGATCATGAAGCCGTAGGTGGGGATCGCGAAGAAGGAACCCGACTCGCGCACCCCGCGCAGGTTCATGGCCATCAGAGCCAGGATGCCGAGTGCGGCCACCCAGCCCTCATTGCCCTGCAGGGCCGGGAAGATGGCTTTGGCGTTCTGGACGCCCGAGGAGACCGAGACCGCGACGGTGAGGATGTAGTCGACCAACAGGGCCGAGGCGACCACCAGGCCGGCGTTCGGACCGAGGTTCACCGTGGCCACCTCGTAGTCGCCACCGCCGGAAGGATACGCGTGCACGGTCTGCCGATACGACAGCACCACGATCAGCATCACCGCAGCTACAGCGAGCGCGATCGGCCAGGAGTAGTAGAAGCCCGCCATGCCAGCCAGCGAGAGCGTCAGCAGGATCTCGTCGGGGGCGTACGCAACCGAGCTCAGCGCGTCCGAAGCGAAAACCGGCAACGCGATGCGCTTGGGCAACAGGGTCTCGCCGAGTTGGGCGTTGGCCAGCTTGCGGCCCACCAGAAGCCGCTTCACCATGTCCAGCACGTTCACGTAGACGCACCCTATGCCAACCGGGCACCGAAACCTACCTCACCCGCCCGCTCACCGCTTGGCGCCGCTCCCCCAGCCGCCCCGGCGCTCGGTGTAGCGTCTGCTGCGGCCAGATGTTGACGCGGTCCGGTCGGCGAAAACCGGTAAGGTCAACCACGCAGCAGTAGCCATTACGAGTGGAGGCGTCGGCGATGCACATCGTCATCATGGGTTGCGGACGTGTCGGGTCGTCCCTGGCTCGAGCCTTGGAGCGCCGCGGGCACTCCGTCGCGGTGATCGACATCGTCCAGGACGCCTTCCGCCGGCTCGGTCCCGACTTCCAGGGCAAGACGGTCAAGGGCGTCGGTTTCGACCGCCAGGTGCTGATCCGGGCGGGCATCGAGAAGGCGGACGGCTTCGCCGCGGTGTCCAGCGGCGACAACTCCAACATTCTGGCCGCCCGGGTGGTCCGGGAGACCTTCGAGGTGACCAATGTGGTCGCCCGTATCTACGACCAGGGACGCGCCGAGGTGTACGAGCGGCTGGGCATCCCCTCGGTGGCCACCGTCCGCTGGGCGGCCGACATGGTGCTGCGCCGACTGCTCCCCTCCGGCTCCGAGCCGCAGTGGCGCGATCCGTCCGGGGCCGTGCGGCTGGTCGAGGTCCACGTCGACCCGGCCTGGGTGGGCACCAAGGTGTCGGCCATGGAGAAGGCGTCCTCCTGCAAGATCCCCTTCCTGATGCGATTCGGCACCGGAACCGTCCCCAATGACCAGACCGTCTTCCAGGACGGCGACCTGATCTACGCCGCGGTGACCAACGAACTGGTCACCGACGTCGAAGACATCCTCGGCCAGGCCCCGGTCGAGCACTGAAAGGCAGATAGATGCGCGTAGCCATCGCTGGGGCCGGGAATGTCGGCCGGTCCATCGCCCGTGAGTTGATCGCCAACGGTCACACGGTCTTGCTGATCGATCGCGACCCGAACGCGATCAAGCCCGACAGCGTCCCGGAGGCCGAATGGCTGCTGGCCGACGCCTGTGAGCTGACCAGCCTCGAAGAGGCAAACCTGGAGTCCTGTGACGTGGCCATCGCCGCGACCGGCGACGACAAGGCCAACCTGGTTCATTCGCTGCTGGCCCGCACCGAGTTCGGAGTGCCGCGCACGGTCGGCCGGGTGAACCACCCGAGCAACGAGTGGATGTTCGACGAGCTGTGGGGGGTGGACGTCGCCGTCTCCACTCCGCGACTGATGTGCGCCCTGGTCGAAGAGGCGGTGACCGTCGGCGACCTGGTCCGACTGTTCAGCTTCCGTGGCGGCCACACCAACCTGGTCGAGATGACTCTGCCGGAGGATTCGCCGCGAGTCGGGACGCGGGTTGCCGACCTCGACCTTCCCGGGGACGCCGTGCTGGTCACGGTCATCCGGGACGGCGCCGCCCGGGCACCGGAGCGGGATGCCGCTCTGGAAGCCGACGACGAGCTGCTGTTCGTGGCCAACCCCAGCTACGAGGCCGCGCTGGCCCAGTACCTGGCACCGCGGGCGGTCGCAGCCGAGTAGCTCAGGCCGCGACCAGTTCGTAGAACGGGTTGTAGAGCCGGCGTTCGCCGTCCACGAAAGAGACCCGGCCGGACACGATCAGTTCCTGCCCGGCAGCGATGCCCGGAATCGAGCGACGTCCCATCCAGATCAGGGTGACCGTCCCAGAGCCGTCGGTGAACTCAGCCTCCAGCCAGGGCGTCCCGCCGCGCGGTTTCATGCTCAGGATGGCGATCGAGCCGCGCATCCGAGCGAACTGACGATCCTTGACCTCGCTGATCGGATTCGCCCCGGCCTCCTCGACCACCCGCTGCCGCGCCTCCGACTCCAGTTCGGCGTTGGACGCACCCAGGCGGCGAAGCGCCTTCAGTAGACGGTTGGTACTGGCCATCACGCGACTCCTTCCGGCAGCTTGAGCCCGATCACCTCGCCCGGGACCATCGGCTTGCTTCCGCGCCGCACCACGAGGTTGCGGAAGAACTCCACGAACGGCGCCACCTTCGGGTCGGTGGCCTCGGCCAGCGCCGCCTCACCCAGCAGGGTGGCCCGGAGCAGCCAGCGCGGGCCCTCGGCGAACCACACCTGGGAGACGTGGAAGAGCTGCTCGCCCTTCGGGCCGGCCTGCGGGATGACTCGCTTCAGCTGCGGGCCGAACGGTCCGTCCTCCAGCGACACCTTGCCTCCGGCCGCCTCGGCTTCCTCGACCAGCTCCTCGCGCAAGTCGTGGGCCAGTCCACCGCTGCCGGGTGCCGCGAACAGCACCACTTCCAGCCCGGACTCCTCCCACACGCAGGTGATCGCCTGGACCACCCGGGTTGCTTCGTCCACCTGGAGCTGGACACCCAGACCGTCCCAGGGGGTGACGATCAGCGAGCCCAGATCGATCCGGTTGACGTCATCGTGGGCCAACTCGACCTCGTCGTAGTCGAAGGGACCTTCGGCCCGCCAGTCCACGTCGGCCAGTTCCGGCGCCTCGACCGGTTCGCCGTCGGCCTCATCGAGCTCTTCAGGCTCGTCGAGCTCGGTCAGCTCGGCCTCCAGTTCCTCGACGTCGGCGGCCTCGTCCAGCTCCGCCGACGACTCCTCGACCGGCACCGGCTCGGCGTCCACTTCCTCGGCCTTGCGCTTGCGCCCAAAGATCACTTGCCCACCTCAGTTTCCGTTCGCTGCGTCGACTGGCCCAGCCACTGAGCCACACCACCGGTAGAACCGTAGCCGCCCGCGCCCCGATCGCTGTCGGGCAGGGCGTCCAGCTCCACAAAACTCACTGCGTCGACCCGCTGCACCACCAGCTGGGCGACCAGGTCTCCCCTGCTGAGCCGGATCGGCGTGTGCCGATCGGTGTTCAGCAGGCAAATCTTCACTTCGCCCCGATAGCCGGAGTCGATGGTGCCCGGTGCGTTGACGATGGTCAGCCCGCTGCGGGCAGCCAGGCCCGAGCGCGGGTGGACGAAGCCGGCCCAGCCGTCCGGCAGCACCAAGGCGAGCCCGGTGCCGACGACCTTCCGTTCTCCGGGGGCCAGCTCACAGTCTTCGGCGATAGCCAGATCGGCGCCTGCGTCGCCGTGATGGGCGTAGCGCGGCAGCGGCACTCCGGGGTCGAGCCGGACGAAGCCGACCTCGATGCTCTGGCTGGTCACGGGCGCAGTCTAGCGGCGTCCATGCATTGCCCGATGCCCAGCCACGAGGCATGATGCCCAGTAGGAGGTAATCGTGGAGATCTCGGAAAAGCTTGTGTGGGGCCTGGTCACGGCCGCCACTTCGACGATCGCCACTGCGGTGGCGGTCAAGGCGGTCACGGCCGCCTGGGAACTGGCCACGGGCGAGACTCCGCCGGAGCCGAACGACCCCCAGGTTCCGCTGCGTCGTGCGTTGACCTGGGCGCTCGCCAGTGGGGTGGGGATCGGGTTGACCCAGTTGTTGGCCAACCGCTTCGCTGCGTCGCGCTGGGCGGCAGCCACGGGCAAGCCCGCCCCGAGGGTCGGCAAGACCACGCTCAGGATCTGAGCGCGGGCCTGCCGAAGGTTGGTCAGCCAGCGCAGTCCACGCAGTAGCTGACGCCACCACGCACTTCTGCAATCTGGCTGCGGTGCTTCACCAGGAAGCAAGACCCGCAAGTGAACTCATCGGCCTGTCGGGGCAGCACTCGAACAGTCAGTTCCTCGTGAGAGAGGTCTGCGCCGGGCAACTCGAAGGCTTCGGCCGCTTCGACCTCATCCTCGTCGACCTTGCCCGAGTTCTTGTCGTTGCGCCGGGTCTTGAGTTCCTCGATCGAGTCTTCGCTTTCCTCGTCTGTCTTGCGAGGGGCGTCGTAGTCGGTCGCCATGACTTTTCGTTCATCTCCATTCCGGGGGCGGCTGATTGCGGCCTTATGGTGCCAGGAATGCATACCACATGCGTGCCCCGTCTTACTCGCGCATGAGTGATGCATGTGCAGATCCACGGCCGGTCCACACCGGCATCTGTCCATCGGCTTGGTAGGTTACCTGCGTACGCAAGCCGAAAGAGAGGCGATGACGCACCAGGAGCCACCGGCCGAGCCCGGCTCGACTCTGCGTCCGTCGCCGGAGAGCTCACCGCTGGAGATCGAAATGGAAAGCGCTCTGACCCCGAGGGAGATTCAGGCGCGCATCCGTGGCGGCGAGAGTCTGGCCGATGTCGCCCGCCTCGCCGGGATGACCACCGACTGGGTGGAACCCTTCGCAGCACCGGTGATCGCCGAACGGGAGTACGTCGCCGCGCAGGCGCAGTCGCACCCGGTGCGGCGCAGTGGCGAGACCATCGCCCACCGCAACCTGGCCCAGGTCGTGGCCGACCGGCTGGCCTCTCGCGGGGTGGAGCTGGACAGCGTCACCTGGGACGCCTGGAAGCTCGAGGGACGCCGCTGGCAGGTCCGCGTCGACTACGAGTCCGGCAAGGCCCGCCGCGAGGCCCTGTTCAGCTACGACACCGGCGGCCGGTTCTCGGTGGCCGAGAACGACGACGCCCGCTGGCTGCTCGGCCTGCACTCGGCCTCCCACGGACCGCAGCCCGGACGCCGGCGCCGCGAAGAGGACGCCGAGCCGACCGTGGGCCTCAACGAGGATCTCGCCCTGGTTCGGGTGGTCCAGCCGCGGGTCGACGAGGCCGCCGACCCCGACGACACCCAGCCGCTGCCCGAGGAGGACCTCGGCGAGTACACCGACGACGCCTACACCGAGGCCGAGCTGGCCGAGGTGGACGGGATCTACGACATCGTCCCCGGTCAGGACTCCAACCTCGACGTGCTCTACGACATGCTGTCCAGCTTCGATGAGGACTCCGTCCAGATCTACGCCGGGCTGATCCGTCCGCTGGATGGCAGCGCGGCCGTCCCGGTGCTGGACACCGTCGACGAACTCAGCGACGAGCCTGAGCCGGAACCCGAGCCCGAGCATCCGGTGACCCGGCTGCACCCGGCCGAGCCCGAACAGCTCCCGTTGCCCCCGGACGAGCCCGAGGAGCAGCCTCAGGCACCCGCCCGGGGCAAGCGCAAGCGCGCTCAGGTGCCCAGCTGGGACGAGATCATGTTCGGCTCGCCCTCGCCCAAGAAGCGAGACTGAGCGCTAGCTGCGCTCGAACGGCAGCGGCTCCGGGTTGAGCGTCACGGCCGCGATCTCCCGGGTCAGCTTGCGTCGATGGTGTCGGCGGCAGAGCACCTGGTAGGAGACCTCGCTGGAGTCGGTGTCGCCGACCACCACCTGGTTGCCTTCGGTGACCATCACCCCGTTGACGGTCCGGGCATTATGCGTGGCCGGCTCCCCGCACCAGCAGCGCGGCCGCACCTGGAGGATCTCCATCCGATCGCACAGCTCGACCAGCCGCCGGGAGGCCGGGAACAACTGAGTGCGGAAGTCGGTCAGAATTCCGAAGCAGAACACGTCGATCTGGAGCTCATCGACGATTCGGGCCAGCTGATCGATGTGCTCGCTGAGGAAGAACTGCGACTCGTCGCAGACCAGGTAGTCGATCCGCTTGCCGCCGGTCAGCTCGGTCACCACGTAGCGCCAGAAGTCCAGCTCGTCATCCACCTCGAGGGCGGGGGCGTCCAACCCGATCCGGGAGCTGATGGTGGCGCCACCGGCCCGGTCCAGCCGCGTGAACAAACGTCCCTGTCGCCCGGCGGAGTTCTCGGTGTAGGCCACCTGGAGCGCCAGCGTCGACTTGCCGCAGTCCATCGGCCCGGTGAAAAAGATCAGTTCCGCCACATCGGTCATTCTCACCCACCACCGACTCCTCCGCCTACTTGGATGCCACCCGGACGGCCTGAGCTAGGCTGCCTGGCGTCGCCGATCGAGAGGATGCCGACCATGCAGCACCGTCCCCTGGGACGCACCGGACGCCAGATCTCCGCGATCGGCCTGGGCACCTGGCAGTTGGGCGCCGACTGGGGCGAGGTGAGCCCGAGCGATGCCGCGGCCGTGCTGGCCGGTTCGCTCGACGCCGGGGTCACCTTGTTCGACACCGCCGACGTCTACGGCGACGGACGCAGCGAGTCGCTGATCGCCGACTTCCTGGCCACCAGGCCCGGACATCAGGTCACCGTGGCCACCAAGATGGGCCGCCGGATGGACCAGGTGCCGGCCAACTACGTCCCCGAGAACTTCCGGGCCTGGACCGACCGTTCCCGTCGCAACCTCGGCGTGGCGACTCTCGACCTGGTCCAGCTGCACTGTCCGCCCACCGAGGTGATCACCTCGGACGCCACCTACCAGGCCTTGGACGAGTTGGTGGCCGACGGCACCATCGCCGCCTATGGAGTGTCGGTGGAGACCTGTGACCAGGCCCTGGCCGCGATCGCCCGGCCGAACCTGACCAATGTGCAGATCATCGTGAACCCGTTCCGGCTCAAGCCGCTGGACGAGGTGCTGCCGGCCGCCGCGGCCGCCGGCGTGGCCGTCTTCGCCCGGGTGCCGCTGGCCTCGGGCCTGCTGTCGGGCCGCTACACCGCCGACACCTCGTTCGCCGCCAACGACCATCGCAGCTACAACCGTCACGGCGAGGCCTTCGATCGAGGCGAGACCTTCTCCGGGGTGGACTACCAGGTCGGCCTGGCCGCGGCTGCCCGGCTTGCCGCCGCGCTCCCGGACGGGGTGAGCCTGCCGGCCGCGACGCTCGCCTGGATCGCCTCCCGACCCGGGGTGACCACGGTGATCCCCGGCGCCCGGAACGTCGCTCAGGCCGCAGCCAATGCGGCCGCTGCCGAGCTGATCGAGGGTGGCTTCGATCTGGACGGTTTCGACGCGGTGATCCACCAGACCTACGACGACCTGCTGCGGACGGCCATTCACCCACTGTGGTGAGCGGCTCGGCCGGGACCGAGCCTCAGCCGATCAGGAGCGGGATGTCCATCTCGGCTGCGGTCAGCGAGCCGTGCATGCCGACCAGGGACATCTCCCGCGGCAGGGTCCGGGTCATCACGGCGCCATCGTCGCTGCGAGCCACCAGGACGTCCCCGAACCGCGGGGCCAGGCTGGGGCTCAGCGGGCCGAACCAGCCCTCGGCCTCCGCCTCGGCCCGGGTGCGGACCCAGGCCTGCTCGCCCAGCCGATCCCGCCAGCGCGCGGCTACGGCGTCCGGCTCAGCGGTCATCAGCTGACGCAGCCGGCCCTCGCCGGCCAGCGCCCGCACGCCGGTCAGCAGCTCCGGCTCGTCCTCGACGATCAGCCGGTTGGTCTTGGGCACGTTCACCATGCCGTGGTCGCCGGTGATCAGCACGACGACCTCGTCGGACAGTCCTGAGCGCAGCGCCTGAGCCAGCGCGTCCACCTCGGCCAGCCGACGCAGCCACGCCGTGGAGCCCACGCCGCGCTCGTGGCCGGCGTGATCGAGGTTGCGCTCGTACAGATAGCCGACCGCGCGCTGCCCGCGGCTCATCGCCTCCACGGCGAGCTCGACCCGCCGCGGCTGATCAGACTCGTCGCGGACCGGCAGGAAGGCCGGGCCGCGCAGCGCGGCTGTGCTCAGCCCGCTGCCGGCGAAGTGTGCCGGAGCGATCACGGCGGTGGCCACCCCGGCATCCTGCAGGCGCTCGAAGTAGGTCAGCTGGGGCTGGACGTCCAGGGCACTGATCTCGGCCGGCCAGCGCAGGGTGGCCAGTACCTGGCCGCTGGGCGGATACCAGAACGAGTAGCCGGCCAGTCCATGCCGGCCCGGCGGCAGCCCGGTACCCAGGCTGGTGATCGAGGTGGCCGTGGTGCTGGGCACGCCGCAGGTCAGCTGGCGTCCGCGCAGTGAGGCCAGGTAGGGGGCGTGCTCGGCGTACTCGTCCAGCAGCGCCGCGCCCAGGCCGTCCACCAGGAAGACCAGGTACTTCTCGGCCGCCGGCAGACCGATCGTGTCGACGGCATTCGGCACGCCCAGCTGGGCTCCGACACCGGGCAGCAGATCAGCCAGGCTGGCTCCGCCGTAGTCAGGCAGCCGCGGCTTCACCGATGGCCACCGCTGGCCTGCTGAAGGGCTGAGCCGAAGGCGATGAGCTCGGCGACCTTGGCCGGACCGTCGCCGGCCAGGCTGATCCGGACGGTCAGGTCGTCACCGGCCAGCATCCCGGAGTAGCCGTGATCGGCCTCACACTCGGGATCGGCGCAGTGAGCCGGCTCCAGATCCACCCGGCGCACCGTGCCCCAGGTGACGGTCAGCCAGGCCTCGTCAGTTCCGGACTTGCGCGAGCCGTAGTGCTCAGGATGAGAGACCACCTGGCTCAGCGCCACCGAGGCGACCCGGACCAGCGGCACCGACTCGGTCGTGGTCAGCGCCTGCGGCGGTCCACCCGCGCTGTCGTTCTCGTCGGTGTGGGACACGATCAGCCGCGAGTCGGTCAGCACCAGTACCGACAGGTGCCGCTGGATCTCGTCGCGGTTGAAGGTGGCCTCGTGGTGAACCAGATGCGCCGTAGCGGTCTCGCTACCCAGGGCGAAGGCGATTGACTCGCTGACCAGCTCAGGAAAGTAGCCGCAGGCGCGAATCTCGGCTTCCAGAGCCTGCGGCAGTCGCGGCTCGGCGTGCGGCGTCATTGAACCATCTTCCCACGCGGGGTCGGCTCAGCCCCAATTCCGGTCGGCTCATTTAGGGTGTGGGAGTGAGCACCCGCCCGTTCTTCGCCGCGCGCATGGAGGAGTTCTTCGATCGCCGCGTGGAGTCGTTTCTGCGCGCGCTCGGCTGGACCGAGAAGGTGATTTGCTACACCGGCTACGGGACTGCCGCCAGCGCTCGGGTACTGGGCCGGGTGATCCTGGTACCGCGCCGAGCCCGCACCGGGATCGGCAAGGCCACCGAGGAGATCATCCGCCGGCGCGGCTTCCGCAACTTCGTCGGGGCGGCCTGCGTCCGGGTTCCGGTGACCATCTGGATCGGCGACCAGGAGGTGCACACCGTCACCGACCGGGGCGGCTACATCGACCTGCGAGTGCGCCAACCCAACCTGGAGCCGGGCTGGCAGAGCTTCCGAGTCCGCAGTGCCGGCTCCGAGGTGGCCAAGGGACGGGTCCAGATCATCGCCGACGACGTCCGGTTCGGGATGGTCTCCGACATCGATGACACGGTGATCTCCACCTGGCTGCCCCGTCCGCTGATCGCCGCCTGGAACTCGTTCATCCGCGACGAGTCGGCCCGCCAGGCCGTCCCGGGGATGGCTCGGCTCTACCAGCAGGCGCTCGCCGAGCATCCCGGCGCCCCGGTGATGTACATCTCCACCGGCGCCTGGAACACCCATGGCTTCCTGGATCGCTTCTTGTCCCGGCACGGCTTCCCGTCCGGCCCGATGCTGCTCACCGACTGGGGCCCGACCAACACCGGTTGGTTCCGCTCCGGGATGGCCCACAAGACCGAGACCTTGCTGCAGTTGACCAGGGACTTCCCCAACATCTCCTGGGTGCTGGTCGGTGACGACGGCCAGCACGACCTGTCGATCTACTCCGACTTCGCCCGGGTCGCACCCGATCGGGTCCGCGCCATCGCCATCCGGCAGCTCTCCCCCACCGAACAAGTTCTGGCTCATGGCACCAACACGACCTTGAATGAGCAAGACGACATCGCCCCGGAGATACCCTTGGTCCTCGCTCCGGACGGACGCGGGCTGCTGGCCGGTCTGCGCAGCCTGGAGGCTGATCCACACGAGGTCGAAGAGAAGGGGGACCGCTAGATGGTCGCCAAACCACCGCCCGTCGATGAGGATTTCAGCGAGCGGATCGTCGATATCGACGTCACCGAGGAGATGGAGACCAGCTTCCTCGAGTACGCCTACTCGGTGATCTACTCCCGGGCCCTCCCCGACGCGCGGGACGGCCTGAAGCCGGTCCAGCGACGCATCCTGTTCACGATGGATCAGATGCGGATCCGTCCGGACGCCTCGCATGTGAAGTGCTCCCGAGTGGTCGGTCAGGTAATGGGTCTGTACCACCCGCACGGTGACTCGGCCATCTACGACGCCCTGGTCCGGCTGGCCCAGCCCTGGTCGATGCGGCTGCCCACCGTGGACGGGCACGGGAACTTCGGCTCGCTCGACTCCGGCCCGGCTGCCATGCGATACACCGAGTGCCGGATGGCCCCAGCCGCGGTTGCCATGACCGCCGACCTGGAGGCCGATACCGTCGACTTCCGGCCCAACTACGACGGCAAGGAGTCCGAGCCGGTGGTCTTGCCGGCCGCCCTGCCGAACCTCCTGGTCAACGGCTCCACCGGGATCGCTGTGGGCATGGCCACCAACATCCCGCCGCACAACCTGATCGAGGTCGTCCAGGCGCTCAAGCACCTGCTGTGGCACCCGGACGCCGATCTGGACGAGCTGATGCGCTTCATCCCCGGCCCCGACCTGCCCACCGGCGGCAAGATCATCGGCCTGGATGGGATCCGGGACGCCTACGCCACCGGACGGGGCAGCTTCCGCGTCCGCGCCTCGGCTCGGATCGAGCAGGTGCACCCGCGGCGCAAGGGCATCGTGGTCACCGAGCTGCCCTACATGATCGGCCCGGAGCGGATCATCGAGCAGGTGAAGAACCTGGTCAGCGCCAAGAAGCTGAGCGGAATCTCGGACATCAAGGACCTCACCGACCTGGCCAACGGGACCCGGCTGGTGATCGAGGTCAAGAATGGGATCAATCCCGATGCCCTGCTCGAGGAGCTCTACCGGCTGACCAAGCTGGAGGACTCCTTCGCGGTCAACAGCGTGGCCCTGGTCGATGGCCAGCCGAACACGCTCAGCCTCAAGCAGCTGCTGGAGGTGTACCTGACCCACCGGCTGGACGTGATCCGGCGCCGCTCGGCCTTCCAGCTGGGCAAGGCTCAGGACCGGCTGCATCTGGTGGACGGCCTGCTGATCGCCATCGTCGACATCGACGACGTGATCGCCATCATCCGCTCCTCCGACGACGCTGCCCAGGCCCGCACCCGGTTGATGGACGCCTTCGAGCTCAGTGAGATCCAGACCAACTACATCCTGGAGATGCAGCTGCGCCGGCTGACCAAGTTCTCCCGGATCGAACTGGAGGCCGAGCGTGATCGGCTGCTGGCCACGATCGCCGACCTCCGGGAACTGCTCGACTCCCCCGAACGGCTGCGCCAGACCACAGCGGCCGAGCTGGACGAGGTGGCCCGGGCCCATGGGACGCCCCGCAGGACCATTCTGCTGGCCTCCGGCGGCAACCAGGTGACCGGGGCCAAGGCCGCCGCCGCGAGCCTGGAGATCGCCGATGAGCCGTGCTGGGTGATGCTCTCCTCCACCGGACTTCTGGCCCGCACCGACAACGATGAGCCGCTGCCCACGTCCGGCCCACGGGCCGGCCATGACGTGATCTCCTCGGCCATCCGGACCACCGCCCGCGGCGAGTTCGGCGTACTGACCAACCGCGGCCGGCTGTTGCGCGCTCAAGCCATCGACTGCCCGGCCGTCCCGGTGACCGCCGCCGCGCCCAACCTGCAGGGCGGCTCACCGGCCGCCGAACTGCTCAGCCTCGAGTCCGGCGAGCGGGTGCTCGGACTGAGCACGCTCACCGAGCAGACCTACGGCTGGGCACTGGGCACCGCCCAGGGGGTCGTCAAGCGGGTGAACCCGGAGCTGCTCAGCAAGGACGCCTGGGAGATCATTCGGCTCGACGACGGCGACGAGGTGGTCGGTGCCGTCGAACTCCCCCACGACCTGGACGAGCTGATCTTCATCACCTCCGACGCCCAGCTGCTGCACTTCCCGGCCTCCGGGGTGCGTCCGCAGGGCCGCTCCGGCGGCGGAATGGCCGGGATCCGGCTCTCCGAGGGGGCTCGGGTCGTCCACTTCAGCGCGACCTCGGTGTCCGACGCCAGCGTGGTGTCGGTGGCCGGATCGTCCTCTGCCCTGCCGGGCACCGATGCCGGCAGCGTCAAGGTGACCCCGCTGGCCGAGTACCCGGGCAAGGGACGCGCCACCGCTGGGGTGCGCTGCCAGCGCTTCCTGAAGGGCGAGGACGTCCTGCTGCTGGCCTGGGCCGGCGCCGATCCGGTGATCGCGTCCGCGGCCAGCGGCGCTCCGATCGACCTGCCCGCGGCCGACCCGCGCCGGGACGGCTCCGGCACTCCCGCGACGCAGCCGATCGCCGCCATCGGGTCTAGGTATCACAGCTGAGCCGCTGAGCTGCGACACCGGTCACCGCCTAAGGTGACCGGTGTGGATGCATCGTTCGACGATCTGCTGGAGGCGAACCAGCGCTACGCCACCTCGGCACCGCGCAACTTCGACGGCTATGCCCATGCCGGCATCGCCGTGGTGACCTGCATGGACTCGCGGCTGCAGCCGCTGGAGATGCTCGGGTTGTTCCTCGGTGAGGCCAAGATCCTGCGCACCCCCGGCGGCCACGTCACTCCCGACGCGCTGTTGGGCTGTGCGCTGGGCGTCCAGCTGCTGAAGGTGGACCGGATTCTGGTGATCAGTCACAGCCGGTGCGCCATGGCCTCTGGTGACGACCAGGCGTTGCGCGACCGGATCCGCACCGAGCGTGGCGTCGATGCCTCCGACTATCAGTTCGGTGCCGATCCCGACCAGGACGGACGACTCCGCGCCGATGTGGCGCTGCTCGCCGCGCACCCACTGATCGCCGGGCAGGCCACGGTGGGCGGCTTCCACTACGACGTCGACAGCGGGCTGCTGAGCCGGGTCTGCTGAGGCTACTGGCGGCCTCTGCGGAACCGACGCTTCAGGCGCAGGTCGGCCGGCAGCGGCGGCGCCTCCAGCCGTGGCGTGGCGCCGCGGTAGCCGGACACGGCTCCGAAGCGGTCTTCGGGAGCCTGATTCCACTCCTCACGCAGCCGGACGATGTCCTCGTGGCTTCGGCCGATGAAGTTCCACCACATCACAACGCCCTCGTCGAACGGCTCACCGCCGAGCAGCATGATCCGGGCCGGGCGATCGGTCGGGTTGGTCAGTCGCAGGTGATCCAGCCCGGCGTCCCGCACCCCCAGCACACTGCGGTCCAGCCGGACACCGTCGAAGTCGACCTGCCCGCTGTCCACCAGCACGCCGTGCTCGTGGCCGGCCTCGACGGCCACCTCCCAGGTGGCGCCGGCGTCGAGGATCACTTCGGCGCCCAACAGCGGGGTCTCGGTGCGGATCGGCGAGACCACCGAAGCCAGGCTGCCGATCAGCACCTTCGCCCGCACGCCCTGCTCGTCGTAGACCTCCGGCACGTGGTGCTGGAACTCCCGGACCAGATCCTTGCTCTCCTGCGGAAGCACCACCCACAGCTGGACGCCGTGCAGCCGGTCGGTGGCCGGCGTCGACACCTCGGAATGGGCGATCCCGTAGCCGGAGGTCATCAGGTTCACCTCACCCGGACGCACCATCGAATGGACGCCGCCGGAGTCACGATGCTCGATCTCGCCGTCGAAGAGCCAGCTCACCGTCTGCAGGCCGGTGTGCGGATGCGGCGGGACGTCCATGCAGACGCCCTGCTCGGGGCCGTAGTGATCGGCGAAACACCAGGCGCCCACGAAGGAGCGGCGTAGCGACGGCAACGTCCGGCGCACTCGCAGCGCATCCGCGCCGCCCAGGGCGACGTCCTTGGGTTCGATGACCTGGATGCCGTCGGCGTCGTGCTCCTCGGTCACCGGAGCGTCCACCATCTCGGATCTGGCTTCGGTGTTGCTCATCGCACCTCCTGGGTCCGCTGCTGCCTTGTCGGCAGCCTACGTCAGCCCTGGGAGCTGCTCAGGCATCGATCCGGCCGGCGTCTAGGGCGTAGGCGCCCTCGACAATGAACTCCTTGCGCGGGCCGACGTCGTTGCCCATCAGCTTCTCGAAGACCGCCTCGGCCGCAGCGGCCTCGTCCACGCGCAGCCGGCGCAGCGTCCGGCGGCGCGGGTTCATGGTGGTGTCTGCTAGCTGGTCGGCGTCCATCTCGCCCAGGCCCTTGTAGCGCTGCGGCTCCTTGAAGGACTGCCCCTTCTTGGTCAGCTCGGCCAGCTTGCGCCGATACTCGGCCTCTGAGTAGGTGTAGAGGAACTTCTCGGTGCCCTTGCGCGGCCCGATCAGTTCGAAGCGGTGCAACGGCGGGACGGCCGTGTAGACCCGGCCGGCCTCGACCATGGGACGCATGTACTTGAAGAACAGCGTGGCCAGCAGCGTCCGGATGTGCGCGCCGTCGGCGTCAGCGTCGGCCATGAAGATGATCTTCGAGTAGCGGGCCGCGTCCAGATCGAAGGTGCGCCCGGAACCGGCGCCGACCACCTGGATGATCGAGGCGCACTCGGCGTTCTTCAGCATGTCGCCGACCGAGGCCTTCTGGACGTTGAGGATCTTGCCCCGGATCGGCAGCAGCGCCTGGAACTCCGAGTCCCGGGCCAGCTTGGCGGTGCCCAGTGCCGAGTCGCCCTCGACGATGAACAGTTCGGTGCGATCCAGCTCGGTGCTGCGGCAGTCGGCCAGCTTGGCCGGCAGGGTGGAGGACTCCAGCGCGTTCTTGCGGCGCTGGGCTTCCTTGTGCGCCCGAGCCTGGACCCGGGTCCGGGAGGCCGAGACCACCTTCTCCATCACGGCCCGGGCCTGCGGCCGCTGGGCGGCCTTGTTCGAGGTCAGGAAGTCGCCGAGCTCGGCTTCGACGATCCGGGCCACCAGCCGGGCCACCGGCGGGGTGCCCAGCACCTCCTTCGTCTGTCCTTCGAACTGAGGCTCGGCCAGCCGGACGGTCACCACGGCCGTGATGCCCTCCAGGACATCCTCCTTGGTGATCTCCTCGCCGGCCTTGAGCAGCCGGGTGCCGTCCAGGCCGCGAAGGAAAGCCCTGGTCAGACCGCGCTCGAAGCCGGTGACATGGGTGCCGCCCTTGGGGGTGGCGATGATGTTCACGAAGGAGACGACCTGGCTGTCGTAGCCATTGCCCCAGCGCAGCGCGACGTCGACCTCCAGGGTGCGCTCGACATCGGTCGGGGTCATGGCGCCGTGGTCGTCGAGCATCGGCACGGTCTCGGTGAACTGGTCGCTGCCCTGCAGCCGCAGCACGTCGGTGACCGCCGCGCCGGTGGACAGGAAGTCGCAGAACTCACCGATGCCGCCGTCGTGCTTGAAGACCTCGACTTCCTCGGTCTCGCCGCGAGCGTCGGTCACCCGCAGCTCCAGGCCGGGAACCAGGAAGCTGGTCTGCCGAGCCCGAGCCAGCAGCTGGGTGCGGGAGAGCTGAGCGTCCTTGAGGAAGATCTGGCGATCAGGCCAGTAGCGGATCCGGGTGCCGGTGACGTTCTTGCCGACCCGTCCGACCTTGCGCAACTCGTTCGACGGAGTGAACGGCGCATCCGGGCCGTCACCGTCGAAGATGCCCGGGACGCCGCGTCGGAAGCTCATGGCCCAGATGGCGCCGTTGCGATCCACCTCGACATCGAGCCGGGTGCTCAGCGCGTTCACCACTGAGGCGCCCACGCCGTGCAGGCCGCCGGTGGCGTTGTAGGTTCCGGCGCCGAACTTTCCGCCGGCGTGCAGCTTGGTGAAGACCACCTCGACGCCGCTCAGCCCGGTTCGCGGTTCGATGTCGACCGGGATGCCACGCGCCACGTCGAAGACCTGGATGCTGCCGTCCGCGTTGAGCCGCACCTCGATCCGGTCGCCGAAGCCGGCCAGCGCCTCGTCAACGGCGTTGTCGATGATTTCCCACAGGCAGTGCATCAGGCCGCGAGTGTCCGTTGAGCCGATGTACATGGCCGGCCGCTTGCGAACCGCCTCCAGGCCCTCGAGCACCAAAAGGTGCCTCGCCTCGTACTCTCTGCCCTCGCCTGGCTTGCCCGTGCTCACCGCCGAAGGGTATCTCGGACGTGTGACAGTTCTTTGCATTCGGGTAACGGTGTCGTGGAAAGAGGGACTTCGCCGTCGGGCTGCCTACACTGGACGCCACGGGAACAATCTGGCCTCAGTTCATGTTGCTCTCGATGCCGGAAGCTCTGCTGACGTGGGTGAGAAAGTGAGGAGCGAGATGAGTACCAGTTTTGCCGAACCCTTGACCGCTGCGGATCGCTGTGATCGTTGTGGCGCGCAGGCCTATCTTCGGGTAACGCTCCCCTCCGGTGGTGAATTGCTCTTCTGCGGGCACCACGCCAAGGCACATTCCGCGAAGCTCAGCCAGGTCGCCTTGTCGATCCAGGACGAGACCAGCAAGCTCAACTGATCACGACTGACCGAGGGCCCCGGGAGCGACTCCCGGGGCCCTCGTGCCTTGTCCGGCTGAAATACTGCGTCCATGACCGTCGTCGAAGCCGTGCGTGGCGACCTGACCCGGCAGCACGCCGATGTCCTGGTCAACGCCGCCAACTCCAGCCTGCTCGGAGGTGGCGGGGTGGACGGAGCCCTGCACGCCGCTGCCGGCCCGGCCCTGCTGGCCGCCTGCCGCCGACTCCGCGCCGAACAGCTCCCCGACGGTCTCCCGGTCGGTGAGGCCGTCGCCACCGAGGCCGGCCTGCTGTCGGCCCGCTGGGTGATCCACACCGTCGGCCCCAATCGCAACGCAGGGCAGACCGATCCTGCCCAACTCGCCGCCTGCTATACCCACAGCCTCGACCTTGCGGTCCGGCTCGGCGCAACCTCGATCGCCTTCCCGGCCATCGGAGCCGGGGTCTACGGCTGGGATCCGGCCACGGCTGCCGAGGTGGCCGTCCACGCCGTGCGCAGCCATCCGACCGACGGACTGGAACTGATCCGGTTCGTGCTGTTCAACGACCCGCTTCTGGCCGCCTTCCGCACCGCCCTGGAGGACACTGCCCAATGATCAGCAGCTACGGCAGTTGGCCGTCCCCGATCACACCGCAGGATCTCACCGCAGCCGCGCTGCGGCTCAGCCCCGGCATCATCGACGCAGGCGTCCGGTACTGGACCGAAGGTCATCCCGAGCAGAGCGGCCGGGTCAGCCTGTGGCAGCACCGCCCCGGCGAGCCGGCCGCCGAGCGCACCGACCCCGGCGTGAACGTCCGCACCCGAGTGAACGAGTACGGCGGCGGTGAGTGGACGGTGGCCGACGGCCTGGTCGCCTACTGCAGCGCCCCCGACGGCTCGGTCTGGCTGGACACCGGGGACGGCCCGGCCCGGCAACTGGCCCCCGGCGACGGCTATCGCTACGCCAGCCTGTCGCTGGCTCCCGAGCACGGTCTCCTGCTGGCTGTTCGCGAGGATCACCGCGGATCGGGTGAGCCGCCGCAGACGATCGTGGCCCTCGCATTGGACGGCGAGAATGCCGACGGCGGACGGGTGCTGGTGCACGGCGCCGACTTCTACGCCCACCCGAGCCTGAACGGGTCCGGGCAGCTGGCCTGGTGCGAATGGAACCACCCGCAGATGCCCTGGGAACAGGCCGCCATCGTCGTGGCTCCGCTCACCGAGCCGACCCGGCGCACCGAGGTCGAGGCTGGCCCCGGCGTCTCGGCGCTCTACCCGGCCTGGGCTCCGGACGGCGCCCTGATCTACCTCAGCGACGCCACCGGCTTCTGGAACTTCCAGCGCTGGCAGGACGGCCTCAGCCAGAGCCTGTGGCCGGCGCCCTACGACTTCTGTGGGCCGCTGTGGGTGCTCACCCCGGTGCCGTACACCATCATCGACGCCACCCATCTGGGCTGCAGTTGGCTGGTCGACGGCTTCGCCCGTCTCGGTGTGCTGGACTTCAGCGACACGCCCCAGCTGGAGGAGCGGGACTGCCCGGCGGTAAGCGCGGCTCTGGGCGGACGGGGCCGGATCTGCCTTGCGTTGTTCGGCTTCGCCGACCGGCCCGCGGAGCTCGTTGAGTTGGACTGGGCGACCGGACACTGGGCCACCATCCGGCGCACCGGTGCTCCGGCGCCGGCCACGCTGGCCGTCTCGATCGCCCAGCCGGTCAGCTGGGGATCCCCGGACGGCCCGGTGCACGGCTGGTTCTACCCGCCGGCCTCGACCACCCATCGGGCCCCCGACGGCGAGCTGCCGCCGGTGCAGGTGTGGACCCACGGCGGTCCGACCGCCTTCTCCGGGCCCGAGTTCAGCCTGGCCGTCCAGTTCTGGACCTCCCGAGGGATCGGCATCCTCGACGTGAACTACTCCGGCTCCACCGGCTATGGCCGGGCCTATCGCGAGCGGCTGCGCGGCAGTTGGGGGATCGCCGACGTCCGCGACTGCGTGGGCGGGGTGAGCAGCCTGGTCGCGGCCGGGCTGGCTGATCCGCGGCGGCTCAGCATCCGCGGCGGGTCGGCCGGCGGGTACACCACCTTGGCCGCGCTGACCAGCACCGACGTGTTCGCTGCGGGGATCAGCCTGTACGGGATCGGCGACCTCGAGACCTTGGCCACCGACACCCACAAGTTCGAGTCCCACTACCTTGACGGCCTGGTCGGACCCTATCCGGAGGCGATCGCCGAGTATCAGGAGCGGTCCCCCATCCACCACCTCGACCGGCTGGACTGCCCGATGCTGATCCTGCAGGGCGCGGACGATCCCGTGGTTCCGCCGGGCCAGGCCACGGCAATGGCCGAGGCCGTCCGGGCCAAGGGGTTGCCGGTCCGGCTACGGATCTTCGACGGCGAGAGCCACGGGTTCCGGCGGGCCGACACGATCATCGAGGTGGCTGAGCAGGCCCTGGACTTCCTGGCCGAGGTGCACGGCTTCACTCCGGCCGGTCGCTAGGCTGATCGGATGCGCTATGTGGTCTGGGACTGGAATGGAACGCTGCTGAACGACCTGGCCTGCGCGGTCTCGGCCACCAATCAGCTGCTGGACGAGTTCAGGCTCCCCCGCCTCGCCGGCGTCGCCGCCTACCACCAGGTGTTCCGGTTCCCGGTCCGCGATTACTACGCCGACCTGGGCTTCGACGTGTCCCCGGAGGGCAACTTCGATGCCGCTTCACGGCGCTTCCTGGAGCTGTACTTGGCCGCGGCCCGCGGCTGCGAGCTGCACGACGGAGCCACTCAGACGATGGCTGCGCTGCACTCCGATGGCATCGGCCAAGTGCTCATCTCCGCCTCGGAGCAGACCAACCTGACCACACAAGTGACCCCGTTCGGCCTGGACGGCTGGCTGGAGCAGGCGCTGGGGCTCAGCGACATCTACGCCGCATCCAAGCGGATGCTGGCCGAGCGTTGGCTGGAGAGCACGGGTGCGGATCCCGCGCAGGTGCTGTTCGTCGGAGACTCCGAGCACGACTACGAGATCGCTGCCGGCCTTGGTGCGCGGTGCGCCCTGTACAGCGGCGGGCACCAGTCCCGTCAGCACCTTGAGTCATTCCCGGTGCCGGTAATCGACGACCTTCGCCAGGTCGCCGAGCTGGTCCGGGCCGGCTGAGCCGACCCGTCCGCAGCCGACCTCAGTCGAGGTAGTCGCGCAGCACCTGCGAGCGGGACGGGTGACGCAGCTTGCTCATGGTCTTGGACTCGATCTGCCGGATCCGCTCGCGGGTCACACCGTAGACCTTGCCGATCTCGTCCAGGGTCTTCGGCTGACCGTCGGTGAGCCCGAACCGCATGCTGACCACGCCGGCTTCACGCTCACTGAGGGTGTCCAGCACGTCGTGCAGCTGCTCCTGCAGCAGGGTGAAGTTCACCGCTTCGGCCGGAACGACCGCCTCGGAGTCCTCGATCAGGTCACCGAACTCGGAATCGCCGTCCTCGCCCAGCGGGGTGTGCAGCGAAATCGGCTCGCGGCCGTACTTCTGGACCTCGACGACCTTCTCCGGGGTCATGTCGAGTTCCTTGGCCAGCTCCTCCGGAGTTGGTTCGCGGCCCAGATCCTGCAGCATCTGGCGCTGCACGCGGGCCAGCTTGTTGATGACCTCGACCATGTGCACCGGGATGCGGATGGTGCGCGCCTGGTCGGCCATGGCCCGGGTGATGGCCTGCTTGATCCACCAGGTCGCGTAGGTGGAGAACTTGTAGCCCTTGGTGTAGTCGAACTTCTCGACCGCACGGATCAGACCGAGGTTGCCCTCCTGGATCAGGTCCAGGAACAGCATGCCGCGGCCGGTGTACCGCTTGGCCAGCGAGACCACCAGTCGCAGGTTGGCCTCCAGCAGGTGGTTCTTGGCGCGGCGTCCGTCTTCGGCGATCCACTCCAGGTCTTCCAGGTCGGCGCCGGCGTTGGCCTCGTTGACGGTCTCCTCGGCGAACAGGCCGGCTTCGATCCGCTTGGCCAGCTGGACCTCCATCTCGGCGTTCAGCAGGGCGACCTTGCCGATCTGCTTGAGGTAGTCCTTCACCGGGTCGGCGGTAGCGCCGGCCACCATGACCTGCTGCTCGGGCTCGTCGGCGTCATCGGCGTCAGAGAGGCTGAAGCCGCCGTCCTCGACCAGCTCCTGCTCGGTCTTGGCCGCCTCGGCGGGCTCGAAGCTGGCCTCGTCGACATCGTCCAGGGTGCGCTTGCGTCCGCCGACGGTCAGGACGACGTCGTCGCCCTCCCGCTCGAACCGAACCGCCTCGCTGGGAGCGACCAGCACCTCTTCGACGGTGACGTCCTCGACCTCGACGTCCTCCTCGATGACCTCGTCATCGGCCAGGACGTCCTCGGTGGGTTCGCTATCCTCGGCAAGCTCGAGATCATCCTCGATCACCTCATCGGTGGCGACCTTCTTCACGGGCGCCGCAGCGGCCTGAGCCGGCTTGCGACCGCGCCTCTTGACTACGCTTTCAGAGCTGTCCACTGGTTCGGACACCGACGCGGCCTTGGAACGGGGTGACACGGGCAACCTCTCGATAATGCGTTTCAGGGCGCACAACAACCGGGTGTTGTCAACGCCTCAGGGATCTATTCTGGCACGCCCTACCCGATCTCCCAACTCCACTCAGCCCTTCTGCGCAGGCGAGTCGAGCGCTGCTGGCCTAGGCTGAACCTCATGCCTGTCGCCCGGCCGCCGATCGCCCCCCGCGTGCGTTCTCGTCGCCGCCGTCACGGCGAGGTGGTCGACGACTACTACGCCTGGATGCGGGACAAGCAGGACCCGCGCCTGCTGAGTTACCTGGATCAGGAGAATCACTACACCGAGCAGGCCACAGCCGAGCTGGCCGAGCTGCGCCAGTCCATTTTCGACGACCTGGCGGCCCGCACCCAGCAGACCGACATGAGCGTGCCGGAGTTCGTCCACCACCCGGGGCTGGGCGACTACTGGTACTACGCCCGGACCACCGACGGGCTGGACTACCCCAGCTACCACCGCTGCCCGGCCGCCTCCCGCGACCAGATTCCCGATCCCAGCCAGGGCCGGGTGGACGGTGAAGAGCTGCTGATCGATGTCCAAGCCCTGGCCACCGGCTCGGAGTTCCTGGCGTTGGGCACCTTCGCCGTCTCCCCGAACGGGCGGCTGGCCGCCTACTCGGTGGATCGCACCGGGGACGAGCGCTACCAGCTGCAGTTCCTCGACCTGGCCACCGGCGAGTTGCTGCCCGACCGGATCGAGGAGGTGGCCGCCGGCGGCGATTGGGCCCTGGACGACGCCTTCTGTTATCTGACCGTGGACGACGCTTGGCGCCCGGACCGGCTGTGGCGGCATCGGCTGGGTAGCACCGAGCCCGACGAACTGCTGTTGACCGAGCCGGACGAGCGGTTCTGGCTCGGCGTGGACGCCTCCCGCAACCATCGCTGGCTGGTGGTGAGCGTGGCCAGCAAGAACACCACCGAATGCTGGCTGGCCGACCTCACCGTTCCTGGGGCTGAGTTGTTCAGCATCGGCGGACGCACCGAGGGGCTGGAGTACGACGTCGAGGTCGCCAACGACCGGCTCTTCATCGTCCACAACCGTGATGCCGAGGACTTCGCCCTCGCCGAGGCCGACTTCGACTGCCGCAGCGTGGCGCAGTGGCGTTCGCTGTGGCCGGGAGAGAAGGGCGTCCGGCTGCTCGGCGTGACCGCCTACGACCGGTGCCTGGTGGCGGCCGTGCGCCGCGACGGGCTGGCCACGGTGACCCTGCGGCATCGCGATGCGGACGGCAATGTCGGTCCGGAGACCGAACTCGGCTTCGACGAGCCGATCTATCAGGTTGACGCCGACGACGGTGATGAGGCCGACACCGATCGGATTCGGATCGCCTACCAGTCGATGGTGACCCCGGATCAGGTGATCGAGATCAGCCTGGTGGACGGCTCCCGGCGGCTGCTGCGGGCCCGTCCCGTGCTCGACCACCCCCAGCTCGGCCCCTACCGTCCCAGCGACTACCGGCAGCGCCGGGAGTGGGCCACCGCTGCCGACGGCACCCGAGTCCCGATTTCGCTGGTCTATCGGGCCGACACCCCCCTGGACGGCACCGCGCCCTGCCTGCTGTACGGCTACGGCGCCTACGAGGTCAGCGTTCCGCCGTCGTTCTCGATCGCCCGGCTCAGCCTGCTCGACCGCGGCTGCGTCTACGCCATCGCGCACGTCCGCGGCGGCGGTGAACGGGGTCGCTCCTGGTACGAAGACGGCCGACTGGAACACAAGCAGAACACCTTCACCGACTTCCTCGCCTGTGCTGACCACCTGGTCAGCGCCGGCTACACCAGCCGTGACCGGCTCGGCATCGAGGGCGGCAGCGCCGGCGGGCTGCTGATCGGAGCCGTGCTCAACCTGGACCCGGGCTGCTGCGCGGCCGCTCTGGCCGCGGTCCCCTTCGTGGACGCGCTGAACACGATCCTGAACCCCGACCTCCCGCTCACCGTGATGGAGTGGGAGGAGTGGGGCGACCCGGTGCACGACCCGAAGATCTACCGGCTGATGCGCAGCTACTCCCCCTACGAGAACATCCGCCCGGCCCGATACCCGGCGATCCTGGTCACCGCCAACCTGAACGACACCCGGGTCGAGATCACCGAGCCGGCCAAGTGGGTGGCCCGGCTGCGTCACGACAGCGCGGGCGGCGAGGTGCTGCTACGCACTGAGCTGGTGGCCGGGCACGGCGGACGCTCCGGCCGCTATCAGGCCTGGCACGACATCGCCTTCGAATGGGGCTGGCTGTTGGACCGGATTCGCCCCTGATCGGTGGTGTCCCCTACCGCTGAGGTAGGGCGGACATCAGACCACAGTCTTGATCTGGCCCTCCAGGTTGCCTTCTGGGTAGCTTCGGCCACGTCAGTGGCACAAAACCACCCCTCCCACACGTTGTACTGAGTGAGACAGCGAAAGGGAGTTCACGTGATTGCTACCGCACACCGAGTCCGCAGCACCGATGGCATCGACGGTAAGGACGCAGTCGGCCTCTACCTCGACGGGATCGCCAAGACCCCGCTGCTCACCGCGCCGGAGGAAGTCGAGCTCGCTCGGCTGATCGAGGCCGGTCGGTTCGCCCAGGCCCTGCTCGACGGCACCATCAGCGCCGAAGAGGCAGTCCGGCTCCGCGGCGACGCCACCGACGAAGAGCTTCACGCCATCGCCGACGAGGGCGAACGCGCCATGCAGCGGTTCATCACCGCGAACCTGCGCCTGGTCGTCTCGGTCGCTCGCAAATACGGACGCTCCCAGCTTCCGCTGCTCGACCTGGTCCAGGAAGGCAACACCGGCCTGATCCGGGCCGTCGAGAAGTTCGACTACACCAAGGGCTTCAAGTTCTCGACCTACGCCACCTGGTGGGTGCGTCAGTCGATCTCCCGCGGCATCGCCCAGCAGGGACGCATCGTCCGGCTCCCGGTGCACGTGGCCGAGCAGGTGAACCAGGTCTCGGCGGTCCGCCGCACCCTGGAGCGTCGCCTGGGTCGCGACCCGGAGCTGGTCGAGATCGCCGCCGAGCTGGGGATCACCGAGGAGCAGGTCATCGATCTGCTCCGGCTGGCCCGTGACCACGTCAGCCTGGACGCCCCGATCGAAGAGGACGGCGACACCGCCCTGGGTGATCTGTTGGCCCGTGAGCTCTCCCCCGGACCCGACGAAGTCGTGTTGGACGCCGAGGATCGGGCCCGGCTGGAGGCGATGCTGGAGACTCTCGACGAGCGCTCGGCTGATGTCGTCCGCCGTCGCTACGGGCTCCTGGACGGCCGTCAGGCCAAGCTCGCCGACATCGCCGAGATCTGGGGAATCACCGCCGAGCGGGTCCGCCAGATCGAGCGGCACGCGATCAACAAGCTGCGCAGCGGGGCCGAAGCGGCCTGACCGCAGCACCAAGCCGACGGCGTCGGCCCCGGGCACCGCGCTCGCCCGGGGCCGGCGCCGTTTAGTCGATCAGCCGGATCAGGCCCTCCTGGGCGCAGGACGCGGCCAGCCCGCCACCGGCGAACATCCGCCCGAAGCTGAAGCCGAGCCCGGACGAGGCCGACGGCGACACCTGGTCGTAGAGCAGCCACTCATCCGCGCGGGCCGGCCGGTGGAACCACATCGAGTGATTCACCGAGGCCACCTGCATCTTCGGGCCGGCGAACTCCACCGGATGCGGCACCGTGCTCACCGCGAGCAGGGTCAAGTCGCTGGCGTACGCCAGCATCGCCTGGTGCAACCATCCGACATCGGGCAGCGGACTACTGGCCCGTACCCAGACCTTCATCTCGGCGTCTCGGCGCGCTGTGGGGTCGAAGCTGGAGGTGTCCGAGGCGAAGCGGGTCTCGATCACTCCCCATTCGCTCTGCCAGGCCGCCGCAGCTCGTCCGCCGCGGGCGCCGAGCACCTCCGACAGCGGCGGGCAGTCCTCCGGTGCGGGGACGTCCAGTGGCATCACATCGGAGTGGTCCAGCCCGGGCTCGTCCACGTGGAAGGAGGCCACCATCGAGAAGATCGGCTTGCCCTGCTGGCTGGCCAGCACCCGCCGGGTGGAGAAGCTGCCACCGTCCCGGGTGCGCTCCACCCGGTAGCTGATCGGAACGCCGAAGATTCCGGCCCGAAGGAAGTAGGCGCCCAGCGAGTGAGCGACTCGATCATCGGCGACGGTCCGATAGCCGGCGGTCAGCGCCTGAGCCAGCACCTGGCCACCGAAGACCCGCTGCAACATCCCTGACTGCGGGTCGGCTCCGACCGCGACGAACTCGTCGGTGGAGAGCTGCTCCAGCTCGAGCAGGCTGATGAACTCAGCGACGCTGCCCGGCACCGGCTATCTCCGGAAGTCCGGGGGCGGATCCTGCTCGGCCAGGAACTGCTCGACGGCAGCACCGATCTCCTCCGCCGTGGGCAGCGAGGCGGCACCATTGGCGGCCAGCCGGTCGTACTGCTCTTCCAGAGCGGCGACCACGGCCGGGAACTCGGCGTCGTCGGAGGTCTCTGCTGCGATCGTGGCCAGGTTCGCTGCCGCCTGCTCGGCCAGCGGCTGGAAGTCGATGGTCAGCTCGGCGGTAGCCGCGACCCGCTCCAGCACGGCCCGGACGGCCTGCGGGAAGGTGGCCTGCGCCAGGTAGTGCGGGACGTGGGCCACGAAGCCCTGAGCCAGCAGACCGGCCTGGCCGGCCCGGTACTCCAAGACGTGCGAGAAGCTGCCCGGAAGCTGCACCCGGTCGATCCACATCGGGTTGCCCGAGACCACGGCCGGGTCGGTGGCATGTGCCGTGACCAGGGTCGGACGGCTGTGCGGAACCGCCATCGGCACTCCGGACACGGTGATCAGCCGGGAAACCTGCAGCTGCTCGGCCAGACCAAGCACGGCCGCACACGTCCGGTTCCACTGCGTGTCCGGCTCCGGGCCGGTGAACAGCAAGAAGGGCTTGCCGGTGGCGTCCAGCAGTCGGTGCAGGACCAGCGAGTAGTCGGTCAGCGAGACCCAGGAGTTGGTGTCGAAGACCAGCTGTGGCCGGCGCGAGCGATAGTCGTGAAGCTGATCGTGATCGAACTCGGCCAGCACCTCGTGCTCACAGACACTGAGCAGATACGCCGCGGCCTGGTGGGTCACCGAGCCGGCGTCGATGTACCCGTCCAGCAGGTGCAGGAGGGCCGGACGTGAGCCACCCAAGGACGCCGCCAGATCCGGGTCCAAGGAGTACAGCTGCCGTGGGTCAAGCATTCCGCCACTGTACCCGGCTCATCGCTGGAGTTTGCGCCCCAGTTCAGCCAGGACGCCTACCGCGCGCATGGCGGCGGCATTGTTGCGCACACTGTCTCGGACCAGGGCCACGATCCGACGCTGCGGAGTCGGGTTGATCGGGCGCACATAGGCCACATCGAAGCCCGACCAGCGCAGTGCCAACTGCGGCACCAGGGCGATGCCGACCCCGGCCGCAACGAAGGCCAGCCCGGTGACGTGGTCCTGGGCTCGTGCGGCCAACCGCGGCGTGAAGCCGGCCTGCGCACAGGCCTGCTCGTAGAGCCGGTTCGCCATCGGATCACGGAAGTCGTACTGCACCCAGTCGTCCTGGGCGAACTCGGCCAGGTCGATGGTGTCCGCGCCCGCCTTGGGATGGTCGGGCGGGAGCGCCACCAGGAAGTCGTCGGTGGCCAGCTCGATCCGGGCATAGGCCGAAGGCACCACCACCGGGTCGGACGGCAACTCGGTGTGCACCTCGATGTCGGCCTGGCCGGCGGCCTCGGAGGTGTCGGCCTCGTTGATCGACAGCTCGAAGGCGATCTCCGGGTACTCCACTCGGAGCGTCCGGGCCACGGCCGGCATCCAGGTGTAGGCCGCCGAGGCGAATGAGCGCACGGTCAGTCGGGTCGAAGCACCGTGCCGCAGGTCGCGGGCCTGGGCTTCCAGCTCGGCCATGGCCTCCAGCACCGGCGCGCTCGCTGCGGCCAGGGAGTGGCCGGCTGCGGTCGGACGAATGCCGCGTCCGACCCGCTCCACCAGCGGGAAACCCACCTCCCGCTCCAAGGTGTGCAGGTGCTGACTGACGGTGGATGGCGTGTAGCCCAGCAGCCGCGCGGTGTCGTTCACCGAGCCACTGGCAACCACCGAACGGAAGATGCGAAGTCGGTTCAAATCCAGCATGACCACATTATAAGGCATTGCCGAACGATTGTTCGGAAAAGTCAGCTTGTCCCGAACAGTAAAACCCGAGATGATTTTCCCATGTTGAGCCGACGTGTGACCGATCGCGACTACGAGCGCCTCATTGCTGAGCTCGAACTCATCGGTCAAGAAGATGCCCCCCGAAGCCTCGGTCGCCACCACCTCCTCGGTGACGATCGGCGGACCCGCCGTGTCCCGCTCCTCGCCGAGCGGGACCGGCGAGCTGCCTGGGTTGTGTAAGCAGCCCTCCTAGATTCCAAGACTGCGAGCCGCAGCCGCCACTGCGGCTCGCACTCGCTTCGGCGAGACCGGGACGGACGTCCCCAGCGACTGAGCAAAGAGGCTCACTCGCAACTCTTCCAGCAGCCAGCCCAGGTCGGCCACCTCGACCGGGAGCGGCCCGGTGATCCGGTCGCACAGCTGGCCATACTCGTCCTCCAGTTCGGCGATGACCGCCGCAGCCTCCGCCTCCCGTTTCGGATTGCTGCCGTCGGTCTCCAGCCGGCGCAACGCGCCCCGCAAGTACCGCGGCAGGTGTGGCCAGGCGTTGGCCGAGGTCGCCGCGATGAATCCGGCGAAGACCAGCCCGCGCAACTGCTCTGCCACGTCGGTCGCCGTGGCCTGACCGGCCCGCGGCAACTGCGCTCGCACCTGCCCGGCCAGCGTGAGCACGGTCGCCGTGGTGTCGACCAGTTGCGCCATCAACGCAGCCACGTCACCGCGCACCGCGTCGGTGAGTCGAGTCAGCCCAGCCTGATCGCGGACCTCGGCCAGTCCCCCGACCCGATCCATCAGATCTCCGATCGCCCGTAGCCGGGCATCGGCCAGCAGCGTCGGCACGCTCGGATAGGGCGAGGTGGCCAAGGCCAGCTTGGTCTGGTTGGACATCCGGGAGACCACCCAGTTGGTCGGGTCCACTGTGGTCAAGGCGATCAGCCGACGTAGCCCCGCCCGGTGCGACCGGCTCGCCTCCGCGAGATCGGTGAAGACCGCTACCCCCACCCGATCCACCCGGTCCACCAATGCCACCGGCACCGGTTCGGGGGCCTCGACGCTGATCGGCAGCGTGCCGAACTCCCAGCGGGTCGCACCTGGGTGAGTCACATGGGCGGCCGCAGCGTTCAACGTGCGCTGCACTCGCGGGGCCAGGCTGCGCTGCAGCTCCCCCAAATCACGACCCACCACCGGAGCCGCACCCTGCTGCTGGATCCGGAACCGGACCTGTAGATGCTCAGGCACCTTGTCCGGCGCCCAGTCGCCGGCGGCCACCTGCACCCCGACCAGCACCTGCACGGCTCGGCCCAGAGCGGTCCACAGCGGCTCGCCGGCGACCCGGGGCTGATCCTCCAGCCACGCCAGAGCGCGGGCTGCGGTGTCGGGCACCGGCACCAGCCGAGTCCTGGTCTGCTTGGGCAAGCCGCGCAGCAGCTCGGCGGCCAGCTGGGCGCGCAGCCCGGGCACCTGCCAGCTGAACTCGGCCGGGTCGAGGCCGGCCAACCTGGCCAGCGGCACCTCGACAGTCACACCGTCGTGACCGCTGCCCGGGTCGAAGGCGTAGTCGATCGGGAGTTCCAGGTCACCGGTGGACCAGACGTCCGGGAAGCCACCCTGATCGACGGCCACCTCGGGGTCGACCAGATCGTCCACGCTCAGGTCCAGCAGGTGCGGATCCTGCCGCCGCGCCGTGGACCACCAGCGATCGAAGTGCGCGACGCTGACCACGTCGGCGGGGACCCGAGCGGCGTAGAACGCGGCGATGGTGGCGTCGTCGACCAGCAGATCGCGACGACGGTTCCGATCGGCCAGATCCTCGGCCTCGGCGCGGACCGCCTGATTGCGTGCCCAGAAGTGATGCCGGGTCCGCCACTGGCCCTCGACCAGGGCCGCCTGGATGAAGACCTCGCGGGCCACCACCGGATCGATCCGCGCGTAGCTGACCGTCCGTCCGGCCACGATCGGGACGCCCAGCAGCGTGACCCGCTCGGTGGCAACGCACTGCCCACCCTTGGCCGACCAGCGCGGCTCTGAGTAGCTGCGCTTGATCAGGTGCTCGGCCACCTGCTCGACCCACTCGGCCTTGATCGGTGCCACGGTTCGGGCCCACAGTCTCGTGGTCTCGACCAGCTCGACGGCCATCACCAGTTCGGGATTGCTGCGGGCCGCACTGGATCCCGGGTTGATCGCGAACCGCGCCCCGCGGGTGCCCAGGTACTCCGCCGGCCCCCGACGCCGGCCCCGCTCCGGCTTGGCCAGGCTCAGCGGATCGAGCAGGCCGATCTGCGAGGCCAGGCCAGACAGGATGGCGATGTGCACCCGATCCAGGTCGGCCGGCGCATCGTTGCGGTGCAGGCCCAGTTCCTTGCCGGCCTCCAGCAGCTGACTGTGCAGGTCCTGCCACTCCCGCACCCGCAGGAAGTTCAGATACTCGTCGCGGCACATCCGCCGAAAGGCGTTGCCGGACAGCTCCTTGCGTTGCGCCTTGAGGTACTGCCACAGCCGGAGCAGCGCGGCCACGTCCGAGCCGTCCGGGCTGGCCTGGTCGCCCTCGCCCAGCGGTGCCCAGAAGCGGCGATGCAGGGCATCTGCGGTCGCGGCCTGGTCCAGTGGACGCTCCCGAACGTCGGGAATCGTGATCCCGGCCACGATCGGCAGCACCTCTCGCAGACAGCCCAGCCGGTCGGCTTCGATCAGCATCCGGCCCAGTCGCGGGTCGACCGGAAGCCGGGCCAGCTTGCGCCCGATCGCGGTCAGTCGCACTCCGGTCTTGGTGTGGCCGCGGTCACGTCCGGCGATCGCCCCCAGCTCGGTGAGTAGCCGGACGCCGTCGCGGACCTGACTGGCGTCGGGGGGCTCGACGAACGGGAAGCCTTCCACGTCGCCGAGTCCGGCCTCCGCCATCTGCAGGATGACCGAGGCCAAGTTCGTCCGCAGGATCTCCGGCTGGGTGAACTCCGGACGGGCCGCGAAGTCCTCCTCGCTGTACAGCCGGATGCAGATGCCCGGCCCCAGTCGTCCGCAGCGGCCGGCCCGCTGGTTGGCCGAGGCCTGCGAGATCGGCTCGATCGGCAACCGTTGCACCTTGGTCCGGGCCGAGTAGCGGGAGATCCGGGCGAAGCCGGGGTCGATCACGAACCGGATTCCGGGCACCGTGATCGAGGTCTCGGCCACATTGGTGGCCAGCACGATGCGGCGTCCGGTGTGCGCCGCGAAGACCCGATGCTGCTCCTCTGCCGACAGCCGGGCGTACAACGGCACCACTTCGGTGAACCGCAGGTCCATGGCATTGATGGCGTCGGCGGCATCGCGAATCTCCCGCTCCCCGGAGCAGAAGACCAGGATGTCGCCGTCCAGCCGAGCGGTCAGCTCGGTAACCGCGTCACAGATCGCGTCGATCTGGTCGCGGTCGCGCTGATCGGCGGCTCCGGCCACCGGCCGGTAGCGCAGATCCACCGGGTAGCTGCGTCCGGACACCTCGATGATCGGTGCGCCGCCGAAGTGCTCGCTGAACCGCTGGGTGTCGATGGTGGCCGAGGTGATGATCACCTTCAGATCGGGACGCCGCGGCAGCAGCTGCTTGAGGTAGCCGAGTAGGAAGTCGATGTTCAGGCTGCGCTCGTGGGCCTCGTCGATGATGATCGTGTCGTAGCGGCGCAGCTCCCGGTCCTTGGAGATCTCGGCCAGCATGATGCCGTCGGTCATCACCTTGACCCGAGTCTGTCGGCTGCGCTGGGAGGAGAACCGGACCTGGAAGCCGACCGTCTGGCCCAGCGGCTCGCCCAGCTCCTCAGCCATCCGGGCGGCCACGCTGCGGGCAGCCAGGCGTCGGGGCTGGGTGTGGCCGATCTGGCGGCGTCCGGCCAGCAGGCAGATCTTAGGCAGTTGGGTGGTCTTGCCCGAGCCGGTCTCGCCGGCCACGATCAGCACCTGGTGGGCGATCAGGGCGTTGCGGATCTCCTCGACATGGGCGCTGATCGGCAGCGCCTCATCGAAGTGAAGCTCAGGCAGTTCGGGATCCATAGCCGGCCAAGACTACCGATCCGCCGGACGGAAGTCCGCTCAGCGGGGCGTGATGGTCCCGATCGGGCACCGACCATGCGCCAGCAAGCCACGAATCAGCCCACCGACCGAGTAGGTCGGGAACGAGGCGTGCACCTCGAGCACCAGCAGGTCCAGTTCGGCGCTCTCGACGGTCAGGACATCCAGCGGGCTGCCACAGGACACCTCGAGGTCCACCGGGACGTCCGGGAACTCCGGGCTCAGCTGGTCGATCAGTTCGGCAACCCGCTGCCGGGTCACCTCGATCGCCGCGTCCTGCTGCTCGACGGTCAGCTGACCACCGAGCAGCCATCGACCCGACGGAACCCGGCACACGCTCATCACCACGACCCGTCCGCCGTGATCCCTGGCTTCGGCCAGCGCCCAGCGCAGGGCGTCGGCACCGCGGGCCGAGGTATCCACTCCGACCCCGATCACCCCGGTGCGCAGCTCATGGGGGTCGTCACTGGTCGACACCGCGATCACCGGAGCGTGGGACGCGCCGACCACGCCCAGCGTGGTGGAGCCGACGAAGGGCTTGTCACCCTGCTCGCTCGAACGCCGGCCGACGACCACCACGGCGGCGTTCTGGCTGAGCTTGGTCAGGCCGGCCGCCGGGTTACCCAGGACGACTTCGGTGTGCACCCGGCTGCGTTCCAGCCCGGCAGCGACGGCGTCATCGACGGCGCGGGCCAGCATCTCCGCCGCGTTGAGCTTGATCTCCTCGGGATCGAAGACCACTCCCCAGGCGCTGTTCAAGACGATGTCGTCGATGGCGTGAGCCAACACCAGGTCGGCGTCGCGATGCTTGGCTTCGGCGATGGCATAACTCAGCGCCACATAGGCGTCGTCGGAGCCGTCGAAACCGGCCAGCACTCGAACCGGGGACTGTGTGGTCACGCTGATTACCTGCTTTCCGCTAGGGCGCCGGAGACCGCTCGTCCGGAGTATCCGGCCGGAGTGATCACCACGGCGAACTCATGGGTACCGGGCGCCCAGGCTCGAGGCAAAGCCAGCCCGCCCGGGGTGCCGGAACTGGACCCCACGGCGGTGCCGCGGGCCACCACGCTCCAGCCGGACGCGGTCGGCTCGTCGATGTCGTCCACCTCGAAGCAGACCTCCACCGGACCGCTCAGCCGACCCAGCGCACTGGCCGGGTTGGCAGTGAACACGATCTGGTCGCCGTGCAGGGCGTAGGTCACCGGCAGCACCTGTAGCTGCTCGCCGTCCAGCCAGCACACCCGACCGACGCAATGCTCGGCCAGCAGCTGGCGACATTCGTCCTCAGCCAGGCTGGTCAAGTGCCCTTGATAGTCCATTTCGCGCATGGTACTCCGCTCCGCCCGGGAAGCCCTGACAAGGCGTTCGGCGTGGTGCCAATGCGTAGGTGGATCTGTACGGCCCGGGTACCCCTCCCACTAGAATGAACCCTTCGCCGAGCAAGGGAGGCCGGGTGGACCCGACCAAGTGGAACGTCCCGTTCCCGGCGATCGTCGCCGCGCTCTTCGCCATCGTCGTCCTGCGAGCCGGAAGCACCTACCTGGTCGGACGGCTGGCCGCCTATGGTGCCCGCAAAACCCGGCTGGCCAGGCTGCTCGACTCCCCCGCCTTCGCTGCGGCAAGCGCGCGGGTGGACCGTTACGGGGCACCGGTGGTGGGCCTGTCGTTCCTCACCATCGGCTTCCAGACCCTGGCCAACCTGGCCGCCGGAGCCACCCGGATGCGCTGGATCCACTACCTGCCGGCCCTGGCTCTGGGCGGGCTGGCCTGGGCCTTGATCTACGCCACCATCGGAACCGTGGGCCTGGATCTGTTCGGCCGGCTGTACGCACTTTCTCCCGTCGGCGCCATCAGTGCGCTGGTGGCCGTGGTCGCCCTGATCGCCGGGTACATCACCTGGCAACACCACCGGGCCGCCAAGGCCTGACCGAGGGCTCGTCGCCGCACAGCCGGCTCGCCTAGGATGCGACCATGGCCGAGATCCGCAAGTACGACCCGTCGAAAGGCAATGCCATCGCCGAGGCGTTGCGCGCCGCCATGGGTGACCCCATTCGTCCGGCCACTCCCGGACAGACGGCGTCCGATAAGCCCAGCGAACCTGAGCCTGCCGCCACCCCGGCATGGATCAGCCTCAGCCTCGTCACGAAGGACGAGACTGAGGCTGAATGACCTGACTCAGCTGCAGCCGCTGGTGGCGCCGCAACCCTCGCAGATGTAGCAGGAGCCGGACCGGCGCATCTTGGTGCCGCAGGTGAGGCACAGCGGGGCGTCCACGCTCAGCCCGGAGATCTTCTCCAGGACCTCTGCGGTGGAGTGCGCCTCGACCTCGACCAGAGCCGGCTGGTTCGGACCCTCGGCGTGCACCTGGATGTCGTCAGCCGCATCGTTCTTCAGCGACTCGGACTCGATCAGATCGGCCTCGTCCTCTTCGGACAGGTACTTGCCGGTCTCCACGTAACGAGCCCGCTCGCTGGCCGTGTAGATGCCCAGCTCGGCTCGCTCGTCGAAGGACAAGTAATCCAGAGCCAGCCTGCGGAAGATGTAGTCCATGATCGACTGCGCCATCCGGACGTCCGGGTCGTCGGTCATACCGGCCGGCTCGAACTTCAGGTTGGTGAACTTCTGGGCGAACTGCTCCAGCGGCACCCCGTACTGCAGGCCGATCGAGACCGCGATCGAGAAGGCGTCCATCACGCCGGCCAGGGTCGAACCCTGCTTGCCGAGCTTCAGGAAGACCTCACCGAGCTTGCCGTCCTCGTACTGCCCCGAGGTCATGTAGCCCTCGGCACCGGCCACCGAGAAGGAGGTGGTGCGGCTGACCCGCGACTTGGGCAGCCGGTTGCGGCGGGGACGGTACTCGACCCGAACTTCCGGTGCGGCCTTGGCCTCGGCCATCTCCTCCGGCTTCTTGCCGTCGCTCAGCGGCTGGCCGACCTTGCAGTTGTCGCGGTAGACGGCCAGCGCCTTCAGGCCGAGCTGCCAGCCCTGCAGGTAGACATCGGCGATCTCTTCGACCGTGGCGGTCTCGGGCAGGTTGACGGTCTTGGAGATGGCACCGGACAGGAACGGCTGCACGGCAGCCATCATCCGGACGTGGCCCATCGGCCGGATCGAGCGCAGGCCCATGGCGGTGTCGAAGATCTCGTAGTGCTCCGGCTTCAGGCCCGGGGCGTTGACCACGTGGCCGTTGGTGGAGATGAACTCGACGATGGCCTCGACGGTCTCGGCCGGGTAGCCGAGCTTCTCCAGCGCCCGCGGGATCGTCTGGTTGACGATCTGCATGGAGCCACCGCCGACCAGCTTCTTGAACTTCACCAGCGAGAAGTCCGGCTCGATTCCGGTGGTGTCGCAGTCCATCATGAAGCCGATGGTGCCGGTCGGGGCCAGCACCGAGGCCTGGGCGTTGCGGAAACCATCCTTGGCGCCCAGCTTGACCACCTGATCCCACTCGGTGGTGGCAGCGGCGTGGATCTGCTCATCGATCGGGGCGTAGGTGCGCAGGTCGTCGTTGGCGGCCTGGTGCTTGCGCATCACCCGCTGATGCGCGGACGCGTTGCGGGCGTAGCCGGCGTAGGCGCCGACCACCGAGGCCAGCTCGGCCGAGCGACGGTAGGAGGTGCCGGTCATCAGCGAGGTGATCGCCGCGGCCAGGGCCCGGCCACCGTCGGAGTCGTAGCCCCGTCCGACTGCCATCAGCAGCGCACCCAGGTTGGCGTAGCCGATGCCCAGCTGGCGGTAGTTGCGGGTGGTCTCGCCGATCGCCTCGGTCGGGAAGTCGGCGAAGCAGATCGAGATGTCCATGGCCGTGATGATCAGCTCGACGGCCTTGACGAACTTGGCCACATCGAAGGTGTCGTCATCACGCAGGAACTTCAGCAGGTTCAGGCTGGCCAGGTTGCAGGACGAGTTGTCCAGGCTCATGTACTCGCTGCACGGGTTGGACGCGTTGATCCGGCCGGACTCCGGGTTGGTGTGCCAGGCGTTGATCGTGTCGTCGTACTGCAGCCCCGGATCGGCGCACTCCCAGGCCGCCTTGGCGATCTTGTCGAACAGCTGACGAGCGTCGATGGTCTCGATCACCTCGCCGGTCATCCGGGCCCGCAGCCCGAACTCGGTGCCGTCCACGACAGCACGCATGAACTCGTCACTGACCCGGACCGAGTTGTTGGCGTTCTGATACTGGACGCTGACGATGTCCTTGCCGCCCAGGTCCATGTCGAAGCCGGCATCACGCAGGGCGCGAATCTTGTCCTCTTCGCGAGCCTTGGTCTCGACGAACTCCTCGATGTCGGGGTGATCGACGTCCAGCACGACCATCTTCGCCGCGCGCCGGGTGGCCCCGCCGGACTTGATGGTGCCTGCGGACGCGTCCGCGCCACGCATGAAGGAAACCGGGCCAGAGGCCGTGCCGCCGGAAGACAGCAGCTCCTTGCTGGAACGGATCCGAGACAGGTTCAGGCCGGCACCGGAGCCGCCCTTGAAGATGAAGCCCTCTTCCTTGTACCAGTTCAGGATCGAGTCCATCGAGTCGTCGACCGACAAGATGAAGCAGGCGCTGACCTGCTGCGGGCTGGTGGTGCCCACGTTGAACCAGACCGGGGAGTTGAAGCTGAAGTACTGGTGCAGCAGCATCCAGCGCAGCTCCTGCTCGAACACCTCCGCGTCCTCGGGAGCGGCGAAGTAGCCGTAATCCTCCCCGGCCTTGCGGTAGGTGGTCACCACCCGGTCGATCAGCGCCTTGAGGCTGGTCTCACGAGCCGCGGTGCCCAGTGCGCCGCGGAAGTACTTCGTGGTGACGATGGTGGACGCGTTGACGCTCCAGAAGTCGGGGAACTCCACCGCGCGCTGCTCGAAGACGGTCTCACCGGTCTTCCAGTTGGTCTGCACGACATCGCGCGACTCCCAGGTGACCTCGTCATAAGGGTGCACCCCGGGGGTGGTGAACACCGGGCTGATCTTCAGCCCGGGCGACTTCCGACCGCCCTTAGTGGCGGCTTTCGCGGTCTCGGTCATGGGTGAACTGCCTTTCGTAGGGTGGGAGGTGTGTCTTCGACGCTTCAGTTGGTGACCAGCGCCGCCCGGCGCAGGTTGTCGATCTCGGTCTCGAAGTCTTCGACCGTGTCGTAGTGCTTGTACACGCTGGCGAACCGCAGGTACGCCACCGGATCCAGCTCGCTCAGCGGGCCCAAGATGGTCAGGCCGACCTCGTCGGCCGGAATCTCGGCTTGCCCGGACGCGCGCAGCGTCTCTTCGACCCGTTGGCCGAGGCGAGCCAGATCGCTCTCCGAAACCGGACGGCCCTTGCAGGCCTTCGCGACTCCGGTGATCACCTTCTCGCGGGAGAAGGGCTCGACCACTCCCGAGCGCTTGACCACGACCAGCTGCATCTGCTCAAGCGTCGTGAACCGGCGCTCGCAGAGCGGGCACTGCCGACGACGGCGAATGCTGGTGCCGTCCTCGGCTACGCGGGAATCGAGGACTCGGGTGTCGGTGTGCCGGCAGAACGGGCAGTGCATCCGGCGCTCCTTCTCAGTCGTGGCGGCGGTGGATGGGGATGTGGACGAACTGTGGAGTAAGAACCACAATTTGTGGACAAACCACATTGCTGTAACTACTACATGTAGAGGTTACGCAGAGTCTCGACCACAAGCAAGACAGCCCTGAGGGCGTGTCGCGGGCCACCACGGGGCAGATGTGCCCACCGACCCCCTGTTGCCAATCAGGAGCAGATCACTGCTGCACCGAGATCGAGGCGGCGGCAGCGGAAGTGCCGTCGAGCGGCCGATCCGGGACGGCAAGGAAGGCGCCGACCAGCACGACCAAGCCGGTCAGGAACACCATCAGCGAGCCGATCACCGCCACGGCGATGCCGCGCTCGGTCAACTGCCAGCCGGACGCCCCCGCGGACGGGACGGACGGCGCCGCCGGGACCAGGCGGAGCTCCGCGGCCGGACATACACTCGGAACCTCGGCCCACGTGGTGTCCACTGCCTCGGTGATCGCTAGAGCGCTCATCGCCTGCCCCTTTCCTCGAACGTGTGTTCGATACTGTTCTAGTGCCCCGCGCCGTCAGATGCAAGCCTTATCGAACATTTGTTCGTAGCGTGTCGGGCTGATACTGATCCTGCTGCCCGGCTCTGACACTTTTCGGACCGGCCGGATCAGCCCCAGACACGCTCGAACATATGTTTGATTCGCGACCGCGCAGCCGATAGTTTCGAGGCATGGCAGCTACCCCAAC